>NZ_JASDTF010000016.1:46573-182704 GCF_041441355.1 Propionivibrio sp.
TCACCGACGGGGTCAATACGGACACCTCGACGCTGAGCCTCACGGTCACCCCGGTGGCCGATGGGCTCACCGACGCCAATGAAAACGTCACGATTGACGAAGACAGCAGCGCCAGCGGCAACGTGCTGGCGGGGACCACGAGTGTCGACGGCACGCTGAGCGTGACCGGCTTCACGGTGGGCGGCACCACCTACACCGCCGGCCAGAGCGCGACGATTGCGGGCGTAGGCACGCTGACCATTGGCGCGGACGGCGCCTACAGCTTCGTCCCGGTGGCCAACTACAACGGCCCGGTGCCGGTGGCCACCTACACCGTCACCGACGGGGTCAATACGGACACCTCGACGCTGAGCCTCACGGTCACCCCGGTCAACGACGCCCCGGTGGACGGCGACGAAAGCAACACGGTGACCGAAGACGTTACCTTGACGGTTACGAACGGTGCGATAGGCGACCTGCTCAATAACGCCACAGACGTGGACGGTAATTCGCTGAGCATTACGGGATACACCATTGCCGGCATGAACGGCACGCAAGCGGTGGGCAGTGCGGTGAGCATTGCCGGGGTTGGCAGTCTCACCATCAACGCCAACGGCAGTTACAGCTTCGTTCCAGCGGCCAATTACACGGGTGCGATTCCGGTGATCACCTACACCGTGAGCGATGGGCAGGGCGGTAGGGACACTTCGACGCTGACGCTGACGATCAACCCGGTGAACGACGTGCCGGTCCTAAACAATGTGACGGCGATCGTTTCCGAAGAGGGGCTGGCCAGCGGACTGAAGGATACAACGGGTTCACCGAGTGACAGTACGGATACGACCGTGGCCACCGGGAAATTGTTTACTGATGTCGATGGCGACGCACTATCGGTCACCCTGACAGGTCCGGCAAGTCTGACTTCAGGTGGGGTGGCCGTGACCTGGAGTGGAGGGGCAAACGGAGCACCGCTGGTTGGTTCTGCGGGCGGAGTTGAGGTTTTGCGCGTAGCTGTATCGAGTAACGGCGACTACACAGTAACACTGTCGAAACCCATCGATCATGCTAGCGGCAATGGTGAAAACATCCGTTCTTTGCAGTTCGGAGTCTCGGGGAGCGATGGCAAATCTCCGGCGGTGACGGGTAATTTGACGGTCAACATCGAAGATGACGCACCAACTGCGCAGAGCAGCAGCCAAGTGGTGACGTTGCCGACCTTGAATACCAATCTGCTCATCACCCTGGATCTTTCGGGGAGCATGAACGATCCTTCCGGCGTTGGTACAAAGACCAGGCTGCAGGTGGCCAAGGAGGCGATTGCCCAACTGCTAGATCAGTACGACAACTTCGGCGACGTCAAAGTCCAATTGGTGACCTTCAGCACCTATGCTTCAGTTCCGAGTGCTTCTTGGATGACGGTTGCCGATGCCAAGGGACTCATTGCTTCCTTGACTGCCACGGGAGGAACCAATTACGACGATGCTTTGGCGAAAACGGAAACCGCATATGCCGGGACCGGAAAAATCTTAGGTGGGCAGAACGTCGCCTACTTTTTCTCGGATGGGGTGCCGACCTATGGCATGGGTAATACGAGTTCCTATTCTGGAGGATCTCTGAATGGCACTGGATACGATACCACGGGTCGAGATGTCGGCATTCAGGGTAACGAAGAAACGCTTTGGAAGCAGTTTCTGACGAGTAACGGTATTTACGCAAATGCAATCGGTTTAGGAACCGAGATTACGGCGAGCTATCTCGGCCCCATTGCCTATGATGGTGTGAACAACACCGATCTCAATGGACAGGTCGTGACTGATCTCAATGATCTGACCAATGCCCTGCGTGACACAGTTATTCCGCCGAGTGTGGGTAGCTTGCTGACCGGTGGCTCCATCGTCGATGGCGTGGGGCTTGGGGCTGATGGCGGAAGTTTGCAAACTTTGATCATCGATGGCACGACCTATACCTACAATCCGGCTAATGGCGGGTCGTATACCGCCACGGGAACAAACCGTGCTGTCTTTGATACCGCTGAGAACATCCTGACGATCCAAACATTGCTCGGAGGTAAGTTCGTCATCGATCTCGATACCGGAGCTTATACCTACACGGCCCCGCCCACGATCGTCGTCGCTAAGAACGAAACCTTCAATTTCACCGTACGAGACAGCGATGGTGATACTGCAAGCGGAACGTTGACGATCAAGGTGCGGCCTTCGCTTAATACTCCTCCGGTAGCTGCCGACGACTACGCATTCACGACGGCAAATACTCCGGTCACGGTTGCCGTCCTTGCCAACGATGGCGATGCTCAAGGTGATCCCTTGGTGGTGGGGGCGCCGACCTTGATTTCCGGACAGGGGAGTGTGCTCCGCAATGCAGACGGTTCTCTGACGTTCACGCCAGCTCCCGGGTTTATCGGCGAGGCCCGGATCGGGTACACGGTCAGCGACGGTTACGGCGGAACGGATAACGCGGTGCTGGTGATTACGGTTGCCAATCCGCGAGATGCCATCCGTGGTGACAGCGGCAATGACCAGATCACCCTGATGTCTGGTTTGGAGGATACGTACTACCTCCAGCTTGGAGGTTTCGGTAGCACGCCAAGCCAGGTTCAAACGGTTGTTTCCGCGACGCTCGATCAAATCATCGACTCGCGTGGTGGTAACGATTATGTTGAAACCGGGCGCGGCAACGACGTGCTCTTCCTCGGCGATTCGGGTGCCAATGCGCATCCGGTGAGCGGTCAGTTGCCGACCGTGGCCAACGTGATGGCGACCAATCTGATGCAGCTTGCAGATGGGTCAATGGTGGGCAGTGACGGCAATCTGAATCCGTCGGCTCGGTACACGACGGCCAGCGACAACCGTTCCGCAGCGGAATGGGCTGATCTGGGCCATTCTGGAGCCGGGGCGGATCGGGTCTACGGGCAGGCCGGCGTCGACCTCATCTACGGAGGCGCAGACAACGACACGCTGTCTGGCGGCGAGGGTATCGACGGCGTGCGCGGCGGTAGCGGAAACGACATCCTGTCTGGCGGATCGGGAAGCGATGTTTTGCGCGGCGACCTCGGTGCGGACGTGTTTGCGTGGACACTCGGCGACGAGTCTCAGACATTCGGCAGTTCTGCGGCAGGAAGCGGCAATCCGTATGGGCTGACGAATACCGCGGTCAATGTGGTCAATGGAGCGACCGACGTCATCCTCGACTTCAATCGCAGTAACACGACGACCGATCATGACAAGCTCGACCTGCGCGATCTCTTACAAGGCGAAGCACGTAGCGGCACGGATGTCGGCAATCTCGCTAATTTCCTGCACTTCGAGAAGTCAGGCTCGGATACGGTGATTCATGTCAGCACAATCGGTGGATTCGCTAACGATACCCACACGGCAGGCGGGAGCTACAGCGCCATGAGTGAAAATCAGACCATCATTCTGAAGGGGGTTGATCTGACCCTCGCAGGGACGACGGACACGGCGATCATTCAGGACCTGCTCAACAAGGGAAAACTGATTACCGACTGAAGAATCGCAATGCCGTAGCCATGACAACGGGCACCGGATTTATCCGGTGCCCGTTTTTATTTTGTCGAGTAAGTACGGGTGTCCAGGCAAAGCCAGCAATGGATTAATTTACCGGCGTTGTGATGCCCGGCCCCGTCGCCCCGTCAAAGCCGAGCTCACCCAGTGCCGCGAGGTCGTCGGGGTGGGCGACGCCTTCGGCGATGACCTGCAGGCCGATGCTGTGGGCGATGGCGGCGAGCCCTTTGAGGAACGCGGCGTTGCCGAGGTTGCCGGCGACGCCGCGCACGAAACTGGCGTCGATCTTGAGGTAGTCGAGGCCCAGGTCGTGCAGTTGGCCGATCTGGCTGAAGTGATGCCCGTAGTGTTCGAGCCCGACCCGACAGCCGGCCGACTTGAGTTCGCGGCACAGCGCACGCAGGTCCTGCAGGTGGCGTAGGGCGCCGCTTTCCGGAAGCTCGAACCACAGACGGCGCGCGGCCTGCGGCTGGGCGGCGAGAAGCACGGCGAGGGCCGGGCGGAAGCTGGCATGGGTCAAGGAACTGGCCGAGAGGTTGATCGCCAGGCCGGCAAGCTCCGGTCGGGCGGTGAGTTCGGCAAGCCCGAGGCGGACGGCAGCGAGGTCGAGCTGCGAGGTCAGTTGCAGGCGTTCGGCGACCGGGAGGAAACGGCCGGCCGGCTGCCATTCCTCGCTGTCGGCAAATTTCAATCGTAACGGGCATTCGACGTGCAGCGAGCGGCCATCGAGGGCGACGACCGGGAACGCGATGAGCTTGACCCGCTCAGCCTCCAGCGCGCCCAGGATTTGCCGCGCCCAGGCTTCGGCGTTGCCAGGCTGGTGTTCGATGCCGCCGACTGCGATGCGGCTGACGCTGCGGCCGCAGGCTTCGGCTTCGGCGAGCGCAGAGTCGGCCTGCGCCAGCAGTTCGCCGATCGGCATGCCCGGTGCGTAGTGGGCGCCGCCGAGGCAGACGCAGGGTTCGACATCGAGGAAGGGGGCGACGACGGTACAAAGTTCCTCGCGCAGCCGTTCGGCCGCGCCCGCGAGGTCAGTCTCGGCCGGCAGGACGAGCCCGAAGTCGGCGCCGTTGAGGCGCGCGGCAAAGCCTTGCGGGCGAGTCGCGGCGCAGGCCGCGACGCGGGTCGCGGCAAGCTTGAGGTAGTCGTCGGCGACGGTGCGTCCGAGACGGCGGTTGACGCCCGCCAGGTCGGGCAGGCGGACGAGAAGCAAGGCGCCGCCGGCCGTTTCCTCGCTGGCGAGCACGGCGCGCAGGCGGGCCATGCCGTGCTCGCGGTTGGCGAGTCCGGTGAGCGCGTCGCACATGGCTTCGCGGCGCACGCTCTCCAGGCGCGCGGCTTCCTCGGCGAACATCGTCTTGAGACGAATGACGGTGGCGTTCATCGCGGCGGCCAGTTGCTTGAGTTCGGGCACCCGCGGTTCCTCGATGGTGACGAAGCGACGTTCGGTGATCGCCTTGGCCTGTTCAATCACGGCCCCCAGCGGCGCCTTGAGGCGGCGCAGGATGCGTGTGCCGAGGAGGCCGGCGAGGAGGCCGGCGAGGGCCAGCGCGGTCAGCATCTGCAAGGCGCTCTGCCACAGTGCGGCATAGGCGAAGCGGCTATGGCTGACGAGGATGACGGTGCCGAACTGACTCCACCCATCGGTGATGCGGGCTTGCCCGGGCGTCGCGCGCAACGGCAGGAGGTGGGCGAACCAGGCTGGGGCGTCGATCTCATCGACGCTGACGACGCGTTCGACGATCAGGCGCTCCATCGGATCGACGACGCGGATGGCTTCGTAATGGCCGCTGTCGAACAGGGCGCTGACCGCAAGCTCGACGCTGACCGCATCGGGCTTGCCCTGGCTGAGCGTGAGGGCAAGCGCCGCGGCATTGTCGGTATTCTTCATCGAGAGCTGCGTCTCGAGATAGCTGCGGGCGCTGAGCAGCGAGGCCAGCAGGCTGCCCGTGAGGGCGAGCAGCGTGCTGACGACGATGGCGAGCCAGAGTTGGCGGTACATGGACATGGTCGGTTACTCCCGGGTAAGCATGGGTTCTTGGCCTCAGTCGAGTCCTTCTGCGGCGATGCGGCGCAGAACGTCGGCCCAGCGCGACAGGCGGCCGACACCGGAGGCCGCTTTGTCGCGGCCGGAGATGCCGGCGTAGATGCCGTCGCTGTTGAAACTGAAGACCGGGGTCAAGTCTTGGCGTTTACCGGCGGGCAGGATCGCCGGATTGAGGTTGTCGAGGACCAGCGGTTCGGCGTTGGGCGTCGCGTAATAGGCGAGGACCATGTGTGCCTGAACCTGCGGGCCGACCGGCGTTTGCAGGCGGGCCTTGACGTAGATGAGGCGCAGGTGTGAGTCCTGCACGCCCGCCTGACGCAGCGAAACGTACTTGAGAATGGCGAAATCCTCGCAATCGCCGCGCCCCTGGCCGATGGTTTCGATCGGCGTTGCCCAGTAGTCGGACTGCTGCCAGACGCTGATGTCAGACTCGAAGTTGATGTTGCGATTGACGAAATCGTTCACCCGCCGCAGTTTGGCGTCGTCGCCGCCCTGGCTGCGGGCCTGGTTGAGCATCTGCAGCCAGTCCTTGAGCAGGCTTACGCGCGCCGGTCCGAAACGGGTGACCAGTTCGCGCTGCAAAGCCTGCGGATCGGGCGCGGCGACGCTGAAGGCCGCAAGCGCGGCGAGCAGGGTCAGGGTGGCGGCGAGCGCAGCCAGCGCGGCTCGCCAAGCAGCGTAGGCAGGGCTCTTCACGGCGCGGAAAAAGCGGGGCATGCGCTTGAGGGTTGAACGGATCGGCGCCGCAAATGTCAGGAAATATCAGCGAAACGCGTGACTTACTACGCAAAGGCTGGAGGCCTGTCCCAGTATAATCGGCCCGTTGAAATGGCGTAACGCCATTGCATACACGCGAAGAGACCAATGACCAAGACTCATAGTATCCGATTTTATGCCCTGATCGTGGCCTTTGGCACGCTGCCCGGCGCGGCGTTGGCTCAGTCTTCGTCCGCTCCGGCCAATGCCGAAGCGGCGCCGCACTTTACGCTGAAAGAAGCCGCCCAAGCGGCGGTGCTCAAAAGCCCTGACGTCCAGGCGCGCTGGCACGCCTTCCGCGAGGCGAGCGAAGAAGTGGGCGTGGCGCGCGGCGGCTTCCTGCCGCGCCTCGACCTGTCGGCCGGGACCGGCAAGCAGAAGCAGGAACAGGATCGCATTCGGCTCGATTCGTCTTACAGCGGTAACGAGTCGCAGCTCAGCCTGCGCCAGATGCTGTTCGACGGCTTTGCGACCTCCAGCGAGGTCAAGCGCCTCGGCAAAGCCAAGCTGGTGCGCTATTTCGAACTGCTCGACGCCTCCGAGAACATCGCCCTCGAGGCCGGTCGCGCCTACCTCGATGTGGTGCGTTACCGCTATCAGGTCTATCTCGCCGAGGAAAACTACATCCAGCACCAGGCCGCTTATGAGCAGCTCAAGCAACGCGCCGATTCGGGCGTCGGCAAGCGGGTCGACGTCGAGCAAGCGGCGAGCCGTCTGGCGCTTGCCGACATTAACCTGACCACGGCCTATGCCAACCTGCACGACGTTTCGGCACGCTATACGCGCATCGTCGGCGAGCAGCCGGCCAAGGTCATGTTCGCGCCGGCGCAGCTCTCCAAAGGTTCGCCCAGCACCGCCGAGGTCGCCCTGCGCGAGGGCCTCGCGCACAACCCGGCCCTGCGCGCCAGCGTCGAGAACCTCGAAGCCTCGCAGTACCAGCTGGAAGGCAGCCGTGCGCCCTTCATGCCCCGTTTCGACCTCGTTGCCAGCCGCAACAACTACAGCAACTACCAGGACAATGGCACGCGCGACGAGAGCAAGGTCGAACTGCGCATGAACTTCAACCTCTTCAACGGCGGCTCCGATCTGGCGCGCAACCGCCAGTACCGGGAGCGCAAGAACACTGCCCTCGACCTGCGCGAGAAGGCCTGCCGCGACGTGCGTCAGAACCTCGCCATCGCCTACAACGAAACCCTGCGTCTCAACGACCAGCTGTCGCACATCGGCATTCAGGTCGGTCTGCTCGAAAAGACCCGTGCCGCCTACCGCGACCAGTTCAACATCGGCCAACGCAGCCTGCTCGACCTGCTCAATACGCAGAACGAGTATTTCGACGCCCGCCGCTCGCAGGTCAATGCCGACGTCGATCTGGCGGTCGCTTACCTGCGCACCTACGCCGGCATGGGGCGCCTGCTCGAGAAGCTGGAACTCAAGCGCGTCGAGGCCGAGGAAACGCCTGCGAGCGAGGATTTCGCGGCGCTCGACGCGAGCCAGTTGTGTCCGCCGACGGCGCCGGTCGGGACGACCCTCGACCGCGAGGCGCTCGCGCGCAAGGCCAAGGAAATGATGGAAGACATGGGCGGTGGCTTGGTCGGCGCCCGGCCGACGGCGCTCAATGTTGCGCCGACCCCCGCGCCCGTTGCCGCGGCAATGCCCGTGTCGACGCCGGAGCTGGCGGGTGAGGCCGACGTGCGCGGCTTGATCGCGACCTGGGCCGCAGCTTGGGCGGCACGCGACGTTGAGGCTTATCTGGCCCACTACGCGCCGGATTTTGTCCCCGAAGGCGGCATCGGCCGTGACGCCTGGGTGCGGCAACGCCAAGAGCGGATCGGCAAAGCCAGCGCGCCGAGCGTCGACGTGCGCGACCTGACGGTCACCGATGCCGGCAGCGCGACCCTGGAGGTGCGTTTCCGCCAGGACTACGCTGCAGGTACGTACCGTGATGCAAGCGACAAGCTGCTCGTCTGGAAGCAGCAGCGTGACGGGCGCTGGCTGATCGTACGCGAAAGCGCGCGTCGCCTTGCGGCCGGGCAGTGAGGACGCGGCCATGAAGACTGCATTCGGGAAACTCGCGCTGACGCTCGCCGGGCTGATGCTCGCCGCGACGGTTCAGGCGCAGACGCCGCGTTCGCCGACGCTGGACAAGATTGCCGCCAGCGGGACGATCTACCTCGGCTATCGCGAGGCCGCGCTGCCCTTTTCCTACCTGAATGGCCAAGACGCTCCGCGCGGCTACTCGATCGAGCTTTGCCAGCACGTGGTCGAGGCGGTCAAGCGCCGACTCGGGCGGACGCAACTGAACGTCGTCTATGTGCCGGTCAGTACGGGATCGCGCCAGATGCTGCTCGAGACCGGGACGGTGGACCTCGAATGCGGCGCGGCGAGCAACACCCTTCAGCGCCAGCGTTATGTCGGCTTCAGCGTCACCACCTTCGTTGCCGGAGTCAAAACCCTGGTGCGCAAGGATACGGGCATTCGTTCGCTCGATGACCTGCGCGGCAAGGTCGTGCTGACCGATCCGGGCACGAGCTCGGAGGCCGCGCTCAGAAGCGCCGCGCTGCGCCAGGGGGTGGGTCTCACTTACCGCGCTGGACGCGATCCTGAGGACGCCTTGCAGCAGGTGCTCGACGGGCGCGCCGAGGCGATGGTGTTCGATGAGGTTCAGCTCAAGGCGCTGTTGCTCGGCCGCGATGCCGCCGAGGTGGCGCGGCTGATGATGCTCGACGACAGCATGGCCGCCGAACCCTACGCATTGGTGTTCAAGCGCAACGACCCCGGCTTCAAGTCGCTGGTTGATGCGACGCTGGTCGACCTGATGCAGCGCGGCGAATTGGCGCGCATCTACGAGCGCTGGTTTGTGGCCCCCATTCCGCCCTCAGGGCGCAGCCTCGAGCTGCCGATGAGCGAACTGCTCAAGCAGTTGATCGAGACCCCCAACGACCGCGGCGTCTGATTTTCCATTCCGGTACCGCCGCGCTGCGCTTCGGCGGCGCGCCGCTTGCCCGCGCCGAGCCTGTGCGGGGCAATCCGGCGCAACGGCTGTTAGAATCGACGCTCCCTGCACAGAGACGCCGCCATGCATCCCGATTACCTCGAAAAAATCCTCACCGCCCAGGTCTACGACGTCGCTGTTGAAACGCTGCTGGAGCTGGCGTCCAACCTCTCGGCGCGGATCGGCAACCGGCTGCTGCTCAAGCGCGAGGACATGCAGCCGGTGTTCTCGTTCAAGCTGCGCGGCGCGTACAACAAGCTCGCCCGACTCTCGGCCGAAAAGCTGGCGCGCGGGGTGATCTGTGCCTCGGCAGGCAACCATGCCCAGGGGGTGGCGCTTTCCGCAGCCAAGATCGGTTGCCGCGCAGTGATCGTCATGCCGACGACGACGCCGGCGATCAAGGTGCAGGCGGTGAAAAGCCGCGGCGGCGAAGTGGTTCTCGCGGGCGACTCCTACGATGAAGCCTACGCACACGCACTCGAACTCGAAAAGCGCGACAAGCTGACCTTCGTGCATCCCTTCGACGATCCCGACGTGATCGCCGGGCAGGGCACGATCGGCATGGAAATCTTGCGCCAGCATACCAAGCCGATTCATGCCGTCTTTTGCGCCATCGGCGGCGGCGGCCTGATTGCCGGGATCGGCGCCTACCTCAAGCGCCTGCGCCCCGAGATCAAGATCATCGGCGTCGAGACGCACGACGCCGACGCTATGGCGCAATCACTCGCCGCGGGGAAGCGTGTGCGCCTGTCGCACGTTGGGCTGTTCGCCGACGGCACCGCGGTCAAGTACGTCGGCGAAGAAACCTTTCGCGTTTGCCGTGAAGTGGTCGACGAGGTGATCCGTGTCGACACGGACGCAATCTGCGCCGCAATCAAGGACGTCTTCGAAGACACCCGCTCGATCCTCGAGCCCTCGGGCGCACTGGCCATCGCCGGCGCCAAGGCCTACGCCGCGCAGCACGAGCTCAAGGATAAAACCCTGGTGGCCGTTGCTTCGGGGGCCAACACCAACTTCGACCGCCTGCGTTTCGTCGCCGAGCGCGCCGAGATCGGCGAGCAGCGCGAGGCGGTCTTCGCCGTGACGCTGCCCGAGAAGCCCGGCAGCTACAAAAAATTCCTCGCTCTGATCGGCGCGCGCAGCATCACCGAATTCAACTACCGTTACAACGAGCGTGCCGAAGCACACGTTTTCGTAGGCGTCCAGGTCGCTTCGCGTGCCGAGTCGCTCAAGCTCGTCGAGCAACTGCGCAAGGGCGGCTACGCGACGCTCGACCTGACCGACGATGAAATGGCCAAGCTGCACGTCCGTCACCTCGTCGGCGGGCACGCGCCTCAAGTCGATCACGAACTCGTCTACCGCTTCGAATTCCCCGAGCGTCCGGGCGCGCTGATGAACTTCCTGAGCCAGATGAGCGCCGGTTGGAACATCAGCCTCTTCCACTATCGCAACCACGGCGCCGACTACGGCCGGGTGCTGGTCGGGATGCAGGTGCCGCCGAACGAGATGAAGCAGTTCCGCGACTTCCTCAAGAATCTCGGGTACGCGCATTGGGACGAGACGGGGAATCCCGCGTACAAGCTCTTCCTCGGCTGAGCTTGAAGGTGGAAGGGCGTTGCCGCGAGGCGGACGCCTTCTTTATATCTCTAATCGATCTATTTAAGTAACAAACCATTCTTTTGTGGAATAAGCTGCCGCGATTAGACTTTTGTCATCGCGCATTCGCGCCGCCCACAGGAGAATACCCATGGCTTTCCGTCCTGCGGCCGTTCTGGCCGCTTCGTTCGCACTGCTCGTTGGTGGGCCCGCAGCGGCTCAGGTGTCGCTGCTCAACGTGTCCTACGATCCGACGCGCGAGCTGTACCAGGAAATCAACGCCGCCTTCGTGCGTCAGCACAAGGAGAAGACCGGGCAGACCGTGTCGATCCGCCAGTCGCACGGCGGTTCGGGCAAGCAGGCGCGCTCGATCACCGAAGGGCTGGAGGCCGATGTGGCGACGCTGGCCTTGGCGCCGGACATCGATGCCCTGGCCGACTACGGGCTGATTCCGGCCAACTGGCAGCAGCGTTTGCCGCACAATGCGGCGCCTTACACCTCGACCATCGTTTTTTTGGTGCGCAAGGGCAACCCGAAGGCAATCAAGGACTGGAGTGACCTCGCCCGGCCGGGGGTTGCGGTCATTACCCCGAACCCCAAAACCTCGGGCGGCGCGCGCTGGAACTACCTTGCGGCCTGGGGCTACGCGCTCAAACAGCCGGGCGGCGACGAGGCCAAGGCGCGCGATTTCGTACGTCGGGTGTTTGCCAATGTGCCGGTGCTCGATACCGGAGCGCGCGGTTCGACGACCACCTTTGTCGAGCGCGGCATCGGCGATGTGCTGATCGCCTGGGAAAACGAAGCTTGGCTGGCGGTGAAGGAAATCGGGCCGAACAAGGTCGAGATCGTCGTGCCGTCGCTCTCCATCCTCGCCGAACCGAGCGTAACGTTGGTCGACCGCTACGCCGACAAGCACGGGACGCGCGAAATCGCCCAACGTTACCTTGAATTTCTCTATTCTTCAGAGGGTCAAAAGATCGCCGCCAAGCACTATTACCGGCCGCGTGACGCTAAAGCCGCCGAAAGCGCCGGCCTGCCCAAGCTGAAACTGTTTACCGTCGATGAGCTGTTCGGCGGCTGGCGCAAGGCGTCGCAGGCGCATTTTGCCGACGGCGCCAGTTTCGACCAGATTTTCACGCGCCGTTAAGGCCCGCCCGATTTCCTTATTTCACCCGTGGGCGCTGACCGCCCCAAGCATGCTGGAGGACTTTTCATGACGCTCAAAATCGCCAACAACGTGACCGAACTGATCGGCAATACGCCGCTCGTCAAACTGGGCCGCCTGGCCGCCGGGATCGACGGCACCATCGCCCTCAAGCTCGAATTCTTCAATCCAGCGCACAGCGTCAAGGACCGCATCGCTGCGGCGATGATCGACGCGGCCCAGGCCGCGGGCAAGATCGGCCCCGACACCGTGGTCCTCGAACCGACTTCGGGGAACACCGGCATCGGTCTGGCGATGGTCTGCGCCGCGCGTGGCATCAAGAGTTGTTTCGTGATGCCCGAGACCATGAGCCGCGAACGCCGTCTGCTGCTCAAGGCCTACGGTGCCGAGTTGGTGCTGACGCCTGGGCCGGAGGGGATGGGCGGCGCCATTGCCAAGGCCAAGGCTCTGGCCGAATCCGACCCGAAGTACTTCATTCCGCAGCAGTTCGAGAATCCGGCCAACCCGGCGATCCACCGCGCGACGACGGCCGAGGAAGTGTGGCGTGACACCGACGGGCAGGTCGACATCTTTGTTGCCGGGATCGGCACCGGCGGTACGATCACCGGCGTCGGCGAAGTGCTCAAGGCGCGTAAACCGGGGGTGCAGGTGATTGCCGTCGAGCCCGACGCCTCGCCCGTGCTTTCGGGCGGACAAAAGGGGCCGCATCCCATCCAGGGCATCGGCGCGGGCTTTGTCCCGGGGGTGCTCAACGTCAAAGTCTATGACGAAATCGTGCGTGTGACCGCCGACGACGCCTTCACCACGGCGCGCCGGCTGGCAACCGAGGAAGGCCTGCTGGTCGGCATTTCTTCCGGGGCTGCCGTGTGGGCGGCGCTCAAAGTCGCCGCGCGCCCTGAAAACGCCGGTAAACTGACGGTCGTGGTGATTCCCTCGTTCGGCGAACGTTACCTTTCAACCCAGTTGTACGCCCATTTGGAGGTTTAGACATGGTGGCTTCGGGCACCGCGTTTGATTTCGAACACGTGCCCGAACGGCGCGGCAGCGATTCCGTTAAGTGGAACAAGTACGCCGGGCAGGACGTCCTGCCCTTGTGGATCGCCGACATGGATTTCGCTTCGCCGCCGCCCGTGCTCGCGGCCCTGCAGGCACGCGTGGCACGCGGAGACTTGGGGTACGCTGAACCCTGGCCGGCGCTGGTCGAGGCCGTGCAGGCCTATTGCCAGCGCCACTATGACTGGCGGGTTGAGGCCGATTGGCTGGTCTGGTTGCCCGGCCTCGTCTGCGGCATCAACCTCGCCTGTCGCAGCGTCGACGGCGAGGTGCTGACCGCCACCCCCGTCTATCCGCCCTTCCTTTCTGCACCCGGTTTGTCCGGGCGCGGCTTGGTGCGCGTTTCCCTGCGCGAGGAGGGCGGTCGCTGGTCCTGGGATTTCGCCGCGCTTGAAGCGGCCGTGACCCCGGCGACTCGCCTGTTGCTGCTCTGTCATCCGCACAACCCGGTCGGGCGGGCCTGGGACGCCGACGAATTGCAAGCGCTGGCCGAATTCGCTGCGCGGCATGACCTGGTGGTCTGCTCCGACGAAATTCACTGCGATCTGGTGCTCGATCCCGAGCGCCGCCATGTGCCCTTCGCGCGCCTGGGCGAAGACGCGACGCGGCGCAGCATTACCCTGATGGCGCCGTCCAAGACGTACAACATCGCCGGCCTGGGCTGTTCGCTGGCGATCATCCCCGATCCGGCGCTGCGTCGGCGTTACCAGGCGGCGCGGCGCGGCATCGTGCCGGACGTCAATGTGCTCGCGCTCACCGCCTGCGCCTCGGCGCTGCTCGAAGGCGAGGCCTGGCGGCAGGATCTTCTGGCCGTGCTGCGCGCCAACCGCGACCGGGTCGAAGCCGCGGTGAACGCGATGCCCGGCCTGAGCCTTGGGCACGTCGAGGCGACCTACCTGGCCTGGATCGACGCGCGTGGCCTGGGCGTCGACGCTCCGGTCGAGTTTTTCGAAGCCGCCGGGGTCGGCCTTTCGGACGGGCGCGATTTCGGGCTTCCGGGTTGGGTTCGGCTCAACTTCGGTTGTGCGCCCGCGCTTCTCGACCAGGCCCTGGGCCGCATGCGCGCGGCGTGCCAACAACACCGGCTTGTCATTGCCTAGGTTTTGCATCTTCAGCGTTCTGCTGTAGTCTGCGCCCTTTAAAGAAAAACAAATACAGCCGGGCGAGGAAATGACAACGTTGGAGGGGGACCGGACCGTACGCGATCGCGCGTGGGTCATTCTCTTTTGCGTCGGCGTGGCGGGACTGATCCTGACCTTCTGGCTGGCGCGGTTCACGGCGCAGGCCGCGAACGAACGACTGGAACAGCGTTTCGAAATCGCTGCGCGCGAACGCGCGGCGAGCATCGTCGAAGAGTTCCGGATTCCGATCGAGCAGTTGTTCTCGGTCCGTCGCCTGTTCGACAGTGTCGGCGGGGTCGAGCGCGAGGTGTTCGAGAACTTTTCCGAGCCCATCATGCGTCGCTACGGCGTGCGCGGCATTCGCTGGGCGCCGTACATCCAGGCCGACGAGCGGGACGATTTCGAGCGCAATGGCAAGCGCCTCTGGGGGCACGACTTCTCTATTCTGGATCACGACGCAGAAGGGGTGTTCTTCCGGGCCGGGACGCGTGCGCAATATTTCCCTGTGCTCTACGCCTTGCCGCGGGCCGAAACGCGCAAGAGCATCGGCCTTGACCTGTACGCACACCACGAGCGTGGCGAGGTGCTGATGCAGGCCATCGAACAGGGGCAGGCGGTGGCCAGCGAAGTCGGGCAGTCGATCGGCGACGGTCTGCATTTCGACGAGATTGTGGCCATCGCCCTGCCGGTGTATCGCGCCGGGCAGCGTCCCGAGCAGCGCGAAGCGCGTCTGCGCGAGGTGCGCGGAGTCTTGGTCGGGCTGCTCGACATCGGTGCCCTGTTTGATTCGGCCAACGCCAAAGGCGCCAATCACGGCCTGCGCACCGTGCTCTTCGACCACGCCAGTCCGACGATTCCGATCCGCTCCTGGCAGGCTGAAGGGAGTGCCGCCGCAGAGTTGCCCTCGGCGGGCGTGCTGACGCACACCCAAAGCTTCGAACTCGCCAATCGCCTGTGGATGGTGCGCATCGTGGCCGAACCCGCCTGGATTCAGGCCAATAGCACGCGCAGCATGGAGGTCGTGGTTCTGAGCGGCTTTTGCCTGACGGCGTTGATGCTGGTGGGGCTCAACTGGCTGTTGCGCCGCAGCCGTCGGGTGACGACTCTGGAGACCGAGCTTGAACTCGGCCAAGCGCGCCAGCAGGCGGCGGAAGACTGGGCCAAGAAACTGTCGCTGGCCGTCGAGCAGAATCCGGCCAGCATCATCATCACCGACATCGACGGCAAGATCGAATTCGCCAACGACACCTTCCTGGCGACCACCGGGTACGCGCTCGACGAAGTGCTCGGCAAGACGCCGCTGCTGGTGCAGTCGGACGACACGCCGCGCGAGGCCTACGCCGAGCTGTGGCGCGAAATCTCTGCCGGCCGGATCTGGCGCGGCGACTTGCAGAACCGGCGCAAGGACGGCGGCCAGTATTGGGAGCGGGTGCTGGTTGCACCGATCAAGGCACCCGACGGCAGCATCGCCAGCTACATTTGGATCAACGAGGACATCACCGAGCTGCGCGCCCTGTTCGACCAGTTGCGCGACAGCGACAGCCGCTTCCGCGGGGTGTTGGCGACCATGGTCGAGGGGGTTGCGGTGCTCTCGCCGAAGGGGCACTTCATCTACAGCAACCCCGCCGCCGAGAACGCTTTCGGCTGCCCGGACGGCGGCCTGATCGGGCGACGCCCCGAAGAATTGCCGGTCGAGCGCCTGCGCGCCGACGGCTCGCTCTGCCCGCCGGGTGAATTCCCCTTGCTGGTGACGCTGCGCGAACAGCGCGAACTGCGTGACATCACCCAGGGCATCCGCGCCCGCGACGGCAGCGTGCGCTGGCTGCGTGTCAATACCTGCGTGCTGCGCAGCAGCGGCGAGGGCAGTCACCACGGCGTGGTGCTGACCTTCACCGACGTGACCGAGCGCCAGCACGCTGAAGAACAGTTGCGCCTGGCCTTCGAGGTCATCAACCACACCAGCGAAGGCGTCATGGTCAGCGACGCCCAGCACCGCATCCTGTCGATCAACCCGGCACTCGAACGAATGATCGGCCTGCGCAACGCCCAGATCATCGGTCGTCCGTCGGGCGCTTTCGTGCGCGCCCTTGACGACGCCTCCTTCGCTGCGGTGAACGATGCGCTGGTCAGCGGTCGCCCCTGGCAGGGCGAAGTGCGGTTGAAGAAGAAGACCGGACGCTCCTTGCACAGCTGGGCGGCGATCGCCGTGGTGCGCGATAACGAGAACCGGATCAAGCACCACATCTCGGTGTTCTCGGACATGACCGAGCGCAAGGAAGCGCAGGAGCGCATCGAGTTCCTGGCCCACCACGACCCGCTCACCGGCCTGCCCAACCGCCTGCTGCTGCGCGACCGTGTGGCGCAGGCGCTGGCGCAGGCACTGCGCATGCAAAACCGCGTGGCGTTGATGTTCCTCGACCTCGACCGCTTCAAGACGATCAACGATTCGCTTGGCCACCCGGTCGGCGACGCGCTGCTCAAGGAAGTCGTCGAGCGCTTGCGGACCTGCGTCCGCGACACCGACACCATCTGCCGCCAGGGTGGCGACGAATTCATCATCCTGCTCAACGACGTGCGCGACAGCGAAGCCGTCTCGCGCATCGCTGAAAAGATCCACCTGCGCATGACCGAGCCGGTGCTGGTCGGCAAGCATCAGCTCTCGACCTCGTTCTCGATCGGCATCGCGCTCGGACCGGATGACGCCAGCGACTTCGACACCCTGTTGCAGAAGGCCGACACGGCGATGTACCACGCCAAGGAGGCGGGGCGGAACAGCCATCGTTTCTTTACCGAGCAGATGAACCGCCAGGTCGTCGAGCATCTGACGCTGGAGAACAAGCTGCGGCGGGCGCTCGACAACCGCGAGTTCGTCCTCTACTACCAGCCGCAGATCGACCTCGCCGAAGGGCGCATCGTCGGTGTCGAGGCCCTGATCCGCTGGAACAGCCCCGAAGACGGCCTGGTTTCGCCCGGGCGCTTCATTCCTGTTGCCGAGGCTTCGGGCCTGATCGCCCCGATCGGTGCCTGGGTGCTGCGCGAGGCCTGTCGTCAGGCGCGCGCCTGGCAGGATGCCGGCCTGCCGCCCTTCGTCGTGGCGGTGAACCTTTCGGCGATGCAGTTCAAGCGTCCCGACCTCATCAACACGGTGATCAACGCCCTGGTTCTCGCCGATCTCGACTCGCAGTGGCTCGAACTCGAACTGACCGAATCGATCCTGATCCAGGATGCGGAGTCGACGGTCGATTCGGTGCGTCGCCTGAAGGCGCTCGGGGTCAAACTGTCGGTCGACGACTTCGGCACCGGCTACTCAAGCCTTGCCTACCTCAAACGTTTCGCCGTCGACAAGCTCAAGATCGACCAGTCCTTCGTGCGCGACCTCGGGCACGATCCGGAGGATTCGGCCATCGTTCGCGCCATCGTCCAGATGGCGCACAGCATGAAACTGACGACGATCGCCGAGGGCGTCGAGACGCAGGAACTGGCCGACCTGCTGCGCCTCTTCCATTGCGACGAGGCGCAAGGGTTCTGGCTGGCCAAGCCGCTGCCGGCCGACGAACTCGAAGCCTTCGTACGGGCGCGCATGAAGGTGCCCGGCGACGGCGTTTCGATCTGATCCCGTCGAGGGCGCGCGCGGGGAAACCTGACTGCGCCACAAAGCTCACGACGCGAAGCAAAATCGGCGAACCCGGGTCGGAGACGTCCATCCGGGGCCATTCGTTACTTCAATGGCGTCCGTTTATTCAGCGCGCGTTACGTGCTGGGCCTTGTCCTCTGCCGTGCGTGAGCTTCTAAGGGCGGAAAACGCCAGCTTCAGTGACCACCGCGTCGAGCGCCACGTCGTGCGCGGCGGGGACGATGCTCTCGACCCGCGCCAGTTCGAAGCCGATGCCGATCGTCAGCGGGCGCGGCGTGAGCGCGGCGAGGGTGCGGTCGAAGAAACCGCCGCCATAACCCAGGCGGAAGCCGGCGGCGTCGAAGGCGTTGACCGGGATGAGCAGGGCCTCGGGGCGCACGAACTCGCCTTCGGGCGGGTAGGGAATGCCGTAGCGATCCTCGATCAGCGGCGTGCGGTCGTCCCAGGCGCGGAAGGCGAGCGGCGTTGCCGGTGCGACGACCACCGGCAGCAGGGCGGCGAAACCCGGCCGGCCCGTGGCGCGCCACTGGGCGAGCAGGGGGCGCAGGTCGGGCTCGTTCTGGATCGGCCAGCAAAAACCGACGCGTAACCCGGCCAGTTGCGGGAAGGCCGTCGCGAGGTGCTCCTGGATGCGCGCCGACCATGCGGCGATCTGTGCCTCCGGCTGCGCGCGGCGCAGGGCGATGAGCCGTTCGCGCAAGGCCCGACGCGTCTCCCGCGCGGGCGAATCAGGGGGCAATGCGGGCGGCGCTTGGGCGTCCATGTGGTATGCTGCAAGACAGTATTGGCCTGCCTCCCAGCTTATCATGAAGTCTTTTCTGCGCGCCCGCGTCGCGGCGCTGTGCCTTGCCATTCCCATGTTCGCCGCCGCGCAGGGGAACGGCACTCCCGATGACCGTTTCCTGGCGGCACGCGATGCCGCGCGCAGCGGCGACCGAGCCCGGCTCGAACGCCTGGCCGGCGAGTTGCAAGGTCATCCGCTCGAAGCCTACGTCGAGTACTGGCGCCTGCAGCCGGACCTCGCCACCGTCGATCCCAACGTCGTCCGCGCTTTCCTGCAGCGTTACGAGCGCACCTACTTGGCGGACAAGCTGCGTAACGACTGGATCAAACAGCTCGGCAAGACGCAGCAGTGGGCCGAGATCAACGCCGAATATCCACGTCTCGTCCAACCCGAGCCGGAAGTGAACTGCTACGCGCTACAGGCTCGCCGGGCGAACGGCGACGCGAGCGCGCTCGACGAGGCGATGCCGCTTTGGCTGACGTTGATCGAGCCGCCCGAAGGCTGCTATCCGGTGCTCGAAGCGCTGATCGTCGCCAAGCGGGTGCTGGCCGACGACGTCTGGGCGCGCATCCGCCGCCAGATCGAAGCCAACCGCCCAGCGGCAGCGCGCTTTTCCATGAACTACCTGCCGCCGAGCCAGACGCCCGACGCCAAGACGGCGCAGGCGGCGACCGAGTCGTCACTGGCCTGGCTCGCCAAGCTGCCGGCCAACTTCGCGCAGAGTCGCATGCAGCGTGAGCTGGCGGCGATCGCCGTGGCGCGCGTGGCGCGCAACGACCCGCGCATGGCGGCCGAACAACTCGCCCGTCTCGAAGGCAAGCTGCACGCCGACGCCCGGGCCTGGGCCTGGAGCATCGTCGGCTGGCAGGCTGCGCAACGTCACCAGCCCGAAGCACTGGATGCCTACCGTCAGGCCGGTGAGGCGCCGCTTTCCGACGAAGTCAGCCAGTGGAAGGTGCGGGCCGCCTTGCGGGCGCAGGACTGGGGGATGGTGCGCAATGCCATCGAACGCATGCCGCAGGCCTTGTCCAGTCAGCCGACCTGGATCTACTGGCTGGGCCGCGCGTACCGTGCCGAAGGGCGTGGCGACGAGGCCAACGCCTTGTTCGCGCGCATTGCCGGACAACCCAATTTCTACGGCAACCTGGCCGACGAAGAACTCGGGCGCGGCATCGTCGTTCCGCAGCGCGCGCCGCAACCGACGCAGGGCGAAGTCGCGCAGATGGCCGCCCGGCCGGAGATCGTCCGTTCGCTTACCTTGCTGCGTCTGGGGCTGCGGGTCGAAGGCGTGCGCGAGTGGAACTGGGCGATGCGCGGCCTGAACGACCGCGAGCTGCTGGCCGCCTCGGTGGTCGCCGAGCGTGCCGGCAACTTCGATCGGGCGATCGCCGCCGCCGACCGGACCAAGGAAGAACACGACTACTCGCTGCGTTACCTGACGCCGTACAGCGAGGAAGTGCGTCCGGCGGCGCGCCGCCAGTCGCTCGACGACGCCTGGGTCTACGGCCTGATGCGCCAGGAGAGCCGTTTCGTCACCAACGCCAAGTCGAGCGCGGGGGCCTCCGGGCTGATGCAGCTGATGCCGGCGACGGCCAAATGGGTGGCCAACAAGATCGGTTTGCGCGACTACCACCACGGTCGGGTAAACGACACCGAGACCAACCTGCTGCTCGGCACCAGCTACATGCGCATGGTGATGGAGAGTCTGGACAACCACCCGGTGCTTGCTTCGGCAGCCTACAACGCCGGCCCTGGACGGGCGCGCCGCTGGCGCGCCGAACGGCCGCTCGAAGGCGCGATCTACGCCGAAACGATTCCATTCACCGAAACCCGCGATTACGTGAAGAAGGTGATGAGCAACGCGGTGTATTACTCGGCGTTGTTCGAAGGGCAGCCGCAGTCGATCAAGACCCGCCTGGGCACGGTCGCGCCGCGCGTGAACGGCGACGCCAAGGCCGAGGAATTGCCCTAGAATCCAGTCAGGCGGGGCGTTTTTCGAAACGCCTTCCCTTGCTCTCGCAGCGCGCGTCGCATTTCCAAGGAGGTGTGCCATGGCGGTTCGCAAGGTTCTCTTGATCGGTGGCAGCGGTTTCGTCGGAGGCTGGGTCGCCAGCCGGCTTTCGGCCGCGGGCGTCCGGGTGACGATCCCGACCCGGCGGCGGGAAAACCGCAAACGGCTCCTGCTGCTGCCGACCGTGTTCGAAGTGCAGGCCGACGTGGGCGACCCGCAGACGCTGGCCGCTCTGGTCGAGGGTGTCGATGCGGTGATCAACCTCGTCGGCATCCTGCACGACCGCGACGACCGTGCGCCCTACGGCGCCGCCTTTGCCGCCGCGCATGTCGATCTGCCGCGCCGGATCGTCGCCGCGATGCGCAGCGCCGGGGTGCGTCGGCTGTTGCACATGAGCGCGCTGGCGGCGGCGAGCGACGCACCTTCGGCCTACCTGCGTTCCAAGGCCGACGGCGAAGCGGCGGTGCTTGATGCAGCGGGCGAGCTTGACGTCACGGTATTTCGTCCGTCGGTGATCTTCGGCCCCGGCGACGCCTTCCTCAACACCTTCGCCGGCCTGTTGCGCCACCTGCCGGTGCTGCCGCTGGTCGGCGGCGAAGCCCGACTGCAGCCGGTGTTCGTCGGCGACGTCGCCGATGCCTTCGTCGCCGCGCTCGGCGACCGCGACAGCTTCGGGCGCACCTACGAACTAGGCGGCCCGCGCGTTTACACCCTGCGCGAACTGGTGCGCTACGTCGCCGACCTCGGCGGCCATCCGCGTGTGCTGGTCGACGTTCCCGCCGGCGTGGCCGCGCTGCAGGCGCGTGTGCTCGGCTGGCTGCCCAATCCGCCGCTGTCGCCCGATAACCTGCGTTCGCTCACCGTGCCCAACGTCACCGACGGCAGCCGCAATCCCCCCGCCTGGCAACCGCACGCCCTCGAAGCCGTGGCGCCGGGCTACCTCACCCCGCTCAAGCTGCACCAGCGCCTCGGCTTCTACCGCGGGCGCGCCGGGCGCAGCACTTAACCGCACTCAAGGAGATTCCATCCCATGCAACTCGTCATCGGCGACCATAACTATTCCTCCTGGAGCCTGCGTCCCTGGCTCGCGCTCAAGCAGGCCGGCGTGGCCTTCGAAGAAGTGGGGGTGCGCTTGTATGCCGGCAACACGCGCAGCGAGATCCTCAAGCATTCGCCCTCGGGCAAGGTGCCTTGCCTGATCGACGGCGACACCGTGGTCTGGGATTCGCTGGCCATCTGCGAATACGTCGCCGAGCAGGTGCCGGCACTGTGGCCGGCCGACCGCGCCCGCCGCGCCGAGGCGCGCGCCGTCAGCGCCGAGATGCATTCGGGCTTCATGGCCCTGCGCAAGGGCTTTCCGATGGACGTTCGCGCCGCGTTGCCGGATCACCCGCGCGACGCCGAGATCGAGGCCGACGTCGCACGCATCGTCGCCATCTGGGAAGGCTGCCGGGCGCGCTTTGCCGCCGACGGTCCCTTCCTTTTCGGGGCTTTCTCGATCGCCGATGCGATGTACGCGCCGGTCGTCTGGCGCTTCCATACCTACGGCGTCGCCTTGCCGCCGGCCGCGGCAGCCTGGGCCGAGCACCTGCGCGGCCTGCCGGCGATGCAGGAATGGCGCGCTGCAGCGCTGGCCGAACCGGCGCGCGGCGCCTAGCGGAGCGGGCATGCGGATTTACACCGTGGGCGGCGCCGTGCGCGACGCCCTGCTCGGGTTGCCGGTGCAGGACCGCGACTACGTGGTCGTCGGCGCCACGCCCGAGGCCATGCTGGCGCGCGGTTTCAAACCGGTGGGCAAGGACTTTCCGGTCTTTCTCCACCCCAAGACGCACGCCGAATACGCGCTGGCGCGCACCGAGCGCAAGTCGGGGCACGGCTATACCGGTTTTACCTTTCATGCGGCGCCCGACGTCACCCTGGAAGAAGACCTCGCGCGTCGCGATCTGACCATCAACGCCATCGCCCAGGCCGAAGACGGGACGTTGACCGACCCTTACGGCGGCGCTGCCGACATCGCGGCGCGGGTTTTTCGCCACGTCGGTCCGGCCTTCATCGAAGACCCGGTGCGTATCCTGCGCGTTGCGCGCTTCGCCGCGCGCTTCGCTGATTTCTCGGTGGCGCCCGAGACGCTCGAACTGATGCAGCGCATGGTGGCCGACGGCGAAGTCGATCATCTGGTGCCCGAACGGGTGTGGCAGGAATTGTCGCGCGGGCTGATGGAAGCGGCGCCTTCGCGCATGCTCGAAACCCTGCGCGCCTGCGGCGCCCTGCGCGTGCTGCTGCCCGAGGTCGATGCGCTCTTCGGCGTGCCACAGCGGGCCGATTACCATCCCGAAGTCGATACCGGCGCGCACGTCCTGCTCGCCCTCGATTGCGCGGCGCGGCGCGCAGCGCCGCTGCCGGTGCGCTACGCGGTGCTGCTGCACGATCTGGGCAAGGCGCTGACTCCGGCGGACGACTTGCCGCGCCATCCAGGGCACGAGGCACGCGGTCTGGCGCGCGTCGATGCGGTCAGCGCACGCCTGCGCGCCCCGGTCGAATGCCGCGACGTGGCCCGTCTCACGGCGCGTTACCACGGCGACATCCGGCGGGGGCCGCAACTGCGGGCCGCGACGGTGGTCAAACTGCTCGAAGAGTGCGATGCCTTGCGCCGTCCCGAGCGCTTTGCTTTGGTCCTTGACGCCTGCGCCTGCGATTTTCACGGGCGGGCGGGTTGGGAAGCGCAGCCTTTGCCGGCGCCGACCCTGTTTCCCGATGCGCTGGCCGCCGCGCGGGCTGTCGACGCCGGTGCGATTGCCCGCGCCTGCAGTGAGCGCGAGCAGATTCCGGCGCGGGTGCATGCGGCGCGTGTTGCAGCGGTGCGTGCCGCCCTGGCGCTGACCGAATAACAAGGGGTTGTAGGTCGGGTTTTTTTGCCGAAGGAGCCGTGATGATTACGCTTTACACTTGGGGAACGCCCAATGGGCGCAAGGTCTCGATCATGCTCGAGGAGTGCGCGCTGCCGTACCGCGTCGAAGCGGTCGATATCACCCAGAAGCAGCAGTTCCGCCCCGAGTTCGTGGCCATCAACCCCAATTCGAAAATCCCGGCCATCGTCGTCGACGAAGGGCCGGACGGGCAGCCGATGGCCCTGTTCGAGTCGGGCGCCATCCTGATCTACCTGGCCGAGAAAAGCGGACGGTTCCTGCCGGCCGACGCGCGGGCGCGTTATGCGGCCCTCCAGTGGCTGATGTTCCAGATGGGCGGCGTGGGGCCAATGTTCGGCCAGACGCATCACTTCCTGCGCTACGCGCCCGAGCCAGTGCCTTACGCGATCGAGCGTTACCGCACGGAGACGGCGCGGCTGTACGGGGTGCTCAATCGCCGTCTGAGCGAAGCCGATTTCCTGGCGGGCGAATACTCGGTGGCCGACATTGCCACCTATCCCTGGGTGGCGCGCCACGAATGGCACGACATCAGGCTCGCTGACTACCCTAACGTCGCGCGCTGGTACGCGGCCATCGGCGCGCGTCCGGCTGTGCAGCGCGGGATGGCGGTGCCGGCCTGAAACGCCGGGCGCATTTCAACGTTCATCCGGCGCGGCGAACGAGACCTGAGGAGGCCTTGGCGCCGCTGTTTTTGCCGACGTCGTGTCAGATAAGTCACAACGCTTGACGCACGTCGTGCTTACCTTGAGTCGGAGGATGTGCCGACGGTGGCGCCGGCGCGCTTGAAGAAACGGGTGTCGTCGCTCAATACTGAATGCCGATCAATTTTCACTGCGTCCAGAATGCGGAATGGCTACGACTGAGGATCTGTCCAGAATCGGGGAGACACCCGACGGCCTGCTCGAGCATCTGCTCAACGGCGTCGCCTATTGCCGCCTGCTTTATACACAGGGCCGGGCACATGATTTTCTCTACCTCTACACCAATCCGGCCTTCCATGCGCTGACCGGGCTGGGGCGCGTCACGGGGCGCCGGGTGAGTGAAATCCTGCCCGAATTCAGCGCCACCGATTCGCCTTTCCTGCAGATGTGCGACCGGGTGGCCCGGGGTGGCGCGCCGGAACCGTTCGAGATGTTCGTCGCCGCCTGGGGGCAGTGGTATTCCGGGCGGGTCTATGGTCCGCAGGCCGGGCATTTCGTTGCCGTTTTCGATGCAACCACCGGGCACAAGCGCACCGAGTTCGCCCTTCAGGAAAGCCTGACCCAACTCCGGTTCGTGCTTGAAGGTTCGGAATTGGGCTTCTGGGACTGGGACATTGCGAACGGTACGGTCGAGCGCAATGCGCAGTGGGCGAACATGCTCGGCTATACGCACGCGGAGTTGCAAACGACGACGCAGCAATGGTCGGACTTCGTTCATCCGGAAGACCGGGCGCGCGCCTGGGACTCGATCTTCGCCGTGGTCGAGGGGCGATCGGCAGCGCACAAGCTCGAGTACCGGATGCTGCACAAGGACGGCGGCGTCCGCTGGATTCTCGACCAGGCCAAGGTGATGCAACGCGACGCGCAGGGACGGGCGACGCGCATGTGCGGCACGCACACCGACATCACCGAGCGCAAACTGCTCGAGGAAGAATTGACGCGGCAGGCCCGGGTCGACGAACTGACCGGCGTCCACAACCGGCGTTTCTTCATGGCCCGCGCCGAAAGCGAATTGCGTCGCGCGGTGCGTTACGGCAAACCGCTGTCGTTGCTGATGCTCGATGTCGATCATTTCAAGCAGATCAACGACAGTCACGGGCACAAGGTCGGGGATGCTGCACTGCAGACCTTGACCGCGACCTGTCAGTCGGCCTTGCGCGACATCGACGTGCTGGGGCGTTTGGGGGGCGAGGAATTCGCCGTGTTGTTGCCTGAGACCGACCTCGGGCTGGCGCTCACCGTTGCCGAGCGCCTGCGCGCAGCCGTCGCGCGGGCACCACTGCCGCTCGAGGACGGCGGGTCGGTGCAACTGAGTGCCTCGTTTGGGGTGGCGTCAATGCTCGGTGCGGACGATAACCTCGATGCTTTGCTCGGACGCGCCGATCGGGCGCTGTACGCGGCCAAGGACAGCGGTCGGAACGCAGTGCGTTCCTGATCGGAGGCTAAGGGTGAGTGGTGGCGTGCGCGCGTCGATCGCGCGCGGCGTTCAGGCGAAGGTGTTGACGCTGTTGCCGAGGTGCGGCGGGTTGCTCGCTGCGGCAGGCGCCGGTTCGGGCAGCGCGGCGATCAGCTGTTGCGCGTTCTGCGCCTGAAGGTCGAGCGTTTTGCGCAGCACCGCGAGGGTGACGGCGTCGCCGGTACGCGCTTGCTGCGCGGCACTGACGCTGGCGGCGACGGAGGCGATGTCCATGGAGCTTTCCTTTCCCAAGTCCGCGCATGGCAGCGCGGTCAACCTGATTGTAGGCGATTGCAGGCGTCGAGGTCGACCCTGTGCTTTTCTACAGGGTCGCGCTGCGGTCGCCCTGGGCGAAGCCGAGCAAGGTGTCCTCGATGCCCTTGCCGAGCGCCATGACCTTGAACAGTTCGCCCATCTCGCTCGGGCCGAGCAGCTTTTGCGCCGAGGCGGCGAGCGGCAGGTAGTGCGCGCGGTCCTCGTAGGGCGTGCGTGCCAGCACCTCGGTCAGGCCACAGTTGAGGAGGAAGACGCCTTGCGTCGTGTAGCCGAGGAAGTCGAGCCCGGCCGCGTGCCCGGCTTCGACGACGGCGGTGAAGTCCACGTGCGCGGTGATGTCCTGCAAGCCCGGCAGGTAGAAGGGATCGGCGTGGGCGCGGTGACGGTAGTGGCACATCAGGGTGCCTTCGCTGCGTTGCGGATGGTAGAACTCGTGCCGGGGAAAACCGTAGTCGATCAGCAGCAGGGCGCCATGGCCGAGGATGGGCGCCCAGGCGGCGGTCCAGTCGCCTGCGGCGAGGCCGATCTCGCTCAGGTAGCCGGTGGGCAGTTCGGTTTCGGCGGCGAGCTGCTGCGCGCGTTCGAGCAGCCGTCCGCTGGCCGGTCGGTCGCGCCAGACGAAACGTTCGCTTTCGACGCTCACCCCGCGCTCGAAGACCGCCTCCGGCGCTTCCTCAGCCCCCCAGACGACAAGGTGTACCGGCAAGGCGTCGAGCAACTCGTTGGCCAGCACCAGTCCGTCGAAACGCTCGGGCAGGCGGTCGAGCCAGCGGACGCGCGGCACCAGGTGCGGCGCGCGTTCGGTCAGCGTCGCCTGTTGGCGGGCGCGCAGTTCGCCCGAGAGATCGAGGATGGCGTAGCTCTCGGGCAGCGCCGCGCGTGCTTCGAGTTCAAGGAGCAGATCGGCAGCGAGCTGGCCCGAGCCGGCGCCAACCTCGACGATGTGCGGCGCGCTGAGGGCCATGATCTGCGCCGTCTGTGCGGCCAGCGTCTGGGCGAAGAGCGGCGAGAGTTCGGGCGCGGTGACGAAGTCGCCGGCAGCGCCGAACTTGTGTGTGCCGCCGGCGTAGTAGCCGAGGCCGGGGGTGTACAGCGCGCGTTCCATGAAGCGCGCGAATGACAGCCAGCCGCCGGCAGCGTCGATTTCAGCGGCGATCAGCCGGCACAGTGCAGCGCTGGCAGCCTGGGCGTCGGGAGAGGGCAGGGGCAGGGCGGTCATGGGGTGGTGAGGCGACAAAAGGGCGATTGTCGCACGGGGAGTGCTAGCCATTTGCCGATCCTGCCGTTTGGTTTTGCCGGTGCGAAGAATCTATAGTGAAACTGCCGGATCGGCAGAATTGCCGGAAGGAGGCGATGATGGGAAAAGCACATGAATCGAGCAAGGCGGTAAAAAAAGTCCCGATGATGACGCCCAAGGAAAAGAAAGCCGCGAAACGGGCCAAGAAAAGCCATCGCGGCAATCCACCCTTCCTAGATCTACATCACGAGAGTTGAGCGTTCCGAACCATGCGAAAAGGCCGATGCCGGAATATGGCATCGGCCTTTTTATCGGCTCCGCGCCCGGGGTCAGCGTCCTGAACCTAACGGGACAGGATCAGTGCCGTGCCGATGACGGTGATCGCAGCGCCGCACCACGCGCCTTTGGCCGGAACGCGACGCAGTCGCAGCCAGAGCAGAGGCAGCAGCAGGATGGGCGTGACCGAGGACAGAATCGCGACCATGCCCACGTCGCCCCGTTTGAGCGCCAGCAACAGGAGCGTCATGCCGAGCGCCACGCTGACCAGCCCGCTGAGACCGGTTTGGATCAGCACGGGTAGGGTGGGGCGGCGGACGGGCTGAGCCACCTTGACCCCGAACCACAGCAGGCAGAAGTGGGCGGCGCAGGCCACGGAAACGCGTATGGCCGACGCTTCGACCGGGTCCATGCCGTCGGCCATGGCGGGTTTGGCGACCAGGGTGCCGAGGGCCTGGCCCAGCGCCGCGACGAGGCCCAGCACGATGCCGATGCCAGGATGCCCCTGGTTGGTCTCCCAAGCGTGGTTGTCGGTTTTTCGCTGGCCGAAAAGGATGGCAATCATCACCCCTGAAATCGTCAGGGCCGCGCCGGCCAGGGCCTGGGCCGACATGCGTTCGCCGAAGACGGCAAAGCCGAGCAGTGCGCTGAAGATGGCGTGGGTGGCGAAAAGGATGCCTGCGCGCCGCGGCCCGAGCCGGTTCATGGCCGAGAACAAGGCGGTGTCGCCAATGAAGATGCCGATCAGGCCGCTGAGGGCCATCGTGCCGAAGTGGGTGAACGAGGGCGTCTGAACGCCGTTCAAGACCAGGGTCGTCGCCCACAGCATCGCTGCGACCAGGAGCATGCGCCAGCGCGTGTAGGAAAAAGCCCCCAGATGACGCGAGGCTTCGACCGACAGCAGGCTGCCGAACGCCCAGCACGCGGCGGCGGCGAGTGCGAAGACGTCGTAGGGCATGGGCAAGGTCTGCGGTGCCGGGTCAGCGCCGTCCGACCGCCCATTTTCCGGCGCCGCCGAGGGCCGAGGCGGCGGCGACAAGGAGCAGGAAAAGGCCGTGCAGATTGCCGAAGACGGGCGCCCCGTGCCACCAGCCGGAAACGAGCGGCCAGCCGATGATCAGGGTCAGGCCGAAGCTTGCCAGCGGCATCCACAGCCCGAGCAGCATGAACACGCCGCACAGCATTTCGGCCAGATGCAGTCCCCAGTGAACGGCGAGGGCCTGCGTCGTCGGCAGGCGGGCGTGCAGCAAGGGCATCAGTCCGGCCAGGAAGGCCATGCCGCCGACGGCGAGGCGGAGAAGAAAGAGGGACCAGTCGGTGCGTACTTTGGAAGCCATGGCGCGGTATGTTGTTTGAATTGTTTGGATGCGTGGGGCGGAGTATAGCCTGTGCCCGGCGCTCAGGCTTCCTGCAAATGGCCGCGTCCGGCGTGTTTGGCCGCATAGAGTGCGCGGTCGGCACGGCGACGAAAGGTGGTCAGGTTGGTGTCGTCGGGGCTGCGGCAGGCGAGGCCGGCGCTGAAATCGAGGGCGAAGCCGAGGTCGGCGCGCGAGCACGCGGCCAGGGCCGCACGCAAACGCCGGTCGAAGCTGTGCGCAGCGTCCGGGCGGGCCATCTGGAGCAGGACGCAGAATTCTTCGCCGCCCAGGCGCGCGGCGATGTCGCTCGCGCGCAACTGCGACTGCAGCAAGCGGCCGAAGAGGCGCAGGGCGCGGTCGCCGGCGTCGTGGCCACGGGTGTCGTTGATCTGCTTGAAGTGGTCGAGGTCGAAGGTCAGCAGGGCCAGCGGCTGCTCGTAGCGCTGCGCCGAAGCGAACAGGCGTTCGCCCTGGTCGTTCCAGCCCTGGCGGTTGAGGACGCCGGTGAGCGGGTCGATCAACACCATTTCGCGCAACTGCTGCTCGGCCTCTTCGCGCCAGGCGACGAGGACGGCGACGTTGCTGAGCACCATGGTGACGTTGGCGAGGAGGAAAAGAAGGGTGTTGATCGGGTGTGGTGTCGTGAAACTCGGGTAGGTGCTGGCAAACAGGGTGATGAAAACCGCGTGCGTGAAGACGAGGGCGGTGATGACCGCGAAACAGAGGCCGAGGACGTGTCGCCAAGGGCCGACGCGGCGCGTGGGGAAGCGGGTGGCCAGGGTGAGCAGGGCGACCTGTGCGGCGATCAGAACATAGGCCCAACTGACCCGGGCAGCGTAGTACTCGAACAGCAGGGCGTAACCGATCGGCGCGACGACGACCAGGCCCAGCAACAGGCGGCGTCCGCGACGGGGGCCGAGCCAGGCGCCGAGGGCGCGGTAGATCAGCCAGTTGCTGGTGCTGTAGGCGGCCATCGCCAGCGTCGAGAGCAGGAGCCCGGCCCAGGGCGGGACGTGTTGCTTGGCGAGGATGATGGCGGTCCAGGCAACGGCCTGGACGATCAGCGAACGGCGCGCGTCGCGTGCCGCCGGGCTGAGGCGACGTCCCATGATGACGGGCAGCAGCACGGCGAGCACGAGCAGATTGACGACGTTGACGACGAGCAGGGTGTACGGGTCGAGCGGCAGGGCGGGCACGGGCGGACGTCCTCAGTGCGTCCGGCTCGCGGCGCGCAACTGGCGCGGCGAAAAGCCGGTGACCAGCGCGGTGCCGGTGAGCACGGCGATGCCGCCGGCGAGCGTGTGCCAGCCGATCGGTTCGCCGAGGAAGAGGGCGCCCCAAAGGATGCCGAAGACCGGGATCAGGTAGGTGACGGTCAGCGCCGGAACGGCACCGAGCTCAGCGATCAAGCGGTAATACATGAGGATGGCGACGCCGCTGCAGACGATGCCCAGCGCGGCGACTGAGAGCAGCACCGTGGCGTCGGGCAGGGCCGGCGGCAAGGGCGCACCGGCAGCGAAGGGCAACAGCAGGAGGGTCGCTGCGCTCATGCTGCCGAGCGCGTTGCTGTGGGGCGGCACGTCGTGCAGCGACTTGGCGTAGAGCGAGGCCAGCGCATAGCAGGCCGAGGCGCCGGCGGCGACCGCGATGGCCAGGCCGCCGCCGGGCGGCAGGGTCAGGGATTCGACGCCGGCGAGCAGGCTCACGCCGGCGATGCCCAGCAGCAGGCCGCCCACGGTGCGCGGGGCGAACCCGCTGCGCGTCCAGAGCGCGGAGAAGAGTGCAGCCCACAGCGGCGCGGTGGCGTTGAGCACGGCAAGCAGGCCCGCCGATGCGGTTTTGGCGGCGAAGGCGAAGAGGGTGAACGGTACGGCGGCGTTGAGCAGACCGAGGACCAGGAAGTGGCGCGCGTGCTGCCGCAAGGCGAATGGCTGCCGGGTGATGAGGACCACGCCAGCGAGAAACAGGGCGGCGAGGCCGACGCGCAGGACGACGAGTACGGTCGGCGACAGGACTGGCGCCGCCAGGCGCATGAACAGGAAGGAGCCGCCCCAGATGGCCGAAAGGGTAATCAGGCGGAAGGCGTTGGCAAGGCTCATGGTGACGGAGGGCGTGCGAGATCGAGCACGCTCAGACCGCCGTAGGCGAAGGCAAGTTGCGTCCACTCGTCTACGGGCAGGGCACGCCAGCGGCCGACGAGGGCACGCAACATGCCGGCATGACTGACGACCGCCGCGTGCGCATGGCCGCCGGCCTCCAGGACATCGGCAAAGGCGTGGGCGCGGATCTGGAGCGCGGCGACCGATTCGCCGCCGGGCGGCGCGTAGCCAAGCACGTCGGCGGCCCAGGCGTCGATCTCGGGACGGGCGATGGCGTCCCAGCGTTGTCCTTCCCAGGCGCCGAAGTCGATCTCACGCAGGCGGTCGTCGAGGCGCAGGTCGGCCTCGAGCGCTTGCGCCAGGGCTTCGGCGAGCCGGCGGGCGCGGCGCAACGGGCTGCTGAAGATGAGCGTTCCGGGGGGGATCAGCGGGTGCAGCGCCGCGGCGTAAGGGGCCGGGTCGGCGCAGTCGAGGTCGAGGCGACCGTAGCAAATTCCGGCCTCGACGCAGGGCGGCGGGTGGCGGATCAGGAAAACCTGCACAGCAGCCCGGCGTAAAAGGCGACTTCGGCGAATTGTTGCACGGCCCCCAGGCAGTCGCCGGTGTAGCCGCCGATGCGGCGCTTGAACATGCGCGCCAGCCATACGGTGGCGAGCGCCGCGAAGGCGACGCCGAGCAGCATCTGCCCGGGCGGCAGAAGCAGCATCGGGACCAGCGCGGTGAGGGCGGCGAAGACGAGAGCGCCTTTGCTGATGCGGGTGGCGAGCGGTTTGGCCTTGCCTTCGTCGCGCACGTAGTCGAGGGTGTAGAGGAGCGAGGTCGAGCACAGGCGTGAGAAAGCGTGTCCGGCGATCAACACCACCGGCAACAGCGTGGGCTCGATCTCGATCAGGGCGAAGAACTTGGCGAGCAGGATCAGGACCAGGGCGATGGCGCCGAAGCTGCCGATGCGCGAATCCTTCATGATGGTCAGGATCTGCGCCTTCTCCCAGCCGCCGCCGAAACCGTCGACGGTGTCGCCCCAGCCGTCCTCGTGGAAGGCGCCCGTGACGTACAGGGTGGCGGCCATCGAGGCCAGAATGGCCAGGGTTTTCGGCCAGATGAAGAAAAACAGCCCGAAGACCAGGGCGCCGAGGCCGCCGACGATCAGCCCGACGGCCGGAAAATAGCGCGCGGAACGTTCGAGGGCCGCGCTGTCGTGGCCGACCCAATCGGGCACCGGCAGCCGCGTGAAGAAGCGGATGGCGCCGAGGAAGTGTTCGAGTTCAGAGCGGGGCTGGGGCACGGCGGGGTCCTTGTCGATGGGCGCCGGGCGCGCGAGCGCGCCCGGGCAGGCGGGAAGCTTACAACTTTTCGGCCACGCCGGCCGATTCGAAACTTGCCATCTCGTTGAGGAAGCCCGCCGCAGCCTTGACGAGCGGCCAGGCCAATGCAGCGCCGGTGCCTTCGCCGAGGCGCAGGCCGAGGTCGAGCAGCGGGTCGGCGCCGAGCGCGTCGAGTTGGGCGAGGTGGCCCGGTTCGGCCGAACGGTGGCAGAAAATGCAGTAGTCGACGACTTCCGGCGCGAGGCGCGAGGCCGCGAGCAGGGCCGAAGTGACGATGAAGCCGTCGACCAGCAGGATCATGCCGCGTTCGGCGGCGCCGAGCATGGCGCCGGCCATGGTGACGATCTCGAAGCCGCCGAATTCGGCCAGCACGCGCTCGGCCGGGGCGTTTGCAGGCAGCGCGGCGCGCGCCACGGCCTGCGTCAGCAGTTCGCGCTTGCGGGTCAGGCCGGCGTCGTCGAGGCCGGTGCCGCGCCCGATGCAGTCGATGAGCGGGGTGCCGGTCAGGGCGTGGGTGATGAGCGACGCCGAGGCAGTGTTGCCAATGCCCATTTCGCCGAAGCCGACGACGTTGCAGCCGGCGTCGGCCCGTTCGTGCGCCAGTGCCTGGCCGCGGGCGAGTGCGGCGGCGCAGGCCTCGGCGCTCATCGCCGGTTCGACGACGTAGTTGGCGGTGCCCGGGCCCTGCTTGGCGTCGACCAGACCGTCGCGAACGCCGAAATCGTGTGCCACGCCGCAGTCGATGACCTGGATCGAAAGGCCGTTGTGACGGGCGAAGACGTTGATCGCAGCGCCGCCGGCGAGGAAGTTCTCGACCATCTGCCAGGTGACGTCCTGCGGGAAGGCCGAGACGCCTACCTTGGCCGCGCCATGGTCGCCGGCGAAGACGAGGATGTGCGGCTGAGTCAGCGTCGGCGTCAGCGTCTGCTGCATGCGCCCCAGGCGCAGGGCGACCTGCTCGAGCTGGCCGAGCGCGCCGAGCGGCTTGGTCTTGTGGTCGATCTTGCGTTGCAGGGCGGGAACGATGGCCGTGTCCGGCGCGGCGATGGAAAAGTCAGGAAGGTGGGCGGTCATGGCGGTGGGCAAAAAGGAAAATTATACGCCCGGCCTCCCGTGATAATCTTGTGGCATGAAGGAATTGATCGTCGGTGGCGCCCGTTCGGGCAAGAGCACCTTGGCCGAGCGGCGGGCGCTGGAGAGTGGCCTGCCGGTGACGTACATCGCCACCGCGCAAGCGCTGGACGGCGAAATGACGCGCCGCATCGCGCTGCACCGGGCGCGCCGGCCGGCGTCCTGGGGCTTGCTCGAGGCGCCGCTGGCGTTGCCGGCGGCGATCCGCGAACACGCCGCGCCCGGGCATTGCCTGCTCGTCGATTGCCTGACGCTGTGGCTGTCGAACCTGCTCTTCGCGGGCGATGCGGCGCGCCAGGCCGAGGCCGGCGAGGCCGTCGACTGCCCGCTGCTGACGGCGCAGACACAGGCGCTCGTCGAGACGCTGACGGCGGCGCCCGGGGAGATTTTGCTGGTGTCGAACGAGGTCGGTTGGGGCGTTGTGCCCATGCACCCGGTGTCGCGCCTGTTCGCCGACGAGCAGGGGCGGCTCAACCAGCGCGTGGCGGCGGTGTGCGAACGGGTGACACTCGTCGCTGCCGGGCAGCCGCTGCGCTTGAAGGCTTGAAGCGAAGGTCGGGAACGGAAGGCAGTCCAACGTCTGAACGGAGGTTGAACATGTATTCACGGATCATGGTGGCCATCGACAGCGATTCCGCGCAGGGGCCGGCATTGGCGGCGGCGGTGGAATTGGCCCGCATGTGCGGCGCGCGGCTGGCGGTGTGTCATGCGCTCGACGAGACGATTTTTGCGACGCGGACGGCCGAGGTGCTGTTGCCGGGCAGCGTCGGTCAGGCCGGACGTCAGCTCGCCGACGGTGCGCTGGCCTTCCTCGAGGCCGCAGCCAACGAGGCGCGCGCGGCGGGCATTGACGTCGACGTGCGACTGGTCCGGTCGGAACGTGCGCACGCCGCCGAGATGATCGCGGCGGCGGCGGCCGAGTGGCGGGCCGATCTGCTGGTGGCTGCGGCGCACAACCGGCGCGGCATCGAGCGCCTGTTCGTCGGCAGTTTCGCCGAACAACTGGTGCGCAAGGTCGGTGCTTCGCTGTTGCTGGTGCGCGGCACGTGATGCGAAAGTCATCTGAAAACTGTTTTTTGATGGAGCAAGGCATTGACGACGAAGGTGTTTTTAGGTAGTTTGAAACGATGTTCCATTTTTGTTCGCCGCGGCCTTCGGCCCGGCGTCCAGTGCCGATGAAGACGACGACGAAAAAGCCTGCCGCCAAGGCGCGCAGCAAGACCCCGGCGGTGCCTCTGGTCAGCGCTGCGGTGCGCGTCCTGGCCGTTCTCGATCAGCTGTCGCGACAGCGCGCCGTCGGTCTGGAGGATTTGTCGCGTCAGCTCAAGCTGGCCAAGCCCACGGTCTACCGCTTCCTGCTTACCTTGCAGGAGCTCGGGTATGCGCGGCGCGTCGACGGCGAGCGCTGGGCGATGTCGATGAAGCTGTTCAACATGGGATCGCGTGCCCTTGATCACCTCGACCTGCATGCCGCGGCACGGCCGGTGGCGGAGGCCCTGGCCGACGAACTCGGCGAGACCGTGCACATGGGCGTGCTCGATGGCGACTCGGCGGTCTATGTGCTCAAGATTGAATCGAAGTACACCATCCGCATGTATTCACGCGTCGGCCGGCGCATGCCTTTGTACTGCACGGCGATCGGCAAGGTGCTGCTGGCCTGGATGACGCCCGAGGAGCGCGACGAGGCGCTGGAAGGCGTGCGTCTGGTGGCGTTCAACGAACGTACGCTGACCACCCGTGCGGCGCTTGAGGCCGAAGTGGCGCAAGTGCGGACGCTGGGGTACGCGGTCGACAACGAAGAACGCGAGGAAAACGTGCATTGCATCGGCGCGCCGGTGTTCGACTACACCGGTGCGGTGGTGGCGGCGATTTCGGTGTCCTGGCCGACCTTCCGTTTCACGCCCGGCGAGGAGAGCGAGAAAATCGCCCACACCATGGCCGCGGCGGCGCGCATTTCCGCCATCCTCGGCTACGAGCCTGCGGCGGCAGGCTGAGCCTCGAGACGCAGCCCCGGCGGCTCAAGACAGGCGGCGCCTTTACGGCGCCGTTTTTCCGTCTTTGAAGTGAAAATGGAACAATGTTCCAAAATACTTGAGCGGTGCCCGGACATGGTGTAGATTGCGTCTGTTGCCGTCGTCGAAGACGGCTTTGTCTTCAGGATGGGGTTTGCCATGAGCACTTGCTTCTTCCCCGATGCCGAACTGGCGCTGGAGTGCGTCGAGCCCGGCCTGATCGAGCGCAAGATCCGCGCCTGTGGCGGTTCGCTGATGATGGTCGAGGTGGTCTTTGCTGCCGGCGGCGTCGGCGCGCTGCACAGTCACCCGCATGAGCAGGTGACCTACTGCCTGTCGGGCGTTTTCGAATTCACCATTGCCGGCGAGACGCGTCTCGTGCGCGCCGGCGACTCGCTCTACGTTCCCGGCGGCGCCGAACATGGCACCCGCTGCCTGGAGGGCGGGCACCTGCTCGACGTCTTCACGCCGCAGCGCGAGGACTTTCTCAAGAACACCACGGAGGACGCATGAAACTCGAAACCCGCTACGCGCACCATCCCGAGGACGTCAAAGGCTACGACACCGAGGCCCTGCGCCGGCATTTTCTCGTCGAACAGGTCTTCGCCATCGGCGAGATCAATCTGGTCTATAGCCATGTCGACCGCGTCGTCTTCGGCGGTGCGATGCCCACCGTCGAAGCGCTCGAACTCAAGGGCGGCAAGGCCTTTGGTGGTGACGTCTTCCTCGCCCGGCGCGAACTGGGGGTGGTGAATGTCGGCCCCGCGGGGCGGGTGACCGTCGACGGCGAGACCTTCCCGTTGGCCTCGGGAGACGGGCTTTATGTCGGCATGGGCGCGCGTTCGGTGCGTTTCGAAAGTGACGAGGCTTCGCGCCCGGCGCGCTTCTACCTGATGAGCAGCCCGGCGCACGCCAGCTACCCGACGGTGCGCATCACCCGTGCCCAGGCGAACCCGCGCCGTCTCGGCGCGCCCGAGACCTGCAACGTGCGCACCATCTACCAGTACGTGCATCCGGCCGTGTGCCAGAGCTGCCAGCTGGTGATGGGCGTCACCGAACTCGAGCCGGGCAGCGTCTGGAACACCTACCCGCCGCACACCCACGAGCGGCGCATGGAAGTTTACTTCTACTTCAACATGGCGCCGGCGACGCGCGTTTTCCACCTGCACGGGCAGCCGTCGGAGACCCGCCACATCGTCGTTGGCAACGAACAGGCTGTCATTTCGCCCTCGTGGTCGATCCACTCCGGCGTCGGTTCCGGGGCCTATGCCTTCATCTGGGGCATGGCCGGCGAGAACCAGACCTTCGACGACATGGACACCCTCGGCCCCAACGATTTGCGCTGAACCGTCGCGCTCCAACGAACACGCTTATTCAAAAGGAATGACCATGGCAGGAATTCTCGATGCATTCAGGCTCGACGGCAAAATCGCCGTCGTCACCGGTTCGGAACGCGGTCTCGGTCGCGGCATGGCGGTCGCGCTGGCGCAGGCCGGTGCCGACGTGCTCGGCGTCACCTACGCCGCAGCGGCGCCGGAAACCGCAGCGGCGATCGCCGCCGCCGGTCGGCGCTACGTGCATGTCCAGGCCGACCTTTCCAGCCTTGAGCCGATGCAGCGCGTCATTGACGCCGCCCTGGCTGCTTACGGGCGGATCGACATCCTGGTGAACAACGCCGGCATCATCACCCGCAACGACTCGGTCGATTTCACCGAGAAGGAGTGGGACGACGTCATGAACATCAACATCAAGGCTGCCTTTTTCATGTGTCAGGCGGTGGGGCGCCAGTTTATCGCCCAGGGCGGTGGCGGCAAGATCGTGAACATCGCCTCGATGCTCTCCTTCCAGGGGGGCATCCGCGTGCCATCCTACACCGCCTCGAAGAGCGGCATCAAAGGCATCACCATGCTGCTGGCCAACGAATGGGCCAAGCACGGGATCAACGTGAACGCCATTGCCCCGGGCTATATGGCGACCGACAACACCACCGCGCTGCGGGCCGACGAAGCGCGCAACGCCGCGATCCTCGACCGTATCCCGGCCGGGCGCTGGGGCACGCCGGAAGATCTGGGCGGCGCCGTCGTCTTCTTGTCGTCGGCTGCGGCCGACTACATCAACGGCTACACGCTGGCCGTCGACGGCGGCTGGCTGGCGCGTTAAGCCGCAGTTTTTTCGCCCGGTGGGCGCCCGGCGCCGCCGGGCGCGATGAATCACGAGGATGGGAGCGAAGCGATGAAACCTTTCATGAATGCCGATTTCCTGCTGCCCGACGCGAGCTCGCAGCGCCTGTACCACGAGCACGCGGCGCACATGCCGATCATCGACTACCACTGTCACCTGCCGCCGGCCGACATCGCCGGCGACCACGGTTTCCGCAACCTGGCGCACGCCTGGCTGGCGGGCGACCACTACAAGTGGCGGGCGATGCGTGCCAACGGTGTGCCCGAGTCCGAGATCACCGGGCATGAGCCCGATTACGCGACCTTCCTCGCGTGGGCGAAAACCGTCCCGGCGCTGATCGGTAACCCGCTCTACCATTGGACGCACCTCGAACTGCAGCGTTATTTCGGCATCGACACCGTGCTCTCGGAGAAGACCGCGCCGATGATCTGGGAGGTGTGTAACGCCCAGCTGGCGACGCCCGAGTTCGGCGCCCGGCGCCTGCTGATGCGCATGAACGTGCGCGCCGTCGGCACCACCGACGATCCGGCCGACACGCTGGAGCATCACCTGGCCTACGCTGCCAAACGGCAGCCGGGCGAACCGGTGATGGTGCCGAGCTTCCGTCCCGACAAGGCCATCGCCGTCGACGATCCGCTGGCCTGGCAGGGCTACATCGCCCGCCTTTCGGCCACCGCCGACGTGGCCATCGACAGCTATGCCAGCCTCATTGCCGCGCTCGACAAGCGGCATGCTTTCTTCCACGAACTCGGTTGCCGCGCTTCGGACCACGGCATCGTCGGTCCCTTCGCGCGTTTTGTCGGCGACGCCGAGTTGCAGGCCGCCTTCGCCCGCCTGCAGGCCGGACAGGCGCTCGACGCCGAGGCGGCGGAAGCCTTCCGCACAGGGGTGATGCTCGAAGTCGGCCGCATGAACGCGCGCCGTGGCTGGGCGATGCAACTGCACCTCGCGGCGATCCGCAACTTGAACAGCCGCATGTTCGCGCGCCTGGGGCCGGACACCGGTTATGACGCGGCGACTGACGGCGCCATCGCGCCCAAGCTCGCGGCCTTCCTCGACGCGCTCGAACGCGACGGCCTGCTGCCCAAGACCATCCTCTACTCGCTCAACCCGAACGACATGGAGGTGCTGGCGACGGTGATGGGCTGCTTCCAGGACGGCAGCGTTCCGGGCAAGCTGCAGCTCGGCTCGGCCTGGTGGTTCAACGATCACATCGACGGCATGCGTCGGCAGATGGTCACCCTGGGCAATATCGGCCTGCTGGCGCGTTTCGTCGGCATGCTCACCGATTCGCGCAGCTTCCTCTCCTTCCCGCGTCACGAGTACTTCCGCCGCATCCTGTGCGCGCTGGTCGGCGGCTGGATCGAGGCCGGTGAGGTGCCGGCCGACTTCGAGACCTTCGGCCGGATGATCGAGGACATCTGCTTCAACAACGCCCAGGCTTACTTCGCCATCCCCGGCGTGGAGCGCTGATCGAGTTTGCAGGCCAGACCACATGCTTACCGCCCGCTACGGCGGGCGGCGCGTAGTCTGCACTTGCCGCGTGTCGCCACCCCCTATCGGCGGCACGCGGCGTTTTTTTGCCTGGAGATCAGCGTTTACGGGGCGGGCAGGGCGCCGAGCTCGCGCAAGGCGGCGCGGACGATGGCTTCGCGTTTGGGCGCATCGGCGATGCCGCCGGGCATGTCCAGGTTGAGCGCGAAGAACACCGGTCCTTCGGGACGCTCGACCCAGCCGACCCACCAGCCGACCGATTCACCGTTGCGGTTGAACCAGCCGGTCTTGGCCCGCAGGATGAAATCGCGGCCTGCCTCGACGACCATCAAATCCTTGACCAGGCGTTGGTGCGCGAGCTCGAACGGCAGGCGGTTGCGGTACAGGCGCTCGAGAAAGTCGATTTGTTCGTGCGCCGAAACGCGCAGGCTGCCGTCGAGCCAGAAGTCGTCGACGCGCGCACCGATCGTGCGGTTGCCGTAGTCGAGGTGGGCGAGGGCGGCGCGTTCGGCGGTCTCGCCGATCTTGCGGGCGAGGTCCTGATAGACCCAGACGACCGAATGGCGCATCGCCGAACGCAAGTCCTGGTCGCGGTTCCAGGCCGGGGCGCCGTGCCGGCGGCCGTCCCAGATGATGCGCGAAAACTCGTCGGCGACGGCGTGCTGTTCGAGCGCGATGAGGGTGTGCGGAAGCTTGAAGGTCGAGGCCGGCGCGTAGCGCGTCGCCGCGCGTTCGGGGGCGTAGACCTGGCGCGGCGCGTCGGGGCTGCGCTGATCGAGGATGAGCAGCGTGCCTTGCGCCGACTCGCGGGCAAAGTGCTGGGACCAGTCCGGGCGGACGATTTCGGTCGGAGCGGCCAGACCGAGCAGCGGCGCGGCGGCGATAAACAGCGCCAGAACGGCTTGGCGGGTAGGGGGCATAACGGGTGCAGCAGTGACAAAGGCGGAATTATCGCCTGCCGAGGCCCTTAACCCAAGCCGAAGCGTAAAAAAAGGACACCCCGCGGGGTGTCCTGGTGACAAGCTGCACGCCGTTTTTTAAAGGTAACCGAGCACCTGCCACCAGACGGCGCCGACGACGACCATGATCAGGATGTTGATCACGCTCATCACGAAGCCGGCGAACCACCACTCGTTGAGCGTCGTGTAGCCCGAGCCGAAGATGATCGGCGCAGTGCCCGTCGCGTAGTGGGTCAGCGACATGTTGAGCGAGGACGAGAACGAGAGCAGCAGCCCGAGCAGCAGGGGCGGCGCGCCGAGCGCGACGCCGGCGGCGAAGAAGGCGGCGAACATCGCGGTGACGTGTGCCGTGGTGCTGGCGAAGAAGTAGTGGGCGTAGAAGTAGACCAGCACCAGCAGCGCCGTCGACGCCATCCAGCCAAAGCCCATGCCGCTGATCCCGAGCTCCATGCTCTTCGAGAACCAGCCGATGACCCCGAGCTTGCCGAGGAAGGTTGCCATCATCACCAGCGCCGCGAACCACATCAGCGTGTCCCAGGCGCTCTTGGCCTTGAGGATGTCCTCCCATTCGAGCACGCCGGTCAGCAGCAGGATGGCCAGGCCGAGGATGGCGGTGGTCGTCGGATTGACGGCATAGGCCTTGCCGAGCAGCCACTCGGGCACGCCGGCCCACAGGCAGAGCATGCCCAGCAGCACGCCGATGGTGATCTTCTCGGTCAGCTTCATCGGCCCGAGCTTGCCGAGCTCGGCCTCGGCCATCTCGCGCGCGGCCGGCGTTTCCTTGATCTCGGGCGGGTAGAGGTAGTAGAGGATGAGCGGCATGAGCAGCAGCATCACCGCGCAGGGCAGCAGCGCGGCGAGCGCCCACTGGCCCCAGGTGATCTGGATGTTCAGGTTGGTCGCCTTGGCGATCAGTTCGACGCACAGCGGGTTGGGCGCGGTGGCGGTGATGAACATCGTCGAGGTGATCGGGTTGGCCTGGTAGTTCACCAGCGCCAGATAACGCCCGATGCGGCCCTGGGTGCCTTTCTCCGGCGCGGAACCGAAGCTGTCGGCGACCGAGCGCATGATCGGGTGGATGATGCCGCCGCCGCGCGCGGTGTTGCTCGGCGTCACCGGGGCGATGACCAGCTCGGCGGCGACCAGGCCGTAGGCGACCCCCAGCGTGCGTTTACCGAAGAGCTTGATGAAGTAGTAGCCGATGCGGGTGCCGAGGCCGGTCTTGTTGAGCGAGAGCGAGACCAGGACGGCGATGACGATCAGCCAGATCAGGGAATTGGAAAAGCCGCTCAGCGCGTCATTGAGCGCGTTGGCCGATTTGCCCGGGCTGGTGACGCCGGTGATGGCGACCAGGGCGATGGCGACGACTGAGATCGAACCGATCGGCATCGCCTTGCCGATGATCGCGGCGATGGTCCCGATGAACAGCGCCAGAAGTTGCCAGGCGTTGGGCTTGACGCCCTCGGGCACCGGGATGACGAACCAGATGAGCAGGGTCAGGCCGATCGCAATCGCGCTCGGCAGTGGTCTGGGCAGAACCAGATTGTGTTGCATGAACTCCCTCCAAAAGCGTTGGTACTCCAAATGGAAAAACTGAGCGTGTCGTTCTTTTTTGGCGTGCAGCTTGAGGAACGTTTCGGCGCTGGTTCAGGCCGGTGCCGGTGTTAACCGGCTCGGCGCAACCCGGGGCGCGTGGGCGCTTATTTTTATGTCATGACGAGCGAGAGTGTTGCCGAAAAGCCTCGGCCTGACAATCAATTTCCGGTGTGCGGAGCGCGCGTTCTCAGGCCCTGTTGCGCGGCCTCGACGGGCCGTCGTGGCGGGCTTTGCGGCGTTTTTCGAAAGGCGGTGAAAAAGCGTTCGTGCCGACATGACGGACGTTTTTTTGCCGCTTGAAAAAACAAATTTGCTGCGTTAAATTATTAGTACGTGCTTATACAATAACTTTCATATGCAGTAACGATCATTGCCGGGAGAGGCCATGAGGCAAGGCGCGTTTCGAGGGGTGAAAGGGTGGTTGGGGGCCGCGTTCATGGCGGCGTTGCTGTGCGGAGCGTGGAACGTTCTCGCGGCGGACGCGCCCAGGCCGGTCAAGCTGAACACCACGGCCGACCATTCCAAGTTCAAGGAACTGCAGCGTGAATTCGCTTCCGGGCCGGAGGTGACGCAGGCCTGCCTCTCCTGCCACACCGAGGCGGCCGGGCAGATCCACCGCACCAAGCACTGGACCTGGGAGTACAAGAACCCGCAGACCGGGCAGGTGTTGGGCAAGAAGCACGTGCTCAACAATTACTGCATCTCGGTCGAGACCAACCTCGGCGCCTGCGCCAGCTGCCACGTCGGCTACGGCTGGAAGGACAACAACTTCGACTTCGCGTCGGAGAAGAACGTCGATTGCCTGGTCTGCCACGACACGACCGGCATCTACAAGAAGCCGGCCGGTTTTGCCGGCAATCCGGTGCTCAAGGACGTCGAAGTACCACCCGGTTCAGGCAACGTGATCAAGGGCATCGACATCGCCAAGGTGGTGCAGAAGGTCGGCAAGACCAGCCGCGACACCTGCGGCGCCTGCCACTTCTTCGGCGGCGGCGGCGACGGCGTCAAGCACGGCGACCTCGACAGCTCGATGGCGGCGCCCGACCGCGAGCTCGACGTGCACATGGACGCCACCGGCCTTGACTTCACCTGCGCCACCTGTCACAAGACCGCGAGCCATGATGTGGCTGGCAGCCGCTACACGCCGACGGCAGTGGATACCGGCGGCGCGCACCTGCGCGGCAAGGCCGACAACAGCAATCCGGCCACCTGCGTTTCGTGCCACGGCCAGGCGCCGCACAAGCGGACGGCGCTGCTCAACACGCACACCGACAAGCTGGCTTGCCAGACCTGCCACATCCCGGCCTTTGCGCGCGGCGGGGTGCCGACCAAGATGAGTTGGGACTGGTCGACCGCCGGCGAGCGCGACGCGGAGGGCAAGCAGGTCACGCGTAAGGATGCCAAGGGGCATGTGATCTACGAATCGCGCAAGGGCAGCTTCACGGTTGCCGAGAACGTCAAGCCGGAATACCTCTGGTTCAACGGGCAGGTGAACTACACCCTGGCCGAGGACAAGATCGCCGATCCGGAGAAGATCGTGCAGGTCAATTCGATCGGCGGCAGCCCCGGCGACGGCAAGTCGCAGGTCTGGCCGTTCAAGGTCTTCCGCGGCTCCCAGCCTTACGACAAGGAGCACCGGACGTTGGTCAAGCCGCACGTGGCCGGCAACGACGACACCGCCTACTGGAAGAACCTGGTGTGGGACAAGGCCGTGGCCACCGGCATGGCCTCGGCGGGGCTGCCGTTCTCGGGCCAGGTCGGCTTCGTTACGACCGAGATGTTCTGGCCGGTGACGCACATGGTGGCGCCGAAGGAAAAGTCCGTACGCTGCACCGAATGCCACAGCCGCGACGGACGGCTGGAGGGCGTGCCGGGCCTTTACATTCCCGGGCGCGACCGCAATGCGCTGGTCGATACCCTGGGTTGGGCGCTGGCCGGGCTGGCGTTGGTCGGCTCCTTGGGCCATGGGCTGCTGCGCATCGTCGCTCGTCGCCGCGAAACCAAGGAATGAGGAGAACGGACATGAGCGAGCGCATCTACATCTTCAAAGGCTTCGAGCGCTTCTGGCACTGGGCGCAGGCGGCGCTGATCATCACCCTGCTGCTCACCGGGTTCGAGATTCACGGCAGTTATAAGCTGTTCGGCTTCTACAAGGCGCTGGACACCCACACGACGGCGGCGTGGGCGCTGATCGGGCTGTGGGTCTTCGCCATTTTCTGGCACGTGACCACCGGCGAATGGCGGCACTACATCCCGACCACCGACAAACTGCTGGTCATCGCCCGCTATTACGCCTCCGGCATCTTCCGCGGCGAGCCGCACCCGTTCAAACCCAGCAGCCTGAACAAGCACAACCCGCTGCAGCGGCTGACCTACCTCGGCATCCTGGTGTGCGTGAGCCCGCTGTTGTGGATCACCGGCTGGCTGCTCTACTTCTACGGCAGCTGGAAGGCCTGGGGGCTCGAAACGCTGTCGCTTGAAGCGGTGGCCGTGGCGCACACCGTAGGCGCCTTCCTGATGCTGGCCTTCCTCATCTCGCACCTCTATCTTGTAACCACGGGGCGGACGCCGACGGCGCACCTGAAGGCCATGGTCACGGGCTGGGAGGAGCATTGAAACCGCGACACTGAGGCGGCCTTGCCGCTGACGCACCGATCGTTTTTCAACAGGGAGAAGTGACATGGGGATCAAACAAGTGGTGGTCGGCGCGGTGGCGCTGGCTGCCCTCGGGGTCGCCGCCCAGGCTACCGCTTACGACGGCGACTGGAAGCGCGGTCGCATTTACTACCGCAGCGTGTGCACCTCGTGCCACGTCGCCTCGCCGGTCGGCGGAATCAACCCGAGTTCGAAGACCAAGGCTGAGTGGAACGCCTATCTGCAGGCCGACAAGCACGCCAAGGGCAAGGACGCGGTGAGCCACTACGTCAGCCAGGGCTATCGCAACAGCATCAAGGCGGCGAACAAGGCGGCCGAGAAATTCGCCGATGTGCCCGACAAGGAGCTGGCCGAGGACATCAAGGCCTTCCTGCTCAAGGGCGCCAAGGACGGCGACGCGCCGGCCAGCTGCAGCTGAACGTCCATCCATTCAGGAGACGACCATGAGCCTCAGGCAATCCGCGGTGCTGGCGCTGCTTGCCGCCAGCCTTCTTTCCTTTGCGCCGGCCCCGGTGCAGGCCGCCGACCCGTCCGCCGCGACTGCGCTTCAGCCGCGCGAGGGGTGGTACAAGCAGCTCGTCGATTTCGATTTCATGCGCGCCAACGTTGACATCCCACCCAAGCCGGGGGTGCTGATCGTCGATTCGCGGCCGGCGGCGCGGCAGTACGATCCGGGCCACATTCCCGGGGCGATCAACATTCCCGATACCCAGTTCGACAAGCAGGTCGCCCGCCTTCCGGCCGACAAGAACTCGCTGCTCGTCTTCTACTGCGGCGGCGTCGATTGCCCGCTCAGCCACAACTCGGCGTTCAAGGCCGAGCAGCTCGGCTACACCAACATCAAGGTCTATCCGCAAGGGATGCCCGACTGGGCGGCGCGCGGCGGCCAGGTGGCGGTGTCGGCGGCGTTCATCAAGAAGCTGATCGACGAGAAGGGCGCCTATGCCCTGATCGACGCGCGCCCGAAGCGGGTGGCCGAGAAAGGCATGATCCCGACCGCGATCAACATTTCCGACACCGAGTTCGACAAGCAGACCGACAAGCTGCCGACCGACAAGGCGACGCCGCTGATCTACTACTGTGGTGGTTTGGAATGCGTGCTTTCCGACAAATCGGCGGCCAAGGCCAAGGCGCTCGGGTACAGCAACGTCCTGACCTACCCCGAGGGCTATCCGGAATGGGAAAAGCTGCACGGCGCAGCGCCGGCGGTGGTCGCATCTGCAGGCAGTGCGCCGGCACCCGCAGTGGCGAGCCCGAGCCTGATCGCGGGCAAGGAAAAAGGGTCGGTGACCGTGGCCTCGTTCGAGCAGGTCTGGAAAACGGCGCCGGCGAACCTCGTCCTCGTCGACGTCCGCGACGCCAAGGAGTACGCCGCGGGGACGATCAAGGGCGCGCAAAATCTGCCGATCAATGACCTCGAAAAACAGGTCGGCACGCTGCCGACGAACAAGCCGGTGGTCTTCTTCTGCAGCACCGGCGCCCGCGCCGGCGAAGCCTACGACACCGTCAAGCTGCTGCGCGGCGAGGTTCAGGCTTACTTCCTCGATGCCGGCATCAAGTTTTCTGGCGACGGCGCTTACACGATGACGCAAAAGTAAGCGCCGTCATTCCCCTCAAACGGTCGCGCGTGCGGCCGTTTTTTTTATAGTTCGAGGTGGGCCCGGGCGCGCGCGAGCAGTTCCTTGCAGCAGCGACAGGTGACGCAGGGGATGAGCAGCGGCAGGCAACCGATCAATCCGGCGAGCAGCACGGGCGCCAGGGTGATGGCGCGCAGCAGGCGTTCAGCACGGGACAGACGCAAGGTGCGGTTCATGATCATGATGCTCTCCTGTCGGCAGGGATGGTGTACCACGATCAATTTGCGTGCCATGTGCCGCCAGCCCTTGCAGGGTGGGCAACACGGCTGAAGGCGGGCGTTGGTGGCTGGCGCTGTGCTGTCAAAACCGGCAGAAAATCGCACGTGTGCGGGCTATAGTGCTGTCAGAGATGTCAGCGCGAGGCCGCCATGGACTATCCTGCAGCATCGCTTTCCGAACTGGTGTCCTTCCTCGACAGCCAGGACGAGCCGAGCATCGTGATGGATGCGGACTACCGCATCCTTGCCGCAAATCGGGCGTATACCGCGGCGTTCGGGCGGATGGGGGCGGTGACCGGGCGCCACTGCTACGAAGTCTCGCACCGCTTTGCCGCGCCCTGCGACCAGGCCGGCGAGCCTTGCCCCCTGAACATGAGTCGGCAGAGCGGCCAGGCGCAGCGTGTGCTGCACCTGCACCACACGCCCACGGGCGAAGAACACGTCGATGTGCAGACGACGCCGATCCGCGATCGGCACGGGCGTCTCGCGTATTTCGTCGAGACGATGCACGTCGTCCGCCAGGCGTCGAGCCGGCCCGCGGCCGAGGGGCTGGTCGGGCGCTCGCCCCGCTTCCAGAGCATGCTGGCCCTGGCGCTGCGCGTGGCCCCGACCTCGGCCAACGTGTTGCTGCGCGGCGAAACCGGCACTGGCAAAGAACTGCTGGCGCGGCTGATCCACGAGGCCGGGCGGGCGGCGCGTGGCCCCTTCGTGGTCGTCGACTGCTCGGGGCTGAGCGAAACCCTGTTCGAGAGCGAGTTGTTCGGCTACGAGAAAGGCGCGTTCACCGGCGCCCAGCACCGCAAGACCGGCCTCGTCGAGGCGGCCAACGGCGGCACGCTCTTCCTCGACGAAGTCGGCGACATCCCCGGTAGCCTGCAGGTCAAGCTGCTGCGCCTGCTGGAGAACGGCACCTTCCGCCGGGTCGGCGGCGTTGAGGTGCTGCGCAGCACCTTCCGCCTGATCTGCGCCACTCACCGCGACCTTGAAGGCATGGTCGGTGCCGAGCGTTTCCGGCGCGACCTCTACCACCGCATCAACACCTTCCCGATCCTCGTGCCGGCGTTGGCCGAGCGCGGCGAGGACATCCCCCTGCTGGCCGCCTCCTTCCTCAAGCGGGTGGCCGGCGAACGCAGCCTGCGCCTGTCGCCCGACGCCGTGGCGGCGCTGCAGGCGCGGCCCTGGTCGGGCAACATCCGCGAACTGCGCAACCTGATCGAGCGCGCCACCGTCCTGGCCGACGGCGACACCCTTGAAGCCGCGCATTTCGACATGGACGCGGTGACGGGCGCAAGGTCACCCGAAGCGAGGCCGACGACGAGCGAATTTCATGTCGGCGAGATGCTGCCGCTGGCCGAAGTCGAACGCCGTTACCTCGCCTGGGCGATGGCACAGCCGGGCGGGCGCGAGGCGCTGGCCCGATGCCTGGGGCTGGGCGAGCGCACCTTGTACCGCAAGCTGGCCGCGTTGAAGGCCGGAGGCTTGGGCGGGGCGAGCGCCGCCGGACAGGGCTGACGCGCACGGGCGCGGAACTCTTGCCGGTTCTCGCACACTAACAAACATTAGAGATTTATAATATTCTTGTTTTAACCCCGGGGTGCTGCCGCGGACTGACGCCGCCCGCCCCATGTTCTGGAGATTCCCGGTGCTGATCGACTGGACCCATTTCACCCCCGGCGCCGCCTTGCTCGGCGGCGTCCTGATCGGCCTCGCGGCTGCGGCGTTGATCCTCGTCAACGGGCGCATCGCCGGCATCAGCGGCATCGTCGGCGGGCTTTTCCGGCCGCAGCGCGGCGAGGTCGGCTGGCGGCTGGCCTTCGTCGGCGGCTTGCTCGCGGCGCCGTTGCTGTATGGCCTGTGGGCGCCGCTGCCCGCGGCGCGCATTGAAGCTGGGCCTTTGCTCATCGTCCTGGCCGGCTTGCTGGTCGGCGTTGGCACCCGTTACGGCGCCGGTTGTACCAGCGGGCACGGGGTGTGCGGCCTGTCGCGCCTGTCGCCGCGCTCGCTGGTGGCGACGCTGGTGTTCATGGTGGCGGGCTTTGCCACCGTTTTCTTTGTCCGCCATCTGTTCGCCTGAGGTGTGCATGAACATCCGTTTGAATACCTTTTTCGCTTTTCTCGTCGGCCTGCTGTTCGGCCTGGGCTTGATCGTCTCGGGCATGAGCGACCCCGCCAAGGTGCTCGGTTTCCTCGACCTGGCCGGCGCCTGGGACCCGTCACTGGCGCTGGTCATGGGCGGGGCGATCGGGGTTGGCTTCGTTGCCTTCACCCTGGCCGGGCGGCGCCAACGCTCGCTGCTCGGCTTGCCGATGCAATTGCCGACGGCGCGCCAGATCGACCGCCGACTGGTGCTCGGCAGCCTCGTGTTCGGCGTCGGCTGGGGGCTGGCCGGGATCTGCCCTGGGCCGGCGCTGGTGTTGTTCGGCGCCGGAGCGCCCGAAGGCGCGTTGTTTGTCGCCGCGATGCTGGTCGGCATGGGCGCGTTCGAAATCCTCGAGCGGCGCCGGGTGCACTAAGATCAAGCGTAAGCGAACAGGGAGAACGCGATGAACGTACAGACTCCTCAGGTTGAAGGCTTCTACGATCCCGCAACGTCGACGCTCAGCTACCTGCTGCTCGACCGCGCCAGCGGCGCGGCGGCGCTGATCGACAGCGTCCTCGACTACGATCCGAAGTCCGGGCGCACCCGCACCACCTCGGCCGACCGCCTGCTGGCGCGCGTCGCCGAACTCGGGGCGCGGGTCGAATGGATTTTGGAAACGCACGTGCATGCCGATCACCTCTCGGCGGCGGCTTACCTTAAAGAGAAGCTCGGAGCGAAGGTGGCCATCGGCGAGCGCATCGGTGCGGTGCAGCAGGTGTTCAGGCAGCTGTTCAACGCCGAGCCGGAATTCGCCACTGACGGCCGCCAGTTCGACCGCCTGCTCGCTGATGGCGAAACGCTGAGCCTGGGCAGCCTTGAAATCGAAGCCTGGCAGACGCCCGGGCACACCCCGGCCTGCCTGACGTATGTGGTGCGCGGTGGTGGCGAAACGCAGGCCTTCGTCGGCGACACGCTGTTCATGCCCGACTATGGCACGGCGCGCTGCGACTTCCCGGGCGGCGACGCGGCGACGCTCTACCGCTCGATCCGGCGCATCCTCAGCCTGCCCGAGGCGACGACGCTCTATATGTGCCACGACTACCGGCCGTCCGGGCGTGACGTCGCTTACGTGAGCACGGTCGGCGCGCAGCGCGCGGCCAACGTGCACATCCACGACGGGGTGGATGAAGCCGCGTTCGTGGCAATGCGCCAGGCGCGCGATGCGCAGCTCGAAGCGCCGGTGCTGCTCCTGCCCTCGGTGCAGGTGAACATGCGCGGCGGCGAGCTGCCGCCGGCGGAAGCCAACGGCACGCGCTACCTGAAGATTCCGCTCAACGCGCTTTGATTCCGCCGCCCATGCCGCGGCGGCGAGAGTTTTAGCCTGAAATCCCCGGGAGCCAGCGTTCGAGCTTGGCCAGATCCATGTGCTCTTCGACGGCGTCGGCCAGGCGGTCGAGGTCGGCTTCGCGTCGGGTGGCGGGGTCGAAGGCGGCGCTCGGCGTGTGACCGGCCCAGGCCAGCAGCGCGGCCAACGCTTCCGGCGTGTCGAAAAGGCCGTGGCAGTAGGTGGCGAGAATCTGCCCGTCGTCCGACGCCGCGCCTTCCGCGTTCCCGCCCAGTTGCACGACCGGGCGCGCCAGCGCCGGGCCGTGGGTGACGCCCATGTGGATGCGATAGCCGGCGAGCGGCGCCTCCGGTTGCCCGGGCAGGCGCAGCGTGCCGGTCACATTCTCCAGCGTCTTGTGCGCTTCGAGCGTCGTTGCGTAGTCGAGCAGGCCGAGGCCCGGCGCGCTGCCGGGGGCGCCTTCGAGCCCCTGCGGGTCGTGGAGTTGGGTACCGAGCATCTGCAGGCCGCCGCAGATGCCGATCACCTTGCCGCCGTAGCGCAGGTGGCGGCGCAAGGCATCCTCCCAACCCATCTCGCGCAGCCAGGCGAGGTCGGCCTGGACGGCCTTGGAGCCGGGAAGGACGATCAGGTCGCAGGGCGGAATCTCGCCGTGCGGGCCGACGAAGTTGAAATCGACGTCGGGATGGAAGCGCAGCGGGTCGAGGTCGTTGTGGTTGGAGACGCGCGGGTAGGCCGGGGCGATGACGCGCAGGCGGGCGTGTTCCTTGGCCGTGCGGCCGCGCGGCACGGCGTCTTCGGCGTCGAGGTAGAGGCCGTGCAGGTAGGGCAGGACGCCGAGCACGGGCTTGCCGGTGCGTTCTTCGAGCCAGGTCAGGCCCGATTCGAGCAGGCCGATGTCGCCGCGGAAACGGTTGATGACAAACCCCTGCACCCGCGCCTGCTCCGAGGGCGAGAGCAGATCGAGCGTGCCGACGAGGTGGGCGAAGACGCCGCCGCGGTCGATGTCGGCGATCAGGATCACCGGGCAATCGACGGCCTCGGCAAAGCCCATGTTGGCAATGTCGCGCGCGCGCAGGTTGATCTCGGCCGGGCTGCCGGCGCCTTCGACGATCACCGCGTCGTATTCGGCGTGCAGGCGAGCCCACGATTCGAGCACGGCTTTCATCGCGCGCGGCTTGTACTCGTGGTAGGCGCGGGCGTCGAGGTCGGTGATCGCGCGGCCGTGGATGATGACCTGGGCGCGCTTGTCGGTCGCCGGCTTGAGCAGGATGGGGTTGAAGTCGATCCGCGCCGGAACGCCGGCAGCCAAGGCCTGCAGCGCCTGGGCGCGGCCGATCTCGCCGCCGTCGACGGTGACCGCCGAGTTGAGCGCCATGTTCTGCGGCTTGAACGGGGCGACGCGCAGGCCGCGCCGGCGCATGACGCGGCAGAGCGCGGCGACGAGGACCGATTTGCCGGCGTCGGAGGTGCAGCCCTGAACCATCAGGGCGGGCTTGGGGGTGGGGGTGGCGTGCATATTCGGCGTAGAATCCGCAATTCGTTGTGCCCGATTTTCTCATGCCTGCCGAATTTTCTCCCGTCGCTTTCGCCGCCTCGCTCCCCGCTTCGTTCTGGCTGCCGCTCGCCGCGCTGGCCGCGGTTGCGCTCGACCGCCTGCTCGGCGAGCCAGCGCGCTGGCACCCGCTGGTCGGTTTTGGCGCTTTGGCGAGCCGCTTCGAAGCCGCGCTCAACCGTGGCAGCGAGGCCCGTCGGCGGGTGATGGGTGTGCTTGCCTGGGTGCTGGTCGTGCTGCCCTTCGTGGCGCTGGCCGGCGCGCTCAAGCCCGTCGGCCTCGCCGGCTGGGCGCTCGACGTCGTCCTCCTCTACCTCGCGCTGGGCGGACGCAGCCTGGCCGAACACGCCGAGCGCGTCGGCGCCGATCTGGCGTGCGGCGACCTGAATGCCGCGCGCGAGCATGTGGGCTGGATCGTCTCGCGCGACACCTCCACGCTCGATGAGTCCGGGGTGGCCAAAGCCTGCGTCGAATCGACGCTGGAGAACGGCAACGACGCCGTCTTCGGCGCGCTGTTCTGGTTCATGCTCTTCGGCGGCGCGGGCGCGGTGCTCTTTCGCCTCGCCAACACGCTCGACGCGATGTGGGGCTACCGCAATGCGCGCTTCAACGCCTTTGGCTGGGCGGCGGCACGCATCGACGACGTACTCAATTACCTGCCGGCGCGGCTTACCGCGCTGGCCTACGCGCTGTGCGGCGAAACGCGGCGCGCGCTGGCCTGCTGGAAGCAGCAGGCGCCGCACTGGGAAAGCCCCAACGCCGGGCCGGTGATGGCTGCCGGCGCGGGCAGCCTGGGCCTCGTCCTCGGCGGTGCGGCGATCTATCACGGCCGGCTCGAAGAACGCCCGCCGCTGGGCGACGGCGTGCCCGCGCGCGGCGCCGACATTGGTCGCGCGGTGCGTCTCTTGCGCCGCGCCACGGCCCTCTGGCTGGCGGCCTTCATCATCGGAGGATGGCTCAGTGCTTGAACACGGCGGACGCCTGCGCCGCGCCGCGGCCGAACATCAAATCCCGCTTGCCGACTGGCTGGACCTGTCGACCGGCATCAACCCGGCCGGCTACCCCGTGCCGCCCATCGACCCGGCGTGCTGGAACCGCCTGCCCGAAGACGACGACGGCCTGGAAGCCGCCGCCGCCGCCTACTACGGCAATCCGCGCTTGCTGGTGCTGCCTGGCTCGCAGGCCGGCATCCAGGGTTTGCCGGCCTTTTTGCCGCGCGGCGTGGTGGCCTGTGTGGCGCCGCTCTACGAGGAGCATCCGCAGGCCTGGGCGCGCGCCGGGCACAAGCTGCGCCGTCTACCTTCGCTCGCCCGCGCGCTGGCGGCGGCGACGCCCAATGTGCTGCTCTGCAACCCCAATAACCCGACCGCGACGGCGCTCGACCGCGAGACGCTGCTCGCCGCCGCCGAAACGCTGCGCCGGCGCGGCGGTGTGCTGATCGTCGACGAAGCCTTCGCCGACCCCGAGCCCGAGCGCAGCGTCGTCGACCTCGCCGGCAGCGACGCGGCGCCCAACCTCATTGTGCTGCGCTCGCTGGGCAAGTTCTTCGGCCTTGCCGGCGCGCGCGTCGGCTTCCTCTTTGCCGGCGAAGCCCTGCGCCAGAACCTGCGCGAAGCGCTCGGCCCCTGGCCGGTGGCGCACCCCTCGCGCGCCGTGGCGCGCGTAGCGCTCGCCGACTTCGCCTGGCAGGCGGCGGCGCGTGCGGCCTTGGCCGAGGCCTCGCAACGCTTGGCCGACCTCCTCGCCCCGCTGGGCAAGCCCGATGCCGTGACCCGCACGCCGCTCTTTTGCACCTTGCGCGTGGAGGGGGTGGATGCCCCGGAAACCCTGGCCGCGCTCGACGCGCACTTTGCCCGGCGCGCCATTCTCATCCGCCGTTTCGACGAACACAGCCTGCTGCGCTTTGGCCTGCCGCCCGACGCGGCCGGCTGGGAGCGCCTCTCGGCGGGCGTTGCAGCCTGGCTGGAGGGCGCATGAATAAAGGCTTCCAGGCCGGTGTCTGCCTCGCCCTCGCGCTGGCGGCGGCGAACCTGCGCGCCGAAATCCAGGTGGTCGACGACGCCGGGCGCAGCGTGCGCCTCGCGCGCCCGGCGCAGCGCATCGTCACCCTCGCGCCGCACATGGCCGAAACGCTCTACGCCGCCGGCGCGGGCGAGCGCCTCGTCGGCACCGTCGAATTCAGCGACTACCCGCCGGAGGCGCAGAACGTGCGCCGCGTGGGCGGTTACTCGCGCGTGGACCTCGAAGCCGTCGCCGCCTTGAAGCCCGACCTCGTGATCGGCTGGCAGAGCGGCAACGCGCCGGCGACGCTGGACGCGCTGCGCGCGCTGGGGCTGACGGTGTACGTCTCGCAGCCCGACCGCATCGAAGACGTGGCGCGCGAGATCGAGCGCTTTGGCCAACTGGCCGGGACGGAAAAAATCGCCCAGCCCAAGGCCGCCGAACTGCGCCGCCGCCAGGCTGCGCTGCGACGCGAATACGCTGGCCGGCCGACGGTGCGCGTCTTCTACCAGATCTGGAAACAGCCGCTCGCCACCATCGGCGGCAAGCAGATCATCTCCAGCGCGATCCGCCTCTGCGGCGGCGAGAACGTGTTTGCCGCGCTCGAAACCCTGGCGCCGACGGTGAGCGTCGAGGCCGTCATCGCTGCCAACCCCGAGGCCATCGTTGCCAGCGGCATGGACGCCGCGCGCCCCGAATGGCTGGACGACTGGAAGCGTTGGCCGACGATCGCCGCCGTGGCGCGCGGCAACCTCTTCTTCGTCCCGCCCGAACTCATCCAGCGCCACACCCCGCGCCTCCTCGACGGCACCGAAATCCTCTGCCGCCAGCTTGAAAGCGCGCGCGAGCGGCGGCCCAAGTAATTCCATTTCCAAATCCTCCGTGCCTTTGTCGACTTCGCCTTGCCGTGCTATTCGCACTGTCTGCGGCTCGTCTTCGTGGCACGAATGATTTAGAAATGGAATAAGACCGCCCGCTCGCCCGCGCCGGCACAGGCAAGGCCTTGTTTCATCATCGTTAGGATGGACGCGGCGCGGCAAACCCGTTAGACTTCGTCCCCTCTGCGCGCCCGTAGCTCAGTTGGATAGAGTACTGCCCTCCGAAGGCAGGGGTCGGACGTTCGAATCGTCTCGGGCGCGCCAAAGACTGTCTAAGGGGCTGATTCCGCAAGGGTTAGCCCTTTTTCATGCACTTACAGATGCCGTGCTGCTACACAGAGCTGTTACACAGCCGATAGAATCTTGGCATGGACAAGGGCATGAAAGATCAAACGGGCCTCGTAAGGCGAGGTTCCATCTACTACTACCGGCAGCGCATTCCCACTGACTTATTGCCCCACTTCGACAAAGCAGAAGTCTGGCGTTCTCTACGTACGTCGAACAAGACGGAAGCCAAGCAGCGTGCCAAGCTAGAGGCGCTGAAGTGGGAACAGGAATTCCACCAGAAGAGAAGTCTGCGGGAAACCTCCGAGGTTACGCAGATAAGCGCAGACGAGCTTGAGCGCCTTACCGCAATCTACTATGCGGAGCAGCTTGAGGGCGACGAGTACATTCGAGCTACTGGACGCCTCTCAGGCGGAGTGTTCGAGTCGTACGGGAAGGCCCTGGAGAAGTTCGACAACGAAGACGGACGGCGGGTTGCTCAAGGAGTGACGGGCGAGCGGGACCAGGAAATGGACGCTTTCCTACAAGGCTACGGTATCCGGTTAGCGTCGGCGCCAGAACAATACATGCTTACGGCGTATGCCTTTGCGAAGGTTCGGAAGCGTGTAGGGGAGGCTGTGCTAGCTCGGCAAAGAGGTCAGGTGGTTGATACGCCTATTCCTCCTGCATTTGCACTGCGTGTCGTTTCTGGCAGCAATGAAGGTGACAGCCTTGAAGCGTTGCTGAACTATTGGAAAACGCAGGGAGAGAAGGCACACCGGACGCTGCTGGAAGCGAGTACCGCTGTACGGCTTTTCTCGGAATCGTTGCAAGGCATCCCTGCGTCCAGAATCACCAAAGTTCATGTGGTCGCCTTCAAGGACAAACTGCTGGCCGAGGGCAAGGCGCCTGCGACCGTGTTAAAGCAAGTCGGGCTTCTCAAGGCGATATTCGAGACAGCCGCAGCGAACGGGAAGCTGTCCGGCAATCCGGCTCAGGGAGTGAAGGTTCCTCGCCCAAAGATTGAGCAGAAAAAGCGTGTCTCGTTCTCTGCGACAGACCTTTCCGCAATCTTCAATTCTCCGGTATTCACTCAAGGGGCAAGGCCGCTCGGAGGACGCGGAGAGGCCGCCTACTGGATTCCTCTGCTCGGCCTCTGGTCGGGTGCCCGCCTTGAGGAAATCGGGCAGTTACTCACAACAAATGTGGAGGAAGAGGACGGTATTCATTTTCTGCGCATTACCCATGACGCAGAAGCTGGGCAGACCGTGAAGACAGCAACATCACGGCGTCGCGTTCCGCTCCATCCTGAGCTGATTCGTTTGGGCTTCTTGGACTACGTTCGCAACTTGGAGAGAGAAGGGACCGCGCGCCTATTCCCGTTGTTGGTCTCGGGGGCTTCCCGCCAATTGACGGCAAGCTGGTCTCAGTGGTGGGGGCGCTATCTCCGTAAGGAGGTCAAAATCACCGACAGCCGCAAGGTGTTCCACTCTTTCCGTCACGGCTTCAAAGATGCCTGCCGAGATAGTGACATTCCGAAAGAGTTGAACGACCGCCTGACAGGGCACGGCGGCGGCGGCGTTGGAGATAGTTATGGTGCCGATGATTACCCGCTCCGTCCGTTGGCTGATGCAATGAACAAGTTGCGGTATCGCGGTCTGGATTTGGCCCACCTTGCGATGTAGGAGGCGGCGGGGCGTACGTGCCAGCATGTTGTGCGTAAAAACAGGGGATCACCGTTGAACGTGGAATCCCCTGCCAGAAGCTTCGGGGTATGAAATTTCACCCCCGTAGAAGTGCAGACTGAAGAGGTCTGACGACCCCTCCAGTTCTCTTTAGATGCCCGTGCTGGGGCGGATGTGGAGGTTCAGAACTCCGGTTCCTCTTCTTCTAGGCCAAGGTCGGAGACATCGACCACGCCATGCCAGTACTCCGCAAAGAAGCTCGGCAGGCTCCTGTCGTAATGCTCCAGTGCTCGTGCCAGAACTTCGGGCATGCCGTGTCGTTGGAAGCGATGCCCTAGGAGCTGCATGAGTTTGCCTGCAAGCTGCTTCGCTTCCTCCTCCATCGCGGCATCCCAATCCTTGTTCTCGTCCATTTCCTTGCCGTCTGCTTCGCTCCTTGCTCGCGGCCAAGAAATTTCCGTCAGGTCCCGTTCAGGCTCCTTCTGGAGCAGCGTCCGTTTGGTGGCTCGCATGGTAAAGACTTGCCGCTCCGAGACGGTCGATGCAAGGGCGATGGCCTTGGCGCTGGCCTCTCCTTTTGTAGTCAAGACGACCAACTCCCATGCCGCTTGTGCTTGCTCGCGCTTCGTCATTTGGAGTTTTGTAGGTGCGTTGGACTGGACCGACCTGAGCATGGCGCTGACGACCGTGCCGCGATGGACCTGAACCGGCACAGGGTCCTTCTTGGGCCATCTGCCGACTTCGTAAGCATCCAGACGGTGGTGACCGTCGATGCAATACCAGCCATCCCCGCCCCACCAGACGAGCAGCGCTTCTAGCGCCTGCCCATCTTTGACCTTCCGTGCCATCTCGTGAATGTGCGTCCGGCTCGCATATTCCGCTGGTCGTCGGAATTGGTACAACTCCGGGATCCGCTTGATGTCGCCGAGAAGGAGGCTCTTCGGGTCCTCGGGAGGGGGCTGCGTACCACTCTTGACCTTCCGTTCAAGCGCCTGTCGTGCTTCTGGTCTGCTCATTGCGTTCTCCACGTTCTACATTCATTCGTTGATGCTCGGCCAGGATGATGGCAAGCGTTTGGTTGTTGTTCAGCCGGACCCCCTGTGCCCTTTCGCGGGAACGTTGGAAGTCCTTGAGGTAATCGAAGGATGCGACCGAGAAAGCCACTTGCCGGAAGACAAGTGCTGCGGGCTTGTGCGCCGTCATGGGCTTACTCTTCCCAGGGCGCTGCGCTGGCGTTGGGGCCGGAGGTTGGCGACTCCCCGCGAACGGTCTTGGGTATTGCCTCCTGCTCGTCAAAGAGGGCGAGGAATTCAGCGTTCGGCTTAGTCTTCTTGTTGAGCGTGTTGCGGGCATAGGCGAACTCCCAGGCAATCGGCTCATACGTACCGTTCTTTACGGCATGGTGGTAGCGTCCAAGGGCTTTCTTCAAAGCCTGACTCGGCGCACCACCAGGGGACAGCGCCCATGAATTGAGGGCGTCGATAATCTCCTTCAGGTCACCCGAACGGGTTGCGAGGTTGGTTGCGTACTTCACGTCTGTTTCTCCATTGGTTGGGTTAGGGGGCGCACAAAGATCACGCTCCAGTCGGAAGGAGCGTTTTCTCTATGCGATAGCTAGGTTTTATCGCCAAAACCCGCCTCAAACCCTTGCCAATCAAGGCTTTCAGAGCGACAAAAAGGGCCGCCGAAGCGACCCGCGTTTGATCTGCAGAAGCAGCTTCAAATCCTTCGCAGCATTGTCATCCAAACATTTCTACGAAAAATTAGAGGTACTGTGCTCTGCTGCAGGAGTCCAGATTGCTCCCTCTGGAATCGAATCCAAAATCCCTGTTTCTTCGTTCAGGCGCTCAAAGAACAATGTGGTTTGATGCTCTCTTTTCCTTCCATGAAGAACACTCACAGCGAGTTGTGTATCAGGATTGAAGAACCCTACCGAGGCGTTTTTGGAGATAAATAAGATTGCTCGCTCCGTGGCGTGCTGTTGAGCATAAACCTCCTCTGCGTAGTCAAGCTCTCTCCGAATGGTGATGGCTCGTTCGACTGCCAGAACAGATGAACCATCCATCGAAATGCCAAATCCTGGGGTCAAAAACATCTTCCCAGCGAGCGTGATAGGCACAGACACTCCACTTCTGCGTAGAGCAATGTAATCCGCAGCCGAATGCTGTTTCCCAGGCAGAATCCCTTTGAGTTCAAACCTGTCGATGGTTTCAGGCCAATTGCGATAGAGCGTCTCAAGAAGTTCGATCTTGCCCCATAGATCCCCGAATCCCCTCCCGTGCGGGACCACATCGATTAGGTAAGCTGCGTCATCAGTAAGGCGCGCTATCAAGACTCGACGGGAGCGCATAACCCGCCCACCTTTGCCTTCCAAGTCTGCGCCAAGATGAAAATGCAGGAGACCCCAGTCAGCAAAGAAGATGTCGTGGTTCGCCCACTTTCGTTTTCTATCGTTGTTACTACGCCTTCGAATTGAGGCTGTCGTATCGCCAAGAAAAGACAGAAGAGAACCGCCCCTCGCCATTGCGGAACAGAGCTGCCGAATGCCGCTTAGTTCATAAGGCGACAGAATGCGCTCATGCGTAAGGACGTCAGAGAAATAAATGCGCCTGGTTCTTCTGGACGGAATCCTACCAAGCCACTCAATGACATCAATGAGCCGCAACTCTGGTTTTGGGGGTAGGGGCGATTGCGTTTTCTCATAGACATCTGCAAGGAGAATCGGCAAGTCTCTACACCAAATCAGAGCATCATCCTTCATCTCAGAGCGCTCCTCAGAAGGGGGCAAAGTCAAGGAAAATGCCGTCAAGTTGTCGTGAACAGGATTGTCGAATACTATGCTTTCAGAATGTGACTGTAGAGGCTTCTATGGAAACAATCCTGGCCAACCTTGCAGACCCTTCGTGGTGGTTTAGTAGCTTTTTCCCCGCTGTGGTCATCATTTTGCTCCCACGGTTATTTAGGCCGCTGTGGGCGCGCACAAAAATATTCCTAAGAACTCGCCGCGCAAAAGAACTCAGCAAAATTAAAAGACTCCGCTGGGACGATATGCAAATTACTTACGAGATGCAGAAGGCTGCCGCCTTGCTTGTCATCTTTATTCTGTCCATCGTCCTGGCCCTTGTGTCGCTCCTCTTAAGCCCCGTCACCAAATCGACGCTGCATGTCATTATCGTAAGCATTCCGATTCTGTGGTCAGAACTGGCTTGGTTGTCACGTGACAAGCTCGTGAAGGAAGTGATTCTGTACCGTAAAAAACTGAATCGACCGTAAAAACAGGGAATCAGGCAGACGCCTTCAGATACTGATACAGGGTCTCCCGGCTGATACCGTACTCCTTGGCGAGGGCCGCCTTGTTGCTCTTGGGCTCCCCTGCCTTGGCCTTCAGTTCCTCCACCTGGGCCGCTGTAAGGGCCTTCTTGCGTCCCTTATAGACGCCCTTGGCCTTGGCGATGGCGATGCCCTCCCGCTGCCGCTCACGGATCAAGGACCGCTCAAACTCAGCCACCGCTCCCAGCATCGTCAGTAGCAGGTGCGACATGGGCGAGTCATCCCCGGTGAAGGTCAACCCTTCCTTGTGGAAGCGAACCACGACGCCCCTTCCGGTCAGCCCCTTGACGATGCCCCGGAGGTCATCAACGTTACGGGCGAGACGGTCCATCGAATGAACGTGGAAGGTGTCCCCCTCCCGGAGGTAGTCCAAGGCGGTCTGTAGTTCGGGGCGGGCGACATCCTTCCCGCTGGCCTTGTCGGTGAAGGTCTTATCGAGAGGGACGCCTTCAAGCTGCCTGTCGGTGTTCTGGTCCAGTGTCGAGACACGGACGTAGCCAATGTGCTTGCCTTTGCTCATGGAGGTCTTCCCTGGTTGAAGTGTCAGGAAAGACTCTAAGACGTACAATGGCTTGTGTCAAGAAAATCCAAAATGGACCCTATCCCTACGCACCTGAAGGGGCCTGGCTGACGTCAGGCTGGCCTACACCCCACACTGACGACGGCACCAGGACACAAGGAAGAAGGCTGTTTGTGGTCGTGACCCGTGATGCCTCGGGCGTTCCACTCAGCTTAAGAAGGGGCCCGGCCCGTAAGGTGATGGGCACAAGATGGGAGGTGACTTACCCCATACGGGGGGAGTTCTCAGGAGCGAGAATATCGTATGCCCTCTCGGATTTTCCCAGCAAAACATTCTGCCCTTGCTTGTCGGTTGAGGACACGTTTGGAGGGCGTAACGCTCTGGGGCGTTCGGCTGGCGAGAGCAGAAGAGCCTCCGATAGAACTGTAGTCGAGGTATTTTTCGCTTCTAGGTGATTATTGTGAGAGAATGCGCACCCTGCGGTGCAGGATAGCACCACAAACCTGTTACACAGCTGTTTTGACTGGCCGTCGTAAGTGCTTCAAAGACAAGAGATTTATCTCTGGTTCCTCGAATCGTCTCGGGCGCGCCAGTTCAAAATCGAGAGCCGGCCGACAGGTTGGTTTTTGTTTTTTGGCAGCGCGCCCGTAGCTCAGTTGGATAGAGTACTTGGCTACGAACCAAGGGGTCGGGCGTTCGAATCGCTCCGGGCGCGCCAAGAATTGAATGGGCTAGGTGATCATCACCTAGCCCATTTTTATTTTGCGCAAACCCGTGCCGGTGCGGGATGATTTGTTTTGGCTAATGCGCAATCTGGAACCGTCCGACGTCATCTCGCAAGCGGATTGCCAGGTGATCGAGTTGAGTGGCGGTGTCGGCCACCGTTTCCATGGAGTGGTTGTTGCCGTCGATCATCTGCGCGATGGTTTCGACGCGCCCTGCAATGTCCTGGCTGGCGACGGCTTGCTCTCTGAGTGCGCGGGAGACATCGTCCACGATCGCGACCACCTGCGTTGCGCCTCCGAGGATGGCCTCGATGGAGGCGCCAGTTTTTTCTGCAATGGCCATGCCTGCTTTCACTTGCTCGACCGACAAGGTCATTTGCGAAGCCATGGCTTGAGCGCCTTGCTGCATGGATGTAATCATGGTGGCGATCTCTTGGGCCGAGGTGCCGGTTTTCTCCGCTAGTTTTCGAACTTCATCGGCAACCACCGCAAAGCCGCGGCCTTGTTCTCCGGCGCGGGCGGCTTCAATGGCCGCATTTAGGGCCAGCAGATTGGTCTGGTCGGCCACTTCCTTGATCACGGCAGTGACATTGGAGACTTGGTCCGAAGCCTTTTGAAGCGCCTCGGCCGATTGTGCAGCGGTTTCTATGGATCGGGCGATGAGGCCGATGTCATGGACCATGGCGTGGATCTGTTCAGAGCCTTTTTGGGCTGCTTGGCCCGATTCGCTCGAAATGCGTTGCGCTTCGGCGGACAAGTCCGAGACGTGCGTGATGCTCGTCGACATTTCTTCCAGTGCTGCTGCCATCGAGGCGGTGGACTCCGACTGTTCTTCGGAGCCTTTGAGAACCTGGGCAGAAATCGCGTTGAGCCCGTTGGATGCGTTTCCAAGATCCACGGACTGTGCTTGAAGGTCGCGCAGCATTCTGGAAAGTTCGGAGACCATCGTCACCGTTGCACGCTGCAGGCGTGCCAGTTCATCCTTGCGGGATGTGTCGACTTGGATGCGCACGGTGAGATCGCCAGCAGAAACTTTTTCCATGGTGCTGACCGTTTCATTCAAAGGAGAGACGATCGATTTTCCGAGGGCGAGACCGAAAAGCACCAAGGAGACGACAGCAGCAAAGAAAACCGAAATGGCTGCCGTCTGCGCAAAACTGGCGGCATTGAGCGCGAAATCCACACTCTTTTTTGCTTCCCTTGTATTTAATTCGATGATGGCTTGAAGGCTTTCGCCAAGTTCGCGAGTGATTGCGCGACGTGTTTCCACCATTTTTTGGTGCTCATTGGCCGCATTGCGCAAGGACTCGTCGCTTAGATTGTCGATCGTGGATTTGTGGATGGTGAGTACTTTTTTCTCCAGTTCAAACCAGTTGTTCCATGTCCCGTGAAATTTATTCCAAGCGGCCTGTTCTTCTGCATCCGCAGGCAAGGCTTGGTATTGTTTGATCGCGTTTTCCGCGCGTTTGATCGCATCCAGCTTGCGGGTGTAGGCAATTTCGATCTCTGCCTTTTTCTTTTCCAAGGAAGGGAGGCGATCCGCAGCGGTAAAGGTGTAGAGGTTGCGAGACAGGTCAGTGATGGCTTCTTTGATGACCAGAAGGTAATTGACCGATGGCATCCGATTGTGCCCGATGTCGGCAATCGCGGCGTTATTCTTGGCGAGGCCAATGACGCCGACCCCACCCACAATCAGAATTGCCAAGCAACTGACAGCAATCAGAAGAAGTAATTTTTTTTGAATTGTCATTGCTGCTCCCGCGGCGGTTTGATTGATACGGATTCCTGCGTGCACGACTTTGATTCAGGGCTTGAAAAACAGTCGATGGAACGTTCTTTCAGATTGATCTGAGACGACTCCCGGGTTACAAACTGTCCAAAACAATCGAGGGGAGGTGATGGCGCGCAGGTCGCCACGGAAAGCATGACGGCCGGCACGGGCCAGGCTTTGCGGCGCCTTTTCTGATGCCGCGTCCTCCGTAACCAAATCTAAGTCCACAATTTTGGTGTGGGCAATAATTGTTTTACGGTTACCAAGCCCTTGGAACGACAAATGTCTTTCAGCCAACGACGGGGCAATTTTCCGGAGCCAAGCGCTTGTGTTTCGACAAGGGTCCGGGGGCACGAAGGCGCCCGCTCCGGGCTATGACCTTCGTTTGATTTGTGAATGGGTTTTTTTGTGGTAAAAACGCAGCGCCCAGTAGGGGCATGCTGCGTTTTCGTGCCCGGCGACCGTTGTCGCGGGGCGCCTGATCCCGGCATCCGGACTGCATTTCAGTACTCCCGCAGCTTCTCCCGCCGCACTTTCGAGCCGTTGTTCATGAGCGCTTTTTTAACGCCCCCCTGGTTTCCGCGAGCCAAAAAAATCTTCTGGTTGTCCGTCGTTTTTGGCGTCGTGGCCTGGTCGCTCTGGCTCTTGTACTTGAAGTTGTGCGCTGAAGTTGCGAGCGACCCGGCCGCGCGCGCGCTGCTGGTCTCGGGCGGGTTCTGGGTCAGCCTCAAGGTCATTGCCGAATCGATCGGCAGCAGCATCTGCAACGTTTCCAAGGCGAGCTATATGCTGGCCGCAGCGTCGGCGCTGCTGGCCTACGCGGCGTTGGCGTGGTACGACCGCATTGCGCTGATCCACCTCAATCGCCAGGACGAGATTTCCTGGCCTTTCGTGGCCTCGTGCTCGTTCGTGACCTATGCGCTGGGGCACAACATCGGGGCCTCGGTGCTGTCGGGCGGGCTGGTGCGCCTGCGGGCCTACGGCTCCTGCGGGCTCAGCGCGGCAGAAGTCGCCATCCTCGTCGCCTTGTGTTCATTCACCTTTGCCTACGGCACCGTGCTGTTGACGGGTTTTGTCCTGTTCGTCGAGCCGGAGATCGTCCAGCCCTTGGCCACGCTCATCCCGCGGCTCGACCTGCCCGCGGGGGTGGTTCAGGCGGTGGGGGCGACGATGCTGGGGCTGTGCGCGCTTTACGTGCTTGGCTCGTGGCGCCACTTCAAGCCGCTGCATTTCCGCTCGGTGCATATCGTCTATCCGCGTCTGCCCGTGGTGGTTCGGCAGCTGATCGCCGCGCCGCTGGAGCTGATCGCCGCGGCGGGCATCATTTACTTCGTGCTGCCGGAGACGGGGAACCCCGGTTTCCTGGTGGTCCTCGGCGCCTTCATGCTCTCGTTCTCGGCGGGTTTGCTGTCGCAGACCCCGGGCGGGATCGGCGTCATGGAAGCCGTCTTCCTGGCGCTTTTGCCTTCGGTGCCCCCATCCGACACCGTCGCCGCGCTCCTCATCTGGCGCCTGATGTACCTCATGATTCCCTTGGCCCTGTCGGTGCCGCTCATCGTGGCCTTCGAACGCCTCCAGCTGCGCGACGGCGGCAAGAAGCTGGCGGCCTCGCCCGCGAACTGACGAACCGGGCGTTGGCCTGCGGTGCGCGTCGAACCGGCACGCAAGGCGCTTCGCCGGTGCCGCTGTAGCACGCCTCCGAGGCCGATTGCAGGCGTTCTGCGGGCTGCGCAGGGCGCGCATCCGATAGAATGTGAGGCTCCCGCTCACAAGGAATGAAACATGATTTCGAAAATCGTCAAAAGCGACCTGGAAATCGCGCAAGGCGCCGTACTCCCTCACATCAACGACATCGCCCGCGGTCTGGGCGTCGATCCCGAAGTGCTCGAGCACTACGGCAAATACAAGGCCAAGCTGCCGCTCGATCTGATCGACCCGGCCAAGGTGGAAAAAGCCAAGCTGGTGCTGGTGACGGCGATTACGCCGACGCCGCCGGGCGAGGGCAAGACCACGGTATCGGTGGGCCTCACCGATGGCCTCAACCGCATCGGCAAGAAGACCACGGTGGTGCTGCGCGAACCGTCGCTCGGGCCGGTGTTCGGCATCAAGGGCGGGGCCACGGGCGGCGGCCATTCGCAGGTGGTGCCGATGGAAGACATCAACCTGCATTTCACGGGCGACTTCGCGGCGATCGAGAAAGCCAACAACCTGCTGGCGGCGCTGATCGACAACAACGTCTACTACCCGAAGGGGAACCTGGGCATCGACCCGCGCACGGTGAAGTGGAAGCGGGTGCTGGACATGAACGACCGCTCGCTGCGCAGCATCATCACCGGCCTCGGCGGCCGCCCGGGCGGGACGCCGCGCGAGGCGGGCTTCAACATCACGGCGGCGTCCGAGATCATGGCCATCCTGTGCCTGGCCGAGTCCTTCGCCGACCTGAAGACCAAGCTCGGCAACATCTACGTCGGCGACACCTACGACAATGCACCGGTCTACTGCCGCGACCTCAACGCGCAGGGCGCCATGGCCGCGTTGCTCAAGGATGCGATCAAGCCCAATCTGGTGCAGACGCTGGAGGGCAACCCGGCGATCATCCACGGCGGTCCCTTCGCCAACATCGCGCAGGGCACCAATTCGATCCTGGCGACCAAGCTGGGCCTCTCGCTCTCGGATTACGTGGTCACCGAGGCGGGCTTCGGCGCCGACCTGGGGGCGGAGAAGTTCCTCAACATCAAGTGCGGCTATTCGGGCCTCAGCCCTTCGGCGGTGGTCATCGTGGCCACCGTGCGGGCGCTCAAGTACCACGGCGGGCACGACCCGAAGGCGCTGACCACGCCCGATCTGGCGGCGCTCAAGGCGGGCTTCGTCAATCTGGAAAAACACCTCGAGAACATCGCCCACTTCGGCCTGCCGGCGGTGGTGGCGATCAACCGCTTCGCCAGCGACAGCGAGGAAGAACTGGACTACCTGAAGACGGCGTGCGCAGCCCTCGGCGCGCGCACCGCGCTTTCCGACGGTTGGGCGCGGGGCGGCGCGGGGATGACCGATCTGGCGCAGGCGGTGGTGGAGACGGCGGAAGGGTTCAGCGGTCGCTACCGGCCGCTCTACGACTGGAACAGCGACATCAAGAGCAAGGTGGAAACCGTGGCGCGCAAGATCTACGGGGCCGGCTCGGTGAGCTTCCAGGCCAAGGCGCTGGCCGACATCAAGCACATCGAAAGCCTGGGCCTCGCCCATCTGCCGGTGTGCATCGCCAAGACGCAGAAGTCCTTCACCAACAACGAGGCGCTGGTCGGGCGCCCGAGCGGCTTCGATTTCTCGGTGCGCGAATTCGAAATCGCCGCCGGGGCGGGCTTCCTGGTGCCGATCGCCGGGGCGATGATGCGCCTGCCGGGCCTGCCGGCCTCGCCCGCGGCGCTGAACATCGACATCGACGAACGCGGGGTGATCAGCGGCCTTTCGTGATTCGAGCGCAAGCCGCGGAGTGCGGCGCGCTGGCGTGGGCGGGCATCATCGGGGCATACTCTCCCGATGAGGCCTGAGCCCATGACCCCCACGAAGACGAAGGAAACGCGGCCCGACGACCGCGACGAGGCCCGCTGGCAGGCCGTGCGGACGCGCGATGCCAAAGCCGACGGCAGCTTCTGGTACGGCGTGCGCAGCACCGGAGTGTATTGCCGCCCGTCCTGCCCGTCGCGGCCGGCGCGGCGCGAGAACGTGAGCTTCTGGTCCAGCCCCGCCGAGGCCGAGGCGGCAGGATTCCGGCCGTGCAAGCGCTGCCGCCCAGAGGCCGGTGCAGCGGCCCCGCACGCGGCGGCCATCGAGCGCACCTGCCGCGCCATCGAGGCCGCCGAAGCTGCCGGGGCCGACGCAGCGCCGCCGTCGCTGGACGCGCTGGCGCAGATCGCCGGGCTGAGCCCTTACCACTTCCATCGCGTGTTCAAGGCCCTGACCGGGCTGACGCCGCGCCAGTACGCGGCGGCGCGGCGGGCCGCGCGAGTGCGGGAAGAGCTGCGGCCCGGACGCAGCGTCACGGCGGCGTACTACGAGGCGGGTTTCAACTCCTCCGGCCGTTTCTACGAACACGCCGGAGATTTGCTCGGCATGCCGCCGCGCCGCTACCGCGACGGCGGCGCGGGCGAGACCATCCGCTTCGGCGTCGGCCAATGCCGGCTCGGCGCCCTTCTCGTTGCCGCCACCGAACGCGGCGTCTGCTGCATCGACCTCGGCGACGACCCGCAAGCGCTGGTGCACGGCTTGCAGGATCGCTTTCCCAGGGCGGAGCTGGTCGGCGGCGATGCGCAGTTCGAGGGCTGGATGGCCGCGGTGGTCGGGCTCGTGGAAGCGCCCGCCGGTACGGGCAGAGACGGCGGGCTGCCGCTCGACGTGCGCGGCACGGCCTTCCAGCGGCGCGTCTGGCAGGCGTTAAGCGAAATTCCGCTCGGTTCGACCGCAAGCTACACCGAGGTGGCCGCGCGCATCGGCGCGCCCAGCGCGGCGCGGGCGGTGGCGCGCGCCTGCGCCGACAACCGGCTGGCGGTGGCGATTCCGTGCCATCGGGTGGTGCGCCAGGATGGCGGCCTCTCCGGCTACCGCTGGGGCGTGGCGCGCAAGGCGGCGCTGCTGGCGCACGAGGCGGAAGCGGTGGGCGCGGTGGATGCGGCCACTTGGCGAGGGCGCGAATGAGGGCGGTGGCCGAACCTTTCCTTCGTTTGGCGGCGTCCAACCTGGCGGCGCAGTCGGCCCAGCAGATCGGACTGGCGGCGGCGCCGCTGGTGGCGGTGCTGGCCCTGGGCAGCGACGTGGCCGGCACCGGGCTGCTGCAGGTGGCGCAGACCTTGCCCTTCCTCTTGTTCGCGGTGCCTTTGGGCGTGCTCGCCGACCGTACCGCGCGCCGCCGCCTGATGGCGGCGGGCGAACTGCTGCGGGCCGTGGCCTTCCTCGCCATCGTGGCGCTGGCGGCGGCGGGAAAGCTGGATTTGCTCGGCTTGGCGCTGCTGGCCTTTGTCGGTACCGTCGGCGCGGTGGCCTACAGCGTGGCCACGCCGGCCTTGATCCCCGCGCTGGTGCCGCACACGCGGCTGGCGCGCGCCAACAGCCAGATCGAACTGGTGCGCAGCCTGGCGCTGACGGGCGGGCCGGCCCTGGCCGGCCTGCTGGTCGGGCTGACCGGCGTCGGCGTCGCCTTCACCCTGGCCGCCGGCCTGTCGGTGCTTGCCGCCGCAGCCCTGATCGGCCTGCCCGAAGGGCCGGTGCGGCTGGGCGCGCGCCGCGCGTTCGCCACCGAGTTGTGCGAGGGCGCGGTCTTCGCGTTCAAGCAGCCCTTGCTGCGGCCGATGCTGGTCACCTCGATGCTCTTCAACATCGCTTACGTGGCCTTGCAGACGGCCTACGTGCCTTATGCGGTGCGGCAGCTGGGCCTGAGCGGCGGCGGCATCGGCCTGACCCTCGCCGCGTATGGCGTAGGCATGGTGACCTTCGCGGTGGCGATGCCCTTCATCATCCGGCGCTGGCGGGCCGGCGCGCAGCTGGTCATCGGCCCCTATGGTGCGCTCGTCGCCAGCGCCGCGATGCTGGCGACGCTGTACTGGCCGTCGGCGTGGCTGGCCGGCCTGTGCTTCTTCATCCTCGGCACCGGGTCGGTGTCCTGGAGCGTGACGGCCACCACCCTGCGTCAGGCGGTGACGCCGCCGTCGCTGCTGGGGCGGGTGTCGTCGCTGAACACGCTGGCCACCTACGGGGCGCGCCCGCTGGGCGCCGCGCTGGCCGCCGCGGTCGGCTTGCTGGGCGGCGAGGTGGCCTGCCTGGCCTTCTCGGCCTTGTGCTTCGCGGTCCAGGCGGTCTATCTCGCCGTTTCTCCCGTCCCCCGCTTGTCCCGCCTGCCCGAACCGACGGAGCGTTGAACCGGGGGGGCGGGAGGGTGGGGCTTGAGCCATAAAGGGCGTCGCGGCAAGCGCAGGGCTTATTCCTCCGCCGGCGGCCGGCGGCTCGCCAGCTGCATGCCGATGTACAGCATCAGCATGTCGTCGATCGAGTCGAGGTTCATGCCGGTGATCTCGCCGATCTTGCGCAGCCGGTAGTCGAGCGAGTTGCGGTGAATGTGCAGCGCCTTGGCGGTCAGGGTCGGGTGGCCGTTGTTGGCGAACCAGACGGCGAGCGTCTTGATGAGGACCCCGGACTTGGGATCGCTGCTGGCCAGCCGTTCGAGCGGCTTGAGAAAGCGTTCGTGCTTCCAGCCGAGGTCGAGGTCGGCGAGCAGGACGGGCAGGGGGTATTCGTAGAACGAGGCGCACGGCTGCTTGGCGCCACGGCTGCAGGCGACCGACAGCGTGGTCTTCGCCGACTGGTAGGACGCCGAGGCGCCGTCGAGCCCGGGCAGGCCGATGCCGGCGGTCAGCGTGTACTCGAGTTCGATGCTGTGGCTGACCACCCGGTCGAGTTCCTTGAGCCGCTTCTGCGCCCGCTGCAGGCATTCGGCCTGGGTGCCGCTGGCGTCGAAGGGTTCGAGCAGGGCCAGTTCGCGCGGGGAGATGACGGCGGTGAGGAGGTTGCTCCAGCGGCCGATCAGCTCGTTCTGGGCGCGTTGCAGGTTGAGCAGCAGGTGATCCGGTTCGGCGCGCGGGGCGTCGATGTGCAGCAGGGTCACCGAGCGCGCCTGGGTGAGGTCGACGCCCAGCCGGGCGGCCCAGGCCGACATGCTTTCGGCGGAGACACCGGTGCGCTTGAGCAACTGGAAGACGAACTCTTCGCGGTAGCGGCGTTCGCGCTGCAGTTCGCCGGTCAGCAGCGCCTGTTCGATCATCATTTCGGCGGTGATGCGCACGAGTTCGCCGAACTGGCGTGTTTCCTCCGGCGCGCCGGTGATGCCGATCACGCCGCAGATTTCGCCTCGGCCGTAGAGCGGCAGGTTGATGCCCGCCTTGGCGCCCGGAAGGCTGGACGCAGCCGCAGTGTCGATCTCCACCGCCTGCTGCCGGGTGAGCACCATCTGGGCGCCGGAATGCAGGTCGCCGATCCGCTGCGGCGTGCCGCTGGCGATGATGATGCCTTTGGCATCCATCACGTTGACGTTGAACGGCAGCACTTTCATCGAACGTTCGACGATTTTCTGCGCGAGTTGTGGGGCGATCATCATGGCAGGCTTCTCCGCAGGGAAACGCGATCTGGAATCGGCAGTGTAGTGCACATGCCAGTCTGATTGGTTTTTTTATGCTAAAAATTCTTACATGTGCACAATGACCGGATTTTTTGCTCCTCCTACGATGGCGCCGCTTCACAAATAAGTATTACGAGCACCATTCGTTAACCCAGGAGATCGCATGTCTATTGCAGCAGAAAGCACCCTGACTTCGGCAAGAGGGGCCGAACAGCAACAGGTCTTGGAGGGCGCATACCGGAAGGTCACCATCCACCTCATTCCTTTTATCTTCGTTTGCTACCTGTTCAACTACCTTGACCGGGTGAATGTCGGCTTCGCCAAGCTCCAGATGCTGGATGCGCTCAAATGGAGCGAGACCATCTACGGTCTGGGGGCCGGGATTTTCTTTGTCGGCTACGTGTTGAGCGGCGTGCCGAGCAACCTGCTGCTGCACAAGCTGGGCGCCCGCAAGGTCATCGGCACGCTGATGGTGGCCTGGGGAACGGCCTCGGCGCTGCTGATGTTCGTGAAAACGCCGGAGCAGTTCTACATTCTGCGCTTCATCACGGGGGTGTTCGAAGCCGGTTTCTTCCCGGGCATCGTGCTGTACTTCACGAGCTGGTTCCCGGCGTCGCGTCGCGGCCGCATCATGGGCCTGTTCATGTCGGCGATCCCGATCTCGGGCGTGCTCGGGAGTCCGCTCTCCGGCTGGATGATGGAAGCCTTCGCCGGACACGGCGGCATGGCCGGCTGGCAGTGGATGTTCCTGCTCCAGGGCGTGCCGACGGTACTGCTCGGTTTCCTGGTCTATGTCCTGCTCAATGACGGCATCGCCCAGGCCAAGTGGCTGAGCGGTGAGGAGAAGGCCCTGCTCAGCGCGGAACTGGCCAAGGACGAGCAGCAGCGCAAACAGACGGCGCAGACCGCGGACACCTTTGCCAGCGTCCTGAAGAACAAGAGCGTGTGGCTGCTCGGACTCATCTACTTCTGCATCCAGATGGGCGTGTATGCCATCAACTTCTGGCTGCCCACCATCGTCAAGGGCCTCGGCTTCCAGACGCCGGCCATGGTCGGCTGGGTCAGCGCCATTCCCTACTTCTGCGCCAGCCTCTTCATGATCTGGATCGGCCGTTCCGGCGATGCGCGCAAGGAGCGTCGCTGGCATCTGAGCGGTCCGCTGCTGATGGGGCTGTGCGGGCTGATGCTGGCCACCCAGGCCGGCGGCAACGTGATGATCGCCATGATCGGACTCTCGCTCGCCACCATGGGCGCGCTGGCCGGCCTGCCGATGTTCTGGCCGTTGCCCACCGCCTTCCTGAGCAGTGCCGCGGCGGCAGGCGGCCTGGCGCTGATCAACTCGCTCGGCCAGATCGCCGGCTTCGTCAGCCCCTTCCTGGTCGGCTGGATCAAGGACGCCACGGGCGGTACGACGGTCGCCCTCTATCTGCTCTCCGGTATCCTTTTCGTCGGCGCCATGCTGGTGCTGCGCATGCCGGCCAAGGTGGTCAATCGCTGATCGTTCGGTCGCTGGCGTGGCGCTCCGCCGCGTCAGCGACCGGCAACGTATTCCTTAAAGGTTTTAGCAATGAACGAAACAATTTCGCCGCGCGCTTTGTTGCAAGAGATGTTCGCTACCGCCATCGAGGCTGCGCAACCCAACCGCTGCATTCCCGACCATCTGCCCGCCAAACCTAAGGGCAAGCTGATCGTCATCGGCGCGGGCAAAGCCTCCGCCGCCATGGCGCGGGCGGTCGAACAGCATTGGGAAGGCGAGCTTGGCGGCCTGGTGGTGACCCGCTACGGTTACAAGGTGCCCTGTGAGCGCATCGAGATCGTCGAGGCGGCGCATCCCGTTCCCGACGACGCCGGCCTCCAGGCCGCGCAACGCATCCTGGACCTCGTCGGCGGCCTGTCCGCGAACGACACCGTCCTGTGCCTGATTTCCGGCGGCGGCTCGGCGCTGCTGCCCCTACCGCTCGCCGGCATCACGCTGGAAGACAAACAGGCGGTCAGCCGCGCCCTGCTCAAGTCGGGGGCGACGATCAGCGAGATGAACTGCGTTCGTCGCCACCTGTCGGCCATCAAGGGCGGGCGCCTCGCGGCGGCCTGCCATCCGGCGAAGGTGGTGACCCTGCTGATTTCCGATGTGCCCGGCGACAACCCGTGCGACATCGCCTCCGGGCCGACGGTCGGCGATCCGACGAGCTGCGCCGATGCGCTGGCCATCGTCCGTCGCTACGCCATCGACCTGCCGGCCAAGGTGCGCGAAGTGCTCGAGAGCGGCGCCGGTGAGTCGATCAAGCCGGACGATCCCCGTCTGCAGAACACCGAAACGCACATCATCGCTGCGCCCCAGATGGCGCTCGAAGCAGCGGCCAAAGTGGCGCGCAACGCCGGCCTCGACGCCTATGTGCTGAGCGACAGCATCGAAGGCGAAGCGCGCGACGTAGGCAAGGTGCTCGCCGCGCTGGCGCGCCAGGTGGCGCAGCATGGCGCGCCGTTCAAAACCCCGTGCGTGCTGATCTCCGGCGGTGAGACGACGGTTACCGTGCAGGGCACGGGCCGCGGCGGACGCAACGTGGAATTCCTGCTCTCGCTCGGCGTGGCCTTGAACGGCGAGCCGGGTGTGTATGCCCTGGCGGGCGACACCGACGGGGTCGACGGCCAGGAAGAAACGGCGGGGGGCTTCCTCGCGCCGGACAGTCTGGCGCGCGCCTGGGAACTCGGCGTGCGTCCCAAGGATCGCCTGGACGACAACGATGGGCACGGTTTCTTCAGTGCCCTGGGCGATTCGGTCGTGACCGGCCCGACGCTGACCAACGTCAATGATTTCCGGGCCATTTTGATTACCGGTGCGGCGCAGGCCTGAGGCCTTCGCGCGGCGCCAAACGCGAAAGAGAAAATGAACAGAAAACGTAATGCCAAGATCGTGGCCACGCTCGGCCCGGCCAGCAACACCAAGGAAACCATCCAGGCGCTGTTCGAAGCCGGAGCCGACGTCTTCCGCCTCAACTTCAGCCACGGCTCGCACGCCGATCACCAGCGCAACTACGAGATCATCCGCGAGATCGAGAGCGAACTCGGGCGCCCGATCGGCATCCTGATGGACCTGCAAGGCCCGAAGCTCCGCCTCGGCACCTTCGCCGACGGCCCGGTGACGCTGAAGGAAGGCGACAGCTTCCGCCTCGACCTCGACCTGGCGACCCCGGGCGACGCCCGCCGCGCGCCGTTGCCGCACCGCGAGATCTTCGCGGCGCTGGAAGTGGGCACCGACCTCCTGATCGACGACGGCAAGGTGCGCCTGTGCGTCGAGTCCTGCGGCCCGGACTTTGCCGAGACGCGCGTCGTCGCCGGCGGTGCCGTCTCCAATCGCAAGGGCGTGAACGTGCCGAGCGTGGTGCTGCCGCTTTCGGCGCTGACCGAGAAGGACCACGCCGACCTGCGCTTCGGCCTTGAGCTGGGTGTCGATTGGGTGGCGTTGTCCTTCGTCCAGCGTGCCGAAGACGTGGTCGAGATCAAGGGCATCGTCAACGGGCGGGCCGGGATCGTCGCCAAGCTGGAGAAGCCGACGGCGATCGACAGCCTGGAGCGTATCGTCGAGGAAACCGATGCGGTGATGGTGGCGCGCGGCGACCTGGGCGTGGAAATGCCGCCCGAGCAGGTGCCGGCGATCCAGAAGCGCATCGTGCGCGCCTGCCGCAAGGCCGGCAAGCCGGTGATCGTGGCCACCCAGATGCTCGAGTCGATGATCTCGGCCGCGGTGCCGACGCGCGCCGAGGCCTCCGACGTGGCGACCGCGATCTACGACGGCGCCGACGCGGTGATGCTCTCGGCCGAATCGGCCTCGGGCCGCTATCCGCTCGAAGCGGTGCAGATGATGAGCAAGATCATCGCCCAGACCGAAACCGACCCGCATTACCGCGAGGCGCTTGAGACCACGCGCACGCCGTCGCGCCCGGACGCTGCCGACGCCATCGGCGCGGCGATGCGCAGCGCCGTCGAGACGCTGCCGGTGGCCGCCTCGGTGGCCTACACGACCTCCGGCTACTCGGCCCTGCGCATGGCGCGCGAACGGCCGCAGTCGCCGATCATCGGCATGACCCCGGAAGTGACCACGGCGCGCCGTCTGGCGCTGGCCTGGAGCGTCTATCCGGTGCGCTGTCCGGAGGTTGCCGACGTGCGCGACATGAGCGACATGGCCTGCCGCGCGGCCAAGGACAAGGGCTTCGGTGGTGCCGGCGAGTACATCGCCATCGTCGCCGGGATGCCTTTCGGCACGCCGGGAACGACCAATCTGCTGCGTCTGGCGCAGCTCAAGTAGTTCCGGTCGCCCGGGCCTTGTCGGGCTCGGGCGCCGTGTTGCACCGTCCGTTGTCGTTTCCTCCAGCGCTGACGGGCGTTTTTTTAGGGCAGGCGCCGACCGGCGTCCTGCCCTTGTTTTTTGGCGGGTACGGACCGCCGGCGGTCGCCTAGGGCAGAAGACGCAGGATTCCGGCGCAAAGCGAACTACAATCGTTTGTAGTTGAGGTCGAAAGGCACGGGGTCGAACGAAGCGGCTTGCTGCGTGGTCCGCCGTTTCCTCTGCTTCCTCCGCGTGCAAGGACAGCCAATGAGGACTTCGGAGCGTGGTCGTTTTCTGACGGAATGGGGGCTGCTCGTCGCCGGGTTGCTGCTCGGCAGCCTGCTCATCGGCGGCGCCCAATACCGGGAATACGCCGACATCGACCGGCGCGAGCGCGAGCACCTGTCCACCCAGGCAGGGATCATCAACAAGAACGTCAGCCGTTCGTTGCTGGTCGTGGAGCGAGCCCTCAGCAACCTTAGCGACGAGCTTTCAGCGCGTGTGCGGGAAAAAAACGGAATGGCCCAGGTCAGCCGCCAGCTGCGTACGATCACCGACGTCATGCGCACTGTCCTGGCCTTGACGGTGCTCGATGCCCGGGGCCGGGTCATCGCCGCCAATCGTCCCGAACTGTTGGGGCAAGACCTCAGCCGGCAGCCGTATTTCCAGCGATTACGTGCCCCTTCCGCGCGTGATCGGCTCCATCTGAGTCCGCCTTTCCAGAGCGAAGACGGGAGCTGGACGATGAATCTGGTGCGCGTCCTGGTCGATCGTGGCGGTGAATTTTCCGGCGTGATCGTGGCGACTCTCGACCCGTCGGAACTGCGCGCGCAGCTTGGCGCCGTGCTCTACGGGCAGGACATGTGGGCCGCATTGGCGCACGGCGAGGGCGTGCAGGTGCTGATGGAACCGGATCGCCCCGAACAGAGCGGGAAAAACTTGGCGCAACCCGGTTCATTCTTCGCCCGCCACCTGGAGAGCGGCACGAAGGCGCAAGTGCTGGAAGGTGTGGTTGCGGCCACTGGCGAGTACCGGCTCATGGCCTTGCACACCATCCAGCCGCCCGAGTTGGCGATGGACGCGTCGCTGGTCGCCGCCGTGGGGCGCGACATGGGCGCGCTTTACGGCGTCTGGTGGCGCCAGTCTTTGCTGGCGGGCGGTTTGTTCCTGCTCTTGGTCGCGGTCAGCCTGCCTGGCCTTGCGTTCAGCCAGCGCCGGCGCCGGCGCAGCGAAGCGCAGGAAGAACGGCTGGCCGCGCTGCAGGCCGAGAACGTGCGCTTCATGCGTTCGCTGATCGACATCATCCCCGGGATGGTCGGCTACTGGACGTCCGAACTGCGCTGCACCTTCGCCAACATCGCCTACCGCGAATGGTTCGGCAAGTCGCCCGAGGAGATGCAGGGCATTCACATCGCCGATTTGCTGTCTGAGGACCTCTTCCGCAAGAACGAACCGCACATTCGCGCCGCGCTGGCCGGCGAACGCCAGCGTTTCGAGCGGACCCTGGTCAAGGTCGACGGTACGGTCGGCTATACGTGGGCGCACTACATTCCGGACATCGTCGAGGGACAGGTGCGCGGCTTCTTCGTGCTCATCCACGACGTCACCGAACTCAAGCAGGTTCAGGTGCAGCTGCAGGCGGTCAATGCGGCGCTCGAGAAACGCAGCATCGAAGCCGAGGCGGCGACGGTGGCCAAGAGCGCTTTTCTCGCCAACATGAGCCATGAGATCCGCACGCCGCTCAATGCGATCACCGGCATGGCCTACCTGCTGCGGCGTTCGGGCGTGACCCCGGCCCAGAGCGACAAGCTCGACAAGATCGAAGTGGCCGGCGCGCATCTGCTCGAGATCATCAACGCCATCCTCGACCTTTCCAAGATCGAGGCCGGGAAATTTACCCTGGAAGATCGTCCGGTGCAGATCGAGCGCCTCTTCGAGGACATTGCGTCGATGCTGGCGCAGAAAGCGCGGGACAAGGGGCTCGGCTTCCACATCGAGGCGGGCGTCTGCCCGGGGCCTTTGCGCGGCGATCCCACTCGCCTCGAGCAGGCTTTGCTCAACTATGCCGCCAATGCGCTCAAATTTACCGAACGGGGGCAGATCACCCTGCGCGTCGAGACGGTGGTGCAGGACGAGGCGAGCGTCACCCTGCGTTTCGAAGTCGAGGACACCGGCATCGGCATTGCCGCCGAGGCGATCCCCAAGCTCTTTACCGCCTTCGAGCAGGCGGACAACTCGACGACGCGCAAATACGGCGGCACCGGTCTCGGGTTGGCGACGACCAAGAAGCTCGCCGAACTGATGGGCGGAACGGTCGGTGTGCACAGTACGCCAGGCTGCGGCAGCACCTTCTGGTTTACCGCCGTTCTGCGCCGCGACGAGGCGCCGGCCGATCCTGCGACCCGGGCGGCGGCCTTCACCGGGAACGCCGAAGCGATGCTCCGGCGCGAACACCCCGGCCGGCGTGTCCTGCTGGTCGAGGACGAACCCATCAATCGGGAAATCGCCCAGCAATTGCTCGAGGATGTCGGGCTTGAGACCGACCTGGCGGAAAACGGTGAGCAGGCCGTTGCCATGGCGGCGGACGGGTCTTACGCCCTGATCCTGATGGACATGCAGATGCCGGTGATGGACGGGCTGGAGGCGACGCGGCGCATTCGTCAGCTCGACGGCTGCGCGGCGGTGCCGGTACTGGCGATGACGGCGAACGCCTTCGCCGAGGACCGGGTGCGGTGTCTCGAGGCCGGGTTGAGCGATTTCATCGCCAAGCCGGTGACGCCGGGCGTTCTCTACGCGACGCTGCTGACCTGGCTGACGCAGGCTGGTGCCGCCGTCGGCACAGCGCCGGCCTGCGCACCGCACGAACGGCGCGATCACTAGGCTGGATTCCGCGCCGGACGCGGCCCCCGTTTGCCGGAGGCAGTGGTAGCATCGGCGCATCCAGGGCTGGACGAAAAAAACCATGAACTATCTCGAAGGCGCGCTCCAGGGCTTCCTCTGGGGCTCTTACTGCGCGGCGCTGGCCATCCTGCTGCGGGTGGCGGTGTTCCCGCAGCTCACGTCGCGTAATTCGCGCCTCATGCTGGCCAGCATCATCCGCACCCTGCTCATCGGCGGCGGGTTGTGGCTGGCTGTCGGCTGCGTGGCGACCAGCCTGTGCTCGGTGGCTGCGCTTGGCTACACCTGGCTCGAGGCCGGCGTCGGCTTGGCGGCGATGCTCGCGACGCTGGGGCTGGCCTACAAGCTGTTGTACGACTACGTGCGGGTCAAAGCTTAGGGCGCAGGAGCGGCGGAGGCCGCATCGCCGAAATTGAGCGTGGCGAGGAAGCGCTGCGCCGCCGGGGAGAGCAGCTTGTCGCGGCGGAAGACGGCGCGGATGCCGCGTTCGAAGCGCAGCCCGGCAATGTCGACTTCGCACAGTCGGCCCGCGGCCAGCTCGTGGGCGACGGTGAAGCGGGAGAGGATGGACACGCCCAGCCCGTGCATGACCCCTTGCTTGATCGCCTCGGTGCTGGAGATGTGCATCTCGCGTCCGAGGCTGCCGCCGTGGGTATTGAGGACTTCGAGCAGAAAGGCACGCGTCGCCGAGGGCGCGGCCTTGATCAGGAAGGTGTCGTCGGCCAGTTCGGCGAGCGTGCCGCGGCCGGCCCGGGCCAGACGGTGATCGGGCGGAACGACGCAGACCATCTCGTCGCGGCAGAGGTCGCGGTGGTCGTGGCGCGCTGCGTCGAGGGGAATCCGGTCCGAAAGGATGAGGAATTCGAGCTTGTTGGCGTCGAGGCGTTCGAGCAGCTTGGCCGAAGGCAGGATGTCGAGCTCGAACTCGAGCTTGGGCGCGAGCTTGCGGTAACGGCCGAGAAAGGGCGGGATCAGATAGATGCCGATGAAGTTGCTGGCGCCGAAGTGGAGGGTGCCGCTGAGCGGGTCGTCCATCTGGTGCAGGTGTTCGGTCGCCGCCTGCAGGGTGCCGAGCAGCTTGCGCGCGTAATCGCAGAAGACGGCGCCGTTGGCGGTGAGGTGGACTTTTTTGCCGATGCGGTCGAAGAGCACCGTGCCCAGCGTTTCCTCCAGCCCCTGGATGCGTGCGCTGACCGCCGGCTGGGTGCAGTTGAGCCGGGCCGCGGTTTCCGTCATGTTCAGGCATTCGGCGAGGGTGAGGAAGGTCTTGATCTGGCTGATGTTCATGGCCCGGCTCGGGAGCGAAACAATAAATAAAGTTTATAACAAATCAACAAATAATAAGTTGGACCTTTTTTGATCGGCTACCGACAATGCGCTCCGCGGGGCCCCTTCCGCGACGAATTTTGCTGGGCGCAGGGGCGCGCAACGTGGAGGCAAGGCCGGTCTCCGTTTCGATTCGATGTATCCCGGGGCCGCTGGCGCGTGATGCGTTGTGCGGCAAGCCGGGGGTGTGGAGGAGAAAATCAATATGGCAGTGGATAATGTGGGGGCGATGACGGAGCGTCCGCCCGCGGGGGCGGTGGATCAAGAAGCCAAAGGCGGGAAGGACGGCGACAAGAACAAGGAACGCGCCGGTTTTCTGAAACGGAATGGGGTCATCCTGGCCGTGGCCGTTTTCCTGGTGCTGTTCTTCATGCCGACCCCGGCGGGCATGGCGCCGGCCGGTCAGAAGGCGCTGGCGGTGTTCTGCGGGGCGTTGACGCTCTGGGTGGCGGGGACGATCCCGATCTACCTGACCTCGATGATCGCCATCGTGGCGCTCATCCTGACCGGCACGGTCAAGGAGCAGACGGCGTTCCGCACGCTCGGCTTCGACGTCATCTGGCTGATGGTGTCGGCCTTCGTGCTGACCGCGGCGATGGTCAAATCCAATCTCGCGCGCCGTTTCGCGCTGTGGATGATCATGCATTTCGGCGGGACGCCGAAACGCACGCTGCTCATCCTGATTCTGGTCAATTTCGCCATTACGTTCTTCATCCCCTCGACCACGGCGCGTGCCAGCCTGATGGTGCCCCTGTGCATCATCCTGCTCGAGATCTACCGCGCGGTTCCAGGCGAGAGCAACTTCGGCAAACTGATGATGCTGACCGGCGTGCAGGCGGATGCGGTAGCGACGTCGGCAGTGATGACCGGGACGGCGGCGAACATGATCTCGGTGAAGTTCATCGAGGAACAGGCCGGCGCCCAGATCAGCTACATGGACTGGCTGATCGCCGGCATGCCGACGGCGCTGATCACCATGCTTCTGACCTTCCTGGTCGGCATGCGCTTGTTCAAGTTCAAGGATGAAGTGAGCGACTTCGAGGCGGGGAAATCCAAGCTCGAAGAACAGCATCGTTTGCTCGGCCCGATCACGCTCGACGAGAAGAAGGCGATGTCGATCTTCCTGATGACCGTCCTGCTCTGGGCGACCGAGGACTATCAGGAGGTGTGGTTCAATGGCTTCTCGATCTCGATCTACGTTACCGCGGTGATCGCCGCCATCTGCTGCATGATGCCGCGCATCGGGCTCCTGACCTGGAAGGAAGCCGGGATCAAGTGGGACCTGATGATCTTCGCCGCCGGAGCGTATGCCGCAGGCAATGCGCTGGAGTCGACCAAGGGCGCGCAGTGGGTGATCAACAAGATGGTTTATGGCCTCGGCATCGAGACCATGGACAAGATGCTGGTCTACGTGGTGGTGATCTTCATGTGCATGTTCAGTCACATGATCTTCACCTCGAAGACGGTGCGGACGACCATCATGATCCCCGCCATCATCGCGCTGGCCAAGACGCTGGGCATGGATCCGGTGAGCCTCGCGCTGGCGGCGTCCTTCACCCTGACCTACACCATCACCCTGCCGCCGCATTCGAAGGTCAACACCATCTACTTCGCGACCGGCTATTTCACGGTGCTCGAGCAACTCAAGTACGGCATCGTGACCTGTCTGATCGGTGCGACCGTGATTTCGATCTCGGTGTTCACCTGGTTCCGGGTGCTGGGGTACGGCATTTAAGCCGGCGTAACGCGAAGCGATTCGAAAGGTTGTTTGAACAATGAGACTGATTTTGTTGCGCCACGGCGAAACCGTGTGGAATATCGATAAACGTTTGCAAGGGCACGACAATTCGCCGCTTTCCACGCGCGGCGTCGAGCAGGCGAAAGCCATCGCCAGCACCGTGCGCGCCTTGGCACCGGCCCGTGTGGTGGCCTCGGACCTCGGGCGGGCGCGCCAGACGGTCGAGCTCATCGGCTATGCCGATGCGCCGAGCGATGAGCGCCTGCGTGAGCTGAATATGGGCGCGTGGACCGGCGAACGCAAAGGCGACCTGCTGAGCACCCAGCCCGAGCTGTATCACGACTGGCGTGCCGGCCGTTATACGCCAGCGGGGGGCGAGGGCTGGGACGAATTTGTCCATCGCATCCGGACCGGCCTGGAAGATTGGGTTTATCAGGGCGCAGGCGATCTGCTCGCCGTCGTGCACAGCGGGGTCGTGCGCGCGGCCTGCTTTTCGTTCCTCGGGCTTAAGCCGGCGCAGCTTTTGCCGGTCACTCCCGGGACGCTGACCATCCTCGAGTTTGATGCCGACCGTGCCTCGCCGCCGCGCCTCGAAGCCTACAACCTCGGCGCCTTCGTTCCCGACAGCGCCGTGGCCGACTGAGCGCCCATCACCGATCGACCTGCTCTACGAGCCGTTCCCGTCCGGGGCGGCTCGTTTTTTTATGCGCGTTTCAGATCAGCGGCCGCTGGCGGTAGAAGACGAGGCCGGGGACGGCGAGGCCGACCGCCAGCGCGGCGACGATCAGGCAGGCGCTGAGGCCCGAGTTGATGGCCGTGGCCAGAAGTTCGGGGGTGACGGCGTTCTGCTGCATCTGGGCCAGCGCGATCAGCGCGGTGAAGATCTGCACGCCGGGGATCATCGGAATGACGGCGGCGACGGTGAAGGCCTTGGGGTGCGCGCGCAGCCGTTTGGCGACATAGACGCTGGCCAGGCTGACGCTGGCCGCGGCGACGAAAGTGGCCCAGGCGATGGGCATGCCGAGGTCGGTCTCGACGAGCAGGAAGCGCAGGCCGCGGCCGATGGCGCCGCCGGCGGCACAGAAAATCAGCACCCGCGCCGAGACGTTGAAAACGACGCCGAAGCCCGCCGCGGCGATGGCGGCCAGGACGGCCTGTTCGAGAAAGGCGAAGAGCAGCGCGTTCATAGCCAGTTCCAGACGTTCCAGACCGAGGTGGCGAGCAGGATGCCGCCGCAGGTGGCGATCGAGAGCATGGTGGCGACGGCCCAGCGCGAGATGCCGGTGTTCATGTAGCCCTTGACCATGTCGGAAACGGCGTTGATCAGCGGGAAGCCGGGGACCAGCATCAGCACGCTGGCCGCCATTGCCGTCTTGGGCGCTGCGCCGATGCCGTAGAGCAGGCTCTGGGCGGCGATCGAGGTGGCGACGAAGGCGGAGGTGGAGAAGGTCACCAGCGGGCTGAAATGCAGCGCGGCGAGGTGCAGGCGGACGTACATGGCCACGGCGCTGGCGGCGAAGGCGACGAGGCAGCTCACCGCGTCGGCGTGGGCGAGGCGGGCGAAGGCGGCGCAGGCGATGCCCACGGCGAGGACCACGGCCCAGCGCGGGTAGCGCGCCGGGCTGAGCGTTTCCAGACGCTGACGGTAGGCTTCGACGTCGAGCAGTCCGTTTTCGACGTCGAGTACCAGGCGCTGGAGCTCGATCACGAGGTCCATGTTGATGCCGTGGTCCTTCTGCCGGCGGACGGTGGTGATGCAGTGCTCGCCGCTCAGCGTGGTGATGACGATGGCGCTCGACATCAACGCGATTTCGACTTCGCAGCCGCCCAGGGCGTGACCCAGACGACGCACCATGTTTTCCACCAGGGCGCTTTCGGCGCCGTGCTGCATCAGCAGCAGGGCGGTGCGCGCGCACAGGCGCGTCACCTCGCGCTGGGTCGGCTCGTCGAGCGCGAGCGGAGCGCTCAGAGGGAGGGCGGACGACAGTATGGGCATGAATGATCCTTGGGATGAGGGCGGCAGCGATGGGCAGCAATCGGCTGCGGCCGGCGCTGTTGGTCTAGCGCGCGGGCGAAAAGTTCGCCAGCCCCGATGGTAATCGGGATGACGCCGGCTTTCCAACCGTTGGGGCCTTGCCCGGGGCATCGATCCGACGTGGGCGTACGAACAAAAAACACGAATACTGTACATGCGTACAGTATTCGGTTAATCTTCGAGGGTCGGCCTGCACATGCGCGTGGCCCAGTGTTCGAGGAGAGCAAGATGCAACAGCTACAGGAGTGGTTTGACCGCCTGGCCGGAGTGTCGGCACAGGCCACGGCACGGCAGCGAGCGGTGGAGGCGGTGTTCCGCCAGCCCGGTTTCGATCCGACCCCGTTCGAGCGCCCCGCGTTCTGGCGCCGGCGCGCGCGCGTCGCCCTGGGGCGGGCACGCGGCTGAAATCCCGGCTGCAGTGCGTTTCTCTGGCGTCTACGCCTGTCCTGTCCCTTGTCGATGCGCCGGATTGCCCACCTGGACATGGACGCGTTCTTCGCGTCGGTCGAACTGCTGCGCTACCCCGAACTGGTCGGCGAGGCTGTGGTGGTCGGCGGGCGGCGGGCGCATGCGCCGGTGACGCGCGCGGACGGGCGCCGCGACTACGCCCGTCTGCGCGATTACACCGGGCGCGGTGTGGTGACGACCTCGACCTATCCGGCGCGCGCGCTCGGCGTGTTCTCGGGCATGGGCCTGATGCAGTCGGCGCGTCTGGCGCCGGAGGCCATCCTGCTGCCGGCCGACTTCGAGGCCTATCGCTACTATTCCCGCCGTTTCAAGGCCGCCGTGGCGGCGCTTGCGCCGTGCATCGAGGACCGCGGCATCGACGAAATCTACATCGACCTCACAGCGCATGCCGAAGCCTCGCAGCCCTTGGCCGAGCGTCTGCGCGACGCGGTCTTCGCCGCCACCGGACTGTCGTGTTCGATCGGCATCGCGCCGAACAAGCTGCTTGCAAAACTCTGTTCGGACCTCGAGAAACCCCGGGGGGTCACCGTGCTGACCGCTGATGAGGTGCCGACCCGCATCTGGCCGCTGCCCGCCAAGCGGATCAACGGCATCGGCCCGAAATCGAACGAGCGTCTGGCGCGGCTCGGCATCGAGAGCATCGGCCAACTGGCGGCGACGCCTCTGGAAGTTTTAGTGCGTCACTTCGGTGCGGCGAACGGGGCGTGGATGCACCGCGCAGCGCGGGGTGAGGACGCACGTCCGCTGGTCATCGCCGCCGAGCCCAAGTCGCTGAGCCGCGAGAGCACTTTCGAGCGCGATCTGCACGCCCGCCACGACCGGGCCGAGCTGGGCGAGATCTTCACCGGCCTGTGCGTGCGCCTTGCCGACGACCTGGCGCGTAAGGGCTACGCCTGCCAGACGGTGGGCATCAAACTGCGCTACGCCGATTTTCGCGCCGTGACGCGCGACCTCACCCTCGATGCGGCGGTGGCTGATGCCGCCGCCCTGCGCCGTGCCGCCGGCCAGTGCCTGAAGCGGGTTCCGCTCGAAGCGCGCCTGCGCCTGCTTGGCGTGCGCGCCGGCAAGCTGGTGCCTTTGAGCCGGGTCGGCGCCGTCGTTCCGGGCGCACGCCAAGGCGAACTGGTGTTTTAGGTGAAGTTTCGGTCGTTGGCGGGGGAGGGGGAATTTGACATCATCTGACCGCATTCTTGTATACATCTGGTTATGTTCAGCGGGCACGATGTGCTACCGAAAAATCAATTTCACATCGCAAGATAATAGGTCGTATCGTGAAAAAAAATGCCTCAAACGATTTCCCCTGAGATAAAATGGGCTTCGTCGGTTCGGCACAGTTGTTTCCGGATAATCAGCAGCTTAGACCTTAGTCATATGGGGTTTAAGGGTCCGGAAGTCGAACCCGGTCGGAGTGCATGGTGCCTTCGGCCCGCCAACGAAGGTTCGACTGGCTGTCTGCCAAAAAATGAATACAGCGTCCTGGATTGCCCCTCGCCCCGATGACGGGGATGGTGCAAGCCAAATTCCGGTCCCCTGCGCGCTTGCCCTCCGGCCTGTTGCGCGAGGCGAAGCTCATGCCGTCGGCACGCTACGCTAGCCTCCGGGCCTCCTGGAATCTCAAGACGCGCCGGGCGACGTCCGGCAGCACTCCCTACACGCACCTGTCGTTTTCAACGGCCGCATTGACCGGATTCGGTAATGCGGCATTTAGCCATTTGAGCGGAGAGGAGAAGGGCGACCACCACCCGTAGTCTTCGCCGGCGCCCGGTGCCGCGGCCATCCCGCAGCGCCCGAACCGGCCAGGCGCATGTGCCACAAGCACGTTGGAAAGCAGGCGAGAGATTCAAGCTCTCCGCCGTCAAAACGAGACGCAGTCTTCCGGCTGCCGCGGTGCTTACCCCCTGCCCCGCCCATCCGGCAAACGCGATCGAGCGCGACGGTCCCGGAACGCCCCGCAGGGCGCCGGCAGTGCGGCAGGAACGGCAGCCCAGTGAGGGCGCCCAGGGCCGCGAAGACTTCCCCAACGTGACGGGTTTCATGCGACGGAGCGCCAAACGCTTCGTCCGATGCTGCCGAGCGCAGCGCCGACCCGAGGACGCCCCGACCCAATCCGGATACCGATTTCACTTAAGACCACAAGAGGAGTTAGTAATGAATGCACCACTGACCGTCACGACCCGCCAGAATGCGTGGGAAGGCTTTGCCGACGGTGAATGGCAGACCTCGATCAACGTTCGCGACTTCATCCAGAAGAACTACACCCCGTATGAAGGCGACGCTTCGTTCCTGGCCGGCCCGACCGCCCGTACGACGGCCCTGTGGGCCAAGATGGCCGAGCTGCTGAAAAAGGAACAGCAGTCGAAGGGTGGCGTTCTGGACGTCTCCGCCAACATCCCGACCAGCATCACCGCGCACGACGCCGGTTACATCGACCAGTCGCTGGAAGTCATCGTCGGTCTGCAGACCGACGCCCCGCTCAAGCGCGCCATCGTCCCGAACGGCGGCCTGCGCATGGTCGAGCAGGGTCTCGAGTGCTACGGCTTCGAGAGCGACCCCCTGGTCTCGGAAATCTGGACCAAGCACCGCAAGCACCACAATGCCGGCGTCTTCGACGTCTACTCGGACGAAATCCTCAAGTGCCGCAAGTCGGGCATCCTGACCGGTCTGCCGGACGCCTACGGCCGTGGCCGCATCATCGGCGACTACCGCCGTGTGGCCCTGTACGGTGTGGACGCCCTGCGCGCCGACAAGAAGCGCGAGTTCAAGGAGCTCGACAACGCTGAATTCGTCGAAGGCACGATCCGCCTGCGCGAGGACCTCTCGGAGCAGATGCGCGCCCTGAACGAACTGAAGGAAATGGCCGCCAAGTACGGCTTCGACATCAGCCGTCCGGCCGCCAATGCCCGTGAAGCCGTGCAGTGGACCTACTTCGCCTACCTCGCCGCGGTCAAGGAGCAGAACGGTGCCGCGATGTCGATCGGCCGTATCGCCACCTTCCTCGACGTCTACATCCAGCGCGACATGGACGCCGGTCTGCTGACCGAAGCCGAAGCGCAGGAAATGATCGACGATCTGGTCATCAAGCTGCGTATCGTCCGCTTCCTGCGGACGCCGGATTACGACCAGCTGTTCTCGGGCGACCCGACCTGGGTGACCGAATCGATCGGTGGCATGGGCGAAGACGGCCGCACGCTGGTCTCCAAGAACAGCTTCCGTATCCTGCACACGCTGTACAACCTCGGCCCGGCGCCGGAACCCAACCTGACCGTGCTGTGGTCGGAAAACCTGCCGCAGGGCTTCAAGGAATTCTGCGCCAAGACCTCGATCGACACCTGCTCGGTGCAGTACGAGAACGACGACCTGATGCGTCCGTACTGGGGCGACGACTACGGCATCGCCTGCTGTGTCTCGGCCATGCGCATCGGCAAGCAGATGCAGTTCTTCGGCGCCCGCGCCAACCTCGCCAAGGCCATGCTCTACGCGATCAACGGCGGCCGTGACGAGCAGTCGGGCGACCTCGTCGTCCCGGGCTTCGAGCCGATCACCGGCGACACGCTGACCTACGACGAAGTCGTCGCCAAGCTGCTGCCGATGATGGAATGGCTGTCGGGTGTGTACATGAAGTCGCTGAACGCCATCCACTACATGCACGACAAGTACCACTACGAGCGCATCGAGATGGCCCTGCACGACCGCGACATCCTGCGCACGATGGCGTGCGGCATCGCCGGTCTGTCGGTCGTCGCCGACTCGCTGTCGGCCATGCGTCACGCCAAGGTGTCGATCATCCGCGACGAGCGTGGTCTGGCCACCGACTTCAAGATCGACGGCGAGTACCCGGCCTACGGTAACAACGACCAGCGCGTTGATTCGATCGCTGTCTGGCTGGTCGAGACCTTCATGGGCCTCCTGCAGAAGCAGAAGACCTACCGTGAATCGGTCCCGACCATGTCGGTGCTGACCATCACCTCGAACGTGGTCTACGGCAAGAAGACCGGTAACACCCCCTGCGGCCGTAAGGCTGGCGAACCGTTCGCCCCGGGTGCCAACCCGATGCACGGTCGCGACAACAAGGGGGCACTGGCCTCGATGTCGTCGGTCGCCAAGCTGCCCTACGCCTGCTCGCAGGACGGCATCTCCTACACCTTCACGATCATCCCGAACGCCCTCGGCAACAGCGCCGACGAGCGCATCGGCAACCTGGTCGGCATGCTCGACGGCTACTTCGCCCAGAACGGCCACCACATCAACGTGAACGTGTTCGATCGCGAGACGCTGATGGACGCCATGGAGAAGCCGGAACTGTACCCGCAGCTGACCGTGCGTGTTTCGGGCTACGCGGTGAACTTCATCAAGCTGACGCGCGAGCAGCAGCTTGACGTCATCAGCCGTACCTTCCATGCAGGAAGCTAACTCAGGCTTGAGTTGCCCGCGCCCCTCGCAAGAGGGGCGCGGTACCACCCCCGCCCTCGAAGGCTGGGTGCACTCGACCGAAACGTTCGGCACGGCCGATGGCCCGGGGATCCGCTACATCCTGTTCCTCGCCGGCTGCCCGTTGCGCTGTCAGTACTGTCACAACCCCGACACCTGGCACCGCAAGGACGGCACGTTGACCTCGGTCGAAGACATCCTGTCCGACATCGCCCAATACCGGAATTTCTTCGGTCGCGGGCGTGGGCGCGGCGGTGTCACCATCAGCGGGGGCGAACCCCTGGTGCAGCCGAAATTCTGCAAGTCCATCCTGCGCGGTTGCAAGGAGATGGGCCTGCACACGGCACTCGATACCTCGGGCTACCTCGGCAAGGACGCGGACGACGAACTGCTCGCCGACCTCGACCTCGTGCTGCTCGACATCAAGGCCGCGACCGGCATGAAGTACAAGTCGCTGACCAACGTTTCGCTCGATCCGACGATTCGGTTCGCCGAGCGTCTGGCGCACCTGAACAAACCCGTCTGGCTGAGGCATGTCCTCGTGCCGGGCTATACCGACAACGTTACCGACCTCGAAGCCCTGGCCACATTCGCGGCCGGCCTCGGCAACGTCGAACGGGTCGATATCCTGCCCTTCCACCAGTTGGGCGAACACAAATGGCGCGAGCGCGGACTCGACTACAAGCTGGCCGGCGTGCGTCCGCCAGCGCCCGAGACCGTGATCAAGGCGCGCGACATTTTCCGTGCGGCGGGCCTGCTGGCGTACTGAGCCGGTTTGCCCGCACGCGAATTTCCCGTTATTTTTTTCTGGATTAACCAAGACCATGCTGAAAAAGGTCGACAAGGGCCTCCTTGCGAAGGAAGAGGCTGAAGCCAAGAAGTCCAACTACGCGTCCGAGGCGCCGGCATTCGAGCCGCTGCTGCCCGATGCAATCGCCGTCTCGGCGGAAAACGCCGGTATCAAGAAAGCCAAGCAGGGCCTGTCCACGCAGTTCATGCTGGCCGCGCTCGGCGGCGCCTTCGTCGGCCTCGGCGCGATGTTCGCCATGATCACCATCACCGGCGCCGAAGGCATCATGTCCTACGGCCTGACCCGTCTGCTGATGGGCGTCACCTTCTCGCTCGGCCTGCTGCTGGTGGTCATTGCCGGCGCCCAGCTGTTTACCAGCGACTGCCTGATGGTCATGGCCTGGGCCAGCGGCCGTCTCGACACCGGCCGCATGCTGCGCGTGTGGACCACCGTCTGGGCTGGAAACTTCGTTGGCTCGGTTGCGCTCGCGGCGATCATCTTCCTCTCCGGCCACTACATGGCCGCCCAGGGCGAAATCGGCGCCACGGCGATCTCGCTCGCCTCGTACAAGAGCCAGTTGCCGGTCGGCAAGGCCTTCTTTGCCGGAATCCTCTGTAACGTGCTGGTCTGTCTCGCGGTGTGGCTGACGCTCTCCGCCCGCAGCCTGACCGACAAGGTGTTCGCCATCCTCTTCCCGATCAGCGCCTTCGTCGCCGCCGGTTTCGAGCACTGCGTCGCCAACATGTTCTTCATCCCCTACGGCCTGATGATCAAGCACGGTGCCGCCGACGCCTTCTGGGCCACCGAAGCCGGCCTGCGCGTGGCCGCGCTCGACATCCCGATCGACACCTTCGCCCGTAACATGGTCTTCGTCACCCTCGGTAACTGGGTTGGCGGCGCCTTGCTCGTCGGCGCGGTCTACTGGGTGATCTACCGGCGCGGCAAAGCGGCGACGCACTAAGCGTTTGCGACGAGCCGTCGAACGAGCGGCGTAGTCCTCAACTGGGCCAGTCCTCTCCGGACTGGCTTTTTTTTGCCCGGAATCCGGCTTGTTAGAATGAGCGTCGTAGCGATGCTGGAAAGGAAAGCGCGATGATCCATTCGCAATACCTCCGACGCCTGTTTCTGTCGGTGCTTGTCGCCGGCGGGCTGGCTCCGCTGACTGTTCAGGCCAACCCGGTGACCGTGCTCGACGCTGCCACGGTGCTGCCGGCCGAGATGCTCGAAGGCCCGAATTTCTGGGTCGATCCCGAGGTGCGCAACGACGGGCTGGTCAATACCTACCGGGTGAAGACGAAATACGGCACGCTCGAGATCGAGGGCTCGCCGTTGTTGTTCGAGCGCATCGGCGAGTTGCGCGGACTCGACCAGATCGAGAAACTGGAAAAAAGCGAGGTCTATCAGTCGGCGCTCAAAGCCGGGGCGAAAAGTCCTTTGCGTGGCGCCGAGGCGCTGATCGACAACCCGGTCGGCGCGGTCACCGGTGCGGCAAAAGGCATCGGGCGCTGGATGAGCGACATCGGCCGGGCGGCGACGAGCGGCGATCCGCATCAGGCCGGCGTGACAGAGACCGCGCTTGGGCAGGCGACGGCCAAGCGGGCTTTCGCCTACCAGTTCGGGGTCGATCCCTACACCCGCTTCAAACCCCTGCAAAAAAGCCTCGACGAGCTGGGCTGGGCGGCCGCCGGGGGCGGTCTGACGACCAAGGTGGCCTTGGCTTTCCTGCCCGGAACGATGGGCACCGTGGTCGCAGCGACCGGAACCACCGATTCGATGAAGGCCTTGGTGCGCGACAAGAGCCCGGCCCAGCTCGACAGCCTCAACCGCGACAAGCTGCGGGCCATGGGCGTGCCCCGTACGGGCATCGACGCCTTCCTGGATAACCCGGTACTTTCCCCCCAGGACAAAACCATCATCGTTGGCGAACTCGAGACGCTCAAGGGCAGCAAGGGGCGCGCCGCCTTTGTTGCCGCGGCGGCGAGGGCGGAGGATGAGGCGATGGCGCTGTTCATGCGCTACCGGGCGCAGATGATCGGTCGCTTCGCGAGCGAAAAGGGGGCGGTCGAGAGCTTCGTCCGGATCGATCGGACGCTGTTCGTTCGGACCTGGCGCGGCGAGATCGTCGGCCTCTTCCCCATCGATCGCATCGCTTACGACGAGGAGATGAAGGAGAAGCTTGCCGTGCTCGACCGGGCGATCGGCAAGCTGAACGGGGTGCACAGCAAACAATTGTGGATCGGCGGGCCGGTCGATCCCGCGGCGCGGGAACACCTACAAGCGCGCGGCTGGACGGTGCGCGATCGCCTGTTCGAGAAGATCATGGCCGCATCACGTCGGGAGTAAGCCGTGGAGGCGTCGGTGCTGCGGCGTCAATCCGGGTAAGATTCTCTCCTCCCGATGACCCTTCAGCGCCTTTCCGGATGCGCTTTTTTCAGGAGACGACCCATGGCCAACATCACCTTTCTCGGTACGGGGCTGCTCGGCAGCGCATTCGCGGAAGCCGCAGCCAAACGCGGCGACACGGTCAGCGCATGGAACCGCTCGCCGGACAAACTGCAGGCATTGATCCCATTCGGAATCAAGGCTGCGGCAACGCCGGCGGATGCTGTCCGCGGCGCGACGCGTGTGCACCTCATCCTCAAGGATGACACCGCGATCGAGGCGGTCATCGCTGCCGCGCGCCCCGGGCTGGCCGCCGACACCATTCTGATCGACCACAGCACCACCCTGCCCAGGCTCACGGCCGAACGCGCCGCGCGCTTGCAGGCTGAAGGTCTGCACTATCTGCATTGCCCAGTGTTCATGGGGCCTGCGGCGGCGCGCCAGGGGCTGGGTTCGATGCTGGCGGCCGGGCCGAAAGCGCTGTTCGAGCGCGTCCAGGGCGAGCTTGCCAAAATGACCGGTCGCCTGGAATACCTCGGCGAGCGCCCCGACCTGGCGGCGGTCAACAAGCTCCTGGGCAACACCATGCTGATCGGCAGCTGGGCGGTGATCGCCGACGTCCTGACCCTGGCCCGGGCCGGTGGGGTGGGCGCCGAGGACGCGATCAAGCTGCTCGGCCTGCTCGACATGAACAACATTGTTGCGCTGCGCGGCGGCAACATGGCCAAGGGCAACTTCGCGCCGAGCTTCGAGCTGGCGATGGCGCGCAAGGACGTCGGGCTGATGCTCGAGGCGACGGGCGAGCTGCCGCTCGCCACCTTGCCCTCGATCGCCGCCCGGATGGACCAGCTCCTCGCCGCCGGCCACGGCGCTGACGATGCGAGCGTGCTGGGCATCGACGCAGTCGGACGACGCTGAAACCGGTGGGCGCGGCCCCAAGCGCGCCCATCGGTCGGGGGGCTGCGCTCAGTGCTCCCCGAGGTAGGCCTTGCGCACCCGGTCGTCGGCGAGGAGGTCTTTGCCCGAGCCGGAGAAGCTGATCGTTCCCGTCTCCATGACGTAGCCGGTGTCGGCGACGTCGAGCGCGGCCTTGGCGTTCTGTTCGACGAGCAGGACGGTGACGCCCGAAGCGTTGATCTCGCGGATGATGTCGAAAATCATGCCGACGAAGATCGGCGCGAGGCCCAGCGAGGGTTCGTCCATCATCAGCACGGTCGGCTTGCTCATCAGGGCGCGGCCGACGGCGAGCATCTGCTGCTCGCCGCCCGAGAGCGTCCCGGCCTTCTGCTTGTGCCGCTCCTTGAGGCGCGGGAAAAGGCCGAAGACGCGTTCGCGGTCGGCCTCGATCTCGGCTTTGTGCTTGCGCGCATAAGCGCCGAGGGTGAGGTTTTCGTCGACCGAGAGGTTGGGGAAGACGCGGCGGCCTTCGGGCACCAGCACGATGCCCGATTCGACGATGCTCTTGGTGCCGGCGCCGCGCATTTCCTGGCCGTTCCAGCTGATCGAGGAACGCGGGCCGGATTTGACGAGGCCCATGATCGAGTTGAGCGTGGTGCTCTTGCCGGCGCCGTTGGCGCCGATCAGGGTGACGATCTGGCCGGCCGGCACGTCGAAGCTGATGCCGCGCAGGGCGTGGATGCCGCCGTAATGGACGGAGAGGTTCTGGATCGACAGCATTATTCGGTTCCCAGGTAGGCTTCGATGACCTTCGGGTTGTTCTGGATTTCCTCGGGCGTGCCGTGCGCGATGGTGACGCCGTAGTCGAGCACGTACATGCGCTTGCAGACGCCCATGACCACCTGCATGTGGTGTTCGATGAGGACGATGGTGAGCTTGAACTGGTCGCGGATCTTGAGGATGAACTCCATCAGTTCGACCGATTCCTGCGGGTTCATGCCCGCCGCCGGCTCGTCGAGAAATAGCAGTTGCGGCTCGGTGGCCAGTGCGCGCGCGATTTCCAGACGACGCTGCTTGCCGTAGGGCAGGCTGGTCGCCGGGGCGTTCTCGTGCGCCGAGAGGCCGACCTCGTCGAGCAGAGCGCGCGCGCGTTCGTGGATGGCGTGTTCCTTCTTCAGGTAGGACGGCAGGCGCAGGGTGGCTTCGACGAAGTTGGTGCCCATGCGCATGTGTTGCGCCACGAGCACGTTTTCGAGCACGCTCATGTCCTTGAACAGGCGGATGTTCTGGAAGGTTCGGGCAACGCCGAGGCGGGTGATGCGGTGCGGCGCCAGGCCGACGATGTCGCGTCCGGCAAAGCGGATCTGCCCGTTGGTCGGGGTGTAGACGCCGGTGATCAGGTTGAACGAGGTGGTCTTGCCGGCGCCGTTGGGGCCGATCAGGCCGACGATCTCGCCGGCCTCGACCGTCATGTTGAGGTCGGTGACCGCGGCGAGGCCGCCGAAGAGTTTATTGACGCCGGAGGTTTCAAGCAGCGCGGCCATCACTTGCCCTCCCCGCCGGACTTGCTGCGTTTAGGCAGGAGGCCGAGCTTCGAGAGGCCCTCCCAGCTGAATTCGGCTTTGCCCATCAAGCCCTGCTGGCGGTAGATGACGACGATCATCAGCAGCGCCGAGAAGAACACCATGCGCAGGCCGGGGATGCCGTTGGTGGCGAAGAAGCCGAAGTTCATCGGGCCGTCGAGGAAGCGTAGCGCCTCCATCGAGACGGTGACGACGATGGCCGCGATCACCGAGCCGGTGATCGAACCGACGCCGCCGAGGACGACGATCAGCAGAATGTCGAAGGTCTTGAGGAAGATGAACTGCTTGGGATCGATCGTCGTCAGGTAGTGCGCCAGCAGGCCGCCGGCAAGCCCGGCGAGGGCGCTGGAAATCGAGAAGGAGAGGACCTTCATGCCGAAGACGTTGATGCCCATCGATTCGGCGGCGATCTCGTTGTCGCGGATGGCCTTGAAGGCGCGGCCGTAGCTCGAACGGATCAGCAGCACGAGGAACAACGTGACCACGATGGCCATCCCCCAGGCCCACCACATGGTGGTGAAGCGCGGCAGGCCCTTCAGGCCCAGCGAGCCGTTGGTGATCGTCTGCGTGTTGGTGAGCACGACGCGGATGATCTCCGAGAAGCCGAGCGTGGCGATCGCCAGGTAGTCGTCGCGCAGGCGCAGGGCGATCACCCCGAGCAGCCAGCCGATGACCCCGGCCACCAGCGTTGCCATGATGAGGCCTGGAATGAAGCCGATGTGGATGTTGGCGAGCCAGGGCACGATGGGCTGCAGGAGGAAGTTCGCTTCCTTCTGCTCGGGCGACATGGTGAGGATGGCGCAGGTGTAGGCGCCGACGGCCATGAAGCCGGCATGCCCGAGGCTGAACAGGCCGGTGAAGCCGTTGATCAGGTTGAGCGACAGGGCAAGGATGATGTTGATCGCGCAGAGCTTGAAGATCTGCATCGTGAACGTGTCGAACGTGGCTTCGAAAACGAGCAGCAGCGCCAACCCGACGGCGGCGGCGATCAGCGTCTTGAGGTCGTTCGGGGCGAGTTTCGGTGGCGTGGTCATGGCGGGGTTCATCAGACTTTCTCTCCCTGGTTCTTGCCCAGGAGGCCGGTGGGTTTGACCAGGAGCACGATGATCAGGAGGACGAAGGCAAAGGCATCCTTGTAGCCCGTGAGCTGGGGCAGGAAGGCGATCGTCATCATCTCGATCAGGCCCAGAAGCAAGCCGCCGAGCACGGCGCCGGCGATGCTGCCGATGCCGCCGATCACCGCGGCAATGAAGCATTTGAGGCCGGGCATGATGCCCATCAGCGGTTCGAGACGCGGATACTTGAGGGCGAACATGATGCCGCCGATCGCGGCGAGCGCGCTGCCGATGGCGAAGGTGAGCGAGACGATGCGATTGACGTCGATGGCCATCAGGCGGGCGGCGTCGATGTCGGTCGACACGGCGCGCATGGCCATGCCCACGCGCGTGCGGTAGACGATCCACAGCAGCACGGCGAGCGCGACCGCGGTGACCAGCGGGATGATCAGGCTGACGCTGGCGATATGCACGCCTTCGACGACCAGGTTGCGGGCGAAGAACTCGGGCACCGGGAAGGCCTTGGGCCGGGCGTCGAAGAGCACGATGGCCAGGTTCTCGATAAGGAAGGAAGCGCCGATGGCGCTGATCATGATAGAAATCCGCGGTGAGTCGCGCAGCGGCCGGTAGGCGGCGCGTTCGAGGCCGATGCCGAAGATCGTGGTCAGGCCGATGGCGACGGCGACGGCAACCCACCAGGGCATGAAGAAGGTGGTCACGGCGTAAAAGGCGAGGTAGCCGCCGATCATGAAGATGTCGCCGTGCGCGAAGTTGATCAGGCGCAGGATGCCGTACACCATCGTGTAGCCGATGGCGATCAACGCGTACAGGCTACCGAGCGACAGTGCGTTGACGAACTGTTGCAGGAAGGTCTGAAAATCCATGTAATCCCTTTTGCGTCCCCGGGGGCTTAACAGCCCGTGGGCCGGCGGCATCAGCGTGCCGTCGGTGCGACCCCCGCGTATCCCGTTGACGAAACGCGACTCGCCGCAGCGAGTCGCTTATTGTTTTTATGTCGAGTTGAAACGAAGCACGGAAGCGGCGTCTGGCAGACCGGACCGGGACGCCTGTGCGGCGCATCCGGCCCGGTGTGTTTGAACGTCAGCCTCCGCCGATGAGACCGATCAGGGCTTGACGGTGGTCAGGAAGACGAACTTGCCGTCCTTGACCGTCTTGAACACGGCGGCCTTGTCGGCGTTGCGTTCGGCGTTGATGGTGATCGAGCCGGCCGAGCCTTCGAAGTCCTTGGTCTGCGCAATCGCGTCGCGGATCTTCTGCGGGTCGGTCGAGTTGGCGCGCTTGATGGCGTCGAGGATGACCATGTAGGCGTCGTAGCCGAGGGCGGCGACAGCCGGCGGTTCCTTCTTGTACTCGTCGCGGAAGGCCTTGAGGAAGGCTTCTGAGGTCTTGTTGATCGGCACGTCGTTGGCGAAGAAGGTCGAGAAGGTGGCGCCTTCGACCGCTTCACCGCCCACTTGCTGGAAGGCGACCATGTCCCAGGTGTCGCCACCGAGGAATTGGGCGGTCATGCCCAGCGCGCGCGCCTGCTTGATGATCAGCGCCGATTCGGTGTAGTTGCCGGGGGCGAAGATGACATCGGGTTCAAACTTCTTGATGTTGGTCAGCTGCGCGGTGAAGTCCTGGTCGCCGGTGTTGTAGTCGGAGGTGGCGACGACCGCAGCCGGATCGCCCGCGAGCTTGACGAACTCGTCGACGAAGAACTTGGCCAGGCCGACCGAGTAGTCGTTCGAGACTTCGCGGATGATCGCGACCTTCTTGGCCTTCAGGGTGTTGAAGGCGTAGGAGGCGTTCACCGTGCCCTGGAAGGGGTCGAGGAAGCAAACGCGGAAGTAGAAGGGGTTGCCCTTGGTGACGTTGGGGTTGGTCGCCGAGACGGCCACCGCCGGCACCTTGGCTTCGGCGAAGATCGGGCCGCCGGCCATCGACAGCGAGCTACCCCAGGAGCCGATCACGGCCTTGACCTTCTCTTTTTGCACCAGCACGGTCGCGGCGTTGGCGGCCTCGACCTTGTCTGACTTGTTGTCGACGGCGACGAGCTGGACTTTCTTGCCGAGGACGGTCGGCGCCAGCTTGTTGGCCAGCTTGATGCCATCGTATTCATCGGCACCGCCCGCGCCGTTGGCGCCGGTCAGGGGTTCGAAAACGCCGATCTTGATCACATCGCCGTCCCCGGAGGAACCGGAGCAACCGACGAGCGTGGCGCCGGCGGTCAGCGCGGCGGCAATGGCGAGGTAAGACGCTAATCTTTTCATGACATCCCCTATCTTTGATGGTTATTACGGGTTTGAGTCACACCGAACCGACTCGGCGATCCTATACAGCGCGTATTCATGCGTCAAGGACGGAATCGCGATGCGGACGATTGCATTTTAGAATTTCGGCATATTGATGTGAAAACGTGCAATCCTTTGCGGGGCATGCCTTCCAAGGGCGACAAAAAACGCCGCCCGGAGGCGGCGTTGGTGTGGAGGGGGCGAGGGTGGGTGCGGCCCCGGGCGCCGCGTCGGCGGCGCGGGAAGGTCAGGTCGTCAGACGCGATAGCGGCGGATCGCCTGATCGAGCGACTGGCTCAGTTCGTGCAGACGCTTGCCCTCGTCGGCGGTCTTGGTGGCGGTCTCGCTGCTCTCCTCGCTCATCTGGGCGACGCGCTCGACCTGCTGGGCCATCAGCGAACTGGCGGAGCTTTGCTCGCGCATGGCGGTGGAAATGTCGCTGACCTGCTCGACCACCCGGTCGGCGCTGGCCCGGATGTCCTGAATGGCGACGCTGGCCTTCTGCGCCTGGGTGACGCCGGTATCGACATCATGCACGGTCTGGCCCATGGCGCTGACGGTCGCGTTGGCGCCGCTCTGGATGGCGTTGATGGTTTCGATGATCTCCTGCGTCGACGACGCGGTGCGTTCGGCGAGCTTGCGCACCTCGTCGGCCACCACCGCGAAGCCACGGCCCTGCTCGCCGGCGCGGGCGGCCTCGATGGCGGCGTTGAGCGCCAGCAGGTTGGTCTGATCGGCGATGTCCTTGATCACATTGACCACGGCGCCGATGCTCTCGGTGCGACCCTTGAGCTCATCGATCTGCTCGGCGGCGGCGCGCACGCGGGTAGCGATCTCGTTGATGCTGGTGATCGTGCTCTCGATCACCTCGCCGCCGGCGGTGGCCAGGCGACCGGCTTCGCGGGCAGTGCGATCGCACTCGTCGGAACGCTCGGCGACGTGACTGATGCTCACGGTGACCTGCTCGACGCCAGCGGCCATGCTGGAAGAAGACTCGCTGACCGAATGCGAGATCGAAGACATTTCGCGGCTGGCGCCGGAAAGGTGTTCTACCGAAGTGGTGACCTGGCTGACGACGTCGAGTACCTGACGGAAGCTCGCCTGCAGGGTGTCGAGCAGGCCGTTAATCGCCTTGAGCGTCTGGCCGATCTCGTCGTCGCTGCTCACCGGCATCCGTCGGGTGAAGTCGTAGTCGCTGCTGACTTCCTGCACGAAGCCTTGCAACTGGCGCAGCGGATGCGTGACGCTGCGTGAAATGATCCAGGCCAGACCGCCGCCGATGGCGATGGAGGCCAGGGTCAGGATGAGCATTTCGATCTGGATCGTCGATACCCGCTGGTTCGTTTCCTTGACCTTGGCCTGGTTCAGCGCGTCTTCGATGTCGGCGAGCTTGCGCTGCGCCTCGGTGAGTTCGCTCATCGCCGGCAGCGCCTGGGTGGTGATGACCTGACGAGCCTCATCAAGACGGCCCGCGTTCGCCAGTTCGAGCACCTTCTCCACAGCCGCCAGGGCGGTGCCTTGCGCACTCTTGATCTTGGCGAATGTGTCCTTTTCCTGGGGTTCGGGCGGGTAACTCGGGTTAGAGAACAGTTTCTCGAGTTCCTGGGTGTTTTGCAGCAAGCGTTTGCGCGCCTCGTTGAACGACGCCTGCGTCTTGGCGCGGGCTTCCGGGGTCGTGTCGAGCAAGGTCTGGCGGTAAAGCACCCGGATTTCCTGGGTGTCGTCGAGCAGATCGACCGCCTTGGCTTGCTGGCGGGCGTTGACCTCGACGATCTCGTACATGTCATCCTTCATCGTGCCGATGAAATAGCTGGCCAGAAGCTGGCAGATGAGGGTCAGCGCAACGAGCGCAAAAAAACCCAGGCCAAGACGTTTGGTAACGGTCAGGGTCATGAGGAACCTCGGAATGAAGAGAGTTGAGCGCAGGGAGAATGGCAGCGCTTTAACTCTAGTGCATACGCCGCGCTTGTCGAGGTCAAACCGTGAGGCGGCGTGCCGTGTGAAGCCGCGGCGTGCCGATAAGCAACGCCGCCCGGAGGCGGCGTTGTGGGGAGACCCTGCGGTGGGGGGCGGGTATTCCGCCCGCGCGAGCGCCTAACGCAGAACAGCGGACATCGCGCTCAGGGCGTTGAGGGTGCGAACCGTGTCCTGCACGCTGGCGGCTTCGAAGGCGATCACGTCGGGCGCCTCACGCTCAAGCGTTGGCCACAGGCTGAACAGGTCGGCGAGCGCCGGGGTCTGGGTTTGCAGACGTACGGCCAGTGGTGCGGCAAGGGTCAGCTCGGGGCGGGCCGGTACGACGCGCAAGGCCTGCACCATACCGGCGCGGATGGCGGCGCACGCGGTTTCAGGGGCGAGGCTGACGCCGCTCCCGTTGCCGCTGGCGGTCTTGGTCTGGACGAAGGTCGCGCTCGGGAAGAGCGGCCGCGTCTCGGCGATGAACACGTCGTCGCCGCTGGCGAAGGCGACCGGCACGCCGAATTCGCCGGCCAGCGCGCCGTACAGCCCGGCCTCGCCGTACTCGACGCCATTAATGGCGATGCGCGCAAAGGCGAAGCTGTTGATGGTGTGCGCCAGGATGCCGGCGGCCTTGGCCTTGGCGTGGTAGCCGACGAGGGCCACGGCATCGACGCCGAGATCGACGCCGGCCATCATCCCGAGCCGGCGCGGTTTGCCTTGCACAGCCTGGGCGCGCGGGTCGAGCTGTTCGGCGATCAGGTTGCGGAAGTCGCCGTGCGAGTCGTTGACGAACACCGCTTCGGCGCCGGCGTCGAAGGCGCCGGCGATGGCGGCGTTGGCCTCCTGCGTCATCAGGCGGCGGGCGCGTTCGTATTCGCCGTTGCCCATGCGCGTCTGCTCGGGGCTGTAGACGCCAGCGACGCCTTCGATGTCGGTCGAGATCAGGAGTTTCATGTCAGTCTCCGCGGGGATTCAGGGTAAGGTTTGAAAAGCATTAACCACGGAAATCGCAGAGCGCACGAAGCGAAATCGGGATGGTGTTGACGACCTCGGTGGCGGGAACGCAGTTCTCGTCGTACCGTTATTCGCGATCTCCGTAGTTAAGGTTTTCCAGGCTCAGGGCGCCAAGTACCTCCAGTCGGGCAGCAGTTCGGCGAGCGTCGCGCGGCGGTGGCCGGCGCGGCCGATCACCGGCGTGGCTTGCCAGAGCGCGTGCAGGATGGCTTGTTCGCAGCTGTCGGCGACGGCTTGGAAAAGCGGGTCGATGCGCCCCTCGTGGATCAGGGCGACGGCCGGCATCGGGCGCGCGGGGTCCTGGGGCAGGGTGTAGGCGGTCGAGAAGGCGAGCGCGATGTCGCCGCTGCCGTGGCCGTAGACCGAGCCGGTGCGCGCCAGGCCCGCGCCGGCGCGCACCGCCAGGCGGCGCAACTGGCGCGCATCGAGCGGGGCGTCGGTGGCGACGATGAGGATGATCGAGCCTTTTTCCGCCGCTTCAGGCAAAGCGGGCGGTGCGGCTTCGAAGGCCTTGAGGCGCTCGGCGAGCGTGTTGCCGAGTGCGTCGCCGCAGAGTGTGATTTGCGGCAGACGGCCGAAGTTGGAGAGAACGAAGGCGCCGACGGTGTACTCCGCGGCCGCCGCCGTGCCGACTGCCGGCAGGGAAACCCGGCGCGAGGCCGTGCCGATGCCGCCCTTGAGGCCGAAGGACGACATCCCGCGTCCGGCGCCGACGCTGCCTTCGACGACCTCCGCGCTGGCAGCGGCACAGGCGGCGCGGTAGTGCGCGTCTTCGATGGCAAGGGCCTGGATGTCGTTGAGGTAACCGTCGTTGCATTCGAAGACGAGCGGGTTGACGGTCGACAGGCTGCGCCCGGTTTCGGGGTTGGCGGCAATCGCCTGGCGGATCTGCGCTTGCGCGACCGCGCCGACGGCGAAGGTGTTGGTCAGTGCGATCGGCGTTTCGAGCACTCCGAGTTCCTCGACCTGGACGAGGCCGACGCTCTTGCCGAAGCCATTGATCACGTGCGCGGCAGCGGGGACGCGGTCCTGGAACAGATCGGCGGCGTGCGGGACGATCACGCTGACCCCGGTCTGCCGTTCGCCGTCGGCCAGCGTGCAGTGCCCGACGCGGACGCCGGGGACGTCGGTGATCGCGTTGCGGGGGCCGGGCGGCAGGGCGCCGACCTGCGGCAGGCGGTGGCGGGCGATGGTCGGGGTGGCAGGCATGGCGCGTCCTTCCTTACTGGCGGTCGATCTTCGGGTCGAGGGCGTCGCGCAGGCCGTCGCCGAGCAGGTTGAAGGCGAGCACGGTGAAGAAGATCGCGAGGCTCGGGAAGAGCGCGACGTGCGGCGCATTGACCATGTCGGCGCGCGCCTCGTTGAGCATCGCACCCCATTCCGGCGTCGGCGGCTGGGCGCCCATGCCGAGGAAGGAGAGGCTGGCGGCGGTGATGATCGAGGTGCCCATGCGCATCGAGAAATAGACGACGATCGACGAGATCGTCCCGGGCAGGATGTGGCGCACCAGGATGATCCAGTCCGAGGCGCCGATGCTGCGTACGGCTTCGATGTAGGTCATCTGCTTGAGTGCCAGGGTGTTGCCGCGCACCAGGCGGGCGAAGGCCGGGATGCTGAACACCGAGACGGCGACGACGACGTTGACCATGCTGCTGCCGAGTACGGCGACGATGCCCAGGGCGAGCAGGATGCCCGGGAAGGCGAAGAGCACGTCCGAGATGCGCATCACGATGCGGTCCCACCAGCCTTCGTAGTAGCCGGCGAGCAGGCCCAGCGCGGTGCCGACGATGCCGCCCAGCGCCACCGAGAAGAAGCCGGTGGCGAGCGAGATGCGCGCGCCGGCGACGATGCGGCTGAAAATGTCGCGCCCGAGCGGATCAACGCCCAGCCAGTGCTGCCACGAGGGGCCTTGGTTGAGGCGGTCGTAGTCGAAGAAATTCTCCGGGTCGTACGGAACGAGGAGCGGGGCGAAGAGTGCAACGAGCACGAGCAGGACGACGAAGCCCAGCGCGCCCATGGCCACCGGCTGTTTCTTGAACTTGCGCCAGAATTCGCTCCACGGCGTGCGCACCGTGTCGTTGGCGGTCACGACGGGGCTGGAGGCGTTGGCGGTAACGGTCGGGGTGGTCATGGCGGCTACTTGAAGCGGATGGTCGGGTTGATGAAGGCGTAGAGCATGTCCACGACCAGATTGATCAGGATGAACTGCAGCGAGAAAAGCAGCACCAGCGCCTGGATCACGGGGTAGTCGCGCATGTTCACCGAGTCGACGAGCAGGCGGCCGAGGCCGGGCCAGTTGAACACGGATTCGACGACGATCGAGCCGCCGAGCAGGAAACCGAATTGCAGGCCCATCATGGTGATCACCGGGATCAGCGCGTTGCGCAGGCAGTGCTTGGCGAGCACCACGCGTTCGCGCAGGCCTTTGGCGCGGGCGGTGCGGACGTAGTCTTCCTGCACCACTTCGACGAAGGAGGCGCGGGTGAAGCGGGCCATCACCGCGGCGACGGCGGCACCGAGGGTCAGCGACGGCAGGATGTAGTGTTTCCAGGTGTCAGCGCCGACGGTGGGCAGCCAGCCGAGCCAGACCGAGAAAATCTCCATCAGCAGCATGCCGAGCGCGAACGCCGGGAAGGAAATGCCCGAAACGGCGACCGTCATCCCGAGGCGGTCGGGCCAGCGGTTGCGGTTGACGGCGGAAATGATGCCGATGCCCATGCCGAAGACCACGGCCCAGGCCATGCTGGTCAGCGTCAGGTAGAAGGTCGGCGCGAAGCGTTCGGAAATTTCCACCGACACTAAGCGGCGGGTGCGCAGCGACTTGCCGAAATCACCCTGCACGGCGTGCTTGAAGAAAGTGACGAACTGCTCGGGCAGCGGTTTGTCGAGCCCGAGCTCCTGGCGAACGAGTTGCACCGTCTGCTCGTCGGCATCGATGCCGGCGGCCAGGCGTGCCGGATCGCCGGGCAGCATGTGCACAAAGAAAAAGACCAGCACGGCGACGATGAGCAGGGTCGGCGTCAGGCCGAGCAGGCGTTTGATGAGGTAATTGAACATAGTTTCAGGCTGGCAGGCGTGCGCCGCCGTTTAGGATGCGGTGGCGCACGCGGTTCGTGCGATTACTCGACGGACATGGTCTCCGAATAGATGCTGCCGTCCGGCATCATCACGATGCCCGAGAGGCGCTTGCTGGTCGCGAAGAGCAGCTTGTCGACGGTGAGCACGGCCCACGGCAGGTCGGCCATGATCTGGTCCTGCGCCGTCTTGTAGAACGCGGCCTTCTCCTGGTTGTCGGTCGACTTCAGCGCGCCGGCGATGGCGTCGTCGACGACCTTGTTGCTGTAGTAGGCGGAGTTCTGCAGCTTGGGCGGCCAGGCTTCGGTGGCGAATAGCGGGCGCAGCGCCCAGTCGGCGTCACCCGTCGACGACGACCAGCCGGCGTAGTACAAGCGCACCTTGGCGGCTTGCGGGTCGCTCACGCTCTGTACCCACTCGACGCGCTGACCGGGTTCGAGCGCCTGGACGCTGACCTTGATCCCAACCTGGGCGAGCTGCTGCTGGACGAACTGGATGACCTTGCTCGTCGTGGTGTTGGCATAACCGCCCCACAGCGTCGTCTCGAAACCGTTGGGGTAGCCGGCCTCCTTAAGCAGTTGGCGCGCCTTGGCCGGATCGTAGGCCGCCGGGGTGTATTTCTGGGCGAACTCGATCGACGCCGGGACGACGCCCGTGGCCGGTTTGGCGTAACCGTTGAAGGCGACCTTGGCCAGCGCGTCGCGGTTGATCGCGTGGTTGATGGCTTGGCGCACCTTGGGCTCGCTGAACGGCTTCTGGAGCGTGTTCATCGAGAGGTAGCGGGTGACGATCGAGTCGATCGAGTAGAGCTTGAGCTTGGGGTTTTTCTCCAACTCGGCGGCTTGCTCGAAGGGGACCATGTAGATGAAGTCGGCCTCGCCGGTCTGCAGCATCGCGGCGCGGGTGTTGTTCTCGAGCACAGGCTTCCAGGTCACGCTGTCGACCTTGGGGTAGCCCTTCTTCCAGTAGCCGTCGAATTTCTTGCCTTTGACGAAGTCGGTCTGCTTCCACTCGGTGAACACGAAGGGGCCGGTGCCGACGGGGTTGAAAGCGATGTCCTTGCCGTATTTCTTGAGCGCGGTCGGCGAGATCATCGCCGCCGACGAGTGGGCGAGCGAGTTGATGAAGGGGCCGAAGGGCTCCTTGAGCGTGATGCGCACGCTGTACGGGCCGGTCGCTTCGACCTTGCCGATGCGGTTGAACTGGTTGAAGCGGGCGAGCTTGTTCTCGGGGTTCATCACCCGCTCGAGGTTGGCTTTCACCGCCTCGGCGTTGAACGGCGTGCCGTCGTGGAACTTGACGCCTTCGCGCAGCTTGAAGGTGTAGGTCAGGCCGTCCTTGGAGGTGGTGTAGCTTTCAGCGAGGACGTTCTGCACCTTGAGGTCTTTGTCGAACTCAAAGAGGCCCTGGTAGAAGGACTTGGTCACCGCCGTGGTCAGCGTGGTGTTGGTGTTGTACGGGTCGAGCGAGTCCGGCTGGTTGCTCAGGGCAATGACGACGTCCTTGCCGGCGGCGAACGCGGCGCCGGCGCCGAAGGCGCAGAGCGCGGCGAGGCCGGCGACGACGAACTTCGGACGCAAGGGTTTGCAGGTCTGGGTCATGGTTATACCTCCTTGGCGTGGTGGCGGGTTGAACAGGAATGACGGAGCGGGAACAGCATCGGGCTAAAAGACTTTGGAGACGCGGTGGCGGGCGACGAAGTGCCCGGCGCCGACCTCGACCAGCGGCGGCACCTCGGGCTCGTCGCCGACGGCGCGGATCGGGCTGGGAATTTCGTCGTTCATCAGCTGGCGTTCGCGCTTGCGCGTCGGATCGGCAATCGGCACCGCGGCCATCAGCTTACGCGTGTAGGGGTGCTGCGGATTTTCGAAGATCGCCTGGCGCGGGCCGATTTCGACGATCTGGCCGAGGTACATCACCGCCACGCGGTGGCTGACGCGTTCGACGACGGCCATGTCGTGCGAGATGAAGAGGAAGGCGATGCCCAGCTCGCGTTGCAGGTCGAGCAGCAGGTTCACGATCTGCGCCTGGATCGAGACGTCGAGCGCCGAGACGGACTCGTCGGCGATCACCACCTTGGGGTTGAGCGCCAGGGCGCGCGCGATGGCGATGCGCTGGCGTTGGCCGCCGGAGAACTCGTGCGGGTAACGCTGAGCGAATTCGCGCGGCAGGCCGACCTTCTCGAGCAGCCAGGCGACGCGTTCCTCAGCCTCGCGGCCTTTGGCGACGCCGTGGATGAGCAAGGGCTCCATGATCGAGAAACCGACCGTGAGGCGCGGGTCGAGCGAGGCGAAGGGGTCCTGGAAGATGAACTGGATGTTGCGCCGCAAGGCCTGCAAGTCCGGGCCCGAAAGCTCGCGGATGTTTTGCCCGGCGAACTCGATGGCGCCGCTCTGGCTATCGACGAGGCGCAAGAGCGAACGTCCGGTGGTCGACTTGCCGCAGCCCGATTCACCGACGAGCGCCAGCGTCTCGCCCGGGTAGAGGTCGAAGCTGACTTTCTCGACGGCATGCACGCGCCGTTGAACGCGGCCGAAGAAGCCGCCGCGCACGTCGAAGCGGGTGATCAGATCCTTGACGCGCAGGATCGGCGCTTCGGGGCGCACGGTGTCCTGCGGCGCCGCGACTTCGGGCGGCGCGTCGGGGGCGTCGACGCGCAGCAGGTCGAACTTGCGCGGCAGCGGGCTGCCCTGCATCGAGCCGAGCTTGGGCACGGCGGCGAGCAGGGCGCGGGTGTAGGGGTGCGCCGGGCGGGCGAAGATCTCGGTTGCGGTGCCGCTTTCGACGCCTTCGCCGCGGTACATCACCTGCACGCGGTCGGCAATCTCGGCGACGACGCCCATGTCGTGGGTGATGAACACCACGCCCATCTGCATCTCATGCTGCAGGGCGCGGATCAAGGCCAGAATCTGCGCCTGGATGGTGACGTCGAGCGCGGTGGTCGGCTCGTCGGCGATCAGCAGCGAGGGCTTGCAGGAGAGCGCCATGGCGATCATCACCCGCTGGCGCATGCCGCCCGAGAGCTGGTGCGGGAAGCGGGTGAGGACGTTCTTCGCCTCGGGGATGCGCACCAGGTCGAGCATGCGCAATGCTTCGGCGTTGGCCGCGGCGTGGTCCATGCCCTGGTGTTCGCGGATCGACTCGGCGATCTGCTCGCCGGCGGTGAACACCGGGTTGAGCGAGGTCATCGGCTCCTGAAAGATCATCGCGATGTCAGCGCCGCGGATGCTGCGCATCGTCGCGTCGTCGGCGCGGGCGAGATCGAGCATGCGGCCGTCGCGGCGGCGAAAGGCGAGGCGACCGCCGATGATGCGGCCGCCGCCGTGTTCGACGAGGCGCATTGCGGCGAGCGAAGTGACCGACTTGCCTGAGCCGGATTCGCCGACGATGGCCAGGGTTTCGCCACGGGCGACGTGGAAGGAGAGGTTCTTGACCGCGTCGACGGTGCGTTCCGAGGTCTGGAAGCGGACCGAGAGGCCGTCGACGGCGATGACGTGGTTGTCCGGGAGGAGCAGGTCGGGGGCGGAGGCGGCGTGCGGCATGGGACGAAAAGGCGTGGGAGCGGATGGGGAGTGAGCAGGGTCAGCGGTAAATGGCGGTGTGCGGTGCTTCGCCGACGCGGGCGTGGCCGCGGTACATGCCTTCGCTGTTGAACGGCAGGCAGACGTTGCCCTGGCGGTCGATGGCGATCAGGCCGCCGCTGCCACCGATCGGCGTCAGTCCTTCGAAGATGGCGGCATGCGCGGCCTCGTGCAGCGACTGGCCGGCGTAGGCCATGCGCGCGCAGACGTCGTAGGCCGTGGCGGCGCGGATGAACATCTCGCCGCTGCCGGTGCAGGAAATGGCGGCATAACGGTCGTCGGCGTAGGTGCCGGCGCCGATCAGCGGCGAGTCGCCGACGCGGCCGGGCAGCTTGTTGGTCATGCCGCCGGTCGAGGTCGCTGCGGCAAGGTGGCCGTGCGCGTCGAGGGCGACGGCGCCGACGGTGCCGAATTTGGTTTTTTCGTCGAGCGGTTGCTCGTCCTGCGTTTTCTGCTCGGCGTGGCCGCCGTCGTGGTCGAGCAGGGTGCGTCCTTCGGCGCGCGCGCGTTGCAACTGTTCGCGCCGGAAGTCGGTCGAGAAATAAGCGGGTTCGACCATTTCCAGGGCGTGCAGGCGGGCGAAGGTTTCGGCGCCGGCGCCGACGAGCAGCACGTGCGAGGTTTTTTCCATCACCGCGCGCGCGGCGTAGACCGGATGTTTGATGCGAGTGACGCAGGCCACCGCGCCCGCGCGCAGCCCGTCGCCGTCCATCACCGCGGCATCGAGTTCGTGCGTCTCGTCGCGGGTGAACACCGCGCCGTGGCCGGCGTTGAACAGCGGGCAGTCCTCGAGCAGGCTGACCGCCAGGGCGACCGCGTCGAGCGCGCTGCCGCCTTCGGCGAGGCAGCGCTGGCCGGCAACGAGGATGTCGTTGAGCGCGGCGTGGTAGGCGTTTTTCTGGGCATCGCTGACCAGACTGCGGCTCAGGGTGCCGGCGCCGCCGTGGATGGCGATGACGGGGGACGGAAGGGATGTGCTCATGGCGTGGCCTTGCGCGAAGGTTTGACGGAAGGTTGAGAAGGGGCGTTTGCGGCCGCGCGCCGGCGCGCAGCCGGACGGGGCGTCTCGTCGCACGCGGGCGGCGGGCGCAGGCAGCTTTGCGCGGTGCCGTGCAACCACGGCTGCGCGGCGGCGGCCAGCCGTCCGGTTGCCTGCACCGGGTCGCGGCTGTGGTGAGCGACGGCGCTGGCGAGGGCTTCGATCAGCGCCAGCGTGCTGCATTCGGAGTTGACGAAATAGCTGCTTTCGCTGGCCGCGTAGAGGCTGACCGAGGCGAGCGGTGCGAGCGGCGAGCTGCGCTTGTCGGTGAGCGCCAGCAGGGGAACCCCGGCTTGGTGCGCGCGCCGGGCGAGGAAAACGGTGTCCGCCGAGTAGCGCGGGAAGGCGATGGCGATCAGCAGGTCCGCGGGCCCCAGGCCCGAGAGCACGCGCGCGCCGTAGCCGGGGCCTTCGAGGCTGGCGAGCAGGTGGACCTGGCGGCAATACGGTTCCAGGGTCCGGTGCAGCAACCCGGCCAGCCAGCCGCTGCTGCCGTAACCGGCGATGGCGATGCGCTGTGCGGCGCCGATCGCGGCCACCGCCTGGCGGCAACTTTCCGCGTCGAGGGCCTGGCGGGTGCGTTCGACGTTGGCGCCGATTTCGCTCAGGGTGAGGGCGAAGACACCGGCATCGCCGACCGGGCGGCCGACCTGCTGGCGCACCTTGTCGACCAGGGCCAGCGCGCTTTCGAAGCCGAGCACCAGGGCCGCGCGGAACTGCGGGTAGCCGTCGAATTCGAGCGCGCGGGCGAAGCGGTTGGCGGTGGCCACCGAGACGCCGAGCGCGCTGGCCAGTTCGTCGATGGTCTGGGTCGCGGCCTGCAAGGGATGGGCAAGGACATAGTCGGCCATCCGCCGTTGCGCGCGGGTCAGCGTCGGCAGGAGGCGCGCGATGCGTTGCGCCATCGGCGGGTGGTGTTGGGAGCCGGCCATGACCCTCAATTCCGACTGGTATGGTAGAGCGGCAAATGTATAGCGGTTTACATTTTTCGGCAACAAGAAAACTCGGTTTTCATTGCCGCCGACGACCGGAAATTGCCGACGCCGGGCGAAAACCGTGTCGCAGCGCGCGCCGGCTCGCCGCTCACGGTGCCGACGAGCGTTCGCTCAGATAGCGTGCTCGGGCGCGGAAGGCGCTGTCGGGAAAATCGGAGAAAACGGCATCGACGCCGAGGCGGAAGAACTGCAGGTATTCCGCCTGCGGATCGGCGGCGTAGTCGGGGGCGAGAAAGATCGGCTCGTCGCGGAAAGTGTAGGGATGAACGAGCAGGCCGGCGCGGTGGGCGTCGGCGACCAGGGTGGTCGGTGCGGCGAGCGTGCGGTCGGCCTTGGCCGGGACGATCAGGCGCTTGCTCGGGCCGATGCCCTGGGCGAAGCGGGCGATCTTGGCCAGTTCCTCGGGGCGGGTGAGGTCGCCGTAGGTGCGCGGGTCGCCGGCGAGGACGAAGTCGTAGGGCTGGCGGTGCGCGGCTTCCATCAGGAAGACCAGCGGCGTCGAAATCATCGTGCGCAGCGCCTGCAGGTTGCCGTATTCGAAAGACTGGATGAAGCACGGGGCATCGGGCGCGTCGTAGCCGTTGGCCTTGAGGATGGCGACGAGCTTCTCTTCCAGGGGCAGGCCGATGCTGCGGAAATGGCTCGGGTGCTTGGTTTCCGGGTAGATGCCGATGGTCCGCCCGAATTCGGCGCTGGCGCGCTTGGCGAGGTCGATGACCTCCTGCAGGGTGAGGACCTCGTCGCGCCCGTCGTGCGCGTGGTTGCGGAAGGGCAGGCGCTCGCGGGCGCGCAGGGTCTTGATTTCGGCCAGGGTGAAGTCTTCAGTGAACCAGCCGGCTATGGTTTTGCCGTCCACCACCTTGCGGGTTTTGCGAGCGGGGTATTTCTGGGCGACGTCGGTGGTCTCAGAAATGTCGTTCTCATGACGGACGATAAGCTCGCCGTCGCGCGTGGAAACGAGGTCCGGCTCGATATAATCGGCGCCCGCGGCGATCGCCAGAATGTAGCCGGAACGGGTGTGTTCCGGCAGATGGCCGGCCGCGCCGCGGTGGCCAAGGATCAACGGTTGGCCGGCGAGGCCGGGCACGGAGAGGGTCATGAGCAGGGCTCCGGTCAGAAGGACGAGGCGTCGCATGGGATCGCGGTCGAGAAAAGAAAAATGAAGGGCAGCCCGCGTACGGCTGCGCCCAGAAAACATGAACATTATTGCAACCCCATCGCGGGGTGCGGGGAAAAAAATGAAGTTGCAAACGAAAATCCTGATCTATTTGGGCGGCAGCTTTGCGCTGGCCGGCCTACTGGTGGCTTTGCTGGTCGGTTTGCGCACCTGGCGTGACTTGAGCGACCAGTCGGTGGGTCAGATGCGCGCGCAATCGGCCTTGCTCGTCAATATGCTCGATTCCTACCGACAACAATCGGAACGTCTGGCCAACGACCACATGAAAGTGTTGGGCCAGTCGTTCAACGGGCACTGGCATTTGGCGCGCGAGACGCCGGTGGCCGGCGCCGGGGTCGAGTTGCCGGCCCTGCAGCTCAACGATCGGATATTGAACGGCGAGACCGCGGCGCTCGACCGCTTCACGGCCACGCTCGGGTCGGTCGCCACGATTTTCGTGCGCCAGGGAGATGCGTTCTATCGCATTGCAACCTCGCTCAAGCGCGAGGATGGCCAGCGTGCGGTCGGGACTGCCCTCGGCAATGCGCACCCGGCACAAGCGCTCTTGCTCCGGGGTGAGGTTTACCTCGGTCGGGCGCGGCTGTTCGGCCGTGATTACATGACGCGCTACGAGCCGGTGCGTGATGCGCGCGGCGAGGTTGTCGGCGCCTTGTTTGTCGGTGTCGATTTCACCGACAGCCTCAAGACGCTGAAGGATGAGATCAAGGGCATCCGGATCGGCAAGGAAGGCTATGTCTTCGCATTCGACGTCGGTCGCGGCGAGTCGCGCGGGAGCATGTTGATCCACCCGCGCATCGAAGGGCAGAACGCCCTGACCCTCAAGGATGGGCAGGACGAGCTTTTTCTGGCCAAGGTCGCCGATCAGGCCGAGGGCTTCATTCAGTACCGCTGGCGCGATCCCCAGCGCGGCTTGGTGGACAAGTACTCGATCTTCCGTACGTTCGCGCCGTGGGACCTGCAGGTGCACATCTCGATCGATGCGGACGAAGTGCACGCCCTGTCGAAACAGACGACGCAACTGATCATCGCCGCGATGTTCGTCGCCGCCTTACTGTTGGCGGTTTTGGCCGCCTGGCTGGTGCGTCGCTTGGTGCTGCGTCCGCTGGGAGGCGAGCCGCAGGACGCGGCCGCCCTGGCGGCGCGTATCGCCGCCGGCGATCTGAGCGGGCACATCGTTGCGCCGGCCGGCAGCATGCTCGATTCGCTGGCCCAGATGCAGCAACGATTGCGCGAGGTGTTCTCGGGCATTATCGACGAGGCTGGCGCCATCGCGCGCCGCAGCGAGTCGCTGGCTGCCGCCAGCCGCGAGATCGGCGAAGCCGCATCCAGCCAGGCGGAAGCGACGTCCGCCGCTGCCGCCAGCCTGGAACAGCTGACCGTCTCGATCGACGAAATGACGCACACCGCGCAGGCCACCGAGCAGAACTCGCAGCGGGTCGCGGCCTTGTCGACCGAGGGCGCGGCGATCGTGCATCAGGCGGCCGAACGGATTGGCGCGGTGCGGTCGACGGTGGTCGACGCGGCGGCCCAGATTCGGCTGCTGCAAAGCCGCTCGCAGGAAATCGGCGGCATCGCCGGGGTGATCCGCGAGATTGCCGAGCAGACCAATCTGTTGGCCTTGAACGCCGCTATCGAGGCGGCGCGCGCCGGCGAACAGGGGCGCGGCTTCGCGGTGGTGGCCGACGAAGTGCGCAAGCTCGCCGAACGCACCGGTACCGCGACCAACGACATTGCGCAGATGATCGAGCGCGTGCAGCAGGAGACCGGGCAGGCCGTGCTCGGCATGGAGGCGGCGGTGCCGCAGGTCGAGGACGGACGACGCATGGCCGACGCCGCGGCCGACGTGCTGGGCGAGATTCTGGCTCAGGCCAACGAGTCGCTCACCCGCGTGCGCGAGGTGGCGCACGCCACGGCGCAGCAGGCGAGCACGGCGACCGACATCGCCCAGCGCGTCGAGCACATCGCCGGCATGGCTGAGGAAGCCAATGCGACGATGCAGCACAACGCTGCCGATGCGCTCGAACTCGACCGCATTGCCGGAACGCTGCGCACCCAGGTCAGCCGATATCGCGTCTGATGCCGGGCGCGTCGGGGCGGGCTTGGGCCCGCCTTACCAGCGGAAGATTTTGTCGCGCCCCGTGGTCGTGGCCGCCAGCTCGATGTCTTGCCGTTGAGTGCGTTCGGCGTAGCGGGCTTCGATGCGGTAGTGCCCGGCCGGCAGGCGGACGTAAAGGAAGGGGCCGGCATCCTTGACCGTGAGGACGGTCTTGCCGTGCGCGTCGAGGATGCGGGCCTCGATGCCGGAGAGGTAGGTGCCGGACTGGTCGGCGAAGAGCAGGCGCAGGTTGTAGTCGCCGCGCACCAGGCGCAGGACGGCGAGTTCTTCTTCGCCGATGCCGCCGCTCACGTAGGGCAGGTCGCCGGGCGGCGTCTCGGCGTTTCCGGGCAGCGCCGTAACGAGGAGCGTGCAGGCGGCGAGGACGGCGCAGGCGTGGGCCGGGACGAAGCGGAGGCGGGTGAGGCGCGGCGGCATGACGGACTTCCTTGGAGGGGCGTTGGCCCGTTCAGGATAGCCGAAGGCGCGCGCGCCGCCCAGCGCGCCTCAGCCGGCGCGCACTGCCGGCAGGCCTTTCCAGTCGGTGGTGTAGTGCGGCGAGAGGTGGGCGCGTTTCATCTGCCAGGCCTGCGTCGTGCCTTCTGCAGCCAGGCGCAAGGTGTCGCGTCCCCAGCGCGCGTTGATGCCGTCGAGCGTCTGCATCAGGCGTGCGCTGGCCGGGGAGGGGTCCGGCGCGGCGAAGAGGTCGGGCTGGCGCGGCCGGCGTGGACAAAGTTCGCTCAGCAGGACGCCGGCCTTGGCGTAGGCGTAGCCCGGACGGTAGAGCGTGTCGACGAGGCGCAGCGCGGCTGTGGTGAGTATGCGCGTGTCGTCGGTCGCTGGCGCGAGCGGGCGGCCGAGGTGGGCGATGTAGCGCTCGTTCTCGGCGGCGTGCCAGCCGGTGCGCAGCGAGACGGCCAGGGCGCCGGCCAGCGAGCCTTGGGCGCGCAGGGCCTCGGCGGCGTGCGCGACATGGTGGCTGACCGCTTCGCGCAGTTCGGCGACGGCGTAGATGCGGCTGCCGAAGGAGCGGCTGCGCAGGATCTGCTGCCGCGCGCCGGCCACGTCTTCAAGGTCGAGGCAGGAGACCCCGCGCAGTTCATGCACGATGCGTTCGAGGACGATGGAGTGGCGGCGGGCGAGGCGCGCCGGGTCGGCGTCGCGCAGGGCGCGGACGTTGGCGAGCCCTTCGGCCTCGAGGCGCGGCGCGAGACGTCGGCCGACGCCCCAGACTTCGCCCACCGGCAGGCGGGCGAGGAGCACATCGAGCGCGGCCGGCGGCAAGGCGGAGAAATCGCAGATGCCATCGCGGCTGGCGAGGCCTTGTTTGGCGCAGTGGTTGGCGAGCTTGGCCAAAGTCTTGCTCGGAGCGATGCCGACGCAGACCGCGAGTCCCAGCCAGCGGCGTACGCGCTCGCGCAGGGCGGCGGCGTGCGCCAGTCGGGCGTCGGGCGGGACGGTGTCGAGGGCGAGGAAGGATTCGTCGATCGAATAGACCTCGATTTCGGGTGCGAAGGCGGTGAGCACTTCGACCACGCGCCGGCTCATGTCGGCGTAGAGCGCGTAGTTCGACGAGCGCGGGACGATGCCGTGGCGCTGCGCCGCAGCCCGTACCTGGTACCAGGGCTGGCCCATCGGCACGCCGAGCGCCTTGGCCTCGGCGCTGCGCGCGACGATGCAGCCGTCGTTGTTGGAGAGAACGACGACCGGCTTGCCGCGCAGGCGCGGGTCGAAGAGCTGCTCGCAGCTGGCGAAGAAGTTGTTGCAGTCGACGAGGGCGAAGACCGGCATGGCGAAGGGGGCAAGGTCAGACCGACAGGCGCTTGAACTTGCCGACGACGACGCCCCAGACGACAAGTTCAAGCGCTTCGTCGATCTCCAGCGGTGGATAGTCGGGGTGCTCGGCGAGCAGCGCGACGCGGCCGGCGCGGCGGTGCAGGCGCTTGACCAGACGCTCGCCGTTCACGAAGGCGACGACGATGTGGCCGTGGCGCGGCATGACGCTGCGATCGACGACCAGAATGTCGCCGGCGAAGATTTCGGCGCCCTCCATCGATCGCCCTTCGACGGGGAAAAAGAAGGTCGCCACCGGGTTGCGCACCAGATAATCGTTGATGTCGAGCGGGCGTTCGTCGTGGTCGGTGGCCGGCGATGGGAACCCGGCCGAAAGCGTGCCGCCGTCGAGCGGGCGCGGCGCGTACGGCGGAGCGGGGTGGGCCGAGTGCAGGTCGGCGGCAGGGGCGGGCATGCGTGCAGGCGTCGAAGTGACGACAAGTTAACTGTATATAAATACAGTACCACATGAATCAAAGACTTGCCAGTCCGGCGCTGCGATACTGATCCTCTCGCCGCGAGGCGTCTTCCGTGGGGTGCCATGCGTTTTCAGAAAGCCATCGATCGTGCCTTGTGGCAGATCGCCGTCGATCTCTCCACCACCATGCCCGGCGAGGTGCAGTTCCAGCGCCTGGTGTCGGCGATCGGCGAGGTGTTGCCGTGCGATGCCGTGACCTTGCTCCACCTGCAGGACGATGTGCTGGTGCCGATGGCCAGCCACGGCTTGTCGCCCGAGCTGATGGGGCGGCGCTTCGCCCCGGCGGCGCACCCGCGCCTGGCGCAGATCCTGGCCGCCGACGCGCCGCTGCGCTTTGCCGCCGACAGCCCCTTGCCCGACCCCTTCGACGGTCTGCTGCCCGGCGACCTCGAATCGGCCAAGCAGGTGCATGCCTGCCTCGGCTGTAGCCTGCACGTCGACCGCGAACTGGTCGGCGTGCTGACTCTCGACGCCGCCGACCCGCGGGCCTTCGATCAGGTTGGCGACGCCACCGTCGGCGCCTTTGCCGCGCTTGCCGCGGCGACGCTGCGCAACGTGGCGCTGATCCGGGCGCTCGAACAGTCGGGCGAACGCCAGCGGCAGATCGCGCACGACCTGATGCAGGAAGCGCTGCGCCGCGAGGGCCACCTGATCGGTCGCAGCGCGGCGATGCACGCCTTGCGGCGCGAGATCGCCGCCGTCGCCGCGACCGACCTCGCGGTGCTGATCACCGGCGAGACGGGGACGGGGAAAGAGCTCGTCGCGCGCACCGTGCATGCGCTGTCGCCGCGCGCCGAGCAGGCGCTGGTGCAGATCAACTGTGCGGCGCTGCCCGAGAGCGTGGCCGAAAGCGAGCTGTTCGGCCACAAGAAGGGGGCGTTCACCGGCGCGCATGCCGACCGCGCCGGCAAGTTCGAACTGGCGCACGGCGGTACGCTCTTCCTCGACGAGATCGGCGAACTGCCGCTCGGGCTCCAGGCCAAGCTGCTGCGCGCCCTGCAGCAGGGCGAAATCCAGCGTGTCGGCGCCGACGAGGCGGTGCGCGTCAACGTGCGCGTGATCGCCGCGACCAACCGCGACCTCTTGCAGGAAGTCGAGGCCGGACGCTTCCGCGCCGACCTCTATCACCGCCTGCACGTCTACCCGATCGCCGTGCCGCCGCTGCGCGGCCATCGCGACGACCTGGGCGTGCTGGCCGGCTATTTCCTCGACGCAGCGCGCCATCGTCTGGGCGTGGCGCGCATCGACCTGCACCCGCAAGCGCTCGCCGCGCTCGCCGACTACGACTGGCCGGGCAATGTGCGCGAACTGGAACACGTGCTGCTGCGTGCCTGCGTCAAGGCGGCGCGGCGCGACGGGCATGCGCGCGTGCTCTTGAGCGCCGCGGATCTGGCCTTGCCGGCCGCAAGCCTGGGAGACAGCGCTGAAAAGCCGGCGTTGGCGGTCCCGGAGGGCGCGCCACTGCGGGGCAGCGGGCTGCGCGACGCCGTCGATGCCTACCAGCGCCGGCTGATCGTCGATGCCCTGTCGGCCTGTCAAGGCAACTGGACGCAAGCCGCGCAGCGCCTTGAACTCGACCGTGCCAACCTGCGCCGGTTGGCGCGTCGGCTGGGTGTGGACTTCGAGCTGGACGGCGGGTCGGATTGACTCTTTGTGAGTCGTTTCGACTCCATTCTTTCCGGGTCGGATTGACTCGTAAAGGCCTTGGTTCCACACACTGAGCGAGGAAAAACAAGGTCTTGCGCGCCTGGCACGCCCTTCGCTAAAGGAAATCCATCTCCAACAGCAACCACAAGGGCATCCTCATGTTTTGCGTGCAATGCGAACACACCATCCGTACTCCCCAGGGCGACGCCGGCTGCAGCTACACGCGCGGCATGTGCGGCAAGACCGGCGAGGTTTCTGACCTGCAGGACACGCTCGTGCATCTCTTGCAGGCCGTGTCGACCTATGCCGTTGCCGCGCGCAAGGTCGGCGTCATTGATGCCGAGGTCGATACCTACGTGCCGCAGGCCTTTTTCTCGACGCTGACCAACGTGAACTTCGATGCCGAGCGCATCGTCGACTTCGCGCGCCGCGCCGAGACCCATCGCAACACCTTGCGTCTTAACTACGAAGCGGCGTGCGCCGAACAGGGGCAGGCGCCCGAAGCGCTGCCGCCGGCCGCGCACTACCGTTTGCCCGACGCGCGTGCGGTGATGCTCACCGATGCCGTGCAGTTCGCCTTGAATCGCCAGAAAAAAGAAGTCGGCGAAGACGTGCTCGGTCTGCGCCTCCTGTGCCTCTACGGCCTGAAGGGCGCCGCCGCCTACATGGAGCACGCGCGCGTGCTCGGCCAGACCGACGCCGAGGTCGCCGGCCGCTTCCACGAACTAATGGCTTTCCTCGGCACGCAGCCGGCCGACGCTGGCGCGCTCTTCCAGTGCGCGATGGACATCGGCCAACTCAATTACAAGGTCATGGAAATGCTCGATAAAGGCGAGACCGAGACCTTCGGCCATCCCGAGCCGACGCGGGTCAACACCCAGCCCATCGCCGGCAAGGCGATCCTCGTGTCCGGCCACGACCTGCACGACCTCGAACTCATCCTCCAGCAGAGCGCGGGCAAGGACATCAACGTCTACACCCACGGCGAGATGCTGCCGGCGCACGCCTATCCGGCGTTCAAGAAGTACCCGCATCTGGTGGGCAACTACGGCACGGCCTGGCAGAACCAGCAGAAGGAATTCGCCGCCTTCCCGGGTGCGATCGTGATGACTTCCAACTGCATCATCGATCCCAATGTGGGTCAGTACGGCGCGCGCATCTTCACCCGCAGCATCGTCGGCTGGCCCGGCGTGACCCACATCGAGGGCAGCGATTTTTCTGTCGCCATTGAGTCTGCGTTAGCCCAGCCGGGCTTTGCCGCCGACGTGGCGCCGGTCTACACCACCACCGGCTTTGCCCGCAACGCGCTGATGGGCGCCGCGCCGGCGGTCATCGACGCGGTCAAGGCGGGCAAGATCCGCCACTTCTTCCTCGTCGGCGGTTGTGACGGCGACAAGAAAGAGCGCAGCTACTACGCCGACCTCGTTCAGGCCGCGCCCAAAGACACGCTCATCCTGACGCTCGCCTGCGGCAAGTTCCGTTTCAACACCCTCGAACTGGGCGACATCGACGGCATCCCGCGCTTCCTCGACATCGGCCAGTGCAACGATGCCTACTCGGCGATCCAGCTGGCGCTGGCGCTCGCCGACGCCTTCGAGTGCGGGGTGAACGACTTGCCGCTGTCGCTGGTGCTCTCGTGGTTCGAGCAAAAAGCCATCGTCATCCTGCTGACCCTGCTCTCGCTCGGCATCAAGGACATCCGCGTCGGCCCGACCGCGCCGGGCTTCCTGACCCCGAACCTGATCGCCACGCTCAACCAGCAGTTCGGCCTGCGCCTGATCGGTGACGTGGACAGCGATCTGGCGGAGATGCTTGCCGCCTGATGCGTTTGCCCTGACCCTGCTCCGCGCGCGGCCAAGACGCGCGGAGCGTTTTCCCCGGTGTCCTTCATGAACTCCAACGCAGAACCCTTCCCTGTCTGGCAGGGCGATACGCCGCTTGTCTGTCGCGCACGCTGCGACGCGGTGCGCGATTGCGCGACCTTCGTCCTGGCTGCCCCCGACGCGCGCCGCTTCGACTTCGATCCCGGGCAGTTCATCTCGCTCGGGGTCGACCTCGACGGGCGCACCCACTGGCGCGCCTACTCGATCGCCTCCAGTCCGAATGCCAGCGATCGCTTGGCGATCAGCGTCAAGCGCGTGCCCGGCGGGCGCGTCTCGAACTGGCTGCTCGATCACTGGCACGAGGGCATGGCCTTGCCGGCCCGCGCGCCGGCCGGCGACTTCGGCCTGGCGCGCGATGCCGATCTGCCGGCGCGCATCGCCCTCTTTTCAGCCGGCAGCGGCATCACCCCGTTGATGTCGATGACCCGCTGGTTGCTCGAGCGCGAAGCCAGCGCCGGCCCGGTGGAGATCGACTTCTTCCACAGCGCCCGCAGCGATGCCGACGTGCTCTATGCCGAAGAACTGCGCGCGCTCGCCGCGGCGCACCCGCGTTTTCGCCTGCATCTTTTTCTCAGCCAGCCCGAAGGGCGTTTACCGGCGCACGCCGGCCGCCTCGACGCGGCGCGGCTGCGCGCCGCCCTGCGTACTCCGGACGGTCTTCGCGCCTGGCTGTGCGGCCAGTCTGCCTACATGGACGACGTCGCCGACTGGCTCTGCGAGTTGGGCGTGGCGGCGGCTGACATCCGGCGCGAGCATTATTTTTCCGCCGCCGCGGAGGTCGCCGCCGATGCGGCGCGGCACCGCCTGCAGGTGCCGGCCTTCGGCATCGATGCCGAGATCGCCGCGGGCGAACTGCTGCTCGACGCCCTCGAAGGCGCCGGGGTGCCCATCGTCGGCGCTTGCCGGACGGGCGTCTGCGGTTCGTGCAAGTGCAAGGTCGAAGGCGATGCCGGTGCCGTGACGAGCACGAGCACCGTTCCGCTGACCGCAGATGAGATCGCTGCGGGCGTGGTGCTGGCGTGCAGCACCACGGTCAACGGCGAGGTGAGCGTCAGTCTGGCGTGAGGCGAACGCCCGCAGGCGCTTTATTGCGTCAGTGGGCTTCGTCCCAATTGGCGCCGACGCCGACCTCGACGAGCAGCGGCGCGCGCAGCTGGGCGACCTGGGTCATCAGCGGCGGCAGTTCGGCGCGCACGCGTTCGAGCTCGGCGTCGGGCACTTCGAGGATCAGTTCGTCGTGCACCTGCAGCAGCAGCCGCGACTGCAGGCCTTCGCGCTCGATCCAGTGTTCGACCGCGACCATCGCCAGCTTGATGATGTCGGCCGCCGTGCCCTGCATCGGCGCGTTGATCGCCGCGCGTTCGGCGCCCTGGCGGCGGCCGGCCTGGCTGGCGCGGATCTCGGGCAGCCACAGGCGGCGGCCGAACACCGTTTCGACGTAGCCCTTGGCGCGAGCGGCTTCGCGCGTTTCTTCCATGTAGCGCGCGACGCCCGGGTAGCGGGCGAAGTAGCGGTCGATGTAGGCCTGCGCGGCGCCGCGTTCGAGGTCGAGCTGGCGGGCGAGGCCGAAGGCGCTCATGCCGTAGATCAGGCCGAAGTTGATGACCTTGGCGACGCGCCGCTGGTCGGCGCCGACTTCGCTGGGGGTGAGGCCGAAGATTTCGGCGGCGGTGGCGCGGTGCACGTCCTCGCCCTGGGCGAAAGCTTCGAGCAGGCGTTCGTCTTCGGAGAGGTGCGCCATGATGCGCAGCTCGACCTGCGAATAGTCGGCCGAGACGAGCCGGCTGCCGGGCTTGGCGATGAAGGCGGCGCGGATGCGGCGGCCTTCGGCGGTGCGCACCGGGATGTTCTGCAGGTTGGGGTCGCTCGAGGCGAGCCGGCCGGTGACGGCGACGGCCTGCGCGAAGCTGGTGTGCACGCGCCCGGTCTGGGCGTTGATCATGCGCGGCAGCTTGTCGGTGTAGGTGCCCTTGAGCTTGGCGAGCTGGCGCGCTTCGAGCAACGCCTTGGGCAGCGGGTAGTCGAGCGCCAGTTCGGAGAGCACTTCCTCGTCGGTTGACGGCGTTCCCGACGGTGTTTTTTTCTTCACCGGCAGGCCGAGCTTGGTGAACAAAATTTCCCCGAGCTGCTTGGGCGAATTGACGTTGAAGGGCTGGCCGGCGAGCTCGTGTGCCTGGCGTTCGAGTTCGATCAGGCGTAGCCCGAGCTCGTGGCTTTGCGCGGCGAGTTGGCCCGCGTCGACGAGCACCCCTTCACGCTCCATGCGGAAGAGCACCTCGCGCGCCGGCAGTTCGATTTCTTCATAGACGCGCTTCAAGCCCGCGTCGGCGGCGAGCTGCGGGTAAAGCTTGGCGTGCAGGCGCAGACAGAGGTCGGCGTCCTCGGCGGCGTAGGCGGCGGCTTGTTCGAGCGCGACCTGATTGAAGCCGATCTGGCTCGCGCCCTTGCCGCACAGTTCCTCGTAAGGAATGGTCTTCAAGCCCAGGTGGCGCAGCGCCAGCTGGCCGAGGTCGTGCCCGCGCACGCCGTCCTTGCCGGCTTCGAGGACGTAGGATTCGAGCAGGGTGTCGTGCGCCACGCCGGCGAAGGCGATGCCGTGGTTGGCGAAGACGTGCTGGTCGTACTTGAGGTGCTGGCCGATCTTGGCCTGCGTCGCCGATTCGAGCCAGGGTTTCAGTCGCTTGAGTACTTCTTCGAGCGGCAATTGCTCGGGGGCGCCGGCGTAATCGTGCGCGAGCGGCAGGTAGGCGGCCTCGCCCGGCGCGACGGCAAACGAAATGCCGACGAGGCGGGCGGCGAAAGGATCGAGGCTGGTCGTCTCGGTGTCGAGCGCGACGAGCGGCGTCGCCTCGATTTTCGTCAGCCAGGCGTCGAAGGTGGGCCAGTCGAGGATCGTCGCGTAGTGGGCGCGGTGCAATCCTTGTGCCGCGTCGTCGATCAGCTCGACGGGGAAGTCGATGGCCTGAGAAGGCGTCGGGACGGGGGCTGCAGCCCGACGGGAGGGCGCATGGGTATTGGCTTCCGGGGCCTCGCTTCCGTCGCCGAGGCTGCGGAGCCAGGACTTCATCTCGTAACGGGTGAACAGTTCGACGAGGCGCTCGCGTTCGGCCGGGCGCGGTGCGAGTTCGGCGAGCGGCGGCACCAGCGAAAGGTCGCAGGCGACGGTGACCAGCTTGCGCCCGAGCGGCAGGAAATCGAGCGCCTGGCGCAGGTTCTCGCCGACCACGCCGCCGATGTCCGGCGCGGCGGCGATGACGCCGTCGAGCGAACCGTACTGGGCCAGCCATTTAACCGCCGTCTTGGGGCCGCACTTGCTCACCCCGGGGACGTTGTCGACGGCATCGCCGACCAGGGTGAGGTAGTCGACGATGCGTTCGGGCGGGACGCCGAACTTGGCCAGTACCCCAGCCTCGTCGAGGATTTCGTTGCTCATGGTGTTGACCAGCGTCACGCGCGGGCCGACCAGTTGGGCCATGTCCTTGTCGCCGGTGGAAATGACCACGTCGAAGCCCTGTTCGGCGGCGCGGCGGGCCAGCGTGCCGATCACGTCGTCGGCTTCGACGCCGGCGAGCGAGAGAATGGGCCAGCCGGACGCTTCGACGCCCGCGTGGATCGGCGCGATCTGACGCACGAGGTCGTCGGGCATCGGCGGCCGGTTGGCCTTGTACTCGGGATACCAGTCGTCGCGGAAGGTCTTGCCCTTGGCATCGAAGACGCAGGCCTTGTAGACCACGTCCTGCGCCTTGTAGTCGGCATCGAGGCGACGTAGCATGTTCAGGACGCCGTAGATCGCTCCCGTCGGCTCGTCCTGCGCGTTGCGCAGGTCGGGCATGGCGTGGAAAGCGCGGTAAAGATACGACGAACCGTCGACCAGCAGCAGGATGGGCATATTCGGGAAAAGACGATGAGCGAAAAGGACAAGATACCCCACCTCGCCGACCCCAACGCCTCGAAGTTCGCAGCTTCGCAGGAGGCCTGGCGGGTTTTCGGCATTATGTCAGAGTTCGTCGAGGCGACGCAGCGCCTGGCCCACATCCGGCCGGCGGTGACGGTGTTCGGCAGCGCGCGCGTGCGCCCCGGCTCGCCGTACTACACGCTGACCGAGACGATCGCCCGCCGCCTTTCCGACGCCGGCTTCTCGGTGATCTCGGGCGGCGGCCCGGGGATCATGGAGGCCGCCAACAAGGGCGCCTACTTCGGCAAGTCGCCGAGCGTCGGGCTCAACATCCAGCTGCCGCACGAACAGGTCGCCAACGATTTCCAGGACATTTCGCAAACCTTCCGCCACTTCTTCGCGCGCAAGTACATGTTCGTCCGCTTCGCCAACGCCTACGTGGTGATGCCCGGCGGCTTCGGCACGCTCGACGAACTGCTCGAGGCGCTGACCCTGGTGCAGACGGGCAAGAGCCGCAAGATCCCGATCATCCTCGTGCACACCCCGTTCTGGCGCGGGATGGTCGACTGGTTCAAGGAAACGCTGGTCGGCGAGGGCATGATCTCGCCCGAGGACATGGACCTCATCCAGCTCATCGACGAACCCGGAGACGTCGTCGATGCAATTTTCAAACACTATGAGACGCGCGGCTTCGCGCCGCTGCCTTGCGAACGCGAGATGCTGCTCAATCTGTAATACAATTCGCCGTTGCCCTTTTACTCCTTCCAGGACCGTCCGTCATGCGTCGAATCGCTGCCTTTCTCGTTCTCGCGGCTGCCGTCGCCGGCACGGCCCTGGCCCAGACCCAGTCGCCCCCCCCGCCCCCCATGCCTGCCGATCCGCCCGGCCTGACCACCATCGATTCCGGCATCGAGCCGCAGGTGACGATCCGTGCCCGCGAGGGCGAGCTGGTCGAGGAGCACCGGGTCAACGGCAAGCTGTACAAAGTCATCGTGCGTCCCGAGAATGCACCGCCCTATACGCTGGTCGACCCGAACGGCGACGGCAACTTCATCCGCCACGACGGGCCGGGCGACAAGCCCGTGGTCCTGCCGATGTGGGTGATCCACACCTTCTGATTCCGCGCCTCATGGACAACTTTCCCCTACCCGCCCCGGTTTTCGACGGCCGCAGCCGTTCGGTGCCGCCCGGCAACGCCTTCGAATGGTTCAAGCAGGGCTGGACCCTGTTTCTCGTCAATCCCGGGATGTGGGTGGCGATCGCCCTCTTGAGCCTGCTCGTCTTCCTCGGTGTCCAGGTGGTGCCGTGGATCGGCGCGCTGGCCGCCTACCTGCTCACGCCGTTGCTGCTGGCCGGTCTGCTGCAGGTGGCCGACAAGGCCGCCAAGGGCGAGAAGATCGAAATCAACGACATGTTCGCCGGCTTCCGCGTGCATTCGCGCCAGCTCGTTCAGGTCGGCGTGCTGTACATGGTCGGCATGCTGGTCATCCTGATGGTCGCGGCGATGATCAGCGGCGGCAGCATGGCCAGTGGCCTGCTGCTCGGTCAGATGGCCGGCGCCGGGATGGCGGTGGGGGGCATGGTGCTGGCGTTGCTCGTTTCCTTGCTGCTGTCCGTGCCCCTGATGATGGGCGTCTGGTTTGCGCCGGCGCTGGTGTTGTTCAACGGCATGGAAGCCATCGATGCCCTCAAGGCCAGCTTCGCCGCCAACCTGAAAAACCTGGTGCCGATGCTGGTGTACGGGATTTTCGTGCTGGTCCTCGCCTTCTTTGCCGCCCTGCCCGCCGGGCTGGGTTTTCTCGTTCTCGCTCCGGTGCTCGCAGGCTCGATCTACGCGCAATACCGGGACATCTTCGTCGCCCATTGAACCCCTGCGCGCACCGGTCCTGCGTCCCCGGACGCCTGCCGGCGCGCCTGCCGTAACGTCTATGCAAGCTCTGAATCTTCCCGCCTCGCGCGGTTGGCGCTGGATCAGCGAAGGCTTCCTGCTGTTCCGCAAGAAGCAGTTGATGGTGACCCTGGTGGTGCTCGGCTACTGGGTGCTGATGGCCCTCATCAATTCCCTGCCCCTCATCGGCCAGGTCGCCGCAACGCTGCTCATCCCGGTCTTCGCGGTCAGCCTGATGAACCTCTTCCGCTGCGTCGAGGACGACGTGCCGGTCCCGCCGCAGATTCTCTTTTCGGGCTTCCGCCGCAACCTCGGGACGCTGCTGGTCCTCGGTTTCGCCTACGGCGCGCTCAGCGTCGGCATCCTGGGCCTCGTCTCGGTGTTCGACGACGGCACCCTGCTGCGCCTGATCGTGCTCGGCGAGCGCCCCTCCGGCGACACCCTGATCAGCGCCGACGTGATCGTCGCGGGCCAATTGGCGATGGCCATGTTCGTGCCGCTGATCATGGCCTTCTGGTTCGCCCCGGTGCTCGTCGCCTGGCACAACCTGCAGGCCGCCAAGGGCCTCTTCTTCAGCCTCGTCGCCTGCGCCCGCAACTGGCGCGCCTTCCTGACCTACGCCGGCGCGGCGCTGGTCTTCGGGGCGATCCTGCCGGGCATCATCGTCGGCATGCTGAGCCTGATGTTCGCCGAGGTCTCCAAGGTCTTCTCGGTCATGTTCACCACGCTGATCGTCCTCGTCATCCTGCCGACCCTGTACGCCAGCTTCTACGTCAGCTACCGCGAGGTTTTCGTCTTCGACGACGAGAATGACTGAGTCCCTGCGTCCTCCTTCCGGCGCGCCGCTGGGCCTTTACGGCGGCACCTTCGATCCGGTCCATCTGGGCCACCTGCGTCTGGCCGAGGAGGCGGTCGATGCCCTCGGACTTGCCGGGGTGCGCTGGATTCCCGCCGGCCAGCCCCTGCTGCGCGAGGCGCCTCGCGTTGCCGCCCGCCAGCGCCTCGAGATGGTGCGCCTGGCGACCGCCGGCAACCCCCGGTTCACGGTCGATCCCGCCGAAGTCGAAGCCGACCGGCCGAGCTACACCGTGCCGACGCTCGAACGCCTGCGTCGTCCCGATGAACTCGGCAGCGAGCGGCCGCTGGTCCTGCTGCTCGGCGCCGACGCCTTCGCCGGCGTGTCTGCCTGGCACCGCTGGGAGGCCTTGTTCGAACTGGCGCACGTGGCCGTCGCGCACCGTCCCGGCTACCTGCTTGAGGCCGCCGCCCTGCCGCCGCCGTTGGCGCGGCTGCTGGAGCAGCGCCGCAGCCTCGATCCGGCGGACCTGCGGGCCGCGCCGGCCGGGCGCATCGTCAGCTTTGCGATGACCCCGCTCGATATTTCGGCAACCCGGATCCGGGCCGCGCTGTCCAAAGGCGAAAGCGTGCGCTACCTGTTGCCCGATGCCCTGATCGGGTATCTCCAGACCCATCGCCTGTACACGGAGTAGTCCAGTTCTATGAATGCCACGCAATTGACCGAACTCGCCGTCGCCGCCCTCGAAGACATCAAGGGGCGCGACATCGAAGTCATCGACACCAGCCGTTTGACCCCCTTGTTCGAGCGCATCGTCGTCGCCAGCGGCGATTCCAACCGCCAGGTTCGTTCGCTGGCGCGCAACGTCCATGACAAAGTGCGCGAAGCCGGCGAAGAGGTCCTCTCGGTCGAGGGTGAGGACGGCGGCGAATGGGTGCTCGTCGATCTCGGCAGCGTCGTCGTCCACGTCATGCAGCCGGCGGTGCGCAGCTACTACAGCCTCGAAGAGTTGTGGGGCGGCAAGGCGCCGATGCGCGGCGCTCGCCCCTCGGCCGCGGCCTGAGTTTCGGGATGGCTCGGATGACTCGCCGATGAAGCTCGGCATCCTGGCGGTCGGCCACAAACTGCCCGACTGGGTGGCGGCCGGCTGCCACGAATACGCCAAGCGCATGCCGCGCGAGCTGCCGTTGGCCATCCATGAAATCAAGCCTGAACCGCGTGCCGGCAAGAACCGTGAGCAGCTGCTCGCCGCCGAGCGCACCCGGATCGATGCCGCCCTGGCCGGCTACGCCCGCATCGTCGTCCTTGACGAACGCGGCGCCGACCTCACCACGCTCAAGCTCGCCGAGCGGCTCGAAGCCTGGATGCGCGAGGGGGGCGACACGGCTTTTGTCATCGGCGGGGCCGACGGCATCGACGCCTCGATCAAACAGCGCGCGCACGACACGATCCGCCTCTCCAGCCTGACCTTGCCGCACGCCATGGCCCGCCTGATCCTGTGCGAGCAGCTCTACCGCGCGCTGAGCGTGGTGCGCAACCACCCCTACCACCGCGAAGGCTGAGCCGATGACGATCCACAACCAGCCGCCGCGCCTTTACCTCGCGTCGCGCAGTCCGCGCCGGCGCGAATTGCTGGCCCAGATCGGCGTCACCTTCGACACGCTTTTCTTTCGCAGCGGTGCGCGTGCTGACGCCGAGGTCGACGAAACTCCGCTGCCCGGCGAAGCGCCGCTCGACTATGTGCAGCGCGTGGCGCGGGCCAAGGCCGAGCACGGCGTGCGCATTGCCGCGCGCCGCCGCCTGCGCCCGCAGCCCGTGCTGGCCGCGGACACCACCCTGGAATTCGAGGGCGAGGTGATCGGCAAGCCGGCCGATGCCGCCGACGCCCTGCACATCCTGCAACGCCTCTCGGGGCGTACGCACCGGGTGCTGACCGCGGTCGCCCTGGCCGACGAAACCCGTCTGGAAACGGCGCTCTCGGTCAGCGAGGTCCGCTTCGCCGTTCTCGACGAAGCGACCGTCCGCCGTTACGTGGCCAGCGGCGAACCGATGGACAAGGCCGGCGCCTACGGGATCCAGGGACGCGCGGGAGCCTTCGTCGAGCATCTGGTCGGCAGCTACAGCGGCGTCATGGGTCTGCCGCTGCACGACACCGTCGTCCTGTTGCGCCGCTTCAATCCGGACTTCGCCTAGCCCCTGGCCACGCCCGCGCGCAACGCGGTTTGACTCCTGTCCAGAGCCTTCCATACTTGGAGAGCGGTGCCGGACGGAGGGCCGGATTTTGCCCGGATTCTGACCCGATTCCGTCCGCGTTCGAATCGCTCACGGAGGGGATATGCTCAAATCCTTGCAGGCGCGCATTCTGGCTTTCGTCGTCGTTCTCATCAGCGGCGCGGTGTTTGCCGTCGGTGTCCTCTCTTACCAGCAGCTGCGCAGTCAGCTGCTGGACGGCGTCGAACGCGATGCCCGCAGTGCGACCACCGGCTATGCCTTTGCCGTCGCGACCTGGCTGGAAGCGCGGACCGCGATGATTGCTTCCCTGCGCCCGGTCGTCGGGCGTCCGGAGGCGGCGGAGTACTACGCGCGCTACGCCGAAGCGGGCGGTTTCGACCTGGTCTACGCCGGCTCGCCGGACAAACGCATGGTCTTTTCCAAGCCGCAGAAAGTGCCGGATGGCTACGATCCGACGCAGCGTCCGTGGTATCAGGGGGCTGAAGCGGCCGGGCCGAACAAGGTGTTCGTCAGCAAGCCCTACGTCGATGCCTTCACCGGCGCGCTGATCATGTCCCTGGCCTCCGTGGTGCAGGACAACGGCAAAACCCGAGGGGTGGTGGCCAACGACATGTCGATCGCTCAGGTGGTCAAGGAGATTCTCTCCGTGCGCCTTCCGGGCGAGGGGTTCGCCTTCATCCTGCACAAGGACGGAACGGTCCTTGTCCATCCCAACAAGGACGCGGTCCTCAAACCGGTGACTTCGATCGTTGCCGAGCTGACGCCCGAGCGGATTGCCCGTGCCGCGAGCGATGGCCGGATGTTCACGGCCGTGCGTGCCGACGGCGAGCGCTTCATGTTGCTCTCTCCGGTCAAGGACAGCGACTGGATTCTCGGCGTTTCGCTGTCCAAGGAGATCGTCCTGCAACCGCTGCAGCGCCTGCTGCTGACGCTGGCCGGTACGCTGCTGGTCGTGGTGCTGATCGCGGCGGCCTTGGCCGGGACGATTACGCGAACAATGCTGGCGGGCATGCGCCAGATTCGCGACCGCATGCAGGACATCGCCAGGGGCGGCGGCGACCTGTCGGTTCGCCTGCAGATTTCCAGCGAAGACGAGATCGGCCAGACCGCACGCGCGTTTAACCAGTTCCTGGAACAGTTGGGCGGCATGTTCGGCAGCTTGCGCGACGAAGCCAATCGGCTGGCCGAGGGCGTGCAGCGCCTGAACGCGGTGATCGACACGATCGCCAGCGAGTCGATGCAGCTCTCCGAGACGGCGAGCGCCAATGCCGCTGCGATCGAGGAAATCACCGTGGCGGTCTCGCACATCGCCGACAACGCGCACGATGTCGATCGGATGATGCGCGATACCGAAGAGCTTTCGCGGCAAAGCGTGAGCGACGTGGACGGGGTGGCCCGGGATGCCGAAAGCTCGGGTCGCCAGGTCGAAGAGCTGGCGGAAATTCTGAACAGCCTGGACAGCCGTTCACAGGAAATCAGCGGCATCGTCAACGTCATCAAGGGTATTGCCGATCAGACCAACCTGCTGGCACTCAATGCAGCCATCGAGGCCGCGCGCGCCGGCGAGCAGGGGCGCGGTTTCGCGGTGGTGGCCGACGAGGTGCGCAAACTGGCTGAAAGCACGGCCAAGGCGACGATCGAGATTGCGCAGATGATCGAGTCGGTCCGGGCGCAAACCGCGCAGGCCGGGACGAGCATGACGACGACGGTGGGCACGGTACGGCGCGGGGTCGATTTGTCGCGGGCTGCGGCCGAACGGATCGCCGAGATCGAGCAGAAAATTCAGCTCGCGGTCGAGCGGGTCGGCGACATCGCGTTGTCGACCAACGAGCAAAAAGGGGCGACGACCTCGATGGCGCAGTCCACCGAGCAGATCAACAACCGCGTCATGTCCGAGGACGAGGCGCTGCAGCTGGCCCGCCGCGAACTGACGCAACTGGCCGAGCGCGCGGGAAAAACGCGCGAGCTGCTTTCCGGCTTCAAGCTGTAGCTCGGTCAGGCGCTGCTTTTCGCAGCGCCGTTCGGGGCGCCCGGATCATGCGGGCCGGCGCTCGTCCGCGCTGTTCAGGCGGAGAGCGCGGCGCTCAGGAGGTCGGCAACGCGCGCCGCGCCGTCGGCTTCCGAGCGGGGGCGCGGCGCCTGCTGCCACAGCCGTTGTAGCGCCGGCGCCAGCGTGCCGTGGGCCAGGGTGGCGGCGTCGATCTCGAGCGCCCGGGCGTTGGCGTGCAACCAGTCGATCAGCGCGTCCTGCTCCGGCCAGTCGGGGCGGCGCAGGTAGAGCACCGGGATGCCGGCGCACGCGGCTTCGACGAAGGTGCCGTAGCCGGGCTTGGTGAGCACGGCATCGACGCTGGCGAGCAGGTCGGAGAAGCTGAAGTCGAGCGTCGCCGGATCGGCGACGTCAGGCCGTGGATTTTGGCCGAGGCCCGGAATCAGGATTTGCAGGCCGTTCTGTTCCGGCCAGTCTTCGAGCGGCAAGGCCTTGGCAAAACCCCCGAACGCGACCAGCACCAGACGGACGTCGGCGGCGCAGCCGAGCGCGGCGCGCAGTTCGGCGGGGCGGGCCCGGCCGGGGACGGCGACCGGCGGCAGGTCGAGGCTGTGCGCCAGGCGTGGCATGGGCATCGCCGGGGTCAGGCGGAGGAAGGGGGCGCCGGCGTAGGCGGCGTCGATCTGGGCCTGGATCGGTGGCGCCCAGGGCTCGTGTGCGAAGAAGTGGGCGAACAGTTCGCCCCAGTTGAGCGAACACATGCCGAAGGCGGGAATGCCGGCGCGTGCGGCCCCGGCCAGCGGCAGGTAGGCGACATCGCTGAGTACGAGGTCGGGCGCCAGATCGGCGAGAAAGGCCGTCTCGGCGGCGACGCGCGTCGGCCAGTCGGCGTGCGCGGCGCGGTAGGCGGCAGCGCTGGCCGCGAGGTCGATTTCGGTGGCGTCGTGCATGACGTAGCCGAAGTCGCTGGCGGCCTCGAGGTGGGTGAATGTTCCGAATGCATCGCCGAGGCGGGCGCGCAGGCGCGCGTTCGGCAGCGCGCTGCGCAGCGTCAGGCGCAGCCCGGGGTGGCGCCGTCGCAGGGCCTGGAGTACCGGGGCGGTTTGCGCCAGGTGGCCGAGGCCGTGGGCCGAGAGGTCGACGAAGAGGTGGGCCGGGCGCGGTGCCTGCGGCGGGTGGCTCACAGAAAGCGCGCCAGCAGGGCGCCGGCAAGCTCGGCGGGCAAGTCGATGAAGACCCGGTGGCCGTTGCCCGGGGCGACGGCGATCGGGTCGCCGGCGGCGTTGTGCAGCGCGGTGAGGACGAGTTCGCGGTTGCCCGCGGGGTGGATGACTTCGAGCCGGTCGCCGACGGCAAAACGGTTCTTGACGTCGATTTCGGCGCGCCCCGTGCTCGCGTCCCAGCCGACGACGTCGCCGACGTAGAGGCTGCGCGCCGATTCGGAATGTCCGCGCAGGTAGTTCTGGCGCTCGCTGTCGTGGTGGCGCTGGTAGAAGCCGTCGGTGTAGCCGCGGTTGGCGAGGCCTTCGAGCGCGCCAAGCAGGGCGGCATCGAAGGGGCGTCCGGCGCGGGCGTCGTCGATGGCCTGGCGGTAGCTCTGGCAGGCGCGGGCGACGTAGTAGGGCGACTTGGTGCGGCCCTCGATCTTGAGCGAGTCGACGCCGAGGGCGACGAGGCGTTCGACGTGCTCGATGGCGCGCAGGTCCTTCGAGTTCATGAGGTAAGTGCCGTGCTCGTCTTCCTCGATCGGCATTAGCTCGCCGGGGCGCTCGCGTTCCTCGAGCAGCCAGGTTTTCTGTTCCGGAGCGCGGTGGCAGGCCTGCACGTCGCCGCTCGCGTCCGGCTCGGCGGCGTGGACCTGATAATCCCAGCGGCAGGCGTTGGTGCAGGTGCCCTGGTTCGGATCGCGCCGGTTGAAGTAGCCGGAGAGCAGGCAGCGCCCGGAATACGCGATGCACAGCGCGCCATGCACGAAGACTTCGAGTTCGATGTCCGGGCATTCCTGACGGATTTCGGCGACTTCGTCGAGTGAAAGCTCGCGTGAGAGGATGATGCGGCGCACGCCGAGCTTCTTCCAGAAGCGCACGGCGGCGTAGTTGACCGTGTTGGCCTGGACCGAAAGGTGGATCGTCTGCTCGGGCCAGGCTTCGCGCACCAGATCGATCAGGCCGGGGTCGGCCATGATCAGGGCGTCGGGACGCAGGGCGATCACCGGCGCCATGTCGGCGAGGTAGGTGCGCACCTTGGCGTTGTGCGGCAGGACGTTGCTGACCACGTAAAAGGCCTTGTCGGCGGCGTGGGCTTCGGCGATTGCCGCGCCCAGCGTCTCGAGACGGCCGAATTCGTTGTTGCGTACGCGCAGGCTGTAGCGCGGCTGGCCGGCGTAGACCGCATCGGCGCCGAAGGCGAACGCGGTGCGCATCATCGCAAGCGAACCGGCCGGAGCCAGCAGTTCTGGGCCGGGGCGTGACACAGTCATGGAACTTTCCGAGGGGGGACGAGGTAGAATGCTAAGAACCCCGATTTTACCCGCATTCAGCGACATTCAGACCGCCTGCCCATGTCCGAAGACATCCTGATCAACTTCACTCCGCAAGAGACGCGCGTTGCGATCATGCAGCATGGCGCGGTGCAGGAGTTGCACATCGAACGCAACGCCTCGCGCGGCCTGGTCGGCAACATCTACGTCGGGCGCGTGGTGCGCATCCTGCCGGGGATGCAGTCGGCCTTCGTCGATATCGGCCTGGAGCGTACCGCCTTCCTGCACGTGGCCGACATCTGGGAGTCGCGCCAGGGCAACGAGCCGCCGCGCCCGATCGAGCGCCAGCTGTTCGAAGGGCAGAGCGTCATGGTCCAGGTGATCAAGGACCCGATCGGTACCAAGGGCGCACGCCTGACGACGCAGATGTCGGTGGCCGGGCGGATGCTGGTCTATCTGCCGCAGGACAAGCACATCGGGATCTCGCAGCGGATCGAGAGCGAAAGCGAGCGCGAGGCGTTGCGCGAGCGCCTGACCCGCCTCGTCGCCGCTGACGAGAAGGGCGGCTACATCGTGCGCACCATGGCCGAAGGCGCGAGCGAGGAGGATCTGGCGAGCGACATCGAGTACCTGCGCAAGATCTGGCGCGACATCGTCGCCCAGTCCAAGGCCGCGGCGCCGCCGGCGCTGGTCTATCAGGAACTGTCGCTCGGGCTGCGGGTGCTGCGCGATTTCGTTAATTCCGACACCGCCAGCATCGTCATCGACTCGCGCGAGAATTACCAGAAGCTCTCGGGATTTGCCGCCGAATTCACGCCCAAGGTCGCGCCCCTGCTCAACCATTATGTTGGTGAGCGGCCGCTCTTCGACCTCTACGGCGTCGAGGACGAGATCGAGAAGGCGCTCGCCCGACGCGTCGAACTCAAGTCCGGCGGCTACCTGATCATCGACCAGACCGAGGCGATGACCACCATCGACGTCAACACCGGCGGTTTCGTCGGCGTGCGCAACTTCGACGACACGGTGTTCAAGACCAACCTCGAAGCGGCGCAGACCATCGCCCGCCAGCTCAGGCTGCGCAACCTGGGCGGGATCATCATCATCGACTTCATCGACATGGACGGCGACGAACACAAGACCGCCGTCCTCGCCGAGTTCAACAAGGCGCTCGAACGCGACCACACCCGGCTGACGGTCAACGGCTTCACCGCACTGGGCCTCGTCGAAATGACGCGCAAGCGGACGCGTGAATCGCTGGCCCACATCCTGTGCGAACCCTGCCCGACCTGCAGCGGCCGCGGCGAGGTCAAGACGGCGCGCACCGTGTGTTACGAGATCCTGCGCGAACTGCTGCGCGAAGCGCGCCAGTTCAACGCCCGCGAACTGCGGGTTCTGGCCAGCGTTCCGGTGATCGACATCTTCCTCGACGAGGAGTCGCAAGGCCTGGCCATGCTCTCCGAGTTCATCGGCAAACCAATTTCGCTCAAGGCCGAACCGAGTTACGGCCAGGAGCAGTACGACATTGTTTTGATGTAGCGTAATTTTCGTTGATCCGCGATCATTGTGTTTATAAATTATCGTTAATAATCAATGAAATTTTGTTTGTTCTGTTGATCTAAGGTGATCCTCGTATAATCGAAGCTATCAACTTGATGGTAGCTAGATGGGTAGCTAGACTGGTAGCTACCCAAGCATTTCGAGGAGCCACCTTGGCCAAAATTCAAACCAACCTTCTGACCGATATCCAGATTCGGAAGTGGATACGTGCTGGCGTTCCGCTAGCAAAATCTGATGGCGGCGGACTGACCTTTACCTTGTCAGCAGCTGGTGCTGCAGTCTGGGTGCTTCGATTCAGCCATGCCGGGCGACGACAGGAGGTGACTCTTGGCCGGTATCCCGACATCTCCCTTGCTGCCGCACGTCTGATGGCGGCGAAAAAGCGCCTTGCCTTAGTTGAGGGTGTTAATCCAGCGGATGAAGTGCGCAAGGCAAAAAGCCACCGTGACTGGACGGTCCGTGAACTGATCAGTGACTACAAGGACCTGGTTTTGAGTACGTTGGCAGAGAGTACTCAGCGGAGCTACGGCAGAAATCTGAAGCGCATTGAAAACGGCATGGGTGCCATGTCCGTGCAGTCAGTTGCTCCCGCAGATGTTGTCGCACAGATTGAGCGGGTCAAGGCTGGTTGGGTTGAGTTGTTTACTCTTTGGTGTGCGTTGCGCGGGATCTTCAAACACGCTGCAGGCAAGAAACTGATCGTAGCGTCACCGTGTGCGGGCATCCAACTGGAAGCGATCATTGGTAAGCGTCCGGAGAAGCGCACTAGGTTGATGCTCACCGACGACGAAATTGCTGTGCTCATGAACGCAGACATGAACCTGGAGAACCTGCTTTCGGTCCGGATTCTCTTGGCAACAGGTGTCCGTATTTCGGAACTGAACAATGCCTTGAAGGCCAATGTTCACCTTGAAGAGAAACGTTGGCACATCCCCAAAACCAAGACGGGGAATGCAATTGATATTCCGCTCTCGAAAGCTGTTACGGAGTGGTTTGAAACCTTGATCGATATTGCCGGCAACTCGGATTACGTTCTTCCGGCTCGATCAAGAGCACGCATGGCTCGTTATGGCGGCGATGCTGAAGTTTCGAAAGATGCAATGCGCGAGGCTATCGACTACTGGATTGAACAGCACTCACCCAAGATAAGGCGTTTCACGCCGCATGACTTGCGAAGCACGATGAAAAGCCACCTTAGAAAACTAGGTGTGCCTCGTGAGGTGTCAGAAATGTGCTTGAATCACAAGCTGCCAGGGGTAGAGGGAATTTACGATCAACACACCTACTACGACGAGCGAAGAATCGCGTTAGAAAAATGGAGCGATTTCCTGGTCAAGTCACTACGCAAAAAGATTGGTTCAAAGCGCTCCATAAACTAACGCCCATAAGGCCATTATGATAGATAAAGCTCAGTCTTCTCCGCAGAAGGAATGCCCTCCTTTTCCTGAAGACTTTGACCGAGACTCATACAGAAGATTCAGAGACGATTTTTCGCTTTGGATTTCCGCACTCGGCCACAGGGTTGCCTTGATGAGGAGAATCAAGGAATTTCAGGAGCAGCGTGCATTGAGGAGCGAATGTTCGGAACCGCTGTCCACAATCAATAGAGCCAGGTTGAATGATATTCGGAGTAGGGTGATGAGCTTGATTCAAGAGCCCATCCCTCTCAAAGAAGATGGCTTTTTTCAACACTTCATGGGCGAAGCCAAGTTCGCTGACCGAACGGTTCACTTAGAGCAACACCCACCGATCAGTAACAGAGTGATCCGCGATGAAGTCCAGTCAGGCAGCAAATTAAAAGACCAGTTTTACAGAAACATTTTCGAGATTGAAATCGACAAGTTGGTCGAGCGGGAATCTACCCAGCAAGAGCCATCGTTCGGCATTCCATTATTGTATGGGGAAGAAAAAGCGCAGAAGGACAAAGCGTTAAATACGCTCACTGAAAATTACGAGATATGGCGGGCAGATATACAAATGCCTAGTTTTGCTGGTGATTTTGGACTGAAAGTAAATCTGTTTTACGATGACGAACGGCTGTGCAAGGCTTTCTCTGTTTGGCTGAAAGAAACAAGAAAGCAGGCAGAATTCCCTGTTGCCAAGCGCAAGGTTGTCACTTTGGAAAAGCTGCAGGAGTGGCACCAGATGCGTGTTTTGCCTTACATGGATTTATGGCTATACCAGCAGGCATTTGACAAAAAGTTTGATGAACTGCAGCTCGCTAGGCTGCTGTTTCGTAGTGAGGATAAAAAGAACGATGAAAGTATCGGGATTGATGATGACGATTACAGAAACTGGCTAAGAAATACTAAGATTCGCGCAGAGAGCCTGATACAGCCTTCTGTTTTTTTCTCCCTTCGCTACGAGGAAACCTGAGTTGTTCTGATCGATGACCAGCTATTTGCATCTGAAACCTATTTGGTTGCATATATAAAAACTGAAAACTAGGCCGTCCTGGTCTTCAAACCTCTGTTTCCATCCATCCGAGAGCCAGTTACCTGCTGAGGTAACTGGCTCTTTGCATTTCAGGAGAAAAATCCATGCGCAATTCATGTCCCGTCTGTAACTCGACCAATATTCATCGTCTTCACACCGCCAGAAGGATTGGCACAACCGTCGGTGCGGTCGGCGGTGCCGCTACCGGTGCAGGTGGTGCTCTGTCCGGTGCACAAACTGGCGCAGCGGTAGGTGCTGTCGGTGGTCCTGCCGGCATGCTGCTCGGCGGTCTCGCGGGAGCGATCCTCGGAGGCCTACTCGGTGGTGCCGCCGGATCGATAGCCGGCGGCAAAGTCGGCGATGTCGTCGACGAGAAGGTTCTCGGCAGTCTGCAGTGCGGTGATTGCGGCCATGAGTTCAGCGACCGCTGATCTGCCGTTATCCCCATTCATCTTTCAAGGAGCCTCAAATGGCACATCAAGTCCAACAGATAGCGTACGTCGGGGAAACACCCTGGCATGGCCTCGGTAACGAACTCACGCCGCAGCAGCCCATCGAAGTTTGGGCAGAGCAGTCTGGTATGTCCTTCCAGATTCTCGAAACCCCTGTCCGTTTCATGGCCGAATCAGCCGGTCTGCTCGGTTCGATCAAAACCTTCGTCGATCAAAAAGTCCTGTATCGCTCGGATACGCAGGATGCCTTGTCGGTCGTCTCAAACCGCTACCAAGTCGTCCAGCCCAGTGAAGTGCTGGAGTTCTACCGTGACCTCACGCAAGTCGCAGGCTACGAGCTGGAAACTGCCGGGGTGTTGAAAGGCGGCAAGAAATTTTGGGCACTGGCACGTACCGGCCAATCATCCGCCCTGAAGGGCAACGATGTTGTCCAAGGCTACTTGCTGCTCGCCACGTCTTGTGACGGTACGCTGGCAACAACAGCCACGCCAACTACGGTCCGTGTCGTCTGCAACAACACCCTGACCATCGCTGTAAATGGTGCGGTCTCGGCGATCAAGGTACCGCACAACACCCGGTTCGATGCCCAGGCCGTCAAGCAGCAACTCGGGATTGCCGTTTCGCAATGGGATGGTTTTATGTACCGGATGCGGACACTGGCTGAACGCAAGGTGAAAAGCCATGAGGCGATGGCCTATTTCCTCCGTGTGCTCTGCGAAGTTGATCCGAACAGTTCCGACTTGTCGAACCTGACCAATGAACGCGCACTTGCCAAAGTTCAGTCACTCTACGACGGCCAGGGTCGTGGCTCTGAATTGGAGGCAGCCAAAGGCACAGCCTGGGGATTACTCAATGCCGTGACCGAGTATGTCGATCACGAACGACGTGCGCGTAGTCCGGAATACCGGCTTGATTCCGCCTGGTTTGGCCAAGGTGCCGTCATCAAGCAGCGAGCGCTGGATACGGCATTAAAACTGGTGGCGTAGTTAGCTTCCAACCTCCTCTCGGTTTTCCCGCTTCGAAAGCCTGGTTCGGTAAATACCGGCCAGGCTTTTTGTTGTCCGGAATTCGTGAGGCCTATCTATTTCCTACCTACATTCTGGAGATTGTCATGGCACTCCCATCTGTACCGCTTTCACCCTCGCAATCCAGTCGGCCAGCGTTGCGGCTGGTCAGCACCAAGGCATTGCCTCGGGAAGACTGGCTGAACGTCCGCCGGCAAGGCATCGGCAGTTCCGATGCCGCTGCTGCCGTTGGCCTGAATCCCTACAAATCTCAGCTTGAGCTCTGGCTGGAAAAAACTGGCCGTGATGGTCTGTTGCCGAAGACTGATCCACTAGATGAGGAGAGCCCTGCCTATTGGGGAAACATCCTCGAACCGATTGTGGCTGCGCACTACACCCGGCGTTCCGGCAATCGTGTGCGTCGGATCAATGCGGTCCTTCAGCATCCCGATCCTCAGTTGCACTGGATGCTGGCAAATATCGACCGCGAGGTCATTGGCGCACCGGACGTTCAGATCCTCGAATGCAAAACCGCCGGGATCAACGGTAGTCGACTCTGGAAAGATGGCGTGCCGGAATACGTTCAGTTGCAGGTTCAGCATCAACTGGTCGTGACCGGCAAGGCTGCTGCTGATGTGGCTGTGCTGATCGGTGGTCAGCACTTGGAGATTCATCGCATTCAGCGGGATGAAGCCCTGATCGCTCGATTGATTCAGTTGGAAGCTGCGTTCTGGCGTTACGTCGAGATGGATACACCACCACCGGCTGATGGATCGGAATCAGGAGAGCTGGCATTGCGTTCTTTCTATCCGCAGGACAAGGGAAGGCGGTGTCCCGGGAAGTGGTGTAACAGCGTGAGGGAGTGAGGTGTTCGCCG
>NZ_JASDTF010000017.1:0-74187 GCF_041441355.1 Propionivibrio sp.
GGCGAACACCTCACTCCCTCACGCTGTTACACCACTTCCCGGGACACCGCCCAGCGGGGAGGCGGTGCGACGGGAGTTGAGGTAGGCGGTGTTGATGTTTGTCCGTCTAAAGATTGAGTTTTGGTGCAGTACGTATCCATCGGTGAGATCGCGGAACAGTCCTCTTGATCTCAAGAGAATGCTATTGAGATCAATACCATTCATCGTTGGCCACACACTACCATCGTAACCTGTTGGATTAAGCCCTCCAACTGCCAGCGCTTTCCATACAAAATCGATACAGCTATTCGACAGTCCGTTGTATACGTTACTGAATTCCGGCCCAAATGGATTCTCCCCAAAGGACTTCATTGCATCATATTGTTCTTTGCTAATTTCTATTGTTTGGCTAAAATCAGTGGCCTTGTAGTATTCGTCGTCATTCTTGTATCGTTGCCCTGGGCCGAGCGCATTGTTCCACCACTTATCATCCTTAACAGGGCCAAATCCATAGCTCAAAGGCGCGCCCCCACTTCCATCGCTGAGAGAAATCCACATATGCCCAAAAGATGAACTACCTTCGGAAGTCAAAGTGCCTTTTCCTGCGATCTTTATAGTGACTGTGTACGCCATGACAGCTCCTCAATATATTTTATTTGATAGAATCAACCTTTGGATTGGTTCCGATCGTGAAAATCACTTCTACTCCATCTAGCTCCGGATTGTCTTTTAGGTTTTCAACAACTATACGGTAGCGGCCAATTTTTATAGGGACAGAAACTATTTGCTTGCTATAAAAACCTACTCCGTGACCGTCTGATACAAGCTCTGAATTAACCGCCTCATAAAGCACCGCCGGATTCGGTCCGTCAATCTCGATTATTTTTAACCTAACCGCAACACTCACCCCGGGATCAATTAATTCGCCATTTGCATTCCTCTGAGAGTCGCCCACCAACTTGCGGACACGCTCGCGATCCAGGCTGTCTTCTTTTCTGTAAAGGAAAAGAAGATTGAACGAGTAAAATCTGTGATCAGTCACTCGATATTCAATTTCAATTCTGCTCCCTGCCTTCTGTGCCAGAAATGGCACACCGGTTGGCGAAGTAGTTATTGAACAGGACACAAGGATCGGAAAAAATGCCGTTGCGACTATTGCCAAAAACCTATCAATCCACGTTAGCAAACCACCGCCTTCTTTAGTTTCATTTCCTTTCTTCATGTCACCTCCATCAGAATTATTCATTCCTTTACTCACTCAGCCATTTCAACTTCGCTCGCCTGCTGCGGCCCATCAAAACTAAACACCTCATCCACCCTCAGCCCCTTGGGCACCTGATGCGTAATGAAGAGCATCGTCACCTTGCCCTTGAGGGTGTTGATGGTTCGGGCGAAGTGTTCGGCCGTCTGCTGGTCAAGGTTGGAGACGGCTTCGTCGAAGATCAGGATCTTCGGCCGCTTGAGGAGCGCTCTCGCAATCGCGATGCGCTGCCGCTGGCCGCCCGAGAGCCCGGTGCCGCGTTCGCCGATCTCGGTCTGGTAGCCGTTGGGGAGTTGTTCGATGACTTCATGGATTTCCGCCGCCTTGCACGCAGCAATCACGTCCTCGAAGCGCGCGTGCGGGTGCGCCATGACCAGGTTGTCGTAGAGCGTGCCGGCAAAGAGGATGGTTTCCTGCGGCACCACGCCGAAGGCGCTGCGGAGTTCGTTGGCCGCGAGGTGCCGGATGTCGCGCCCGTCGAGGGTGATTTGCCCTTCGTTGGGCTGGTAGAAACCGAGCATCAGTTTGGCCAGCGTGCTCTTGCCGCAGCCCGAGGGGCCCATCAGCACGGTAAGCCGGCCGGGCTGGAAGGCGAGGTCGAGGTTCTTGTAGAGCCAGGGCAAATGCTCGCCGTAGCGGAAGGCGAGGCCATGCAGGGTCAACTCCCCGGCGCCGCGCCCTTCGCGGCTGGGGGTAAGGGCGTGCGGTTCTTGCGGGATGTCGAGGATGTCGCCCAGGCGTTTGACGGCAATGCTGGCTTGCTGGAACTCCTGCCACAGGCCGACGAGGCGCAGGAGCGGCTGGCTCATTCTTCCGGCGAACATCTGGAAGGCGACCAGCATGCCGACGGTGAAGCCTTCGTTCTGCATCACCAGCAAGGCGCCGACGATGAGGATGGCCAGGGTCATCACCTGTTCGAGGGCGTTGGCGATGACGTTGTAGGTGTTGCCGACCTGCTTGGTCGAGAAGCCGGCGACGAGGTACTGGGCGAGGTAGTCGCCGTACTTCTTGTCGATGTCCGGCTCCATCTGCAAGGACTTGACGGTGGCGATGCCGGCGACGTACTCGGTGAGGAAGGCCTGGTTCCTCGCCCCGAGCATGAACTGCTGGTTGAGCTTGTCGCGGAAGAGCGGGGCGACGAGGGCGCTGATCAGGGCGATGGCGCCGAGGAGGCCGACGGCGATGAGTGAGAGCTGCCAGCTGTAGGCGAACATCACCGCCAGGAAGATGAACAGGAAGGGCAGGTCAAGGATCAGGGTGACGGCGGCGCCGGAGACGAACTCGCGGATCGTCTCGACCCCGTGCAGGCGGGCGACCAGGGTGCCGGTGGGGCGCAGTTCGAAGTACGGCAGCGGCAGGCGCAGGAGGTGACGGAAGACCTGGCTGCCGAGCACGGCGTCGATGCGGTTGCCGGTGTGCAGCACCAGGTACTGGCGCAGCCAGGTCATGCCGCTGGTAAAGAGCATGAACATCACCAAGGCCACCCCCAGGACGATGAGGGTGCTGTTGGTCTGATGGACGATGACCTTGTCGATGATGACCTGGGTGAACAGCGGCGTGGCCAAGCCGACGAGCTGGATGGCGAGGCTGGCGAGCAGCACGTCGCGCCACAGCGTCTTGTGTTTGAGGAGTTCGGGGACGAACCAGCTAAAGCCAAAGGCTTTCTTCTCCTGCTCGAAGCCGGGGATGTCGGGTTCTTCGCCATGGGCCCCGCTGGCGCCCGCGGCGCTTTCCTTGGCGACGAGGAGGAGTTGCGGCGCCCATTGGGTGGCGGCGTCAGCAAGGTAGATCGTCTCCGGGCTCTGGCTGCCGGGGCGGAAGTAGATGACTTGCTCACCGGCCACCTTGACGATGAGGCGCAGGGCATAAGGGGGCTCGGAGGGCGGCTCGGGCGAGGTCTCTGGTGAAGGCGCCGGGGCGGAATCGAACTGACCTTCCGCTTCGGTCGGCGCCGCAGCGAGGTGCAGCGCGGGCGTAGTTTGCGGGGGCGAAGCCGTCGGATCAGCGGGGCGGCTGGCGCCGTCGCCCTGGATCACCGAGAGGTGGTGGATGCTGGGGTGGCCTTCGGGAGTGGCGGCTGTTTCAGCGGCTTGTGCTGCAACATCAGAATCCGGGGTGACTGCCGAGGTGGTATCCGGCACCACACGCACGAAAGCGATGGCAGGCAGCGGCAACCTGGCCCAATCCATCCCCTTAAGGGGGCGCATCCCGGTTTTGATGCCGAGGGCGCGAGCTGCGTCGTGCAGGCTGGCGAGGGTAAAGGGCGGCGGGTAGTTCTGCTCGATCAGCGCCGGATCAAAGGGGATGCGGCACAGGCCGCACAGGCTGCCGAGCAGCCACAGCGCCTCCCCGCGTTGGAGTTCCCCGCGTAAATCCATTGCCCCAGCCTCTCGCCTGCGCGCAGTTCCGGCGGCGCTGCAAGCGCCTGCCCGGCCACGCCTCATGTTGTGTGTTGTGGGTGCACCGCCGGCCTAAAAGCAAATAGTTATTGCCTAAGCGGCATACTTATTGATGCAAAACACCACAATCCTATACCCCAAACAAATAATGATCAATAGATACAAAAGTATTTCGGCATAGACAAACGAACAAACAGGCGATTGATTATTATTGAATATTTTTATACGCACCGTGAAATAAGCGTAAAAAGACAATCACTTAAAACATGGATTAAAAACAAGAAAATGGCACCAACACAGAACAACCTCTGGGCATCTTGGCGTGATACATCACACGATCACTGGCCGGACCGTGACAATCCGCGCCTGCGTCATACCTCAATCATCAGGCGGGGGTTGAACCCATTGCACCGCTCGCCGGGATAGCCCCTCCGATTTGTGACCACCCGGCAACCGTTTTCAGCGACGAAATTGATATTGGTGTGCGTGCGCCCATAGCACCAGAGGTCGATCCGATATTTTTCCATCAGCCAAGAGAGATCGGTCACGAAATACGGCGACACGTCACTGCCTTGATGCTGTGGTGCCACGCAGCGTGGATGCGGTGCGAAATGCGTAACCACGACTGTCTTTCCGTCAAACGGTTTTGACAGTTCCCCTTCAAGCCAGCATACGGCGGCGCAGCACAGTTTCAGCGTACCGCGAGGCTCCAGTCGCTTTCCGTTTCGGGCATGGATCATCCAGTAGTCGTTGATGCGTCTCTTGGCGACAGCCATGTAAGCCTCGGCCTTGTCGGTGCCGTAGAGGCCGAAGCTGCTCCAGAGCGTACATCCCAAGAAACGAACGCCATCGAGTTCAAAAGACTGGTGATCCAGAAAATGCACGTCCATCTGTTCCCAGAACGGTTTCTGGAATTCGTCCATCAGGCCAAGCTGTGCGTCGTAATACTCGTGATTCCCGGCGACATAAACGATCGGCTGTTTCGGAAAACGCCGAGCAGCCCATTCCAGGCCATGCGTATGGCTACCAATGTCGCCGGCAAGCACAACAACGTCGGCCTGAAGAGCGCTTTCCGGCGGCTCCCAAGGCACGCCGCATTCGTTGTGCAGATCTGAATATAGGGCGAGGCGCATAGCTCTGTGTATCACGTAGTCCTTGAATTTTGCCAGCGTTGCCTCTTTGAACTAGGACGCTCAGGCAGAAGAACGAGCACAGTCGCATTAAAACAATAACAGCTGCTTCCCTTCTCGTGAGTTAAGGGGGAGTAGTCCGTTTAGCCATTCAGCATCATGATGCAGCAGCCAACGAAAACTCCGATATTCGAATTTGGTGAAGTCGAGTCGTGAACAGCCGGGGTGCTCGCGTATGAATTGGATGCAGCGACGTCGATGGAACGCACCAAAGAGCTCGAACTCTGTCGAGTCATTTGTGCGACCAGGAGCAAGCATCGGCACACCAATCACCTGAAGCCAAGCGCACTTTGCCTTCAACCCAGCAAGACCTCCGAACAACCACTGAACCAGTAGCAGTGCTTCGAATGTCAGGCTTGCTTGGGATGGATTGATGACGTATCTGCTCAACCGTTTAAGTAGCTTCGCTTGCACCTCTCCGGTTCCGCTTACTTCAGGAATTAACAGAAGAGGCCTTAGCTGTGCGGAAAATTCTGAAAGGTGGAGACGGCCACGGTCGGACAAGAGTCTCCTCGCGCGCAGTTCACTGACAATCGATGCGTGAATCAAGGCCGGCGAAGGTGGTGCCGGACATGCAAAAAAATCTCGGACGAGATGAGCAACAGCTTGCATGAAATCGCCAGGCGCATGGCGTCGAGCAACGCACGCTGAGTCCAGGCGCTTGAAGTCGCCCGGGAGCGGAAAAGTTGTGTGCAGGTCAGCCCGTTTCATCGGCACTTTGACCAATGACTCACCATGATCAGCGCAATACCAGACGATAGGGATCTGGTGCTGTCGGCGCCAATAAGACATGCCATACCCCAGAAGATCGCGCTTCCGACAGGCCGGGCAATACCTCAAGCTCACTGATTCCGGGAATGTCATTTCGGCCAGCGTTGGCTTGACTAGGCCGGCAGCCACGTAAGTCCCCCTTGATGGAGAGGCCACCTCAAGGCGTCCCGCAGCCCCCATCCAGGTGAGATTTTCGAGAACCTCGACGGGTTCACCGTACGCACCTTTCGTCCTGACGCAGAACTCAACGACATCCACTGGCGCGTTGATGAATGTCGTGTGCAAGCCATGTCCGAACAAAAGCGTGACCACATCACCATAGTCAGAGATACCGTTCAGGCGGCACAGCCTCGCCAGCAGGCTTGCGAGTGACTCATCGGAGAAAGGCTTGGGCAAAATCATGGGCTGGCGATTTATCTGCGATGCCAAATGAAATTATTGCGACTTAAAAACCTCACGCAGCGAGGTTGACAGGGCATTATTTTCATAGTCGTCGCGCAAAAAAATTGGGGACGTCATCATCAAAATCCAATGCGGCGCTCGATCTCTTCGGCGGCCATCGGAAGGCGACAATCATCGGCTGTAATCTCATGCCTCTCCGCATAAAGTGCTCGCCCGACCGCCTCGCGAAGAATCTGCCGCTGGCGCCGTGGTGCCATCTGTCCGAGCACGGCACTGACATCCGGACTCAGTGGTTGCAGTTCTGTTGGGAGGCCCATTTCGCATTGCAGGGATTCAAAAATGCTGTTGAGGATGGCGATGGCCTGTTCGGGCGTTGGCGGACGGATGTCAAAGCGACGCACTCGGCTCAAGATTGGCCCTGGTAGTGCGTTGGCTTCGTTTGCAGTCAACAACCAATAGATTCGGCTCGCGTCGATGCCAATCCGCGGCATCGATTGATCACGAAAGCACTTGGCAGTCCCGGGCTCGAGGAGTCCATACAACGCCCCAAGGGGGTCGTACTCTGGCCGACCACGGACTTTGTCGACCTCGTCCAGGAGAAACACCGGGTTCGCGTAGTCGCCCTCGACCAGCACTTCGAAGACCGCCCCTGTTTTAGAGTTCGCCCAGAACTCATCTGAGCCCACGAGTTGTGCGTTGGTCTGGGCATTTTCCATATTGAGCCGTCGATACCCGCATCCGAAAAACTGTGCCAAGCACTCGGCAAACATCGATTTCCCGACGCCAGGCGGACCGTTCAGCAAGATCGGGTCGGGCGCGGGTGTTTTTGTACCGTGCTCGGCGACTGCGAACATCGCGCGTAAGTAATCGACCACGCCGGAAAAATTCGGGAACCTGACCTCGATTCCATCCAACTGTGCCCGCCAGTCCTCGGGCAGGCAGGCAAGGCGCCGGAATGCACCGCGCGCCATCAGCCTGCGATGGACCGCCGCTTTTCGCTCCCTGGCCTCGGAATCCTGGTGAGCGTCAGTGCTGGCTTGGTCATGCGTCAGCTCATCCCATTCAAACAACTGCAAGATCGGACCGCTCCAGTCCGCGCAGCAGCTATTTTTCTGCAAGCTGGTAGCAGCCGTTTCGGCCGTGCCCGATGAAACAATCGCTTTGTGTTCATCCGCACGGCGAATCGCGTCCTGCACTTGTTTTGCGCGCTTTAATTCTGATGCGACCTCAGGACTGACAGCGACGCCGCTCCAAATTGACCAACCATGTTCTTCGTGGCCAAAACTATTTCTTCCCATCGCAACCCCCTCCAACGAAAAACCCCGCAAAGGCGGGGTTCGGTTCTACTGGCGAAGGAGGTAGGAGGTGTCTCTCACTCCGATTAAAGTCTCTCACTCCGATTAAAGCTCAGCCCAGAAACCCCGCAAAAACGCCGTCACCCCAATCCGCAGAGGTTTGGGGAGAACGTATCGCTATGCGACCAGGCCACGAGAGCGGATTTTTGGATTGGCGGAGCATGAGCATGGAAGAATAAAAAAGTCTGTATCAGATGGACTTATCGTGACACCAAGATTTTAAAACGTCAACAATAAACACAAAAACAATAAATAGCGCGCAATGAATATGATAAACGATCAGCACTTATTCAAATAAAAACAACGCCAAAACAAACCTTCTACTACCATCCATCAAAAGGTAGCACAACAAATCAAAAAGCAGTTAAATCGCCAACAACTGCTCAAATGATATACAGCAAGCGATATAAGCAAACGATAACAAACACCTTCTCTTGAACAGGCCATATTTTAATGATCGAATAGCGTACTTTCATACTGAAGAACGACCAACAAAAACCAAACAAATTGAAAGGAGCCTCCTTACTCACGAGTCGCGCACACACAAAAAAAAAACCGCGAGGGGCCTAAGCCTCGCGGTTTTTCAAAACTCAGCCGGGGGATCCCCGACCTGTAACTGATCGTTTACAGAGTCTAAGGACGCAATTGCCGTCCGTCAATCCCCCATTTTCGGTTTTCGAACGCCAGCTGGCGAGCGACGGAATTGCTCGCCCTGAAAATGGAGAATTCTATGCGCACCACCAAACGTTTTACCCCGACGGTGCTTGCCCGCTTTGCCCGCGAGGGACGTGGAAACGGCCTGTATGAGACTTATGTGCCTTGGCATCGCGTCAGCCGAGGCGACCCATCGAGCCGTGGCCGCTCTCACTTACAAATGTGGAACGGACGGCAACGCGAGTTGTTAAGCGATGGCGAGTGGGTCGGCACTTTCTTTGCCGCCATGCTCCCGGGTCTCAAAGACATCCGTGAACAGTTCCCGCTCTCAGTCGATTCCGGTCGGCATGAACTCGCTGACTACGTTATCGACGCACCTGCCGGGCTCTTTCCTGGCACAAAGGCGATTGCCGAGCAGCTAAACATTTCTCACCCAGCCATTTCCAGCAACGGAAAATCCGTCGACTGGACCCCAACCACCGACCTGCTTCTCCTCCTGCAGAGCAGCGGAGGGGCGCTCGAGCTGCTGGCCATCGCTGTTAAACCAACCGCGGAACTCACAAAAGGCATGCGAAAGTCACTAGCTCTCGAGAATGCCTACTGGGATGCACGGGGGGTTCCATGGTTGTTGATCACGCCAGAACAATTCGACAACCGCGTCGCACTGACCTTGCGTTGCACGATGCCCTGGGCACTGGGTGAAAAAACGAATGAGGACGATAGAAAAATCGCCGCCTCGCTCGCATCCAAGTGCAACGGACGCTCCTTAACCCACGTGCTCGAAGCCACCTCACGGGCCCTCGATGGTGACTTCGATCGCGCCCAGCGGGCCTTCTGGCAGGCCGTTTGGTGTGGTGACATTCCTCTCGACCTACGCCGCGGTTGGCGCCCTCACACGCCGATCTCGCTCTTGCCAGCCAGTGCCTTCTGGGAACAAAACCCGGTCGCGAGCCGGAGGTCAGCATGGAACTGATGCACAACCTCGCGTTCAGCATTCTTGAAGGCCCAGACGCCGGCATCTATCGCGTCCTCCTTGATGAAATCCAACTCGGCAAGACGGCGGCCGTTCGCCTGGATCCACCGGCTGGCGGGCAAAGGCGCAAAGGTGGGCGTCCACGGCTCACACAGACTAAACGTCCACGCCCCCTCCTCAGAGCACCGCTCCTCGGCGGACTGCGATGGTTCGAGCGTGATGACCTCCTGCGCATGGCCGAGAGTGATCAACTGAGCGAGGTCGTCATCGACGTTGAGAATCACCCGCTCTCCCCCCCAGACGAAGCAGTTTATGCCATAAGAAAAACTGCAATGGCACCGTTTCTAGATTTTGATCACCTCCGCGAACAGGTCTTGATCCACCACGGCATCAGAGGCCTGGTCAACGAAGCTGTGCAAACAGGGGCAAGTGAATCCTTCATCCGAAACTGCTTTTCATTGCTCTGCCGCTTCGGATTTCACGAAACCAGTCTCCAACCCGCGCGCCATCGTTGTGGGGCACCGGGTGTTCCGCGGCCATGCGATCCTGGCGGTCGTCAAAAATCCGGAAGGAAAACGGCCAAGCAACGGATTGCCCGAGCATTCGGAGAACACGCTCCACTTCAACAGCCGGGGATCAGCACCGAGTGGCGCAACAAAATTCTTGCCGCGGATAAACGAATCCCAACGCCAAAACCCGGGATGCCGGAGCGGGTTACATCAATCATCGGTTCTGCCTTCGTCACGCGCTATCGCCACGAGAATGGGACGCTCGTCGCGGTCGATCCAAAGCTTGGCGAGTATCCCAACCGGCGCCAGATTCAGCGTGTCCTGGAAACAGAGATTCCGCGCTTGCAGCGACTACTCGAACGAACGACCAAGGGCCACTTCTTGCGCAGCCTTCGCCGATTGGTTGCGCGAAACTGGCAAGGGGTTTCTGGCCCCGGGCACACCTGGGCGATCGATTCCACCATCGGTGACATTTTTCTACGCTCCTCGGTGAATCGCGCGTGGATCATCGGCCGCCCCGTGGTTTACATCGTCGTCGACGTCTGGAGCACGGCCGTCGTCGGTTTCTATGTCTGTCTTCGCGGCCCCTCCTGGGACACCGCCAAGGTCGCGCTGTTTTCTTCTGCGGTTCCCAGTGAACTTTTGGGCAATCTTTGGGGTTACCAACCGATGCAATCGCTTTATCCGGCCCCAACGATGTGTGCGGCCTTACTTTGCGACCGGGGTGAATACCTGTCACAGGCGGCCAAGATCACTGGAGCAAAACTGATCCCTTGCATGAGCTACACACCGCCGTATCGACCGGATCTAAAAGGCCTCGTGGAGGTGCTGCACCGGATCGCCAAGGACGAGCAGTTCTACTTCGTACCGGGCGCCATCAACCACCGCCGTGCAGAGTTCGAATTACGCAAAATCAATCTTGAGGAATCGGTGCTCACCGTCCCCGAGTACATCGCATACCTGCATACCGTTTTCACCGAGTACAACCTGACAGCGCCCAGACAACATCGAATTGACGCGCACATGAATGGCGCGGGCGTATTCCCAAGCCCGGCCGGCTTGTGGCGCTATGGGCATGAGAAAGGCATCGGCGTTCGTCGTAACCTGCCTGTCGATCGATTGATCACCGATCTGCTTCCGACAGAGCCAGCCAGAGTAACCCGGCGCGGCATCCGTTGGGCCGGCAAAGAGTATCGGTCGGATGTCGTCGATGAACAGCAGTGGACCGCTCTGGCCCGAAACTTCGGGGGCTGGGAGGTTCAAGCAAGCCATTTCCCGGGATCGCTCTCAAGGATCTGGACGCCGCAGACAGGGGCCTCAGGCCTTCTCGAGCTGTCGCTCGCCGACCATTCGACTGCATCCCCGGAGCTTACCGTGGACGAATGGGCAGATGCTTACATGTTCGGACTTTCGCAAGCTGCAGAGACTCAGCACGCCAATCATCTGGCTGCCTTGCACCTTCGGCGACAAGCTGAAGAAATCATCGCCCGTGCTAAAGGCCTCACGCGAGAAGCGTCAGACACTCATTTGGGGACGAAGCCCACGATGTCCGAAGCACGGCAAGTTGAAAACCAGACGATGGGTCAGCGGTCATCGCCCACGCCTGAAGCGCAGCAACGGGTAGCGGACGAGGCAGATGAGGCTTATCACGCACTGATGCAGGAAATCTTTGCTGATTCCAATCGGGGAGTCCCCGAAAATGAATGACCCACGTGACTTTGATCCATACGCCGGGAATTTGTTAACGGCTCACCTCGGCCCCATTCTTTCAAGGGCGGAGGTTGCCAGGCACTTGAGCTTCCTTCCCAGGCATCCCCAGGAGATCGCGAGCATTCCGAAACACATTCGAGTCCATCTGCTGATGCAACTTCGCGACCTGCACATTGCCAGCCAAGAGGACCTTCGACTGCAACCGTCCATCGACTTGATGGTCCGCCAGGGGTACCGTTATCGCGATCCTCACGCTCCACAAACTTGGTCGATTCTGACGGGGGAGAAAATCGCGCACAGAACCCAACGTGCTCCGGCCATGGCCGCTGTCGGCGTGGGGCATTCGGGAACGGGCAAGACCGAAGGCTCGCTGCGATGTCTCGGGCTTTACCCAGACAAAGTGATTCTCCACTCCGACTTCCCAAACATCGTCGGAACTCATCATCAGGTTGTGTGGCAATCCGTCGATGTACCCGCCAGCGGCCGCTCTGCAGACCTCGCCGCAAATCTCATGACGACCTGGGAAGAAACCATGGCAAAGCATGCGCCGGAGCGGATCGGACGATTCACAGCAAGCCTTGGTCGCGAACGGCGCGACGGGCAAAAAATGCTCGACGAGTGGCGCCAGGTCGCACTCGCCCACTTCCTTGGAATTCTGCACTTGGACGAAGTACAGAATTTTTTCAAGCTCCCAAGCCTCTCCAAGCGCCGAAAAGCAAATGGCAACCCCGGGGACCTTGAGCTGAGCATCGTCGAGGACCAGTGCTTAAAGTGGATACTGTCGCTGACCAACACCTGGCAGATTCCGGTGCTACTGACCGGAACGCCGGATGGCGTGGGTGCGCTGACCAAGCGACTGGCCAACATCCAACGCTTTGTGACCTGTGGTTACCATCCCTTTCGCCATTTCGAGCATGCCGATGACCTGGCCTATTCGAAAGGATTTATCGGCCAGTTGGCACGATATCAATTCGTCGCCACACCGCTCGCCGTCACCTCCGAATTGCTGGAGCTGATCCTGCTGTTGACGGGAGGAATTCCGCGACTGATCGTCGCGCTCTGGATTGCGGCGCACAGGGTGGCATTCGAGCGTCCGAAGGACGATGACTTGCGGATCGAGGATTTCAAAAAAGCCGCCGACACGTATTTGGCCCCGGTCGGCCCGGCTGTCGCCGCGCTCCGTAGCAAGGACCCGCGGTTGATGGCCCGCTATGAGGACCTCATCCGACGCGATGACAATTACTGGGGCACCTTCTGGAACTCGATGTCCCGCACCTGATGCCTGACACCTGCGAATCACCCCGAGGTCATGCCGAGTAAGGGCATGGCCTCGGGCAATTCCTGAGCTTCTTTGGGGCTCAATCGACGCGGTCGTTTGGCGGCTGTCTCTGGTGGGTGTGACACGCAGATTTCCCTGAGGGCACACCCCAGTGCACTCCCTGAACGACGGACCATATTTTCCATTTCACCCGGGGTAATGCGCCCCGCCGCGATGCTCTCGTTCCACGATTTCTCTTCGACATAAAAGGCGATCGCCGCGTCAAATAACCGAGCCCCCCGCTTTCCGGAAAAGTTCGGAAAACCCAGGGTTGCATAACGGCTAGCCACTGTCTGGTAGACACAATCGAAACGCTCCGCTGCCCGAGCGTAATCCCCACGAGACTGAATGTATGCCTCAATCAGGTCATCGGTCGAGAGCTCAGCTCTACGTTTCCGGCGAATGCCGAGGTCCTGCGGACGCACTTCGGCCAGCGCATTGATTGCCACGCCGGCAGAGGAGTAGAGCAACGCACAAACGAGGGCATAGGCAGCGGCCGACGACGATGATTTTTTGAGATAGCACACTCCGTCGACTTGGTACGAGATATCCCCTTCTGGTTTATTTGCCAGCGCCGGCACCACCGTTGCCAGCCACTGCCGGCCAATCACTTTGATGGCCATGTCGCTCAGCAGAGGGCGCTTCACCGGTCGGCCACTTGCTTGAAAGCCTTGCGCGCGAGCTTCCGCCTTGAGCACGTGTGAGACAACAGCCACGTCAAACGGACGATCACGTTCCAACAACCCAGAACAGACATCTGCGTATTTCTGAAGGTACGGATTTCCGATCAGTTCTTCGACCCACCCTGGGGATAAACGGGTGGCCGTCTCCACGAATTCGGACGGAGGCCTTTGAAACGCAGACTCTTTCTCCACGTAGCACAGCGGCGCCCTGTGCTTGTCACACCAAAACACGCCTGGAAGCTGGTGACCGCGTCGCCAATAACTCATGCCGTGGGATTCGATATCCTCGGCGACACAGTGCTCGCATAAATACGCACCGTCACGCGGCAAGTGCATCGGCCCCGACCACAACAACTGCAGCATTGATTCGCAACCGTGTGCAGTCTCTGGATGAAACCACGTAATCGCTCGCCGCAGAGAAACAAAGGAATGTTGCGAGACAAACTCGGTTACGGGTACGCCAGCTACCTTGGCAAACAAAACGGCACTTGGTACTTCGCGGTAGCCCGAGCCGGCAACCCCTGCCCATGCGCGCATCAGCGTATCGAGTTGCTTGTCGTCCGACACACCATTTGAACGCATGAGCCGACCGCGATACCCGTGTATCAGCTCACCTGGAAAGGGCGTCGTCCGAATCAGCACAATCGGCCTCGACAACCCCGCGTCGCGCACCAATGCGCCACAGACTGACGATATCCATACATGCGTTAAGTATTGCTCAACACATGCAGGCATATCAACGGCAAGGCCGTCGTACTGCGAATTATGGCTAGGGATTTTTCAGAAGGAACGGGGGCTGAATGGCGGCGGTTTAGAGTCAGCACTTCGGCCAAAGCTGACGCCAAGGAATGTCATGAGCAATGGCAGCTTTACACAAAACTCCGGACACAACCGCATCACATTCCCCGTCTCCGAGAGTACTCGCGGAGCCTTAAATAACGGCCATCTTGTGCAAGGTTTGGCACAGCTTGCACTATCTCGTTCAAACATTGACCCAACTCCCGAGGACCCCACTGTTGGTCGTCAATCACGGCATTCAGCAGGCTCAGTGCATCTGCTGGATATCGGCTGCACAAACCCGATTCGTGCAGCCGATGTACGACATAGTGCGGGTGTTCAATCGGTTGCAGCCAATCCTGCACCGCAGCCAAGGCCGCCGGGAACTCACTTCGGGCGGCAATCACTAGGCGAGTCAAAGACACGGCGATTCGCCGGGTGGCCAAGTCGCGGGATTTTGGCCAGATCTGCTGCCAGAACGGTTGGGCACGGTTTTTCCAGTAGTCCTCACGCTGATCGGCGGCACCTTCAAGCGCCTGGGAGAGCGCTTGCGCGGATTCCTCCAACCCTTCTTGTGGAAGTGCACCAATCGCAGAGCGGAACTCCTCTACGGTGTATCCCTCGCTCGGGCCCAATGCTGCGTAGGTGAGGAGGGTCGCGAATTGCTGGCGGTGCTCGCCAAGATCGGCATAGTAGTTTGCACAGTCCAGAAACTGTGACTTGAAGGCTGTCAGCAATGGCTGGTACAAGCGCGGCGACCAGAGGAAGCCTTCCCACACGGCCTTGGCTTCAACGGGATTGCTCCAGCCGAACAATGGCAGCAGGTGCTGTTCGGTCCAAGGGCGATCCACACGGAAGAATGCGATCAGCCGCGACCCCATCAGCACCCGACCGTGGCGGAATCGATCTACCTGCACGTCGCATAGTGTGGAGAAAATGGGCTTCAATTCAGCAGGAAGCAGATCGTTGTCGTTCGGGTTCTGCTTGAACCATAGGTTGATCAGTGCCTGCGTGGCGTGCCCGATGGGATGATTGATCGCCGAGCCGACAGGGTCATAGGTCTCGACACCGTTTCGAATAATGCGAGAACCTGAGCCTACTTCTAGCGGCAAGTCCAGAACGCGGCGGCACAGGTTCAGCAGGATGTCCTCATGGCGGCTGATAGCCTTGGAGGCTGCCTCCATCCACCAAGTCACGGCGTGATCAATTTCCAGTAGCAAAGCATCCGGCATGGTCTGTACCAGCGGTGCGGCGTACCGCCAGGATCGCAACACCATTCCTTCTGCGGCCCAAGCCTGCAGAGCTTCGCGCCATCGGCCAGCGGGCCACACGCCATCTCGTGCGAGATCACCTAGCGCGGACAAGCTGTGAAAGAAGCGCGAGCGGCAAACGTCGTGCCACGTGTCTTCGTAGAAGGGCCGCCGCTCGGGCATCGGCTTGGTGAGCCATTGCACCAGTTCCTGCCGCTTACGGGGCGCAATGTCGACATCCCGGCTGTCCTCGTAATCCGGATCGCCGGTGCCGCTCATCCAGTGTGAGAACTCGTCACGCTCATTGGTCGCCAACTGCCATTGCGGGTAGGCAGTGGAAATTTCCTCCAAGCGTGCCGCTGCTGGCGCGCCCAGCACGAGGCCCGATAAGTTCAGTTTGGCCAGATGTAGCCAGACGGAGCGGGCCACCAAGTCTTGCCATTGATCCAGTTCCAGGTCGTCCCGGTACATCTCGCGCGGAGGTCCCGTCAGGATGGCTGCTTCCAGACGGTCCTGTGCAGCCCCTGCCAAATGTCGCCCCTGAAGAACAAACAGCCTGAATACCTCCCGCCCGGTATCTGTGGACCACAGCCACCACGCGCCTTCCTCCAGCAACCAATCCACCCACTGCTTGGGCTGGATGCACTCGTCGTGGCTTGCGGCAAACAGGGCTAGACGTTTGAAAGTGGGGTAAGGCAACTCGAGCCAGTTCTGCGCGATGTGTGTCGCACGCGCACTATCGTTGGCACGAATCGCCAGCCATGCATCGCGCAGCAACTCGATCAGGCTAACCCAGTCGCGGAAACCCCGGTTCTGCCAGTGGGGCGTGATGGATGGCAGATCCCAATGTGAGCGGTCGCTACGGTCGTCGGCTTCGCCCAACTCGCGTAGCAGGTCCAGTGCATCACGCAACAACAGCTGGAAATCTTCCAACAGGTGCGGCAAAGCAGATTTCCATGACTCGTCGGCAAGATCGCGCAGGGTTGAATGCACGTGATCAGCGGCCAGCGCGAGCTCCCAGTCCACCAATTGCTTGATCCGCGTGGGCTCGTCTGTGCTGCTCGAATCGTCGTCATCCCAGCGAAACGGCTTTTTCAAGACAATCTTGGGGGCAAGCAACTCTCGCAATTCCAGACGCAATGTGGTGGTCAGTCCTTCACGCTTAAGACACCCTTTCCAGCGATACAAATCAGGGTCGTGCCACGGTGATTTCACCCGGCTACTGAACAGAAGACGCCACAAGGTACGCATCAAGGGGCCGGGAATCGCCTTGGGGGCGTGCAAGAGAATTTCATCCCGCTCGGAGGTCTTGCCATCACGCTCCAGTGCGGCAAAGCGATCCAGTTCGTGCTCGATCAGCCACGGCCAACGGTCGTGCATTTGCCCGCCATGCTCTACAATCCAGATGATCAGCCTTGGATCATCCAGATGACGAACCAGCCAGCGAGCCAGATGGAACATCACGTCATCCCACTGGCTACCGCTGACGCCTCCAGAAGCCAGCAGCATCGGCGGGGCGCGGTCATAGGGCGCAGGCCGCCGAATCAGGCTGAATCGAAGTTTGGTGTCTACTTCTACGTGAGGTGACACAAGGAAGCGCGGCAGATCGCTGTACTGAAAGCGTTCGTCCGAGAAGGCTTCCAGAAGCCAGTCCAGCGGCGGGACGGGATTCAGGTCCGCAAAGCGTTTTGCCGGTAAGCCTGATTTATCTGACAAGGCCCACAGCATCCGGCCAACGAAATCGTCCTGCCGCGTGCTGTCCTGCGGACGGGCCAGAGCATGTTTGACGACGATGGCTTCCTTGCCCTGCACGCCATCGCGATAGGTATCTGCCCAAGCGTGCAACGTTTGGTGCAACGCGGAATGGTCGTAGGTGCCGGCCGGTACGGTGTAAAGGATGGGCGTGACGCCTTTGGCCTCCCACTCGATGGTTTTCCGGTGCTCCTGCTCCGGCTCACAATCACCCAGTGCCCAGGCCTGCGGCGTGATCTCGCCCAGCATCCGGTCGGCTGCCAGAGCATCCATCATGTAGCGCAGTACCGGATCGTTGATGCTGTAGCCCACGAAGCAGACCACGTAGTTGCGGAACAACTCGCTCACGAAGCGCGCTGCCCAACGTTCGGTCAGATACGCCAAGCCGAAATCACCACTGGTGACCACCAGCCGGTTCAGTGCGGTGTCGTCGGTTTTTTCCGGTAGCAGGCCATGCAGGTAAACCAGCCCATCCCAACGGCTGTTTTTTGGGATCGGCAGCATCGGCGCTGCATAGGCCTGGAACGCTTGGCCCGTGCGTTTGGCTGCCACATGAAAGATGCGGTCAAAGTTGGTCGTGACCAATCGCAGCGCACCCTCGCGGCTGCGCGCCAGACGCAACAGCGCCGCCTGCGTATCAATGGCGCCCTTGCGGCGGAGCTTTGGTTTCAGGGCTTGCGCCAGTGCGCGGCGGACGGCCAGACGCTGCCCCGGCAAGCGGCGTTCGAGCAGGTCAAGTGTGGCGTCGAACTGCCCGCGCTCGAAGGCCTCGCGCTCAATGTCCGAAAGTGTTGTGCCGTTCAGGCGGTATATCTGCTCTACCAACCCCTTGAAGCCCGGTAGGCCTGCGGGATAGGAAATGCCCGCACCACAGAAAAACACCACGCGGCCTTCCTCGTGCGCTTGCAAGAGTGCATCCGGGATGTCAGGGCCGTGGGTGACGAACTGCACTCGTTTTGCTCCCTGTCAAATGACAAATGGTAGTTTTTTGGATCATGCCACCAAATGTTTGCTTTAGGTCGTTATATCGATCAACCACATCACATGGTTCGGGAGTTATCTAATGACAGCACAAATCTGTCGCTGAATGGTGGCGCGGGAGTCTGGATTGAGCATGGCGCACGTATTCGCTGATTGAGAGAGCTGCCGTTCAAGCCCCTTCCTAGCTGAGCGGCAGGTAACCGGCGCATAGCTGCTAGCTTTTGACCAGAGGCTAAAAGTCTGCTTTTGCCGAGTCGCTATGTCATGGCTGCTACATCAATCGGCTGGTCGGCCGAAGCGGCCGTCTGCCAGGCCAACGGATTTCGTCGGAAATGCCTGCCTTGGTAAGCTGCCGTTGTATGGCCAATTGCTCTTAACGAGGGCTTTGGCGAAACTTATGCTTTCGCTTTCAACCGACGCGGAAGTAGGCTATCCGCGCTGCCCGGCAAAGGGGACATGAGAATGTGGAAAGGTATTCATAAGCAATCGATGGCCCCTGTACTAGATGACCTGCTCAACGACGTCCGGCTGGCGCGGCTATTCTCGAAGGACGTCCGCCACTGCGCTCTACAGCTGTGGATCTTGCAGATCAAGTCCGAGCAATCAATTGAAAATCGCGTAGTCTATGGCCGCCTGCTCCCCTACAGCCATTCCAGCGACTGCTGGTCCTCCAGCAACGATGATAACTTCCATACCTTCGGGAATGTCCTGGCGCAGGTCGTCCGGCTCAACCTGTACGTCAAAAGCGTCCATTGCGCGGATCTCCTACGACAATTGAGCGCCGGCAGATCTGTTTCGGCAATCAGTGAGGAACTGAAGCTTGGGCTCTCGGACCAGTTGAAAGCGCGGTTCGGAGCGACGGCGCTCGCCGCTGCCGGCCTCGTCTACCGTCCCGTCGCCTACTTGATCAACCGGGATGCGTATGGCGAGCGTTCACTATCGAGCCCGCATGGCGGAGCTGGGGCCTTCAGCGCGTCGATTACGCATACCGATAAGGCGGAGCTGTTCCGCCTGGGCCCGGACTACGACGTGGCCTTGACCGAATCGGTGGTCAGACGCCTCAACACTGACACGGGCCTGAATTTTGGTGGCGCCGACATCGCCCGGTTCGGTGACCTCGAACTGCAGGTCTTCCCTGCCCTGGACGACCTGGAGCGCAGCTTGCTTAACGTAAGCTGGGCCGATGCGCCGCACGCCTTCGTCGCCCGATTCAATCCATTGCAAGTCCCGCACTTCCGCGGATTCCAGTTCCGCCTGAGCATCGAGAACGACGGTCAAGTTGTCCAGTCCGGCGTCGCCACAGCAGTACGCGATGCAGAAGGCGTGTTCGAGTGCAAGTTCGAGCTAAGCGACCAGTTGCGCGCCAGGACCGACAGCACTGAGCTGGAGATCTTCGGCTTTGACGATCAGTCCGGCGACGGCACGCTGTGTTGCCGGTGGCGGATCGGCTACGTTCGGGAACTCCATCTTCAGGGTCATGCAATGGGCCACGGGCCCAGCCCCGTCAAGTTCGACTGGCTGGAAAAAACTACTCGGCCATCCGTGTCCGAGCGAGTGAAGGTAGCCTTGACAATCAATCGCGGCAATCTGGGATTTGCCAACCACATTGGAGGACGAGAGGCGGACCCTTGGGTCCCGGCCAACCGCGATCTCGTATCTCTTTTTGCGCGGCTCCATCCACCAAAGTCGGAGGGGCAATTCTTCCAGCGCTGGGGCCAAGACGATGGCGAGGGGCGGCTGCAATTCGTGGAATGGTTCAGGGCGCTGCTGGCGAAGTACCAGCAGCATCAAGTGGTCATTTTCGATCCCTATTTCGAGACCGCCGGCTTGGGGCTGATGTTGCTCTGTGCGGCTCCGAAGGCTGACTACATCGTCTTCACGTCCCTACCCAGACCATCCAAGGAAGGCGAAGCCACGCCGGGCGAATCCGATGAGCCCATCCCGGGCCGGATTAACAACCTAGTAGCGAGCTGTGAGCACAACCGCCAGCCACTCGAACACATCAAGCTGCGCATCTACGGCCTGAAGGAAGGCCGGCTGCATGATCGATATATTCTTATCATGGGGCCGGACAGACTGCCGGTTGCAGGTTTCAACCTGTCCAACTCGTTTCAGACGGCCGCCCAAAACTACCCGTTGCTAGTAACCCCTATCCCAGCGGATGTCCTGCTCAAGGTTGAGCAATACAAGTCTGGGCTGGTGCGGGAGGCGGGCGCCGCGCAGCCCGAGGGCGAGACCGAGAGATCCTCCATACGGCTTCTCTTCGACTCCACAGCGTCGCCGACGCCGCCGAGGGGCTACGAGCCATTACTCTGTCTCGAGAATGCCCAAGCGGGTGACGTGTTAAGCGCATGGACAGGGGAGCCGTCATTGCATGGCTTGAGCGGTGATCGGTTGAAGGAGCACATGGAGGAGTTGAACTTTATCAAGGATGGCTCCCTCGCTTTGCCAGAGACTGCAAGTCTGCGCAACTGTCTTGACCGGCAGGCGGGCAACTTCGATGACTTCACACCTACCTGGGTGGTGCTCGGCGAACTGCTCGCAAATTCGCGTGACGGGGACAGCCGCTTGACCGAGCTCGAATCCGAGCGTGACTTTCTGGAATTCCTGTTGCGCTTCCTCGATGCATCGCTCAATCGCACGCATGACAAGGCAGGCAAGGAGTTATCCGTTGTGGTCGCCCGCTTCTTTCGGGAACCAATCGAGGCCCTTCTAAATAGTCCCTATCGCTTGGAACACTTGTTCCACCCTACGAAATATGCAGCCCTGACTTGGCCGGAGTATTTCACTATCAAGTTCCTTTGGTGGTACGCGCCGGACGCGCTGTTAGCGATCGCCGAAGCCCAGATGGCGAGCGTACCAGTGGAGCCCCAAAGCTCGGATACGATGCGGCTGTCCCTGTTGAGCCAGATCGTCAGTGAGATCTCGCTGTCGGTGCAGTTCGACATCAGCGAGGGGCAGCGGGAGCGACTTGTTCGCAGCGGCAATGGATTGCTGCAATGGATGGGATTGAATGCAATTGAAATGCAGATGGAAAAACCGGGAGGGTTCGCCACAGTACTGCAGTTGGTGGCCGCCTTTGCCTATCCAGAGCGAGTGCGTGCCTTGGGTTGGATGGTTCATCGCGCGGCAATGAATCCGAAGAAGGCCGACATATACAAAGGCCTAGTAGCGGCGCTGCACGAGGAACTTCCGGCAACCATTCCCGCTGAAGAGTTGAGACGCCTGGTCGACTCCATGCGCGGACATATGCGACAACTGGCCTGGACCGAACCTTGGCTATTCCAGGATGTGGTCTTACCTTTGCTACAGAATGGCCGCGCTAACGCGGATGATGCCTGCGAAATTTGGGTTCTGGAACTGGCTGCTTTGCTGGAACCGAAGCCGACGAGCCAGCTGCGGCTGTTTAACTTAGAGCATGAGGGCCAGACCACCATCATCACCGCGCTCCTCCTAGCCTACAGCAGCCCGGAGCGACTGCAGGCTAGTCTGAAGACGATGCAAGCGATCCTGAAGCGGCAGAGGCGGATCGTGCAACAGCCTCTCTCCAGCACTTCCGACTGGACCCAATGGGACTGTGCCCTGATGGTCTCGATGTGGATCTTGGCCCTAAGCCGATGGACTCAGTACTACCTGCGGGAGCGCAGTATGACCGACCGCGAGTTGGAGGATTTGTCGCGGGACGCTCGCGAACTTGCGATGGTCAGGCCAATGGCCGAATGGCGCTCGGAGCGCGCCAGCAAGCCGAGTCAGCTTGCCGCGTTCCTCGACCAGGTGGAGGAACACCTGGCCCCAAGCAACGACACTGGAAGTGAACTTCAATAATCATCAGCGCCCCTTTGTCATCTCTGCGCTTGAAGTTGGTTGTGACCCGCGGCATTGTCAAAGCGCAGTCATCTCACACAAAACCGGAGCCAGCGTCGGGAAGCAGTTCTACACCAGTCGCCCGTTGTCTCCAACGCAAACGGCCGCTTTGGCCGAGATCCCGCCGTCTTCGACCGCCCTATCGTTTAAGGACCGCCAGCGACCGGATAACCGATGCCAGAGCCCGAGCGTGTGCAGAGGTGCCATCCCAAGTCACGCGAAGCGCCTCGATAAGATCGTCATTGGAACGCACAGCGTCCAAGGTCACGCCGCCATCTTCAAGGCGCTCCGCATAGAGGCAAATTTCTTCCGACAGTCTAGTCGCGCGCGAAAGATTTCCCTGTAGCACCCGACTAACATGAGGTTGGCTCGCCCCAACAACGCCCCCCACCTCGTCCTGTGTCACTCCATGGCGGCGGAAGATCTCCGCGGCGCGAAGAATCCTCGTTCTTCTTTCAGCCTTCGTCAGCACGATCACTCCTTGTTTCGGTTCGAGTTACAAGTCGAGATCACTGAGCACTTCAGCCGCGCCCTCGGCCATCCTGGCTACCGGGAGTTTTCGACTATATTGCCGAGTTTGCGACTTTAATGACCAGTTTTCGACTTTAATTGTCAGGATTACAAACCGATACACGAAACTTCCCTTGTGTTTAGCACTCTCAGAAGCAGAGTGCTAAAATCGTTTTGCAGTCAACCGATTACCCGTCCATACCGGAGGTGAAACAAACCAATGACGCAAGCCCTGGCTTTTCCCACGATCTCTGCCGTAGGCAACATCGACGCCTACATTCAGGCCGCAAAGCAGTTCCCCATCCTCACCGAGGAGGAGGAGTTTCGCCTGGCGACGCGTTTCCGCGAGAACGAGGATCGGGACGCAGCGCGTCAGTTGGTGCTTTCCCATCTGCGGTTGGTGATCTCCATCGCCCGCGGCTACCTGGGCTACGGCCTGCCGCACGCAGACCTGATCCAGGAAGGCAACATCGGCCTGATGAAGGCGGTCAAGCGCTTCGATCCGTCACGTGGCGTGCGCCTGGTGTCCTTTGCCATGCACTGGATCAAGGCCGAAATTCACGAATACATCCTCAAGAACTGGCGTTTGGTGAAGGTGGCCACCACCAAAGCGCAGCGCAAGCTGTTCTTCAACCTGCGCAGTCTCAAGCCGGGTAGCGAGACGTTGACGCCGGCGCAAGTCGCCGACGTGGCGCACCAGCTTTCGGTCAAGCCGGAAGACGTGGTCGAGATGGAAACCCGTCTCGGCGGCCACGATCTGGCGCTGGAAGCCAATGGCGACGAAGACGAGGCCTTTGCCCCGATCACCTACCTTGAGGACAACCGCAGCGAACCGACCCGTGTGCTCGAGTCGCGCGCCCGCGACCACCTGCAGAGCGAAGGGCTGAGCACCGCGCTCGCGGGGCTGGATGAACGCAGCCGTCGCATCGTCGAGGCACGCTGGCTCTGCGACGATCCGGCCACGCTGCACGAACTGGCCGCCGAGTTTGGCGTTTCGGCCGAGCGCATCCGCCAGATCGAGACCAAGGCGATGCAGAAGATGCGCGCCGCGCTGGCACCGCTCGCCGCCTAGCGCCTGTACCACCATTAACCCCACCGACGCGCCGCTTGCCGGCGCGTCGTCGTTTTCAGCGGTTCACGCCGGCGTAAAGAGGTAATTATCGGCCGCCAACGCGCCGCCAACCCAACCGCCGCCGAGCGCTTCCGTGGCATACCCGCGTCCGGCTGCCCCCAGGGCGACGAACAGGGGCATCAGGTGTTCCGGTGTCGGATGCGCTTGCGTCGCCCCCGGCGCACTTTCCCAGTCCAGAAGGCGTTCGGCCGCACCGCCCATCAACTCGGCGTGCGCCCAGTCCCGAAAAGCAACGGAGCCAGGAGAGGGCCCGGCACCGCGCCTGAAGAAGAAGTCGTTCAGGTTATGCGTCAGGTGTCCCGAGGCGAGGATCAGGATGTTCTCCTCGGCAAGGCCGAGCAAGGCCTTGCCGAGTGCGAAATGGTGACGCGCGCCGAGCGCAGGCTGGACAGCCAGCGGCACGACAGGGACATCGGCCGCGGGAAAGAGGTGCAACAAGGGCACCCAAATGCCGTGATCGAGCCCACGCGCGCCATCGACGCCGGCCACCAGGCCCGTCCCGCTCAGCCGCTCGCACAGGTGTCGCGCCAGATCCGGCGCCCCTGGCGCCGGATACTCGAGACGACGCAGCGCCGCCGGGAAACCGCCAAAGTCGTGGATCGTCTCCGGCTGGGCATCGCCGCCCAAGAGCGGCACGCCGCTTTCCCAGTGCGCACTGACGGCGAGGATCGCCGCCGGTCTCGACAAACGCGCCGCCAACGCTGTCCAAACCGTGCTCAGGCCGTCACCCCCCAGCGCACTGAGCGGCGAACCGTGCGAAACGAAGAGAACGGGCTGACTGGAACTCACAGCATCACCTTTTGTAAGTGCCTACTTCGCCTGCTCGGCTTCGATGGCAGCGCGTACCGAATCGCGCGCGGCAACGCGGGCATGGAAGGCGGCAAGCCTTGGCCAACGGGCGAGGTCGATGCCAACCCATTGCCCCCAGTTGATGATGACAAAAAGATAAGCATCGGCAATCGAAAACGTCTCGCCAAGCAGGAAAGGCTTCTCGCCCAGTTGCGCCGCGATGAAATCGAGGCGCAGGCCGAGTTGTTCGCGGGCTGCATTCTTAGCGTCTTCGCTCTGGCCGGGCTTGAACAGCGGAGAGAACCCCTTATGCAACTCAGAGTTGATGTAACCGAGCCACTCCTGCAAGCGGTAGCGCGCCAGCGTGCCGTTGGCTGGCGCCAACTGGCGCTCGGGTACCCGGTCGGCAAGATACTGCACGATGGCGGGACCTTCGCTCAACAACTGCCCGTCGTCCAGCTCAAGCAAGGGTACATACCCTTTGGGATGAATCGCCCGGAAATCGCGACCGTCGCTGGCAACGGTATGCGTCTTGAGGTCGACGCGCACAAGTTCGAACGGCAATCCAGCCTCGCGCAACACGATGTGCGGAGACAGAGAACAGGCCAGAGGCGAGTAGTAGAGTTTCATGCAAAGCTCCTTGAAAATGTGGGGCGGGAACCCCGTGTTGCCGGACGGACCGGATTCGTTTCAGCGGGACGCGCCGCGCAAAGCGTCCAGGGACAGCGCACCGCTCCCGAGCAGGGCTTGAGCCAGACTTGCGACCGCCAAGAAGGCCGGGAATTCCCACCCTCCGTTGGGTGAACTGAACACCCAGCCGTTGCCCAGATGCACGCTCAGGGCACCGAGCAGGATTGGCAACGTCAGCAGGGCTACACGCCGCGTCTGGAAACCGACGATCAACGCCAGCCCGGCGAGGACTTCCGCCGGTGCGACAACGTAGGCCATCCACGCCGGAAATCCGACCGAGGCAAAGAAACCCGCCGTACCCGCAAGCGTGAAAACCAGGAATTTCAGCCCCCCGTGGGCGAGCAAAAGGACGCCGAGCGCCAAGCGCAGCAGGGCGATCCCATATGGAACGGTTTTATCCGCGCCCAGCCGGGTCGGAGTAAGCGCAACAGCCGCGCGGGCAGAAGACGAAGCGATCGAAGACATGTGCATTTCCTTTTTCTTTCGTTTGGGGAATGGCGAAAGCCAGAAGCCCGTGTGTCGGGTTGAATGCAGTCTAGACCTCCGAAAGAACGGGATAAATGCGATTAAAATACAAATATTATTTCTTTATTCGGGACAATCATGGACAAACTCGATGCCCTGCGGGTGTTCTGTGCCGTCGTCGAAGCCGGTGGTTTCGCCCTGGCGGCCGATCGTCTCGGTCTATCGACCACTGCGGTTTCACGCCATGTGGCCCAGCTCGAAACCCAGCTCGGAGTGCGCCTGCTACACCGCACCACCCGCCGCATGCGCCCGAGCGACGAAGGACTGGCTTACTACGAGCGCTGTACCCAGCTTCTGGCGGACCTGGAGGAAGCCGATGCCTTGGCCAGCGGCACCGCGCTGCGCCCGCACGGCCGCCTGCGCATCACCGCGCCGATTGCCCTGGCCACGCTGCGCCTCGCGCCAGCGCTGGCCGAATTCTCTCGCCAGCACCCACAACTCACACTCGACCTCGTGCTTTCGGATCACCTCGTCGACCTCACCGAGGAGGGCATCGACATGGCCATCCGCATCGGACGCATCGGCAGCGACAACCTCGTTGCCCGTCGGATCGCCGAAACCGAACTCCTGCTCGCGGCCTCACCCGATTACCTGGCCCGGGCCGGAACTCCTCAGACACTTGACGACCTGAGCCGCCACGACTGCCTCACCTACAGTCACGAGCGCAACGGCAATCATTGGTCGTTCGCCGAGCCCGGCGGAGAGGAGCGCCAGGTCCGCATTGCCGGGCGGATCAACGCCAACAACGGCGCCCTGCTCGCCGAAATGGCCGTCGCCGGCAGCGGCATCACCCGCGCCCCGTGCTTCATTCTCGGGCCGCTGATTGAGCGCAGTGTTCTCACCCGCGTGTTGCCCATGCTGCCGCGGCAGACCTTAGCGATCCATGCGGTATATCCGACACGGCGACACCTCTCCGCCAAAGTCCGGGCATTGGCCGATTTCCTGGCTCACAACGAAAGCATGCGTCGGATCGCCGAACCGTGAGGCCGGCCGGCGCCCTTAACGACGAGGCTACGCCCGGGTAAGATGCCGCCTATTTGGAGTCGCCCCATGTTCATCGGCCGCCTTGCTGACCTGCCCGTCCAACGTGCCTGCCTTCCCGCAGCCATCGTACGTGCCCTCGATGCCCTCAACGCCTTGGATCTGGCCACGCTCCCCAATGGCCGTCATGAACTCGAAGGGGACCGCCTCTTCGTTCTCATCCAGGACGCCACCCCGCGCGCCATTGAGGACAGCCGGATCGAAGCCCACGCCACCTACGCCGACATTCAGCTTCCGCTGGGCGCGCGCGAATGCTTCGGCTTCTCCCTGGCGCAGCCCGGCCTCGCCGCATGCGACGACCAACTTGCCGAACGCGACCTCGCCTTTTACCCGGACCCGGAAAACGAAGCTTTCATCGATGTCGCACCAGGCGATTACATCGTTTTTCTGCCGGGAGAGCTGCACCGCCCCTGCCTCGCCGTGGAAGGCGAAGGCTCGGCGCCATTCCGCAAGGCGGTGCTCAAGATCCACCGCGAACTTCTCGGGCTGAACTAACCCACACCCCGTTTGCTGCAGCTGAGCCGCAGCGAAAAAAAACCTCGTCCGGAGCACCGGACGAGGCAGATCGGATGGCCACCGACGGCGAGCAGCGCCCCAGCGCCCCCCGCCGTCGAGGTTTACTGCGGCAGACCGAGACCGGCGCGAACCTCGCGCTTTGCCTCGGCAAAATCGGCCAGGAAGGCCGGGTTGTTGCGCATTTCAACCGCACACGCGACCGCCAGGATACGCCCGGCCTCGACGTCGCTCGGGAAATGCGCGCCGCCGATGATGCGGTTAAGACCAAAGGCACGAGCCCGCGCCATGATCTCGTCGCGCTTCTCCGGAATCATGTCGGCCAGAACGATACCGGTGAGCCAGCCGAAAGCGGCATGCCCGCTCGGGTACGAGCCCTGGTTGGCAAAACGGCTGACCGGCTTGATCTGGTCGTTCTGCCCGGGCGGACGCAGACGGGCCCAACGCTCCTTGCCCTGCTTGTTGAGGTGGCTCTCGGTGCGGTAAACCGCGCGGAAGAACTTGCGTGCCGTGGGAAAGTTGGCCGCGGAAAACTTCTCGCCGACCACATCCGCGAAGACAAAGACGCTTTGCTCGGAATCGATCACGGTCTGCGCGGCCATCGCGGCCGTACGCTTATCCTGCCAGCGCACCACGGCCAGCATGTCCTCCTCGGCCTCCAGACCCACAGGCGGCGGCGACATGTAACGCGTTGAGTCGAATTTCGCCGGATCGATGTACACCCGGTCCTTCCCGACATAAACGGCGCCGTCCACGGCATCCGCCGCCAAGACGAGACCTGACGGTGCCGAGAGCAACAGGCCCGTGACCAAAACTGCTGTTCGCAACATTTTGTTCATTCCACCCTCCTTGTAATTAAAAAACAACTTCACTCGGAGAGGACAGCTTAGCACTCGGCCTGAACATGCTCAATGCATGCACAGGACATGATCCAGCGGCGAATCAGGAACTCGCCAAAGCCGTCAGCAAACGTTCATGCAAGCCGCCAAAACCACCGTTGCTCATCACCAGAATAGCGTCTCCTGGACGGGCCTCAGCGGCAATCTGCGCAACCAAACGTTCGAAATTTTCCTCGACGGTCGCCACCTGACCAAGTGGGGCCAGGGCTTCGGCGGCATCCCAGCCCAGGTTGGCACCGTAACAGAACACCCGGTCGGCAGCGGACAGGCTGCTCGGCAGCTGCGCCTTCATCACCCCGAGCTTCATGGTGTTCGAACGCGGCTCGAGCACCGCCAGAATCCGGCCGGCGTCGCCTTCGCCATGCATTCGCCGCCGGAGACCGGCCAAGGTCGTAGCGATCGCCGTCGGGTGGTGGGCAAAATCATCGTAAACACGCACTCCGCCCACCGTGCCGCGCAACTCGAGACGACGTTTAACGTTAGCGAAACGGGACAGCGAATCGAGCGCTTGTTCCGGGCGGACGCCGACATGCCGTGCGGCAACGATGGCCGCGGCAGCATTGGCACGGTTGTGCTCGCCGCTGAGCGCCCATTGCGACCGAGCCAAGACTTCGCCGGCCCGGGACAGAACGAGCGTACCCTCGGCATCGTCGCCGTCGACGCGCCAAGCATCAACTGCGTTGAAACGCTCGACGGCGGACCAGCAACCGCGTGCCAGAACACGCCCGAGACTGGCTTCTGCCGCATTGACGACCACCTGCCCGGACGCTGGTATCGTCCGCACCAAATGATGGAACTGCGTCTCGATCGACGCCAGATCAGCGAAGATGTCCGCATGATCGAATTCAAGATTGTTCAACACCGCAGTGCGCGGGCGGTAATGCACGAATTTGGAACGCTTGTCGCAAAAAGCGGTGTCGTACTCGTCGGCCTCGATGACGAAGAACGGCGAAGTCGGGTCGAGTTCGCCCGCCAAACGCGCCGAAACGCCGAAATTCATCGGCACGCCGCCGATCAGGAAGCCCGGGCTCATTCCGGCGTCCTCAAGAATCCAGGCCAGCATGGATGCGGTCGTCGTCTTGCCGTGCGTTCCCGCCACGGCCAAGACCCAGCGCCCAGCCAACACATGATCGGCGAGCCATTGCGGCCCAGAAACATAGGACAGGCCGCGGTCGAGAATCTCTTCGAGAAGTGGGTTGCCACGCGAGATGGCGTTGCCGACCACGTAGCAATCGGCCGCCAATTCCAACTGTTCGGGCCCATAGCCCTCAATCAACTCGATCCCGGCCGCTTCGAGCTGGGTACTCATCGGCGGGTAGACCCCGCTGTCGCAACCGGTGACACGATGTCCGGCCGCACGGGCCAACTGGGCCACGCCGCCCATGAAAGTACCGCAGATTCCGAGGATATGAATGTGCATGAAAACGTCCACGCTAGAATAAAAAATGCCGGAACCTCAGAACATGCTCCGAACCCGGCCTTGCCACATTGTACCTTGCGCCTGCCTGAGACCGCCGCCGAAAGCCGCCGCCATGCCCACAGCCCCCTCTGAACGCGACGATCTGCGCCGCCGCATCGCGGCGCTGGCGGCGCGCATGATCGCCGAAGACGGCGTCAACGACTACGCCCAAGCCAAGCTCAAGGCTGCCCAGCAACTGGGACTGAGCAACAAACACTTACCCGACGACGCCGAACTTGAAGACGAAGTACGGGTGCAACTCCGACTGTTCAACGCCACCGAACACAAAGAAAATCTGAGCGATCTTCGGCAAAAAGCCTGCAAAATTCTCGAACTTGTCGAACCATTCAATGCTTATGTCGCCGGCGCCGTACTCGACGGCAGCGCCGGCCGGCACGCTGAAATCGACATTCAGCTCTATCCCGACAGCGCCAAGGACGTCGAAATTTTCCTCCTTAATCGGCACATCGAATTCAGCCATAGCCCTCCACGCACGCCGCGCGCCGAAACCGTCCTGAGCCTGCCCATCGGCGACACCGTGGCAAATCTTGTGATTTACCCACGCGACGAGGAACGACGCGTCGTCCGCGGACACGATGGCCGGCCGCGTCCACGCGCCCGCCTGGCCGAGTTGCGCCGCTTGCTCGACACAGTGCCCGACGAAGCATGAACCCGCGCCTCGCTTTTGCCGCTCTCGCCCTGCTGGCGGCCTTGGGCGCCGGCGCGTTCTTTGGCGGCACTTACCTGAACGGGAACGTGCCAACATCCCGGCCCCTCCTCGTCCCCTTGCAACGCCTCTCTCCCGAAATCACCGAACGTTTGTTCGCCAGCCGTTTTCGCGATCAGAATGGGGAGCCCCAAGTCCTGAAACAATGGCACGCGACACCTCTGCTCATCAATTTCTGGGCCAGCTGGTGCCCGCCCTGCCGAGCCGAAATTCCCGACCTCGCCCGACTACACCGGGGAAACACCCTAAAAAACGGACAAATCATCGGAATCTCCGTCGATCTTGCAGACAAATCACAGAAAATCGCACTAGAGGCTGGCGCCACCTACCCGCTACTCCTGGGAGAAGCAGAAGGACTCGCGCTCCTGCCCCTGCTGGGAAACCCCGCGCAGGCCCTCCCCTACACGCTAATCATTGATCGCAAGGGAGAAATCCTCCTCCAGCACGCCGGGCGAGTCCCCTTCGAAACCTTGCGCGCAACCTGGGAAGCGGCGCAGGCGACACCACCCGACGAAAACCGGCCAAAAACCCCAGGCAAGTAGACAAAATGCTGGCAAATGTTGCAAACTGGCCGCCATGAAGACGCGCAAAGACTCATCTTCGCCCCCCCATTCGAACCCGGAACGCCCGCGTTTGCTGGTTCTCCACGGCCCCAACCTCAACCTGCTGGGGACGCGCGAACCCAAACACTACGGGCTCACCACCTTGGCCGACATCAACCTGGCGCTCGCCCAACGGGCTGCTTCAGCAAACGTCGACCTCGAGGCTTTCCAGAGCAACCACGAGGGCGCTCTGATCGAACGCGTGCATGCCGCACGCGAGCAAGGCGTGCGCTTCATCCTCATCAACCCGGCGGCTTACACGCACACCAGCGTTGCCCTGCGCGACGCACTGGCCGCCGTCGCCATTCCCTTCGTCGAGGTGCACCTCTCCAACGTGCACGCCCGCGAACCCTTCCGCCAGCATTCGTATTTTTCCGATTTGGCGGTCGGCGTGATCAGCGGCCTCGGCAGCGAAGGCTACCTGCTCGCGCTCGAATACGCCCTCGGCCGCCTCGGCCAGGACTGAGCGCACCGTCCGCCCGCCGACCCCGGTCGGCCCCTGTATTTGCAAGGAGACCCGCATGGATTTGCGTAAACTCAAGAAACTGATCGACCTCGTCGAGGAATCCGGCATCACCGAACTCGAAGTGACCGAGGGCGAGGAAAAAGTCCGCATCGTCAAGCAAAGCGGTGTCGCCGCAACGCCGACCTATGTTCTCCCTGCCGGCGCACCAGCAGGGGTGCCGCAACCCAAGCGCAGCAGCGTCGATCTCGACGATGACCCCGAGGAAGACGACGACCTGCCCGCCGGCCAGGTGGTCAAGTCGCCGATGGTGGGCACGTTCTACCGCGCCGCCAGCCCCGGTTCCGACCCCTTCGTCGAAATCGGCAGCACGGTCAAGGCCGGCGACACGCTGTGCATCGTCGAAGCCATGAAACTGCTCAACGAAATCGAGACCGAATACGCCGGTACGATCAAGGCCATCCTGGTCGACAACGGCCAACCGGTCGAATACGGCGAACCGCTGTTCATCGTCGGCTAAGGAGCGCGCCATGTTCGGCAAGGTTCTCATCGCCAACCGCGGCGAGATCGCGTTGCGCATCCAGCGCGCCTGCCGCGAACTCGGCATCCGCACCGTCGTCGTGCATTCCGAAGCTGACCGCGACGCAAAATATGTCCGCCTGGCTGACGAGTCGGTATGCATCGGCCCCGCGCCGTCGAGCCAGAGCTACCTCAACATCCCGGCCATCATTTCGGCCGCCGAAGTCGCCGACGCCCAGGCCATTCACCCGGGTTACGGCTTCCTCTCCGAAAACGCCGACTTCGCCGAGCGCGTCGAAGCCTCCGGCTTCGTCTTCATCGGTCCGCGCCCGGAAACGATCCGCATGATGGGCGACAAGGTCGCGGCCAAGGCCGCGATGAAGGCCTCCGGCGTGCCGTGCGTTCCGGGCTCAGACGGCGCGTTACCCGAAGATCCCCGCGAAATCCTGAAAATTGCCCGCACAATCGGCTACCCGGTGATCATCAAGGCGGCCGGCGGCGGCGGCGGACGCGGCATGCGTGTGGTGCATACCGAAGCGGCATTGCTCAATGCCGTCACCCTGACGCGTTCCGAGGCTCAGAGCTTCTTCGGCAACGCCGAGGTCTACATGGAGAAATACCTGGAAAATCCGCGCCACGTGGAAATCCAGGTTCTCGCCGACAGCCACCGCAACGCCATTCACGTCGGCGAACGCGACTGCTCGATGCAGCGCCGCCACCAGAAGATCATCGAGGAAGCGCCAGCCCCCGGCATCCCCAACCGGCACATCGTGCGCATCGGCGAACGCTGTGCCGAAGCCTGCCGCAAGATCGGCTACCGTGGTGCAGGCACCTTCGAATTCCTCTACGAGGACGGCGAGTTCTACTTCATCGAGATGAACACCCGCATCCAGGTCGAGCACCCGGTAAGCGAGATGATCAGCGGCCTCGACCTCGTTCAGGAACAAATCCGCATCGCGGCAGGCGAGAAGTTGCGCTATCGCCAGCGCGACGTCGAGTTCCGCGGGCACGCGATCGAATGCCGCATCAACGCCGAAGATCCCTACACGTTCGTGCCTTGTCCCGGCAAGATCACCGCTTATCACCCGCCCGGCGGCCCCGGCATCCGGGTCGATTCGCACATCTATCAGGGCTACACCGTGCCGCCGCACTACGATTCGATGGTCGCCAAGGTCATCGCCTACGGCGACACCCGCGAGCAAGCCATTCGCCGTATGCGCATCGCCCTCTCGGAGATGAGCATCGAGGGCATCAAGACCAACATCGCACTGCACCAGGAACTGATGTACGACGCCGGCTTCATCAAGGGCGGAACCAACATCCATTATCTGGAGAAGAAGATTGCGGCGTACCATGAAGTCAAGAAAAACGACTAACGCAAGCGAACACCCCGCATGAGCTGGATTTCCCTTTCCATCGACACCGACTGCGCCCACGCCGAAGCCCTAGCCGACGCATTAATGGATGCCGGCGCCCTGTCGGCAAGCATCGAGGACGCCGACGCCGGCACGCCGGACGAAAAACCGCAGTTCGGCGAACCCGGCTCGGTCACCACGCCGGGCTGGGACCGCTCGCGGGTCGTCGCCCTGCTCGAGCCCGGAACCGACGTCGACGAACTTCTCGCGGCCTGCGCACCGCTCGCCGGACTCACGGCGCTGCCCAGTTACACGACCACCCCGGTCGAGGAACAGAACTGGGTGCAACTCACTCAGGCACAGTTCGAACCGATCCGCGTTTCCGGACGGCTGTGGATTGTCCCCTCGTGGCACGAAGCCCCCGACCCCGAAGCCATCGTCATCGTCCTCGATCCCGGCATGGCCTTCGGCACCGGCTCGCACCCGACCACCCGCCTGTGCCTGGAATGGCTTGACCGCACCGTGCAAGGCGGCGAGACGAAGCCATCGCTGCTCGACTATGGGTGCGGCTCGGGCATCCTGGCCATCGCGGCCGCGAAACTGGGCGCCGCCCCCGTTTCAGGCGTCGACATCGACCCGCAAGCCATCGTCGCCGCGGAGTACAATGCCGAACGCAACGCTGTGCAGGCTCATTTCGCCGATTCCGCGCACGCCATCGAGGGACAATTCGACATCGTGGTCGCCAACATCCTGTCCAACCCGCTCAAAGCCCTGGCCCCGGCCATCTGCGGCCACGTCCGTGCGGGCGGCCGCCTGGCGCTCTCGGGCATTCTTGCCGAACAGGCCGACGATCTGATCGCCTGTTACGCCCCTTATCTTCCGCTCGCCGTCGCCGACACCCGCGACGGCTGGGTCTGCCTCTCCGGCGTCAAGCCCGACTAAGCGATGCAAACCCGCTGCCCCGAGTGCCAGACCGTCTTCCGGGTCACCCCGGAGCAGCTCAAGGCCCGCGCCGGCAACGTGCGCTGCGGACAGTGCCAGACGGCCTTCAACGCCCTCGACTCGTTGCTCGAGGCGCTGCCCACCGCGCCGCTGGATGCGCCACAGTCAAACAACGCCATGCCGCCGGGCGACGAACCGGTTGCCGCGCCGGTCGCACCGACGCGTGCGCCCGCCGAATTGCATTTCCTGCCGTTGGCAGAGGAATCCTCGCCCGCTGCCGAAGGCCCCGCGCCGACGCCAGCCGTCACAGCACACGACGAAATCACCGAGACGGTCCCCGCCCACGACACGTTGCAGGCAGCGCCCCTCCCCACAGACGTTGATAGCGCGGCCATCGTTGCCCCCCCTCACGCCCCCGCACCGCAAGCAACGGACGCCGCTGGCGAACCGCAGACCGACGCCCCGGCCCTGACCCCCAGCCAGGCTCAGGCCCTCGGCAAGGCCACCGGACTCATCCTGCCGCGCGAGACCACCGAGATCCCTGGCTACAGCAAATGGACCGAAGGGGTAATGACCACCCCGCTCACCTTGCCCCCGGAAAAAACCGGCCGCGGGCCGTTCGCGTTTGCCGGCATCGCCCTCGCGCTGCTCCTCGCCGGGCAATTGGCCTACCACTACCGGGGCGAACTCGCCGCTTGGCAGCCCAGCCTGCGCCCGCTGCTCGCCACCCTCAGCGAAAGTTTCGGCAGCACGCTGCCCCTGCCGCGCCATAGCGAGCAGATCAGCATCGAAACCTCTGACCTGCAGACCGACAGCGCCCGCGGTAACCTGCTCGTCCTCAGCGCCACGGTACGCAACCGCGCCGCCTACGGACAGGATTTCCCGGCGCTCGAGCTGACCCTGACCGACACCGGCGACAGCCCGCTGGTACGCAAGGTTTTCCAGCCTGCCGACTACCTTCCCGGCGGCCTGCCGGCCGACGCCACATTCCCGCCCCAGAGCGACGTCGCCATCCGCCTGTGGCTGGATGGACAAGGCGTCGCCGCCGCCGGCTACCGCCTCTTCGTTTTCTACCCGTAAGCCGGCGCACGCCTGACGACAGGCATCACGGGCGCTCCGCGGAAAAACGGATGGACAAGCGCGTACGCGCGTCCATACTGAAAGCGTTTTCCCCGGAACCGACCTGGGAGGGCGTATGCGCCGATCCCGCCTGCCTTTCGCCATCCATTTCGCCACCCGCTTCGCGGCCCTCTGCGCCGCTTTTTCCGCCCTCGCTTTGGCGGTGTCCGTGTCTGCATCCGCCTCGCCGGCACTGAGTCTGGCGCATAATTTCGCGCCCGGCAGCCTGCCCGACCGTACCGCCGCCAAGTTCGCCGAATTCACAAAATCCGCGGCCGACAAGCCGCAGCAGGCCCTGCGCATTGTCATCCAGCGCGGCCCCTCCGGTGAAGAGGGCGACAACCTCGCCCGCCTGAGACGCGGCCAGATCGACTGTGTCCTTTCCGACCTCGCCGTATTCAGCGATACCGGCAGTGACCGTTATCGCATTCTCGGCCTGCCTTTTCTCTACAGCGGCCCTGAGCATGCCTTGAGCATCCTCGACGGACCACTTGGCGAACATGTCCTGCAGCATCTGCGCGACGAAGGTCTTGAACTGCTCTCCTGGCACTACCTCGGCCCCCGGATGCTGACCGCCAACGCCCCGATCCACAGCTTGCGTGAACTGCACGGACTGAAGCTGCGCCTGCCGCAGGACGACACCGTCAGCGCCGCCTGGCTGGCCCTCGGTGCCCATCCGCGCCAAATCCCGATCACCGAGCTGCCGACGGCGCTGCGTCGCGGCCAAGTCGACGCACAGGAAAATCCACCGGCCCTGATCCGCAGCGAGCGCCTTTACGAACACCAGAAATACCTGATGCGCACCAACCATCAGCCGCAGCCGCAACTGCTCCTGTGCGCCGACCGCGCCTGGAAGAAGCTGTCCGCGGACGCCCACCGGCAGTTGCGGCGCGCCGCCCGCGAGGCCAGTGCCTGGGCCACACGCCAGGCACTGGCCGAACAGGAGGCAGACGTCCGCTGGCTGGTCGAGGAAGGTGGCATGACCCTGATCGATTTCAATCCACGCGGCGTCGAGCGCGCCCTCTCCGGGCTGGCGCGCCTGCTCGCAGGGAACGAGGGCGAACTCGTCTACCGACAGGTGCGCGAACTGCGCTGACCTCCCCATGCCCCAGACCAGCACAACCCCCACCCGCATCCTCTATGTCTTCAGCCTGGCTGTGGTCCTCAGCACCCTCGGAGGCGCGGCACTGTTCCTCCAGGAAACCTGGAACAACACCTTGCTCCGAGCGCAACGCGATGCGGAAAACAATGTGCGCGAACAAGCCTTGCTGCTCGGTGACCAGATCGCCAATGCCGAGGTCGTCCTGGCGCAGCTCGAGACCCAACTCGAACGGCACCAGTCGCTTCCGGAACGGCAGAAAGAACTGCAGGATCTGCTGCGCCGTTACCGACAACTCTTGCCCAGGAGCAGCGAACTGCTGTTCCTCGACCGTGACGGCCGTTTGCTGGCCTCGGCCAGCGGCGTCGCGTCGCCGGTGGCGCTCGCCGACTACTGCCCGTCGCTCGCCCGTCATGCACCAGAACTCGCTGCGGCGACCGCCTTCGTGTTCCCGCACGCGCCCGAAGCGCAATGCCCCGGTGCCGACGCCATCATCCACTCCCGACCGCTCGGCGACGGCCAGCGCAGCTTCTGGCTGATCCTCTTCCCCGACCTGTTCACCCACCTCCTCGGCCAGGATTTCGATGCACTCGGCCAAGACGCCCGCCTGCGCTTCGTCGACGCACACGCCCACTCCCTCGAAATCGCCGCGCTCGCGCAACCGAAGGCGACCCCTGGCAGCGTCGACCTCGTGCGTTGGCTGATGGGGGAACGCGGTGACACGCCAGCCAGCGTCGGCACTCCGGTCAGCGGTACCGGACTCGAAGTGCGCATCGTCTATTCGCCGCTCGAAGTCCTCGAACAACGCTGGTGGCCGGAAGCCCGTTTCGCGCTGCTCGTCGCGCTCGGCATTCTGCTCGGCTGGCTGCCGATGTCCGTCTTCGTCATCCGGTTTGCGCAGCGCGTCCAGCACCGGCTCGCCGAAAGCGAACAGCATTTCCGCACTCTGGCCAACAACGGCACGGCGCTGATCTGGACCTCGGACACCGACGGCCTGTGCAACTACTTCAACGATCCCTGGCTGCGCTTCACCGGCCGACGGCTTGAGCAGGAGCTCGGTAACGGCTGGGCCGACGGCGTCCACCCCGACGACCTCAGCGCCTGTATGGGCACCTTCCTCGAAGCGTTCGCGCAGCGCCTCTCCTTCTCGATGGAATACCGCCTACGCCATGCCGACGGTGACTACCGCTGGATCCGGGACGACGGTACGCCGCGCTACAGCACCACGGGTGCCTTTCTCGGCTACATCGGCCACTGTTACGACATCACCCCGCTCAAAACCGCTGAGGCGGAGCGCGACCGTTACCGCGGCGACCTGGAAAAGCTTGTCCGTGCTCGCACCGAAGAAGTCGCCGAACTCAACCGCGAAATGCAGACGATCTTCAATGCCGCCCCGGTCGGCATCGTCGTCTCCCGCGACCGCGTCGTCCTGCGCTGCAACCGGAAGTTCGAAGAGCTGATCGGGTACAGCAACCAGGAGCTGATCGGCGGCAGCACCCGCCGTTTCTACGCCTCGGAGGCCGAATTCGAGCAATCCGGCCGAAAAATCTACACCAACGTCGGCATCGACAGTGTCGAAATGCTCGACCTACGCTTCGTTCGCCGCGACGGCAGCCATTTCTGCGCCCGCTTTTCCGGCCAGATGCTGGGGCCGCCGCACCCGCCCGGAACCCTGCTGGCGATCATCGAAGACGTCACTCACGAACGCGAACACACCGAGCGCCTGGCGCAGGAGAAAGACCGCGCCGAAGCCGACAGCCGCGCCAAGAGCACCTTCCTGGCCAACATGAGTCACGAGATCCGGACGCCGCTGAACGCCATCATCGGGCTCACCCACCTATTGCGAAAACGCAGCCAGGATGCCGAGCAGGCGCTCAAACTCGACAAGATATCCACCGCCAGCCACCACCTGCTCGACATCCTCAACGACATTCTCGACCTCTCCAAGATCGAGGCCGGCAAGCTCATCCTCGACGAAGGTCCGTTGCGCATCGACAGCGTGATCGCCAACGTCGTCTCGATGCTCGGCGAACGTGCCCGCGATCGCGGCCTGTCGCTGCACTGCGAGCTCGACACCCCCGCCGGCTGGCTTGAAGGCGACGTCACCCGCTTGCAACAGGCGCTGCTCAATTACGCCGGCAACGCCATCAAATTCACCACCACCGGCCACATCATCCTGCGTTGCGGAGTCGTCGACGAAGACGCGCATTCCGTCCTGCTGCGCTTCGAAGTTGAAGACACCGGCATTGGCATCGCCCCCGAGGCGCTGCCCCGCCTGTTCGCCAGTTTCGAGCAGGCGGACAACTCGACGACACGAAAATACGGCGGAACGGGCCTGGGGCTGGCGATCACCAAGAAAATCGCCACGCTGATGGGCGGCGACGCGGGGGTCGACAGCGAACCCGGCCGGGGCAGCTGCTTCTGGTTCACCGCCCGATTGGGGAAATATCCGGAGATCAGCGGCCCGACAAGCACGACCGTAGCGCCCTCCGAAGCCGCGCTACGCCGCAATTACGCTGGCATGCGCATCCTCGTCGCCGAAGACGAGCCGGTGAATCAGGAAATCACGCGCATGATGCTCGAAGACGCCGGCTTTACGGTCGACCTGGCGGGCGACGGGGCCGCGGCGCTGGCCTTGGCGCGCCAGCACCCCTACCCCCTGATCCTGATGGACATGCAGATGCCGATTCTCGACGGTCTCGGCGCCGCGCAGGCCATTCGCCAGCTGCCGCAGCACGCGCACACCCCGATTCTGGCGATGACCGCCAACGCTTTCAGCGAAGACAAGGCCCGTTGCCGCGAGGCGGGAATGAACGCCTTTCTGGGCAAACCCGTCCCGCCGGAAGAACTCTACGCGGCGCTCGCCTACTGGCTGTCGTCCGGCGTGCGACGCCCTGCCTGAGCCTCGTCCACCTGGCCGGCAGCCTGCGCCGGCGGCACGCGCAGCGCCCGACCGAGGCTGGCCGCCAGGTCGTCGAGCGCGACCGGCTTGGTGACGTACTCGTCCATGCCCGCTGCCAGGCAGCGCTCGCGGTCGCCGCTCATCGCATGCGCGGTCATTGCCACGATCGGCGTGCGCACACCGGCCGCGCGCAACCGGGCGGTCGCCGCGTAGCCGTCGAGGCGCGGCATCTGGCAGTCCATCAGGATCAGGTCGTAGGCGCCGTTCGGCGCTTTTTCAACCGCTTCCAGACCGTCGCCAGCCTTGTCGATCGTGCGGATGCCGAGTTTCCCGAGCAGGCCCACGGCGACCAGCATGTTCACCGGATTGTCCTCGACGATCAGCACCCGCAGATCACCCCACGCGCCCCCGGTTGCCGGCACCGATGCCGACGACGGATCGCGCGGCGCGGCGACGGCCAGGGGCTCGGGCGTACCGGGGGCGAGCACGACCTCGAAGTAGAAGGTCGTGCCGCAGCCGACCGCGCTGCTGACGCTGATTCGCCCGCCCATCAACTCGACCAGCTGGCGGGCAATGGTCAGCCCCAGGCCGGTACCGCCGAAGGTGCGGGTGGTCGACGAGTCGGCCTGTTCGAAAGGCGCGAAGACCTTGTCGAGGTGCTCGCTGGCGATGCCGATCCCGCTGTCGCTGACTTCGACAGCGAGCACGATGCCTCCGTCGCGGTCGGGCTGACGGCCGACGTGCAACAGGATGCCGCCGGACACCGTGAACTTGAGCGCGTTGCCGACGAGGTTGATCAGCACCTGGCGCAGGCGCACCGGGTCGCCGCGCAAGCGTTGCGGCACCTCCGGCGCCAGCTGCCATTCGAAGCTCAGGCTGCGTTCGGCGGCAAGCAACGCGAACAGCTCGGCGAGTTCCTCAAGCGTCCGGCGCAGGTCGAAATCAACCGTCTCGAGTTCGAGCTTGCGCGCTTCGATCTTCGAGAAATCGAGGATGTCGTTGATGATGCGCAGCAGCGAACTGGCGCTCGAGCGGATGATCTCCAGCTGGCGCCGCTGCTCGTCTTCGAGCGAGGCGTCGAGCAACAGCGTGGTCATGCCGAGAATGCCGTTCATCGGCGTGCGAATCTCGTGCGACATCATCGCCAGAAAGGCTGCCTTGGCCTGGTTGGCGGCCTCGGCCCGCTCGCGCGCGGCGACGAGATCCTGTTCGATGCGGATGCGCTCGGTGATGTCGTGGAAACCGTAAACCCGGCCGATGATGCGTTCGTCGAGGTACTGCGGCAAGGAACGGCATTCGAAGACGCGCCCGTCGCGCAGGTGCAGTTCTTCGTAGCGGTCCTGGCTCTCGACGATCTGCCGCAGATGGGCGCGAAACAGATCGCCTTCCTCGACCTGGCCGACGATGTAATCGACGATTTCGGTGTCGTGCCCGCGCAGCAGTAACTCTTCCGGCAGGCCCCACATCCGGCTGAACAGCCGGTTCATGCTTGCGACATTGCCCTGCCAGTCGATGACCAGGATGCCGTTGCCGGTCGATTCCAGCGTCGCCCGCAGCTGCGAGCTCGTGTTCGCAAGGTCGTCCTCGATCCGCCGTTCCTCATGCACCTCGCGCGCCTGCACGAGCAGGAAGCGCTGGCCGGCGTACTCGAGCAGCCGCACCGACTTCTCCACCGTCAGCATCGTCCCGTCGGCGCAGGCGTAAAGCCCTTCCTGGGCCTCGATCGGAGAGCAATTACCGGCGCGCACTTCTTCCCAGAAGAACACGTCCTGCAAGGCGCTTTCGATGTCGAGGATGCTGCGCGCACGCAGTTCGTCCTCGCTGTAGCCGAGGCGTTGCTGCGCCACTTGGTTGGCAAGGACAACCTGCAGCCCGTCCGGCTCGACGAGCAGGATCATCTGCTCGGCATGATCGAGCAGCAGGCGGATCAGACCGGCATCGACGGGCGTCATGCGCCCGCTGCCTCGAGTCCTGGGCCGCCGACGTCGAAGTAGTAGCTCACCTGCCGCCGCGGGCTCAGGTAGTTATAGACTTCGCGCGGCAGTTGTGCCGGGCGCAGGGCGCGGGCGATATTGACCTCGACCTCGCGCCCCATGTCGACGAGGATCGCTTCTTCCTTCGGAATGTTGGCGTCGTAGAGCACCAGTGTCGGCTTCATCGGCTTGGCGGTGTTGATCGTCGCCACCATGCCCAGACCACCGTTCGAAAGCTGCACGATCGTTCCGGGCGGATACACCCCCAGACAACGCACGAACACCTGCAGCAGCTTGGGATCGAACTTGCCGCGCAGCTTGGCGAACATCGTCGCCAGCGCCTCGTGCGGCGTCTGCGCGTCGACCAGATTGCTCGGGTTGCACAGTTCGTCGTAGTAGTTGGCGATGGCCACGATCCGCGCCAGCGGATGGATGGCGTCGCCCTTGAGCTTCTGCGGATAGCCGCTGCCGTCGAACAGCTCATGGTGCTGCTGGACGATGGCCTGCGCGGCGGGGACGAAGCCGAGCGCCTTGACGATCTCGGCGCCGTACTGGCAATGCAGGGCGTAAAAGTTCTGCTCGGCCTGGGTGAGCGGCTCCTGCTTCATCAGGATCTTGTTCGGAATTTCCCGCCGCCCGACGTCGTGGAACAGCGCGCCCATGCCAAGCGCCTGCATCGCCTCCTGCGGCAGCTTGATGTCGCGCGCCACCATCAGTGAAAGCATGGTGACGTTGAGCGAGTGGAAGTACAGCTCCTCACCGCCAATCTTGTCGCCCATGACGTGGATCGCAAGCTCGGGCGCGGAGAGGATCGATTCGGAGATCTGCTCGACCAGTTCGCTGGCCTGGCGCACCGACTGTTCGGGGTTGCCGAGCAGGTTCTTCTCGATGCCCTGAAGCGTGCGTGCGGTATCGACGAAAACATGCTCGATCCGGGCCGCAGCCTCGCGCTGCTCGCGGATCTTCTCGATCAGCACCCGCTTCGCCGCCAGCGCCGGATGCTCGCGCGGCGCGGCAGGGGCCTCCGCCTCGGCGGCGCTCGGGGGCTCGGCGGCCGGCGCCACAGCGTCCGCCACCGCCTCGGAAGGACGTCGATCGCTGCGGGTCGGGTCGTAACGCACCTTCCCGACGCCCAGGCTGCGGATCACGGCGATCTGCTCGGCATCCTTGATCTTGAAGTGATTGAAGGCGAACGGATGCTCGAACCATTTCAGGTCAAGATGCACGTACATCCCAACCTGCAGTTCGTCCACCGGTACAAAAACTATGTCCTGACTTTGCATCCCCTGCCCCGACGACTCAAGGAGCGCGCATCGTACCACCGCGCGCCTACCTGGACTCCTTCACGATGCGGCCGTTGGCCGCTTGGACGGGCCGCGCGTTGGCCGGATAGAGGCGCTGCAGGATGGCCAGTTGTTCGATCGAGACCTGCTGCGCCTCTTTGAACACCAGCCAGAGCACGTCCTCACTGCACGGCGGCGTGCTCAGCGACCCCAGGAAAGTGTAATAACGGCGCCCGGCCGGCAACAGTTCGCCCGGATCGAGCGCGCGCCCCGGCGGCTGGACGCTGCCCAGGGGTTCGAGCGGCAGGTCGTTGAGCGCGCCCTGCACGAAGCGGTTTTCCGTCCCGGCGTCGAAAAGCACGGCGACGATGGCCGTGCTGCCGTCCGCCGCACGGTGCAGCAGCTGCGCCTCCAGCGGAGCCTGCCGCCCCGAGAGCAGCGTTTCGGCCGGCCGCACGAAACGGACGTTCTCCAACGCATAGGTGCGCCCGAGCAACGAGAAGCCGCCGCCGAAGGGTGACACCTGCAACCAGCGTCCTCGGTCCTCAACGCGGAAACTGACCGGCCGGTAATCGAACAGCGGCGGTTCCAGATCGACCGCGATGCCTTCGCGCAGGTCGATCGGCGCCTGCCGGAAGCCATTGCTGCACTGGGCGTATTCGCCTTTCAAGCGGCCCCAGTGCTCCGGCCCGCCCGGACCGCTGTAGGCCCAGGCCACAGGCGCCGGTTCACGCGCCCCCGAGGCCGACCGTGAAGCCGTCGGGGTGCGCCCTCGGGCACGGGTGAGCTCCTTCTGCACCGCCCGCTCGACCATCGCTTCGTTGGCCGGCCGCAGTTCGGCCGCCAGCGCGTTGACCTTGTCGATGGCCCGTCCGGTCGTCGGTGGCGCCGCCGCAACCCCGGCCGGCCGGCAGACTTCGCGCATCATCCGGTCGTCGGGCGTGCCGCTGCGCACCGGCATATCGAAGGGCGACCGCACTTCCTCCTGGCGGACGAGATCGTTCTCGTCCTTGTAGTAGGCACGCTTGAGCGTCGCGTAGGTGCGCCCGGCGCAGTCGAAGCGGTTGAAGATTTCGATGATGCGGTAGCCTGAGGAGGTGCGCGGGTCCACGATCGGCTTGTCGAGCACCACCCGCCCTCTCGCCGTGGTGCCTTCGCCCACCTGCTCGACGCTGTCGCGATCGACCTCCACGCGCTTACCCGGTTCGCTGGCGACGACCACCCATGCGGCCGCCTGCGCGCCCACGCTCGCCGACAGCGCAGCGACCGCGGCCAATCGCACGGCGCGGCGGGCAAAGCCCGCGCGCCAAAGTTTGTGTTGCATACCCATAGAACGATTCACGGACATCCTTGCGAATACTTTAGTCATTTTTCTTCGCCCCCGGGAACCGCCCCGGAAAGAACGCCTCAAAAGCGGGCGAATCTTGCCTTGAAGGGCCAAATCCAGTACCTTCTGGCGAGTTCCATCAGGGGTGCTGCGCTCAGGTTTCCATCCGGCGCGGCTGAGAGAGTCCCTTTGAACCTGTACGGGTAATGCCGTCGTAGGGAAAAACCATGATCACCCACTCCGTTTCACCGTCATCCGCGCCCCGCGCGATCCCCAACGTCGTTTCGATCGCCGGCATCGATCCGTCCGGCGGCGCCGGACTGTTCGCCGACCTGAAGGCCTTTTCGGCGCTTGGCGTCTACGGTTGCGGCGTCGTCGCCGCGCTCACCGCGCAAAATACGCGCGCCGTCACCGGCGTCCATCTGCCGCCCAACGACTTCATCCGCCTGCAGCTCGACACCCTGTTCGACGACGTGCCGATCGCCAGCGCCAAGATCGGCATGCTCGGCAACGCTGGCGTCGTGCGCGCGGTGGCCGACGGCTTGTACACCCGCCGGCTACCCCACCTCGTGCTCGACCCGGTGATGATCGCCAAGAGTGGCGATGCGCTGCTCGCCGACGACGCCATCGCCCTCTTGCTTGAAGCCATTTTTCCACTCGCCACGCTGATCACCCCCAACCTGCCCGAAGCCGGCGTGCTGCTGCGCGAACGCGCGCCGGAGTCGGTGCGCGAGATGCGGCGCGCCGCTGAAAAGCTGCGTGAGCTGCTGTCGCATTCGGACGAACGCTGGGTGCTACTCAAAGGCGGCCACCTGCCCGGCGACGACCTCGTCGACCTCCTCTTCGACGGCGACAAGATGTACGAACTGCCGAGCCGCCGCATCGCCACGCGCCACACCCACGGTACCGGCTGCAGCTACTCGGCGGCGATCGCCGCCCTGCTACCGCAACGCGACCACGTACCGAGCACGGTGCGCGAGGCGCACGCCTGGCTCGCCCGCGCCATTGCCCGGGCGGACGAACTGGCGGTCGCCGGCTCGCCCGCCGGGCACGGGCCGGTGCATCACTTCCACGCACTCTGGCCGACGCGCTGATCGCCCCGCCCCGGTTTTCCTTTCGTCTTTCCGTTTCCTCCGCCTGGACTTGCCATGAACGCCACCGACAAATTCGTCGCGGCCGACGCCCACGTTGACGCCGCCGCCATCCAGCCCTTGCCCAACTCGCGCAAGATCTACGTCGAAGGCTCGCGCCCGGACATCCGCGTGCCGATGCGCGAGATCAGTCAGGCCGACACCCCGACCGCCTTCGGCGGCGAGAAGAATCCGCCGATCTTCGTCTACGACTGCTCCGGCCCCTACACCGACCCACAGGCCAGTATCGACGTGCGCCAGGGGCTGCCCGCAGTGCGCGCCAATTGGATCGCCGAGCGCGGCGATACCGAACAGCTCGCCGACCTCTCCTCTGAATTCGGCCGCCAGCGCGCCGCCGACAAGGGCCTCGACGAACTGCGCTTCCCCGGCCTGCACCGCCAGCCCCTGCGCGCCAAGCCCGGCGCCAACGTCAGTCAGATGCACTATGCGCGGCGCGGGCTGATCACGCCGGAGATGGAATACGTCGCCATCCGCGAGAACAACAACCGCCGCGTCTACCTTGACGCTCTACGCGCCAGCGGCCCGAAGGGTGAAAAACTCGCCGCCCTGCTCGGTCGCCAGCACCCCGGACAAAACTTCGGCGCCTCGATCCCGGCCGAGATCACCCCCGAGTTCGTGCGCAGCGAAATCGCCCGCGGCCGCGCCGTGCTGCCGGCCAACATCAACCACCCGGAAGCCGAGCCGATGATCATCGGCCGCAACTTCCTGACCAAGATCAACGCCAACATCGGCAACTCGGCACTCGGCTCGTCGATCCAGGAAGAAGTCGAAAAAATGACCTGGGCGATCCGCTGGGGCGGCGACACGGTGATGGACCTCTCCACCGGCAAAAACATCCACGAGACGCGCGAGTGGATCATCCGCAACTCGCCGGTACCGATCGGCACCGTGCCGATCTACCAGGCGCTGGAAAAGGTCGGCGGCAAGGCCGAGGAACTGACCTGGGAAATCTTCCGCGACACGCTGATCGAGCAGGCTGAGCAAGGCGTCGACTACTTCACCATCCACGCCGGCGTGCGCCTGGCCTACGTGCCAATGACCGCCAACCGGATGACCGGCATCGTCTCGCGTGGCGGCTCGATCCTCGCCAAGTGGTGCCTCGCGCACCACAAGGAAAGCTTCCTCTACACGCACTTCGAGGACATCTGCGAGATCATGAAGGCCTACGACGTCGCCTTCAGCCTCGGTGACGGCCTGCGCCCCGGCTCGATCTACGACGCCAACGACGAAGCCCAGCTCGCCGAACTCAAGACCCTCGGCGAACTCACCGACATCGCCTGGAAGCACGACTGCCAGACCTTCATCGAAGGCCCGGGCCACGTGCCGATGCACATGATCAAGGAGAACATGGACCTGCAGCTCGAATACTGCAAGGAAGCCCCGTTCTATACCTTGGGCCCGCTGACCACCGACATCGCCCCCGGCTACGACCACATCACCAGCGGCATCGGCGCGGCGATGATCGGCTGGTACGGCACGGCCATGCTCTGCTACGTCACGCCCAAGGAACACTTGGGCCTGCCCGACAAGAACGACGTCAAGGAAGGCATCATCACCTACAAGCTCGCCGCGCACGCCGCCGACCTCGCCAAGGGCCACCCCGGCGCGCAGATCCGCGACAACGCGCTGTCGAAGGCGCGCTTCGAGTTCCGCTGGGACGACCAGTTCAACCTCGGCCTCGACCCGGACAAGGCGAAGAGCTTCCACGACGAAACGCTGCCCAAGGAATCGGCCAAGGTCGCCCACTTCTGCTCGATGTGCGGCCCGCACTTCTGCTCGATGAAGATCACCCAGGACGTGCGCGACTTCGCCGCGCAGCAGGGGATCAAGGAAGACGAAGCGCTCAGCAAGGGGATGGAAGCCAAGGCCGTCGAGTTCGTCAAAACCGGCGCCGAGGTCTATCGCAAGCTCTGAGCCGTCACGGTCTCGCCCCGAAGCCGCCCGCAGAGGCGGCTTTTTTGCGGGCTTTTTAAGCTTCGTTTAAGCCGATGCGGGAATACTCGGCGCCATCATCCCGGAGCCCGCCATGCCTTTCTTCTCCCGCCACAACGACGCCCCGACCTGGCTCACCCGCGCCTTGGCGCTGCTGGCGGCCAGCGCCCTGATCATCCTGGTGCTCGGCCAATACACCGACCTCGACCTGTGGCTTGCCGACCTGTACTTCGACCCGGCCAGCCAGCGTTTCCCGTGGGACAAGACCTGGTTCGCCACCGCCTTCATGCACGGCTACGTGAAGAACGTGCTGATGTGGATCGGCTTCCTGCTGATGGCCGGCGCGCTGCTCGATCTGATCCGGCCCTTCGCGCGGCTCGCACCGGCACCCCGCGCGGCACTCCGCATCTCGGCCCTGGCCGCGTTCTTCGAACCGCTGCTGATCTCCACCTTAAAGCGCGGTTCGGCGTTGCACTGTCCCTGGGGCGTCGACCGTTACGGCGGCCACAATCCCTTCCTGCGCCTGCTCGACGTCGTTCCCGCCGACTGGGCCGCCGGGCACTGCTTTCCCGCCGGGCACGCCAGCAGCGCGATGTGGCTCTCGGCGCTGGCTGCATTCTGGCTGCCGCACGCGCCGGCCCGCGCCCGCGCCGTGTTCGCCTTCGGCCTGCTCGCCGGTTTCACCCTCGGCTGGGTGCAACAGATGCGCGGCCAGCACTTCCTCTCGCACACCCTGTGGACGGCCTGGCTCTCCAGCGCGCTGATCGTCGCACTGTTCGCCCTCTTCGCCCGCCCGCTGGGCCTGGCCTCAAGCTCGCCCATCGCCGCACGGCCGAAGCTCGTCGAAGCGCGCCCCTGAAGGCTCGCCCAAGCCCCGCGACCGACGCGTACCGTCGGCGCGGTGCAACGCCGTCCGCCATTCCCGCGCCAGTTTGTCGCGCGCCGCGCCTGCGACCACGGACGCGGTGCTACGATGCGCCGGAGCGCAATCGCGCACGACCACGAATGGGGAGCGAGATGAAATCGACCGTCTGCATGCTGGCCCTGCTGGGCCTGGGCACGACCCTCGGCACACCGGGCTTCGCCCAGAGCCACCTGATCCTGCCACAGACCCCCGACGAAGTCCGGGCGCTGACCCAGAGCGCCGACCCTGCGGGCGCCTGCCCGACCTGCGGAACGCTGGTCAATGTGCGCAGCGAGCAGCGCGAAGCGCCGCCCAAACGAACCGCGCCGGCAGCGGGCAGCGGCCTGCAGACGACCACCGTGCTGGCCTCCGGCACGACGCCCAAGGCGCTGCGCGAAGCCCGGCAGGCGCGGCAAACCTACTACACGCTGGTCGTGCGCCACGACGACGGCAGCTTCGCCAGCTACGAGCAGGACGAAGCGCCCAGCCTGGCCAAGGGCGACCGCGTCGAGGTCGTCGCCGGGCGCGTGCAAACACGGACCCGCTGACGCAGGGCTGCCGCCCTCCCGAGCGCGGTGGTGAAGTCTAAAAATCGACCTGTGAGCCGAGTTCGACGACGCGGTTCGAGGGCAGCTTGAAGTAACGCGTCGGACTCGTCGCGTTGCGATACATCGCTGCGAACAGCAGCTGCCGCCAACGCGCCATCGGCGTTCCGCTGCGCAACTGCAGGCTTTCCCGACCGAGGAAGAAGCTCGTTTCCATCATCTCGAATTCGAGCCCGAAGTGGGCGCAGGCCTGCAAGGCTGCGGGCAGGTCGGGCTCATCCTTGAAGCCGTAGTGCACGGTCACGCGCCAGAACGCTTCGCCCAGCCCGGCGACCTCGACCCGATCGATCTCCGGCACGTAAGGCACGTCGAAGACGCGGATGGTCACCAGCACCATGCGCTCGTGCAGAACGCGGTAGTGTTTGAGGCTGTGCAGCAAGGCGCGCGGCACCCCGTCGGGATGGCCGGTGAGAAAGACCGCCGTGCCCGGCACGCGCGTCGCGCCGCCCAGCGCCAGGCTCTGGATGAAAGGCTCAAGCGCCACGGCCTCGAGCGCGACCTTCTCGCGCAGCAACTCGCGCCCGCGCTTCCAGGTGCTCAGGACAACGAACACCGCCAGGCCGAAGACCAACGGGAACCAGCCGCCGTCGAGAATCTTGGTCGCGTTGGCAGAAAAGAAGGCAATGTCGATGACCAGGAAAGGCAAGACCAACAGCACCGCCAGCCAGGTCGGCCAACCCCACAACCAGCGCACGACGACGAAGGCGAGCAGGTTGGTGATCAGCATCGTCCCGGTCACCGCGATGCCATAGGCTGCGGCCAGGCGGCTCGAGGACTCGAAACCGAGGACCAGCACGACGACGGCCACGAGCAGCAGCCAGTTGATCGCCGGCAGGTAAATCTGGCCGATCTCGCGCTCCGAGGTGTGCTGCACGTCCAGGCGCGGCGAGTAGCCGAGCAGCACGGCCTGCTGGCTGATCGAGAAGGCGCCGGAAATTACCGCCTGCGAGGCGATGACCGTGGCCGCCGTCGACAGCGCGACGAGCGGGTAGAGCGCCCATTCCGGCGCCAGCAGGTAGAAGGGGTTTTCGACCGCCTCGGGCGTAGTGAGCAGCAGCGCGCCCTGGCCGAAATAGTTGAGCAGTAGCGCCGGCAGCACCAAGCCGAACCAGGCCAGCTGGATCGGCCGCCGGCCGAAGTGCCCCATGTCCGCGTAAAGCGCCTCGGCGCCAGTCAGGCAGAGCACCACCGCGCCGAGCGAAAGAAAGCCAAGCTTCGGATGCGCCATCAGGAACGTTAACGCCCAACTCGGATCGACGGCCTGCAGCACGGCCGGCGCGGCGACAATGCTGCGCACGCCGAGCGTGCCGAGTACGGCGAACCAGAGCAGCATCACCGGCCCGAAGAGTTTGCCGACACGGTCGGTGCCGTGGTACTGGATGAGGAATAGCGCCAGCAGCACGATCAGGGCGATGGGCAACACATAGGGCTGAAAGGCCGGGGTGATCACTTCCAGGCCTTCGACCGCGGAAAGCACTGAAATCGCCGGCGTCACCACACCGTCGCCGTAAAACAGCGCGGCGCCGAACAGCCCGAGCACGACGATCGCCCGCCGCCGCAACGTGCCCTCCTCCGCGCTGCGCAAGGCCAGTGCCATCAGCGCCATGATCCCGCCCTCGCCCTTGTTGTCGGCGCGCATGACGAAGGACACGTACTTGCCGGTCACCACGATCATCAAGGCCCAGAACACCAGCGACAAGATGCCCAGCACGTTGTCCGGGGTGATCGGCACGGGGTGATGCGCGCTGCCGAAGACCTCCTTGAGGGCATACAGGGGGCTGGTGCCGATGTCGCCGTAAACCACGCCGAGCGCCGCCAAGGCCAGGGCGCGCAAGCGGTTCGGGGGCAAAAAAGCGGACGAGCTGTGGGACATGGGATTCCTTCTCGGCCGAGGCGCCGCTGGCGCTAAAGGCGGCGGGCGCGCCAACGAGCGCAAGCGCGCATGCGATACGGGCGGCCATCATAGCGCTTTGCCCGCGCCGCAGCGGTCTCCGGCTCCGGCGGAGTCGCACCTACGCTACCAAGCGTGGCGTTCCGGCAACAATGTAGAGGCCCGGCCAACTTGCCATCAGGCGCGACCTCGCCCAAAGTGGATAAACGCGCAGCGTCTTCGGCGCGAACAGCTTCCTCGAGGCCCGCATGGCCGAACTCTTCTCCACCGCCTTCTGGCTCAGCCTGCTCGAAATCGCCTGGCTGAACCTGCTGCTTTCCGGCGACAACGCCATCGTCATTGCCATGGCCACGCGCCGCTTGGCGCCCGGAACGCGGCGCCAGGCGATCCTGTGGGGGGTCGTCGTCGCCGTGGGCTTGCGCGTCACGCTCACCCTGTTCGCCGCCGAACTGCTCCAGGTCGGGGGCCTGCGTCTGCTCGGCGCGCTGCTCCTGCTCTGGATTGGCGTCGCCCTGTGCGGTGAAGAGAACAGTGAAGCCGAGGTCGGTGAACGCGACACGCTGCTGGCGGCGATCCGCACCATCCTCTTCGCCGACCTGGCGACCGGACTGGACAACGTCGTCGCCGTCGCGGCCGTCGCCGACGCCAGCGCCAGCGGTGCGCGCAGCCTGCTGGTCGCCTGCGGGCTCGGGCTTTCGATCCCGATCGTGATCTTCGGCAGCGGCCTGATGGTCCAACTGGTGCGCCGTCTGCCGGCCCTGGTCATGCTTGGGGGCGCCTTGCTCGGCGGGGTCGCGGGCGAGCTCCTGGTGCATGAGCGCCTGCTGGCGCCGCTGCGAAGCGCGCTGGCCGTTCCGCCGTGGGCTTATTCACTCGCCGGGGCAGCAGTGGTGGTGACGCTCGGCGCCTGGTCACGCCGCGCGCGCTAGGGCGGGCCTGCGAAGACGCGGCGCTCAGTCGAAGTAGGTACGCGCCGCTTCGAAGCGCTGCGCGTAATAGCGGGCGGAGAGCGAATCGATGCGCACCCGGCCGTTGCTCGACGGCGCATGCACGAACCGTTGGCCGCCGATGTACACCCCGACGTGAGAAAAGGGTTTGTTGCGGGTATTGAAGAAGACGAGGTCGCCGGGGCGCAGCTTGGCCGCTTCGATCGAGCGCCCCTGGCGGGCGATGTCGGCGGCGCTGCCGCGCAGGCGCATCCCCGCAGCCCGCTCGTAGATGTACGAGACCATGCCGCTGCAATCGAGCCCTGCATCCGGGTTCTTGCCGCCGAAACGGTAACCGGTGTCGAGCAGGCCGAGGGCAAAGATCGTGACTTCGCTGCCCGGCTCGGGCTGCGGCGGCGGCCCGACGACCGGCGTTGGCGCGCTATCCGCCGGCGTGGGCGGCGATGTCGAGCACGCGGACAACCCGGCGAGCAGCGCCAGCAACGGGAGGACGGTGCGCAAGGATCGAAATTGCATGCGCAGGAGTATAAACTGTCACCCTCGCCCGCGCCCTGAACGGCGCGTTTGTTTTTCCGCTCCGCCCGGAGCGCCTGCCGCCCGACCCCCGATCCCGTGATGAACGCCTCATTGCCGCTCGCCCGTCCCGACCTCCTCCGTACCCTGGCCCGCATCGGCGACCGCTGGCTCGCCGCCGACGACGGCCGCAGTTTCCCGGTACGCAATCCGGCCAGCGGCGACGGCCTCGCCGAAGTCCCGCTGATGGGCGCCGCCGAAACCCGGCGCGCGATCGCCGCCGCCGAAACCGCGCTGGCCGCCTGGCGGCAGACCACGGCCAAGGAGCGCGCCGCCCTGCTGATGCGCCTGCAGGCACGCCTGCTCGCGCACCAGGACGACCTCGCCCGGCTGATCACCGCCGAATCGGGCAAGCCGCTCGCCGAAGCGCGCGGCGAAGTGGCCTACGCCGCTTCGTTCTTCGAATGGTTCGCCGAGGAAGGCAAGCGCGCCTACGGCGAGAGCATCCCCAGCCCGACGCGCGACAAGCGGCTGATCACGATCCGCCAGCCGGTCGGCGTCGTCGCCGCGATCACGCCCTGGAATTTCCCGCTCGCCATGATTGCGCGCAAGGTTGCGCCGGCGCTCGCCGCCGGCTGCACGACGGTGGTCAAGCCGGCCGAACAGACGCCGCTCTGCGCGCTGGCGCTGGCCGCGCTGGCCGAGGAGGCCGGCCTGCCGCCCGGGGTGCTCAACGTGATCACCGGCGAGCCGACCGCGATCGGCGGCGAGCTGTGCGCCAATCCGGCGGTGCGCAAACTCTCGTTCACCGGCTCGACCGAGGTCGGGCGCCTGCTCATGGCGCAATGCGCGCCGACGGTGAAGAAGCTCTCGCTCGAACTCGGCGGCAACGCCCCCTTCATCGTCTTCGACGACGCCGACCTCGACGCCGCGGTCGAAGGCGCGCTCGCCGCCAAGTTCCGCAACACCGGGCAGACCTGCGTCTGCGCCAACCGCTTTTACGTCCAGGCCGGCATCTACGACGAATTCGCGCACCGCTTCGCCAACCGCGTCGCCGCGCTCGAAGTCGGCCCGGGCGAACGCGCCGGGGTCGCCCAGGGGCCGCTGATCGACGCGCCCGCGCTGGACAAGGTCGAAGCCCTGCTCGCCGACGCCCTCGGGCACGGCGCCGTGGCGCTGCTCGGCGGACGCCGGCACGCGCTCGGCGGCACCTTCTTCGAGCCGACCGTGCTCACCGGCGTCACGCCCGCGATGCGCCTCTCGCGCGAGGAGATCTTCGGCCCGGTCGCCGCCCTTTACCGCTTCGCCAGCGAAGAGGAAGCCATCGCCCTGGCCAACGCCACCGAATCGGGCCTGGCCGCGTACTTCTACACGCGCGACATCGGCCGTGGCTTCCGCGTCGCCGAAGCGCTCGAATACGGCATGGTCGGGATCAACACCGGCCTCTTTTCGAACGAGGTCGCCCCCTTCGGCGGCATCAAGCAATCGGGCCTCGGCCGCGAAGGCTCGAAGCACGGCCTCGACGAATACCTCGAAATCAAGTCGCTGTGCTTCGGGATCGGCTGAGCCGATCCTCCCTTCGCCAGTTCCCGCTCCGGCGCCCGCACCAGTCCGCGCCGGCGCGACCGTCGCCGCAAGGCGCGCCCCCATTGGCCCCGGACGGGTCTGGAAGGCACACCGATGCTGGATCGCAGCCGCACGGCCTGAACACTGACTTATTCGTTCGTTGAATGCCTGGCGAGCCTGCGCAAGACCGCAGCTCGCCGGCTTTCAACATCGCAGCATCCCTCAGGACACGTGCGTTCAGGCCACTCCATAGCGGGCAAACCAGGCCAGCAGGCGTTGCCAGCCTTCCTCGGCCTCGGGCTTGCGGTAGCTGGGCCGGTAGTCGGCGTGGAAGGCGTGCGGCGCCTCGGGGAAAACGACGATCTGCGACGCCCGGCTGGCGGCCGTGCCTTCGGCCAGCGCCCCCCGCATCCGTTCGACGCTCTCGAGCGGAATGCCCTGGTCCTGCCCGCCGTAAAGCCCGAGCACCGGCGCCTGCAGGCGTGCCGCCAGATCGAGCGGCTGTTGCGGCGTCTGCGGCGTCGGCGCGCCGACCAGACGGCCGTACCAGGCCACCCCGGCCCGCACTTGCGGATTGTGCGCGGCGTACAGCCAGGTGATCCGCCCGCCCCAGCAGAAGCCGGTGATGCCCAGCCGGGCGAGGTCGCCGCCCTGCGCACGGGCCCAGCGCACGCAGGCGTCGAGGTCGCCCATGACCTGCGCGTCGGGCACCTTGCTCACCACTTCGGCGATCAGCTGCTGGGTGTTGGTGTAGGGGCGCGGATCGCCCTGCCGGGCGAAGAGTTCGGGCGCGATCGCCAGATAGCCGCGCTGGGCGAGGCGGCGGCAGACGTCCTTGATGTGCTCATGCACACCGAAGATTTCCTGCACCACGAGGACCACCGGAAAATCCCGCCCCTGCGCCGGCTGCGCGCGGTAGGCCGGCATTTCGCCGCCCTCGCTCGGAATCTTCACTTCGCCGGCGAGCAGGCCGGTGGCTGGGGTCTGGATCGCCGTCTGCGCCATCACCGGCTGCACGGCGAGCGCGAAGCCGGCGCCCAGCGCGCTGACGATGAAGCCCCTACGGTCGACGGGAACAGCAGGTTGCAGGCTGGCGAAATCGGCGCCCGGTTCGAGTTCGTTCGGCATGGCAGTCTCCTGGTCTGAGGGAAAGCGCGGCAGGCTTTCGCCGCACGCCATAGACCCGGTGCGGCGTCGCGAATTCCCCTGGAGGCGCCGGCCTCAGTCGAACAGGCAGACCCGGTCGCGCCCGTGCTGCTTGGCACGGTAGAGCGCGTCGTCGGCTTCGGCGATCAGGCCGCTCGGATCGCCGAACTTGTCGGGCAGACGGGCGGCGGCGCCAATGCTGACCGTGACCCGCGGCGCAACGCGCGAACACGCGTGCGGCAGGTCCAACGCATGCACCGCGGCGCAGAGGTCCTGTGCCACCGTCAAGGCGCCGTCCCGGCCGGTGTTCGGCAGCAGCACGACGAACTCCTCGCCGCCGTAACGGGCGAGCAGGTCGACCGGGCGCTGCAGCCGCCCGGCGATGGCCTGGGCGATCGCCTTGAGGCAATCGTCGCCGGCGAGGTGGCCGTAGTGGTCGTTGTAGGCCTTGAAGTCGTCGACGTCGATCATCAGCGCACCGAGCGCCTGCCGTTCGCGCAGCGCCCGCCGCCATTCGTCGATCAGGCGTGCGTCGAAATAGCGGCGGTTGGCGATCCCGAGCAGGCCGTCAGTCTGCGCATACACCTCGAGCTTATGGTTGGCGACGCGCAGCGCCTCGTTGGCCTCGCGCAGTTCGGCGGTACGCTGCGCCACGCGTTCCTCGAGCTGACGATTGGCCAGCAGCAGATCGGTGCTGAGCGCGCAGACCACGCGGTAAGTGTTGCGCAGTGCGGTGATCGAGGCCTCGCCTGCTTTCTCCGGCGAACGCGCTTCTTCGCCCGCCCAGGCCTCGGCGGGCGACGCGCCGGCGCGGATCGCGTCGAGCTGGCGCCCCATCGCCTGATCGACGCCGAGGACGTGCATGCACAACCAGGCGGTCAGGAAGGAGAGGAAGACTTCGGACGGATTGCCGATCGCCGAACGCGCCGTCCACATCGCGAGCACCTGCTCGCCAAACTGGTCGTGCGAGCGGACGTGCGGCTCGAAATGGCGCACATCGACCTGCTGCGCGCGCATCAAAGCTTCCTCGGTGGCGAAGTGCTCGCGCACATAGGCCATCAGACCGGCGAATGCCTCCTGCACCAGGGCTTCGGCATCGGCCTCGCTGGCGGTCAACGCGCCGGCCAGGCGGTTGATGAGGTCAAGCAGGCGGCGATGCTGTGTGTCGATCAGGCTCGAACCGGTGTCGTACTCGTCGCTCCAGACGAAAGTCTTCATCCGCTCACCTCCCGGACAGTTTCCCGACCTTCTGCCGACGACCGAAACATCCTCCCGGTTCCGCGTTCCGTCCTCAGCGGATGAAACGGAAGAAGCCAATCAGCCGGCGCAGGCCGGCCGCGCTCTCGCGCATGCGCACACTGCGTTCGGTCACGTCGCTCACCGCGGCCGAAGTCTGTTCGATGCCGCTGACGATGCTTTCCACCTGCTGCGCGATTTCGTTGCCGGCCGCGGCCTGCTGGCGCGTTCCGTCGGCAATGTGGTGCGAAATCGACGCGACCTTCTCGCCGTGTTCGGCCACCGAGTCGAGACCGCCACGCGCCGCGCCAAGGGCGGCGTCGGTGCTCGCCACGTGCGCTCCGGCCGATTGCATCGCCGTCAGCGCAACCTGGGTCACGTTCTGGATCTGTTGCACGCTGGCCGTGATCTCGCTGGTCTGCTTGCCGGCCTGCTCGGCGAGCTTCCTCACTTCGTCAGCCACGACCGCGAAGCCGCGCCCTTGCTCACCGGCACGCGCCGCCTCGATGGCGGCGTTGAGCGCAAGCAGGTTGGTCTGGTCGGCAATGCCGCGGATGACCTGGCTGATCCGGTCGATGGCCAGGATCGATTGCGACAATTCGGACATCGTCGTCCCGGCGTTGTCGACCGTCTGCACCACGTTGGCCGTCGCCGCCAGGCTCTCGCCCATGCTCGCCGACGCCTGTCCGAGCAGGGCGTCGGAGGCTTCGACCGCTTCCGCGGCCTGCTGCGCGCTGTCGGCAACTTCGTTGACCGAAGCCACCAGTTCCTCGACCGCCGCGGCGATGCGCGCCACCGATTCGGACTGCAGCCCGGTCGCCTGCTCGGTCTGCTGCATCTGCGCGCTGAGCGCGGCGCTGTTGTCGGTCATCGAATCGGCGGCCTCGGCGATCTCCGCCATCATCGCCTTGAGGTGGGTCTGCATGGTGATCAGCGCGTCGTTGAGTTGCCCCAACTCATCCTCGCGCCCAAGCGGAATCTCGTCGGTCAGATTGCCCTCGGCGATGTGATCGAGCCGTTCAACCTGACGCCCGATGATGGTCAGCACTTCGCGCAGGACGAAGAACAGCCCCACCGTCGCGGCCATGCCGAAACCGCCGAACACGGCGAGAATGGTGTCGGCGGTGGCATCGCTCAGGCCCAGGGTATCGGACATCGTGTGCAAACCAAGCGCCAGCGCCTGATCGAAAAGCAGGAAGGCCAGCAACGTGCCGGTCTTCGCCTTGAGCGACAGCCGCTTCCAGAGCGGGGTCTTGGGCACGTGCGCCGAGCCGGCCTTGAGCTTGGCGTAGAAAGCCTCGGCGGCGGCAATCTCCTGGCGCGAGGCTTCGGTGCGCACCGACATGTAGCCGATCGTCCGATCGTCCTTCATGACCGGAACGATCAGCGCGTTGACCCAGTAGTGGTCACCGTTCTTGCAGCGGTTCTTGACCAGGCCCCGCCACGGGCGCCCGCTCTTGACCGTGGACCACAGCCACTCGAAGGCGGCCGGCGGCATGTCCGGGTGGCGCACCAGGTTGTGGTTCTTTCCGATCAGTTCCTCGCGGGTAAAGCCGCTGATCTCGACGAACGTATCGTTGACGACGGTGATCGCACCCTTAAGGTCGGTGCGCGAAACGATGTACCGACCTTTCGGAAACGGCACCTCGATCTGCGTAACAGGCAGGTTGATTTTCATGGCGGGCTCTAAAAAATTGTCTCGTTCAAAACGCTATAGCTCATTTCTCGCACCCTGTCGCCTGCAACGATCTCACAACAGGACAATGTCGTACTGCTCCAAATAAAAAATATTTTTTCTTTATATTCAATTGACTGCACCCGCTTCGACTTGGCTTTATAGCCTTTAGCTACCCGTCTAGCTACCCATCGATCACAAGCATCACTACGTTTCGATTTTAGGGTGCTTTCAACCGAATTGTACCCACCTCAGATCGATGCCTCTCGAACGACCGCAGAGCGGACGTTCGCATTTTACCCCACTGACCACTGCAGCTTTTCTAGGCCCGGTCCGCCGCTTACATCTCAACCCTATGCCGCCACGATTTGTCAAGACGCGATATTCGGGGTTTTTCGCGTCGATGGAAAAGTCGCAAATCTCAGGAAAATCGCGTCACCGAACAACGCCACAGATGACGGAGGACAAACAATCGATGCGAAAGAAGGATCTTACAGAATTTGACGATTTACCAAACGCGGCGCACGTAGACGTCAACGTAGTTGCCGCACTTTTCGGCTGCAAGCCACCGACCATCTGGTCACGGCTTCGCAGGAACGAATTACCGCAGCCCAAAAAATTTGGTTCGCATACCCGCTGGAACGTTGGCGAACTGCGAGCTGCTCTGAATATCCGCTAATTCTAAAGGAGGAAAACGACCCAGAAATTCATGAACTAGATCTGATTCGCTGCAAGGGCCCTGCCGCGAACTCAGTACCAACCAGTTAGTTACCGAAATGAACCTTGGCATTTTGATCGCCAGAAAGGGCACCACCCTATGTACCACCATCGTAATCCAAACGCATTTCCACTGACGCTTGCAAAGGCAGTGGCTGAATTCAGTCTGAAATCTCCTGCACTGCTATTAGACTCAGCCGTTGAAACGTTTCAAGCACCGATTGACCCCACGCTTATTCCGCTGATTTCGCGGAAGGGAGGTTGATCATGGCAATGCCCGTCGTATTCGACCCGAACAATTTCCCCCTCATTCGAATGCCACGTCGTCTGCAAAAGGCTGTCATGGCACTCCATTTCAAGGTAAAAGCGCCAATTCCAATTTGCGTTATCTCTATCCTCTCTGCAGCTAGCATCGCATGTTCCGCTGGCCATCGTGTCACTCGGTTCAATGGCCTTTCATCGGAGATTGCGCTGTTCCTGCTCGCTATTGCGGCATCCGGCGAACGCAAGACCACTTGCGACAAGCTTGCCACCCAAGCGTTGGCAGAGGTGGAGGAAATGCTTCAGGAAGCGTTTGACAAGGCCAATGCCGCCTTCAAACCCGAACTTGCCACTTGGAAGGCGCTTCGCAGCGGCGTGATGGTGGCTTTGAAGCGTGCAGCAGCTTCCGGAAAAGACACTCATGCGTTGGAGGAACGGCTCACGGACATTATCGCCAACGCACCGGTCAAGCCGGTATTGAGTTCAATTTTGCTCAACGATGCCACACCCGAAGCCATCATCGAGCACTTGGCCAATAACGCGTTCACCGGACTTTTCTCCAACGACGCTTGCGCCATTTTCAACGCCAGAACCATGAACAATCTCGGCGTATTCAACATCGCCTGGGACGGAGGAACTATCCGTGTAAATCGTAAAGGGCAGGCTCCGCTGATCGTTGATGCTGCAACTCTAACGATGAGCCTGATGGTTCAACAAGAGGTCCTCTACTTTTTCCTCAAGACCAAAGGCGAACTGGCACGTGCGAACGGATTCTTAGCCCGCTTCTTGTTGTGCTACCCGATCTCGACACAAGGCCAACGCTTTGAGCTGCTTACTGACTTCGACTGCTCAGCCGACCTCGACGAGTTTCATGGATGGACGAAGAGCTTACTACTCTCGGCCATCGATGAATCCGGCCAATTGCAGCAGGAAAAGAAGGCACTCGAATTCACGCCTGCAGCAAAGGAACTCTGCCGCAATCATCATAATTTCATCGAGGAGAACCTCCAGCCCATCGGCCAGTTAGCAGATGTTCGTGATGCAGCCTCAAAGATCGGTGACAACATGGCTAGATTGGCCGCCATTTTTCATCTGGCTGGAGATAGCGACGGAGATATTTCCGTCGAAACGACGGAAGCGGCTATCGCAGTCAGCGACTATTTTCTGACTGAGTTCAAGCGCCTGTTTGGTCAAGTTCCATCGGTGCCGGCCTGGCAGACTGACGCGATGGACCTTTGGAACAGCATCCTTCGTACCGTGGGCCGCGTCAATTCGTATCGAATCCGCAAGAATTTGATTCGTCAATGTGCGCCGAACAGTCTCCGCAACAAAACTCTGTTTGATTCGGCACTCTACACATTAGCCAACTGGGGTTGTATTCAGATCTTCAAGTACAACAAAACGACCTGGGTCGATGTGATCAGGTCTCCCTAAGCCAGAGCATTGCTAGCTCAAAGCCAATGTAACAAATGCTACGCCAAGGGCGCTATTCCTGCTATTTCCGCTATTCGTCGCAGAAATAGCAGAGTAGCACCCTATTTCTCTTCCATTGCATCACTTGCCACTTGAAATGCCAGATAGTTTTTCCCGCGAGTACGCTTGGCTTGCAAAGCCACCCGCAATCCGGCACTCGATGAAAACGAATGCACCGGGATGCCAGCACAGCAGATTTCGGCAATGGTAATATATAAATAACAATAAATACAGATAGTTAGCAGAACATCAGATAGCTGAAATTCTTCATGAAACGACACCCAAAAAATAACAACCTGAAGCTGTTCTTCGGCGAGTCATACGAAGGATTTGACGTTCAGCACCGGTACGCACCCCTGGTCGAAGAATATCTATCGAGAACGTTATACGTCGCTCGACTTGCGTTGCTGCAACATCGGAAGACTTTTGCATTCCGCGTTGACCTTCGATTCCCTACCAATCAATTGATTGACGACGCACAAACCAACAAGCCACTGGAACGCTTTTTCAAGTCATTGCGGGCAAAAATCGAGCACAAAAGGCTGTTGCGCGAAAAGAAGTCTGGACACGCTCACGGCACAGCAGTCAGCCACATCTGGTGCAGGGAAATCGGGAAGCACGGAGTGCCGCACTACCACCTGGCGATACTGCTCAACAGAGACGCTTTCTTCAAGCTCGGCAAGTTCAAAATCGGCAGGAAGAATTTGTTCAATCTTTTGGTAGAAGCATGGTCCAGCGCATTGAAGTTGCCGGTCGAGGATATGGATGGTCTCGTCCATATACCGAAAAAACACGGCTACAAGCTCACCAGCGATGACCGGGATGCATTTAACGACTTTTTTCATCGCGTCAGCTACCTCTGCAAAGCAGAAACCAAGCATTTCGGCGACGGTGTGCATAGTTTCGGAACCAGCCGCATTTAGCCGCTGGCAGCCAGCAACAAATAACTGCTTGGCATTGAACAGGCCATGAAATGGCAGTACATTGGCAGTCATTGCCAACGAGGCTCGCTATGTCACGCCAAAAGAACGAAACGCTGACCATCAGGACCACTGCTGAGATCAAAGACCTGCTACGACAAGCGGCAGATCGTGAACATCGCTCCCTGGCTTCCATGATTGAGGTTCTGGTCATGGACTACGCCAAAAAGGCCAAGCTGCAGGCATCGCCGACACCCCTGAGCAAAGGGGAGAACTAGCCGATGCGCGTACTTAAAAACTCCGGCACTGATCGCCTCATTGACCTCCTTGAACCCAAGTTGCAGAAGGATGGACAGCTCGATCTCATCACCCCGGAATTCTCCTTATTTGCCTTCTCAGCACTTCAGTCCAAACTGGAGAGCCTGAAACGAAGCAACATCGTGCTTCCCGCAGTCGATGGGGAATTGAAGTTGCTTGGTAACGAAGCTGACCGTGCAGCCAGAAACCAGTTGCAATCACGTTGGCTGGCAAAGCGGTGTGCAGAATGGGCGAAGGCCAAGGCTGAGATTCGCCTGGCCAAAGGAAAGGTGCCACAGGGGGTAGCGGTCGTTCGTGATGCGACCACCTCTGCACAGCAGGTCGTAATGGGCTCGTTTGGGCTGACCAGCGATGGCTTGGGCATTACACCGGGGAATCCCCTGAACCTTATTCAGGCATCGGATACAGCAGACGAAGCAGCGATGTTAAGCCAATGGTTCGACATGCAGTGGAGCAGCCTTCCTCACGATGCTGCGAGCAAAGCTGCGTTCGTCGAAGCCGTGGAAGCATTAGCTGCTAATACCCCGCCATTTACCCTCTACGCCCTGATTCTCTTCCACCTCTTCAGCAACACGGAAGATGAGATGGATGAGGAGCGCATCGTCAAATCTGCCACAGGCATTCGCAATACGCTGGTCTGGAAGAAGCTGTACAAGTTCCAACGTGATGGCGTTGTCGGTGCAATCGACAAGCTGAATCGTTTCGGTGGCTGCATCATTGCCGACAGCGTTGGTCTCGGAAAAACATTCGAGGCCTTGGCCGTCATCAAATACTTCGAGCTTCGCAACGACCGAGTGCTGGTGTTGTGTCCGAAGCGTTTGCGCGACAACTGGACGCTCTACAAGGCCAACGACAGGCGCAACGTGCTGGCTGCCGACCGCTTCAACTTCGATGTGCTCAATCACACCGATCTGTCTCGTGAAGGCGGAGCGTCAGGAGATATCGACCTTGCCCATGTGAACTGGGGAAACTACGACCTAGTTGTCATCGACGAATCGCACAACTTCCGCAACAAGGCGACGCACAAGGGACGAGAATCCCGCTACGACCGCCTGATGCGCCGGATCATCAAGGAAGGCGTCAAGACACGAGTGCTGATGTTGTCCGCCACGCCAGTCAATAACCGACTCGCTGATCTGCGGAATCAAATCGCTTTTGCGACTGAAGGCGACGACATGGCGCTGATGGATCACGGCATTGCCAGCATTGAAGCCACAACTCGCAAGGCACAAGCTCAGTTCAACCGTTGGCTAGCACTCGACGATGAAGAGAAGACGCCCAATCGCCTGGTCGAAATGTTGGGCTTTGACTACTTCACGCTGCTGGATCACCTAACGATTGCGCGCTCCCGCAAGCACATTCAGAAGTATTACGGCACAGCAGAGACCGGCTCGTTCCCGCAACGACTGCCACCGATCAACATCAAGCCTGATGTGGATCGCGCAGGCGAGTTTCGTTCGATTCGAGACATCAACCTAGAGATTCGTCGTCTCAACCTGGCTGCCTATGCACCGCTACGCTACGTTTTGCCACACAAGCAAGCCGACTACGACGCCAAATACAGCACCCAAATTCGCGGAGGAGAAAGCTTCTTCCGGCAGGTCGACCGTGAAGAAAGCCTGATTCACCTGTTGCGCGTCAATGTGCTCAAACGCATGGAAAGCGCGGTGTCGTCCTTCACGCTGACCGTTCACCGGCAACTGAAGGATGTTGAGGCTACCCTGGCGCGTATCGAGGCACACGATCCAGAGTTTGAGGAACTGGACATTGCCGATGTCGATATCGACGATCCAGCCTTCGAAAGCCTGTTGGTTGGCCGCAAGGTCAAAGTGCTGTTGAGCGATGTCGATCTGTTGCGCTGGCGACAAGATTTGATCGAAGACCGCAATCGCCTGGCAGCACTGTACGCAGCAGCCAAGCAGGTTGATGCCTCTCGGGATGCCAAGCTGAGCGCATTGCGAGAAGTCATTGCCCACAAATTCGAACACCCATCCAACCCCGGCAACAAGAAGATCATCATCTTCACGGCCTTCGCTGATACGGCAGCCTACCTTTACGAACAACTCTCCGCCTGGGCGAAAACAGAGCTTGGTATCGAAAGCGCCCTGGTGACAGGAAGCGGACGAAATCAGACCAGCCTTCCGCACCTTCGCAAGGATCTCGCATCCATCCTGACCGCCTTTTCACCCCGATCCAAGGAACGTCCCGCCGATCTGGCGCATGAAGGCGAACTGGACCTGTTGATTGCCACAGACTGCATTAGCGAAGGTCAGAACCTGCAGGACTGCGATTGGCTGATCAACTACGACATCCACTGGAACCCGGTCCGCATCATTCAGCGCTTTGGTCGTATCGACCGGATTGGTTCGCCCAACGAGCGGATTCAGCTGGTGAATTTCTGGCCGAACATGGAGCTGGACGAGTACATCAATCTCGAACAACGGGTGAGCGGACGGATGGTTTTGCTCGACATCTCAGCAACCGGTGAAGAAAACCTGATCGAGCAGCAATCCGGCAACCCGATGAACGACCTGGAATACCGACGAAAGCAACTGCTCAAGCTGCAAGACACGGTGATCGACCTCGAAGACCTTTCCTCCGGTGTGTCGATTACCGATTTGACGCTGACCGACTTCCGCATCGACCTGGCGCAATACCTCAAAGCACATCCCGGCAAGCTGGAATCCTTGCCTCTGGGCGCTTGCGCAGTCACCACCAGCATGGATGCCGACATCACGCCGGGCGTCATTTTCTGCCTCAGAGCGGAAGGGACAGCTGCGCAGAAAGTCACGGATGCAGGCTATCCGCTGGCGCCACATTTCCTCGTTCATGTCAGTGAAACGGGATCAGTCGAACTTCCCTACACGCAAGCTAAGCGCATCCTGGACTGGCTCAAGCGAGTCAGTCTGGGACGCGACATCCCCGATTCAGCCGCTATTCAGCGCTTCGACAGACAGACCAAGCACGGCGCAGACATGACATCGGTTCAGCAATTGCTCGCTACCGCTGTTAGCTCGATTGTGGGCAAGAGCGAAGAAAGAGCGATTGCCAGCTTGTTTACGCCGGGAGGAACCCACGCCTTGAAAGGCGAGTTCGCAGGCAGCAACGATTTCGAAGTGGTCGGGTACATGGTGGTATTGCCGGAGCTGCCGAATTGACGGTCAGTTTCGATCTGTCCCGCCTTGTCGCTGCGCTGGGTTTTCCGGAGGGTGCTGCGGTCAACCAGCGTATTCCGAAGAAAATGCTGATCGAAACAGGGATGCCGACAGCGGCAGATAAGCGTGCCATCACCGACGGCATTGAAGATATCCAATGGCTAGCCGCTTTGAAACCGGTGACGGTGGGCATTCCGGCCTATCAGGATGAAGCGCGGGATTACCTCGAAATTGCCATCTTGAGCCTCAACCTTCGCCCTGATGCCAAAGCCAGTCGCATCGCCGAACTGGTACATCGTGCAATTCCCTACCCAACCTTCCTAATGTCGTATTCCCCATCCGGCGTCAGTATCTCGCTGGCTCATAAACGCTGGGCGCAAAACGAAGCGGGGAAGACGGTACTCGATGGCGAAGTATTGGAGACTAACCTGCATTCGCCTGGACGCTCCGACCTGGTACAGCAATTTGTCGATGCGCTTGCACTCGACAAGCAGCCAGGCCTTTCCCTACACGCCCTTTATCAAGGATGGATGGATACGGTGATCGCCCTGCAAACGGCCTTCATCACAGGCGTCTTCGCTATCACCTCCTCTCGGGAACATGCGGTAGAACGTCATCAGGCACTTCAGGAAGTGAAAAAGCTGAGGGTAGAAATTGCCCGACTCAAAGCCGCTGCGACCAAGGAAAAACAGATAGCTCGGCAAGTTGAACTGAATACGGAAATCAAGCGCCTGGAACGAGACGAAACACAGTCCCTCAGGCTGCTCAGAACGGAGAAAGCATGAAAATTTCGACCATTCTTGACCACATTGATAGCGGTCACATGGCCTTGCCTGAATTCCAACGCGGTTACGTCTGGAGCGGAGACCAGGTGCGCGGACTTTTTGACTCGCTTTACCGCCGTCATCCCGTAGGCGGTCTTCTGGTCTGGGCAACTGAAGCAAAGACTGCGGCACAACGGGGGGATGGTCCCGTGGTCTCTGGCATCGTCAAATTGCTACTCGATGGCCAGCAACGAATGACCTCCTTGTACGGAGTGATTCGCGGCAAACCTCCCAAGTTCTTCGATGGCAACGCCAAGGCATTTTCTGGCCTGCATTTCCACCTCGAAAACGAGACGTTTTCGTTCTACCAACCGCTCAAGATGGAAGGCGATCCGCTGTGGATTGATGTCAGCACCTTGATGCAAGCCGGGACTGCTGGGCTGGGTGGATTTGTAACCAAGCTGACTCAGCAGCCGGAACTGGGTCCGAAGATCGGCATCTATGTAGGTCGTTTAAGCCAGCTTCTCGGCATCTCTGATGTTGATCTGCACATTGAGGAGGTCACAGGCGCCGACAAATCCCTCGATGTCGTGGTCGATATCTTCAACCGGGTAAATAGCGGCGGCACCAAATTGTCGAAGGGCGACTTGGCCTTGGCGAAAATCTGCGCCGATTGGCCTGAAGCTCGCGACACTATGAAGAGCAAGCTCAAGGACTGGGCACAAGCCGACTTCAACTTCAATCTCGATTGGCTACTGCGTTCTCTCAACACGGTCCTGACCGGCGAAGCCAAGTTCAGCCACCTCGATAACAAAACGGCAGAGGATATTCAGGATGGCCTGAAGCGCTCCACCAAGGCCATTGATACCTCCCTCAATCTGATTGGTGGTCGTCTTGGCCTAGACCATGAACAGGTACTGTTCGGACGCTTTGCTGTCCCGGTCATGGTTCGGTTCCTCGACCAAAACAAAGGCCAACTGGATGAAAAGCAGCGTGACAAGCTGCTGTTCTGGTTTGCTCAGGCCGGGATGTGGGGTCGTTATTCCGGCAATACCGAATCCACCATTGACGAAGATCTGGCTGCCCTCGAAAACGGTGGCATTGACGGGCTCCTCACCAAGTTGCGTTTCTGGCGCGGTGGTTTGCGAATCGAACCGGAGCACTTCACCGGCTGGAGCTTGGGCGCTCGCTTCTACCCCGTGCTGTACATGCTTACCCGCATGGGTGGAGCACGAGACTGGGGTACTGGAATCGAGCTGAAAGCGAACTTGCTCGGCAAGATGAGCAAGTTGGAGGTACATCACATTTTCCCCAAGGCGCAGCTCTACAAGCTGGACTACAAGCGTGCAGAAGTGAATGCGCTGGCGAATTTCTGCTTCCAGACCAAGCAAACCAATCTGGAAATCAGCGACCGATTGCCGGAAGAGTACTTTGCCGTGTTCGAGCAACGCCATCCCGGAGCACTGGCTACCCAGTGGATACCGATGGATAAGGAACTCTGGAAGATGAAGAACTACCGGGACTTCCTGGAAGCACGCAAGGAGCTGCTGGCCGCTGAAGCCAATAAGCGTATGGAAGAGCTGCTGCATGGAGAAACGCATTGGCTCGACGGGACAGCGACCAAGAAAGCGCTTACCATCCCGGTCCCCGGAGGCATCAGCAACGAAGCTGAAGAGGCTCAACTGACCGAACTGAACGACTGGGTTGTCAGCCAAGGACTGCCACCTGGTGAAATGAACTACGACTTTGCAGACCCGGCAACTGGCGAACAACAAGCCGTGTTCGATCTGGCCTGGCCAAATGGCATTCAGGAGGAGCTATCAGCACCAGTCGTTGTGTTGCTGGATGAAGCTGCAGAAATGCTCGCGCTAGCCAGTGCCGCAGGTTACCGCTGCTTCACTTCCGTGTCCGCCTTCCGTGAATACATCAAGAAAGACATCCTGGCGCTCGAACAAGCTGCCTAAAGAGTAAAACCATGACCATGCAGAAAATTGAAGCCAACAGTTCCGAAACACAGTCAGCCGATATCTTGGCTGGCAACTTGGCGCAGCTAAAAGCCCTGTTTCCCGAACTGATCACCGAAGGCGCAAGCGGACCGGCTATCAACGTCGATGTGCTTAAAGCCTTGGTCGGTGACCAGAGCGTGACCGATGCAGATGAGAAATATGGCTTGAACTGGCACGGCAAGAAAAAGGCACGACAGATCGCTCTGACCCCGAGCACCGGCACACTGCGTCCCTGCCGGGAGGAAAGCGTGGATTGGGATGCGACGCAGAACCTGATGATTGAAGGCGATAACCTGGAAGTGTTGAAGCTGCTGCAAAAGAGCTATGGCAACAATGGGGGACAGGTCAAACTGATCTACATTGATCCGCCTTACAACACCGGCAAGGATTTTGTTTATCCCGATAACTTTCAGGACAACATCAAAAACTATTTGGAACTAACAGGCCAAACCGAAGGCGGAGCCAAGCTCTCCAGCAATACCGACGCTAGCGGTCGTTATCACACCGATTGGCTAAACATGATCTATCCCCGGCTAAAGCTGGCGAAGAACTTGTTGCGAGACGATGGAGCGGTGTTCGTCAGTATTGCAGACCACGAAATACACAATCTACGCGCAGTAATGAATGAGGTTTTTGGAGAGGAGAATTTCATTGCGTCAGTAATTTGGCAAAAAGTTTTTGCACCCAAAAACTCAGCTAGGCATTTCTCCGAAGATCACGACTACATTGTGGTTTACGCAAAAAATGCTGACACATGGGCTCCCCGTTTGCTTCCACGAAGTGAAGAAATGGAAGCCCGCTATGGAAACCTCGACAATGATGAAAGAGGACCTTGGGCATCAGATAACCTGACCGCCCGAAATTTCTATGGCGCCGGTACATATGCTGTTACTTGCCCATCTGGCAGAGTAATCGAAGGACCTCCATCCGGAACGTACTGGCGCGTATCAAAAGAGAAGTTTGATGCGCTAGATCAAGACAACCGCATCTGGTGGGGAAGTGATGGCAACAACATGCCTCGACTCAAGCGTTTTCTTTCTGATGTGCAAAGCGGGCGCGTCCCCCAGACGCTTTGGACATATGAGGAGGTTGGACATACTCAAGAGGCCAAAAAGGAGCTGATTGCCACAGTCGACTTCCCAAATTCAGATGTTGTATTTGACACCCCGAAACCCACAAGGCTACTGCGTCGTATCCTGCAAATCGCGACCGCTCCCGAAAGTAACGATTTGGTAGTTGATTTTTTTGCTGGCACGGGCAGCACGATGGATGCGGTATTTCAGCAAAATGCAGACGACGGTGGAAATCGCCGCTGTATCCTAGTTCAACTTCCGGAGCCCTTGCCCGGAGCTGAAAGCGCGGGCTGGACTTCGATTGCCGACATCACCAAGGCCAGACTTAAAGGTGCTGGAAAACGAGTAAAGGAAGCCAAGCCAGACTTCGAAGGTGACACGGGATTCCGCGTTTTCAAGCTTGACACCTCCAACATCCGAGCTTGGAATCCCAAAGCCAACGATCTCAAAACCTCGCTATTCGATCACCTCGATCACCTCGAAACTGACCGTAGCAGCGACGACATCCTCTACGAAATCCTGCTCAAGCTCGGCCTGGACCTTTGCGTTCCCATAGAGCAACGGGAAATCGCAGGCAAACAGGTCAATAGCGTCGGCGCTGGGGTACTGATGGCATGCTTGGTCGAAAGCATTAATGCAGCCGAGGTAGAAGCTCTGGCGCTGGGCATCGTCGCCTGGCGTAAAGAACAAGGAACGGTCGGCGACACCACTGCCGTATTCCGCGATAGCGCCTTCGAAAACGACGTCGCTAAGAGCAATCTGGCCGCGATCCTCGAACAGCACGGCATCAAGCAAGTGCGGAGCTTGTAACCATGCCCATGCCAGCCCAACCCAAGATTTACCACATCTGTCATGTGGATCGGCTGCCTTCGGTCCTTGAAAGCAATGGCTTGTTTTCAGATGCGATGGTTCAGGAAAACGATTTGCCTGGGACGGTGGTTGGCATGAGCAACATTAAGCAACGGCGCTTGACGGTGTTGCGTTTGGAGAGTCACCCCGACTTATTTGTCGGACAGTGCGTGCCTTTCTATTTTTGTCCCCGGTCGGTAATGCTGTACATGATGTATGTACGTAGCAGTGAATTGTCCTACAAGGGTGGTCAGGGTCCGATTATTCACCTTGAGGCCGATCTTCACGAGACCGTAGCCTGGGCAAATGCCAATAACCGACGTTGGGCTTTCACGTTGTCGAATGCGGGATCGCGTTACTTTGAAGATCGATCAGACTTGGCGAATCTCCACGAAATCGACTGGGATGCTGTTCAGGCTCGGATGTGGAGTCAGTGCAAGGAAGCCAAGCAAAGTGAGTTTCTGATTGAAGAAAGTTTTCCGTGGGGACTGGTCAGGCGTATTGGTGTCAGCAACAATATCGTTTACGGCCAAGTATTGAATGCTTTGCAGCAACAAGAACATAAACCAACGGTCGAAGTTAAGACCGATTGGTACTACTAACGCGGGGGATCGCCATGATTGAATTAACGAGCGGCGACATTTTGAAGGACGAGGCAGAGGCCATCGTCAACACGGTGAACTGTGTTGGCGTGATGGGACGCGGGATTGCCCTGCAGTTCAAGAATGCTTGGCCAGAAAACTTCAAGGCTTATGAAGCGGCCTGTGCGCGCAAGGAATTGCAGCCGGGTCGTATGTTCATTTTTGAGACTGGACAACTGACCACGCCGCGCTACATCGTGAACTTTCCGACGAAGCGCCATTGGCGTGGCAACAGCCGCATTGAAGACATTGAGTCTGGACTGGTGGCGTTGGCTGCGGATATCAAGTCACGTGACATCCGTTCGATTGCTATTCCTCCTTTGGGTGCCGGCCTGGGTGGTCTGGACTGGGAGGATGTGCGTCCGTTAATCGAGAAACACCTGTCGTCATTGGCAGATGTAACTGTTCGCATCTATGAACCGAAGGGCGCTCCTCAGGCCGACAAGATGCAGCACAGCCGGGAAGTACCCAAAATGACGCCGGGTCGTGCCGCTTTGGTCGAGCTGGTAAATCGTTACATGAAGGGACTGCTCGATCCTACGATTTCCCTGCTGGAGGTGCATAAACTGATGTACTTCATGCAGGTGGCTGGGGAGCCGCTTCGTTTGCAATACATCAAAGGTCCTTACGGTCCCTATGCCGAGAATCTTCGTCATGTTCTTCGTACCATCGAAGGACACCTGATCTCTGGTTACGCCGACGGTGGTGATGCTCCGGAAAAGCCGCTGAACTTGGTACCCGGCGCAGTTGAAGACGCCAATACCTTCCTGGAGTCGCATCAGGAAACGCGTGCTCGTTTCGAACGTGTCGATTCACTGGTTGAAGGTTTTGAAACGCCTTTTGGCCTGGAGCTATTGGCGACAGTGCACTGGATCACCCAACAGGATCAAACAGTTCGCAACCAGGCTGATGTCGTTGCTCGAACCCACGCATGGAATGAGAGAAAACGGCAGTTTTCCCCGAGGCAGATCGGTATTGCACTGAATGTCTTGGCGGATAAGGGCTGGATTCACCCCGTAGCAACTGCATGACCTTTTACCTTACTCTGAAGCCGAATTAGGCCGTGGGGGATGAGTTGGAGGGATGCTTCAGTTGTTCGGTTTCTCCGAACAACTGAAGCCGACAGCTATCACGAAGAGGTGGAACACCACTGCCTCGACTTGGTGCTAGTTTCCAAGAAGAGCAAATAATGAAACTGCATTTTGAATCCGACCTGCCGTATCAAATCGAAGCCATTGAGGCCGTGTGCGATTTGTTTCGAGGCCAGGAGGTTTGTCGCTCTGTTTTCACGGTTACTGCTCAAGCCTTGGGTGGAGCTGGGACTCAGCAAAGCTTTGAAGGCAAACAATTCACCGAGAGCGGTGGTATCGGCAATGCGCTGAAGCTGTTGGTAGATGAGCACGTCAATGAAAACCTGCAGAACATTCAGCTTCGAAACGGCTTACCCCCTTCCCCGCCGCTAAAGGACAAGCAGCCGCTCGATTTCACGGTCGAGATGGAAACAGGAACTGGCAAGACCTACGTTTACCTGCGCAGCGTGTTTGAGTTGAATCAGCGCTACGGATTCACAAAGTTCGTGGTGGTCGTGCCATCCGTGGCGATCAAGGAAGGCGTGAACAAAACGCTGCAGATTACCCGTGAGCATTTCGAGAATCTCTACCCCGCCGCCAAGGGTTACGAGTTCTTTCAGTACGACTCCGACAAACTCGGTCAGGTCCGCAACTTTGCGACCAGTCCGAATATTCAGATCATGGTCATCACGGTTGGCGCCATCAATAAGTTTGGTGATGAAGCGGCAGCGCAAGCGGAAGAATCCGATGAAGCCAAGCGCCGTGAGAAGTCCAAGAACAAGATGTACCGTGCCAGCGAGAAGACGGGTGGTGAGCGTCCCATCGATCTGATCCGCCAGACCAGTCCGATCCTGATCGTCGATGAGCCGCAAAGCGTTGATGGCGGTATCGATGGCAAAGGAAAAAAGGCGCTGGCGCACATGTCACCGCTTTGCACCCTGCGTTATTCCGCAACCCACGTAGACAAGCACCACATGGTGTATCGCCTGGATGCTGTGGATGCCTATGAACAACGCCTGGTAAAGCAAATTGAGGTTGCAGCAGCCACGGTTCAGGGTGGTAACAACAAACCTTATGTGAAGCTGCTTGCAATCAATAACAAACGCGGCGTGATCACGGCCAGCATTGAGGTTGACCGTGAAAACTCAGCAGGCGTGGTGCGCCGGGACACCATTCCCGTTCAGGATGGCTTCGATCTGGAACAGGAAACCGGCCGTGCGCTGTATGCCGATATTCGCATCGGAGAAATCCGCGCTGGTAGCGGGAAAAAAAGCAGCGATCAGTTCCTTGAACTGAAAGTGCCTGGCAGCGAGGTATTTCTGCGCATCGGTGATGCCTGGGGAGATGTTGATGCCAGCGCCGTGCATCGGGAAATGATTCGTCGCACCATCAAGGAACATCTGGATAAGGAAAAACGCCTGCGGCCTCTTGGCGTAAAGGTCTTGAGCCTGTTCTTCATCGACGAAGTGGCCAAGTACCGGCAATACGACGAGCAAGGCAATGCGGTGAAGGGCGAATACGCTGTGATCTTCGAGGAAGAGTACAAGCGTTGGGCACGTCACCCCGACTACCAGAGCCTGTTTGGTGAGATCGACCTGGCTACGGCTGCCGATGAGGTGCATAACGGCTACTTTTCCATCGACAAGAAGAAGGTCGGTGGCAAAACGGTGGAAATGCTCAAGGATACGAGCGGCACGACAGCTGCCGACGACGATACTTACAACCTCATCATGCGTGACAAGGAAAAGCTGCTTTCCTTCGAGTCGCCGTTGAAGTTCATCTTCTCCCACTCAGCGCTGAAGGAAGGCTGGGATAACCCGAATGTCTTCCAGATTTGCAATTTCTCTACCCGCGAGACCGAACGCTGGCGCCGGCAAACCATTGGCCGTGGCTTGCGCCTCTGCGTCAATCAGAAGGGTGAGCGACTACGTGGTTTCGAAATCAATACGCTGACGGTGATTGCCACGGAAAGCTATGAGCAGTTTGCCGAGAATCTGCAAAAGGACATCGAGAAGGACACGGGTATTCAGTTTGGTGTGGTGCATGACCACGAATTCGCGGGTATCCCAGTGACCTCAGATAGCGGCGAGGTTTCGCCCTTCGGCTTTGAGGCATCTAAGACCTTGTGGGGACACCTCCAGGCACAGGGCTACATCAGCGACCGGGGTAAGGTGCAGGATTCCCTGAAGACAGCACTGAAGAACGGCAATCTGCAACTGCCGGCTGAGTTTGAGGCGCAGCGCCATCAGATTGTCGCAGTTCTGAAGAAGCTTTCCGGCAAGCTGGAAGTGAAAAATGCCGATCACCGTAAGCCAATTTCGGTCAGAAAATCAGTCTTGCTCAGCCCTGAGTTCAAGGCGCTGTGGGACCGCATCAAACACAAGACCACCTACCGCGTTCAGTTTGACAACGAAAAGCTGATCGAGCGCTGCATTGAAGCGCTGGACAATGCTCCACCTGTATCCAAGACCCGCTTGCAATGGAAAAAGGCCGGAATGGCGATTGGCAAAGCAGGGGTCGATGCCTCGTTGCTCTCCGTATCCGAGCCTATCGCCCTGTATGAGGCGGATATCGAGTTGCCCGACGTGCTGACCGAGCTGCAGGACAGAACCCAACTGACCCGCAAAACGATTGCTCGCATTTTGACCGAAAGCACTCGGCTGAACGACTTCAAACGAAATCCGCAGCAGTTCATCGAACTGGCCTCGGATGCCATTAACCGCTGCAAGCGCTTGGCGCTGGTTGATGGCATCAAGTACCAGCGCCTCGGCGACGAGCACTACTACGCACAGGAAATGTTCGAGTCGGAAGAGCTTTCGGGCTATCTGCAGAACCTGGTGCTCAACACCGAAAAATCGGTTTACGAGCATGTCGTCTATGACTCAGCTGTCGAGCGGGATTTTGCGGAATCGCTGGAGAAGAACGAGGCGGTCAAGGTGTACGCCAAGCTGCCAGGCTGGTTCAAGGTCCCAACCCCGCTGGGTACATACAACCCCGACTGGGCTGTTCTGGTGACGCTGGATGGCCAGGAACGACTGTACTTTGTCGTTGAGACCAAAGGCGGCCTATTTGAAGATGAGCTGCGTGATCGCGAAAGCGGAAAAATCAAATGCGGAACTGCTCACTTTGCTGCCCTGGGCACGGAAGGGAAGACAGCAAGGTATATTATCGCCCGGAATATTGATGATTTGATGGCGAAGGCTGACGCCTAAAACCATCGAGCTCGTAGAGGCCGTTCGGAAGCGTTAGATCGCCTCCGAACGTTTTCATCACCGTGATCGTCAGTGATTAGCGCGGGGTACGCAGAACTTAACAGCCAGAACCCGAAGTCGCTTTGTGTTTTTTCTTAATTCTGCGCGCCTTGCTCTGTAGCTTTCTTATTGCTCGCTTCTCGTCCTGGATACGCAAGGCAACGAGCTCCGCAGCATCTCGGGCGCCAGGCAATACCTCCGTCAATTTGGCGAGTTTTTGTTCGTGCTCGACCAGCAGAGATCTTTGCTCGTCTGTCAAAAACCTCAGTACTGACTTTCCAAGTCCCTTACCCTTGTCACGAGAAATTCCTGACGCCTTTTGTTGGGTTGTCGTTGGCTGATCTGGCTTTCCAGGTGCCGCCAAGCCAGCCGCTGATCGTGTCCCGGGACGTGGTGTAAGAAGCGTCAGCAGAAGCGGTCAGCGGG
>NZ_JASDTF010000018.1:0-175731 GCF_041441355.1 Propionivibrio sp.
ACCCGCTGACCGCTTCTGCTGACGCTTCTTACACCACGTCCCGGGACACGATCCGCCGCCCCGCCGCCCGGCAGCGAGAGCGCCGATTTGATCAAGGCCCGTAGCTGATCGAGCGCAACCGGTTTGGCAAGGTAGTCGAAAGCGCCGGCCTTGAGTGCGGCAACGGCATTATCGGTACTGCCGAAAGCAGTGATCACAGCCACTGGCGTTTGGCCATAACGGCTTCCAATGAGACGTACGATTTCCAATCCGTCACCATCAGGAAGGCGCATGTCAGTCAGGCACAGGCTGTACTCCTCGCGCTCGAGGCAAGCGCGCGCCTCTCCGACCGAGGCGGCGCAGTCAGCCAGGATGCCCATTCGCGCCAGCGTCAAATCAAGCAGTTCGCGGATGTCGGCTTCGTCATCGACCACCAGCACCTTCGGTTGCGCGCCCTGTCCGCGCCGTTCCGTTCTTGCCGCCGTCACTCTCCCGCCCTCCCAGAAACACAGAAATCGACACCCTTCGCATTATCACGCAGGTCGATGCTGGCGCCATTGGCTTCGCACAACTCGCGGGCGATATACAACCCCAAGCCGGTACCGCGCGAGTGCGTCGTGAAGAAGGGCTCGAAAATCTGCTCTCGATGCCGCCCCTCGATCGGGGGACCATCATTGATCACATGAATCTCGACCCAGCCGTCGCCACGTCCATCCTCGATGCGCACCTCGACGCTGCCGACCCCTCCGCTCGCATGGCGCAAGGCGTTGTGCATCAGGTTGGCAAACACCTGGTGAAAATGGGAACGGTCGAAATACAGGGTCGAGCGCCCGGAAAAATGACAGCGAACCATTCCCGCCTTGGCGCCGGTATCGTTCAGGCAGTCCTCGACCAGCGCGGCGAACAAGCTGCGCAGATCCAGCACTTCGCGTTGTGTCCGATCGCGACGCCCCAACTCCAACACATCACTGACGATGCGTTCGACCCGCAAGGCATTGTCGTGCACGATGCGCAGCAGGCGGTCGCTGACCGGGGTTGCACACTCCTCACGCAGCAGTTCACTGGCATGACTGATCGCCGAGAGCGGATTACGGATCTCATGCGCGATGCTGGCGGTCAAACGCCCCAAGGCGGCGAGTTTGAGCTGCCGCGCTTGTTCTTGCAGTCGCCCCATGTCCTCGACAAAAACCAGGACATCGAACTCGCTACTTTCGGTGGTCGCAAATCTGACCCGGACCTGGGTGCCGCTGGCCAACGCCCGGCCGAGCACTGGGCGCTCGCCGCCGTGCTCGCACCAGTCGCCGAAAGCTTCGGCCAGCGCAGGGGAAACACTGCTCAAAGGCACGTTCTCGTGCCCCGGCAGCCCAAGCAACTCCTCGGCCCTCGGATTGCACTGACGGATCACGCCGGCACGATCGACCACCATGACGCCATCCTGCATCTCGGCGATGATGCGTTGACTGACCAAGGTCTGGTTGCGCAACGCCTCCCCGCGTTTGCGCGCCAATTCCTCGTTGGCAAGCAATCGACGCGCGAGCATGCGCGCACTGACTGCAATCGCGAAAAACCCCGCGGACAACAATCCAGCCTGAAAAAAATCGCTCTGCTCGCCACCGCCAAAAAATCCGCGCACGGCCTGCTCGGTAAGCACCGTCAGCGATGCACAGGCCGCATAGAAGAGCACCAGACGCCCTTCGCCGACAATGCCCGCGCCAGCCAGCGTCACCAAGAGCAAGCCCCCGAGCCCGCTACGCATCCCGCCCGAGGTGTACATGAGCAGCGTCACGACCACGATGTCGATGATGACATGGAGGGTCAGCTGGGCATTGAAGTGTCGCTGATAGCGGTACAGGGCAAATAGCGATAACGCTGTCGTTACCCCATAGATGCCCGTCAGCCATAGATGGAATGTCGAATGTTCCGTCGCAAGCAGGGAAAACCCAACATTCGACGAAGAGGAGAGAGAAGAAACGAAGAGCAGCAGGGCAATGCAAAAGCGGTATGCGTTGAAATAGCGCAAGGTCCGCCAGTGCAAATCAAGCACCGAGGATAGCGGAGAACTCATCGGCGAGCGTTACCCTTCGTCGCCGCCTCGGCATGCGCAAGAGAACAAAAAAACCGGCCCTGCACGCAAACGCTTTCGCTCTGCGGCACGTTTAGCGCACAGATTTCGCAGCGCACCATGCGTTCAGCGTCACGCCCGGCAGGCGGCGGGGCGGATGAACGATCGCGACGACATTTGCGCACGCCCCAGAACACCACCAGGGCGACCATCAGGAAAATCAGGTATTTCATCGACCCGCCAAGCGCAGAAATCAACTGCGGGCAAGCATAGCAGAGCAGGCCGAGCTCTGGGCAGACGTCGCACCTCAACGGCCGGTAAACGCGGGCTTTCGCTTCTCCCGGAAGGCGTTGATGCCTTCCTGATAGTCGGCGCTGTCATAAACGGTGCGGCGCAAGCCCTGGATGCGCTCGAAGAGCTCGGGCGTAATGGCGTGTGCGCCGGACAAAAGACGCAGTTCCTCCTTCATCACGGCGATGCTAAGCGGGGAATTGGCCGCGATTTTGGCCGCCATGTCGAGCACGAAGGTTTCGATCTCGTCCGCTGGCTTCACATAATTGATGATCCCCAGGTTGAAAGCCTGCTCGGCGGGAATCGGCTGCGCCGTAAACAACATTTCTTTGGCCGCCGGAAGAGGAATCATGTTGGTCAGCGTCAGCAAGCCGCCAAGGTTGTAAGGCACGCCGAGCTTGGCCGGGGTAATGGCAAATGTGGCGTCTGGGGTCGTCACCAGCAGGTCACAGGCCATGGCGAGTTCACAACCGCCACCCCAGACACCGCCCTCGATCAAGGCAATTACCGGCGCGGGGAACTCCTGGATGCTGCGGATCAGAATCCGCAAGGGGTCGTTCCAGCCAAGCGGATCCCGGCCTCGCGCCGGGAGTTCGTTTACATCATGCCCGGCCGACCAGACACGGACACCAGACGGCGCGCGCAACACCACGGCCCGGATATTCAACGCCTGGAAGCCCCGCAATGCCTCCGTCACCTCCTCGATCAAGGCTTCACTGAGGGCATTGCGCTTGTCGAGATTGTTCAGCGTAATGATTCCGGTCGCATTGCGTTTCTCGGTCAACACCAAGGCCATGGCCATCCTCCCGCACACGTGGGGACAAAGGAAAAAGGGACGTCGCTCAGCGCAACCTGAACGACTCGAAGATGCGCGCCAGCTCTCCGCTGCGCTGCAGGATTTCCAAGGCGGAACGCAGGTGCTCTCGCGCTTCCGGCGTGACCTTTCTGGAGACCATCATGTAGCGACCAGAATCCAGCTCAGGGAAATCGAAGAGGTTCGGCAGGACGCGAACGCGGTCACCGAGGCGCGCGCGGGCAATGCTTTCACGCAAGGCAAAATCGTTGTGAAACACAAAACGCCCCCGCCCTTCGATCAAGCGACGCAAGGCGTCCGTCACGCGTTCTGGGGACTCGTCGAGCGGCATGCCACGCGCGAGCAGGATCTGGCTGTGAATGGTGCCCCGCACGCTGAGCACCCCGCCCCCCTGATGACGCAAATCGGTGAACGAGCGCAACTCGACTGGATCGCTGGCGCGCACCGCCAGACGCCCGAAGGTGTGGTAAAGCGGAATATCGACGACATGGAAGCGTTGCGCCCGCTGCGGGGTTCGCGCCAAGGCGCAACCCACATCCACTCCGCCCGACTCCAGCGCGGCCTCGATCTTGGGCAAGACTTGAAAACCGGCAAGTGGCTGAAAGCGGATTTCCGGATCGACGTATTCGATGGCGCGCATGATATCGACGCAAATGCCACGCCACGCCTCGCCCTCTTTGATGAATTTGGGCGCGGAATCCTGGGCGGCCATGCGCAAATCGAAGGCCGCGCCGGCGGTCGAGCAAAATGCCGCAAGGAGCACAAGCCACTTCAGAGACACCACGCCTCCCTTCGCAAAGCCACCGAGCCAGGAACGCCGAGGATAACGTCTGCCATGACCATGGGCATCGCGCCCCCTACCTCGTCATGCATCGCAGGAGTATAGACGACGCATTTCACCCGCACACGCGACACCGCATACACTCCCCCTCCAGACGAAAAGGACGTGGCAAAAAAGCAAACGGGGACGCGACGCACCGAACACCGGTATGGCCAGTGCATGCAAATCGAGATCAAGCAGAACGGCGGAGACGCCGCCAAGACTCGCTTGCAGAGCGAGGTTCTTTGCACCATATGGCACAAAACAAAAAAGGCCTTGAATTTTCAAGGCCTTTTCCGTCAATTCATGGTCGGGGTGAGAGGATTCGAACCTCCGACTCCTGCGTCCCGAACGCAGTACTCTACCAGGCTGAGCTACACCCCGACGCTTCGCGCTTGCTAATACGCTCTTGCAACAGCGAAGAAAGACAATTGTAACAGGCTTTCTTTGTAGATGGAAGCCGGCAACGCATCCAAAGCCTTCGTCGCCAGGTCGGCCTCGGCTTTCGCGCACAACTTCGCGTGCTCCAAGGCCCCAGCGGCACGCACGGCATCGAGCACCGCCAGAAAATCGTCCCGTCCGCCCTGCTCGATGGCGTTGCGCACACAGGCGGCTTGCTCGGGCGTACCGTGCTGCATGACGTAGATGAGCGGCAAAGTCGGCTTGCCTTCGGCGAGGTCGTCACCCAAGTGTTTACCGGTTTCGGCTTCGGCGCCCGAGTAATCAAGAACGTCGTCAATGATCTGGAAGGCCGTTCCAAGGTGCGTGCCATACGCGGCCAAGCCCTCTTCGATTTCCGGCGACGCGCCACCGACGATTGCCCCCAATCGGGCAGCCGCTTCGAACAGTTTGGCCGTTTTGTAGCGGATGACCTGCAGATAGCGCGCCTCATCGACGTCGGCATCGTGGCAGTTCATGAGCTGCAGCACTTCGCCTTCGGCAATGATGTTGGTCGCGCTCGAAAGAACTTGCATGACGCGCATGTTGCCGACGCCGACCATCATCTGGAAGGCTCGTGAATAAAGAAAATCGCCGACCAGAACGCTGGCGGCATTACCGAACATGGCGTTGGCGGTTTTCCGGCCACGACGCAGGTCGGACTCGTCGACCACGTCGTCGTGCAGCAAGGTCGCGGTGTGGATGAACTCGACCACGGCCGCCAGTTCATGGTGGTGCGCACCGCGATACCCCAAAGCGCCGGCCGCCAGCAACACCAAGGCCGGGCGCAAACGCTTGCCACCGCTCTGGATGATGTACTCTGCGACCTGTCGAACCAGGGCGACATCCGAATGCAGGCGCGTGCGGATCACCGCGTCGACGGCCTGCATGTCCGGTCCGATCAGGTTGTAGAGCTGTTCCAGCTTCACGGCGTTGGCCCCGACAAAAAAACCCGACAATCTTAGGAGGACGCGCTGCAGAACGTCAAGCCAAAGGCGGGGGAACGCCTCTATTTCCCGATTTCAGCCGCAATCACTGGAGCCGCCTTTGGGGAGCAAAGCCTTTGACTTGACAACACAAATCCGTATAATGGTCGGTTCTTCGTTCTACCTTAACCCGTTTTTTGGGAGTCCAACATGTACGCGGTCATAAAAACCGGTGGCAAGCAGTATCGCGTTGCCGCTGGCGAAAAACTGAAAATAGAACAGATACCGGCAGAAGTTGGCGCAGAAATCACGCTTGACCAGGTGCTCATGGTCGGCGCGGGCGAGACCGTGAAAATCGGTGCTCCGCTCCTCGCTGGCGCGGCGGTCAAGGCGACTGTGCTTGCTCAGGGCCGTCACGACAAGGTCAAGATCTTCAAGATGCGTCGCCGCAAGCACTATCAGAAGCATCAGGGCCACCGTCAGAACTACACCGAAATCCGCATCGACGGCATTTCGGCCTGATCGCCTGACAGAAAGGATACACAGACATGGCACACAAAAAAGCAGGCGGTAGTTCCCGCAACGGCCGCGACTCAGAGTCGAAACGCCTTGGCGTGAAGCGCTACGGCGGCCAGTTCGTCCTCGCCGGCAACATCATCGTGCGTCAGCGTGGCACCGAGTTCCACCCCGGCCTCAACGTCGGCCTCGGCAAGGATCACACCCTGTTCGCGCTGATCGACGGCAACGTCGAATTCACGATCAAGGGCGAGAAGCGCCGCCGCACGGTCAACATCGTTCCGGTCGCGGCCTAATCGCCGCCTGGCAGCCTGCCCCAGGGCGCAGGCCACGCCTCGAAAGCCCTATCCTTGCGGTAGGGCTTTTTTGTTTGTACCTTCGGGTTTTGGTTCGGCAACACAGCAGAGAACACCCATGAAATTCATCGACGAAGCGCGCATCCAGATCTCGGCGGGCAACGGCGGCAACGGCGTTGCCACGTTCCGGCGCGAGAAATATGAACCCGAAGGCGGCCCGAACGGCGGCGACGGCGGACGCGGCGGCAATGTCTACGCAGTCGCCGACCGCAACCTCAACACCCTGATCGAATTCCGCTACACCCGCAAGTTCGCTGCCCCGCGCGGCGAAAACGGAGGATCAAGCGAGTGCTACGGCAAGGGGGGGAGCGACATCGTCCTGCACATGCCGGTCGGCACGGTCATCACCGACAGCAACAGCGGCGAAATCGTCGCCGACCTGGCCACCGACGGCCAGCGCATCCTGATCGCCAAGGGCGGCAAGGGCGGACTCGGCAACATCCACTTCAAGTCGAGCACCAACCGCGCGCCCCGCCAATGCACCAAGGGCGAGCCGGGCGAAGAGCGCGAACTGCGCCTCGAGTTGCGCGTGCTCGCCGACGTCGGCCTGCTCGGTCTGCCCAACGCCGGCAAGAGCACCTTCATCCGCGCCGTCTCGGCCGCCCGTCCAAAGGTCGCCGACTACCCTTTCACCACCATGCACCCCAACCTCGGCGTGGTGCGGGTGAGCGAGAACAAGAGTTTCGTCATCGCCGACATTCCGGGACTGATCGAAGGCGCGGCCGAAGGCGCAGGCCTCGGCATCCGCTTCCTCAAGCACCTGGCGCGCACCCGCGTGCTGTTGCACATCGTTGACCTCGCCCCGCTCGACCCCGAGGCCGACCCGGTGCATGACGCCCGCGCCATCGTCGGCGAACTCGAGAAATACAGCCCCGAACTCGCCGCCAAGCCGCGCTGGCTGGTGCTCAACAAACTCGACCTGATTCCCGAAGAAGAACGCGCGCAACGCATCACCGACTTTCTCGCCGCTTACGGAGCAGACTCGGAATCGCGGCACTTCGCCGTCAGCGCCATCAGCGGCGACGGCTGCCGGCCGATCATCTTCGCCCTGCAGGAGGCGCTCGAGAAACTCGCGCCCGAACTGCCGCCACTCCCCGCCGACAACGCACTCGACGCCCACTTCGCCGAAGACGAGGACGACTCTGGCAACGGCGCCGACACCGATTCCAACCCTGCCCCCTAGCCCGCCATGACACCCACACGCATCGCCGAAGCCAAGCGCCTGGTCATCAAAGTCGGTTCCGCGCTGGTCACCAACAACGGCGCCGGACTCGACCTCCCGGCCATCGACGAATGGGCCAAGCAGATCGCCGCCCTGCGCGCGCAAGGGCGCGAAGTCGTCCTCGTCTCCTCGGGTGCCATCGCCTGCGGCATGCAGCGCTTAGGCTGGAGCCGTCGCCCCCGCGCGGTACACGAACTGCAGGCCTGCGCCGCGGTGGGGCAGATGGGCTTGGCCCAGGTCTATGAAACGGCGTTCGCCGCGCACGGCCTGCACACAGCACAAGTACTGCTCACCCACGAGGATCTGGCCGACCGCAAGCGCTACCTCAACGCGCGCACGACGCTATCGACCTTGCTGAGCCTCGGCGTGGTACCGATCATCAACGAGAACGACACCGTCGTCACCGACGAAATCAAGTTCGGCGACAACGACACGCTTGGCGCCCTGGTCGCCAACCTCGTCGATGCCGACTGCCTGATCATCCTCACCGACCAACTCGGCCTATTCACCGCCGACCCGCGCAAGGACGCGAGCGCGACGCTGATCGCCGAGGCCCGCGCCGGCGATCCGGCACTCGAGGCCATGGCCGGCGGCGCCGGCACGCAATACGGCAAGGGCGGCATGATCACCAAGGTCATCGCCGCCAAACGCGCCGCCAGCAGCGGCACGCACACGGTGATCGCCAGCGGCCGCACGCCCGACGTCATGCCTCGCCTCGCCGCCGGCGAGTCGATCGGCACCTTGCTTGCCTCTGAAACGCCGCGCCTGAGTGCGCGCAAACAGTGGCTCGCCGACCACTTGCAGCTCAACGGCCAACTGGTGCTCGACGCCGGCGCGATCAAGGCGCTGGGCGAAGGCAAGAGCCTGCTGCCGATCGGCGTCACCGAAGTGCGTGGCGAATTTGAACGCGGCGCAGCCGTGGCCTGCGTTTCGCCCGACGGCCAGGAAATCGCCCGCGGCCTGACCAACTACGGCAGCAGCGATGCTCGCCGCATCGCACGCCACGGCAGCCAGGACATTGAAGCCATCCTCGGCTACCTCGACGAACCCGAACTGATCCACCGCGATAACCTGATCCTCGCTTAACCCGCGATCCCACACCAAACAAAACGGGCAGCCCAGGCTGCCCGTTTTGTCGCCACGGCAAAAGTGGCTATGCCGTCGGATTCGTCTCGCGGTAGATCGCCGCCTGGCTCAGCAGCCAACGACGGAAGACCTGCAGCGACGGCGAGCCAACCTTGTTCTCGGGATAGACGAGGTAGTAGCCGCGCTGGCTGCGCAGCACCTGCGGACAAGGGATCACCAGCTTGCCTGTGGCCACCTCGTTGACCACAAAGAACCGCGGCACCAGGGTCACGCCGAGGCCGACCTTGGCCGCCTGGACGAGCATCGAAAACAGCTCGTAACGCGCGCCACCCATGGCATTCACATGGCTCAATCCGGCCACCTCGAACCATTCGCGCCAGGCGTCGGGCCGCGCCGACTGGTGCAGCAGGGGCAGCCGCGACAATTCTTCCGGCGTGATCTGCACCCGCCCCTTGAGCAAGGACGGGCTGCACACCGGAACGATCTCCTCGCCGAACAGATACTCGGTGATCGCCCCCGGCCAGATCGGGTCGCCGAAGTGGATCGCCGCATCGAACGGCGTATCGGTAAACATGAACGGCTCGGCACGCGTCGTCAGATCCAGGGTGATCGACGGATTCTCCTCGTGAAAGCTCACGAGGCGCGGAATCAGCCAGCGCGTGGCAAAGGTCGGGATGACGGCCAGCTCGACCACGCCGCCCGAGCCCCGGTGCGCCATCAGCGACAGGGTATCGTGCTCGATCCGCTTCAAACTCTCGCGCACCTGTTTCGCATACAGCTGACCAGCCTCGGAGAGGGTGACGCGCTTCTTGATGCGGTTAAAGAGGCGCACGCCGAGGTAATCCTCGAGCGCCGCGATCTGGCGACAAACCGCACTCTGGGTCAAGGACAACTCTTCCGCCGCGCGGGTAAAGCTCTGGTGCCGCGCCGCGGTCTCAAATGCGGCCAGCAACTCCAGCCCGGGTATCCGTCTTCTCATCGATTTAGTTCCATCTTAGAACGATATTATAACCAAACATCGTTTGCTCCGGCCCGCAAAGCCTACAAAAATGGATATTGCGCATTACGCAATTCATTCGGACACAAACATCAATGAGCAACGCGCACCAACTTCAATCAAACCCCGCACCGCGCACCGCGCCTCCCGCTGCCGCAACCGGCGCGGAAAGTCAGGAGCGAAACATGAACACTCCCACCGTCATCCTCGGCGTCATCGGCTCCGATTGTCATGCCGTCGGCAACAAAATCATCGAAAACGCCTTGGCCCGCGAGGGCATCCAGGTCGTCAATCTGGGCGTCATGGTCAGTCAGGACGAATTCATCGACGCCGCGATCGAGACCGGCGCCCGCGCCATCCTCGTCTCCTCGATCTACGGCCACGGCGAGATCGATTGCGACGGGCTGCGCGGCCGCTGCATCGAGCGCGGACTCGATCGGATTCTACTCTACGTGGGCGGTAATCTGGTGATCGGCAAGCGTGAGTTTGCCGAGGTCGAGACCCTGTTCAAGGGCATGGGTTACGACCGCGTCTTCGCCCCCTCGGTCGACCTCGCCGCCGTCGCCCAACTGCTCAAACAGGACATCGCGGCCCAGGCATGAACCTCGTCGCCATCGACATCGGCTCGACCTGGACCAAAGGAGTCCGTTTCGAGATCGAGCCCGAAAGCGAAAACGTCCGAGAAAATGTCCGTATTGCCGCGCGTGCCGCGCGCCCGACCACGGTCGACAACCTCGGCGACGGCTTCTTCGCCCTGCTCGGCGAGCTCGTCTCCGGTGACCCGCTGGCGCAACTCGCCAGCGGCGCGGTACAGCTGCAGTATTCCTCGTCGGCCAAGGGCGGCCTCGCCGTCGCGGCGATCGGTTTGGTGCCTGAAGTCACCCTGGAAATCGGCAAGACGGCGGCTCAATCAGCCGGCGCCAAGCTGACCCAGGTCTTCTCGTACCGCCTGACCCGCCGCGACATCGCCGGCCTCGAGGCCGCGCCGCCCGACATCCTGCTCTTCGCGGGCGGCACCGACGGCGGCAACACCGAATACGTACTCGCCAACGCGCAAGCCATCGCCGCCTCGAAGATCGACTGCGAAATCGTCTATGCCGGCAACCGCGCCGCCGCCGACGAGGTCGCTGAAATCCTCGCCAGCAAGCGCCTGCGCGTCGTCGACAACCTGCTGCCGAACTTCAACGAACCCAACCCCGAGCCGGCCCGCGAGGCAATCCGCGCGATCTTTCTCGAGACCATCGTCAAGGGCAAAGGGCTGGATCGCATCATGCGCGCCACCGGCGCCGAGCCGGTGCCGACACCGTACGCCGTCTATGAATACGTGCGCGCCATCCACGAGCACGTTCCCGGCTGGCAAGACTTCATGCTCTTCGACATGGGCGGGGCAACGACCGACGTTTATTCGGCGCACCGCGAGACGCCGACTGCCGGCACGCTGCTGCGCGGCCTGCCCGAGCCCGAGATCAAGCGCAGCGTCGAGGGCGACCTCGGGATGCGCGTCTCGGCCCAATCGACCGCCAGCGTCGGCGGCCCGGCTTGCGCTGCTGCTCTGGCCGCGCACGGCATCGGCGAAGCCGAATTCAAGCAGCACGCCGACATGCTGACCCGAGCCCCGGACTTTCTGCCCGAGTCGGCGCACGACCGGACGCTGGACACCTTGCTCGCCGGCCTCTGCGTCGGGCATGCCGCCGCGCGCCACGTCGGACGCTGGCAGGCGGTGTTCACCCCGGATGGCGAAGTGCAAGTGCAGACCGGACGCGACCTCACCCACACCGCCAAGATCATTGGTTCGGGCGGCTGGCTGTCGCGCGCGGCCGACTTCAACCCGGCGGACTGGTTCGCCGCGCACGCGGTCGACGCCCGCGGCCGGCGCGTCCTGCTGCCCGCCGACTTCAGCTACTTCCGCGACCAAGAGTACCTGTTCCCGCTGCTGGCCAACCTGGCCCGCACCTGCCCGCGCGCAGCCGCTTTCGCCGGCGTCGCGCAGCTGACCACCCACGCTACAAGGAAACCCCATGTCCCTGCGTAACCGGAAACTGACGCTGGACGAGTTCCAGCAAGAACGCACCGAAGTGATGGCCACCTGGCCGACTGGCACCGGTGTCGATTTCGAGGACGGCGTCCGCTACCAGCTCGCCCTGCCGGACAGCAAACGCTTCTCCAGCGTCCTCGCCCAAGCGGTACGCGAGAACAAGACCCTGTGCCAGCCGCGCGCCGGCGTCGCGCTGGTCGACGAGCACATCAAGCTGCTGCAGTTCCTTGAGGACTCCTGCGACCTGTTGCCTTCGACGATCGACGCCTACACCCGGCTCAACCACTACGAGAAAGCGGCCGAAGGCATCGAACGTTCGCTCGCCGCCGGCACCTCGCTGCTCAACGGCTTCCCGGCGGTCAACCACGGCCTCGCCGAATGCCGGCGCGTGGTCGAGGCGCTGAAAAAACCGGTGCAGGTCCGCCACGGCACGCCCGACGCCCGCCTGCTCGGCGAAATCACCCTCGCCGCCGGCTTCACCGCCTACGAAGGCGGCGGCATCTCGTACAACATCCCCTACGCCAAAAAGGTGCCGCTCGAGCGTTCGATCCGTCACTGGCAGTACTGCGACCGCCTCGTCGGCCTGTACGAAGAACATGGCGTGCGCATCAACCGCGAACCTTTCGGCCCGCTCTCGGGCACCCTGGTGCCGCCCTTCATCTCGCACAGCGTGGCGATCATCGAAGGACTGCTGGCGCTCGAACAAGGTTGCAAGTGCATCACCCTCGGCTACGGCCAGGCCGGCAACCTCGTCCAGGACATCGCCGCGATCCGCTCGCTGCGCGAACTCGGTGACGAATTCTTCCAGGCCGCCGGCTACACCGACTACGCCTTGTCGACCGTCTTCCACCAGTGGATGGGCGGCTTCCCGGAAAACGAATCGATGGCCTACGCGGTAATCGGCTGGGGCAGCGCCATGGCCGCCCTCTCCGGCGCGACCAAGGTCATCGTCAAGACCCCGCACGAAGCCAGCGGCATCCCGACCAAGGAAGCCAACCGCCAGGGCCTCGACGCCACCCGCCAGATGCTCAATATGGTGCGCGAGCAGGTTTTCCCGGCCAGCCCGACGCTCGAACAGGAAGTCGAGCTGATCAAGCGCGAAGTGCGTGCCGTCCTGGCCAAGGTCTTCGAACTCGGCGAGGGCGACGTCGCCGTCGGTGCGGTGCGCGCCTTCGAAGCCGGCGTCCTCGACGTGCCCTTCGCCCCCGCCGCCTGCAACGCCGGCAAACTCCTGCCGGTGCGCGACAACGAAGGCGCCGTGCGCATCTTCGAACCGGGCCGCGTGCCGCTGCCCGAAGACGTCATGACCTACCACCGCGACAAAATCGCCGAACGCGCCCGCGCCGAAAACCGTGCGCCCGCCTTCCAGATGGTCGTCGACGACATTTATGCCATATCCAAGAGCAAGCTGATCGGGAGACCGCGATGAAAATTACTCAGGCCCTGTTTGTGGCCGGCTATTCCTCCTTCTATTTCGACGACCAGAAGGCCATCAAGGCCGGCGCCGGCCAGGACGGTTTCGTCTACGTCGGCGAGGCCAAGACGCCGGGCTTCCGTGAAATCCGCCAGGCTGGCGAATGCGTCTCGGTGCTGCTGGTTCTCGAGAACGGCGCCGTGGCCCTCGGCGATTGTGCCGCCGTTCAATATTCGGGTGCCGGCGGCCGCGATCCGCTGTTCCTGGCCAGCGCCTTCGTGCCCTTCCTCGAGCAGCACCTGAAATCGCGCCTCGAAGGCCTCGACGTCTCGACCTTCCTCGCCAACGCGCGCCACTTCGACACTCTGGAGATCGACGGCCAGCGCCTGCACACCGCGATCCGCTACGGCCTCACGCAAGCCCTGCTTGACGCCACCGCCAAGGCACGCCAGATCACCAAGGCCGAAGTCATCCTCGACGAATACCAGCTGCCGCTCGTCGCCGAACCGATCCCGCTCTTCGGCCAGAGCGGTGACGACCGCTACACCGCGGTCGACAAGATGCTGCTGAAGGGCGTCGACGCGCTGCCGCACGGGCTGATCAACAACGTCCCCGACAAGCTCGGCTACCAGGGCGAAAAGCTCGAGGAGTACATCCGCTGGCTGGTGGCCCGCGTCGAGAAACTGCGCACCTCGCCCGACTACCGCCCCTGCCTGCACATCGACGTGTATGGCACCATCGGCCTGATCTTCGACCAGGACGCCAAGCGCGTCGCCGACTACCTCGCCGGCCTGGAGAAGGCCGCCGGCCCGCTGCAGCTCTACATCGAAGGCCCGGTCGACGCCGGCAGCAAGGACGCGCAGATCGAAGAACTGAGCAAGATCATGCGCTACCTGAAGGCCATGGGCTCGCCAGTCAAGATCGTCGCCGACGAGTGGTGCAACACCTACGAGGACATCGTGGACTTCACCGCGGCGCAATCCTGCGATATGGTCCAGATCAAGACGCCCGACCTCGGCGGCGTCCATAACATCGTCGACGCCGTGCTGCACTGCAACCGCAACGGCATGGAGGCCTACCAGGGCGGCACCTGCAACGAAACCGACGTCTCGGCCCACACCTGCGTGCACCTCGCGCTGGCGGCCCGGCCGATGCGCATGTTGATCAAACCGGGCATGGGCTTCGACGAAGGCATGAATACGGTCTACAACGAAATGCATCGGACGCTGGCGCTGCTCAAGGCCCGCGCCGCGGCCCGGAAGGGGTAAACCATGAAACCTGAATTCAAGATCCTGTCGCCGACCGCCATCCTCGGCTACGGCTTTCCGGAAGCCAGCTTCAAGCGCGGCATGGCCGAGAAGCCGGACCTGATCGCCGTCGACGCCGGCTCGACCGACCCCGGCCCGTACTACCTCGGCGCCGGCAAGGCCTTCACCGACCGCACCGGCGTCAAGCGCGACCTGCGCTACATGCTCAAGGCCGGCGTCGAAGCCGGCATCCCGGTGGTCGTCGGCACGGCCGGCGGCTCGGGCGCGGCGCCGCACCTCGACTGGTGCCGCGAGATCGTGCTCGAGATCGCGCGTGAAGAAAAACTCTCCTTCCGCCTGGCGGTGATCCCGACCGACGTCGACAAGGCCGCGGTGCACGCCGCGCTCGACGCGGGCGAAATCGTTCCGCTCGACCTCGTGCCGCCGCTCACCCACGAGGCCATCGACGCTTCGCCCTACATCGTCGCCCAGGCCGGCGTCGAGCCCTTCATTCGCGCGCTGGAGGCTGGCGCCCAGGTGGTGCTCGCCGGACGCGCCTACGACCCGGCGTGCTTCTCGGCCCTGCCGATCATGAAAGGCTATGACGAAGGCCTCGCCCTGCACTGCGGCAAGATCCTCGAATGCGCGGCCATTGCTGCCTCGCCCGGCTCAGGCTCGGATTGCGCCCTGGGCATCCTGCGCGAGGACTCCTTCGTGCTTAAAGCGCTCTCGGACGAACGCAAGTTCACCGCCGAATCGGCCGCCGCGCACACCCTGTACGAGAAGTCCGACCCCTACTTCCTGCCCGGCCCGGGCGGCGTGCTCGACCTCACCGCCTGCACCTTCACCGAACACCCCGACGGCACGGTCGAAGTGCGCGGCTCCAAGCACGTGCATCGGCCGTACATGGTCAAGCTCGAAGGCTCGGCCCCGGTCGGCTACCGCACGCTGTCGATCGCCGGCACGCGCGATCCGATCATGATCGCCTCGATCGACAGCATCCTCGAGGCCGTCAAGGCGCGCGTCGCGCACATCCTCGGCGACGAGGCGCAGGCCCGCGTCTTCTTCCACATCTACGGCAAGAACGGCGTCATGGGCGACCTCGAACCGCTCAAAGACACCACCGCGCACGAACTGGGCATCGTCATCGAAGTCCTCGGCTCGACGCAGGAGGAAGCCAACACCGTCTGCTCGCTGACCCGCTCGACCCTGCTCCACTACGGCTATCCGGGGCGCGTGGCGACGGCCGGCAACCTGGCCTTCCCCTTCTCGCCGTCCGACGTCCAGGCCGGCACGGTCTATGAATTCTCGCTCTACCACCTGATGCCCATCGATCCGGCGACGGCATTCCCGTTCCGCATGGAGCGGGTGGTCAACGGCGAAAGCACCCTGGAGAACGCCGCATGAAGAACATTCTCGACATCGCCCGCGTGGTGCGCTCGAAAAATTCGGGCCCCTACGAACTGGTGCTCGACATCATGCTCAAGGACCGCAAGCTGTTCGACGCCCTGCGTGCCAGCGGCCAGTTTTCGCCGCAGCGCATCGCCGAAGCCTATGGCGTCGGCATCGAGGAAATCCGCCGCATCGTGTGGTTCGAGCCGGCCAATGCCGTCAAGGTCGTGATGCCCCGGCGCATCGTCTCCGGCGCGCCGGGGGACGCCGACGTCTATGGCGCCCAGCAGCACGCGCCTTTGCTGGGTTTGAATTTCGATTTGTAGATTCACCCCACGCGGCGCCGGCTCAACGCGAGAGCCGACGCCGCAGGGTTGGCTTGATGCAATACCGGATCGACACTGCAGGGAGATACCGGCCATGGTTGTGATGCACGAGACGCTGATCTACGCGGTCTATTACGCACCGCGGGGCCGCATGCGCCTCTACAAGCTCGGACGCGAGATCGCCGAGCGCCACTTGCTGCCCACCGATCTCCTAGTCGGCATCATCGGTGCCGAAGGCGCCGGCAAGTCCACGCTGATCCGCGGCATTTTCCCCGGACTGGAACTCACCAACGACGACGAGGGCATCAACCTGCGCTCGACGCCGCTTTTCGATTTTTCCGAAACCGACCGCTTCGGCCCGCACACCTACCACATCGACGTGCGCTACGAGCAGGCCTTCCGCCAGATCTGGGAGATCGCCGACGCGGTGACCACCGCGCTCAAGCATCGTCGGCGCGTGGTCGTCGAGCACTTCGACCTGCTCTTCCCGCACCTCAACTTCAACGCACAGATCCTGCTCGGCATCGGCGAGGAAGTCGTCGTCGCCCGGCCCAACGTCTTCGGCCCCGATCCCGAGGCGGTGCGCGACATCGTCTATCGCACCGTCAAGTACCGCAAGATGGCGCACTCGGCCGAGGACATCACCAGCCTGATCCTGTCGCGCGACTACGGCATCCCGATCCCCGAGCTGCATTCCGACGTCAAGCACGGCTTCGTGATCGGTTTCGCCGAGCCGCCGGGAATCGACCTCGCCAAACTCGAGGCCGACGTGCGCGCGGTGATCGCGCGCGACCTGCCGATTTCGCCCGCCGACGAAGACCACATCCGCATCGGCGAAGCGACCATGCCATGCACCGGGGTGCGCACCCACGTCAAATCCTCGGGCCAGATCGAGGATTTCCGCCTCTTGCCCGAACTCCGCTTCAACCCGATCAGCCAGGAACACCTGCTGGTCGGCATCGTCGGCACACCCATCGAGGACGCCGGCTTCGACCGAATTCTGAAAATCGTCGGATGATCCCGTCAGAGGAGACAGCGACGTCCTGCATAACGTTTGACCGCTCTTTTAGTTCTTTTTTTGCACCTAGAGACGCGAAACACCAGACCCAACCCGGAAGACCCCAGGGCCATCCATAACTTACAAGAGGTGACAGCAATGACGATCGTATCCGACGCCGATAACAGCCTGTTACGCAGTCTGCGCGAAATTTCGGCGCGCCTGAAAGTTTCCCCCGCGCTCGGCGAGCATCTAGCGCACTATTTCGCCGACGCCGACGTCGCCGCCTTCGGCGACGCCAGCCCCGAAGACCTGCACGGTGCCGCCGTGCAGCATCACCGGCTGGGCGCCGCACGGCAGCCCGGCCAGGCCGCAGTGGCCTTGTACACGCCCGATTTCGATCGCCACGGCTGGCACAACTCGCATTCGGTGCTCGACATCGTCACCGACGACATGCCCTTCCTGGTCGACTCGGTGACCCAGGCGATTTACCGTCACGGCCTGACCATCCACCACATCATGCACCCGCTGCTGGGCGTCGAGCGCGACGCCAAGGGCGCCCTCAGCAAGACCCACGAGCGCGGCAGCACGGGGAGCCTCACCGAGTCGTGGATCCACATCGAATTCGACCGAATCAGCGATCCGGCCCAGGTCGACGCGCTGCGTCAGGACGTTGAATCGGTGCTCGCCGACGTGCGCGCCGCGGTCGAAGACGCCGACCCGATGCGCCAGCGCATCGGCGAAGCCATCGCCGTGCTCAAAGACACGCCGGAAAACGCCGAAATCCGCGAATTCCTCGACTGGATCGGTGACGGCAACTTCGTCTTCCTCGGCTACGCCCATTACACCGTCGCCCCCGGCGCCAGCGAGCTCAAGCGCGAAGCCGCCGGCGGCTACGGCCTGCTGCGCCGCAACGACCACCCGCGCTTCGGCAGCTGCCTCGCCGACATCCCGGGCGATGTCGCCGCCATCGAGCAACTGCCTTCGCCGCTGACCCTGATCAAGGCCGACGGCCGCTCGACCGTGCATCGCCCCGGCTACCTCGACTTCATCGGCGTGCATTACCGCGACGCCAAGGGCAAGATCGCCGGCGAGCACGTCTTCGTCGGCCTCTACGCCAGCCACGTCTACCACGTCACCACCGGCGAGATTCCGGTCGTGCGCGGCAAGGTCGCCGCCGTGCGCGCGGCCTGCGGCTTCGCCCCCGGCAGCCACAAGGACAAGACCCTGGTCAACGTGCTGGAAACCTTCCCGCGCGACGAGTTGATCGAGATCGACACCGCCGACCTCGAACGCATCGCCTCGGGCATCGTCACCCTGCAGGAAAACCCGCGCGTACGCGTCTTCCTGCGCAACGACAGCTGGGGCCGCTACGTCTCGGCCCTCGTGTACATGCCGCGCGACCGCTTCGACTCCAACGTGCGCAAGCGCATCGCCGTGCTGCTCGCCGAAACGCTCAAGACCGACAACGTCGACTTTTTCGTCACCGTCGGCGAATCGCGCCTCGCCCGCCTGCACCTCATCGCCCGCATGCCGGCCGGAACGCGCTTTGACTACGACGCCGAAGTGCTCGAAGTCGAAGTCGCGCGCATCGTCCGCGGCTGGCAGGACGAGCTGCAAACCAACCTCATCGAGCACTGCGGCGAGGAACGCGGCAACGCGCTGCTGCGCCGCTACGCCCAGGCCCTGCCGCTCGCCTATCAGGATCAGGTGCCGCCCACCTCGGCGGTCTCCGACCTCGAGCGCCTTGCCGTCGCCGAAGAGAGCGGCCGCGTCGAAGTGAAGCTCAACGCGCCCTACGGCGACGACGGCTCGCACCAGCACATCAAGCTCTTCCGCAACGGCCGCCCGCGGCCGCTGTCGACCGTCCTGCCGGTGTTCGAAAACCTCGGCGTGACGGTGCTCTCCGAGCAGCCGTTCAAGCTTGAGCACAGCGAACTGCACATGGCCGACTTCGCCGTGCTGCTGCCGCGCGCCGACGCCCTCGACGACGAAGCGACGCGCAGCGCGTTCATCGCCCTGCTCGAGAAGCTCCTGCGCGACGAGGCCGAGAACGACGGTTTCAACCGTCTCGTGTTGCTCGCCGGTCTCGACGATGCGCGCGTCACCGTCCTGCGTGCCTACGCGCGCTACCTGCGCCAGGCCGGGCTGCCCTTCAGCCAGGTCTATATCGAGCGCAGTCTGGCCGCCCACCCGCACATCGCCGCCCTGCTCGCCGAGCTTTTCGTCGCCCGCCTGGGACCGGAGGCCGACGAGGTGCGCGAAACCGAGATCAACGCCGAGATCGACGCCGCACTCGCCCGCGTCACCAACCTCGACGACGACCGCATCCTGGCCGGCTTCCGCACCGTCATCCTCGCCACCCTGCGCACCAACGCCTGGCAGAACGGCGCCGACGGCAAGGCCAAGCCCTACCTGTCGTTCAAGCTCTCCTCGCAGCAGATTCCCTTCCTCCCGAAACCCGTGCCGCTGTACGAAATCTTCGTCTACAGCCCGCGCGTCGAGGGCGTGCACCTGCGCGGCTCGCGCGTCGCGCGCGGCGGCCTGCGCTGGTCCGACCGCATGGAAGACTTCCGCACCGAGGTCCTGGGCCTCGTCAAAGCGCAGATGGTCAAGAACGCCGTCATCGTCCCGCTCGGTTCTAAGGGCGGCTTCGTCGGCAAACGCCTGCCCGCGCCGAGCGACCGCGACGCCTTCATGGCTGAAGGTATCGCCTGCTACCAGACCTTCATCCGCGGCCTGCTCGACCTGACCGACAACCTCGTCGACGGCAAGGTCGTACCGCCCGCCGGCGTGCGTCGCCGTGACGGTGACGATCCCTACCTCGTGGTTGCTGCCGACAAGGGCACCGCGTCCTTCTCCGACATCGCCAACGGCATCGCCATCGAATACGGCTTCTGGCTCGGCGACGCTTTCGCTTCCGGCGGCTCGGTCGGCTACGACCACAAGAAGATGGGCATCACCGCGCGCGGCGCGTGGGAGGCGGTCAAGCGCCACTTCCGCGAACTCGGGCGCGACATCCAGAGCGAGCCCTTCACCGTGGTCGGCATCGGCGACATGAGCGGCGACGTCTTCGGCAACGGCATGCTGCTTTCCGAGCAGATCCAGCTGATGGCCGCCTTCGACCACCGCCACGTCTTCCTCGACCCGAACCCGGACCCGGCCAAGAGCCACGCCGAACGCGCCCGCCTCTTCGCCTTGCCGCGCAGCAGCTGGGACGACTACGACAAGAGCCTGATCTCGCAGGGCGGCGGCGTCTGGCCGCGCACCGCGAAGACCATCCCGCTTTCGCCCGAAGTGCGCGAGTGGCTGGGCGTGAGCGTCGAGCAGATGGCGCCGAGCGAACTCCTGAACACCCTGCTCAAGGCCCCGGTCGACCTCGTCTATAACGGCGGCATCGGCACCTACGTGAAGGCCAGCACCCAGAGCCACCAGGAGGCCAACGACCGCAGCAACGATGCGATCCGCGTCGATGCCACCGAGCTGCGTGCCAAGGTGATCGGCGAAGGCGGCAACCTGGGCATGACCCAGAAGGGCCGCATCGAGTTTGCGCTGGCCGGCGGTCGCCTCTACACCGACGCCATCGACAACTCGGCCGGCGTCGATTGCTCCGACCACGAGGTGAACATCAAGATCCTGCTCTCCGCGCTGGTCGCCGGTGGCGACATGACGCGCAAGCAGCGCGACGCTCTGCTCGCCTCGATGACCGATGACGTCGGTCGTCTGGTGCTCGCCGACAACTACCAGCAGACGCAGGCCATCTCGCTCGAAGCGGCGAACGGGCAGGCGCACCTGCCGGCGCACGCGCAGCTGATCCGCACGCTGGAAGCCAAGGGCGCGCTCAACCGGGCGATCGAGTTCCTGCCCGACGACAAGGCGCTCGCCGAACGCGGCCAGCTGCGCCGCGGTCTGGTGACCTCCGAAATCGCCGTCCTGCTCGCCTACAGCAAGATCGCGCTCAAGGAAGCCATCCTCGCCTCGCCGCTGCCCGACGCCGCCGAGCTGCAACAGCTGCTCGTCGAGTACTTCCCGCCGGCGCTGGTCAAGGCCTGCGCGGCACAACTGCCGAGCCACCCGCTCAAGCGCGAGATCGTCACCACCCAGCTCGTCAATCGCCTGGTCAACCGCATGGGCACGAGCTTCGTCGTCCAGCTCAGCGATGAAACCGGCGCCGACGCGGCGCAAGTCGCCAGCGCCTGGTTCGCCGCCAGCGAGCTGATCGGCGCCGAAGCGGCCTGGAAGGCGATCGAAGCGCAGGACCTCAAGCTTCCGGCAGCACAGCAGATGGCGATGATGGGCGCCCTGCGCGAAACGGTCGGCGCGATCACGCAGCAGATCCTCGCCTCGCCGCAGACCGCAGGCGCCTCGATCTCGGCCATCGTCGAGCGTTACCGGGCGGCCATCGCCCAGGCCGTCGCCACGGCGCACGCCGGCAAGAACGGCGACGAAGCCCTGGCGGCCCTGCTCGAAGCGCGTGCCTCGGTGATCGGCAGCGTCGAACTCGTCGATCTGGCGCACGCCAGCGGCCGGCCGATCGCCGACGTCACCACCGCCAGCGCCCAGCTCGACGCCAGCGTCGACCTGCCCTGGCTCAGCCGGGCCATCGCCCGCCTGCCGGCCAGCAACCGCTGGCAGGCCCGCGCCCGCGCGCAGCTCGCCAACGAGCTGCGCGACCTGCGCCGCGCCCTGCTGCAACGGGACGCCGCCGCGCTCCAGGCCGTTCTGCCCGGAGTGCGCACGGTGATCGACGAAGTCAAGCGCAATGCGCCGCAAGACCTGGCGATGATCTCGGCCAGCCTCGCCGAGATCCGCCTGCGCTGCAACGCGTGAGCCCAAAGCTCACGCCTGCCGCACGCAAGGAGTTGTAGGCAAGTAGTAGGTGTTTAGGCACTTCCCCTTGGTGCACGGGGACCGACCGGCAACGGAAGGTCCCCGCTTTTTTTGCCAGGAAAGAATGCACGCACGGCCCGCCCGGAGGTCCATCCGGCGCGCCCTGCAGCCGGCCTGGAGGGCGCATCCAGCGGTCGTTCCAGGCCGACCCGGAACGACCGCGCGATGAGGCGCGGGCTCAGTTCCAGTTGTCGATCTTGAGGTCGCCCGGCGCCGGCCGGCCGCGGCCGGTCTCGACGTAGTCGCGCAGGCTGAGCAGGAAGGTCGCCCACTTCATGCTGCAATGCGCGGTGAACTCAACCGCCTCCGTCCAGCCCAGATGGCCGAAGCGGACGATCGTCAGCCCGTCCTGGCGCAGCAACTCGAAGCGGATTTCCGTGCCGATCCATTCGGCCGGCCCCGCCACGCAGCGCCAGCGAACCCGCTGCCCTTCGGCCAGCTCGATCACCTCCATCGCGATCTCGCCGACGTACGTTCCGTCCGGCGCCTGAAAGCGAAAGTCGATCCGCCCACCCGGCCGCGCCTCACCGTGAACCGCCTCAGTCCACCAATGCGCCAACCCCTCCGGGGTCGCCAAGGCCCGATAAACGGCGCCGATCGGCGCGCGGACACCGATCCGATGTTGGATGTCGATCATGTCGGGCCTCCATCTCTCGATTTTGTGACGCGCCCCGACGGCCGGGCGCTCAATGCCTTGCCCGCGGCGACTGTGGGACAATGGCATGTCGCGCCATAAAAACCACGGCCCTGCGCCATAACGAACCGGGAGTTCCGCCATGCCCCTGCGTCTTGCCCGTCGTTTCTTCCCGCTGCTCCTCGCCCTTGTCGGTACGCCGCTGCACGCCGAGCCTTGCGCCGAACCGCTCGCCGCCACCGCCGTCAGCGGCGTCGAACAATGCCTGCGCATGCGTCAATTCGGCAGCGAGACGCCGGAAACGTTCATCGTCTGGCTGCACGGCGACGTCTCCTCGGGCGGCCCGGCGAACTACCACTTCGCCATCGCCGAGAAGGCGACCGCCGAACTCGGCGCCGACACGGCGAGATCGGTGGCCCTGGTGCGCCCCGGCTATCCGGACGGCAGCGGCAGCGAATCGGGCGTCGCCTTCGGGCACGGCGGGCGGCGCGACCACTACACCGACGTCAATCTCCGCGAGCTCGCCGCCGCCATCGAACGCCTGAAGGCACACTACGCGCCGAAGCGGACCGTGCTGGTCGGGCATTCGGGCGGCGCGGCCTCCGCCGCGGTGTTGCTGGGCATGGCCCCGGGACTGGCCGACAGCGCCGTCCTCGTCGCCTGCCCGTGCGATCTCGGGGTCTGGCGCGCTTCGCGCGGCGGCGGCGCGTGGTCGCGCAGCGAGAATCCCAGCGCCTGGATCGGCAAGGTCGCCCCGTCAACGCGGGTCATCGCCCTGACCGGCGAGCGCGACGACAACACCCGCCCGCAACTCGCCGAAGCCTACGTCAAGGCGCTGACGGCGCAAGGCGTGCAGGCCCGCTTTGCGGCCCTCCCCTACGCCGATCACAACAGCGCTTTCCGCGCCCCCGAAGTCACCTTGGCCCTGCGTGAATTGCTGACGACACCGGACGCTGCGCCCGCCGCCAAGCCCTAACCGCCGACGGCAAAAGGCGCCGCAGCGCCGCTGCCTTACATCGCCAGCACGCGCCAGCTGGCGGCGAAATCGGCGGCGCGGCGGCCGACCTCGTCGGCGCTCAGGCCCGGCGTGTAGAGTGCCGAGCCGAGGCCGAAGCCGCTGGCGCCGGCCACGCGATAGGCGGCCATCGTCTGCGGCGTGATGCCGCCAACCGGCAGCAAACGCGTCGTCTTGGGCAGCACGGCGCGCAGTGCCTTGACCACGGGCGGCGTGACGAGCTCGCCGGGGAAGAGCTTGAGCCCGGTGGCACCGGCTTCCAGCGCGGCGAAGGCCTCGGTCGGCGTCGCCACGCCCGGCAGGCAGGGTAGCCCGGCGGCCACCGCAGCCTCGATGACCCGAACATCGGCGTGTGGCATGACGATCAACTCGCCACCGACGTCGGCCACTGCGCGCACCCGTTCCGGGCTGAGTACGGTGCCGGCGCCGACCACGGCGTCCTCGGGCAACACCGCGCGCAGGATGGCGATGCTCTCGAGCGGGTCGGGCGAGTTGAGCGGTACTTCAATCAAGCGAAAGCCGGCGGCGTACAGCGCCTGCCCAACCGAAGCGGCATCGGCCGGCGGCAGACCGCGCAGGATGGCGACCAGCGGCAGGGTGGCGAAAGCGCTGGCAAAGCGCAGTTTGAGAACGTTGGCGGGACTCGGGTAAGGCATGGGAGGCTTTCGGGGAGGTACTCAGAGAGGGATCAGACCACACGCTTGGGCGATCCGCCACAGACCGCGTGGCGCAGTGTTGGACAAGACCTGCGGCGTGGGGGCCGCCAAAAGGGCGAAGGCACGGGCATAGCGGGCGCACAGCGCCGGATCGCCGATCAGCGCCGGGACGGCGGCGGACAACGCCGTCGCCGCGCGCAGTTCGTTCGCCACCTCGTGCCCGATCAACAGGCCGGAGAGGTAGTCGGGCAGTGCCGCGGGCGCGAGTTCGCCGGCCAGCGCCAGCGTGCGCACCGAAAAGAGCTGGTGCGTCAGCCCCCCCTCGCCGCGCGCCCCGACCTGAACGCCGCGCGCGAAAGCGGCGTCATCGAAGGGCGCCACCTCGGTCGGCATCAGGCGCCCGAGGATCGAATGCGCGCGCAGCACGGCGTACAGTTCACCAGTGAGGTCGGTGGAAAAGCGCACGATGCGGCCGTCCTCGACCGTCGCCCATTTCGAGTGCGTTCCGGGCAGGATGTAAATGCGGCGCGCGCCAAGCGTGGCGGCAAGGTCTTCGGCATCAACGGCGGTAACGATTTCGGCCGCGAGCGCGCCGACGATCTGGGTTTCCTCGCCGCGCATCACGTCGGGCAGGCGCCCGGGCGCCGCGCCGGCAAAGTCGCACGAAACGCCGGGCACGATCCACATCGGCCGGCCATGCGCCGTCTCGACCGGAACGGCCTGTGCAGCCAGCGCCGCCGCATCGGCCGGGCACGGCACATACGGTGCCTCGCACCAGCCTTGGGCGCTGCCGACCATGCCGCAGGCGAGCAGCGGCAGTTCCGGCTGGCGCTCAAGCCAATCTCCGGCCAACTGCGCCAACGCGGTCGCGTAGCCGCCCGGGCCGGGCTCGGGGAGGTGCTGGATGCCATGTGCCGATTCGCGTTCGGCGACCACCTCACCGGCGCACATCAGGAACGCGCGCAAACGGCTCGTCCCCCAGTCGAGGGCCAGCAGGTGAGGAAGAGGCAACGAGGAAGACATCGGACTCTATTCAGGACAGAGGCGCAACGGCGAAGCGTATCGAGCGACACGGCCCCTGCGTTTTGACAAGGATACACCCGCGGTCCCGCCACGTCCTGGCGGGACCGCCCGGTTCACCACTCCGCCACCGCGCCGTCGGCGTGCCGCCAGACCGGGTTGCGCCAGTCGGGGGCGTTGCGGCTGCGCTCAATCACCAGCGCCTCGTTCACTTCGACGCCGAGACCGGGTTTCTTCGGCGGCAGCATGTAACCGGAATGGAAGGCAAAGTCTTCGGGGTTGAGCACGTAGTCCATCAGCTCGGCGCCCTGGTTGTAGTGGATGCCCATGCTCTGTTCCTGCAGCACCGCGTTGCGGGCGACGAAGTCGACGTGCAGGCAGGCCGCGAGCGCCAGCGGACCGAGCGGGCAATGTGGCGCGAGGCCGACGTCGTAGGCCTCGGCCATCGCCGCGATCTTCACGCACTCGGTGATGCCGCCAGCGTGTGAGAGGTCGGGCTGGAGAATGGCGATGCCGCCGCCTTCGAGCACGCGCTTGAAGTCGAAGCGCGAGAACATGCGTTCGCCGGCGGCGAGCGGAATGTGCGTCTGCGCGGCGAGGCGCGGGTAATACTCGGCCTGCTCGGCCAGCACCGGCTCCTCGATGAACAAGGGGCGATAGGGCTCGAGCTCGCGGATCAGCACGCGCGCCATCGGTGCAGCAACGCGGCCGTGAAAATCGAGCCCGAATTCGATGGCGTCGCCGAAGGCGGCGCGAATCTCGGCGACCACACCGACCGCAGCGTCGACCGCGCGGCTCGAGTCGATCAAGCCCATTTCTTCGCAGCCGTTGAGCTTGAACGTGTCGAAGCCGTGCGCCTGCAGGGTGCGGATGCCGGCGATCACGTCCGCCGGGCGGTCGCCGCCGACCCAGCTGTACATCTTCATCTTGTCGCGCACCAGGCCGCCGAGCAGTTCATACACGGGCACGCCGAGCACCTTGCCCTTGATGTCCCACAAGGCCTGGTCGATACCGGCGATGGCGCTCATCAGGATCGGTCCGCCGCGGTAGAAGCCGCCGCGGTAAAGCATCTGCCAGAGGTCGTTGATGCGCGCCGGATCTTTGCCGACGAGGTAGTCGGACAATTCATGCACCGCCGCCTCGACGGTGCGCGCCCGCCCTTCGATCACCGGCTCGCCCCAGCCGACGACACCGGCGTCGGTCTCGATCTTGAGGAACAGCCAGCGCGGTGGCACGCGGTAGGTGGTGAGGCGGGTGATTTTCATGTGCATTCTCCGATCTGCGTTCTCCGATCAACCCTTCACCGCGCCCATGGTCAGCCCCTTGACGACGTACTTCTGGAAAATCATGGTCAGCACGATGGCCGGCGTCATGATCGCCACCGCCGCGGCCATCACTCCGCCCCAGTCGACTTCGGCGTAGGAGACGAAGTTGTAGACGGCGATCGGCAACGTCTTGGTCTTCTCCATGCTCAGCACCTGCGAGAACATGAAGTTGTTCCACGAGAAAATGAAGGAGAGCGTCGTCGCGGTGATGATCCCCGGCCCCGAGAGCGGCAGGATCACCGCCCAGAAGGCGTACTGCCGCGTGGCGCCGTCGACCATCGCCGACTCTTCCAGTTCGCGCGGGATCGAGTTGAAGTAGGTGGACATGATCCACACCACGATGGGCAGCGCGATCAGCATGTGCGAGAGCACCAGCGCGGTGTAGCTGTCCATCAGGTTAAGGCGCGAGAAGACGATGTACCAGGGCATCAGGAAGGAGATGCCGGGCATCAGGCGGGCGAGCAGGATGAACACCGCCAGCCGCTTCTGCGCATAGCGCGAGATCGAATACGCGGCGGGCAACCCGAGCAGCAGCGAGAGGCCGACCGCGAGGCCGCCGACGATGGTCGAGTTGATGAAGTACTTCAGGAAGTCCTGCTCCTCGAAGACCTTGAGGTAGTTCTGCAAGGTCGGCTCGAAGATAAATTTCGGCGGCCAGGCGATGATGTCGACCTGCGTCTTGAACGACGACGCCAGCATCCAGAGAAATGGAAAGAGGACGATGGTGGCAATTGCCGCGACGGTGACGTAGAACGCCAGGGTGGTGAAGAATTTCTTGTTCATTGCGGACTCCACGAAAACACCTCGGCCATTCCATGCGTAAATCTTGCGTGACACGAAGACGAGCCGCAGACAGCGCACCTTGCACGGCAAGGCGAAGTCGACAACGTCACGCGAGGTTTGCGCATGGAATCAGTGCTCGGACGATGCGCGCAGCTTCATGATCAGCAGGCTGCACAGGAAGACGACCAGGAACAGGACGACCAGGATCACCGACGACTGTCCCATGCGGAAATATTCGAAGCTGTACTTGAAGCCGAGAATGTTGAGCGTTTCGGACGCGTAGCCCGGCCCACCGCCGGTCATCGCGAAGATGATGTCGAAGGTCTTCAAGGCGTCGATGAGGCGCAGGATGACGGCGGTGAGGATCACCGGCATCACCATCGGAATGGTCACGTGGCGCAGGATCTGCCACTCGCTCGCGCCGTCGACGCGCGCCGCCTCGACCGGCTCCTCGGACAGCCCCGCGAGACCGGCCAACACGATGAGGGTGATCATCGGCGTCCATTGCCAGACATCGACGATGACCAGCGCCGCGAGCACCGACTTGGCATCGGACACCCACAAGCCCTGCGGCAGCCCGACGCTCTGGAGCAGGTAGTTCACGAGGCCGATCGTCGGGTCGTAGAAGAGGTTGAAGACGATCCCCACCGCCACCGGCGTCGCCACCAGCGGCAGCAGCAGGAGCAGCTTGGCGATGCTCTTGCCGACGAAGGCGCGGTTGAGGATCAGCGCGATGGCGACGCCGAGCACGGCCTCGATCGCGACCGCAAAAAAGGTGAAGGCGAAGGTCCGCCAGAAGGCATCGAGGAAACGCGGCTCGGCGAGCACCCGCAGGTAACTGTTGATCCCGTTGAACGACATCGGCATGCCGGAGGTGAGGTTCCAGTTGGTGAAGCTTAAGCCCAACGTGTACAGCACGGGGAAGATCATCAACAGGGCGACGAAGAGGATCGCCGGGAGGGGGAACAGGATGTGCAGGTTCCGTTCCACGAAGCTCGATTTCATCATTACAGGCCTCTGTACTTTCCTCGCGTTCGCCCGACGGCTGGCATCAACGCTCCAAACCCTCCCGGCGCGGGGCGGAGCGTCGCCCCCGCGTCAGGGCCGGCGCCGCACCCGGGCGCCGGCATTCACTCACGACTCAACCGACACGCATGAGCGGCTTATTTGCCGCTCACTTGCCGCTCATTTGCCGCTCATTTACCGTATTCGCCAGTGTCTTGCAGCAGCTCATTGACCTTCTTGGCGCGGTCCTTGGCCATCGCGTCGAGCTTGGTCGACGCACCCTTGGTGTTGATCGACTCGATGATCAGTTCGCCGATCAGGTCACGCGCCTCGCCGACCGCGCTCATGTACGGACGATCGAAGGGCGTGCCGTTCTTGGCCGCAAACGCGCGCGTTTCAACCAAGCCGGGATTGATCTTCTCGAGCACGACCTTGTCTTCCCAGACCGAGGAGCGCGCCATCGTGATGTTGCTCAACATGGCTTGCGCGGCGAGTTCCTTGCTCGTGGCCCAGGCGAGGAACTTGGCGGCGTTCTCCTTGTTCTTCGACTGCTTGGCCATCGACATGCCCCACGAGGACACGATGAACGGGGCATTGGTCTTCGGCCCGGCCGGGAGGTTGGCGATACCTACGTTTTCGGCCGGGACCTGGGTCTTGGCCGGATCGACGGTCTGACCGTAGAACACCGAGGCATCGGTCCACATCGCGACCTTGCCGGCCTGGAAGAGCGGCATGATGTTTTCCCACGACATCGAGGTCACGCCCTTCGGCCCGTAGCTGCCGAGCAGCTTGCCGTAGAAGCGGGTCGCCTCGACCGCCGGGGCGCTGTCGAAGACCGCGACGCCCTTGTCGAGGTAGGCGCCGCCATAGTTATAGATGTAGCTCGAGAGCTGGGTCACCGCCGCTGCGCCCTTGCCGCGCGAGGCGATGCCGGCGACGGCGTCGGAATTGAGTTTCTTCGCGGCGTCCTCGAGTTCGGCAAAGGTCGTCGGCACCTTGAGGTTGGCGGCCTTGAACAGGTCCTTGCGGTAGTAGAGCACCTGCCATTCGGTGACCAGCGGCACGATGTAGGTCTTGTCGCCAAAGGTGCCGACGGACAGCACGTTCTTGGGATAGTCGGCAAAGTCCATCGCCAGCGGCTCGTACCAGCCGTTCTTGTAGAACATCTTGCCTTCCTGCAGCGGCCGGGTCATGAACACGTCGACCGTCGACGAACGCGTCGCGAACTCGGTCGTCAGTTTGGTCGTCAGCTGCCCTTCCTGCAGGCTTTCGACATTGACCTTGATGCCCGTCGCGCTCTCGAACTGCGGGATCGCCGACTTGAGCAGCTCACCGTATGGATGGTTGGCGAGCAGCACACGGATTTCCTTGCCTTGCGCCAGCGCCCCCGAAGCGAAACCCAGCGCGGACAGACACACCACTGAACCCAGGACCAGCTTTTTCATGATTCCTCCGAACGTCGATTGAGTTGCATCCCCTGCTCGGCGGTCGCTTTGCCTGCCCGCGACCGGAGAGCGCCCCAGCCTACTGCGAAAAACCATCGTTGCTGCGTGTCGTACCAAAGCTTCGGCCGCCCTTTGCGCGGCCGTCGAACACTCACACCAGGGTGACCTCGTTCGTTTTATCGAACAGGTGTGTCTTGGCCATCTTGAATTCAACTTGCACCGTCTCGCCGACCTCAACCATGCGCTCGGGCACCGGCATGCGCGCAACCAGCGTGTGCGCGCCGCAGGCCAGGTGCAGGAAGATCTCCGCCCCGAGCGTTTCGACGACTTCAGCGCGCGCATTCACCACGTTATCTTCGTCGTTCCGCTCGCTGCCGGACGCCGACGCCAGGGCGATGTCCTCCGGGCGGACGCCGAAAACCACCCCCTGCCCACGATGCCCGTCCAGCGGGGCCTCGAAGGCCGCTGGAACCCGCACTCGGAAGCCGCCCGCATCGACCCACAGGCCGTCGCTCGTGGCGTCCAGCGTGGCGTCGACGAAGTTCATCGCCGGCGAGCCGATGAAACCGGCGACGAAGCGGTTGGCCGGGCGCGCGTACACCTCCATCGGCGTCCCGTTTTGCTGCAGCACGCCGCGGCTCATGATGAAGATGCGGTCGGCCATGGTCATCGCCTCGACCTGGTCGTGCGTCACGTAGATCATCGTCGCCCCGAGGCGGCGGTGCAGCTTGCTGATCTCGGCGCGCATCGCCACGCGCAGCTTGGCGTCGAGGTTGGAAAGCGGCTCGTCGAAGAGGAAGACCTTGGGCTTGCGCACGATGGCGCGGCCGACGGCGACGCGCTGGCGCTGGCCGCCGGAAAGCTCCTTGGGTTTGCGTTCGAGCAGTTCGCGGATGCCCAGGATGTCGGCGGCCTCGGCGACGCGATCGTCGATTTCCTTCTGTTCGAGCTTGCGGATGCGCAGCCCGAAACCCATGTTCTCGCGCACACTCATGTGCGGGTAGAGCGCGTAGCTCTGGAAGACCATGGCGATGTCGCGTTCGCGCGGCTCAAGGTCGTTGACCCGCGTCTCGCCGACGAAGATGTCGCCCGAAGTCGCCTTCTCCAGGCCGGCGATCATGCGCAGCGCGGTCGTTTTGCCGCACCCGGACGAGCCGACGAGGACGGCGAATTCGCGGTCCTCGATGGCGATCGACAAGTCATCGACCGCCGTCACGCCGCCAAAGCGTTTGCAGACATTTTTCAGAATCACACTGGCCATTGCACGAGCCTCAAAAAACGATGGTTTCGGTTCTCTCGGGTGCTGCGGTGCTTCCGGGTGCCGCGAGCGGCGGTAAAACGGTGCGACGGTGAAACGTGAAATCTGCCGGCTACGAAGGCGCCGTCAACGGCACGGCCGCGTCTTCGGGCGCGGCCGCCGACTGCTGTGCCCGTACCGCCGTGCGCTGCACCATGGTGTGGCTGTGTCGCTCTGCCGCCTCGGGGTTCTGGCGCCGGATGGCCTCGAAAAGGTCGAAATGCTCTTTCAGCGTCAGCGCCATGTGCTGATCTGCGGCGAAGAGGGTGTAATCGAAGATCGCGCGCTGCAAGGCGCTGATCGCATCGCTCAACTGCTGGATGACGACGTTGTGCGTCGCCACCAGGATGGCCTTGTGGAAGGCGATGTCGGCCTCGTGGAAGCGTGCCAGATCGCCGTTGTAATTGGCCATGGCGTTGTAGCTCGCTTCGATCGCGACCAGGTCGACGGCCGTCGCCCGCTCCGCGGCCCAGCGCGAAATCACCGGTTCGATCAGGCTGCGCACTTCGATCAGCGAAGCGATCAGCGTCGGATCGGGGGTTTTCTCGAGCACCCAGCCGAGCACGTCGACGTCGAGGTAATTCCAGTTCTGGCGCGGCATGACGAACAGCCCGCGGTGCGCCTGGGCGTCGATCAGACGCTTGGTCGACAAGACGCGGATGACCTCGCGCACCACGTTGCGCGAAGCGAGATAGCGGCTGCACAGCTCGGCTTCGGAGGGCAAGGATGCACCGGCCGGGTACTCGCCTTGCGCGATCGCTTTGCCAAATTGCTGCACCAGCTGCTGGGTCTTGGTCATACCACACGTCTCCATGTCATCGGGAGGCGCGATCTTAACCGAGCCGGGCGCTGCATGCCGTTCACCGTTGCACCCGCGCCGAGCTGCCGCGAGCGAAGGCTCGCACCTCGGCCAGCGTGGCCATCGTCGTGTCGCCAGGGTAAGTGGTGAGCAAGGCGCCGTGCGCCCAGCCAAGCCGCAGCGCCTGCTCGGGCGACTCTCCGCTGAGCAGGCCGTAGAAGAAGCCCGCGGCGAAGCCGTCACCCCCGCCGATGCGGTCGTACACGTCGAGGTCGGCGGTCGGTGCCTGGAAAGTTTCGCCCTGAACCCAGGCCACCGCGCTCCAGCGGTGGCGGTTGGTCGACTGCACCGCGCGAAGCGTCGTCGCCACCACTTTGATCTGCGGGTAGCGCGCCACGACGCTGTCGATCATCGCCAGGAAGGCCGACGGGTCGAGCTCCGCATGCGCCCCCACGTCCGGGCCGGGCAAGCCCAGTCCTTTCTGCAAATCCTCTTCGTTGCCCACCAGCACGTCGACGTAAGGCAGGATGCGGGCCAGCACCTCGACTGCGCGGGCCTCGCCACCGGCGACCTGCCAGAGCTTGGCGCGGAAGTTGAGGTCGAAGGAGACGACTGCGCCGGCGGCCTTGGCCGCGCGCATGCCTTCGACGATGACGTCGGGCGTCGTCTCTGAGAGCGCCGCAAAGATGCCGCCGCTGTGGAACCAGCGCACGCCGCCGGCAAAGATCGCCGGCCAGTCGAAATCGCCGGCTTTGAGCAGCGCGCCGGCCTCATTGGCGCGGTTGTAGAAGACGACCGGCGGGCGCACGCCCTGGCCACGATCGCTGTATACCGTCGCCATGTTGGGACCGTTCACGCCGTTGTGCGCAAAATGCTTATAGAACGGCCGGACGCCCATCGCCCGCACGGCGCCCTCGATCAGCTGGCCGATCGGGTAATCGACCATGGCGCTGACGATGCCGGTCTTGAGGCCGAAGCAGTCGGCGAGGTTGGCGGCGCAGTTGAACTCGCCGCCGCTCACGTGGATCTGGCACTCGCGCGCCTTGCGGAAGGGGATCACGCCGCTGTCGAGGCGATGCACCAGGGCACCGAGCGAAACGAAGTCCAGGGCCGCGTCGGCCGGAATCGAAAGTCCTGCAACGGGGGCCGTCATCGCTTAAGCCTTTCTCGCCTGGGCGATCCAGTCGGTGTGGAAGCTGCCCGGCCGGTCGATGCGTTCGTAGGTGTGCGCGCCAAAGTAATCGCGTTGCGCCTGCAACAGGTTGGCCGGCAGCACGGCCTGGCGGTATGCGTCGTAATAGTCGAGCGAGGCGTTGAACGCCGGCGTCGGGATGCCCAGATCGCGGCACAGCTTGAGGACGAAGCGCCAGGCCTCCTGCGCCTCGCCAAGCACCCCGCAGAAGAAGGGATCGAGCATCAGGTTGGGCAGCGCCGGGTCGCGCGTGTAGGCGTCACGAATCTTGTCCAGGAAACGCGCGCGAATGATGCAGCCGCCGCGCCAGAGCAGCGCGATTTCGCCAAAGTTGAGCGTCCAGCCGTATTCGCGCCCGGCCGCGGCCATCAACGCGAAGCCTTGCGCATAGGAACAGATCTTCGAGGCATACAGGGCGTCATGCACCGCTTTGACGAGCTTGTCCCGCTCGCCGTACCACGTGCCCTGCGGCCCGGGCAGGATTTCCGCCGCGTGCATCCGCTCGGCCTTGGCCGCTGACATGCAGCGGGCGAAGACCGCTTCGGTAATCGCCGGCGTCGGAATACCGAGGTCGAGCGCGTCCTGCGAAGTCCATTTGCCCGTGCCCTTTTGCCCGGCCTTGTCGAGGATCATCTCGACCAGCGGCGTGCCGGTTTCTTCGTCGCTCACCGCGAAAATGTCGCGCGTGATCTCGATCAAATAGGAATCGAGCGGCCCGGCGTTCCATTCGGCGAAGACCTGATGCAGTTCGCGGGCGTTCATGCCGCCGGCCTGGCGCAGGATGTGATAGGCCTCGGCGATGAGCTGCATGTCGGAATACTCGATCCCGTTGTGCACCATCTTCACGTAATGCCCGGCGCCATCCGGTCCGACGTAGGCGCAGCACGGCCCGCCTTCAACCTGCGCCGCGACCTTGGTGAACATTGGCGCGACGGCGTCGTAAGCCGCCCGGTCGCCGCCCGGCATCATGCTCGGACCGCGCAAAGCGCCTTCCTCGCCTCCGGAAACACCCATCCCGAGGTAGTGGATGCCCTGCGCCTTGAGTTCGGCGTGCCGGCGGCGGGTATCGTGGAACAGGGAATTGCCGCCATCGATGACGATGTCGCCGGCCTCGAGGTGCGGCAACAGCTGGGCGATCATCTCGTCCACCGGCCGGCCAGCCTTGACCATCAGCATCACCCGCCGCGGCCGCGCCAGCATCGTCATCAACTCCGCGATGCTTTCCGCCGCACACACGGGCAGGTCGCGCGCCACGCCCTCGACGAATGCCTGAACGACGCTTGCCGTACGGTTGTACACCGCCACCCGAACGCCCTTGCCGGCCATGTTGCGGACGAGGTTCTCGCCCATCACGGCCAGCCCGATCAAACCGATATCGCACTGCGTTTTCACGTCCAACCCTTTCCGAAGTCAGGTTAAACCGAGCACCTTGAACACATCGCTTCCGTTGTTATGGTTCAGCTTGCGGCAGGGTGCAAGCCAAAACCCGTCTTCACCCCGACAACGGCGCCCCACGGCCAAGGCAGTCTGCCACCGTTGTCCACCAGCGTCAATATCGTTGTAGTACAATTTATTCGACTCGTAAGACATTCTATGTCACATCAATAACACCTAACGAGTCATCCTCGCAGCAGCCTCGCGGTTTCGTTCGATACTCTCCTCTCAGAAAGGAATGTCGCCATGCCCGCTCCTGCCGTCGCAACACTGCCAACACTGCCCACTCCACGCCCCATACGTCACACCACCCTGCGCCAACGTGCCTCCGCCCTGCTTTGCGGTGTGCTGCTCGCGGCCAGCACTTCATTCGCCATTGCGCAGCCCGTTTTAGCCGAGCGCATTGACCTGATCCGCCACGGCGAAAGCGAAGACAATCCCGACCGTGGACAGACCATCGCTCGCCTCGACGGCCGCCTGGAAAACAGTCGCGGCAAAGTGCTGAGCGGCTGGAACGCCTCCAGCCTCACCCTGCTCGGCGCCAGCCAAGCCGTCAAGGCCGGTGAAGCCCTTCGCGCCCAGGACAGCGCCGACGCCCGCTCGCTGAAAGAAGCGTTGTGGCTCTATTCGCCCTTGCTGCGTACGCGCCAGACGCTCTCAGGCGTACTCGTCGGCGCACGACTCGCCAACGAGACCGGTTTGCGCCTGAGACCGGAACCCCGGCTTTTCGAGCGCTCCGCCGGAGAGCTGACCAGCCTCACCTGGGAAGAAGCTGCCTTGCGCTGGCCCGAAATGCAGAAAGGACGAGACGCCTCGGTTTTCCATCAAGCCACCGCGGCTTACCCGCGCGGCGAATCGCTGGCCGACGTCTATCGGCGCGCCTCGTCCATGCTCGACGAAGCCCTGCGAGAGGAAAAACGCATCGTAGTCATTTCGCACGAATTGACGATCAAAACCCTGCTCGCCCACCTGCTGCGGGGCCAGATCGACAACAACGCCTTTGCCTACAAGGTCGAAAACGCCAAACCCATCACCTTGGTGCGGCGCGACGGCCAATGGATCGTGCAGCCGGAAGCCGGGCACTGACAAAAGGCCTACGGACAACTGAGACGGCAGAATGTGAAAAGCGGAATTCAGGGATTCCGCTTTTTCGCTGCGCGACGCCGCAAAACGAACATAAAGAGACAAACGCCCGTCAGACCAGCCCGAAAGCTCCGAGCAAAGCACCCGCCGCCAAAAGCCAGAGGATGTGCAGGCGCGTACGCCAAATCAGGACGGCGCAACTCGCCGTCAGCAGCCACAAGGGCCAGTCGCGCGCCACGTCGCCGTGCGCACGCGCTAACAGCCAGCCCGTCGCCAGCATCAGCGCCACGACCACCGGCGCCATGCCTTGCTTGAATGCCCGGACGCTGCGCCGTTCGCGGTTGGCATGCGACCAGCGCGAGGAAAAATAAACGAGCAAGGAGCTGGGCGTCAGCAGCCCACACATCGCCAGCAAAGCCCCAAGCATGGCCAGTCCGAGGCTGCCACTGTTCAGCCCGATGTTCCAACCGAACAGGGCGACAAAGAGAATGTTGGGGCCTGGCGCCGCCTGCGCGATGGCGATCGAGGACGAGAACTGTGGATCGGTCAGCCAGTGTCGCTGATCGACGAGGTAGCGGTGCATGTCCGGGGCGGTGGTGATCGCCCCACCAATGGAAAGCAGCGACCAGAGCATGAAATGACCGCAGAGGGCCAACCAATCGTCGACCGACAAGACGAGGTCTCCGCTCATGGCGACAAACGCTTCCAAGCCAGCACGCAACCGAGCGCGCCAAAACCGAAGACCGCAACCGGCAGCGGCAGACGCAAGAGCGCGATGACGACGAAAGTCCCAAAGCCCAAAACAGCGCAGATCGTCATTCCCAGCACGTTGCGCTTGAGTGCAGGAACGAGCTTGAGCCCGCTACCGATGATCAGCCCGGCTGCCACCACCCCCATCCCACGCAGCGCACCCTGCACGGCGGTCGAATCCGAAAATTGGCTGTAGGTATACGCCACGGCGATGACAATCACCAGCGGCAATGCGACCAGCCCGAGCAAAGCCATCAGCGCGCCGCGCCAACCGAAGTAGCGCGCCCCGAGCACCAGCGACAGGTTGATCACGTTCGGCCCCGGCATCACCTGCGCTACCGCCCACTCCTCGACGAATTCCTCCTTCGAGAGCCAGCGTCGACGCTCGACGAGTTCGTGCTGCACGACTGCCAGCACGCCGCCAAAGCCCTGTAAGGCCAGCCAGGATAGCGCCAGAAAAAGCTCAAGTGGTGAACGCGGACGTGCTTCGGACATCAAGACTTCTCACAAAGACGAGAATAAAAAACGGGCGCCGAAGCGCCCGTTTCTGTTTCGAATCGGTCCGGAGACTGATTAGAAGGTGTGACGCATGCCGATCGCGAAGGAATTGACGCTGGCGTCCTTGTCGTACTGCACGCCACCGAAGCTGTTGCCCTTGCTGACGAAATCGTCGTGGCTGATGCGGCTAACAGCGGCGTAGCCGGTCGTACGCTTCGAGAAAGCGTGCTCATAGCCAACGCCCCAGCCGGCGGCCTTGCCGTCAACCGAAGCAGCTGCGTCGAAATCCTTCTTCAGGCGAACGTACTCGACGACAACCGTGCCGGCCTTGGCAACCGGAACACGAGCGCCAACCGTCCATTGGTCGAGGTCGTATTCACCGACCGTGGCCTTGTTCTTTTCCTGCTGGTACTGACCGAAGACCTTGACGACCTTGAAGTCGAACGAACCACCGAAGCTCCAGCCCTTGACGCCGTCGTCACCGACAACCGCATCGTTCGGGGAGGTTTGCGCGTAGATCAGGGCCAGATCAACCGGGCCGTTCTTGTAAGCGCCGCCCAGCGTGAACTTGCCAGCGTCCGACGTATCCTGCTCAACGCGAGCCGGCGTGTTCTTCAGGCCCGAGCTAACCTTCTCGCCGAAGCCGTAAACGGTGCGGACTTCAAAGCCACCCCAAACCGGCGAAGCGTACTTGACCGAGTTGTCAACGCGGTCGCTCGAGTGCAGTTGCGTGAAGTTGATGGCCAGCGTGTTGCTCGGGTAGACGACGGTGATGTCCGAAGCGTAGCCCTTGGCGATCCAGTCGTAAGCGACGCTGTTCTGACGACCGGCGGTGAAGGCACCGATCTGGTCGTGCTTCAGACCGACCCAGGCGTTACGAACGGTGTTCAGGCCGCTGTTGGTGTCAGCCTTGAAGCCAAATTCGGCTTGGGCGATGGCGCTCAGGCCGTTGCCCAGCGCTTCCGTGGTGCGGAAGCCGATGCGCGAACCCGACATTTCGCCCGACTCGATGCCGCTGAACTTGTTGTCTTCCGACTTGTTGTACTGGTAGCCGACGTCGACCACACCGTAAACGGTCACATTGGTCTGCGCGAAGGCAGCGCCCGACACCAAGCCGGCGACGGCCAGTGCGATGAGTTTCTTTTGCATTGTAAATCTCCTCTAGGTTTAAGGTCAGCGGCCCTCGGAGCCGCCAAACTGGACCTCTCATTGATGAGAAGCTGACGCAATCATCGCAAACACAGATACCACAGGCAACCGCAACGCGCTTAATTACTGGCTTTCAGCCGAAGGCTTGTTGCAGGCATGCAACAAAAAATGCGCATTGCTTGTGAAAAATGCATAAGCCCCGCCAAGGCGGGGCTTCGCGCACTGCGCGCCAGGTAGCACCCGACACCGAAAAGAATGTCGGAGCGATCGCTCGACGGTGCAAAAAAACCGCCGCACCGAACGGGTCAAACGACGACGGAGAAGAGCTCCGAAAGCGCCGCCCCGGGATGCGCTGCACGCATGAAAGCTTCTCCGACAAGGAAGGCGTGAACGCCATTTCGGCGCATCAAGGAAACGTCGACCGCCGCCAGAATACCGCTTTCGGTCACCACCGTACGCCCCGCCGGGATGCGCGCCAGGAGATCCAGAGTGGTCTGCAGGCTGACCTCGAAGGTGCGTAGGTTGCGGTTGTTGATCCCGAGCAGCGGGGTCTCGAGCTGAAGCGCAAGGTCAAGCTCGGCCGCATCATGCACTTCGACCAGGACCGCCATGCCCAGCGCTTGGGCGATGGCCTCGAATTCGCGCATCGTCGGCAAATCGAGGACGGCGGCGATCAGCAGGATGGCGTCGGCCCCCATCGCCCGTGCTTCGAAAACCTGATACGGATCGACGAGAAAGTCCTTGCGCAGCACCGGCAGTGCGCAAGCCGCACGAGCCGCGTGCAGGTATTCGGGGGCGCCCTGGAAAAACGCCCGATCAGTGAGCACCGAGAGGCACGCCGCGCCGTGCGCGGCATAATCGGCGGCGATCTCGGCCGGACGAAAATCGGCGCGCAGCACGCCCTTGCTCGGGCTGGCCTTTTTGATCTCGGCGATCACCGCCGCGCACCCGGCGGCCGCACGCGTGACGATGGCACCGGCAAAGTCTCGCGCGGGGTTGTCACGCGCCGCGGCTTCGGCCGCCGCACGCACCGCAAACAGCGGAACAGCACTTTGCGCGGACGCGACTTCCTCGTGCTTGACCGCGACGATCTTCTTCAGGATGTCCGGCGTGTTCGGAGTGCTCATGACGCAAGCCTCCGGGTCACGGCGACAAACTGTTCAAGCTTGGCGCGAGCCGCGCCGCTGGCGACGACTTCGCGCGCCGCGGCAATGCCCGCACCGATCGAATCGACCGTATTGGCTGCATAGAGCGCCGTACCGGCATTGAGCAGGACGATCTCGCGCGCCGTGTGCTCGACCGCCGACGGCACGCTCAACGGCGCATCGCCGAGGGCGGCGAGGACGACGTCCTTCGACTCGGCAGCCCCAGCCACGCGCAGGCTGCGGTTCGACTGCATGGCGAGGCCGAAATCTTCGGGGTGAATGTCGTACTCGCGCACTTCCCCATTTTTGAGTTCGCCCACCATGGTTGCCGCGCCGAGCGAGACTTCGTCCATATTGTCCTTGCCGTGCACCACGAGCACGTGCCTTGCGCCCAGGCGCTGCATCACGCGCACCAGAATGCCGACGAGGTCGGGATGAAAGACGCCGAGCAGCGAATTGGGCGCGCCGGCCGGATTGGTCAACGGCCCCAGGATGTTGAAGATCGTGCGCACGCCCATTTCGCGCCGCACCGGGGCGACGTTTTTCATCGCCGCGTGGTGGTTGGGCGCAAACATGAAGCCGATGCCGGTCTCGGCTAGGCACTCGCTCACCTGCGCTGGTGCCAGCTGGATGTTGGCGCCGAACGCTTCGAGTACGTCGGCGCTGCCCGAACTCGACGAAACACCGCGATTGCCGTGCTTGGCAACCTTGGCACCGGCTGCGGCGGCGACGAACATCGCCGCCGTCGAAATATTGAAAGTGTGCGCACCGTCGCCGCCGGTGCCGACGATATCGACGAAATTGGCGTCGTCGGAAACCTCAATGCGCGTCGCCAGCTCGCGCATCACCAGCGCCGCGGCGGCGATCTCGCCGACGGTTTCCTTCTTCACGCGCAGGCCGATCAGGATCGCCGCGATCATCACCGGCGAAACCTCGCCGCCCATGATCTGGCGCATCAAGGCCACCATCTCGTCGTGGAAGATCTCGCGGTGCTCGATGACCCGCACCAGGGCGTCCTGGGGTTTCATTGCGCGTGCTCCTTGAGGAAGTTGGCCAGCAGGTCGTGCCCGCGCTCGGTAAGAATGGACTCAGGGTGGAACTGCACGCCCTCGACCGCCAGCGTCTTGTGGCGCACGCCCATGATTTCGCCGTCCTCGGTCCAGGCGGTGATTTCCAGACACTCGGGCAGCGTCGCCCGTTCGATGGCCAGCGAGTGGTAGCGCGTGCAAGTGAGCGGATTGGGCAAGCCCTTGAAAACACCGACATCGTGGTGCAGCACCGGCGAAACCTTGCCGTGCATCAAGCGCTGGGCATGCACGATACGCCCGCCGAAGGCTTCGCCGATGGATTGATGGCCAAGGCAGACGCCCAACAGCGGAATCTTGCCCGAGAATTCGCGGATCGCGGCGAGCGAAATCCCCGCCTGCGCCGGGGCACACGGCCCGGGCGAGATGACGAGGTAGTGCGGGTTGAGGCGCGCGATCTCGGCGAGCGAAATGGCATCGTTGCGGTAAACCTTCACCTCCTGCCCCAACTCGCCGAAGTACTGCACGAGGTTGTAGGTAAAGGAGTCGTAGTTGTCGATCATCAGCAGCATGGTCGTATCCTTTCGCCGGGGTCAGTCGAGACGTGTATCGAGGCCCTGTTCGGCCAGCTCGGCAGCGCGCAACACCGCACGCGCCTTGTTCTCGGTTTCCTGCCATTCAGCGTTGGGGTTGGAGTCGGCGACAATCCCGGCGCCGGCTTGAACGTGCAGCTTGCCGTCCTTGACGAGGGCCGTGCGGATGGCGATCGCCAGGTCCATGTCGCCGTGGAAGCCGAGGTAGCCGACCGCGCCGGCGTAGATGCCGCGCTTGACGGGCTCGAGTTCATCGATGATCTCCATCGCCCGCACCTTGGGCGCACCGGAAACCGTCCCGGCCGGAAAGGTCGCCTTGAGCACGTCGAGCGCATCCAGCCCCGGCTGCAGCTTGCCTTCGACGTTGGAGACGATGTGCATCACGTGCGAGTAACGCTCGACGAGCATGTTCTCGGTCACACGCACGCTGCCGACCTTGGAGACGCGACCGGCGTCGTTGCGGCCAAGGTCGAGGAGCTGCACGTGCTCGGCGCGCTCCTTCTCGTCGGCCAGCAGTTCGGCGGCGAGTTCCTGGTCTTCGGCGAACGAGGCACCGCGCTTGCGCGTTCCCGCGATCGGACGCACGGTGACCGCGTCGCCTTCGAGACGCACGAGGATTTCCGGCGAAGCGCCGACGACGTGGAAGTCCTCGAAGTCGAAATAGAACATGTACGGCGACGGATTGAGCGAACGCAGCGCGCGGTAGAGCGCCATCGGGCTCGCCGTGAAAGGTTTGCTCATGCGCTGCGAGAGGACGACCTGCATGATGTCGCCCTCGGTGATGTAGCGCTTGGCCTTCTCCACCGCCTGCTTGAAGTGCGCCTCGCCGAAGAGCGACACGGCCGGCGCCGAGGATTGCGGCGTTTCGGCCGGAATCGCCGCCGGCTCGCGCAGCTTGGCGAGCAGCGTCTTCAGGCGCGCCTGCGCCTTCTGGTAGGCGCCAGGAACGCCGGGCTCGGCATAGACGACCAGCGTCAGCTTGCCGGTGAGGTTGTCGACGACGGCGATCTCTTCCGAAAGCAGGAGGACGATGTCCGGCGTCCCGAGCTCGTCGGCCTTGCGCGTACGGGTCAGGCGCGTTTCGACGTAGCGTACGGTGTCATAGCCGAAGCAACCGACCAGACCGCCGCAGAAGCGCGGCAGGCCGGGCGCCGGCGCGGCGCGGAAACGCTTCATGAACTTGCCGATGAAGTCGAGTGGGTTGGTGTCGTCCTCGCGTTCAGCAATGCGGTCGCCGGTCAGGACCAGCACCTGATGGGCATTGACCACCAGGCGGGTCGGGCTGGCCAGGCCGATGATCGAGTAGCGCCCGAAGCGCTCGCCGCCCTGCACCGATTCGAGCAGGTAGGTGTAAGGGCCGTTGGCCAGTTTGAGGTAGATCGACAGCGGCGTGTCGAGGTCGGCGAAAGTCTCGAGGGTAACGGGAATGCGGTTATAGCCCTCGGCCGCCAAGCGGTTGAAATACGATTCGGTCATTGGATGCTCCACGAACGGGTCTGCACGCGGGGTGCAGGTCTGCAAACGGGGCGCCGCAAAGGCGCCGGGGTGGGCGCGCCACGGCTCGCGCGCCAGGAGTACGGGCGAATGTCAGCGGCAGGGCCGCCAGGGCCACGCCTCCGCCCAGAACGCGGGCGCAGTTTGCAGGTTTTCGCGAAGCAGGGACATGGTTGGGGAAACCGAGTCTCGTATGCCGTTTAAATTCGTGATGAATCAGGATTGCCGTTTGACGATGCGCTCAGCGGCGCTCGCCACGGTTGGGACTATAGCATCGCAGGCGAGTTCCCGTACATCCTTGCCCTCGTTGTAGCCGTAAGGCAAGAGGTAGACGTGACAGTCCGCCGCCCGACCGGCAAGAAAATCGTTCACCGAGTCGCCGACGAAGAGCGTGTGGCGGGGCGCCACACCGAGCCGGCCGCAAGTCCAGATCAGCGGCATGGGATCAGGCTTCTGGCGTGGGAAACGGTCGCCGCCGACGACGACATCAAAGAAACCGGCGAGGCCTAACTGCTCGACCAGCGGCAAAGTAAAGGCATCGGGCTTGTTGGTGATCACCGCCATCGGAATCCCCTTGGCCTTGAGCATCTGCAGGCCTTCGATGACGCCGGGGTAGCACGTCGCGTGCTTGCCGTTGGCCTCGGCGTAATGCTTGCGGAAACTATCGACGGCATGCTGCGGCGCCGGGGCCGGATCGTCGATCGCGTCTAGCGAACCGGCCAGGACGCGCTTCACCAGGTTGTGCATGCCGCGCCCGACGTAGGCGCGCACGTCCTCGACCGGAATCTCGGGCCGACCGAGGTCGCGCAGCATGCCGCAGACGCCCAGATAGAGGTCGGCGACGCTGTCGACCAGCGTTCCGTCGAGATCGAAAAGCACGGCATCAACGGCCAGCGTCGCGGCGGCCTGAGTCTGCGGCATCATGTTGCAAGCGTCCTGTTTCATTTGGCGCCTCCAAGCACGGCCAGTTGGGCGCGCAGGGCGGCGATCACGGTGTCGTAACGGTGCGGGTCGGTCGAGCGCGCAGCGCCATAAACGGCGGAGCCGGCGACAAAGGTGTCGGCCCCGGCACGGGCGATCTCGGCGATGTTCTCGGTTTTCACGCCACCGTCGATCTGCAGGCGGATGCGCCGGCCGGTCTTCTCGGCGTAGGCATCGATCCGCGCCCGCGCGGCACGCAGCTTGTCCAGCGTGGACGGGATAAAGGCCTGTCCGCCGAAGCCCGGATTCACCCCCATCAAGAGGATCATGTCGAGCTTATCCATGACGTAATCCAGATACTCGAGCGGCGTCGCCGGATTGAACACCAGCCCCGCCTTGCAGCCCTGCTCGCGGATCAATGACAGGCTGCGGTCGACATGTTCCGACGCCTCGGGGTGGAAAGTGATCATGTTCGCCCCGGCCTTGGCAAAATCGGGGATGATGCGATCGACCGGCTTGACCATCAGGTGCACGTCGATCGTCGCCGTGGTCAGCGGCCGGATCGCCGCGCAGACCATCGGCCCGACCGTCAGATTGGGCACGTAATGGTTGTCCATCACGTCGAAGTGAATCCAGTCGGCGCCCGAGGCGATGACGTCGGTCACTTCGGCGCCGAGACGGGTGAAATCGGCGGACAGGATGCTGGGAGCGAGAACGAACATGGGGCAGGCGCGCAGGGCAAAAACCGGATTTTAGCGCGAATCGGGTTCAAACCGAGTCAGAACTGCCGCAAAAGCAGCGATTGGCCCGCGCAAACTCCGACACCCCGCGCTCAATCGAGCAATTCGGATTCGTCCACGGCATCGATCTGCGCCGGGTCGAGACAGACGCGGGCGTAATCGAGATAGACCCGGCGCCGCACAAAAACCTCGAACAGGTCGGGATCGATGTGCCCGTTGTCGCGGAACTTGCGCAGAATGCGCAGCGCTTCGGACAAACGCATCCCGTGCTTGTACGGCCGGTCGCCGGCGGTCAACGCTTCGAAAATGTCGGCGATGCCCATGATGCGCGCCGGGATCGACATTTCCTCGCGCGAGAGTCCTTTCGGATAACCCTTGCCGTCCATGCGTTCGTGGTGCCCGCCCGCATACTCGGGCACGTGCGCCAGATGCTTGGGCCAGGGCAGCGCCTCGAGCATCTTGTTGGTCGCCACGATGTGATAGTTGATAACCTCGCGCTCGGCGGCGGTCAGCGTTCCCGAACGGATGGTCAGATTCTCAACCTCTTCGGGAGAAAGGAAATCACGCTCGCAGCCGTCCGGTGCCAGCCAGCGGTATTCGCGCGCGATGCGCCGAACCCGCTCCTGATCCTCGGGGCGCATCGCCTCCACGCCGCGGTTGGTCTGCCGCAGGAAAGCCCTGTCCGCGTCGATGGCCCGCAGCCGCACCGCCAGCTGCGCGGCGGCAACGTCGGCCGGCGTCCCGTCGAGCAGGGCATGCAGGCGGTCGATTTCGCAATCGCGGCGCAGCACCTCGAAGCGCGTTTCGATCAGGTCGATGCGATCGAAGATCGTCTGCAGCTTGGTGGCTTTATCGACGACATGCACCGGCGTCGTCACCTTGCCACAATCGTGCAGCAGGCCGGCGATCTTGAGCTCGTAGCGATCCTTGTCGTCCATCGAAAAATCGGCCAGCGCCCCCGTTTTTTCGGCATCCGCGGCGTCGGCAAGCAGCATGGTGAGCTTCGGCACCCGCTGGCAATGCCCGCCGGTATAGGGCGATTTTTCGTCAATGGCGATGTTGATCAAGGCAATGAACGACTCGAACAGACGCTCCAGTTGTACGATCAACTGCCGGTTGGTCAGCGCCACCGCCGCCTGCGACGCCAGCGACTCGGCCAACCGCTGATCGGCGGCCGAGAATTCGCGCACCGCGCCACTGTCCGGATCGAGCGCATTGATCAATTGCAGGACACCGGTGACCTCGTTCTCGTGATTTTTGAGCGGCACGGTAAGGAAAGATTGCGAACGGTAGCCCGTCGTCTGATCAAAGCGGCGCGTCCCGGAAAAATCGAAGCCCTGCGCGACATAGGCGTCGGCGATATTCACAGTTGCTTTGTGCAGAGCTGAATAGGCCGCAACCAGCGAGTTGTTTTCACTGCCGTCCTCGAGGTACAGCGGCAGGTCCCCGAAATGTGCCGCAGGCGGCGCCCCGCTCGTGCCGCCGTAGGCGATGCCAAGCGTATCGGTGCGCACGATCGCAAAGCGCAGGCTGCGCTTATCCTGACTCACCCGGTAGAGGGTGCCGCCGTCGGCGTGGGTAATCGACTTGGCGGCAAGCAGGATGTTCTCCAGCAAGCGGTCGAGGTCGCGCTCGTTGGAAAGCGCTGCACCAATCGCGTTAAGCCGCTCGAAGCGGCGGAACAGGTCCTCCATCGTCTCCATGCCGACCTCCATCTCCCCACCGGGCATCGCTGCCCTCGCCCTCCATTCCGCTGCCCCAATCCCCCGCGACACCTGGCACAGATCGGCGCTCTCCCTGGCGTTCAGAATTCGAAGACTTGATTGGTCTGCAGCAACTGCGGCCGGAACTGCCCCGCGCACTCGGCGATCTCGCCCATGACCAGCTCGATTTGCCCGGGCTTGAGGTGCGACACATAGACCTGGACATCGTGCTTGAGCTTGGCAAGCTCGGCCGCCAGCAACGATGGGCACAGGTGTTTGGACACTTCGGCCAGACGTTGCTCGCGGTTGGAAAACGCGGTTTCGACGAGCAGGTAGCGCAGGTTCTCGGTTGCGTTGAGCAGGGGCCACAAAGCGTCGTTGCGGGTGGTGTCGCCGGTGAAGGCCAGGCTGGCGACACCCGAGTCAAGGCAATACCCCACTGCCGGAACGGTATGCACGGCGGGCAACGCGGTGATCGCACGCGCACCGAGCCGCCGCGTTTCGCCGACCTCGATCGGCTGGTACTGCATGACCGGCTGAGTGCGCACGGCAATCTCGCTGAAATCCGGCCAGATTGCCCAGTTAAAGACATGTTGGCGCAGGATGTCCAGGGTTTCCGGCAGCGCGTGCACCGTCAGCGGCGCTTCGCGCAGGTCGGCGACGGTATCGACCAGCAGCGGCAGCGCCGCGATGTGATCGAGGTGCGAGTGGGTGACGAAAACGTGATCGATCTGCGCCAGCGCCTCAAGCGAAAGGTCGGCGACGCCGGTCCCGGCATCGATCAGCACATCGTGATCGACGAGCATCGACGTGGTCCGCAGATGATGCCCCCCGATCCCGCCGCTGCAACCGAGTATCCTGACCCTCATTCAAGCCTCCACAGTCGCCGCCGCTCGCCCTCCAGAACGAAGTGCGCACGGGCGGCGCGTTCGAGTACCGAGCCTCCGGACGGTTCGCTCCTAGCCCTTGAGGAAGAATTCCATCTTGATGCCCGCCAGCTCAATCACGTCATGATCCTTGAGCGGATGCGCCTGGGCGTCGATCGCCCGGCCGTTGATGACCGGATACTGCGCGCCTTCGACATGGGTAATGAAGTAACCGTGCGGGCGGCGGGCAATCACCGCCACCTGGACGCCGGGCCGACCGAGGGTGGTCAGTGTTTTGGTCAGTTCGAGTTCGCGCCCGGCGTTGCCGCCATTGAGGACTTGCACCGCCGCCTGCGGAACGCTCACCGGAGCCCCCGCGACCGGGGGGACAGCGGCCGGCGGCTGCGCGGTTGAGACCGGCGCACCGGCCGCAGCCGCCAGCGCGCTCGGACGCAGCACCATGGTTTTCTCGAAATCGGCCCCTTCGTTGCTCGGCGCCTGCTCGGTGATGTACTTGAGTTTGTACTTGCCGAGTTCGACAACGTCGCCATTCTTCAAAAAGTGCTTCTTGATCGGCTGCCCGTTCACCAAGGTCCCGTTGGTGCTGTTCAGGTCTTCCAGAAAGGAGTCGTTGAGGATGGTGACGATCGCCGCGTGCTCGCCGCTGATCGCCAGATTGTCGATCTGGATGTCGTTGCTGGCGCGCCGGCCGATCGTCATCCGCTCCTTGTTCAGCGCGATCTCTTTGAGAACCAGCCCATCCATGCTCAGAATCAGCTTAGTCATCACCTGTCGTTCCTTTTCGTTTTTATTCCCTGCCGTATTTCTTTTCGCCATGCTTCTCTCGCGAAAAGGAAACGCTCGTCAACCGAAGCGCGCCTTGAATGCCTGCCACCACGTGCCGGGGGCCGGATAGGCCTGCCGCACCTTGACCAGAATGACCGAAACGTTATCACGTCCACCTTGGTCGTTGGCCATCTCGACGAGTTGCGTTGCCGCCAGTTCGAGGTGGCCCGAAAGGGTCTGCAAGGCCAGGGCGATTTCCTCATCCGGCACCATGTCGTTCAGCCCGTCCGAACACAGCAGGTAAAGGTCGTCCGGCAGGACCAGATACTCGGCCAGATCGACCTCGACCAACGGATCGACACCCAGGGCACGGGTCACCAGATTGCGGTTCAGCGAGTGGCGCGCCTCCTCGGCGCTCAAAAGGCCGCTGTCGATCTGCTCCTGCAGCAGCGAATGGTCGTGCGTCAACAAGCTCAGCGTGCCGTCGCGCAGGCGGTACAGGCGGGAGTCGCCGACGTGGGCGACCGCCACGCGGTCGTCGAAAAACAGGGCGGCGACCAGGGTGGTGCCCATGCCCGCGTACCCCGCCTCGTCTTGCGCGGCCTGAAAAATGGCTGCATTGGCATCGGCCACTGCATCACGCAGACACTGCCCGGCAAACGCCTCGCCGCCCGGCCCGTCAGTCGCATGCGGCGCCCGGGCGGCCAACGCGGATTCGAGTTCGGAGGCAAGACGGGTGGTCGCCATGCTGCTGGCCACCTCGCCCGCGTTGTAGCCGCCCATGCCATCGGCCAACACGACGAAGCCGAGGTGTGGATTGGCGAAGACGGCATCCTCATTGTGTTCGCGCACGCGGCCTGTGTCGGTGCGCAAAACGATTTCCAGTGCGTCGCTCAAAGTCCCGCTCACCCCGCCCTCCTTCTCCACGCCGTCAAGGCCAAGGGCAGCTTAGCCCCGGGCCCGAGCCGGGGCAAGCACTGACACCGCTTCACCGCGATCACGCCCCGTAGGGCAAAGCCACGCCCAGCCCACGTTCGCGCGCCAGCGCTTCGACACGGACGGCCAGGGCAATGTCCTGCAGCCCGAGCCCCTGGGATTCGAACAGGGTGATGTCGTCCGCCGCCTGCCGCCCGGGCCGCAGTCCGAGCAGGATGTCGCCGAGTTCGACCAACTGCCGTTCGGCCAAGCGTCCTTTCTCGAGCAGGGGCAGCAGGTCGCCCGCTTCCTTGAGCGCAGTCGGGAGACTGTCGACGACCACCGGCCGGCAACGGCGCACCACGTCCTCCCCGATTTCGCGCCGGATCAGCGCATTCGATCCCGCGGCATTAAGGTGGGTTCCGGGTTCCAGCCAGTCCGCGTCGAAAAGTGGCTCGGTGGCCGTGGTCACGGTGCTGACGATGGCGCTGCCGCGCACCGTGGCTTCTGCCGAAGCACAGGCTTCGACGCGGAGACCACGCCCGCCGAACCGCTCGCCCATGCGGGCGCAGAATGCCGAGAGGCGCTCAGGGTTGCGCGCATGCACCTTGACGAGGCGCAAGGGGCGCACGGCGGCAATCGCCTCAAGATGCCCTTCGGCCTGCCAGCCCGCGCCAAAGAGGCCGAGCACATCGGCCTCGGGGCGCGCCAACAGGCGGGTCGCCAAGCCCGACACCGCCGCCGTGCGCATCATTCCCAGCCGATCGGCGGCCAGCACGGCGCGCAGGGCACCGGTCGAGGCGGAAAACAGGTGAACCAGGAAGCGCGCGCCTTCGCGGCTCGTCGTGTAGGCCTTGTAACCGATCGCATCGCGCGTCGGCAAGGCCCCCTGCAGGAGGTGCAGCGCCGACTTCGGCAGGCGCGTCCGCTGGCGCGGCACGTCGATTGCGCTGCCGCTTGCCAGTTCGCGATGCGCCTCCTCGACTGCGGCCAGCGCCATGGGCATGTCGATCAAATCCGAAACGGTGGCTTCATCCAGGTAAAGGGCCATGCTTTCCTCCGTCTGCGGCCCGCCGGCCGCGCTTGCAGAAATAGCGGTCATTCTAGCGGCATTCATGCCGACGGCGCAGCGCTTGTGCGCCAAGACGCGCGCCCTGAAGCGCCATCGGCTACCATTACGTCATGCCCTTTTGATTGCGCTCAATTCCGCAACCCTCGCCGACCATGCCCAAAGCTCCGCACCTCGTCCTGCTGCTGCCGCTTCTACTTTCCGCGACCGCCCTCCAGGCGGCCCAATGGAGCCCGGTGCCGAGCCCCGCCGCCAAGCGCGACGAGGCCAAGCTCGAGATCGACACGACCAGCCTCGTCCGCCCCGCCGCCGGCAAGGTCAGGCTCTGGCACCGCACCAGCTTTGCCCGCCCGCAAGTTGTCGACTCGGGCGCGTTTTCGTTCCAGCGCGTGCTCGTCCTGAACGAATTCGACTGCGCCAAGCGCGAGGCCACCGTTCTGCACACGCGCTACGAAGCGGCCGACGGCAGCGAATTGAAGAGCGAAGCCAACGACGAGCGCGAAGCAATGCCGGTCGCCCCCGACTCTCGCCTGGAAGCCGTACTGCGCCGGGCCTGCACCCCGCCGCCCAAGCCCGCCGAACCGCCCCCGCCGCCCCCTCCGCCGCCGCCCGAGGAGCCGCCCACGCCCGTCAAAAAGGGCAAGAAAGCCCCCCCGCCCCCGCCGCCTCCACCGCCGCCGCACTGGAGCTACTCCGGGGACAATGGCCCCGAGCGCTGGGGCAGCCTGAGCCACCTCTACGCGGCCTGCAGCGTCGGCCAACGACAATCGCCGATCGACCTGAAAAAGAGCGTGCGTGCCGACCTGCCTGAACTCGAATTCGCCTACACGCCGATCCCCCTCAGCCTTGAGGACAACGGCCACACGATCAAGGTTGAAACCGAAGGCGGCGGCCACCTCGTGGTTGACGGTGAACGCTTCGAGCTCAAGCAGTTCCACTTCCACCGCCCGAGCGAAGAGAAGATCAACGGCAAGGCCTACGCCATGTCGGCCCACCTCGTGCACCAGGCCAAGGACGGCCGCCTGGCGGTCGTCGCCGTGCTGATCGAGGCGGGCAAGAAGCCACACCCGCTGATCCGCACCGTGTGGAACCACCTACCACTGGAGAAGGAAAAACCCGTCACCCGCAGCGACGTGCGCATCGATCCCGCGCAGCTGTTGCCGTCCCGCCGCGCGTATTACACCTTCATGGGCTCGCTCACTACGCCGCCGTGCAGCGAAGGTGTGCTCTGGCTGGTGCTCAAGACGCCGATCCAGCTCTCCAGCGAACAGCTCTCGGGCTTCGCCACCCTGTACAAGAACAACGCCCGCCCGGTGCAGCCCCTCAACGGCCGCACGATCAAGGAAAGCCGTTAGGCGCTGAGGCATGAAAAAGGCCGGAGCATCAAGCTCCGGCCCGGGTCGGAAATGGCCGCGCGAGGCGGCCCGAAATCCTTTTTAGAGCAGCGACTTGAGCAAGCGCCCCATCTCGGACGGGTTACGGGTAACCGTAAAGCCGCACTCTTCCATGATCGCCAGTTTGGCATCGGCGGTGTCGGCTCCGCCCGAAATCAGCGCGCCGGCATGGCCCATACGCTTTCCGGGAGGCGCGGTGACACCGGCGATGAAGCCGACCACCGGCTTCTTCATGTGTTCCTTGCACCAGCGCGCGGCTTCCGCTTCGTCCGGCCCGCCGATCTCGCCGATCATGATCACCGCGTCGGTGTCGGGATCGTCGTTGAACATGCGCATCACATCGATGTGCTTGAGACCGTTGATCGGGTCGCCGCCAATGCCGACCGCCGACGACTGGCCGAGGCCGAGTTCGGTCAGCTGAGCGACGGCTTCGTAAGTCAGCGTGCCGGAGCGCGAAACGACGCCGATGCGGCCCTTGCGGTGGATGTGGCCGGGCATGATGCCGATCTTGATTTCATCGGGCGTGATCAGCCCCGGGCAGTTGGGGCCCAGCAGCAGGGTCTTCTTGCCGCCAGCGGCTTCCTTCTGCTTCATTTTGTTGCGCACCTCGAGCATGTCGCGCACCGGGATGCCCTCGGTGATGCAGATCGCCAGATCGAGGTCGGCCTCGACGGCTTCCCAGATCGCCGCCGCAGCGCCGGCCGGCGGCACGTAGATGACCGAAACCGTCGCCCCGGTGGCCGACGCGGCGTCCTTGACCGAAGCGTAGATGGGGATGTCGAAGATCGATTCGCCCGCCTTCTTCGGGTTCACCCCGGCGACAAAGCAGTTCTTGCCGTTGGCGTACTCCTGGCACTTCTCGGTGTGGAACTGGCCGGTCTTGCCGGTGATCCCCTGGGTGATGACCTTGGTGTCTTTATTGATCAGGATGGACATTCAGTAACTCCTTACTTGACCGCGTCGACGATCTTCTGGGCCGCTTCGGCCATGGTGTCGGCGGAGATGATCGGCAGGCCGGATTCCTTCAGGATCTGCTTGCCGAGATCCTCGTTGGTGCCCTTCATGCGCACCACCAGCGGCACGGCCAGATGCGTCTCGCGCGCGGCGGTGACAATGCCGTTGGCGATGGTGTCGCAACGCATGATGCCGCCGAAGATGTTGACCAGGATGCCCTTGACCTTGGGGTTCTTGAGCATGATCTTGAAGGCCTCGGTGACCTTCTCGGTCGTCGCGCCGCCGCCCACGTCGAGGAAGTTCGCCGGCTCGGCGCCGAACAGCTTGATCGTGTCCATGGTGGCCATGGCCAGGCCCGCGCCGTTCACCAGACAGCCGATGTTGCCGTCGAGCGAGATGTAGGCGAGGTCGAACTTGGAGGCCTCGATCTCGTCGGCATCCTCTTCGTCGAGGTCGCGCATCTCGACGATCTCGGGATGGCGGAACAGGGCGTTGGAATCGAAGTTGAACTTGGCGTCGAGCGCCTTGATGTTGCCGTTGCCTTCGAGGATCAGCGGATTGATTTCCGCCAGCGAGGCATCGGTCTCCATGTAGCAGGCGTAGAGGTTCTTGATCAGCTCGACCGCCTTGCCTTGCGAGGCCTCGGGGACGCCGATGCCCCGTGCCAGGTTGAGCGCCTGCGCATCGGTGATGCCGAGCAGCGGATCGACGAATTCCTTAAGGATCTTCTCGGGGGTGGCGTGCGCCACTTCCTCGATGTCCATGCCGCCTTCCGACGAGGCCATCACCGCGACCTTCTGGGTCGCCCGATCGGTGAGCGCCGCAAGGTAATACTCTTTCTTGATGTCGGCGCCTTCCTCGATCAGCAGGCGACGGACCTTCTGGCCCTCCGGGCCGGTCTGGTGGGTGATGAGCTGCATGCCGAGGATGGCTTGCGCGTGCGCCCGCACTTCGTCGAGCGAGCGGGCCAATTTCACACCGCCGCCCTTGCCGCGGCCACCGGCGTGGATCTGGGCCTTGACCACCCAGACGCTACCGCCCAACGTTTGCGCGGCTTGCACCGCCTCATCGACCGACTGGCAGAAAATCCCGCGCGGAACGACCACGCCGTATTTCTTCAACAGCTCTTTTCCCTGATATTCATGAATTTTCATGCGCCATCCTTGTTTGGAATGAAGTGACGTGTTGCGGACAGGTTATGCCCCCTGTCCGGGGCTTTGGTCGCGGTACCAGCGGGGGTAATAGCGTTTTACCGCGTCCGAATCGGAAACCAGCGCGTGACAGCGGTCGATCTGGTAGGGCGGCTGGCCGTCCTGATCGTCGTCTTCGCTGATCTCGCTGGCAAAGGTCTGCAGGGCGGCCGTCGGCAGGAACATCAAGAGTTCGCTCAGATGCGCACACCCGTGCGTCCCACCGAGCAATTCGCGCACCGCAGGGCGGAAACCGCGAAACAGGTTGAGTCCCACGATCCGCCGGTAGGCCGGCGTGATCGTATCGCAGAAGCCGGGGTACGGCGTGGCGTCGGCGCTGGCTTCAGCCGCCAGGATGTTCATCTCGCCGTCGATCGTCACCCGCACCCAGAGGTCATGCACTGCCTCGCCAGGCTGACGCACGCCGGAGGCCAGACGATAGGTCTGGTCCTTGCAATCGACGAGGTGCGCCTCGAGGTCCCACATCCCGTCGGCACGCTTGTAGCCGTCGAGCGTGACCTGGCGTTGATGCAGGCGGACACGGGGAGCGGTGGGGGGTAAAAGTGGCATGACGTCAGGCGGGATTGTTTATTTCCAAAGCAACGCGCAATCTAGCACACTTGGGCGCAAGCCCTTGCGGGACGGGCTTTGTGGGAAACCCGTATGGATTTTTCCACCCTGACTCGTCCGCAAAACCTCGCGAGAAGGACGGGTTTGAGCCCGGGTCGGCTAAAACGTTCATTTTTTTGCTTTTCCCGTGTTCCTGGCGGCTTCAGAGCTTGAAGCGACCGATCCCTTCGTCCAGCGACAAGGCGAGCCGATGCAGGCGCCGCGCGGTATCCAGGCTACCCTGCACGGCGGCGTTGCTCTCCTCGGCCATCTGTGCGATGCGTTCGACATTGCGCGCCAGCTCGTTGCTGGCCGAGCTTTGCTCGCGCAGCGAGTTGCTGATTCCGGCCACGGCTTCGCGCACCTGCTGCGCCCGCACCTGGATGTCGCCGATCGCCTGCCCGGCAAGGCCGGCCTGCTCGACGCCGCGCGCCACGCGCGCCACCCCGTCCCCCATTCCGGCAACCACGGCCGAGGTTCCAGCCTGCACGGCCTCGATCATGCCCGAGATTTCCTGCGCCGAAAGCGCCGTGCGCTCGGACAGCTTGCGCACTTCGTCGGCAACGACGGCGAAGCCGCGCCCGGCCTCGCCGGCCCGCGCCGCCTCGATCGCCGCGTTGAGCGCCAACAGGTTGGTCTGCCCGGCCACCTCGCGGATCGCACCGACAATGGCCGAAATCCGCCCCGACTGCTGCCCCAGCGCCTCGACCGTCTCGGCCGCATGGTTGACCGCGGTGGCAATCTCGCGGATGTCGGCGACCACGTGTTCGACGATGTCGCCGCCGCGCCCGGCCAACTCGGCCGACTCGTCGCTGAGCGTCTGCACCTCGTGAGCATTGTGCGCAATGGTGTCGACGCCAACGGTCATCTCCTCGACCGAGGCCGCCATCCCGGCCGCCGACTCGCTCTCCAGTGCAGAGCCCTTGGCAATCTGCTCGCTGCTTGTCGCCAGTGTATCGGCCGCCGTGCGCAATTCGTTCACGTTGTCCTTCAACTCGCCGACGAAGCGCCGCAAAGCAAGCGCCATGGCATTGAAATCGGCACCGGCCCGGTGCAATTCGTCGCGCCCCTCGACGGCGAACTCAACGGAGAGATCGCCGGCCGCGAGCCGCTGCGCACCCTGCTGGAACGAAGCCACGCTGTTGCGCACCGACAGGTAGATGCCGCAGCCCAGATACAACAGCACGCCAAGCACGACGAGCGACAGCGCGACCACGCCGACGAGTTCGCGCTGCAAGGCCGAGCGCCGTGCGGAGAGGCCATCCTTGAGCAAGGGAAGCAAAACCCCGTTCATGAGCTTGTAGCCCTGATCGAGCAAAGCGGTGGTCGTAGAAAAATAGTCGTTCGGACCAATCCCGTACTTCTCGCTCAACACTTCGTCGCGCACTATGCCGAGCACTTTCTGGACGTTGGCGTCGAACTCCCGCCGCCCATCCTTCAGCGCCTGGGCGACCTGTGGCATGGAAGATGCGATTTTTTCCGTGTTCAGCAATTGGGTCCGTTGCGCGACCTCGATCTGGGCAACGCCCGTAATCAGTTCCACGCGCTGTGCCATCGACATGCTCTTGCGCGTCAGAATCGCCGTGCCGCGGGCCCGAGTCAGCCCGATCGGTTCAAGCATCGCCGGCAACTTGGTGACAATGGTGTCCATCAGGTAGTAGAACCCCATCTCCCCTTCCAGAGTCAGCTCCGACTCATCCGCGACATCGACCATGAACAACAGCAGGCGATTGATCCATTGCGTATGCCGCTCGACGCTTTCGGCCGCCGACCAGCTCAAGCCGCGCCCCCGGATCTCCGCCCAATCGGCACGAACGGCCTGCCAGCGCGGGCTGACACTCAGACTCGAGGGCAACTCGACAGAAACCGCCTCCAGCGCCTGATCGACTTCTTTTTCCTTTGCTGCGCGCGACGCCTGCATCGAAGCGTTACCGCTCAAAACCCCCGAAGACAGACCGCGATGCTGCTGGGCCACTTCAACCGCACGATTCACGCGTTCGAGCCAACGCAGCCCATCCAGTTCGTGCTGCGTGCTCACCATGCTCTGTACCCGAGTGAGGATCAGCGTTACCAGCAAGAAGGCAATCACCGACAGCATCAAACCACCGAGCACCATGAACTTCGCTGCGTAGCGCAAACGGTTCATCAAGGCCACGGCGGGAGAAAAGAAAGCGTGCATGGCGAACTCCGTCTTTTCGCAGCAGGATTGATATGATGATGAGCGACTCCTGACTGATGCCTGTCCTTTTTCCGTGCTCGCCCTCATCCACGGCGCGCCGCCTTCGTCTACGGCCCAACTGCAAACTTATCCCCGGAAACGCCCCCCGCCAACCCGTATTTTCCCGGACCCCTCATGTCTCTCACGCCCCTCCGCTATCGCATTTTCGCGGCCGACCCTGCCGCACACCATTTCGAAGTCAGCTGCACCGTGCCTTGCCCTGCGGCGGGTGGCCAGCGCTTCGCTCTGCCGGCGTGGATTCCGGGCAGCTACCTGATTCGTGAATTCGCCCGCCATGTGATCGCCATCCGCGCCGAAGCCGGCGGCAAACCCGTGCGCCTCGACAAGCTCGACAAGCACACCTGGCAAGCCGCGCCGGTCAAGAATGGCACCGCGCTGACGGTGACCATGACCGTCTACGCCTGGGACCTCTCGGTACGTGGCACCCACCTCGACGCGACACACGGCTTCTTCAACGGCACCAGCGTCTTCCTGCGCGTGCTCGGCCAGGAGGACGCGCCCTGCCTCGTCGACCTGCAGCCACCGGCCGGGCGCGAATTCAAGGGCTGGCGCGTGGCCACTTCGCTCCCGCCGGCACGCGGAGAACGTGGAGAGCGCGGCGCCGCCAAGGCATTGAGCTTCGGCCTCTACCGCGCCGCCAACTACGACGAACTGATCGACCATCCGGTCGAGATGGGCACCTTCACCCATTTCAGCTTCGAAGCCGGCGGCGTGCCCCACGAAGTGGCGATTACCGGCCGGCACGACTGCGACACCGAGCGTCTGGCCGCCGACCTCGCCAAGATCTGCGCCGCGCAGATCGACTTCTTCGGCCGCCCGGCGCCGATGGCGCGTTACGTCTTTCTCGTCACCGCCATCGGCGACGGCTACGGCGGCCTCGAACACCGTGCCTCGACCGCGCTGATCTGCAAACGCGCCGACCTGCCGGCACGCGGCGATGCCGGGATCAGTGACGGCTACCGCCGCTTCCTGGGCCTGTGCAGCCACGAGTATTTCCACACCTGGAACGTCAAGCGCATCAAGCCCGCGGCCTTCGTCCCCTACGACCTCGAGCGCGAGAATTACACGCCGCTGCTGTGGGCCTTTGAAGGGTTTACCTCCTACTACGACGACCTCTTCCTCCTGCGCAGCGGCGTCATCAACCGCGCTGGCTGGCTCGAACTGCTGGCCGACACCCTCGGCGCGGTGCGCAAGGCGCCGGGTCGGCAGCTGCAAAGCCTCGCCGAATCGAGCTTCGACGCCTGGATCAAGTACTACCGCCCGGACGAGAACACGCCGAACGCCGTCGTCAGCTACTACGCCAAGGGCGCGCTGCTGGGCCTTGCACTCGACCTCACCCTGCGCGCCACCGGCCGGACTTCGCTTGACGACATCATGCGCGAGCTTTGGCGCCGCCACGGCCAGACCGGGATCGGCGTCGGCGACGACGACATCCGGAAGATCGCCGAGGAACGCTCAGGCCTCTCGCTCAAGCGTTTCTTCGCCGACTATGCCGAAGGCACGCGCGAACTGCCGCTTGAGCGCCTGCTCGCCGGGGCCGGCGTGCGGCTGGAGTGGATCGCCGACCCGAAAGCCAAGCGCGGCGTCGATCTGGGCGTCCGGACCAAGACCGAGAACGGTGAACTCGTCCTCGCCACCGTTTATCCGGGGGGCGCGGCGCACGCCGCCGGGCTCTCGGCCGGTGACGCGCTCGTCGCCCTCGACGGTCTGCGCGTCACGCCGATCAACCTCGACGTGCTGCTGGGGCGCAAGCGCCCGGGCGAGACGGTTGAAATGATGGCTTTCCGCCGCGACGAGCTGATGCGCTTTACCCTCACCCTCGCCGCTCCGCCCGCCGACAGCGCCCGCCTGACCCCGGCGGCCAAGCCCAACGCCCTGCGCCGCGCCTGGCTGGGCGGCTGAGATCGGCGGCGCGTTGCGGCACGCTATCGATTAAGCAGGAAGGGCTCCACGCGCACGACGCCATCGTGAACTCCGCAACACGGCGGTCATCGCGTTCGAGCCTTCGAGGCTTCGCGCGCTTCATGCGCTTCGTGCGTTTCGTCGTTCAAAGCGCTCCGCCCCAGCGCCGCGATACTCGCCAGAGCAGGCTGCCGAGCAGCAGCGCAGAGACGACAAGGCCGGCGAGCGCGGCGATCCAGAAGCCCGCGAGACCCAGCGGCGTCGGCGCACGGAAGGCGAGCCACCAGCCGCCAAAAAGGACGACGCCCCAGAAACAGGCGATGTGCACCAGCATCGGCACGAAGGTCACGCGGTAACCGCGCAGGGCAAAGGCCGCCACCGTCTGCACCGCGTCGAAGAGTTGGCACAGGGCGAGGTAGCCGATCATCGCCAAGGCCACCGCCCGCACCGCCGGATCGTTGCTGTAGGCCTCGACCACCGGCCCCTTGGCCAGCCAAAGCAAGCCGCCGAGCAAGGTCGACGCAGCCGCGGCGAGCACGCCGCCGGCAAGCGCCGAAATCTTCGCCCGCCGCGCGTCGCCGGCGCCCGCCGCCAGCCCGACCTGGGCCAGCGTGGCCATCGCCACGGCCAGCGGCAGCATGTAACACAAAGCCGCCAGGTTGCCGACGATGCGGTGGCCGGCCACCGCCGCGGCGCCCAGTTCGGCGGCCAACAAGGCGATCAAGGTGAAGCTCGAAACCTCGACGAAGTAGGACATCCCCATCGGCAAGCCGAGGCGCAGCAAGTCGCGCAGCACCGCCGGGCGCGGCCAGGACCACTGGCGCAACAAGCGATAGCCCGAAAAGGCCGGGCTGTAACGCAGGTAGGCGAGGCCGCAGACGAGCACGAACCAGTTCACCGCGGCGTTCGACAAGGCGCAACCGACGCCACCGAGCGCCGGCAGGCCGGCCCGGCCACCGACCAGCAGCCAGGCCACAAGGGCGTGCAGCGCGGTGCCGGCCAGGGCGATGCGCATCAGCACGCGCGGTTCGCCCAGCGCGCTGCAGAAGGCGTAGATCGCGCGGTAGAGCAACGCCGCCGGCACGCCCCAGGCGAGGACGCCCATGTAGGCCAGAACCTTGGCTTCGACCGCGGGCGACATCGACGTAAGCGCGAAGAAGGGCTGCGGATGGGCGATCACCCAGACGCACGGCACGGCAAGCAGCAGCGCCAGCCAGAAGCTCTGCACCAGCGCGTCGCCGATCGCGCCGTCGCGAGCGCCGCCCTTGTGGTGCGCAACGACCGGGGCGACGGCCTGGACGACGCCGACCAGCGCAAAGAGCACGGCGATGTAGATGCCGCTGCCGATCGCCACCGCCGCCAGATCTTCGGTGCCGTAGTGCCCGAGCAGGACAGTGTCGATGATCATCATGCCCATTGACGACACCTGCGCCACCAGCATCGGCAGGGCTTGCGTCAGGATCAGGCGGAGTTGGGCAATGAACATGCGCGTCGGGGCAAGAAAACGGGAGCGCCGTGAAACGGCAAAACCCGCAGGCTAGCCGATTTACCCGCACGGCGTGAAGCCCTGAACGTCGTCCGAGGCATTCACTACGCCGTTGGAATATGCTGAACGAGCATCACAGTCGGTTACAGAATCGGCGCAAACGCTTCACAGACAGGCACGGCGAGGCCCCTTAAGATGCGCACCTGACCCGAGCGCTCCGGCGCCGGGAGTGCAACGAACCTTCCCCCGATGAGCCGAACCTACACCCCTGCCGTTTTCAACCTGACCCCGATCGCCGACCCGCGCCGGGGCGCCCGTCTGACCACCGCCCTGCTGCTCGCCGTGGTGCCCGTTTTCGTGGCCACCGGCGAAGAGGCCGGGCTGATTCTGGGCGGCTTGCTCTTCTGCGTGGCCTGGCCGGCGTTCGTGCTGTCCTGGTTCGACGGCGAGGCGGAAGAAGTTACCCCGCTGCCCGCGCAAGTCTCTCCCCTTCCGCAGCTCCCCGCCACGGCATCCATCGCCCCGCTGCCCTTCGCACTGCCCGACCGGCGCCAGATTCTGGAAGGGCTGCAGCGCCTGTTCATTCCGGCGCGGCCGCTGCTGCTCTCCCCCTCGGCCTAATCCCTGGCCTAATCACTGGCCGATTCGCGGGGCGCAAACGCCCCGCTCCGGTAATCAAACCAGGCGGATCGAAAGTTCGCCGACCCCGTCAATGCCGCCACTGAGCACGTCGCCGCGCACCACGGTCGACACCCCGGCCGGTGTGCCGGTGAAGATCAGGTCGCCCGGCGCCAGACGGACGAAGGTCGACAGGTTGGCGATCACCTCGGCGACTTTCCAGGTCATCTGCGCCAGATCACCCTGCTGGCGGAATTCGCCGTTCACCTTAAGCCAGATTGCCCCTTTCTCGGGATGGCCGATCTCCGCCGCCGGCCGCAGCGCGCCGACCGGACCGCCCTGGTCGAAGCCCTTGCCCATGTCCCAGGGATGCCCCTTGTCCTTTGCTGCACCTTGCAGGTCGCGGCGCGTCAGGTCGAAACCGACGGTGTAGCCGAAGACGCAGTCGAGCGCCTCGGCGACCGGGATGTTGGCGCCGCCGCGACCGATTGCCACGACCAATTCAACCTCGTGCTGCAGCTTCGCGGTCTGCGGCGGGTAAAGCACGTCCACCGTCGCCACGCCGCCGGGCACCAGCGCGTCCGCCGGCTTGCTGAAGAAGAACGGCGGCTCGCGCGTGTCGGCGCCCATCTCCGCGGCATGATCGGCATAGTTGCGACCGACGCAGTAGACGCGGCGGACGGGAAACACAGCATCGTCGCCGGCGACCGGCAAGGCGGCTTGCGGTGCGGGCGGGAAGACGTAGTTCATGAGCGGTCCTTAGGTTTGGGTGGCAATTGGATGACGGTTTGGACGCCCGTGCGTCGTTGTCCGGCAACGCGCAGGCGCGAAGGGTGCAGCCCATTCAAACGGGATTATCGATGTCTACGAAGTCGCACTCAAGACCACAGTGGGTCGCAAGGTGGCTGGCCAGCGCCTGCACCCCGAAACGCTCGGTCGCGTGGTGGCCGGCCGAGACGAAGGCGACGCCGCTTTCGCGCGCCAAATGGACGTTGTATTCGGAGATCTCGCCGGTGACGAAGACATCGACGCCGAGCGCCACCGCCTGTTCGAAGTAGCCCTGCGCCCCGCCCGTGCACCAGGCGATGCGCTCGACCTTGCGTCCGTCCGTCCAGGCCTCCGCGCCGACGACCAAGGGCGCGCGCCCCAGCCCGGCCGCCAAGGCCTCGCTCAGCGCGGCCAGGGGCAACGGCGCGGCCGGCCGGCCGTGGCAACCGAGCTTGTCATCGCCGAAACGCCCCTCGATCGACCACCCGAGACGCGCCGCAAGTCCGGCGTTGTTGCCGAGCTCGGGGTGGCCGTCGAGCGGCAGGTGATAGGCAATCAGGCTGATGTCATGTTTGAGCAGGGTCTGCAGCCGTGCCTTGCGCACACCCGTGACGCGGCCATCCTCGCCGCGCCAGAACCAGCCGTGGTGCACCAGCACCGCATCGGCCCCGCGCGCCACCGCCGCATCGAGCAGCGCTTGGCAGGCGCTGACCCCGCACACCACGCGCCGCACTTCGGCGCGTCCTTCCACTTGCAGACCGTTTGGGCAATAATCCCGGTACTCCGCCGCGCCCAGCAGATCGTCCAGATAGCGCGTCAAAGCGTCCCTTTGCATTCCGTCCTTTTTCATTCTTGCTCCGTGTTATGCGCAGACTCTGGCTGATTTTTGCACAAACCGTCACCGTCAGTCTCGCCGTCGTCTTCGTCGTCAGCACGCTCAAGCCGGAATGGTTGGGCGGCAGCGCCCCGTCGGTGGTCGCGCTGCAGGAGGCGCCGCCGAGCGGCGAGCACAGCCCGCCGCCGGCATCCTTCCGCGAACCGGCGCGCCGCGCCTTGCCATCGGTGGTGCATATCTACACCACGCAGAAGGTCAAACCGCAGCGCCATCCGCTGTTCGACGACCCGATCTTCCGCCACTTCTTCGGCGACCGTCAGGAGAACGAGCCGCAGCGCAACTCCGGCCTCGGCTCCGGGGTCATCGTCAGCGCCAACGGCTACGTGCTCACCAACTACCACGTCGTCGAACGCGCCGACCAGATCGAGGTTGCCCTCAACGACGGCCGCGCCCTGCCGGCGCGCGTGGTCGGCAGCGACCCGGAAACCGACCTCGCCGTGCTCCAGCTCTTCGCCGAGAAAGGGCGTGAGCTCAAGCTGCCGGCGATCACGCTCGGCAGCATGGACAACGTCGTCGTCGGCGACGTCGTGCTGGCCATCGGCAACCCCTTCGGCGTCGGCCAGACGGTGACCATGGGCATCGTTTCGGCCCTCGGGCGCTCGCACCTCGGGATCAACACCTTCGAGAACTTCATCCAGACCGACGCCGCGATCAACCCCGGCAACTCCGGCGGCGCCCTGGTCGACAGCCGCGGCCATCTGGTCGGCATCAACACCGCGATCTACTCGCGCTCCGGCGGTTCGCTGGGCATCGGCTTCGCCATCCCGGTATCGACGGTGCGCAACGTCATGGAACAGATCATCCGCACCGGCACCGTGACGCGCGGCTGGATCGGCGTCGAGGCGCAAGAAATGACCGCCGAGCTCGCCGAATCCTTCGGCCTGGCCGACGCCAGCGGCGCCCTGATCTCCGGCGTCCAGCGCGGCAGCCCTGCCGATGCCGCCGGCATTCGCCCGGGCGACATCCTGCAAGCCGTGGGCGGCAAGCCGGTCAAGGACCCGCAGGCGATGCTCGACCTGATCGCCGCGCTGCAACCCGGTGACAACGTCAGCTTCAAGCTGCGGCGCAAGAAGTCGGCCTACGACACCGAGATCCGCATCGGCAAGCGCCCGGCCCCGCCGCGCGAGCGCTGAGTCGCTGGCGAAAGCGCACAGCGCACGCGCACGAAGAAAAACGCGGATAGAACCGTCTGGGAGCGCCCTCGGGGCGATCGACGCTGAACACCGCGCGCCGGAGAACGCGCAGGAACTCAGGTGCGCTTCGTGAGCGTCGCGGCTATCGCGATGACACTCAAGCGCGCAGGTCGGTCGAGGCGGAGCGCTCGGGGCGACGGCCGGCGAACCGGGCGAGGAGGATGCCCAGCTCGTAGAGCAGGCACAGCGGAATCGCCAGCATCAGCTGCGAGATGACGTCGGGCGGAGTGAAGATCGCGCCGATGACGAAGGCGCCGACGATCACGTAGGGCCGGATTTCCTTGAGCTTGGCGATATCGACGACGCCGATTCCGACCAGCACGACGACGATCACCGGCACTTCGAAGGTCACCCCGAAGGCGACGAAAGTGCTGAGCACGAAGGACAGGTATTTCTCGATGTCGGTCATCCAGGCGACACCCTCGGGCGCGATCTTGGCCATGAAGCCGAAGACGGTCGGAAAGACCAGGAAATAGGCGAAAGCCATCCCGACGAAAAAGAGGACGACGCTGGCCGCAACGAGCGGCAACGCAAGACGCTTCTCGTGCGCGTAGAGGCCCGGGGCGACAAAGGCCCAGACCTGGTAGAGCACGTAGGGCAAGGCGATCAGGAAGGCAACCATCAGGGCCACCTTCATCGGCACCAGGAAGACGCCGACCACATCGGTGGCGATCATCTGCCCCCCCTGCGGCAAGGACGCGAGCAAGGGCTGGGCGAGCAGGTTGTAGAGCTCCTTGGCCCAGGGGAAGAGGCAGACGAAAACAATCAGGATGGCGAGCAGCGCCCGGATCAGGCGATCGCGCAACTCGATGAGGTGCGACATGAAGCTGTCTTCGTGCCCGCCCGGGGTTTCGTCGAGGCCGCGGGGGCCTTCGTGCTCGCTCATGCCTGCCCCTTATGTGCATCCGGTGCCGCAGCGACCGGCGGCGTCGCCGGCGGCAGCGACAGCCCGCTCTCCGGGCCGTCGAGGACGATGCCGGCCGCCGCATGATCCGGCGTCGCCGGGGCCGTCTGTAACTGAGCCGCCGCACGCGTCGCGTCCTCGCAGGCGAGCGGTGCCTCAGCGCCCGTCGCCGCCTGGCGGACGGCATCAGCGCCCGCGTCGAAGGTCTGCTGCAAGGCCCGTGCTTCGGCGTTGATGCTGTTTTCGAAGCTGCGCGCCGACTCCTGCATCTGCGCCTGCAGCTTCTTCAATTCGTCGATCTGCATCTCGCGATCGATGTCGGCCTTCACGTCGTTCACGTAGCGTTGCATGCGGCCGAGCAGGTGCCCGGCGGTGCGCGCCACGCGCGGCAGGCGCTCGGGACCGATCACCACCAGCGCGACGATGGCAATGACGATCAGCTCGGAAAACCCGATGTCAAACATGTTATTCGTGGAAGCCAGTATTCATGCGCCCTGCAGGCCGGCTGCAGGGCGCGTGGAATGGAGGATTGCTGCGCCGCACTGCGGGCAAGCGCTCAGGACTTGGCCTTTTCCTTGACTTCCTTGGCCTCGCCTTCGATGGTCTGACCGCCGACCTGTTGCTGCGGCGGCACCGGCTCGGCCGGCTTGCTCTCGTTCGCGTCCTTCATTCCTTCCTTGAAGCCCTTGACCGCGCCGCCGAGGTCTTCGCCGATATTGCGCAGCTTCTTGGTGCCGAAGACCAGCAGGACGATCACCAGAACGACCAGCCAGTGCCAAATGCTGAATGAACCCATGGATGACTCCCCTTATAGACGTTTGAGCATCGGCCCGACCGGGTCCGGTCCGCCGACGATGTGCGCGTGCAGGTGCGGGACTTCTTGCCCGCCGACGCGTCCGGTATTGATGATGACGCGGAAGCCGTCCGGGCTGCCGTTCTCGGCCGCGACGGTCTGCGCCACGGTCAGCAGGCGACCGAGCAGCGGCGCGTCGGCCTCGCTGACGTGGGCGAGCGAAGCGATGTGCTTCTTGGGAATCGCCAGCACATGCAACGGCCGCGCCGGATGGATGTCGTGGAAGACGAGGATGTCGTCGTCCTCATAGACTTTGCGCGCCGGAATCTCGCCGCGCACAAGGCGACAGAAGAGGCAATCGTCCATGCTATTTGGCCGTCCGCGAATTCTTTTCGTCGATGCCCGAGATGCCTTCGCGGCGGCGCATTTCCTGCGATACGTCCTCGATCGAAAGCCCGTAGAAGGCGAGCAGGACGAGCACGTGATAAACGAGGTCGGCCGACTCGCGCACGATGTTCAGGCGCTTGCCGTCCTTGCTGGCCATGATCAGCTCGGCGCTCTCTTCGCCGATCTTCTTGAGGATCGAATCGGGACCGCCGGCGAACAACTTGGCGGTGTAAGAGGTTTCGGGATCCGCGTGGCGCCGCGAGGCGAGCGTCTCCGAAAGGCGATGCAGGATGTCGTGCGTACTCATTTGGCGTAAATTTCCCTGGGGTCCTTCAAAACCGGATCGGCCGGAACCCAGCGCTCGCCGTCGAGTTCGAGGAAGAAACAACTCTCGCGCCCGGTGTGGCAGGCAATGCCTCCGACCTGCTCGACGGCCAGCAGGAGCACGTCGCCGTCGCAGTCGGTGCGGATCGAACGCACTTTCTGCACATGCCCGGACTCCTCGCCCTTGCGCCACAAACGCTGCCGTGAGCGCGACCAGTATACCGCGTTCCCCGTGTGCACCGTTTCCTGCAAGGCATCACGATTCATCCAGGCAACCATCACTACGCGACCGCTCGCCGCATCCTGGGCAATCGCCGGCAGGAGACCGTCGTCGCCCCAGTGCAAAGCATCGAGCCAGGGTTGCGCGACATCCAGATCACTCATGCCGCGCGCCTCACAAACGCACTTCGATGCCGCGCGAACGCATGTACTCCTTGGCCTCGCGCACGGTGTATTCGCCGAAGTGGAAAATGCTCGCCGCCAGCACCGCGTCGGCGCCGCCGACGCTGACGCCGTCGGCCAGATGTTCGAGGTTGCCGACGCCGCCCGAAGCGATCACTGGAATGTCGACCGCGTCGGCCACCGCGCGCGTCAGCGCAAGGTCGAAGCCGTTCTTGGTCCCGTCGCGGTCCATGCTGGTGAGCAGGATCTCGCCGGCGCCCAGTTGCTGGACTTTTCTCGCCCACTCAACGGCGTCGAGCCCGGTGCGGGTGCGACCGCCGTGGGTGAATACCTCCCATTGCCCCGGTGCCACCTGCTTGGCGTCGATGGCCACCACGATGCACTGGTTGCCGACCTTGGCCGACGCCTCGGCAACGAGGTCGGGGTTGTTCACCGCGGCGGTGTTCATGCTCACCTTGTCGGCGCCCGCGTTGAGCAAGCGACGCACGTCGGCCACCGCACGCACGCCGCCGCCAACGGTGAGCGGGATGAAGACCTGCGCGGCGCAGGCTTCAACGATGTGCAGGATGATGTCGCGCTGGTCAGAGGAGGCCGTGATGTCGAGGAAGGTCACCTCGTCGGCGCCCTGCGCGTCGTAGCGGCGGGCGATCTCGACCGGATCGCCGGCATCGCGCAGATCGACGAAGTTGGTGCCCTTGACGACGCGGCCGGCGGTCACGTCAAGGCAGGGGATGATGCGTTTGGCGAGTCCCAAATGGCTACCGCTTTCTCAGCAAAAAGAGTCGGATCACGCCGCGCCGAGGCGGTCGGCCTCGGCCTGTGCGGCGGCAAAGTCGAGCGAACCGTCGTAGATGGCGCGCCCGGCGATGGTACCGATGACGCCCTCGCTTTCGACCGCGCACAGGCTGCGGATGTCATCGAGGTTGGACAGCCCACCCGAGGCGATCACCGGAATACGCAGCGCCTGCGCCAGGCGCACGGTCGCTTCGATGTTGATTCCGGTGAGCATGCCGTCGCGACCGATGTCGGTGTAGATGATGCTCTCGACGCCGTAGTCCTCGCACTTCTTGGCGAGATCGATGACGTCGTGGCCGGTCAGCTTCGACCAGCCGTCGACGGCGACCTTGCCGTCCTTGGCGTCGAGCCCGACGATGATCTGGCCCGGGAAGGCGCTGCACGCATCGTGCAGGAAGCCCGGATTCTTCACCGCGGCGGTGCCGATGATCACGTAACTCACGCCGTCGTCGAGGCAACGTTCGATGGTGTCGAGGTCGCGGATGCCGCCGCCGAGCTGGATCGGAATCTCGTCGCCAAGCGCGGCGACGATCTCCTTGATCGCACTCTCGTTCTTCGGCTTGCCGGCGAAGGCGCCGTTGAGATCGACGATGTGCAGGCGCCGTGCGCCCTGCGCCAGCCAATGCGCGGCTTGTTCGCCCGGGCTGTTGGAAAACACGGTGGCCTCGTCCATGAGACCTTGCTTGAGACGGACGCACTGCCCGTCCTTCAGGTCAATCGCGGGAATGATCAGCATGTTGAAAACGCAGGTGGTGGTGGAAAAACGAAATCAAAAATGAACGCCGTACCCGGAACACACCGCACCGGCGGCCGGAGCAGTGCGCCGCCGTCAGCGCGAAATGCGCCTCAAGGCTGCCAGGCGAGGAAGTTGGCCAACAGGGCAAGTCCGGCCTGGGCGCTCTTCTCCGGATGGCACTGGATGGCAAAAATATTATCCCGCGCTACCGCACTGGTAAAGGGAATGCCATAGTCGGTCACGCCAACGGCGACCTCGGGTGACGTCGGCGCAACGTGGTAGCTGTGCACGAAATAAAACCGCGCGCCGTCCTCGATGCCCTTCCACAGGGGATGTGGACGCACCTGGCGCACCTCGTTCCAGCCCATGTGCGGCACCTTGAGCTTGCTGCCATCGGCCGTGCGCATGTGCTCGGCAGGAAAGCGGACGACCTGCCCGGCGAAAACGCCGAGGCCGGGCACGTCGCCTTCGGCGCTGTGCTCGAAGAGCATCTGCTGGCCGATGCAGATACCGAGGAAAGGCTTGTCGCGCGCTGCGTCGAGCACCGCCCGGCGCAGCCCGCGCAATTCCAGTTCGCGCATGCAGTCGGGCATCGCGCCCTGGCCGGGGAAGACCACGCGCTCGGCGGCGCGCAATTCGGCCGGATCGGCGGTGACGACGACTTCGCGACCGCCGGCGACGTGGGCGAGCGCCTGCCACACCGAGCGCAGATTGCCCATGCCGTAGTCGACGACGGCAACCTTGCCGCTCACAGCGCCCCCTTGGTCGACGGCACACGGCCGGCGCAACGCGCATCCGCCTCGACGGCCATGCGCAAGGCGCGGCCGAAGGCCTTGAAAACGCTCTCGGCCTGGTGGTGCGCATTTTCCCCGCGCAAGTTGTCGATGTGCAGGGTGATCAGGGCGTGGTTCACAAGCCCCTGGAAAAATTCGCGCACCAGATCGACATCAAAGGCGCCGATCGTCGCGCGCGTGAAGTTGACGCCGAACACGAGGCCCGGCCGGCCGGAAAGGTCAACGACCACACGCGACAGCGCCTCGTCGAGCGGGACGTAGGCATGGCCGTAGCGGGTGAGCCCTTTCTTGTCGCCGAGCGCCGCGGCCAGCGCTTGGCCGAGCGTAATGCCGATGTCCTCGACGGTGTGATGCGCGTCGATGTGCAGATCGCCCTTGGCTTCGACCTCGAGGTCGAACTGACCGTGGCGTGCCACCTGCTCGAGCATGTGGTCGAGGAAGGGAACGCCACTCGCAAAACGGCACTGGCCGCTGCCGTCGAGATCGAGACGGACGCGCACCTGGGTTTCGAGGGTGTTTCTGCTGATGTCGGCTTGCCGCATGTAAACCCCGTGAAGAAGGAATCTTGCTCTGACCCGCGCCGCTCAAGGCAGTTCTGCCCCGCAACGCCGGCTGCTGCGCATGATACCATCTTGAACCTCCCCTGCATCCCATGCCGTGAGCCGCACATGAGCCAATACTGGAGCGCCCTCGTCCACACGCTGACGCCTTACGTCCCGGGCGAACAGCCCAAGCTGCCCGACCTCGTCAAGCTCAACACCAACGAGAATCCCTACCCGCCCTCGCCGCGCGCGCTCGCCGCCATGCAGGCTGAACTCGGCAACGACGCGGCCCGCCTGCGCCTCTACCCGGACCCGAATGGCGACCTGCTCAAGCACGCCGTCGCCGAACACTTTGCCGAACACGGCATCGAACCGGCGCAAGTCTTCGTCGGCAACGGTTCGGACGAGGTGCTGGCGCACGCGTTCCTGGCCCTGCTCAAGCACGCCAAGCCGTTGCTGATGCCGGACATCAGCTACAGCTTCTATCCGGTGTATTGCGGCCTCTACGACATCGCGCACACCAAGGTCGCGCTCGACGCGGACTTCGCGGTCCGCGTCGACGACTACCTCGAGCGCGCCGACGACTGCGGCGGGGTCATCGTCGCCAACCCCAACGCGCCGACCGGCCGGCCGCTGTCGCTTTCCGAGATCGATCGCCTGTGCGCCGGACTGCACCACGCCGTGGTCGTCGTCGACGAGGCCTACATCGACTTCGGCGGTGAAACGGCTGCCGCGCTGATCGCCCGCCACCCCAACCTGCTCGTCGTGCGCACGCTGTCCAAATCGCATGCCCTGGCCGGCCTGCGCGTCGGCTACGCGCTCGGCCAGGCGCCGCTGATCGAGGCCCTCGAACGGGTCAAGAACAGCTTCAACTCCTACCCGCTCGACCGCCTGGCGCTGGTCGGCGCCGCCGCTGCACTGGCCGACCGCGATTGGCTGGAAACGACGCGCCGTGCGGTGATGGCCAGCCGCGCGCAACTGGTCGCCGACCTTGAAACGCTCGGCTTCAATGTCCTGCCTTCGGCGGCCAACTTCATTTTTGCCCGCCACCCGGGGCACGACGCGGCACAGCTCGCCGCCCGCCTGCGCGAACGCAACATCATCGTCCGCCACTTCCGCCAGCCGCGCATCGACCAGCACCTGCGCATCAGCATCGGCACCGACGCCGAATGCCGCGCCTTGGTCGAAGCCCTGCGGGCCATCGTCGCGGGCTAAGGCAAAGCGCCGTCCAAGCGCGCAGCGCGCTCAAGCCGCCGGCAAACTCAAGCGCACGCGCAGACCACCCTGCGGCGACGCTTCGAGCTCGATCCGCCCGGCATACAGACGGACCAGGTCGTCGACGATGGCCAGCCCCAGGCCGCTGCCGGCAACCTGCTCGTCCGCCCGCTCGCCGCGACGTAGCACGCGTTCCCGCGCCTCATCCGGGATGCCGGGGCCGTCGTCGTCGAGCGTCAAGCGCAGCCAGCCGTCTTCGCGGCGGCATTCCAGGCGCACCGCGCGTCGCGCCCACTTGCCGGCGTTGTCGAGCAGGTTACCGAGAATTTCCTGCAAATCCTGCGCCTCGCCACGGAACTCGAGCCCTGGCTCGATCTGCACGGCAAAGTCGAGCTCACGCTCGGCGTGCACCCGGCGCATCACGCGCAGCAGGCCATCGACCACTGGCCCGAGCGGCGTGCGCGATCCCGGCAGACGCACCGCCGCCGCGGCCCGCGCCCGACGCAAGTGATAGTCAATCTGCCGGCGCGCCACCTCGACCTGCGCGGTCAGCAAGGGACCGGTTTCGCCCGGCAAACCCTGCGCCGCATTGGCGATCACGGAAAGCGGCGTTTTCAGGGCATGCGCGAGGTTTCCGGCCTGAGTGCGAGCACGCTCGACGACCTCGGCATTTTGCGCGAGTACGCTGTTGAATTCGCCCACCAGCGGTTGCACCTCGCCAGAGAAATCGCCGTCCAGGCGCGCCGCCTGCCCGGCGCGCACCGCGGCCAACGCCCACTGCAAACGACGCAGGGGCACCAGTGCGACCCAGACCTGGAGCACGGCAACCGCGGCCAAGCCCAACCCGAGCAGGCCGAGAAAGAGCCAGAGCATGCCGGAGAAATTCTCGGTCGGCTCGGCGATCCGCCGCTCGTCGGCAGCAACGATGACGAGAAAGGTCCCGCCCGGCTGTCCATCCTCATCCTCCAGGCGCACCACCCGCTCAACCGCACCGAGCATCACGCCTTCGGGCCCGGGCAGACGATGCGCATGGACCTCGCCGTCCGCCGGCACCTCGAAGTCCACGACCAGCGCCGCATCCCACAGTGAGCGGGAACGCAGCAACTTGCGCGAGACGTCCTCGCGCCGGTCGGTGCGTTCGATTTGCCAGTAGAGCCCGGAATACGGCTGCTCGAAGCGCGGATCGCTCGGCGTACCGCTCACCGCCGGACGCGCCTCGCGGTCGACATACAGGTGGCTGACCAGATCGTCGAGGTGCAGGCGCAACTCGGCGTGGAATTGCTGCGTAATGTGCTGGCGGAAGAGGCCGGAGAGCGCCCAGCCGGCGACCGCGATGGCCAGCACGATCGACGCCAGGGTCCCGAGCAGCAGGCGCAGGCGCAGCGAGCGCCGCATCGCCCCCCAGAGCGGGACGCCGGAGCGCCTCACGCGGCCACCATGCGATAGCCGAGGCCGCGCACCGTTTCGATCGCGCCGTCGGGCAGCTTCTTGCGCAGGCGCGCGACGAAGACTTCAACCGTGTTCGAATCGCGGTCGCAGTCCTGAGCGTAGATGTGTTCAATCAGCTCGCTGCGTGAAACGACCTGGCCGGGCCGGTGCATCAGGTAAGCCAACACCCGGTATTCGTGCCCGGTGAGGACGAGCGGCTGGCCGCCCACGCTGGCCCGGCATTGCCGCGTGTCGAGCACCAGCGCACCGCAACGCAACTCGGCGCTGGCGAGCCCGCCGGCGCGACGGATCAGGGCGCGCAGACGAGCGAGCAGTTCTTCGAGGTGGAAAGGCTTGGCCAGATAATCATCGGCCCCAGCGTCGATCCCGGCCACTTTTTCGTGCCAGTTGTCGCGCGCGGTAAGGATCAACACCGGCATCGTACAGCCGGCCGCACGCCAGGACTGGAGTACGCTCAAACCGTCCATCTGCGGCAAACCGAGGTCGAGCACCACGGCATCATAGGGCGCATCGGGGTCGCCGCCCAGATGCAGGGCATCGACACCGTTCGCGGCCTGGTCGACGGCATAGCCGGCGCTGCCGAGGGCTTCGCCCAATTGCACGGCCAGCGTCGGCTCGTCTTCAACGATCAGGACACGCATCTTCATCCTTTTCACGGCAGTAGCCGGGGCGCGAACCGTGGCCGCGGCGGGCAATCAGCGATCCGTCTGCGGCATCGACCCAGACCTTGACCAGCGCCCCGCCGGGACGCAGCACTTTGAGCTCATAAATCCAGCGCCCGCGATGACGCTCGAGCTCGATCGCCAGCACCTTGCCCGGCGCACGCTGCTCGACGCGTTCGAGCACCGCCTTGAGCGGCAGGATTTCGCCGGCCTCCAACGCCGTACGCGCGCGCTCATGGTCGTGCCCCGAGTCGTCGCTTGCCACTCCGTTTGGCGGTTCGACAACAAACAACAGCGTGGCCAGAAGGACGCTGGACGGAACCGCTGTGCGGCAAGCTCTACGCAGGAAAACGAAGGGATTCATGCTGGATTTATACGCGGCCCGGCCTGAACGCGAGATGAACGTCCCGTTCAGGCCCGATTCAGAAAGACACAGGCATAGTAGCGCAGCCTCACCCGAGACGGGCATCCCGACTGCCCCAAAACCCTAAAGGGAGAACAACGATGAACACCCCGGCCACCGCCACACTCGCCGGTCTGCTGGCCCTGTTCTGCGCCGCCTGGTTGCAGACCTTCCTGACCGCCTCCATCCCGGAGGGCACCGCGACGCTGTGGCTCATCCGCCAGCAAGGCCTCTACCTCAGCGGCATCCTGTCGATGGCGCTGATGTCGCTGGTCATGGTGCTGGCAACCCGCCCGCGCTGGCTCGAAGCGCCGCTTGGCGGCATGGACCGCATCTACCGCCTGCATAAATGGGCCGGCATCTTGGCCGTCGTTTTCGCCGTCCTCCACTGGGGCTTCTACGAAGGCTCCGGCCTTGTCCGCGCGCTGATCGGCCGAGCCGGGCGGCTGCGCGAGGCGAAAGGCGAACTCACCCGCCTGCTGCACGACCCGGCCGAGGACCTCGGCGAATGGGGGTTTTATCTCTTGCTGGCGATGATCGCCATCACCCTCTGGCGGCGCTTTCCCTACCACCTCTGGCGGCACATCCACCGCGTCCTGCCGGTGATTTACCTGTTCCTGGCCTTCCACAGCCTCGTCCTGACGCCGGCCCGCTACTGGGCGACACCCCTCGGCGCCCTGTTCGCGATTGCGCTTCTGGCCGGGAGCTGGGCCAGCGTGCTGTCGCTGACTGGGCGCATCGGCCAGCGCCGCCGGGCGCACGGCGAAGTCATCGCCGTGCAGCATGGCGACGGCGTCACCGAGATCACCTGTCGCCTCGACGAGCGCTGGCAGGGCCATCAGCCGGGGCAGTTTGCCTTCCTCGCTTTCGACCGCCTCGAAGGCCACCATCCCTTCACCATTGCCAGCGCGGGCAACGACCAGCGCACGGTGACCTTCTGCATCAAGGCGCTCGGCAACTTCACCCGCCGCCTGCCGCACACGGTTTATGTCGGGCAGGCGGTCAGCGTCGAAGGTCCCTACGGCCACTTCCGCCTCGACCGCCACGACCCGACGCGACGCCAGATCTGGATTGCCGGCGGGGTCGGCGTGACGCCCTTCCTGGCCTGGCTGGAAGCCATGCAGGACGCGCCTTCCGAGACCCCGCAGGCCGAGCTGCACTACTGCACGCGCGACCGTGCCGGCGATCGTTTCGTCGCCCGTCTGGAAGCGTTGTGCGCCACGCTGCCCAACATCCGCCTGCACATTCACGATAAGCGCCAGGGCAAGGAGCTGCGCGCCGAGGGGCTCGGCCTCGAGGCGAACGGCGACCGCGCCGCCGAGATCTGGTTCTGCGGCCCGACCGGCCTCGCCGACGCACTCAAGCGCGGCCTGCGCAACATACGCACTCTTGGCGGCACGCCGCGCTTTCATCAGGAAGCCTTCGAGATGCGCTGAACCCAGCCGCCAGCAACAAAAAAGGGCAGCCCAGGCTGCCCTTTTTTTCGTGTCCGGAAACCGGATTTACTCGACCCGGTAGCGCGCCGACTGCGCGTGCGCGGGCAGGCCTTCGCCGTCGGCCAGAATGCCAGCGACCCGGCCCAGCTCGCTCGCCGCGCGGCGCGAAGCGCGGATGAGACTCGTCCGCTTCTGGAAGTCGTAAACGCCCAGCGGCGAGGAGAAGCGCGCGCTGCCCGAGGTCGGCAGCACGTGGTTCGGTCCGGCGCAGTAATCGCCGAGCGCTTCCGAGGTGTAGGGGCCGATGAAGATCGCGCCGGCGTGACGAATCTTGTCCACCCAGGCGTCGGCGTCCTGCAGCGACAACTCGAGGTGCTCGGGCGCGATGCGGTTGGCAACCGCGCAGGCTTCGTCGAGGTCGCGCACTTCGATCAGCGCGCCGCGCCCTGCGAGCGCCGCCCGGATCGTCGCCTGGCGCGGCATGCTCGGCAGCAGGCGCTCGATCGAGGCCTCGACGCGGTCGAGGTAAGCCGCATCCGGGCAGAGCAGGATGGCCTGCGCCAGCTCGTCGTGCTCGGCTTGCGAGAAAAGGTCCATCGCCACCCAGTCGGGATCAGTCGTGCCGTCGCAGACGATCAGGATTTCCGACGGCCCGGCGACCATGTCGATGCCGACGATGCCGAACACGCGCCGCTTGGCGGTGGCGACGTAGGCATTGCCCGGACCGACGATCTTGTCGACCCGCGGCACAGTCTCGGTGCCGAAAGCCAACGCCGCAACCGCCTGCGCGCCGCCAATGCAGAACACGCGGTCGACGCCAGCCAGCGCGGCGGCGGCGAGCACGAGGGCGTTTTTCTCGCCGCCCGGCGTCGGCACGACCATGATCAGTTCGCCGACCCCGGCGACCTTGGCCGGAATCGCATTCATCAGCACCGACGAGGGATAGGCCGCCTTGCCGCCCGGCACGTAGAGGCCGACGCGGTCGAGCGGCGTCACCTTCTGTCCGAGCCGCGTCCCGTCGGCTTCTTCGTACTGCCAGCCCTGCAGCGGCTGGCGTTCGTGGTAAGCACGCACGCGCGCAGCGGCCGTCTCCAGCGCCGCACGCCGTTCGACAGGCAGGCCGGCAAGCGCGGCGTCAAGCTCGGCGCGCGAGAGTTCGAGTTCAGGCAGCGAGGCGGCGGGGACGCGGTCGAAGCGCTGCGTGTACTCGAGCACCGCAGCGTCGCCGCGCGCCTTGACGTCGGCCAGGATGGCCGCGACGGTGCGCTCGATGGCGTCGTCCTGCGCCGCTTCGAAGGCCAGCAGCGCATCGAGACGGGCGGTGAAATCGGCGTCGCGCGACGAGAAGCGGCGAATCGCGCTCATGCGGCGACAGCGCCGGCAAAGGCCTCGAGGATCGGCGCGATCTTCTCGCGCTTCACCTTCAGCGCCGCCTGGTTGACGATCAGGCGCGAGGAAATGTCCATGATGTGCTCGACGGCGAGCAGGTTGTTGGCCTTGAGCGTACTGCCGGTCGACACCAGGTCGACGATCGCGTCGGCAAGGCCGGCCAGCGGGGCTAGCTCCATCGAACCGTAGAGCTTGATCAGGTCGACGTGCACGCCTTTGGCCGCGAAGTGCTCGCGCGCAATGTTGATGTACTTGCTCGCCACCTTGAGGCGCGCGCCCTGGCGCACCGCGTGTTCGTAGTCGAAGTCGGCCGGCACGGCGACCATCATCCGGCACTTGGCAATGTTGAGGTCGAGCGGCTGGTAGAGGCCGTCGCCGCCGTGCTCGATGAGCACGTCACGCCCGGCCACGCCGAGGTCGGCGGCGCCGTACTGGACGTAGGTCGGCGCGTCGGTGGCACGCACGATGACCACCCGCACGTCAGGCCGGTTGGTCGCGATGATCAGCTTGCGCGAGGTTTCCGGATTCTCCAGCGGCTCGATGCCGGCCGCGGCGAGCAGCGGCAGCGTCTCTTCGAAAATGCGGCCCTTGGAAAGGGCGATGGTGATGCCGTCCAAAACTGTATCCCCGTCGTTGCGTTATCCCACTCACCCGGCGACGCCCACTGCACCGCCGGCTTCCGGCATTGTAGCCGCAGCTTCAGCGCACCCGCTTGACACTGGCGCCGAGGCGCGACAGTTTTTCCTCGATGCGCTCGTAGCCGCGATCGAGGTGGTAGATGCGGTCGATCAGCGTCTCGCCTTGCGCCACCAGGCCGGCGATCACCAGGCTCGCCGAGGCGCGCAGGTCGGTGGCCATCACCGTCGCCCCGTCGAGGCACGGCACGCCGGTCACCAGCGCGGTGTTGCCGTCGATCTTGATCTGCGCCCCGAGGCGGATCAGTTCGACGGCGTGCATGAAGCGGTTTTCGAAGATCGTTTCGCGGATCACCGCGGCGCCATCGGCGACCGTGTTGATGGCCATGAACTGCGCCTGCATGTCGGTCGGGAAGGCTGGATACGGCTCGGTGCGCACGTTGACCGCCTTCAGGCGCGCCGGCGCCTTCAGATGGATGGCGTCGGCCTCGCAGTCGAGGGTGCAGCCGGCCTCGCGCAGCTTGGCCACCACCGCGTCGAGATAATCGGCCGAGGTCCGCGTCAGCCGGACATCGCCACCGGTCGCCGCCGCCGCGCACAGGTAGGTGCCGGTTTCGATGCGGTCGGGCATCACCGTGTGCGAGGCACCGTGCAGGCGTTCGACGCCTTCGATGCGGATGCAGTCGGTACCGGCGCCGCGAATCTTGGCGCCCATGGCGATCAGGCAATTGGCGAGATCGACCACTTCCGGCTCGCGCGCCGCGTTCTCGATCACCGTTTCGCCTTCGGCCAGCACGGCGGCCATCATCAGGTTTTCGGTGCCGGTGACGGTCACCATATCGGTGACGATGCGCGCGCCCTTGAGACGCGTCGCCTTGGCATGGACATAGCCGTGTTCGACGGTCACTTCGGCGCCCATCGCCAGCAGCCCCTTGATGTGCTGGTCCACCGGGCGGGCGCCGATCGCGCAGCCGCCGGGCAGCGACACGCGTGCCTCGCCGAAGCGGGCGACCAGTGGACCGAGCACGAGGATCGAGGCGCGCATGGTCTTCACCAGGTCGTACGGTGCGACCGGGTTGTTGAGCGCATGGCTGTCGAGGACCAGCGCCTCGTTGCCGTCCATCATCACGTCGACGCCCATCTGACCGAGCAGGCGCAACATCGTCGACACGTCGTTGAGGTGCGGCACATTGGCAAAACGCAAGGGCTCGGCGGTCAGCAGGCTGGCGCAGAGGATGGGGAGCGCCGCGTTCTTGGCGCCCGAAATGGCGACTTCGCCGGCGAGCGGTGAACCGCCCTGGATGAGCAGCTTATCCACGCGCCGCCCTCCACTCTTCGGGGGTGATCGTGCTCATCGACAAGGCGTGCAGTTCGCCGCTGTCGAAATAGGGTTTGAGCACCGCATTGACCAACTGCTGACGCTTGACGCGGCTCTTGCCCTCGAACTGGGCGCTGACGATCAGCGCTTCGAAGTGCTGCCCATCGCCCTGCACGTGCAGGCCTTCGCAGGGCAAACCTTCAGCGATCAGCTGTTTGACGCGTTCGGGATCCATCATGTTTCAATTCCTTAGTTTGTATCCGCGGCGCAGCATTTGCAGCGCGACCAGGGCGACGGCCGCGAAGCTGGCTGCGACGACGGCCAGGCTGGTCGTCGGCGCCACGTCGGAGACGCCGAAAAAGCCGTAGCGGAAACCGTCGATCATGTAGAAAACGGGGTTGGCGTGCGACACCCGCTGCCAGAACACGGGCAGCGAATGGATCGAATAGAAAACGCCGGAGAGCATGGTCAGCGGCATGATGAGAAAGTTCTGGAACCCGGCCAGCTGATCAAATTTGTCGGCCCAGATACCAGCGATGATGCCGAGCGACCCCATGATACCCCCGCCGAGAACGGCGAAAACGAGGATCCAGCAGGGCGCGGCGAATTCGAGCGGCGCGAACCACAGCGTCACCGCGAGCACGCCGAGGCCGACGACCAGGCCGCGCAGCATCGCCGCAACCGCATAGGCCAGGTAAAACTCGAAGTACGAAATCGGCGGCAGGAGAACGAACACCACGCTGCCCGTCACCTTGGCCTGGATCAGGCTCGACGAGCTGTTCGCGAACGCGTTCTGCAGCACCGACATCATCACCAGCCCGGGAATCAGGAATGCCGAATACAGCACGTCGTTGACCCGCACGTGCTCGTCGAGCACATGTGCGAAGATCATCAGGTAGAGCATCGCGGTGAGTACCGGCGCGGCGACGGTCTGGAAACTGACCTTCCAGAAGCGGAGCACCTCTTTGTAGAGCAAGGTGAGGAAACCGGTCATGGCAGCACCTCCCGGCCCTGCATCACGCCGACGAAAACATCTTCGAGGTCGGGCTGTTCAAGGCGTAAATCCTCGATCGTCGCGCCGCTGGCGCGCACCTCGGCAAGCAGCGATTCGACCTCGGCCAGACCGGAAAGGCGAACCCGCCAGTCCCCGCCATCGCGTTCAGCACGGGCCGCCAACGCTGCCGGCAGGGCATCGCCCGCCCCCAAACGCAGCACCAGCGTCCGGGTCGCCTGACGGGCGAGCAGGTTGGAGGTGGTATCAAGCGCCACCACCCGGCCTTGCTTGAGCATGGCGATGCGGCCGCACAGCGCTTCCGCTTCCTCGAGGTAATGCGTGGTCAGGATGACCGTGTGCCCTTCGCGATTGAGGCGCTCGACGAACAGCCACAACCCCTGGCGCAGTTCGACATCGACCCCCGCGGTCGGCTCGTCGAGGACGATCACCGGCGGTTTGTGTACCAAGGCCTGGGCGACGAGCACGCGTCGCTTCATGCCGCCGGAAAGCCGACGCATGTTGGTGTCGGCCTTGGCCGTCAGGTCGAGGTTCTCCAGGATCTCGTCGATCCAGTCGTCATTGCGGCGCAAGCCGAAGTAGCCGGACTGGATCCGCAAGGTTTCGCGCACCGTGAAAAAGGGGTCGAAAACCAATTCCTGCGGCACGATCCCAAGCTGCCGACGCGCCGCGCGATAATCGTTCGCCACGTCATGACCGAGCACCGCGATGCGCCCTGAATCGGCGCGCGCCAAGCCCGCCAGACAGGAGATGAGCGTCGTCTTGCCGGCGCCGTTGGGACCAAGCAGCCCGAAGAATTCACCCTCGGCGATGTCCAGCGTCACGCCATCCAGCGCGCGCAAGGCACCGTAGTTCTTGACCACTTGCCGGATGGAGACGGCGATCCGACTGGCGGCGTTCATGCCATGCCCTTGAGGTCTGCGCGACGGTGAATGGCGCTCAGGCGAGCGGGAAGGTGTCGGCGACGCCGTAGAGGCTGGCGAGGCTGAGCAGGCCGGCCGGCGGATTGACCAGACGCAGCGCCAGTCCGCGTTCGCGCGCACTGCGCTGCAGACCGAAGACCACGCCGAGCGCCGAGGAATCTGCCTCCGCCACCGCCTCCAGATCGAAGATCACCTCGTTCCCGCCTGTCGGCAGGGAGCGCAAAAAACCGCGCCCTGCGGCAAGCAGGGCGGGCGCGTCGGCGATCAGCATCGAGCCGCTCACGCGCAGCCCGTTTCCGTTCTGTTCGATCATTTGCGGCCGGGATCCATCTGATTGTTCTTTTTCGCCAACATGTCGATCAGACCATCGACGCCGTTGGCGCGCACCTCCTGGTTGAAGGTGTCGCGATAGTTGGTCACCAGGCTGACGCCGGCGACGACCACATCGTAGACCTTCCAGCCCTCGGACTGCTTTTCGAGCGAATAGTCGAGGGCGATCGGCTTGTTGCCCGGCTGCACGATCTCGGTCCGCACCGTGACCTCGGTGTCGCCGCCCTGCACTTTGGCCGGCTTGTAGCGGATCGTCTGGTCCTTGTAGCTGGTGAGCGCATTCGAATAGGTCCGCACCAGCAGGGTCTTGAACTCTTCCGTCAGGCGCTTCTTCTGGTCCGCGTTCGCCTTGTTCCAGTCGCGCCCCATGGCCAGCGCGGTCATGCGCTGGAAGTTGAAGTTGGGCAGGACCTTGGCTTCGACGAGTTCGATCGCCTTCTTGGTGTTGCCGCTCCGGATGTCCTTGTCCTGACGAACGATGTTGAGCACATCGTCCGTCACTTTGCGGATCATCGCATCCGGCGCTTCCTCGTTGGCCAATGCAGCGGACGCGGCGACAAACAGACCGAACAGAACAGACAACAACGACTTCATACTGACCTCTTTCTCTTGCGACTTACTGAATGACGGGACGCCTGATCTCAGTAGCAACGCTCCATCTTGCATTCGCCTTCCCGTTCGGGCTGGCCGTCACGCACGACGCTGCGCCGGTTCTGCAGATAAGCGTCGCGGATGTAGCTGTACTTGTCGAACGCCGCTTGCTCGACCACTTTGTCGGTCGGCAGGAGGCTGGCGCGCACATCGATGAAGCGCACTCCGACCAGGGTGTTGCGCACCGCAACGTTGTCGACATACCAGACCGGATCCGGATCGGCGTAGGTATCGACCAGCCAGCCGAAGGAATCGCGCGTCGTACGCGGCCCGATCAGCGGCCAATAGAGGTAGTTCCCCTCGGGGACCCCCCAGACGGCCATCGTCTGGCCGAAGTCCTCGGCATGCTTCTCGAGGCCCATTTCGCTCGCCACGTCGAAGACGCCGCCGATGCCGAGGGTGGTATTGACCAGCACCCGGCCGACGTCGGACAGCCCTTCGCTACCCTTGCCCTGGAGGAAGTTGTTGATCGCCGTCCAGGCGTCGGAGATGTTGCCGAAGAAGTTGCCGATCCCGGCCTTCACCGGCAGCGGCGCCGCAGCGTCGTAGCCCTCGGCGACCGGCTTGAGGACCACGTCGACCCCTTCATTGACCGAGAACATCGCACGGTTGAAGCCCTCGTAGGGGTCTTTCGGATTGTTCGCGGTGCTCGCGCAACCCGAGAATCCGCCGACAAATGCGGCGGCCAGCGCCACGCTCAGGACACGCTTGATCATCGGTGTTTTCACGAACGCTCCCATTATTTTTCCGTCCCCTCGGACGCCTTGTTGAACATGAACTGGCTGATCAGTTTTTCCAGCACCACAGCCGATTGAGTCTTGGCCACGACTTCGCCATCCTTGAGCATTCTCTCGTCGCCGCCGGCGTCGAGGCCGATGTATTGTTCGCCGAGCAAACCGGCGGTCAGGATCGAAGCAAACGTATCCTTGGGAAAATGGTAACGGCTGTCGATCGTCAGCGTCACCTGGGCCTCGTACGACCCCGGATCGAGCCGAATCTCGGAAACGCGGCCAACGACCACGCCCGCGCTCTTCACCGGCCCGCGGACCTTCAGGCCACCGATGTTATCAAACTTGGCCGTCAGCCGGTACGTTTCGGCGAAGTTGGCCGACGAGACGTTGCCAACCCGCAACGCCAGGAACAACAGCCCCGCGAACCCCAGAATGACGAAGAAACCCACCCACAAATCAATCAGCTTACGACTCATCAGAGCCCCCGGAACATAAACGAGGTCAACACGAAATCCAGCGCCAGAATGGCCAGCGCGGAATACACCACCGTTCTTTTGATCGACGTCGAAACCCCTTCGGCGGTCGGCACCGCGTCGTAGCCCTCGAACACCGCGATCAGGGAGACAGCCACCCCGAAGACAAAACTTTTCACGATCCCGTTCCAGATGTCGAAGCGGAAATCGACCGAACCCTGCATCTGCGACCAGAACGCGCCCTCGTCGACACCGATGAAGACGACGCCGATCAGGTAGCCGCCGAAGACCCCGACCGCCGAGAACAGCGCGGCGAGCAACGGCATCGAGATCACGCCGCCCCAGAAACGCGGGGCAACGACACGGGCAATCGGGTTGACTGCCATCATGTCCATCGCGGTCAACTGCTCGGTGGCCTTCATCAGACCGATCTCGGCCGTGATCGACGAGCCGGCGCGCGAGGCAAAGAGCAACGCGGCGACGACCGGGCCGAGCTCACGCACCAACGACAGCGCGACGAGCACGCCCAGCGCCTCGGACGATCCGTAGCGCTGCAAGGTCTCGTAGCCCTGCATGCCAAGCACCATGCCGATGAACAGGCCGGAGACCAGGATGATCAGCAGCGACTGGAAGCCCGAGAAATAGATTTCGCGGATCGTCAGGTGCAGGCGGCGGAACGACTGCCCCGAGTAGAGCAGCACCCGGAAGAAGAAGCGCGCCGCGAAGCCAAGGCGCTGCACCGCGTTATTGACCCGCCGACCGATGCCGCGCACCAGCGCCAGCACCCCCGTGTCCATGTTTTCAGCCACGCCGCACCTCCCGCAGCAACTCCTGCGCGAACGGTGGCGCCGGATAATGGAAATGCACCGGGCCGTCGGCTTCGCCGAAGACGAATTGATGCACGAAAGGATCTTCCGAAGCCCGGATTTCATCGGGCGTTCCCTGTGCAACGATCTGCCCGTCGGAAACGAAATAGACGTAATCGACGATCAGCAGCGCCTCCTGAACATCGTGCGTAACGAGCAGGGTCGTCGCCCCGAGGGCGTCGTTGAGCTTGCGGATCAACTGGCCGATGACGCCCATCGAGATCGGGTCGAGGCCAGCAAAGGGCTCGTCGTACATGATCAGCATCGGGTCGAGCGCAATCGCCCGCGCCAGCGCCACGCGCCGTGCCATGCCGCCCGAAAGCTCGGAGGGCATCAGGTGATGCGCGCCGCGCAGGCCGACCGCGTTGAGCTTCATCAGCACCATGTCGCGGATGACCTCTTCGGGCAGGTCGGTATGTTCGCGCATCAGGTAGGCAACGTTGTCGTAGACCGAGATGTCGGTGAACAAGGCCCCGAACTGGAACAACATGCCCATGCGCCGACGCATCGCGTAAAGCTCGTCGTGCGTCATCTCGGGCACCGACTGGCCATCGACCAGCAACTGGCCGCTGGTCGGCCGGAGTTGCCCGCCGATCAGTCGCAGCAGCGTGGTCTTGCCGCACCCGGAGTTCCCCATGATGGCAATCAGCTTGCCGCGCGGGATCTCCATGTTGATCCCTTTGAGGATGGCGCGCTCGTCGTACGAGAAATTGACGTCGGTAATTCTGACCAGACTATCGGCAGACACAACGGATATCCAGAATGGAAAAAAATAGCGAATGATTATACCTGATGCCCAAGTTTTCTACGAAACCCGGATTACGTGCAGGGTCTTTACCCTCCAAGAACAGGGCGCGCGCCTTGCCGCGCGCAAGCCAACGCCGCAGCATCGAAATCAGCGGCCCGCCCAAACTGGAAAGGACAAGTTTAAGCGCTGGCACCTTAATTCTGGCCAAATGCGATCGAGGGCTGCGATACGGGAGATACGCCGCCATCGCGTTGTGGAATAATGGCAACGCCATTCCTCGACCAGGAGCGCTGCCGCAGCCATGAAGACGATGCCGGACCACGCCCTGCCGGACAAACCCCTGCTGCTCGTCGTCGATGACGACCCCTTGCTCGCCGAAACCCTCGGCCTGGCGCTTGCCTGCGACTTCGACGTCGTCCTCAGCCACAGCCGCCCCCACAGCACCCAACTGCTGCGCCAGCTCCGCCGCCCGCCCGACCTCGCCCTGGTCGACCTCGGCCTGCCCCCCTGCGCGCACCGCCCCGACGAAGGCTTCGCACTGATCAGCGAACTGGCTGCGAGCAGTCCGCAGACCAAGATCGTCGCACTTTCCGGCCAGAACGACGCCGACAATGCGCGCCACGCCCGCACCCTGGGGGCCGTCGACTTCGTCGCCAAACCCTGCCCGCCGGAAACCCTGCTCCCGCTGCTGCACCGGGCGCTCCGCTACCGCAGCCTGGACGCCGCCCCCACGGCCGAAGCGCTGATCGGCAACAGCCCGGCGCTGCACAAGCTGCGCACCCAGCTCCAGCAATACGCCGACTCGCCCTTCCCGGTGCTGATCGAAGGCGAATCGGGCAGCGGCAAGGAAATCGTCGCCCGTAACGGCCTGCACTTCGCCACCGCACGCCGCAAACACCCCTTCCTGGCGCTCAACTGCGCGGCCATCGCGCCAAGCCTGGTTGAAGCGACGCTCTTCGGGCACGCCAAAGGCGCTTTCACCGGCGCCAGCGCAGCCCGCGCCGGGTATTTCGAGGAGGCCGGTGACGGCACGCTGTTCCTCGACGAGATCGGCGAACTGCCGCCCGAGCTGCAGGCCAAACTGCTGCGAGTGCTCGAGAACGGCGAATACCAGCGCGTCGGCGAGACGCAAAGCCGGCACAGCCGCGCCCGCATCGTCGCGGCGACCAACCGCGACCTGCGCAAGGAGGTCCGCGCAGGACGCTTTCGCGCCGACCTCTACCACCGCCTTTCGGTGTTCACCATCGACGTCCCGCCCCTGCGGGAGATGGACGACGACAAACGCCTGCTGCTCGAGCACTTCCGCCTGCACTACTCGGCACAGGCCATGCAAGCACCTTTCAGTCTCACCGCGGACGCCTTGACCCTGTGGCGCGGATACACCTTTCCGGGCAACGTGCGCGAGCTGCGCAACATCGTCATCCGTCTCACCGCCCGCTTCCCTGGGCAGACTGTCGATGCCGCCACGCTGCGCGAAGAGCTCGACCTCGACGACGAAACGCCCAACGCCTCAGGGACGCCGCCGGCTGGCGCGCTGTCCTTCGTCGACGCGGCCCTGCAGCGGCTGAGCCAGCCCGAGCCCTTCCGCCTCGACCGGTTGCTCGCCACCACCGAGCGCAGCTACATCGAGGCCGCACTGCGCCTCGCCCACGGCAACGTCAGCCAGGCCGCGCGCCTGCTCGGCATCAACCGCACCACGCTGTACCACCGGATGGACACCACGGCCAGGGAGACATGATGTATCTCGACCATTTCGGGCTCAAGGAACCGCCTTTCCGGATCACCCCGCACACCGAGTTCTTCTTCAGCGGCGCCAACCGCGGCGCCACCCTGGAAGCCCTGATCTACGCCATCACCAACGATGAAGGCATCGTCAAGGTGAGCGGCGAGGTCGGCAGCGGCAAGACCATGCTCTGTCGTATGCTCCTCGAACGCCTGCCGCCGGAAATCGAAACCGTCTATCTCGCCAACCCGTCGCTCGACCGCGAGGAAATCCGCCATGCGATCGCCGACGAGCTCGGCACCCCGCTGCCCGAACAGCGCAACCACCTGCTCCTGCGCGCCCTGCAGGCGCGCCTGATCGAGCTCTACGCCGCCGGTCGAACCGTCGTGGTCATGATCGACGAGGCACACGCCATGCCCGCCGAAACGCTCGAGGAAATCCGCCTGCTCTCCAACCTCGAATCGAGCCGGCACAAGCTCCTGCACATTGCCTTGTTCGGCCAGCCCGAACTCGACGCGCGCCTGGCCGAGAATGCGATGCGCCCGCTCAAGGAACGGATCACCCACAACTTCGCCCTGACGCCCCTGCGCGAAAGCGATGTCGGCACCTACCTCAGTTTCCGTCTGCGCGCCGCCGGTTACAAAGGCGCTGATCTGTTCACGCCCCTCGCGGTACAGCGCATTGCCAGGGCCTCGGAAGGCCTGACCCGGCGCATCAACATCCTGGCCGACAAGGCTTTGCTGGCGGCTTATGCGGAGAACCTGCACCAGATCGACGTCGAACAGGCTGACGCCGCCATCCGCGACGCGCAGTTCCGCCCCATGCGCCCCTCCGCGCGCCTGCCCTGGCCCTGGGCGGGTGCCGCCGCTGCAGCCGTGCTGCTCTCGGGCAGCGCCTACCACTACCTGTCCGCCCCGCCCCGCGCAGCGGCCTTGCCCCCCGTGGACGTGCACGCCCGACCACCGAGCCCGCCGCCCGCCGCCTTGCCTCCTTCCACCCCGCCTTCGGCCGCGAACGTTCCCGCTCCCGCGGCACCGGCGCCCACGCTACCGTCACTGGCCGAGCGCCTCGCCGAAAGCGAACGCTGGATTCGGAGCGCCAGCAACGAACGCCACTTCATCCAGTTGCACAGCGCCGAAGCGAGCAACCCGAACGAGGTCGAAACCTACCTCGCCACGTGCTGTACCGGGCTCGATCCCCAGCTGCTGCGCGTCTATCGCTCGGCGCTGAGCGGACGCGACCGCTTCGGCGTCATCTACGGCGACTACCCTTCGCGCGACGCGGCCACCGTCGATCTGCCCCGGGTGGCGCAGGCGAGCGCCAGCCCGAAAGCCTACGTCCGCGCCGTAAACAAGCTTCGATAAAGAAAAAGCAACCTACAAATCAGCCACTTGCGCAGATTACTTTGCGTGATATGATAAGAAATCAACGACCACTGACGGACATCGGCATGCTGAGAATCGTCTGCACCAGCACGGCCATCCTTCTGCTTTCGGCCTGCGCCCCTTCGACGCTGAGCGGCGGCCCGTCCTCCGGGCACCTCAGCCAGGACGTCATCCCTCCGGCACGGGGCACCATTCCGGCCCCCGTCGACAATGTCGTCCCCTTGCCCCGGCCCAAAGCCGGCGTGCGCGCCGAGACGTACAGCGTGGTGGTCAACAACATGCGCGTCCAGGACCTGCTCTTTGCCCTGGCCCGCGACGCCCGGCTCAATGTCGACATCCATCCCGGTATCAGCGGGAGCGTAACGATGAACGCGCTCGACCAGACGCTGCCGCAGATCCTTGCCCGCATCGCCAAACAGGTCGACATGCGCTTCGAACTTGACGGCCCCAACCTCGCGGTAATGCCCGACACGCCCTACCTCAAGAACTACAAGGTCGACTACGTCAACCTGGCGCGTGACGTCTCGGGGACGGTGTCCACCAACACCCAGATTTCGACCAGCGCGATTGGCGGTGCAGCGGGTGCGCCGAGCGCGGGAGGCGGGAACACCTCGCGCATCCAGATCGAGAACAAGTCCAGGAACCGCTTCTGGGAATCGCTGGAAAAGAACATCAAGGACATCCTGCACGAAACCGACAAGGTCTTCCCCGAGGGCTCGACCGAAACAGTCACCGAACAGAACGCCACGCAGAGCACCACCGGCACCGGCGCCCTGGCTTCGGCAGTCAACACCGTTCGCGACGCCGCGCGCGTGCTCGCCGCGCCGGGCCTGGCCGGCAGCCCCAACCCGGCGACGTTGCAGAACAGCGGCGCCACGGTGGTCAAACGCATGACCTTCCGCGAGGCAGCCTCGGTGATCACCAACGCCGAGACAGGCATCATCACCGTGCGCGCCACCTCGCGCCAGCACGAAAAAGTTCAGGAATTCATCGACCGCGTGGTCAGCAGCGCGCGGCGACAGGTGCTGATCGAGGCAACCATTGTCGAAGTGACCCTCTCCGACGGCTACCAGCAAGGCATCTCCTGGGAACTCCTGCCGAACAACAACTCCGGCTTCACCCTTTCCGGCCCGTCGACCAACACCAACGTGCGCGGCCCGACCAACCCCTACACCCTCAAGTGGACGAGCACCAGCCGCGGCGTTTCGGCGGCGCTCGAAATTCTGCGCAGTTTCGGCACCGTCAAAGTGCTCTCCAGCCCCAAGCTGACGGTGCTCAACAACCAGACGGCGACGCTCAAGGTTTCGGAGGATTTCGTCTACTTCAACGTCAAGTCGGACACCACGACGACGGCCAACGTCGGCACCACGGTTGGCGTGACAACGACTCCGCAATCGGTCTCGGTCGGCTTTTTCATGAGCCTCACGGCGCAGATCAGCGACGCCGACACGGTCACGCTCAACGTCCGCCCGTCGATCTCGAGCATCGCCTACCTAGCGCAGGACCCGAACCCGATCATCCCCAAGGACATCCCCAACTACATCCCGCAGATCCGCACGCGCGAGATCGAATCGCTGATGCGTGTCCAAAGCGGCGAAACGGCGGTCCTCGGCGGCCTGATGGAGGACCGCATGGACAACCGCAACGGTCGCATCCCGCTGGTCGGCGACATTCCGCTCCTCGGCGAATTGTTCAACAGCCGCAACAACACGTCCTCCAAGACCGAGCTGGTGGTCTTCATCCGCCCGACCGTCATCCACGACGCCTCGGTCGCCGGCGACTTCAAGCACCTGGCACCCAACCTACCGGGACGCGACTTCTTCGCCACGGACGACGTCTACAAACCACTCGGTCCGCTCAACGCCAACGGGGAGACGCAGCCATGAGCCTGCTCATGGAAGCCCTGAAGAAAGCCGAAGAAGCCAAGCGGCGCGCCGGCGAAGGCGGCGAATTGCCCGAACTGACGCTCGAACCCCTGACGGCGCAGAACGCTGCAACCTCCCCCCTCCCCGACCTCGCCCAGCACTTCGCCACCGTCGACGCCGACCTGGCGAGCATTCCCACCGACGCCCCCCCCCCGCCGCCGTCCAGGCGCACCCACGCCCCCGGAGAGCAACGCACAGGCCGCCCGCGAAGGCGCCGAGCGTGCCACGGTGCGCAACGCTTTCGCCGCCAAGGAAACGCCGCCTGCCCGGCCACGCCTTGGACTGCTGCTCGGCGCCGGCACTCTGGCGCTGCTCGCCATCGGCGGGTATTTCTGGTGGCAACTCCAGAGCATGAGCCCCCCCCAGCCCCTTGCGGCGCGCCCCGTCCCCGCGCCAGCAGCCCCACAAGCGCTTCCGGCCAAGGCCGCACCGCTCCCGACGCCGATGCCGGCGCCAGCCCTCAATGCGCCAACGTCGCCCAGTCAGGGCAACATATCGGCCCCGCCCACCGAAACGCCGCCCTTGTTCCAGGCCACCGCAAAAGCGCCCAGCAGCGAGACCAAGTCCGCACCGCGCAGCGCCCGTCCCGCCCCGGCCGGGAACGCCCTGCAACTCAGCCGCGGCGACCAGCCCTCAACCATCGAGCGCGCCTACGACGCCTTGCAGGCCGGACGGCTCGACGAAGCCGGATCACTGTATGAAAGCGTGCTGCGCGGTGACCGCAAGAACACCGACGCCTTGCTCGGACTGGCCAGCATCGCCAATCGCCGCGGACAAAACGAACGCGCGCAAGCCCTCTACCAAAAGGCACTCGAATCCGACCCGCACCACCCGGCCGCCCAGGCTGGCGTCATCAGCACCCGCGGCCAAGCCGATCCAGGAATGTCGGAAAGCCGCCTCAAAACGGCACTCGCCGCCCAGCCCGAGGCTCCGGCGCTGCTCTTCGCCCTCGGCAACCTCTACGCCCGTCAGCAGCGCTGGAGCGAAGCACAGCAGACGTACTTCCGCGCCTACGCGGGCGAGCCCGACAACGCCGACTTCATCTTCAACCTGGCCGTCAGTCTGGACCAGCTGCGCCAGTCCAGGCTCGCCGCCCAGTACTACAGGATGGCGCTCGAAGTGAGCGAGGCGCCCGGCGCGCGCGCCGCGGCTTTCGACCGCCAGACGACCCGCCAGCGGCTGGCCGAACTCGCCCCCTGACGCCCGAAGCCAGGCACCAAGCGGCCCGATGAACGCCTCCCACCATCAACCCCGGCAACTCGGGCAGATCCTGATCGCCAAGGGCATCCTCAGCGAGGATCAGCTACGCATCGCTTTGCTTGAGCAGATGAAGTCGAACCAGCCGGTCGGCAAACTGCTCGTCTCGCTCGGCTTCGTTTCCGAGGCCACGTTGCGCGATGCGCTGTCCGAAAGCCTGGGCAAGCAGAGCATCGACCTGTCGAACGCCATCATCGACCCTTCGGCGCTCAAACTCGTGCCGCGCGATCTGGCCAAACGCCACCTTCTGCTACCGCTCGACTTCGACGCCGCACACCTGCGGCTCACGGTCGCCATCGCCGACACCAACGACATCGTCGCCCTCGACAAGGTGCGCACCCTGGTCGACGGTCCGCTCGAGATCGACACCCTGCTCGCCGGCGAAACCGAGATCGGCCGGGCGATCGACCTGGCCTATGGTTACGAGCTGTCGATCGACGGCATCCTGAACGAGATCGAGACCGGCGAGATCGACTTCCGTGGCCTGCAGGCGTCGAGCGACGAATACAGCCAGCCGGTGGTGCGTCTGATCGACTCGATCCTCACCGACGCGGTCAAGCGCGACGCCTCCGACGTCCACTTCGAACCCGAAAGCGGCTTCCTGCGCATCCGCTACCGCATCGACGGCATGCTGCGCCAGATCCGCTCGCTGCATCAGTCGTACTGGCCCGCGATGGCCGTGCGCATCAAAGTAATGAGCGGGATGAACATCGCCGAGACGCGCGCCCCACAAGACGGCCGCATCACCCTCAACATGCGCGGGCGGCAAATCGACTTCCGCGTTTCGGCACAGCCCACGATCCACGGCGAAAACATCGTCCTGCGCATCCTCGACCGGCAGAAAGGCCTCGTCCCGCTCGAAGGCCTGGGCCTCACCGAGCGCCAACTCGATCAGCTCAAACTGATGATTGCCCGCCCTGAAGGCATCATCCTGGTCACCGGCCCGACCGGCAGCGGCAAGACGACAACGCTCTATTCGGTGCTCAACCACATCAACTCCGAGGGCGTGAACATCATGACCCTCGAAGACCCGGTCGAATACCCGATGACCCTGGTGCGCCAGACCTCGGTCGCCGAAGCCGCCAAGCTCGATTTCGCCAACGGCATCCGCTCGATGATGCGCCAGGACCCGGACGTCATCCTGGTCGGCGAAATCCGCGACGCCGAAACCGCCGAAATGGCGCTGCGCGCCGCAATGACCGGGCATCAGGTCTATTCCACGCTGCACACCAATTCAGCGATTGGTGCCATCCCGCGCCTGCTCGACATCGGCGTGCTGCCCGACATCATGGCCGGCAACATCATCGGCGTCGTCGCCCAACGCCTCGTCCGCCGCCTTTGCCCGCACTGCAAGACGCCCTACCAGGCCGAGGCACACGAAACCCGGCTGCTCTGCGGCGATCCGGACACACCGCGCCCGGTGATCTTCCGCGCCTGCGGCTGCGAACGCTGCGACTTCCAGGGCTACCGCGGCCGTTTGGCGATCATGGAAATCCTGCGCATGAACGCCGACCTCGACGAACTCATCGCCCGCCGCAGCACCGGCCGCGAAATCCGTCACCTCGCCGACCGGCAAGGCTTCATCCCGCTCGCCGACGACGGCTTGCGCCGGGTTCTCGACGGCTCGACCTCGCTCGAGGAACTGGCCCGCGTCGTCGACCTCACCGACCGCATGTAAGCCATGGCCCTCTACACCTACAAGGCCATCAGCGCAGACGGACGGCGCCTGCTCGGACGCATCGACGCACTCAACCTGGTCGACCTCGAAATGCGCTTAAAGCGCATGGAACTCGACCTGATCAGCGGTGAGCCGGTCAGCAACCGCACCCTGTTTGGCGGCAGCGGCGTGCCGCGGCGCGAACTCATCCACTTCTGCTTTCACCTTGAACTCCTGGTGCGCGCCGGCGTGCCCATCCTCGAAGGCCTCGCCGACCTGCGCGACAGCCTCGAGAATCCGCGCTTCCGCGAAATCGTCGCCGGGCTGATCGAAGCCATCGAAGGCGGACAAAAACTGTCGCAGGCGATGGCGGCGCAACCGGTGGTTTTCGACAAAGTCTTCGTCAGCCTGATCAGCGCCGGCGAAGACAGCGGCCGCCTGCCCGAAATCCTGCAAAACCTCACCGAATCGCTCAAGTGGCAGGACGAACTCGCCTCGCAGACCAAGAAGCTTTTGCTCTACCCGACCTTCGTCGGCAGCGTGGTCATCGCCGCAACCGGCTTCCTGATGGTGTACATGGTCCCGCAGCTCAAGCAGTTCGTGAAGAACATGGGCCAGGCGCTGCCGCCGCACACCCAGGCACTGTTCTTCGTTTCCGACCTGCTCGTCGCCTACTGGTACGTCATCCTGCTCGCCCTGCTCGCCCTGGCCGTCGGCGTACGCATCGCCCTGCACGTCAATCCGCTCGCCCGCCTGCGCTTCGACCGGATCAAGCTTGGTCTGCCCTTTGTCGGCGAGATCCTGCGCAAGATCATCCTTGCCCGCTTCGCCAACACGTTCTCCCTGCTCTATGCCTCAGGAATCCCCATCCTCGAATCGATCCGCACCACGCAGGGCGTGGTCGGCAACCTCGTCGTGCGGCGCGGTCTGGAACGCGTCGAGGAGCTGATCGGCGAAGGGCAGAACGTCACCGCCGCGTTCCACAGCATCGGTTTCTTTCCGCCGCTGGTCACCCGCATGCTGCGGGTCGGTGAGAATACCGGCGCGCTCGACACGGCCCTGGCCAACGTCAGCTACTTCTACAACCGTGACGTCAAGGAGTCGGTCGAGAAGGTGCAACAATTGGTTGAACCGATGCTCACCGTCCTCCTCGGCCTTCTGCTTGGCTGGATCATGCTCTCCGTGCTCGGTCCGGTTTACGACGTGATCAGCAAACTCAAGACCTGAACGACTGGCCATGCGCGCGCGACGCCTCCTCTTCCTCGGTTTGCACCAGCTCACCGCCTACCACTGGCAGGGCGGAACGCTGCACGACGAAGGGCACTTCACGATCGGCCCGGAGGGGTACGCCGAATTCGCCGCCTACCTGCGTCACCATTCGGGCAGCACCTTCATGCTTCTGGCCAACGTCGCCGAGGAAGGCTATCAGCCCGAGACCATCCCCTACCTGCAAGGGCGGGACCGACAGGCGGTGATCGAGCGCAAGCTCGGACAGTACTTCTTCGGCGCCAGCCTGGCCTGCGCCAAGTCCCTGGGCTACGAAAAGAACAAACGCAAGGACGAACGCCTGCTGCTCACGGCGCTCACCAACCCGGCCTTCTTCGCCCCCTGGCTCGCCGCGCTTGCCGAGGCCCAGGTCGCGCTGACCGGTGTCTACTCGCTGGCCCAACTCGCCCCCCTCCTGCTGCGCCGGCTGAAAATCGCAGAGCCGCGCTGTCTTGTGCTCTCCGTCCAGGACCAGAGCATCCGCCAGTCCTACCTCGAGAACGGCGAACTGCACTTCAGCCGCCTCACCCCGCTGCAAAACAGCAGCCAAGCCGGCATCGCCCAGGCCTTCGCCTCTGAGGCCGGAAAGCTGCAGCAGTACCTCACCAGCCAGCGCCTGATCGGTCGAGACCAGGCGCTCACCGCCTACGTCCTGGCGCACGCTGGCACCCACAAGGCCATCGCCACCAGTTGCATCGACACCCCGCAACTCAACTTCGTCGTCATCGACAGCACCGATGCGGCCCGCCGCACGGGGCTCAAGACGCCGCCGCCCAACAGCTTCAGCGACACGCTCTTCCTCAACCTGCTCGCCAGCGCACCGCCGGCACAGCAGTACGCCAACGACGAACAACGCCACCTCCACCACCTTGGCCAGCTGCGCGCACTCCTGCTCGGCAGCGCCACCACAGTGCTCGGCGCCTGCCTGCTCTACGCCGGCCTCCAGCTTTATGACCGCCAGGCCGTTGCCGAACGCAGCGCCGAGCTGCGCGCCGAAACCCAACTCGCCCGCCAGCGCTACGACGCCATCGCCCGCACTTTCCCGCCGATGCCCACCGACAGCGCCAGCCTGCATCGGCTGATCGAGCGGCACGCCGAACTCGAACGCGCCAGCGCGACGCCGGCCGGCCTCTACCGCGACGTTGCCCGTGCACTGCACGCCGCGCCGACGGTCGAGATCGACGGCATCGACTGGCACTTGGGCGCCCCCCGGCCAAACGATGCGCGGCCGGCGCAGGCGGCCACCCAGGCGGCACCGGCTTCGTCATCGACGACGGAAAACGCCACCCTGCGCGGCAACCTCCGCCCGGGCACGAGCAAAACACCGCGGCGCCAGCTTGAAGCCTTTGAACACTTCGTCGACGCCCTGCGCGCCAACCCCGCGCTCGAGGTCGAAGTCCAGCGCCGCCCCTTCGACATCGAGCCCGGCAAGTCGCTCAAGGGCTCGGACATCGACAGCGACGACGACAAGCCGCGCAGCTTCGTGCTGCACCTGCGCCGGAAGCCCGCCACATGAAGCTCTCCACGGCCGACCTGCCCCGCCTCCAGGCACCGCTGCTGGCCGCCTTGCTCATGCTCGCCGCCGGCGCCGCCAGCGTCCATTTCGCGCGCGATGCCGACGCTCAAGCCCGGCGCGAGCACCTCGCCGCGCAAAGCGAGCGCAACGCCGCCGAACGCCAGCTCAAGCAAGCACGTAGCGAAGAGCGACAAATCCAGCACGACGCCGCACAATTCGCCGCCCTGCAGGCACGCGGCGTGGTTGGTGCGGAAAACCGGCTCGAGTGGACCGAACTGCTGCGTGAAATCCGTGAACGCCGCCGCCTGCCAGCGCTCGACTACGAAATCGCCCCGCAGCGCCCGCTTGACCCCATCAGCGGCGACCTCGTCTTCCTCGCCAGCCCCATGCAACTCAACGCCCACTTGCTGCACGAGGAGGACCTCCTGCGCCTGCTCGACGACCTGCACCGCCAGGCCCGCCCGCTGATTCGGGTGCGCGAGTGCGCGCTCGAGCGGCTGCCGCGGGGCGCAGTCGAAAACGGCGGCAGCGCGCAGGCGCGCGCCAACCTCCGCGCCGAATGCCAGCTCGACTGGATCACCATCGGCCGCCCCGGCCCGCGCCGCCCTTGAGAACGCTCACGAGGAAGGCCATGACGACCGCCCCCCCGCGCCCCCACTTCGCTGCGCTCAGCACCCTCATCCTGCTCTGCGTCATCCCCGCTCCGGCACTCGCTGAGGACGGCCTCGGCCGCCTCTTCTTCACCCCGGAGCGGCGTCAGGCCATGGACCGCCAGCGTCAACTCAACCCTTTGGGCACAACGGAATCCGCCTCCCCGGAAACCCCGACCCTGACCATCAACGGCGTCGTCACCCGCAGCAGTGGCAAGCGCACGGTGTGGATCAACGGCGAGGCGCAACACGAAAACGACAACCTCGGCACCGTGCGTGCCCGTCCCGACCCCCGCCATCCAGGGCAGGTCAGCATCCAGCCCGACGACGCACCGCCCGCCCGCGCCGCGGTCGGCGACACCGTGCTGCGCGACACCGGCGAAACTGCACCTTTGCTCGGTGACGGGCAAATTCGCATCCACCGCGCGCAGACCGGGGTGCGATGAAGCCTCGCCTTCCCGCACGACAACGCGGCGCATCGCTACTGCTGGCGCTCTTCATCGCCATTACGCTGGCGCTAGCGTTCTCTTTCCGTCTCGGTGGCAACGAGGCAGCCAACCGCCAATTACGGACGCTCGAAGTCTTGGCACAAGCACGAGCAGCACTGATCGGCGCCGCCGCCGCTCCTCCGAACACGGGTGGTCTCGGCCTGCTGCCACTCCCCGACCTTGGATCAGTACGCAACAGCATTGCCGAAGAAGGTCGCGACGCGGGCAACTTCACCGGCAACGCCAAAAACCTCAGCGTCATCGGCCGCCTGCCCTGGCGTACACTAGGCATCGCCCCGCTGCGCGATGTCGATGGAGAATGTCTGTGGTACGCCGTTTCCGGTTCGGCACAAACCGCGCAAGCACCAGACACCTTCAACTGGGACAGCATCGGTCACTTCGAGCTGTTTGCCTCCGACGGCACCGCCACCGGCACGCGCAGCCTCACCACCGATCCGCACACCCTCCCACTGGCGCTGGTCATCGCGCCCGGCGCACCGCTCAGCGGGCAGAATCGCGCCGCCGGCGCTGATGTCGTCAAGGAGTGCGGCGGCAACTACGACGCCGCCAACTACCTCGACCCTGCCGCCGCTGACCCCCGACTAAACAACATCATCAATTACTTCAGCAACTCCGAAAACCATGCCACCGGAGATGCTTCGGCAAGCCCAAAACCCCTCGTCACCGGCTCCGTCGACGCGGTTTCCGGCAACAACCGAACGACACTGGCCAACGACCTCGTGCTGCCGATCACCGCCAAGGACATCTTCGACGTCGCCAAGCAGCGCCAGGACTTCAGGGACGACCTCAACGCCCTGATCGAAGCCCTGGTGAACGGATTTCTCAACACGCAGCCCCCCGCCACGTTGCCCGTTGCCTCAGCAAACGGAAAAGGTTTCGACGCAGTCTATGATGCGTGCAAGAACACCAACTGCAACATCAAGAGCAACAGTCGCCAATGGGCCTTGCTCAATCAATGGCGCGACAATTTTCTCTACGCCGGCGGCCCAACCGGAAGCTACACTGTAAACGGGCAATCCGGCTGTAAAGCCGTGCTGATCTTCGCCGGCGAACGCACCGCTGTACAGCAGCGCGCTGCTGCTGCGCAAAAGAGCGATCCTGCGATGTACCTCGAAAGCGCAAACGCCACCCGGTTCCCGGCCAACGGCATCTATGTCGGCGCACTTGAATACAGTGCTGCGGCCTCAAGCACTGACATCGTGCGCTGCATCGTCGGCGCCGGAGCAGCGCAAACTTCGCTGGCGGCTGATTACAACCGTTTCCAAATCCCCCTCGCCAGCCCCAGCGGCGCAGTTAACGTGATAGCCCCGAACGCTAGCGCCAGCCCGAGCGTTTCGTTCGCGCCGGCACAAGGTAATACGGGCGGCTGCCTCTGGTCACCGCTACGAATTCCGCTCGCTGGCAAGACGCTACGCGCTTACTATGAATACCAGTTCGCCTACCCGGATGCCTCCACCCTGAACGACTCCCTGCCCAAGCGCGGCTACGGCTTTACACTACAATTCGTCCGCGGAGACCTTCCGGACGCCAGCGGCGCACTTAGCGCACCCACGACCTGCGGCCGCTACGACAACCTCGGAATTCTCAGAACAAGCGACCTCTGGGGTTCTCTATCGTACATTGTCGAAACCGACATATCCCCCACAAGCGACAACAAGGACCCAGCCGGCAACCACATCGGCATCCTGAACGACGGCAGCCTGACCCACCCCGCGAAGCCAACCACCGCCTGCGATGGATCATCGACGGGCTGCGCCCCCTCGCCCGCCAACACCTTCGAGGAATCCCCACAGCCGCTCGTGCATAAGCAGCGCATCGAAATCCACACCGGTTGCAACGACACCTGCACGCAGTGCGTTCCCGCCCTGGCCGGCAGCTCGGTTTACACCAACGCCCGGGTCAGTACCTGGCTCGACTGCACCGCCTGCGCCGACGTGAGCCGCGACTTCGTCGGCAACGAACTGATTTTCACGCCCGCCAACCGGGATCTGAGTTCGGTTGGCAACTGGCAAGCTCCTAGCTGGGTATTCACGCCTGGAGCTTTCACGTACACCGGCGGGGGCGTGGCCACCCTGCCCAACAGCGCACTCACCGCCCCGGCATCCTCCGGCCGAACTTACCGCGTCCAACTCGGGCTGCGGACCGATCACGCTGGAACATTCAGCATTAGATTTGGAAATCGTACCGCCGCCCTCAGATTGAGCGAAGGCAGCGAGAGCCACGTGCTCTACCTCGACGCAAGAGGTAACGGCGCCCTCGCTCTGCTCCCGGACGCCGCTTGGCGGGGCGCACTCACCTCGGCGAGCATCAGTACGGCCAACCTGCCCAGCGCACGCCGCTGCCTGCCGTTGCCTTCCGAGATGAACAGCGTCTTCTTCGGCCTGACCGGCGGATTCACCAGCGCCCCGGCCGAGCAGGGAGCCACGGTGCGCACGCTCTACCTGCGCAGTGACTGAGCACTTCATGACGAAAAGGTACGCTGGCGGCTTGTCGCCACCCGCCAGCGCGGCTAGGATGAAGCCATGATCGCTCCTCCACCTGCCCTCCGCCCGCCGCAATCCGGTTTCACCCTCACCGAACTGGCCATCGTCCTGGTCATCGTCGCCCTGCTCACCGGGGGGTTGATGGTTTCTCTGGGCACCTCCCGCGACATCGCCAACGAAAAGGAAACGCAAAAGCAGCTGGCGACGATACAAGAGGCGCTGCTCGGTTTTGCCGTCGCACAGCAGCGTCTCCCCTGCCCCGCCGCGCCAAATGCCACGGGCGTCGAAAGCCCGATCGGCGGCAGCGGCGTTTGCACGCATCCTTACAATGGCTTCTTGCCGGGCAGCACGCTGGGGCTCGCGCCAACGGACGCGCAGGGCTACGTCGTCGACGCCTGGGGCAACCGCATCCGCTACGCGGTCACGACCGTCAGCGCGGCCAGCCCCAACCTGTTCACCACCGCCTCGGGGTTGAAGAGCCAGTGGAGCGTAGGACCGCAACCGGATTTACACGTCTGCAACACCGCTGCCGGAATCACCAACGCCGGCACGGCAAACGCTGACTGCGCCGCCAATGCCTCACTCACTGACTCTGCCGTCGCTATCATTTTCTCCACCGGCCGCACCGGCGCCTCGGGCCCGCTCGGTGCCGACGAGCAGGCCAACGTCACGGCCATCGACCGTGTCTTCGTCAGCACATCCCCCAGCCCCAACTTCGACGACCTCGTCACTTGGCTTTCGCCCAACATTCTCTACAATCGGATGATCGCCGCCGGCCGCCTGCCTTGAACACGCGGCCGGAGGAATGTACAACTTGACCGCAGCATCGGCTTGCGGTCAAATCGGCCGATCCTTTCCTGCCCACGCCCTCATGCCCTCGTCCTGCGATTTCCTGAGTGGAATCCGCAACGCCGGCTTCCTGCCGAGCGACAACGAGGAAGTGCGCCTGCAAAAATCGCTGCTCATCTTCGCCACCGGCCTGATCAGCTTCGCCTCGATGCTCTGGCTGTTCATCTACTGGCAGCTCGGCCCTCGCTTCTCCTCGACCATCCCCTTCGTCTTCCAACTGCTGCTCGTCGGCAATCTTGTCGCCTTCCTGCGCTGGCGCAAGTTCGAGCTCTTTCGCCTGACCCAGCTTTCGCTCTTCCTGTTCATGCCCTTCGTCGCGCAGTGGAGCATGGGCAACTTCATCAGCGCCAGCGGCGTCAGCCTGTGGGCGCTGCTCGCACCGATCGGCGCCGTGCTGATCGTCGGCCCGCGCGAGGCACTGGCCTGGTTCATCGCCTACCTCGTGCTGACCGCGCTCTCCGGCTTCTTTGACTTCTACCTCGCCGACGCGGCCCTGCCCTATCAGGTGCCGACGCGGATCAGCGTCTTCTTCTTCGCCCTCAACTTCGCCGCCGTTTCGAGCATCGTCTTCCTGCTCCTGCGTTTCGCGACGACCGAAAAGCACAAGATCCAGGCCCACCTCGAAGAAGCCCACCAACTGTTGCAGGAAGAACAGGCGCGCTCCGAACGGCTGCTGCTCAACATCCTTCCCGGCCCGATCGCCGAACGCCTCAAGAGCAGCAACCAGACCATCGCCGACGGCTTCTCCGACGTCTCGGTAATGTTCGTCGACATCGTTAACTTCACGCGCATCGCCGAAGGACTCAAGCCGCAGGAAGTCTTCACCATGCTCAACCGCATCTTCTCGTCCTTCGACGAGCTGGCCGAGACGTATGGGCTCGAGAAGATCAAGACCATCGGCGACGCCTACATGGTTGCCGGTGGACTCAACGACGCCTGCCACGACTACACGGCGGCACTGGTGGACATGGCGCTCGACATGCGTGACCTGCTGCAGCGCGACTTCCACGTCAATTCGCGTCACCTCGAAGTGCGCATCGGCATCGGCAGCGGCCCGGTGGTCGCCGGGGTCGTGGGTAAAAAGAAGTTCATCTACGACCTCTGGGGCGACACGGTAAACATCGCCAGCCGGATCACCGGCGAAGGCCCACCGGGCATGGTCCAGATCGATGAGCGCAGCTACCTCCGCCTGCGTGATCGCTTCGACTTCCTCAGCCCCGAGACGGTGCACCTCAAGGGCAAGGGCAACATGACCGTCTACCGCGTCGTCGGCAGAAAGCCCAACACCGCGGCTTCCGCGGCCTGATTCAGCCGGCTGCGACCGGCTCGGGCACGCCGCCCGGCGCCAGCTCGAAGACCACCCGCCCCTCCCGGTTCGCTGCCAGGTGCAGCTCGAACCCCGCCGCCGCGGCCAGGCCAGCGGCCTGGTAAAGGCCGATCCCGAAGCCGTTCGCCGACGGCACCGGCGCCCGGCACAGCCGCTCGGCGACCGCCGCCGCAACCGCATGGCCGCTGTCCCGCACCGCCAGCGCAGGCTGCGCGGGATCGAAGACCACCCGCACCCTCAGTCCGGGTTCGAGCAGTTGCTTGTAGCGTGCGTTGTCGAGCAGGTTGTCGGCGACGCTGTCGAACAACGCCGCCGGAACCACGCAAGCGTCGGTGCCGGACTGCAAGGAAAACTCGATCCACGGCAGCGGATGACGCTCACGCAAGGCCGACCACCAGACCGCCGCCGGCATTCCGCCCGCATCTCCCGTGACACCGTCCGTCGCCGTATCACCCGATGGCCGTTCCAGTTTCTCCAGGGTTTGACGCAGCCGCCCCGCGAGCAGAGGAAGCTGACGACGCACACCGGCCTGCTGCGCCTCGTCGCCGCTTTGCGCCAGAAAGCAAAGGTTGTCGAGCGACTGGAGCATGTTCTTCACGTCATGCGTCAGCCGCGCCCCGGTCTCATGCACCGCGCGCAGGTAATGCCCGCGCTCGATTTCCTGCGCGTGCCGCTTGGCCAGGTAATAGGCATTCGCGAGTTGCGTCAGCAGCCGGAAGTGCCAAAGCAGGGCTGGGCTCGGCGCTTGCGACAGGCGCAACACGAAGGACAGCGGCTGCCCCGGAAAATCGGCGCACAGCGGTCCGGTGTTGGCCTCCACACGCGTCGTTGCCTCGTCCGCGTCGACGCAGCGCACCTCCGCCACCCAGGGCAGTTCGCGCAGGGTCTCGAGCAACCGGGCGCGAAAGCGCTCCGGATCGGGCTCGCGCTCGGCGCAGTTGAGCAGCCGTTGTAACCAGGCGTCGAACGGCAAGTCGAGGTGCAGCAGCGAACGCGACAAGAGCAGGCCGAGGCCGACGAACCCCGGCCGCGGGTTCCAGGCCCAGGCGACCACCAGCAGCATCGCGGCGAGGGTCAGCAGGGTGCTGAACACCGCCTCGAGGTAGGGCACCCGGCTCACCACCACGAAGGCCAGGCTGCCGAGAACCAGCACCGCGACCAGCAGGCCGACGAGCAGGCTGTAGATCAGGTCCACCACGCCGCCGCCGGCCGGGCGCAAGGCCTGCGGGGCCGGCAGCGCGAGCATCAGCACGAACAGCAGCGGCGCCCCCAGGGCGAACGGCCGGTCGAGCACGGCGCCGAGCGGCAGATCGCCTGGAACGATGCGTGGAACGAGGAAAACGAGCAAGGCGATCAGCAGGTAGGCGAACGCCGTCAGGTAGAAAAAGCGCGTCGCCCGATGCGCGAAGAGCATCAGCCGGCCGCCGAGCAAGGCCGCGAGAACCAGCGTCCACAAGATCAGCAGCCACCAGCCGAAGAACCACGCTCCCGCCCCGACCAGGGCGAACAGAAGAAGCACGGATGCCAGCGACAGGCGCCGCTCAGTGGCGACAAAGGGCTGCCAGAGCAGGAAAAGGCCGACATCGACCAGCCAGCAGGTCAAGCCGATCGGCGAACCGGCCCCGGCCAGCAAGGCAAGGTGCAGCAAGGCCAGCAAAGCCACCAGCACCGCATGCTGGCGGGCCAGCAGGAACTGCCCCCAGCGCATCAGCCGGCCGGCGTTCACGCGCGCCCCCCGAGACGGGCTTGGAACACGCCGCGTGCGTTTTTCGACGCGAGTGTCGAAAAGCCGACAGCATGGCGCCGAAAAACGGTCGAATATGCCAAAATAAGCGGGCATGAAACGTGCATTGGATCATGTGCAAGCATCTGGCCTGTCCTCGTCGCCCCTACCGTCCGTCCGGAGTTCACCATGAAAAAGCAGCAAACGGGTTTCACACTGGTCGAGATTGCCATTGTACTCGTCATCATTGGCCTGCTCCTCGGCGGCGTGCTGAAGGGGCAGGAGCTGATCAACAACGCCAAGGTCAAGAACCTGGCCAACGATTTCCGCAGCGTCTCGACCTTCGTCTATGCCTACCAGGATCGCTTCCGCGCCTTGCCCGGCGACGACCTCGCGGCCAATACTCACGTCAACGGCGGCGTGATAGCCACCGGCCCTGCAGGTTCGGTACGCGGCAACGCGCGCATTGAAGGCGCCTGGAACTCGGCCACCGCTACCGACGAGAGTTTCCTGTTCTGGCAACATGTCCGCCTCGCCAACCTGGCGACCGGCCCGACGAACACAGCTGCCGCCGACTTCCTGCCGCGCAACAGCGAAGGCGGCCGACTGGGCGTGACAAGCAACGCCATCCTGACCAACGCGCCCCCACTGGTCGGCGGCGCCTACGCCGCCAGCTTCTACGTCTGCTCGGACGGCATTCAAGGCCGCTTTGCCCGCCAGCTCGACGTCACTCTCGACGACGGCAACACCCAGACCGGAGCCCTACGTGTCATCCCCAACGGCAACGCCAACGATGGCGATGCCACAAACGTGACTGCTGCACTGGACGGCAACCTATTTACCGTCTGCATCGCCTACTGAGCCCACGCTCCTCGACGAAGAGGCCTCCCCCGCGGAGGCTTCTTCCGTTTACCCGCCCGAAAAATCAGCCCTTGAGCAACCTCGCCTCGGCCCGCGCCAGCGCCGCGGGCGGCCCCAACAGCACGACGACGTCGCCCGCCTCGAAGAACGATTCGATGGTCGGCTCGAGCATGCGGATTGAATGGCGGCGGATACCGGTAACGTCGACGCCGAGCATGCCGAGATCGACTTCGCCCAGCGTACGGCCGACGGCATAAGCGCCTTCGGCGAGCGAAACCGTGAGCAGGCGCGGCTCTTCGGCGTCGTAGGCGTGTTCCTCGTGGTCGCTCGGCCCGTGGAAGAAACCACGCAAGGTGCGGTAGCGCCCTTCGCGCGTCTGGCGCACGCGTTTGAGCACCCGATTGATCGGCACTCCGGCGTGGATCAGCGCATGCGAGGCGAGCATCATCGCCGCCTCCAGCGTCTCGGGCACCACTTCGGCCGCGCCGGCGCGCTGCAAACGCTCAAAATCCTTTTCATCCACCGTGCGCACCACCACCGGCAGGCCGGGCGCAAGTTCGCGCGCGTGCTGCAGGATGCGTTCGGCGGCATGCGTGTCGAGGAAGGTGACGATCAGCACGCTGGCGCGCGCAACACCGGCAGCGGCCAGCATTTCGCGTTGGGTGGCGTTGCCGTAGACGACGTTCTCGCCCGCCGCGACAGCAGCACGGACGTGTTCGGGATCGAGGTCGAGCGCCACGTAATCGATGCCCTCGCCGGCCATGAAGCGGGCAAGGTTCTGACCGCTGCGGCCGTAACCGCAGATCACCGCGTGCTTTTCGACGCCGAAGGAGCGTGCGGCAAGGTTGGTCAGCTGCAGCGAGCGCAGCATCCACTCGCCGGCGGCAAAGCGAAGCACGATGCGATCGCTGTAATGGACGATGATCGGCGCCACCAGTACCGAGATGACCAGTGCTGCCAGCACGGCTTGCACGATGCTCGGCGAGGCGAGCCGGGCCTGCCAGATCTCGGAGAGCAGGACGAAGCCGAACTCGCCGCCGGCGCACAGCCACAGGCCGCTGCGCAGGGCGTTGCCGGGGCTCGAACCGAACAGGCGCGAAAGGCCGAGGACCAGGGCGAACTTGACCCCGAGGAGGGCCAGCAGCACGCCGATGACGATGAAAAAGTTGGCCAGCACCAGACGGATGTCGAGCAGCATGCCGACGGTGACGAAGAACAACCCGAGCAGGATGTCGCGGAAGGGCAGGATGTCCTCCTCAACCTGGTGCCGGTATTCGGTTTCCGAGATCAGCATGCCGGCGAGAAAGGCACCGAGCGCCAGCGACAGCCCGGCGGCCTCGCTCAACCAGGCCAGCGCCAGGGTGACAAGCAGCACGTTGAGCATGAACAGCTCGGCTGACTTGCCGCCGGCGACGAAGAAGAACCAGCGGCTCATCAGGCGCTTGCCGAAGAACAGCACCACGGTCAGCAAAAGCACGGCCTTGACGCTGGCCAGCCCGAGCATGAACGCCAGCTTCTCGGGCGGCTGGGCGAAGGCCGGGATCAGCACCAGTAGCGGGACCACCGCGAGGTCCTGGAAGAGCAGCACGCCGACCACCTCGCGCCCGTGCGGCGCGTCGAATTCGAGACGGTCGCCCAGCAGCTTGACGAGCACCGCGGTCGAGGACATCGCCAGCGCCCCGCCGAGGGCCACGCCGGCCTGCCAGCTCAGCCCCGTGAGCAACGCCAGCCCCAGCGCCACGCCGATCGCAGTCAGCACCTGCAGCAGCCCGAGCCCGAAGACGATGCGCTTCATCGCGTACAAACGCGGCAAGGAAAACTCGAGGCCGATGGTGAACATCAGGAAGACGATGCCGAACTCGGCCAGATGGCGGATGCCGGCGGTGTCGTCGACGAGGTGCAGGACGTGCGGACCGAGCAGGATGCCGACCAGCAGGTAGCCGAGGATCGACGGCATGCCGATGCGGCGAAGCATGACGACGGCAAACACCGAGGCGGCGAGCAACAGGAGGATGGCGGGCAGGGAATCCATTCTGGCTTGACCAGCAAAAAGGCTCGGAGTTCGTCTACAGGCAGCGCCCCGCCGCCGGGCCGGCGCAGGTGGGGCTTCTGCTATACTTCCGCCCGATCATAACCGCAAGCCGTCCATGAACCAAATCCAGCCCTCCCCGCAGGCCCTCGATCTGGCGCGCCAGGTGCTGCGCATCGAGGCCGACGCCATCCTGGCCCTCGGCGAGCGCCTCAACGGCGCCTTCCTCGACGCCGTCGGCCTGATCCTCGCCGGCCGCGGCCGCGTCATCGTCAGCGGCATCGGCAAGTCCGGCCACATCGGGCGCAAGATCGCCTCGACCCTGGCCAGCACGGGAACGCCAGCCTTCTTCGTGCATCCGGCCGAAGCCAGTCACGGCGACCTCGGCATGATCACGCCCGACGACGTGGTGATCGCCATCTCCAACTCCGGCGAGAGTATGGAGATCCTCAATATCCTGCCCTCGATCAAGCGTCAGGGCGCCAAGCTGATCGCCATCACCGGCCGGCCGCACTCGACGCTGGCGCGCGACGCCGACGTCCATCTCGACGCCGCCGTGGCGCAGGAAGCCTGCCCGCTCAACCTGGCACCGACGGCCAGCACCACGGCCGTGCTCGCGCTCGGCGACGCGCTCGCCGTCGCCCTGCTCGACGCGCGCGGCTTCGGCGCCGAAGACTTCGCCCGTTCGCACCCCGGCGGCGCGCTCGGCCGCCGCTTGCTGGTGCGCATGCGCGACGTGATGCGCCAGGGCGAAGCCCTCCCGGTCGTCGCGCCCGAAGTCACGGTCGCGGAAGCGACACGCGAGATTTCGCGCGGCGGCATCGGCATCGCCATCGTCGTCGATGGCTGCGGCCACGTCATCGGCGTGTTCACCGACGGTGACCTGCGCCGCACCATCGTCAGCGGCCGCGACCTCGCCACGCTGGCCGTCGCCGACGCGATGACCCGCTCGCCGCGCACGATCAGCGCCGACAAGCTCACTGCCGAAGCCTTCGAGATGATGGAGAAGCACCGCATCAACCAGCTACCGGTCATCGACGCCGACGGGCTGCTGGTCGGGGTGCTCAACATGCACGATCTCTTCCGTGCCAAGGTCGTCTGATGAGTAACGCCAACGACACCCGCGCCCGTGCCGCCCGCCTGCGGCTGATGGCCTTTGACGTCGACGGCGTGATGACCGACGGCGGCCTGACCTACGCCGACGACGGCAGCGAAAGCAAGACCTTCAACGTGCGCGACGGCCTCGGGCTCAAGCTCCTTCAGGACGCCGGCATCGAGGTTGCGGTGATTACCGGCCGCCAGTCGCCGTGCGTCGCCGCGCGCATGGACAACCTCGGCATCGCCCACCTGCAGCAAGGCATCGGCGACAAGCTCGCCTCCATGCAGGCCCTGCTTGACCGCCTCGGCATCGCCGCCGAAGAGGCCGGCTACATGGGCGACGACCTGATCGACCTGCGCGTCATGGCCGCCTGTGGCTTCTCGGCGACGCCGTCCGACGGCCACCGTCTCGCCCGCCAGCACGCCCGCTTCGTCTGCAGCCAGAGCGGCGGCCACGGGGCCGTGCGCGAGGTGTGCGAATTCATCCTCGCCGCGCAAGGCAAGCTCGACGCGGCGCTGGCGCCCTATCTGCCGGCGCTGCCGCCGCGATGAAGCGCCACTTCGACGCGCAGAACCTGAGCAGCGCGCTCTTCCCGCTGCTGCTTCTGCTGGCGCTGATCGGCCTCACCTACTGGCTGCGCCTGGCCACCGAATTGCCGTCGCCGCAGCGCGACGGCAAGCACCGTCACGACCCCGACTACATCGTCTACGACGGCACGCTGCGTAAGATCGACGCCACGGGAGCGCTCAAATACACGCTCACGGCCAAGGAAATCGTGCACTTCCCGGACGACGACTCGACCGAGATGAAAGCGCCGAACTTCGTCCAGTACAACCCGAGCAAGCCGACGATGCGCATGAAGGCCGATTTCGGGCGCATGAGCCGCGACGGCGAGCAGGTCGACCTCTACGACAACGTGCGCCTGCATCGCGCCGCAACGGCCAAGGATCCGGAGACGATCGGCACCACCACCCAGCTCACCATCCTGCCCGACGAAGAGAAAGCCTACACGCGCGAGCCGGTGCTGATCACCCAGGGCAAGTCGATGATCAAGGGCGTCGGCCTGCAGGTCGACGGCCGCAAGCAGACCTACCTGCTCGAATCGCGGGCCAGCGCGGTCATTGAAAGCAAACACGCCAGAAAACAGCCATGACGCCGACCTCCACCTTCCTGCGCCCCCTGGCCGCCGCCCTGTTGCTCGCTTCACTGGCCGCGCCGGCCTACGCCGAAAAAGCCGACCGCGAAAAGCCGATCAACCTCGAGGCCGACCGGATGAGCATGGACGACATCAACAAGGTCCAGGTCTACGAAGGCAACGTCATCCTCACCCAGGGCACGCTGCAGATCCGCACCGCCAAGCTGGTCGTCACCCAGGATACTGACGGTTTCCAGAAAGGTGTCGCCACCGGCGGCGAGAACGGCCTCGCACGCTTCCGCCAGAAGCGCGAGGGCAAGGACGAATGGATCGACGGCGAAGCCGAGCGCATCGAACACGACGCGCGCGAGGACACCACCCAGTTCTTCATTCGCGGCTGGGTGCGTAGCGGGCTCGACGAAGTGCGCGGCCACTACATCTCGTACAACGCCCTGAGCGAGAAGTACCTCGTCACCAACGGCCGCGGTGAGAGCAAGGCCGCCGTGGGCGCGCCGCAAGCCCGGGTGCGCGCGATCATCCAGCCCAAGAGCAAGACCGCGCCGGCCGAGGACACGGCGCCAGCACTGCAGCTGCAGCCGACGCCTGGAATGCGCAGCGCGCCCTGAGCGCCGCCCCGGCTAAAGCCTCTTTTTCCAGGAAGGAGGCGACGCGCACGGCGCATCGGCCGCGCGCGCTTTCCCTTCCTTCAGTCCCGCCAGGCCCAGGTGACGCCGCGCTTCTCGACTTCGCGGCAGATGACCGCCATGGCCTCCTCGACCCGTAGCGGATCGCCCTCGACGCCCAGTTCGAGATGCCGACGCTGCCCGTCTTCGCCGATCGACGGCAGGCTGAAGAGGCGCAGGTCGGGGTAATCGTCGACGATGCGCAGCATCAGGTCGAGCAATGCGCTCTCGTAGGCCTGCGGTCCGGTGAGCAGGACCGCGCGATCGACGCTCGGGTGGCGGTTGAAAAGGTTCCGGTAGTAGGTGTCGAGCGCCCACTCGGCCATCGGGTGCGCCATCTGCGGGAAGCCCGGCAGGAAGTGGTGATCGCGGATGCGGAAACCCGGAATGCGGTTCACCGGATTGGGAATGATCTCGGCGCCGACCGGAAATTTCCCCATCGCCAGGCGATTGGGCGTCGTCTCGTCGCCGAAGCGCCCCCGGATTTCACGCTCGGCATCCGGATGCAGCACGAGTTCGACCTCCAGCGCCGTCGCGGCGGCCTCCCGCGTATGATCGTCGGGCGTGTTGCCGATGCCGCCGAAAGAAAACACCACGTCGCCGGCGGCAAAGCTGCGCCGCAAGCTGGCGGCGATGCGTGCCGAATCGTCGCGCAGGTACTCGACCCAGGACAGGCGAAGCCCGCGGGCTTCGAGCAAGTCGGCGATCCGGGCGAAATGCCGGTCGCTGCGCTTGCCCGAGAGAATCTCGTCGCCGATGATTAACGCCCCGAAAACCATTTCCCCTCCTTTTTCAGTCTCGTGCGCGCCCGCTCGATTCGTCGGACACCCGCAACGACTATACGACAAAATTCCCGCACGATAGCTCCGCACCCGCGTTTCCCATCGTCATGAAGCATCTTTTCCGGTAGAGTGCCCGCTGCGCAAGACCCACAAGTTCGTTTCGTAAAGACCAACCAAAGAGCGCACTCTGCGCGACTTACGATCGGAATTCACCAATGGCGCTCGACCAACCCGCCCCGACCCTTGCCGCTCCAAACGCTCACTGCGTCCGCTTCACCGGCAGCGGACGGGAATACTTCGGCATCTGGATCGTCAACCTGTTGCTCTCCATCGTCACCCTCGGCATCTATTCGGCCTGGGCCAAAGTCCGACGCACCCAGTATTTCGCCCGCAACACCGAACTCGACGGCGCGCGCTTCGACTACCACGGCGATCCGATGCTGATCCTCAAGGGCCGCCTGATCGCCTTCGGCCTACTCATCCTCTACCAACTCGCCAGCCACGCCAACCCCTACTTCGGGCTCGCCGTAGGCTTCGCTCTGGCCGGCGTCATGCCCTACCTGCTGCTCAAGTCGCTTTACTTCCGCCTGCACAACCTGAGCTACCGCGGGCTGCGCTTCCGCTTCACCGGCGAAACCAAGGGCGCCTACATCAACTTTCTCGCCTGGCCGCTCGCCACGTTCTTTTCCCTCTACCTCCTGGCGCCGCTCTGCCATCACCGGATCAAGCGCTTCCAGCACGAACACAGCGCTTTCGGCCAGACCCATTTCTCCTTCCACGCGCCGGCAAGCGCGTTCTACAAGCTCTACCTGCAGGCCCTCGGGCTCTTCCTGCTCGCCGGCGCCCTGATCGTCGGCGGGTTGTATTACAGCCTGCAAGCCAAACTCATCCCGCTGCCGGGCAAGCAGCTCAGTTTTTTTCTCTTCCTGCTCCCCTTCGGCGTCGCCCTGTTGGCCGTGTTTGTGCTCCAGCCCTTCCTCTCCGCACGCCTGCAAAACCTGATCTGGAACAACACCCGGCTCGGCGCGCATCGCTTCGAAAGCCGGGCCTCGGTCTGGCGCCTCTTCGCCATCCAAATCACCAACCTGCTCGGCATCCTGCTCACCCTCGGCCTCTACCGCCCGTTCGCGGTGACCCGCCTCTACCGCTACCGTAGCGAAACGGTCACCCTGCTGGCCGCCGACACCCTCGACAACTTCATTGCCGCCAACAGCGGCCCGAGCGGTGCCCTCGGCGACGAAACCGCCGAAATGTTCGACATCGACATCGCCTTGTGACCCTGCCCGCCCCTTCCGTTCAGGCCGACTACTTCGACGGCCGCAGCTCGCGCCGGCAGAGCGTCAGCCTGCGCCTTGAAGGCGGGCGCCTGCACCTCGCTGGCGAGCAGATCGAGCGCCTGGCGCCGCTTGCCGAACTGCGGCTTTCAGAGCCGATGGGGAGCGCACCGCGTCTCATCACCTTCCCCGACGGGGCTTACTGCGAAGTGCGCGACGTGGCTGGCCTGAGCTGCCTGCTCCAGGCCAGCGGCCAACACGACAGCTGGATCGTGCGCTGGCAGTTCGACCTGCGCGCCATCGCCGTGGCCGCGGTTTTGTGCATGCTGTGCGGTGTGGCCGGGTACCTTTATGGCCTTCCCTGGATCAGCGCCCGCCTCGCCGAGCAAATCCCCACGGCGGCAGTCAATAGCATCAGCACGCGCCTGCTTGCCGAATTGGACAAGGAGTTCCTCGCGCCCAGCCGTCTTTCCGAGGCCCGCCAAGCCGAAATCAGCCGCCGCTTTGCGGCCCTGCAAACGGCGGAGGAACATACACCTGCTTACGAAATCGTCTTTCGCGCCAACCGCCGCCTGCCGGCCAACGCCTTCGCGCTGCCTTCAGGCACCCTGATCCTGACGGACGACCTCGTCAAACTGGCCCGGACGGACAATCAGCTGATGGCCGTACTGGCCCACGAACTCGGTCATGTCCAGGCGCGCCATGGCTTGCGCCTGGTGATTCAAAGCTCGCTGGCGGGGCTCTTCGTCGCCTGGTTCGTCGGCGACGTCAGCAGCATCGTCGCCGCGGCGCCGACCATCTTGATCCAGGCCAAATACTCGCGCGACCTCGAAACCGAAGCCGACGATTTCGCCCGCCGCATGCTGCAGGCCAACGGACTCTCGCCCCGTTGCCTGAGCGAAATGCTCGCGCACCTGGAACAGGCGCACGCCTCAAAACGAGGCGCCCCCACGCAGGACTACCTCTCCAGTCATCCGGCCAGCGCACAGCGGCACGAGGCGCTCGCCGGCCCCGCCTGCGAATAGTTTTTTTGCCCCGCGCTACTTCGCGCCCTGGCTGATACTCAGCACCGCGTCACCGCGCAGGCGACGCAGGCTTTCCAGGCAAAAATGCAGGTAAGCGAGCGCAGCCAGCGAGGGCGCAAGCAGCCCCATGAAGGGGATGTAGGCCAACAACGCCATGATCAAGCCGAGCAGCAACAGGGCGCCGCCGTGTTGCCGGCGCAGGCCGCGCCACTCGTCGTCAGTGGCGTGCACCGCGAGCGCGTCGAAGGCAAACGTGCGCCGGTTGAGCCAGGCCATCCAGAACAAGGGCAGCACCAAGGCCATGCCCGGGATCAACCACAAGGGCAGCGTCAGCAGCCAACCGAGGAGGAATAGCAGCGCCGCGGCGACGCTGTTCCAGGCGCCGGCGAGTACGCTGTCGCGCCCCAGGCGCGCCAGCTCGGGATAGTCTGTCGCCGCCAAGTGGTTGAGCAGAAGCGGCAGGACGACGATGGCGGTGAGCAGCATCGCCACGAGGTAGCTCGCCGAAAGCATCAGCAACCAGGCCCCGAGCGTCGCCAGCGCCCCGGCCAGCCACTCGGCACCCCACGCCGTCAGCCACGTCGCCGGCGGCTGTTCGGCGAGCTGCGTCACCAAGCGGTCAAGCGCGACGGCCGAGAAAACGACCATCAAGAGCAAGGCCACCAGCGCCGGGGCGAAGAAATAAAACCACACCCGCCCGCGCCCGAGGGTCGTCACGCTGCGCTGCAAGGCCAGGAGGATTTCGCTCACGTCGGACTCCGTTGGAAAAAAGCTTATTTAACCACGGAGGGTTCGTTCACCATGATCGCCAATCAACTTCCTCAGAAAATTTGAAGAAGAGAAAAGGCATTTTATGCCGCTCCCAATTTGCCCAACAGAGTTGTCAGCCAGCCATTACTTTTCCCGGGTGTACACCTTGAACGTGGCATAGCGTTCGAGCACAGAATGAGGAAGCTGATGGCAGGAAATCATGAAATTGACTTTTTCGCCTTGTTTTAAGGGCTCTGCAACTTGAGTTGTACACTGAAAAATGAACGCCCCTTCTTGGTCAAAAAGGTCGGCGTAGATCGACATGTATTGCCTCTGACTATCACCACCCTTGTTTTCGATGGTTCCGACAAACTGAATTGGACTAACAAACCCCGCACAACTTTTGCTTTCACCGGAACGATCATCCCGCTTGACCTCCTGAATCAGGGAAAACTCGAACCGCTCAGGGTTATCGACCCGGCGGCGCCCCCTCTCGCCAGTAGTTTCAATCGGCTTTGACTCTGAAGTGCTGAAAATTGTTACCTCTTCACCCGCATTGCGCACGAGATAGCCCGACAAAGCCAGCCCAGCAACGAACAACAGCAGGAGCCCGCCAATCATGAATGCCGCGCCTTGCAGAACGGAAAATCCGAGTTTCCGAAAATTGCTTTGAGGCTGATCCATACCACTCTCCCTGAAATCGTGGCGAACGGGAATGACAGGGATGGAAGCAAACCATCGCCCGCCAGTGATAGCACATTAACATAATCCATTGCGGAACCATGTCTTTGCCAACCGCATATTTCCGGTTGGATCAAGCCGACTCTTGTTCAGGTCGCTTCGCTGAATTCGCCCTGGCGACTCGCCTCAGATCGTCTCCCACAGCTTCTGCAAGCGCTTCACCGACACCGGCGCGGGGGTGCGCAGCTCCTGGGCGAAGAGTTGGACGCGCAGTTCTTCGAGCTGCCAGCGGAATTGTTCGATGGCTTCGTTGGTCACGCCCTGCTTGGCGAGCAGGAGGGCGCGCCGCTCGTAGGCGGTCCACAACGGCTGGTATTCGGCCAGCAGGCGCGCGTCGCGCGCGGGATCGCTGCGCAACTTGTCGAGGCGCAGGGCGATGGCCTTGAGGTAGCGCGGGTAGTGCTGCAGGCGCTCGAACGGCGTCTCGAGGATGAAACGCTTGCCGACCAGGCGACCAAGTTGCTGCTCGAGGTCGCGGTGGGCGGCAGCCTGCGACTTGAAGGCGACGAGCTTCTTCTGCACCGCCTGCCAGTCGGTCAGCACCTGCCCGACGAGGCGGCAGATTTCCTGCGCCAGAAGCCCTAAGCGCGGCTTGGCTTCGGCACAGCGCGCCTTGAAGGCTTCGGCGTCGGTCGGCCACGGTGCTCCAAGGCAGGCGCGGGCGAACGTCAGCTCAATCAGTTGCCGGCGCAGCTCGTCGAGCGTGCCCAAGCTCATGTACTGCATCCCCATCTGGGTCAAGCCCGGCAGGTTCTTCTCGAAATATTTGACCTGCTCCTTGAACTGCAGGAGAAAGAGGCGGAGCAAGCCGGCGCGGTGCGCCTCGCGCGCTTCTTCCGGGGTGTCGAAAACGCACAGCGACACGCTGTCGCCGTCGTCGGTGAAGCCGGGGTAGCCGAGCACGGTTTGCCCCCCGCCACTGTTTCCGACCTCGACCTCCATCAACTCAGCCAGCTCGCCGCAAGCCCAGTCGGTCATGCCACTGTACTCGGCCGGGGTCTCGTGCAGTTCGGAGAATTCCTGCCGTGCCTGCCCGCCCCATTCAGCGCGCAGGTCAGTCAGGTTGCGCCCCTGGCCGAGTTGGCGCCCGTGCTCGTCGACGAGCAGGAAATTGAAATGGAGGTGGGCCGGCAGCGCGTCGGGGCGAAAGGCGTCGGGCGTGATCTCCCAGCCGCGCGCATTAAGCCCGCGCGTGTGCAGGATGAAGTGCACCAGCGCCGGGATCAGCGGCTGATTGGTGTTCACCTTGCCGGCGGCGACCGCGGCGCAGAATTCGGCGGCGAACTCAGGCACCGGCACGAGTTTGGAACGGATCTTCTGCGGCAGCGATTTGACGAGCTGGACGACCTTTTCCTTGAGCAGGCCGGGAACCAGCCATTCGCAGCGCGCGGGCGGCAGCTGGTTGAGCTGGGCCAGCGGCACGGTCAGCGTCACGCCGTCCTTGGCCGTGCCGGGCTCGAAGTGATAAGCAAGGCTGAAGTCGACGCCAGCGAGCTTCACGCTGTGCGGGAAGGCCTCGGTCGTCACCCCCGCCGCCTCGTGGCGCATCAGGTCTTCGCGCTGCAGGTAGAGCAGTTTGGGCTGCTCGCGCTCGGCCTCCTTGCGCCATTTATCGAAATCGACGCCGCCGACCACGTCTTCGGGAATCAGCCGGTCGTAGAAGGCGACGATCAGCTCGTCGTCGACCAACACGTCCGGGCGGCGCGACTTGTGCTCGAGCGTCTCGATGTCGAGGATCAGCTGGTGGTTGTGGTTGTAGAACCCCCAGCGACGGGCGTAGTCTTCGGCGATCTCGCCGCCGACGAGGCCCTGGCGGATGAACAGTTCGCGCGCCTCCTTCGGATTCATCGGGCCGTAATTCACGCGCTTCTTGGGATTGACGACGATGCCGTAGAGCGTCGAGCGCTCGAAGGCCACGGCCTGCATCGCTTTCTTTTCCCAGTGCGGGTCGAAGTAACTGCGCTTGATGAGATGCGCGCCGACTTGTTCGAGCCACTCGGGCTCGATGCGCGCCACGCAGCGCGCGAAAAGCTTGGTCGTCTCGGTGATTTCGGCGGCGGCGATCCACTTGCCGGCTTTTTTGACCAGCGCCGAGCCGGGATGGACGAGAAACTTGATCCCGCGCGCGCCGAGGTAGTGCCCCGAGTCCTCGGACTTGCAGCCGATATTGCCCAATAGCCCCGAAAGCAGCGCGCGGTGGATCGCCTCGTAGGTCGCCGGAATCTCGTTCTCGCGCCAACCGTGTTCGGCCGCCATGCCGTGCAACTGGCTGTGGATGTCGGCCCACTCGCGCATGCGCAGCGCGGAGAGGAAGTTGGCGTGGCAGGCCTGAACCAGCTTGCGGTTCGACTTCTTGTGCTCGACTTCGTCGTGGTACCACTGCCAAAGTTTGAGCCAGGAGAGGAATTCGGATTTTTCGTCGGCGAACTTCTTGTGCGCCGCGTCGGCCGTGCCCAGCTTCTCCTGCGGCCGCTCGCGCGGGTCTTGCGCCGAAAGCGCGGCGGCGATGACCAGCATTTCCTTGAGACAGCCTTCGTCGCGCGCCGCGACGATCATCCGCGCGACGCGCGGGTCGAGTGGCAGCTTGGCGAGTTCCTGGCCGATCGGGGTGAGTGCCCGCTCTTCGGTGACGGCACCGAGCTCCTGCAAGAGCTGGTAACCGTCGCTGATCGCCTTGGGTGGCGGCGCCTCAAGGAAGGGGAAGGATTCGACGTCGCCGAGGCGCAGCGCCTTCATGCGCAGGATGACGCCGGCCAGCGACGAACGCAGGATCTCGGGGTCGGCAAAGGGCGGCCGCCGGGTGAAGTCGTCCTCGGCGTAGAGGCGGATGCAGACGCCGGCCGAAACCCGGCCGCAGCGCCCGGCGCGCTGGTTGGCCGAGGCCTGCGCGACCTTTTCGACCTGCAGCTGCTCGACCTTGTTGCGGTAGGAATAGCGCTTGACGCGCGCCAAGCCCGAATCAACGACGTAGCGGATGCCCGGCACGGTGAGCGAGGTCTCGGCGACGTTGGTCGCCAACACAATGCGCCGGCCCTGATGCGGACGGAAGATGCGCGACTGCTCCTCGGCCGAGAGGCGGGCAAAGAGCGGCAAAATCTCCGTGCTCGCCCCGCCGCGCGAAAACGAATGCTTGCGCAACGCTTCGGTGGCGTCGCGGATTTCGCGCTCGCCGGGCAGGAAAACGAGGATGTCGCCCGGACCGAGCCGCGTCACTTCGTCGCAGGCATCGACGATGGCGTCGTAGAGGTCGCGCTCGTCGTCGTTCTCGGCTTCCTCCACCTGCACCGGCCGGTAGCGCACATCGACGGGATACAGGCGCCCCGAAACCTCGATCACCGGCGCATCGTTGAAGTGCTTGGAGAAGCGCTCGGCGTCGATGGTCGCCGAGGTGACGATGACTTTCAGGTCGGGGCGCTTGGGCAGGAGCTGCTTGAGGAAACCGAGCAGGAAGTCGATGTTCAGGCTGCGCTCGTGCGCCTCGTCGATGATCAACGTGTCATATTGCGACAACCAAGGATCGCCCTGCGTCTCGGCGAGCAGGATGCCGTCGGTCATCAATTTGACGTACGAGCGCGCCGAGGTGCGGTCGGTGAAGCGGATCTTGTAGCCGACCAGCTGGCCGAGCTCGCTTTCCAGCTCCTGCGCGATGCGCGCCGCCGTCGAACGCGCGGCGATGCGGCGCGGCTGAGTATGGCCGATGAGTCCCGTCGCCCCGCGCCCGAGTTCAAGGCAGATTTTCGGCAGCTGCGTCGTTTTGCCCGAGCCGGTCTCGCCGCAGACGATGACCACCTGATGCTTCTCGATCAGTTCGGCGATCTCGGCGCGCCGCGCATTGACCGGCAATTCCTCGGCGAACTTCGGTCGCGGCAGGCCGGCACGGCGCGCGGCGACAGCGGCGCGCGATTTCTCCAGCAGCGTGTCGTACTCGGCCTGCGCCACCTCGCGCCGGGTCCCGTAGAGCTGGCGCAGCTCGCGCGTCAGCGCGCGCAGGCGGCGACGGTCGGCGGCAAGGCAATCGGCGATGGGATCGGGACGCGAACGGGCTGGCTTCATGGGGCGGGAACGGGAAACGGCGGAAAAAGGGACGAGATCAGGGGGCGATCGACGGCGCCCGGAAAAGACGCCGACATGCCCGACTGCGCGCAAGACAGGTGGCGCAGGCGAGAGAAAGCGCCATTTTAATCGATAGACGCCAATCGGCGGCCGCCACGCAACCGACAAGACCGCTCAGACAGGCGCAACGGGGCTGCCAACACCAGCGCCGCGCCAACTGCCGAAACCTCGCGCATGGAGCGCATCTCACGCGAATGACGAATGGCGCTTGACGGTTCAGGCGTTTTATTTGAGAATAATTCTCGTTTGCAAACCGAGGCCATCATGTCCCTTTCCAAGCCCTGCCCCGAACACGCCAACGTCGGCAGCGAGTCCGGCGACGATTCCCGACCAGACGACCTGCCGCTCGACCTGCGTCTGGCCGCGATCATCCACCTGCTGTCATCGACCGCCCTGCGCGGCACGACGGCGGGCAAGACCGCCTGCCTGCAGGCCCACCTCGTCGCCGCCGTGCAGGACGGCGAGGCGCTCGGCCCGGCGCTGCAGGACGCGGTCGAAAGCGCCCTGGCGAACTGGCAGGACGTGCAATGCCACGCCAATTCGATCCCGGTCGACGCGCCACCCGCGCACGCCGCGCCGGCCCTTCTTCAATAACCCGAGGTTTTCGTCATGTCCCGCTACACCGGTCCCCGTCTCAAAGTCCTGCGCGCCCTGGGCGTCGATCTGCCCGGCCTCACGCGCAAGTCGATGCAGGACCGCCCCAACCCGCCCGGCCAGCACGGCGCCCGCAAGGTCCAGGCACGCAAGTCCGAATTCGGCCTGCAACTCATGGAAAAGCAGAAGCTGCGCTACCACTACGGCCTCACCGAACGCCAGTTGCGGCGCGTCGTCGCCCAGGCCAAACGCCAGCCCGGCGCGACCGGCGCGCGCATCGTCGAGTTGCTCGAGCGGCGCTTGGACAACCTCGTTTTCCGCGCCGGTTTCGCCCCGACCATCCCGGCCGCGCGTCAGCTCGTCAACCATGGGCACGTCGCCGTCAACGGCCGGCGGGCGACGATCCCGTCGATGCGCCTCGCCGCCGGCGATGCCTTCGGCCCGGGCGAGAAGGCGCAGCCACGCGTGCGCGAGTCGCTCGCCGATCCGGCGCTCGAACGCCCCGAGTGGATCGTGCTCGACGCCAACGCGTTCGAGGCCCGGCTCGCGCACCTGCCCGAAGGCGGCGACAGCGCACCTTTCCCGCTCGACCTGCAGCGCGTCGTTGAGTACTACGCCAAGCGCTTGTAGTCACCTCGACGCCGGGGCCGAGGGCACACAGCGTAGAATGGTCGCACGACCGATCCGGCAACCCACGTCCATGCCCATTCGCCCCGCCACTCCCGCCGACTTCCCGGCCATCCTGGCGCTCAACGCCGCGGCGGTGCAGTACACCAGCCCGCTCGATCCCCCGCGCCTTGCCGCACTGCACGCGCAGGCGGCGCGGCACCGCGTCGCCGAACACGAGGGGCGCGTCGTCGCCTTTCTGCTCGCGCTGCGCGAAGGCGCCGACTACGCCAGCCCCAACTACCGCTGGTTCGCCGCGCGTTACCCGCGCTTTCTCTACGTCGACCGCGTCGTCGTCGCCGAGGACGCGCCGCCGCAAGGCTTCGGCACCGCGCTTTACGCCGACCTCTTCGCCCACGCCGCCGCGACGGGCTGCGCCACGCTGGCCTGCGAGTACGATCTTGAGCCGCCCAACCCGCGCTCGGCGCGCTTCCACGCCAAGCACGGGTTTCGCGAGGTCGGCCGGCAAACGCTCTACGGCGGCCAGAAAATCGTCTCCCTGCAGATCGCCACCCCGCTCGCCCCGGCCTGAAACGACCGCCCCATGCGCCCTGCAGCGGCGCTGGAGGGCGCATGGGATGGCGCGTCCAGGCCGATGCCCAGACGCCCCGGCGGCTCCGGTACAATGGCCGCCCGCTTTCGACCTTCCGCTTTGCCGCCCATGCTTTCCGCCATCCTCTGGGACAACGACGGCGTCCTCGTCGACACCGAACGCTTCTACTACCAGGCCAACCGCGACTACCTGCGCGGGCATGGCATCGAGCTTTCCGAAGCCCAGTTTTTCGAGTGGTTCCTGGCCGACAACTGCGGCGCCTGGCACCTGCTCGAAGCCGGCGGCGCCAGCCCTGAACAGATCGCGCTCTGGCGGCGCGAGCGCAACGCGCTGCACCTCGAACTCATCCATGCGGCGAGCGAGCTGGTGACGCCGGGCATCGAGCCGCTGCTCGCCTCGCTCGCCGGCCGCGTCGAGATGGGCATCGTCACCAGCGCGACGCAGGCGAGCTTCGACGCCATCCACGCCCGGCACGACCTCTTGCGCCACTTTCGCTTCGCGCTCACCGCCGAAACCTACGCCCGCAGCAAACCGGCGCCCGACCCTTATTTGCTCGGCGTCGACCGCATCGGCCGTCCGGCCGACGAATGCCTGGTCGTTGAGGATTCGCCGCGCGGCCTGGCGGCGGCGCGCGCCGCCGGCCTGCGCTGCATCGTCCTGCGCAGCCCGCTGACGCACGGGCACGACTTTGCCGGCGCCGACCGCGTCGTCGACTCGGTCGCCGAGCTTGGCGAGGCCATCGAAGCCTTGCTCTGAGCGCCGCATGAGCCCCCTGGAAACGCTCGCAGCGCTCGACGCCGAAGTCGAGACGCGCGTCGCTGCCATCCGCGCCGACCACCCCGACTGGCTCTGCGGCAAGGGCTGCGACGCTTGTTGCCGCCGGCTGGCGACGCTGCCGCAACTCACCCCGCCCGAGGCCGAACGCCTGCGCGCGGCGCTCGCCGCGCTGCCCGTTGCCGAGGTCGCGACGATCCGCCGTCGCCTCGCCGCGCTCGGCCCTGCACCGGCGGCGCCCGTCACCTGCCCGCTGCTCGACCCGCAAAGCGGCGCCTGCCCCGTCTATGCCGCGCGCCCGCTCGCCTGCCGCAGCTACGGCTTCTACGTCGAGCGCGACACGGGCCTCTACTGCACCGAGATCGAAGCGTGCGTCGCCACCGGCGCCTACGCGGAGGTGATCTGGGGCCATCAGGGCCGCCTCGAAACCCGCCTCGCCGCGCTGGGCGAAACCCGCCCGCTCGGCCCCGAACTACTCCCGCCGGAGGCCTGAACGCCGCCCCACGCATGGAAGAATCGGGCGCGGGCGGTTAGAATAGGCCGCTTGCCAATCGAGGATCGCATCGTGAGCAACGCTGCCAAGGACACTGCCGCCCCCGCGCCGGCCAACAACTTCATCCGCAACATCGTCGAAGCCGACCTGGCCGCCGGCAAGCACGCCCAGCGCCGCTGGGCCGGCCACCCCGGCGCCGCCGCCGACCACGCGCAGGCGCCGCTCGACCCGGCCAAGATCCGCACCCGCTTCCCGCCCGAGCCGAACGGCTACCTGCACCTCGGGCACGCCAAGTCGATCCTGCTCAACTTCGGCCTCGCCGCGCAGTACGGCGGCCGCTGCCACCTGCGTTTTGACGACACCAACCCGGAGAAGGAAGAGCAGGAATACGTCGACTCGATCATCGCCGCCGTCAAATGGCTCGGCTGTTCGTGGGAAGACGAAAGTGAAACCAACCTCTACTTCGCGTCGAACTACTTCGACTGGATGATCGCTTTTGCCGAGCATCTGATCGTCACCGGCCACGCCTACGTCGACAGCCAGAGCGCCGAGGAAATGCGCGCCACGCGCGGCACGCTCAAGGACGCCGGCACCGACTCGCCTTACCGAAAGCGCACCCCGGACGAAAACCTCGACCTCTTCCGCCGCATGCAGAAGGGCGAGTTCCCCGACGGTGCGCACATCCTGCGCGCCAAGATCGACATGGCCTCGCCCAACATCAACCTGCGCGACCCGGCGATCTACCGCATCCGTCACGCCACGCACCACAACACCGGCGACAAGTGGTGCGTCTACCCGATGTACACCTTCGCCCACCCGATCGAGGACGCGCTGGAGAACATCACCCACTCGATCTGCACCCTTGAGTTCGAGGATCAGCGCCCGTTCTACGACTGGCTGCTCGAGCGCCTGGCGGAAAAAGTCACGCTGCCAAATGGCAGCGAGGTCGGCGGCTTATTGCAGCGCCCGCTGCCGCAGCAGATCGAGTTCTCGCGCCTCAACCTCACCTACGTCGTCCTTTCCAAGCGCAAGCTGATCCAGCTCGTCGAGGAAAAGCACGTCGAAGGCTGGGACGACCCGCGCATGCCGACCATCGTCGGCGCACGCCGCCGCGGCTACACGCCGGAAGGCTTCCGCCTCTTCGCCGAGCGCATCGGCGTCTCCAAGGCCGACTCGCTGATCGACTACGTGCTCTTCGAAGACTGCATGCGCGAAGTCCTGAACGAGTCCGCCGAGCGCCGCGTCGCGGTGCTCGACCCCTTGAAGCTCGTCATCACCAACTACCCGGACGGCCAGTGCGAAGAGTGCTTCGCGCCCAACCATCCGCTCAAGCCCGAACTCGGCAAGCGCGCCATGCCCTTCGCGCGCGAGTTGTGGATCGAGCGCGAAGACTTCATGGAAGAGCCGGCCAAGGGCTACCACCGCCTTTATCCCGGCAACATGGCGCGCCTGCGCTACGGCTACGTCGTCAAATGCACGGGCTGCGAGAAGGATGCCGCTGGCAACGTCACCGCCGTGCTCTGCGAGTACCTGCCGGAAACCAAGTCGGGCACGCCCGGCGCCGACAGCGTCAAGGTCAAGGGCAACCTGCACTGGGTTTCCGCCGCGCACGCCTACACCGCCGAAGTGCGCCTCTACGACCGCCTGTTCGCCGTGCCCGCGCCCGGCGCCCGGCGCGAGGGCGACGCGCCCGAACTGGAACGCGACTTCTTGGACGACCTCAACCCGGCGTCGAAGCGCACCATCACCGCGCAACTCGAACCGGCGCTGAAAGACGCTCCGGCCGAAGCCCGCTTCCAGTTCGAACGCCACGGCTACTTCGTCGCCGACCAGCACGACTCGCGCCCCGGCGCGCCGGTGTTCAACCGCACGGTGACGCTCAAGGATTCGTGGTCGGCCAAGCCGGGCAAGTAGGCATCCGAGTCAGCCCGAAGCCCCTCTCAAAAACGCCCCGCCCGGGGCGTTTTGTTTTTCAGCGCGGGGGTGCGGCGCGCCAGTCCCGGAGCATGCGCAAGGACTCGCCGTAACAGTGCGCCAGCTGCGCGTCGTCGTAACGGTGCTGCGGCGCGACCGGGCAGGCGAGGCGCGCGCGGCAGGTCTGAGCGCAAGCCGAATCGGTTTCCAGCCGGTAATCGACGCAGCGGCCGAGGTCGAAGCACGCCGCGGCGTCACCGGGCGCACCCAGCGCGCCGGCCGGACAGGCCGCCCGGCACGGCCGCGCGACGCAGCTCAAGCAGGGCGAGGCGGTATCGATCCGTGGCGTGGGTTCGAGCGGCGCGTCGGTGAGCAGCAGCGCACGGTAGGCGAACCACGTGCCCCAGGCGGCGTTGATGCCGACCATGAAGGGCGTCGGATGGTGCCAGCCAGCGAGCGCGCCGAGCCGCTGCAGATCGAGCGCGGCAGGCGCCTCCAGGGGTTGCGGGTAAAGGAAATGGGCGCGCGCCGCAGGACAGTGCGCGGCAAGGGCCTCGCGCACGCAACGCACGCTCCAGGCGTCGATCGGATGCGCCGTCGGCAGCCCGCCCCGGGCGCGCTCGGCGCTCACGCGCGCCCACAGCGCCCGCCCGCCGTGGCCGATGAGCCACACGCGCGGCAGTGTTTCCGGCGCTTTGGCGGCCGCCAGCGCGGCGCGCAGGGGCGCGGGCAAGGCGTCGACGGCGAAAACCGCGTGCAGATTGAGCCCGGCCCGCGCCAACGCAGCCAGGAGCGGCACCTCGGTCATTGATTCGGGCGTGGACTCGGGCGTGGACTCGGGCGTTGATTCGGGCGTTGATTCGGCCGTCAAGACGCGATCCGTGCCAGCGCCTCGGCGATCGGCGCGGTTTCGGTCGGGCGCACGAGGCGAGCAACTTCGACGCCGTCGCGCAGAAACACCAGCGTCGGCCAGAGCTTGACCGCGAAGCTGCGTCCCAGCGGCTTGCCGCGCCCGTCCTCGATTTTCAGCAAAGGGACCTGCGGTTGCGCGGAAAACGCGGCGACCATGTGCGGCCAGGCGGCATTGCAGTGCTCGCACCAGGGCGCGCCGAATTCGAGCACCAGCGGCCCGCGCCGCGCCTCGACCTCGGCCCGCGTCGGTTCCTCGGCCAGGAAATCTTCATTCAGCATCGTTCTCGCCTCCAGGGTTGAGGGCCTTCCGAGCCGTACGCGGGCTCAGTCGGCCATGAGTTTCTGCCGCCCGTACCATTCCTCGCCCGGGCGCACGGTGAGCGGTGCGCCGGCGACGGCGGCCTCGACGCACAGCATCCGGCGCCAGCCGTCGGGCGGCAGGTCGGCCAGCGCAGCGCCCTTGTCCGCCCACGGATTCCACACCACCACGTCGGTGAAGCCGTCCTGCGCGATGCCCAACTGGCCGGCACCGTCGTTCAAGCTCAGCGGCCGCGACGCGCCCAGAAAGATGCGGTCGGTCTCGCCCGCGAACGTCAGGATTTCTGCCGCTTCTCGCCCTTCGCGCCCGCCATTGGCGCTGTCGCGGTAATTCGTGCCACACAGGCCGGACAACCGCACGTTTTCGATCGCATCGACCTGCAGGTAGGTGTGCAGCGCGCCGGTGAAGGTCAGCGCCTCCTCGCCGGTGTTGCTCAAGCCGAGTTCGAGGTCGAGGGTATCGGCTTCGAGCATCACCGTCAGTTCAAGCTCGAAGCTGTGTGACCACAGGGCATGCGTCGCTGCGTCGTCCTCGGTGAGCAGCGTGACGAGCGCATAGTCGTCGCCGCAACGCTGCGCCGTCACCTCCCAGGGCTTGCAGCGAACGAAGCCGTGCTTGGGCAGCCCGCCCTGAGAGGAAAACTGGGGGAAGCAGACCGGGATGCCGCCGCGGATCGGCTCGCGCCCGTCGAAAATCGCGCGTTCGGAGAGGTAGAGCCGCTCGCGCCCGTCGGACGGCGTCCAGGACAAGACCTGCCCGCCAAAGCGGCTCACCACCGCCTGCGCGCCGCGCGGTCCATTCAAACGCAATGCTTCATAGCCATGAAAAGTGATCGACTCGATGTGTGGTTTCATGGCGCGCATCCGGCTGAGGAAAGTTTCTATTCTAGCCGAGCGCGGCGCGCCCCGCCCCGCTCATCGCATGCAGGCGCGGCCCTGCCGACGCATTTTCCGCACGCAAGAAAAATGCGCAACCTGTGTTTAACACAGCAGCATTCTTCGCAAAAACAAAAAACCATAAGGCAATGTAGGGCAATAAGAATTAAATTCCAAACGAATACTGCGCGAGAAGCAAAAAAGTGATTACAATGCTTCTACATCTCAACGAGTCGCATTTAGCGACCACCTGCCTGCCATCATGAACAGCGCCATCCTGATCAACCTCGATTACGAGCGTTATCCTGGCCCGCTTTGCGCCCGCCTCTGGCAGGCGATCGAAGCCCGCATGCACACCGCCGGATTCGCCAAACACAAACGTCTTTTTCTCAGCGCCGCCGAACGCAACGAGGCCATTCGTCGTGCCCGCGACGCGGTCGCCGAGGCCGAGACCGAGTTGCTCGCCGAAGGGCAGCTGCTGGTCGATGCGGTGCGCGAGTTCTACTGGTTCGAATACGCGCAGATCAACGACCTGCTCTCGCCCAACAGCGAGGAGGTCGAAGTCGCCTACGACCTCGACGCGCTGACCTTCTTCACCGCCATCGAAGCGCGCCGCGGCACCTGAGCCGGCCGCACGTTCACGCGCGCGGCGCCACCGCCGCACGCAGCAGCCGCCAGAGCAGCCAGGCGCTCAGAAGCGGCAGCAGGCAGGTCTGCACGATGAACACCACCATCAGCCGAACGATGCGCTCGACGCTTTGTTCGGCGGCCGCCTTGAGCGCGGCGAGGCGCGCCTTCAAGTCGCCGATCTGCGCCCCGCCCCAGTCCTTGAGGCGATCGAGCACGCCCGCCGATTCCTGTGCCGAAGGCGGCGGCGCCAAAGCGTCGATCTGCCCGGCCAGGCGTTCGATGACCTGGGTGCCTTCGCGGTAATCCGCTTCGAGGAAATGACGGAAGGCAAAATCGCTGACGACGAAGGCCAGCGGCAACGCCAGGCGCACAAAGACGAACAGCACCAGGGCGCGCCCCAGCCAAGCCGGCACCGACTGTCGGGACAGCAGGCGCTGCGTCCACGCCAGCGCGCACAGGGAAAAGCCCAGCGACACCGCCCAGTGCCCGCCGATGCGCACCAGCAGGCCCTCGACGCCGAAGGCCACCGCCGCGAACAGCGTCAGGTTGGCGAAGTGCTCGACGAGGTCATTCACCGGGTCGAGCACCTGCCCGACGGCCAGCGTCAAACCGACGCCCATCGGCTGCAGCGCGATCTCGGTGCCTTGCAGGAGCGAGATCCCGGCATTGAGCCCGCGCGCGACAGCAAAGGCCGCCAGCGCGCGCAGACCGCCGGCATCGAGCTGGCGCAAGGCGGCCGCGTCGAGCACCGCCGACCACGAAACGGCCACCAGCACCGCGACCAAGGCCACGAACACGATGCGGCGATGACGCCGCCACCCATGCTGCACGCGCACGGGCAGCGGGCGCCGGGGTTCGGCGGGCAAATCTTCGGCGGCCATCGTCATGCACTCCTTCGCGCGGGGATGTCTCTGGAATTTTAGCAGCCCGGGCCGACGGCTCAGCGCACGCTGACCTCGACGCGGTCGTAGCGCCCGGCGAGGTCGGTCACCGTGATCGTGTACCGCCCCGGCTCGGTAAAGGTGTGCGCCAGCGCCTGGCCCGCCGGAGCGCGCCCGACGAGGCGGCCGTCGATGAGCCAGAAGCGTTCGTCCTGCCCGCCCCGCGCCTCGAGGCGCACCGTCGGCGGCGGCGCGTCGGCCGCATTCCCGGCGCGGCGCAGCGTCTCGCCCGGCGCGAGGCCGACGATGCGCAGCCCGCCGTCCGGCGCCTGCGCCGCCGAACAGCCCGGCGCCCAGGGCGGCGGCAAGGCCTTGGCGCGGGTCGCGGCATCCAGCCAGGGTTCGAGCAGCGCCGGCCAGCGCGCCACTTCGACCGTGCGCATGGCCCCCGGCGCGCAACTGGCGCGCACGCGCAGACCACTCGCCGCATCGCGCGTGTCCGTCTCGCGCGCCGCACCGTCGCGCAGCCGGTCAGGAAAGGTCGGCGGCGCCGCGTCGTGCAACAGCCAGGCGGTGCGCTCGCGGTGGCACAACTCGGTCGGCAGCCCGTCGGCGCGCGTGCCCAGCGGCCAGCAGACGCGCGCCTGCGTCACCTCGGGCGGCGGCGTGCGCTGCGCTGCGGCGGGCGGCTCAAGGGCCGCGAACACATCGACCAGCAGCGGCGCGGCAACGTTGGCGCCGAAGAACCCCGGATTGGGCGTGCCGTCCGGGCGGCCGACCCAGACGCCGACGGTGTACCGGTCGCTGACCCCAACCGCCCAGGCGTCGCGGAAACCGAAGCTCGTCCCGGTTTTCCAGGCGATGCCGCGGCGCGCGCCGACGCCGCCGTCGACGTGGCGCGCCAGCGGCCCGCCGGCTTCGAGGATGTCGCGCACGATGAAGGCCGCCCCGGCGCTCATCAGGCGCGCCTCGTGCAGCGGCGCGTCGGCAGTGTAGCGCGGACGACCGGCAAGCCCGCCGCGCGCGAAGGCGGTGTAGGCGCCGACCAGGCTTTCGAGATTCACCGCCGCGCCGCCGAGGATCACCGAGAGGTTGGGCTCGCCGCCGCGCGGCAGCTCGAGCTTCAAGCCCCCGCGCCGCAGCGAGGCGACGAAGCGCTGCGGCCCCAGGCGATCGAGCACCTCGACCGCGGGCACGTTGAGCGACTTCTGCAGAGCCTCGGTGACGCCCACCGGGCCGCTGAAACTCGCCTGGAAGTTGCCCGGCTGGTAGCCTGAAAACGATTGCGGCACGTCGGCGAGCAAGGACTCAGAGTGGATCAGCCCCTCGTCGAGCGCCAGCGCGTAGAGAAAGGGCTTCAGCGTCGACCCCGGCGAGCGCTTGCCCTGCACCATGTCCACGTAGGCGAAGCGCTCGCTGTCGGCAAAGTCGGCCGAGCCGACATAGGCGCGCACCGCCAGCGTCGCGTTGTCGACCACCAGCGCGGCGAGCGAAACACGCGGCGGCAAGGCGCCCAGGCGCGCGGCGACGAGCTGTTCGACGCTGAACTGAGTCGGCACGTCGAGCGTGGTGTCGATGCGCGCCGCCTGCGGCCAAAGCTTGCGCACGCGCTCGGCGAAGAGCGGTGCGAGCAGCGGCTCGCGCAGCGCCTGCGCGATCACCGGCTCCTGCCGCGCCTCGCGCACCGTGGTTTCGCCCCACTTCGGCCGCAGCCGTTCGAGCACCTTGTCGCGCGCCGCGCGGGCGCGCTCCGGGTAACGGTCCGGGCGCAGGCGCGACGGCGCCTGCGGCAGCACCGCGAGCAAGGCGGCCTCGCCGTGCGAAAGCGCGGCCGAAGGTTTGCCGAGGTAGCCGCGGCTCGCCGCCTCGACACCTTCGAGCACCCCGCCCATCGGCGCGTAGCTCAGGTAGAGCGCGAGAATCTCGGCTTTCGAGAGGCGCGCTTCGAGCTGCAGCGCGCGCGCGATCTGGCGCAGCTTGGCCGTCACCGTGCGCGTGCCGGCCGGCTCCGGATCAAGCAGGCGCGCCACTTGCATGGTCAAGGTCGAACCGCCCGAGACGATGCGCCCGTGCCGCAACCACTGCCCAGCGGCGCGCGCCAGCGCCAGCGGATTAACGCCCGGATGCCAGTAGAAGAAACGATCCTCGTAGGCCAGCACGGCCTCGACGTAGCGCGGCGAAACGTCCTCCAGCCGCACCGGGTGACGCCAGCGCTGCGCGCGGTCGGGAAAGGCGCGCAAGGGCGTGCCGTCCTGCGCCAGCACCACTTGCGCCGCGTTCGCGCCCCGCTCGTCCGGCGTTGGCAAGGGCGGCGGCCAGCACAGGTCGGCGACGAGGATCAGGGCCAGCCCCAGCGCGGCGGCCAGCCGCAGGCCGCGAAACAGCGCCCCGCGCGGGCCCGCGCCGCCGCTTTCGTTCTTGCCGCCGTCGATCCTGCGTCTCCCGCCCACCGTGCCGCGCCTCACGATCATTGCGTCCGAACCGGCATTTCAATGAATTTCGGCCCGCGACGCAAGCCGCAAAGGGCGTCTGGATGCGCCTTTCAGGCCGGCTGCAGCACCCGCCCGATGCGCGTTCCAGCGTCAGGCCGGGCAGGCGTCTCCGGCGGTCAGCGTTGCGAGGTGCAGGAATCCGGGATTGCGCGCCCGCCCGGCGGCCTCGACCAGCGCGGCAAGCAGGCGCGTCCGCGGCTGGTCCTCGCGCCAGGCAAGCGCGATGCGACGCATCGGCGACGGCCCGGCGAAGGGAATCGAAACCACGAGATCGCTGCGGTAGAGCCCGGTCAGCGCGCCGGCCGGCAGCACCGAAACGCCGTAGCCGGAAGCGACCATGCAGCGCACCGTCTCGATCGAATGCCCTTCGCGCAGCGCGCCGTCGGCGTGGCTGATCTCCGGGCACGCGTCGAGCACCTGCTCGCGAAAGCAGTTGCCGGCCTTGAGCACCAGCAGGTCGACGTCGCGCAGGTCGCGCGCCCGGATTTCGCGCCGCTCGGCCCAGGCGTGGGCGCGCGGCACGACCACCCGGAAGGGCTCGTCGTACAAGGGCCGCACGCAGACGCCGGGCTGATCGAAGGGCAGCGCCACGATCACCGCATCGACCTTGCCGTACTTGAGCGCGTCGATGAGCAGGCTGGTCATGCTCTCCTCGATGAAGAGGCGGGCGTCCGGCGCCAGGCTGCGCATCGCGCCGATCAGCTCGGGCAGCAGGTAAGGCGCGACGGTGTGGATCACCCCGAGGCGGAATTCGCCGCCCAGGTGATCGCGCCCGCCTTCGGCCACCGTTTCGATCCGCCGCGTTTCCTCGAGCACCCGCCGCGCCTGGGCGACCACCCGCTCGCCCACCGGCGTCAGCGCGGCGTGCCCCTTGCCGCGCTCGATCAGGCGCACCCCCAGCTCGTCCTCGAGGTTCTGCACCGCCACGCTCAGGGTCGGCTGGCTGACATGGCAACGCTCGGCGGCGCGGCTGAACGTGCCTTCGTCAGCGAAGGCCACGAGGTAGCGCAACACCGACAGCTTCATCGTCGCCATAGTCTCTCCCTATGTGCCGTATAGGTAAATTTCATATACAAATCATTGACTTACAAAAATACCCGCGCCTACTATAGTGGCATTCGCCCGTCTGAACAAGGGCTGTAGATCCACCACAACAGGACGTCCACAGGAGGCCACATGCGATCATCCACTCTGATTTCCGCTTTCGCGTTGCTCGTCGCAGGCAGTGCCTGGGGCAGCGAACCGATCTCGCCGGTCCCGCCGGCCAAGGTGGGCAACGCGGCCAAGGTCGAACTCGGCAAGAAGCTGTTTTTCGACCCCCGCCTCTCGCGTTCGGGCTTCATCTCCTGCAACTCCTGTCACAACCTGAGCACCGGCGGCAGCGACAACCTCGCCGCCTCGGTCGGCGACCGCTGGCAGAAAGGCGGCATCAACTCGCCGACCGTCCTCAACTCGAGCATGAACGTCGCCCAGTTCTGGGACGGCCGTGCCAAGGACCTGCGCGAACAGGCCGGCGGCCCGATCGCCAACCCGGCCGAGATGGCCTCCAACCACGGCCTCGCCGTCGCCGTGCTGCAGAGCATTCCGGCCTACCAGGCCGAATTCCGCAAGGTCTACAAGAGCGACGAAATCAACATCGAGCGGATCACCGACGCCATCGCCGCCTTCGAGGAAACCCTGGTCACCCCCAACGCGCGTTTCGACAAATGGCTCAAGGGCGACAAGAAAGCGCTGACCAAGACTGAGCTCGCGGGTTACGCGTTGTTCAAGGAAAGCGGCTGCGTCGCCTGCCACAACGGGCCGGCCGTGGGCGGCAACTCCTTCCAGAAGATGGGCGTCGTCGAACCCTACAAGACGACGCACGAAGCGATCGGACGCGCTGCGGTCACCGGCAAGGACGACGACCGCTTCAACTTCAAGGTGCCGACCCTGCGCAACGTCGAGCTGACCTATCCCTACTTCCACGACGGCGCCGCCAAGACGCTCACCGAAGCGGTCGACATCATGGGCCGGCTGCAGCTCGGCCGCACCTACAGCGCCGAAGAAAACGCCAAGATCGTCGCCTTCCTGAAAACCCTGACCGGCGACCAGCCGCGCATCGCGCTGCCCATCCTGCCGCCGTCGAGCGACAAGACGCCGCGCCCGGACCCGTTCGCCCCCTAGCCGCGGCCAGACGCCTAGGCCCGGTCATGACTTCGCCGCGCGGCCTCGCGCGGCATTTTTTTGTTCACCCGGCGCGCGCCTCGCCGCCCACGCCGCACAGCACCAGCTCGCGCGTCGCGCGGGTCATCGCCACGTAGAGCAGGCGGGCTTCGGGCGCGGAAAGTTCGCGGCCGACCGCCAGCCGGTCGGTCGCCGGAATCACCACCAGCGAATACTCCAAACCCTTGCACGAGTGCATGGTGATCAAGGTCACTTTGTCCTCGTCGTCGGCGTGCGTCGCGTCGTCGAAATACACCGTCGGCACGCCGTGCCGCGGCAGCAGCTTGCGGATCGTTTTGGCGTCGCGGTAGTAGTCGCGATAGATCACCGCCATCTCGCCCCACGGCGTCCCGGCTCGGTGCGCGGCCTGCAGGTGGCGGACGACGAACTCGGCCTCGGCCTGCGCCGACGGCAACTGCACCACCTGCGGCACCTCACCCGCGCCCCCCGCCGACAGCGGTTCGAGCAAGGGCGCGCCGTCGTCGCCGTCGAGCGCCTCCGCAGCGGCATCGCGCGCCGCCAGCGCCGGCCACGCCGTCGCCCGGGCAAAGCGCAGGATGGCCTCGGGGTTGCGGTAGTTGATGCGCAGCACGGTCGTCCGCCCCTGCGCCTGCACGCCCACGCTCTTGAAGCTGAAGCGCCGGCGCGGCAGCGCCCCTTCCTGCCCCAGCCCCTCGGCCGCGTCGGCGTAGATCGCCTGCGCGTCGTCGTAAAGCACCAGCAGGCTATTGGTTTGCGGATCGACGAGCGGCACCAGCAGGCGGAACCAGTCGGGCGCGAAATCGTGCCCTTCGTCGATCAGGATCGCCGCGTACTGCCCGCCCTCGATGCGCCCGTCGGCCTGCGCCGCCAGCGCGCGCTCGACGAGGCCGGCGCAGTAGGCCGCCGCGTTGTCGCTGCGCGGTGGCAGCTCGATCTCGTGCGCGGCCAGCAGCGCGCGGCACCAGTGATGGAAGTGATGCACCCACACCGCCTCGGCCAGCCCCTTGGCCGCCACCAGACTCGCCAGCCGGCGCGCCAGCGCCTCGTTGTAGCACAGCACCAGGATCGGCTTATTGACGAGGCGCGCCAGATGCTCGGCGCGGTAAAGCAGGATCAGCGTCTTGCCCGATCCGGCGACGCCGTGGATCACCCGGTGCCCCTCGCCCAGGCTGCGCGCCAGTTGTTCCTGCTGCAGGTCCATGACCCGCACGAGGTCGGGCGGCGGCGGCGCCTCGGCAAAGAGCTCGCCCTGCGTCGCCGGAATGCGCACCTCGGGGAAGAGCGCCCAGCGCAGGCGGTCGATCTGCGCCGGGGAAAGCGGAGACTCGAAGCGCACCGAGAACATCGCCCACAGGTGCTGCTGGAAGGCCTCGGGCTCGACGTTCTCGAGCATCTCGTCCTGGCAGATCACCCGCGCCTCCGGAATCACCTCACCCAGCCCGCCCTCCTCGAACTGCCGGCGCGTGAGATTGGGGAAAACGACGCCATAGCTCCACGGAAAGCGGAGCTTGCCCGCCTCGCGCCCGCTGGAGAAAACGAGCTGCGGGTCGCGCTGCAAGACCTGCACGGCGGCCTGCGCATACTGCCGCGCCTGTTCGAGCGGGTTCTCGACCGCCACCTCGCCGCGCGCCGTGGCCAGGGTAAAGCTCTGCCGATCGGCCGCGCGGATCGTGCCTTTCTTCCAGTCCTTGACCTCGAGGATCAAGAGCCCGCGGCGCGGATGAAAAACGATGAAATCCGGATGCCGCACCGCCGCCCCGAGCGGCACGTTGTACCAGCAGAGGTAATCGTCTTCGAGCTTCTCGATCAGCCGCTCCGCCAGCCGCCGCTCACCGCCGCTGTCGAAGGTGCAACTGCCGAGGGAGGGGATGAGGAGGGCCATGGTTTTTTACTCAATCACGCCATTGATTCAAGCTCTTTGAGTGTTTTCCCATCTTTGCTCTTCCAAGCCACCAATCCATTAGCCGTGCCGCCCTGAACTACGGCGGCAGCCGTGCTCGGACTCGGAAATTCAGTGTCTCGCGCAAAAACGAGGACTTCGCCCTCCTGTACCAATGTACCTTCGTCGATCAAGCGTTTTCTTGCATTAACAATCCAAGGATATTTGTGCGCAGCAGGGCGCGCTTCGACGACCGCCCGAGACCCTTTCAAGACAACAAAGCCAGTTGCGGTTTGCGATCCGGTTGCACGAAGCCCTTTGATTTCGCAAACAAGAGGATGCTGAAGAGAGCCCTCAATCAGACGTACAGAAGTCGGCACGAGAAAATCAGCGCCCAGCGCTGGTAAAAGCTGATGGATCTTCTCAAGGAAAATTTCCATATCCTCTCGATCGGACTCCGGCAGTTTTGCCCCACTCCCCTGGGCGTTCGTCACCGTCGCACGTCCAATCTGCTTCGCTTGCTCAATCAAGCGCCCTTCCAAGTACCGGACATGGGCTTTGGTCAAATTCTCATCTTTGCTGACGAAAAAAATGACGTGGTTCCAGAAATCCTTTTCAAGGTGACTCTTCAGCCGATCCCGTATCGATTCAGCCTCACCGATATAGACAGCCGCCTTACTGCTCTCTTGGTCGGACCCTGTAAGGAAATACACTCCTGACCTTTGCGCTTCCTCACGTGCCAGCAAGCCATCAAACTCATTTCTCGGCGCAGCAAGTGCTTTCCCTGTCCAATTTGAAAGTTCCGCTGTTCGGAGGCGCTTAGCATCCCCATGAACAAGAAATATTTTGATCGTAGCCGAAGCCATTACTTACCCTCTCCAACGTTAATAAGCTCCCCGCCCCCCGCCAGCCCATACACCATCGGCTGGTACATGTCCTCGACGTAGGTCGGCGGGACGACGAAGCTGCCGGGGGTGACGACGCGCACGCGGTAGAAGAAGTCGTTCTGCCCTTCGAGGCGCGCGGCGACGACGAAGCGGTCGTCGCGGAACTCGGTGTGCTTGATGCGTGAATCCTGCATCGCGCTGCGGATCTCGACGCCGTCGACGAGGAGTGCGTTCTGTTCGCCCTGCGCGAGGTTGGCGTTTTCAATCTCGACGCCGGCCGGCACGTAATCGACGACGAGGCCATTCACCACGCGGCCGCGCGTCTTGACGTTCACCCGCACGACCAGCGATTCGCCGACGCGCAGCGCGCGCTTGCCGAGCAGTTGCCCGTCGGCGGTGTACCAGCGGCGCGTGACGTCGAAAGTTTCGCGCCGCGCGGCGGGCGCCTTGGCCGGGTTACCAGCGTAGTTGATCTCGACGAAGAGGCGTTCGCGGTGGGTGTTCTTCAGCGTCATTCCGGCCGCGAGCTCGCCGCCAGCGAGCGGCAGGAACTGCGTGCCTTGCCCGCCCAGGCGCTGGGCTGCCGCGGCCTTGCCGCCCGGGATCAGCTCGGCGCCCCATTCGGCCGCCTTCTCGCCAGCCTTGGGCACGGCGAAGCTGCGCCCAAGCAGGAAGAGCGATAGTTTTTCCTGCGTGCTGAGGTAGCGGTTCTTCTCCACCTCGGCCGCGACCAGGCCGACCAGGTTCTCGCGCCCCTCGGGCTTCAAGCCGTGCTTGTCGAGCAGCACGTACATCTGCGCCCAGTCGCGCAGGTTGCTGCCGTAATCGCCCCACCAGCCGGCGTTGCGCCGCTGCGTCTTGAGGCCGTCGGCGATGGCCGTCTGGCTGCGCGCCTCGTCGCCCATCAGCTTCAGCGCGAGGCCCAGATGCACCAGGGCGAGGCCCGAGTGCGCCTGGGCGCTGGCGTCGGCCAGGGTGCGCAGCGTGGCGAGCGGCGCCTTGCCCTGGCGCGCCAGCACGTAGGCGCCGTAGGCCAGCACGCCGAAGCGCCCGGCGCCGGCGTAGCGGCTGTCGGCCCACATGCCCTGCTCGCCGGGATTGGTCGGCGTGCGCGGCATCCCGGCGACGCCTTCCTGCAGGCCGCGCAGGAGGAAGTCGGTGGTTTTCTTCTCCATCTCGGCCGGCACGGTGAAGCCCTGCTCGCGCGCGTCGAGCAGGAAGTGGCCGACGTAGGCCGAGAGCCAGTACTGGTACTCGGAGAGGTTGCCCCACAGGCTGAAGCCGCCGCTCGGCGCTTGCAGCCCGACCAGCCGGCCGATGGCCTTGTCGAGCATTTCAGCGCGCTGCGCCGGGGTGAAGGCCTTGAGGCCGAACTGCTTGGCCGCAGCTTCGTCGATGAAGACGTGCGGGTAGGCAGTGCTGGTGGTCTGCTCAGCGCAACCGTAAGGGTAGGTCAGCAGGCCGCGCACCGCACTGCGCACGTCGATCGGCGGCGTGTCGGAGACGGCCAGCGTGCCCAGCACCGTCTGCGGCAGGAAGCCGGAAAGGTCGGCCTCCTTGATCTCGACCGTTTCGCCGGGGGCCAGCGCGTAACGCCGCAGCACGCTCTGGCGCGGCGTCGGTGCCTGCACCTGGAGCGGGAAGCGGCGCTCGATCTTGCTGAGCGCGCTGTCGATGCGCACCGTGACTTCGGTGAGGCCAAGCGCCGATCCGGCTTCGAGCGGCACGCGCAGGACGCGTTTTTCCTGGTCCTTGAGGCTCACTTTCTGTTCGCCGTTCTTGATCAGCAGGCCGTCGTCGTTGCTGACCTTGACCTTCACCTCCTGCGCCGCGCCGGCGAGGTTGTGCAGGTCGAGCGCGAGCAGCGCCGAATCGCCCACCGAGAGGAAGCGCGGCGTCGCGAGCTCGACCACCAGCGGCGCGGCGACGGTGACTTCGGCCTCCTGCATGCCGTAGCGCTCGCCGGCGGCGGCCACCGCCATCAGGCGCAGGCTGCCGTTGAAGTCCGGCACGGGCAGGCTGATCTCGGCCTCGCCGTTGGCATCGAGCGCCACCGGGCCGCTGAAGAGGTCGACCAGGCGCACTTTCTTGGGCAGGTTCTTGGTCGGCTTGGGCGCCGCGTCGCCGCCCCACTTGAGCTTGCCTTTGCGCCCGTCAAGCTTCTCGATCAGGCGGCCATAGATGTCGTAAAGGTCGTGCCCGTAGCGCAGCTTGCCGAAGAAGAAGGCGTTGGGGTCAGGGCTCTTGAAGTTGGTGATGTTGAGGATACCGACATCGACCGCCGAGAGGGTGACCATGGCCTGCGCGGCGCCCTTGGCGTCGGGCACCTTCACCTTCACCTTGAGCGGCTGGTCGGGCTGCATCTTGGCCGGCGCCTCGAGCGCGACCCCGAGCTTGCGCGCGCTGCGGTCGAGCGGCAGGTGCAGCAGGCCCAGGGCGCGTGCCGGCGTCGCCCCGGCGCCGGGTTTGTCGCTGCTGCTGCCCGGGCGCAGGACCATCACCGTGACGTAGAGGTCGTGGCGCTGCCAGGTTTTGTCGAGCGGGAGGTCGAGCGTGGTGCCGGCAGCGCCGATCGAGAGGCGCTTCATCCACAGCAGCGTGTCGCCCTCGACGGTGACGACGGCTTCACCGGCGTGCGGCGGGGTGATCGTCAGTTTGGCCGTGCCGCCGTCGGCGTAGGCCGGTTTATCGAGCTTCAAGGCCACGCGGTCGGGGCGCACGCCCTGCGTCTCGTCCTCCTTGGCGCTCCAGCCGGCGTAAAAACGGAAGCGGTTGAAGAAGCCGGTGTCGGGGTCGAGCACCTCAACGCGGTAACGCCCGTACTTGACCGGCAGCGCAAGCTTGCCGCGCCCGCCCGCCGGCACGGCGACCTGCCCGGTATAAACCAGCTCGTCGCTCTCGGTGAAGCCCGAGTGCCAGCCGCGCTGGTCGTCGAAGCGCCAGTAGTAGTTGCGGTCCTCACGGAAGAGGCGCACCGGCAGCGCCGCGGCGGCGAGCAGTTGCCCCTCGGGATTGGCGCGCACGACCTCGAACTCGGCCGCCGCGCCTTCGCGCGCGTAGGCGCCGACGAACAAGGGGCGCAGGCCGACCAGGGCCGGCGCCGGCCACAGCGTGCGTTCGAGGCTGCGCACCACGGGCCGGCCACCACTCTCGAGCAAGCTCAGGGTGGCGCGCAGCAGGTAGGGCGAGCGCGGCTTGCGCAACTCGGCCAGCGCGATCTCGACCTGGCCCTTGCCGTCGACGTCGAGCGCGGCTTCGGAAAGCTCGCTGCGCAGTTTGGCGGTGTCGTCCTCGACGTCGCCGAAGACGAAGCCGGGCAGCGTTTTCTCGAGCGGGTTCTTGTTCCGTTCGGCGTTGATTACCCCGAGCAGGCGGTTGCCGGCGGCCGGCGCACCGTACAGGTAGCTGCCCTGGACGCCGATCGTCCATTGGCCGTCGGCGGCGGACAGCCGTTCCTGCGGCGTGCTCAGGTCGAGCTTCATGCGCTCGGGCAGGAATTCCTCGACACCGAAGCGCAGTGCGGTGCTGGCCTGCTTGGCCGCCGGGTCGGCGCGCAGTTCGAGCGTCCAGAAGCCGGTGGCCGCATCGGCGGGGAGTTCGACGGCGCGTCGGTAGTAGCCGGGGAATTTCTCGTCGCCCGTCCAGGTGGCCGTCCATTGCGCCTTGCCGTCGGGCCGGCGCAGCAGCGCCTGCACCGGCTGCGCCGGGAGCGCGCGCCCGTCGGGGTCGCGCGCCATGACCGAAACGTCGAAAGTTTCACCCGGCCGGTAGAGGTTGCGCCCGGCGTAGGCAAAGAGGCGCACCGGCGTCGAGACCAGGCCGCCGACGTCGAATTCGGCGAGGTCGAGCGCCGGTTCCTTGAGCGTGATCAGCGACAGCTGCTCGCCTTTCCGCGCCAGCACCACCTTGGCATCCCTGGGCCGTTCGGCGAACTTGGCGCGCCCGTCGCCATCGCTCTCGGCGCGCGCCAGCACGCGCCCGTCGGCAGAAAGCCAGCTCACCTCGACGCCCGACACGCCCTTGGCCGACGTCAGCGAACTGACGAAAGCATCGGCGCCCTTGCCGGCGTACTGGCGCAGGTGCAGGCCGAGGTCGCTGACGTAGAAGTAGGTCGTCTGGTACTCGTGCCGGAAGCGGTTGGGCTGCGACATTACGGCGACATACACGCCGGGCGACTTGAGCGCGGCGATGCTCTCGACCGGAATGAAGGTCACCGCCCGGCGGTTGGCTTTCTGCTCGGTCAGGAAGCGGCCGACGAAAGCGCTTTCGGTCATGCTGTGCAACTGATCGAGCTGCCAGTTGCCGACCGCGCCGCGCAGTTCTGTCCGGCCGTAGTAGGCGTTGTCGCCCTCGTCGTCCGTCGCCGCCGGGCGCGGGGCGCCCGCGACCACGAGGTCGAGGAAGCGCGGCAACTGTTCGGGGCGCACCTTGAGGAACTGGATGTCGACCTCGGGCACGTTCACCGTGGTCACCGGCAAGCCACCGTTCTGCACCGCCGGCAGGACCATGCCGCGGCTGGCGAAATAGAAGGCTGGCGCAACTGCCGCGGTGCGGATCGAGACGCGCTGCTCGGCGGCGAGTTGCGCCCCGCCCTTGGCCGCCAGGCCGGCCTGGACGCGCACCACGTAACGCGTCTGCGGCTTGATGTGCGGGAAGAACAGGAGGCGCGGGTTGTCACCGACCACCCAGGCGCCCGACACCGGCTTGCCGTCGTCGAGCTGGGTGTCTTCAGCGCGGCGGCTGACGCCGGTAGCGGCCGGGGACGTCGCGACGGTCTCTTCGTCCTCGTCCTCGGCGGCGCGCGCCTGCGTCTTGGCGTCTTCGGGGCGCGGCGGCATTTCGAGCACCTGCACGAAGCGTCCGGCATCGAGCTTGGCGTCGAGCGGCAGCGAGAAGGACAAGGCCAGTGCCGGTGAGCCGTCGAGCTCGCGGTGCGCGGCATCGACCAGCTCGAAGACGGCATCGGCGGGCGCGGGCGGCTCGGCGTCGCGGGCAGGCCACAGGAAATAGGCCGCCAGCCCGAGCACTACCGCCGCCGAGACCAGCACCAACACACCGCGTTGCACCAACCAGGCCGGGTACCGCATGGGAAACCTCCGCGCGTGAGAGCTCGGAAGATTCTAGCAGTTTATGACAGACACGAGCCGCCCCGCGGCGCCGAGCACGGCGGGCGTGAAGGCCTGGCGCGCTGCGCTTCGCTCAGGGAAGGGTCAGGGAAAGGTCAATCACCTGGCCTTCACGCAGCACCCGCACGCTCACCGTCTGACCGCGCCCCATGCGCCCCAGGGCGTCGTCGATGCGCTGGAGCTGCTCGGGGTCGGAATTGACCTGCAGGTCGCCGATGAAGAGGACGATGTCGCCGCCCAGCAGCAATTCCTCGCCGTCGATCACCGCCGGCACGCGCCCCGGCCGCAGGCCCAGGCGGTCGGCCGGCGAACCGCGCGCAATGCGCTGCACGAGCAGGCCTTCGCGCTGCGGCACGTTGAGCAGCGCGGCTTGCGAACCGGTGAGCAGGCTGCCTTCGATGCCGGTCCACAAGGCGCGGCGTTCGAGCAGCGCCCACTTGGCGACATTGGAGGCGACGGCGAAACCGAGGCCCTCGAAACCGCCCGAGCGCGAGTGAATGTGGCTGACGATGCCGATCACCCGGCCGTCCATGTCGAACAGCGGCCCGCCCGAGTTGCCGCTGTTGATCGCCGCGTCGGTCTGCAGGAATTCGACCGGCACGCCGCCGGTGAACGCGCCGCTCAGCTTGCGCCGGGCGCTGAGGTGGCCGCTGGTCAGGCTGTGGTAGAGCGCGTACGGGGCACCGACGACGAACACCGGGTCGCCGACATGCGCCTGCGAGGAATCGCCGAGCCGCGCCGGGGTGATGCCGCGCGGCGGCCGTTCGAGCTCAAGCAGGGCCACGTCGGCGCGCACCAGCGAGGAGACGACGCGGGCCGGCGAACGCTGGCCGTCGCTGAACAAAACTTCGATCCGATCGGCGGTCTGGACGACGTGGGCGGCGGTCATCACCTTGCCGTCGGCGCTGACCAGCACGCCGGAGCCGAGGCCCTCGTCGGACGTCCAGCCCCCCTTGGGCGCGGGGGCGCTCGATTCGGTGCGGACGACGACGACCGCTTGATTGACCGCTTCGAAAACCTGACGCAGCGTTGCGGCCTCAGCCGCCCCTGCAGGGATGAAGCCGACGAGCGCACAAGCGAAAAGCAGCGCACCGAATTTGCGGAGGCTCATGTTCGTGTTTTCCCTGGATGCCCTGGAGGCCATGTTTTCTTAGTGGGCGGCGGAAACTCAAAGTCCCGCCGCCCTTTCTTTGCGAGGCCGCGCGCGCCGGTTCTGATGACCAAGTGCGTCGCCACGGTTCCCTCCCCCGCCCACCCTTCCGGGTCCCCAATCGGGGTGCGCCGGAAGCGAGTCAATGCGAGAATAGCGCTATTTCGCTCCACAAGCATCCCCTCTGCGCGAAAAAAATCAATTTTGTCCGCCTTTCGACTGGAACCTCCATGACTTTCATCGCTGCCCTTTCCGCCGCCTGGCAGGCCAACAACTCCTTGCTCTGCGTCGGTCTCGACCCCGATCCGGCCAAGTTTCCCGCCCACCTCAAGGGCCGTCCCGACGCCATCCTGGAGTTCTGCAAGACCATCGTCGACGCCACCGCCGACGTGGTCTGCAGCTTCAAGCCGCAGATCGCCTATTTCGCCGCGCACCGCGCCGAAGACCAGTTGCAGGATCTGATTGCGCACATCCACGCCCGCCACCCCGGCGTGCCGGTGATCCTCGACGCCAAGCGCGGCGACATCGGCAGCACCGCCGAGCAGTACGCCGTCGAAGCCTTCGAGCGCTACCGGGCCGACGCGCTGACGGTGAACCCCTACATGGGCAAAGATTCGGTCGAGCCCTACCTGGCCTACAAGGACAAGGGCGTGATCCTCCTCTGCCGCACCTCCAACCCCGGCGGCAGCGACCTGCAGTTCCTCGACGTCGGCGGCAAGAAGCTCTACGAACACGTGGCCGAGATCATCGCCCGCGACTGGAACACGACCGGCCAGTGCGCGCTGGTCGTCGGCGCCACCTTCCCGGGCGAGATCGCCCGCGTGCGCGAAATCGTCGGCGAGATGCCGCTGCTGGTGCCGGGCATCGGCGCTCAGGGTGGCGACGTCGAGGCCACGCTCAAGGCCGGCAAGACGGCCGCCGGCACCGGACTGATGATCAACTCCTCGCGCGCCATCCTCTACGCCGGCAAGGACGAGGCCTACGCTGAAGCCGCGCGCCGCGCCGCGGTGGACACCCGCGACCTGATCAACCGCTTCCGCTAAGCCCTCTGGACCGCGACCTGAGCGTGCCGCCCGCGCCCGACGCTGCCGAGGAAGACCGCGCCCGCTCGCCCTGGGCGATCTTCCTGATCTTCCTGCGTCTCGGGTTGACCTCGTTCGGCGGCCCGGTGGCGCACCTTGGCTATTTCCACGCCGAGTTCGTCGAGCGTCGGCGCTGGCTCGACGCGCCGGCCTACGCCGATCTGGTCGCGCTCTGCCAATTCCTGCCCGGCCCGGCGAGCAGCCAGGTCGGGATGGCGCTGGGCCTCGCCCGCGCCGGCTATCCGGGCGCGCTGGCAGCCTGGTGCGGCTTCACGCTGCCCTCGGCGGCGGCGCTCGTGGTCTTCGCCCTCGGCCTCGTGCATTTCGGCCAGGGCTTGCCCGCCGGCGCCCTGCACGGTCTGAAGGTGGTCGCCGTCGCCGTCGTCGCCCAGGCCCTGCTCGGCATGGGCCGCGCCCTCTGCGCCGACACGCCGCGTCGCGCCCTGGCCGGGCTGGCGGCGCTCTGCGTGCTGCTCTTTCCGGCCACGCTGACGCAGTTGCTGGTCATCGCCTTTGCCGGGCTCGCCGGTCTGGCGCTGTTCAAGCCGACGCCGCCGGCCGCATCGGCGCCGCTGACGGTCGGCATCGGCTTGCGCGCCGCCGTTCTCTGGCTGGCCGTGTTTTTCCTGCTCCTCGTCGCGTTGCCGATTCTCGCGCATTGGGGCGGCGGCCCGGCCATCGAACGCATCGACGCCTTCTACCGCGCCGGCGCGCTGGTCTTCGGCGGCGGCCACGTGGTGCTGCCGCTCCTGCAGGCGGAAGTGGTCGCCCCGGGCTGGGTGAGCCGCGACCTCTTCCTCGCCGGCTACGCCGCTGCGCAAGCGGTTCCCGGCCCGCTCTTCACCTTCGCCGCCTTTCTTGGCGCGGCGATGAACGGCGCCCCGAACGGCGCCCTCGGCGGAATGCTGTGTCTGCTCGCGGTGTTCGCCCCGTCCTTCCTGCTGGTTGCCGGCACCCTGCCCTTCTGGGTCCGCCTGCGCGGCAACGCCGGGGCGCAAACAGCCCTGGCCGGGATCAACGCCGCGGTTGTCGGCCTGTTGCTGGCGGCCTTCGTCAACCCGGTGTGGACCGGCGCGATCCGCCAGCCGAGCGACCTCGGCCTCGCCCTCCTGGCCTTCGCCGCGCTGGTGCGCTGGCGTTGGCCGCCCTGGCTGGTCGTCCTCGTCGCCGCGCCGCTCGGGGCATGGCTGCCCTAGGCAGCATCCGGCGAACGCGCCGAGACGTTTCGGGCGCGCCAGTGACCGTGGTTCGAGCATGATCACCAATGTGCGCTCGCTTCTCTGCGTTGCCCCCGCTACTCCCTATAGTCGCTTCAGGGTCGAGCCTGGGTTAGACTGAACGCAAGGAGATCGACATGAGCCCCCCACTACGCATCGGCGAACTCGCTCGGGCCACCGGCGTCGAGGTTGAAACCATCCGCTACTACGAAAAGGCCGGCCTGCTGCCGCCCCCGGCCCGCCAAAGCAACGGCTACCGGGCCTACGGCGCGGCCCACCTTGAACGCCTGGCCTTCATCCGCCATTGCCGCGCGCTCGACATGCCGCTGGCCGACGTCCAGCGCCTGCTCGACTTTACCCACAGCGACGACAACGCCTGCCCGGAAATCAACGCCCTGATCGACGCCCAGCTTGCGCGCGTCCACGCCCGCTTGCTGAGCATGCAGGCGCTGGAAAAGCAGCTCGCGGCGCTGCGCCGGCGCTGCCAGCACGCTACGGACGGCCCCTGCGGCATCCTCCACGAGCTGGTCGCCGCCGCACACGGCGAAGCCTGCGCCTGCCATCCAGCACCGCCGGAAGCCGCGTAAACATTGGCCTCCAGCCCGGCGCCAGAGCGCGCCCCACGGCGCGTCCAGCCCACGCCTTTCGCCACTGATTTTTTCGCCACCGACCTCGGCGCCCAACGAAACGCCCATGCCCAGCCCTGACCCCGACGCCGCGTCGCCCCCCTTGCGCCTCAATCTCATCGGCCCCGGCCGCCTGGGCCGGACACTGGCCCGCCTGTGCGCGCAAAGCGCGCGCTACCGCATCGCTGGCATCGCCGGTCGCACCCAGCTCGCCGAAGCGCAGGCCTTCATCGGTGAAGGCGCGGTGTGCGCGCTGGAACAACTGCCCCCGGCCGAGCTCTGGCTGATCGCCGTTCCCGACACCGCCATTGCCGAGGTCGCCGAAGCTCTGGCCGCATGTGGCGGCATCCGTCCGGGCGACGTGGTTTTCCATTGCAGCGGCGCGGGCAGCGCGGAACTGCTGGCGCCGTTGCGCCACCACGGCGCCCAAATCGCCAGCCTGCACCCGGTGTTCTCCTTTGCCGATCCGACGCTCGCCATGCGCAGCTTCGCCGGCACGCCTTGCGCACTGGAAGGCGACGAACCGGCCTGCCAAACCTTGGAAGCCTTCGCCCAAGCCCTCGGCGGCGCCCCTTTCCGGCTCGCGCCCGGCGGCAAGGCGGCCTATCACGCTGCTTTGTGCGTGGCCTCGAACTACCTGGTGACGCTGAGCCAACTCGCGCTCGACACCGCGCATCTGGCCGGGATGGATGCGGCACAAGCGCTGCCGCTCGTGCACCGGCTGATGGCGCAGACCCTGGCCAACGTTGCCCGCCTCGGCCCCGCCGCCGCGCTCACCGGCCCGATCGCCCGCAACGATGCCGCAACGGTGAGCGCCCACTTGCACAGCCTGGCGCGCCATCCCGAGCTGTCGCAGCTCTACCGCCAACTCGGCCGCGCCACGCTGCCGCTTGCCGAGCAGCAAAATCCGACCCAGGACTACGCCGAACTGCGCGCCCTGCTGACGACGCCGGACGCAAAAAACAAGGGGTAGCAAGCCTCGGCTTGCTATCCCCTACCTTATTTCATGGTGGATCTGCGGAGTGTCGCCTTCGCCTGCCATCAGTCCATCATTTGTCTTCGTCTGAACTTCCGGCAACTGCCTTAACACCCGCTGCCGCCACATCAACCGTAGCACCGACCACCGTGGCCCCAACGCTGACCGTCGTTGCAACAACCGTTACCGCAGCATCTGCCACGGCAACCACCGAGCAGCCGCCGCAAAAAACGGAGACGAGTACAAGCAGCAGGTACGAACGCATCAAATAGGGCCTTGTCGCAAATTGTGCCGCAGTCTTACATTAGACAAGCTATCCAGATGAACAGAACAAAAAAGCAGCATGTTTGGGCAAGAAAAAAACATCGCGCCAGACACTCAACCTACACGCCGCCGGCACAAAGAAAACAAGCACAGCGCCACTCACGAACAAGTGGACGATGTGCTTGTTTTTACTGGTGGGCCCGCAGGGACTTGAACCCTGGACCAAAGGATTATGAGTCCTCTGCTCTGACCAACTGAGCTACAGGCCCGCATTCGAACGCGGCGCGCCGGAGGATTCCGGAGCGCCGCGGGCGCATGGCGACGACGACGGCTTACTGGTTGCCGCTGTCGAGGAAGCTGCGCAGTTTGTCCGATCTGGACGGATGACGCAACTTGCGCAAGGCCTTGGCTTCGATCTGACGAATCCGCTCACGCGTGACATCGAACTGCTTGCCGACTTCCTCGAGGGTGTGGTCGGTGTTCATTTCGATGCCGAAGCGCATGCGCAGCACCTTGGCTTCGCGCGGGGTCAGCGTATCGAGCACGTCCTTGGTGATGAAGCGCAGGCTGGAGAACAGCGCGGCGTCGGTTGGCGCCAGCGTGGCCTGGTCTTCGATGAAATCGCCGAGGTGCGAATCGTCGTCGTCGCCGATCGGCGTCTCCATCGAGATCGGCTCCTTGCTGATCTTGAGGATCTTGCGGATCTTCTCTTCCGGCATGTCCATCTTTTTGGCCAGCGTCGCCGGATCGGCCTCGACGCCAGTTTCCTGCAGAATCTGGCGCGAGATGCGGTTCATCTTGTTGATCGTCTCGATCATGTGCACCGGGATGCGGATGGTGCGCGCCTGGTCGGCGATCGAACGCGTGATCGCCTGCCGGATCCACCATGTCGCGTAGGTCGAGAATTTGTAGCCGCGACGGTATTCGAACTTGTCCACCGCCTTCATCAGGCCGATGTTGCCTTCCTGGATCAGGTCGAGGAACTGCAGGCCGCGGTTGGTGTACTTCTTGGCGATCGAGATCACGAGACGCAGGTTGGCCTCGGTCATTTCGCGCTTGGCACGACGCGCCTTAGCTTCGCCGGTCGACATCTGCTTGTTGATGTCTTTCAGTTCCTTGAGCGGAATGCCGATGCGGTCCTGCAAGGCGAGCAGCTTCTTCTGCTCTTCAATGATGTTCGGCCCGTTGCGCGAGAGGATGCCGGCGTAAGCCTTGCTGGACGAGGAGGCAAGTTCGCTCTCGACCCATTCGAGGTTCAGTTCGTTGCCCGGGAAGACCTTGATGAAGTGCGGGCGCGGCATGCGCACGGTGTCGACGCAGATGCGCTGGATCTTGCGCTCGCACGTGCGCGCTTCCTCAACCATGGATCGCACCGAGTCGCACAGGCGCTCGATGGCCTTGGAGGTGAAGCGGATGGCCATCATTTCTTCGAGAATCTTCTGCTGCAGCTTGAGGTAGGCCTTGTCCTGCGAGCCCTTCTTCTGCAGCGTGGACACGGCCTTGCCGTGCAACGCCTTGATCTCGGCGAGACGGGCGAGGCCGTCTTCCTTGAGTTTGAGCAGCGAGGCCGAGCTGGCTGCACCATCGCCGCCATCTCCGTCGTCGTCGTCATCCTCGTCGGCGTCGACGCTCGACTCTTCCTCGGCCAGTTCCTCGAGCACTTCGTCGGCATTCGGGTCGATCACGCCGTCGATCAGCTCGTCGATGCGCATCTCGTCCTTGGCGATCTTGTCGGCGCAGTCGATGATTTCGGCGATCGTCGTCGGACAGGCGGAGATCGCCTGGATCATGTGCTTGAGGCCGTCTTCTATGCGCTTGGCAATCTCGATTTCGCCTTCGCGGGTCAGCAGTTCGACCGAGCCCATCTCGCGCATGTACATGCGCACCGGGTCGGTAGTGCGACCGAATTCGGAATCGACGGTGGACAGGGCCTGTTCGGCCTGCTCTTCGACGTCGGCATCATCGGCGCCGACGGTCGGCGCGTTGTCGGACATCAGCAGCGTCTCGGCATCGGGCGCCTCGTCGTAGACCTGGATGCCCATGTCGCTGAAGGTGCTGATGATGCTTTCGATCTGCTCGGCGTCGACGACGTCGTCCGGCAGGTGGTCGTTCACTTCGGCGTAGGTCAGGAAGCCCCTGTCCTTGCCCAACTTGATGAGGGTCTTGAGGCGCGTCTTGCGCGTTTCCTCGTCGACCGGCGACGGCTGATTGCTGATTTGCGCCAGGAGGTCGGCCGCTTTTGCCTTGGCCGACTTGTTGCTTGCGACTTTTTCCCTTGCCATGACCACGTCCCGGTTAGCGTTAAACTGGAAAAACCTGAAATTATATCACAACTTAGTGCTCTTTGACCGGCGAAGGCCGAACACACAGCGCTTCGACGTACTGCCGTTTCTCGTCCTCCGTCAGCCCCGCCACGCCCAGCCGGCCCACCTTGGCCTGCAAGGCTGCGAAAGCCCGACGCCGCTCGGCCTCGACCAAGCGTTCGACCACCCCGGCAAATTCGGCATCCAAGCCATCCTCGGCCAAGGGCTGATGCATCAGATCGGCGGCGGCTTCGCGCAATACCACTTCGTTCTCGTCGCCGCGCAAACGTTCCAACAACAGCGCATAACCCGGCACTGGCTCACCCGCCGCGCGTATCGTCTCGCACAAAGTCGTCACCGCGCGCGCCTCGGCCGAATCGGCAGGCAGCGCGGCAAGCGGCAACTCTCGAGCCAGCTCCGGTTTCTGCAGCAACAAGCGCAGCAAAGGCCGCAGCAAGGAAGGCGCCTGGCGCGGCACGCGCGCCGGGGCTGGGCGAGCCACTGGGCGCAATTCGCACAGGCGCTCGACCTCCTGCTGGGAAAATCCACTTGCCTCCGCTAGTCTTTTGACCAACTGTAGTCGCAATAGCGGCGTTTGCAAGCGCAACAGCAAGGGCTTGGCGTCGGCGATCAGCTTCGCCCGCCCCTCGGCGCTTGTCATATCGCACTGTGCAGCCAATTCACGCAGCATAAACTCGGAGAGCGGCAAAGCCTCGGCAATCAAACGCGCAAACGCTTCGCGCCCGCGATCGCGCACATAGCTGTCGGGGTCCTCGCCGTCGGGCAGGAACACGAAGCCGATGCTCTTTTGCTCCGGCAGCGCCTCAAGGCTGTTCTCCAACGCGCGCCAGGCGGCCTTGCGGCCGGCGTTGTCGCCGTCGAAGCAGTAAACGATGCGATCGACCTGACGCAAAAGCTTCTGTACATGCGTCGCCGTCGTCGCCGTGCCGAGCGTCGCCACGGCGTTGCCGACGCCATGCTGAGCCAAGGCCACGACGTCCATGTAGCCTTCGACGACAATTGCCGTATCGGTTTCGCGCAACGCGGCGCGCGCCTGCGGCAGGCCGAAGACTTCACGCCCCTTCTCGAACAGCGGCGTCTCGGGCGAATTGAGGTATTTCGGCTCACCAGCGCCGAGCACCCGGCCGCCGAAGCCGATGATCTCGCCTTTCTGGTTCATGATCGGGAACATCACCCGATCCCGGAAGCGGTCGTAGCACCGCCCCTGTTCGTTACGGATCACCAGCCCCGCGCTCTGCAAGGCGGCGTCCTGATAATTCTCGAAAACCGCCTCGAGGTTCTGCCAACCTTCGGGTGCATAGCCGATCCCGAAACGCTGTGCGATCTCGCCGGTCAGTCCGCGCTGCTTGAGGTAGGCGATCGCCTTGTCCGAGCGCTTGAGCTGCTCGTAGTAGTAGCGCGCAGCGCGGGCCATGACCTCGGTCAGCGCCGTGAGACGCGCCCCGTCACCCGGGCGTCGCGCTTCATCCTCGGGCACCTGCAGGCCGACCTGCTGTGCCAGATCGCGCACCGCGTCGACGAAGCCGAGCCCGGAGTACTCCATCAGGAAGCCGATGGCCGTCCCGTGCGCGCCGCAACCGAAGCAGTGATAGAACTGTTTCGTCGGGCTGACGGTGAACGACGGCGTTTTTTCGTTATGAAACGGACAGCAGGCCGCGTAGTTGGCGCCCGCTTTCTTGAGCGGGACGTGCTTGTCGATCAGGTCAACGATGTCGACCCGATGCAACAACTCCTGGATGAAGGACTCGGGAATCATCCGCCCGCCGCTTTCGCCGGAAAAAGCCCGCGCAAGCGCGGATCAAGCCGCAGCCAGACGCGCGCGCACCCGCTTGGAGACTTCGCTCATGTCGGCACGACCGGCCAGTTCGGGCTTGAGCACGGCCATCACCTTGCCCATATCGCCAGGCGCCGCAGCGCCCGTCGCAGCAATCGCGGCGGCAACGGCGGCATCAATCTCGGCCTCGGAAAGCGCTGCGGGCATGTACGCCGCGAGCACCTCGGCCTCGAACTTCTCGGCCGCAACCAGATCGTCGCGCCCGGCTGCCGCGTATTGCGTGATCGAATCGCGCCGCTGCTTGAGCATCTTGTCGATGACCGTCTGCACGCCGGCATCGTCGAGCTCGATGCGCTCGTCGACTTCCTTCTGCTTGATCGCTGCAAGGAGCAAGCGGACCGCCGCCAGACGCGCCGTCTCGCGCGCCCGCATGGCGGATTTCATGTCTTCGTTGATGCGTTCTTTCAGGCTCATCGCAAGCACTCTCCGCGGTTATTTTTCACACACTCAAGACGCACGCCGGACGCCCAACGACCACGCAAACGCACAAATGCGAAAAGCCGCCCGTCTCTAGACAGGCGGCTGTCGCGTGGTCAGCACTCCAGGCTTAGTACAGCTTGGGCGGCAGCATCTGGCTGCGCATGCGCTTGTGGTGGCGCTTGACGGCAGCCGCCAGCTTGCGCTTGCGCTCGGCCGTGGGCTTCTCGTAGAACTCGCGGGCGCGCAACTCGGTCAGCAGACCGGTCTTTTCGACGGTACGCTTGAAGCGGCGAATCGCTACTTCGAACGGCTCATTTTCCTTGACGCGAATAGCAGGCATTCAATGTATCCTAGTTTCAGGGGTTCGACGGACAACAACAGAGCCGGCCATTCTAATCAAAGGCACAAGAAAAGCCAAGCCTTTTGTCAACATCGAAACCAACGCGCCGCCCTGCGGGCTGGTAAAATCCCGCCCATGCTCATTCTTGGCCTCGAATCGTCCTGCGACGAAACCGGCGTCGCGCTGTACGACGCCGATGCCGGCACCCTGCTGGCTCACGCCCTGCACTCGCAGATCGTCATGCACCGCGACTACGGCGGCGTCGTTCCCGAACTCGCCTCGCGCGACCACATCCGCCGCACTGTGCCGCTGCTGCGCAGTGTGCTCGCCGACAGCGGCACATCCCTCGCCGACATCGACGCCGTCGCCTACACCCAAGGCCCGGGCCTCGCCGGCGCACTGCTCGTCGGCGCCGCCTTCGCCGAAGGCCTGGCCGCCTCCCTCGACATCCCCTGCGTGCCGGTGCACCACCTCGAGGGGCACCTGCTCTCGCCACTGCTCTCGCGCCGCCCACCGTGCTTTCCCTTCGTCGCGCTGCTCGTTTCGGGCGGCCACAGCCAACTGATGCGCGTCGACGGCATCGGTCACTACACCCTGCTCGGTGAAACGCTCGACGACGCTGCCGGCGAGGCTTTTGACAAGACCGCCAAGCTACTCGGCCTGCCCTACCCCGGCGGCCCGGTGCTTGCCGAACTGGCGGCACAAGGCCGCCCGGATCGCTTCAAGCTGCCACGCCCGATGCTCAACTCCGGCGATTTCGATTTCAGTTTCAGCGGCCTCAAGACCGCCGTGCTGACGGCGGTGCGCAGCCACCTTGCCAGCCAGGAGGCCACCGAACTCGATGCTCAGACACGCGCCGACGTGGCGCGCGCTTTTCAGGATGCGATCGTCGAGGTCTTGGTCAAAAAGGCCATGCGCGCCGTCAAGGCCAGCGGCCTCGGTCAACTCGTCGTCGCCGGCGGCGTCGGCGCCAACCGCGAACTACGCCGCCAACTTGACGCCAAAGCGGCCAAGGCACGCATCGAGGTGTTTTATCCGGAACTCGAGTTTTGCACTGACAACGGCGCGATGATCGCGCTTGCCGGCGCACTGCGGCTCAAATCCGGCGCCGAAGCGAAAACCGCTGGCGCCTTTGCGGTACGCCCGCGCTGGCCGCTGGACTTGAACCGCTGACGCCGCGCTGGGCAAGAATCCAAGCCCGCACGCGAAGCAAACCGGCTTAGCGACGCCCTTTGCGCGACTTCCCGGGCTTGGCCGCCGGGGCCGACGGGACGGGCGTTGCAGCCCCCTTCTTGCCCGCGCCGATCTTGGGCTCCGTGCCCGCCATCAAGCGCTGCAGGTTGCCCCAATGCTTGCCGATCAAGGCCATGGCGATGATGCCAACGGCCACCACTTGGTTATCCCCGCCCCACAGCAGAAAGGCGTACAGCGGCGCACAGGCCGCGGCCACCAAGGCCGCCAGCGACGAATAACGCAACACCACGGCGACGCCCAACCAGGTTCCCAGCACACCGAGTCCGAGCAAAGGATCAAGGGCGAAGAGCACTCCCGCCGCGGTGGCCACCCCTTTGCCGCCCTTGAAACCGAGGAACACCGGGTAGAGGTGCCCGAAAAACACGGCCAGCGCCACCAGCGCGACAACGCCTTCGCCGAACAAGCCGCGCTCCATGAACATCTGGGCCAGGAATACCGCCAGCCAGCCTTTGAGCAGATCGCCCAAGAGGGTCAGCGCGGCCGCCTTTTTGTTGCCGCTGCGCAAAACGTTGGTCGCACCGGGGTTCTTGGAGCCGTAGCTGCGCGGATCGGCCAGCCCGAACACACGGCTGGTGACCACGGCAAACGGTACGGAGCCGAGCAGGTAGGCGGCGAACAGGGCGGAAAGGGCGATCGCGAAAGAGGTCATGGCGAGTTCGGACGTTCTTCGGTGGACGACTGGGTTAAAATGCGCGCTTGGCGCAAGGGCTGCCATTGTACTCTGCCCACGCGCCCCGCCACTTCACTCCCTGCCGCATGGACATCATCTTTATCGACGAACTCCGGCTCTCGACGCTGATCGGGATCTACCCGCGCGAGCAAACGATCCCGCAGACCCTCGAAGTTTCGCTGCAGATCGGCACCTCGACCGCCAGCGCCGGCGCCAGTGACGACATCGTCGACACCATCAATTACGCCGAGGTCGTCGAACGCTTGCGCCACGACCTCGAAACCCGCCACTTTCAGTTGCTCGAAAAGCTCGCCGAACATGTTGCCGGCGTCGTGCTCGAAGACTTCGGCGCCGCCTGGGTGCGCGTCTCGGTCGCCAAGATCGGCGTGCTGCGCGGCGTCAAACGCGTCGGCGTGACGATCGAGCGCAGCCGCGCGGCTTAAGCTTAGCCCGGCAGGGCCACACTGACCGCAACCGGGGCTAGCGCGCGCATCAAGTCGTGCGGATGCACGCCGACCAGAAAGCCGCGCTTACCGCCATTGATGTAAATCAGCGGCAGATCGAGGATGCTCTTCTCGATATACACCGGCATTTTCTTCTTGGTCCCGAACGGGCTGGTGCCGCCGACCAGATACCCCGTGTGACGACTGGCAGTCTCGGGCGCACACGGCTCGACCTTCTTGCAACCGATCTGGCGCGCTAACTCCTTGGTCGACACCTTGCAGTCGCCGTGCATCAGCACGATCAGCGGCTTGGCTGCCTCGTCCTCCATCACCAGCGTTTTGACGACGGCATGCTCGCCGACATTAAGCTCGCGCGCCGAAACGCGCGTTCCGCCATGCGGCTCGTAGGCATAGAGGTGCGTCGAATGCGCGATGCGCTGCTGGCGCAGGAAGCGGGTTGCCGGAGTTTCCGGCGCGTGTTCGGTTTTCATCGGCAGAACCTGAAGCAATCACCTGCCCGCAGGATAGCAGACCGCGCACTAGCCGCGCGGGTGATGGACCTCGTGCAGCGTTTTCAGGCGCTCGCGCGCGACGTGGGTGTAGATCTGCGTCGTCGAGATGTCGGCATGACCGAGCAGGAGCTGCACCACGCGCAGGTCTGCGCCGTGGTTGAGCAAGTGCGTCGCAAAGGCGTGCCGCAGGACGTGCGGCGACAGGCGGGCCGGGTCGATCTGCGCCGGGATGGCGTATTTTTTGATGAGCTGCCAGAAGGCTTGGCGCGTCATCGCCGCACCGCGCGCAGTGACAAAAAGGTCGTCGCTCGTCCGCTCGCCAAGCAGGGCCGGGCGGGCCACGCGCAGGTAGCGGCGCAGCCAGTCAACGGCTTCTTGTCCCAGCGGGACGAGCCGCTCCTTGCTGCCTTTACCGAAGACGCGCACCACGCCCATGTCGAAATTGACTTCGTGCAACCGCAGGCCGACGAGCTCGGCGACGCGCAGCCCGGTGGCATAAAGCGTCTCGAGCATGGCCCGATCGCGCAGCCCGAGCGGAGCGCTGACGTCGGGCGCGGCCAGCAGCGCTTCGACCTGTCGCTCGCTGAGCACCTTGGGCAGACGCGAAGGCTTGCCGGGCAGGACGATCCTGAGCGTCGGGTCGGCGACGACACGACCGCGCGCGTGCAGATGGCGATAAAAGCGGCGCAAGGTCGAGATGTAGCGCGCCTGCGAAGCCGCACGCAGGGTGCGCGACAGCTCGGCAACGAAACGCATCACCGCCAGCTCGTCGGCCGCAATCAGCGCACAAGCCGGCACCTGCGCCCGCAGCCAGCGCGCCAGATGCAGGAGGTCGCTGCGGTAGCTGGCGAGCGAGGCGCGCGCGAGGCCGTCCTCGAGCCACAGGGCATCGCAGAAGGCGTCGATTTCAGCCAGATCGGCCGCCGCCGGCGCAAGCTCGGGAGCGGTGGCTTCAGCCGCCACGCGTCACAACGCCTTCATGCACCAACAGCCAGCGCTTGATGTCCAGCAGGAAGCCGCCGCCGTTGCGGGCGAATCCGCCCAGCGCCCCGCCCGCAGCAATGACGCGGTGACAGGGTACGACGAGCGGATACGGGTTGGCGCCGCAGGCCTGGCCGACGGCGCGTGGTGCGCTGCGCAACGTGCGTGCCAGATCGCCGTAGCTGCGGGTGGTGCGATTGGGGATGCGCTCGATCTCGGCCCAGACGCGCCGCTGGAAGGGCGTTCCAGCCGGCCGCAAAGGCAGTCCGAATGCGGCCTCCGGGTCGATGAAGTAAGCCTCCAGCTGGCGCATCGCCACCGCGGCCAGCGCATTGGTCGGCGCCATCTCCGAGCAGGGCTCAAGGTAATCGAGGCCGAGGATTTCGTCCTCGACGCAACGCACGCCGACGCTGAACGTCGGCGCGGTAACAATGGCCTGATAGACCTGCAAAGACTGTTCTGCCAGCCCCATGCGCCTCCCGCAATCCAGCTCGGCTGGCGCGACGCTCAGCCGCGCACTTGGCCGGTGCCGAGCACGATCCACTTCTGGCTGGTCAGCCCTTCGAGGCCGACCGGGCCACGCGCGTGGATCTTGTCGGTCGAGATGCCGATCTCGGCCCCCAGCCCGTACTCGAAACCGTCAGCGAAGCGCGTCGAGGCATTGACCATCACCGACGCCGAGTCGATCTCGCGCAGGAAGCGCAAGGCGGCGCTGTAGTTCTCGGTGACGATGCTTTCGGTGTGGTGCGAGCTGTAATGGTTGATGTGCGCGATCGCCTCATCCAGGCCGGCGACCACCTTGACCGAGAGGATGGGCGCCAGGTATTCGGTAAAGTAATCCTCATCGCTCGCCGCCACGGCGGTCGGAACCAACGCCTGCGTCTCGGCGCAGCCACGGATTTCGACGCCTTTGTCGGCCAGCATCGCGCCGATGGACGGTAGCAACTCGGCGGCGCGCGAACGCGCCACGAGCAGCGACTCGGCGGTGTTGCAGGTGCCGTAGCGCTGGGTCTTGGCGTTCTCGACGATGGGCAGAGCCTTCGCCGCATCAGCGGCCTCGTCGAGGTACACATGGCAGTTGCCGTCGAGGTGCTGGATCATCGGCACGCGGGCTTCGGCAAGCAGGCGCGAGATCAGCCCTTTGCCGCCGCGCGGTACGATCACGTCGACGTACTCACGCATGGTGATGAGCTGGCCGACCGCGGCCCGGTCGGTGGTATCGATCACTTGCACGACCTCGGGCGGCAGGCCGGCGCTGGCCAGCGCCTCCTGCACCAGCGCGGCGATTGCGCGGTTGCAGCGGATGGCCTCGGAGCCGCCGCGCAGGATCGCGGCATTGCCCGATTTAAGGCACAGCGCCGCCGCGTCGGCGGTCACGTTCGGACGCGCTTCGTAGATGATGCCGACGACGCCCAGCGGCACGCGCATCTTGCCCACCTGAATCCCGCTCGGGCGGAACTTGAGCTCGCCGATCTCGCCGACCGGGTCGGGCAAGGCGGCGATCTGTTCAACGCCTTCGGCCATCGCCTCGATGCTCTTCTCGCTCAAGGCGAGGCGGTCGAGCAAAGCGGCCTCCAGCCCGGCGGCTCGTGCCGCGGCGACATCCTCGGCGTTCGCAGCAAGCAAGGTCGCGCGTTCGCGCCGGATCGCGGCCGCCAGGGCAAGCAAAGCAGCATTTTTAACGCGCGTATCGGCGCAGGCGATGGCACGCGAGGCGGAACGGGCCTGGGCGCCGACACGGCGCATGTAGTCTTCGATGTTCATAGTGCAAATGGGACGCCGGGTCGCGGCAGAGGTTCGCTGGAATGGATCATTATGATCAAACAAAACCCTTAATGGAACCATCGGAACGGGTTACACTCTTAGGGTTGTCGAAACTCGCACCACCCGCAATCGATGGACACCAAACAAAAACTAATTATCCCGGCTGAAGTGAAGGTCTGCGCGACCTGCAGCTTCTGGGACGGAGAACGCAAGGTCGATCCCGAGTTACGCGTCGTCGTGATTGAAGACGCGTGCGAAGGGGAATGCCTGGTGCAGGAGAAGTGCTGTCGCGGCCTCAACGATGAGGGCGAATGGCGCGACGACTGCCTCTGGGAACACCTCGCGCCCGACGAACCCACCGACGAGAAGTAAGCCGAGCGCTACTTCCCAAGGCGTGCGGCCCTGCCGTCACCGGCCTCACCTTCTGCTGCACGCCCTACTGTCCCCCCAGCCTTACCCCACCGCTCCAAGCACGCCCTCGGCGCGCTTCAGCATAAGCGCAGCCCCAGGCGAAGAAATTCGTCCCAGACGTCGGACGGCCCGCCCAAACCCTTGATCAAACGATCGATCTGCGCCGCATGCCGCAATGCCGCGAGGCTCGCGCGCACCTCGACCCGTTGCAAGGCCCGCCGCAGCAAACCTTGCCGCGCTCCCCAGACCCGGGCTTCCTTGAATGCCGCATCAACCGATTGCCCGGACTGCAGCGCCACCTTGATCTGCGCAAGGGCGCGCACTTCCTCGGTCAAGGCCCAGAGCACCAGCGGCGGCGCCTCGCCCTCCTGACGCAAGCCGTCCAGGGTGCGCGTCAAGCGGACCACATCACCGGCCAGCAATGCTTCGCGCAGCCCGTCCAGATCGTAACGCGCAACATTCAGCACCGCGTCACGCACCTGCTCAAGACTGACTTCCCCCGCGGGATGCAGCAGGCCAAGCTTGAGAATTTCCTGATGCGCAGCGAGTAGATTGCCTTCAACGCGCTCGGCGATGAACCGCAATGCCTCGTTGCCGGCGCGTTGCTGCTGCCGCGCCAGACGCCCGCCGATCCAGGCCGGCAAGTCATTCAATCCCGGCGGAACGAGTTTGACCGCCGCCCCGGCCTCAGTCAGCGCCTTGAGCCACGCCGCTTTTTCCTCGCTCCAGTCAAGCCCCGGCAGGGTCACCAGAAGCAAGGCATCGGGCGACGGACGCGCACAGTAATCTTGCAGCGCTGCGCTGCCCTCGCGCCCGGGCTTTCCGGTAGGAATGCGCAGATCAAGCAGCGTCCGCCCGCCGAAGAGCGACATGTTGCCCGCGGCATGCGCCAGGTCGCTCCAATTAAAGCCCGGCAAGGCGGTCAGCACTTCGCGTTCGTCAAACCCCTGGCGCCGCGCTGCGGAGCGGATCGCGTCGGCCGCTTCGATGACCAGGAGCGGCTCGTCGCCATAGACGACATAGACCGGCTGCAGCTCGCGTTCGAGGTGCGCCGCCAGCTGATCACCGCGCAGTTGCATGCGTTTAGTCTTCTTCCGGGGTGACCGGCTTCGCCGTCGCGATCCGACGCAGCAACTGCTGCACCAGATCCTTCTCCATGTCGCGCCAGAGCAGGTCTTCTTCCTGCGTCTTGGCGAGGACATCGGAGTCGGCGTAGCTGATGTCGCGGTACAGCTCGACCGAGGACGGCGGCACCAGATCACGCCCTTTGGAATCGACGATGCGGTAGCCGTAAACGTAGCGCAGGCGCTTCTCGCGCACCCGACCGGCACTCGACAGCGAGAGGATGACCGGCTCGCGAATCTCGCTCGTCGGCAGGAAGGTCGCCTGCGCCTCGCTGGCCTTTTCGGCAAGCTGCGCCGACCCCGTCCCGCGGATCGCCCGCTTCAAGCCGGCAATGATCAGGTTGTAGTCAGCACCTGCGATGTAAATACTCTCGTAGGGCAAGGTGTAGGCGCCGCGCAGCTGGAAGCCACAACCGGAAAGCCCGGCCAGCAGCGCCAGCAACGCGATCAGGAACTGAAAACGACGCATGCGCGGCTCCTTGATCACACCACGAGGTTGACCAAACGTCCGGGGACGACGATCAGTTTTTTCGGCGCCTGCCCTTCGAGATGCTTCTGCGCCACTTCGCTCGCCAGCACCAGTGCCTCGATCGCCGCCTTGTCGGCACTGGCGGGCACCGACAGGCTGCCGCGCAACTTGCCATTCACCTGCAGCATCAGTTCGACTTCGTCCTGCACCAGCGCCTGGGCATCGACTTGAGGAAAGCGCTGCGCCCCGACAGTTTGCCCAGGTTTGATCTCGGTGTAGAGCGCTTCGCAAATGTGCGGCACGATGGGATAGAGCAGCAGGGCCACAGCCTCGAGCGCTTCTTGGCGGACAGCACGTGCCTCGGCCGTCGTTTCGCCGAGCTTGGCGTAGGCGTTGAGCAGCTCCATCACTGCGGCGATCGCGGTGTTGAACTGCTTGCGCCGACCATAGTCGTCGGCAACCTTGCCGATCGTCTGGTGCAGCTGGCGGCGGAAGGTCTTGAGTTCGGCCGAAAGCTCTCCGGTGCGGTAGGTGTCGACCCGCCCACCCTCGACATGCTCGTGCACCAGGCGCCACAAGCGCCGAAGGAAGCGGTACGCGCCTTCGACGCCCGCGTCCGACCACTCAAGCGACTGGTCGGGCGGCGAGGCAAACATGATGAAGAGGCGCGCCGTATCGGCGCCGTACTGGTCGATCAACGCCTGCGGGTCAACACCGTTGTTCTTCGACTTCGACATCTTCTCGATGCCGCCGATCACCACCGGCTGGCCGTCGGCACGCAGCGTCGCGGCGGTCGGGCGACCGCGCTCATCGCAAGTCAGCTCAACGTCAGCCGGGTTGATCCAGTCTTTCTTGCCGAACGCGTCTTCGCGGTAGAAGGTCGGCGCAACGACCATGCCCTGGGTGAGCAGGTTGGCGAAGGGCTCGCCGAGCTGTTCTGTGCCGAAGAGGCCGACGTCGCGCATCAGCTTGGTCCAGAAGCGCGAGTAGAGCAGGTGCAGAATGGCGTGCTCGATCCCGCCGATGTACTGGTCGATGCCGCCCTTGCACCAGTAGGCGACGCGCTCGTCGACCATCGCTTGATCGTTGTCCGGGCAGCAATAACGCAGGAAGTACCACGACGACTCGACGAAGGTGTCCATCGTGTCGGTTTCGCGTCGCGCCGCGCCGCCGCATTTCGGGCACGTGCATTCGTAGAATTCGGGCATCTTGGCCAACGGGCTGCCGGCGCCGGTGACGGTGACGTTCTCGGGCAGCACGACCGGCAGTTGCTCATCGGGCACCGGCACATCGCCGCAGCTCGGACAGTGAATGACCGGGATCGGGCAGCCCCAGTAGCGCTGACGTGAGATCCCCCAATCGCGCAGGCGGAACTGCACTTTCTTCTCGCCGAGGCCAAGCGCCGCAAGGTCGGCGGCGATGGCATCGACTGCGGCCTTGTAGGCGAGGCCCGTGTATTTTCCGGAGTTGAAGCAGTAACCATCCTTGCTGGCGTACCACTCCTGCCAGGCTTCGGTCGAGAACGCCTTCTCTTGCCCGTCGGCGCTTTTTTCGCTCACCGACTGGACGATGGGAATGCCGTATTTCTTGGCGAAAGCGAAATCACGTTCATCGTGCGCAGGAACGGCCATCACCGCGCCGTCGCCGTAGCCCATCAGCACGTAGTTGCCGACCCAGACCTCGACCTTCTCGCCCGTCAACGGGTGAGTCACGAAGATGCCGGTCGGCATCCCCTTCTTGTCCATCGTCGCGAGATCAGCCTCGGCGACACCACCCTGCTTGCATTCCTCGACGAAGGCCGCGAGCTCGGGATTGGTCTGCGCGGCGTGCGTTGCCAGTGGATGCTCTGCGGCGACGGCGACGAAGGTCACGCCCATGATCGTGTCGGCACGGGTGGTGAACACCCACAGCTTCTCGGCTCGGCCGTCAATCTCGTACGGGAAGGCAAAGCGCACGCCTTCGCTCTTACCGATCCAGTTCTTCTGCATCAAGCGAACCTGCTCGGGCCAGCCAGAGAGCTTGTCGAGGTCAGCCAGCAGCTCGTCGGCATACGCGGTGATCTTCATGTAGTACATGGGGATCTCGCGTTTTTCGACCACCGCGCCCGAGCGCCAGCCGCGCCCGTCGATCACCTGCTCGTTGGCGAGCACGGTCTGGTCAATCGGGTCCCAGTTCACCGTCCCCAGACGCTTGTAGATCAAGCCCTTCTCATACAAGCGGGTGAACAGCCACTGCTCCCAGCGGTAGTACTCGGGCCGGCAGGTCGCCAGCTCGCGCTCCCAATCGATGGCAAAGCCGAGGCGGTTCAACTGCCCCTTCATGTACTCGATGTTGGCGTAGGTCCACTGCGCCGGCGGCACGTTGTTCTGGATCGCGGCGTTCTCCGCCGGCATACCGAAGGCGTCCCACCCCATCGGCTGCATGACGTTGTAACCCAGCATGGTATGAAACCGTGCCAGCACGTCGCCGATCGTGTAATTGCGCACGTGCCCCATGTGCAACTTGCCCGACGGGTACGGGAACATCGAGAGGCAGTAGTACTTGGGGCGGCTGACATCCTCCACCGCACGCGCAGCGGCGCTCTTGCTCCACTGCGCCTGCGCGGCGAGTTCGATTTCTTGAGGCTGGTATTTTTCCTGCATGGCGGGGCCGATGGTAAGAGATCAAACGGGAGATTATACGCCCGTCCCCCGCCGCTTGCGTCTATCCTAACCCCTTACCCATTTTCAACGTTGCAATGCCTTACGAATAAAAATCGCAAGCACACCGAACATTAGCCCCCCCATCAAGCCCAGACCAAGAGGCAAGCCGAGCCCCGACCGTGCAACAGTAATATGGGGATGGCCTTCGAACAACTTCCCTCGTTGAACCATCGCTGTATCGATGTCACTCTGGATCTTGGCAACAGCCAACTGTCCATCACGATTTTCAGCGCTGACCTGCTTTGCAAGTTCGCGCACTTCTGTTTGCAAGGCAGACTCCAGGACGAATCCATCGCTGTTTGAGCCAAGTAGTCCTAACGCCTTGTCCGTATATTTGCGCAACACCTCGATCTCGCCCAACTCGCTGCGAGCGCGAGCTAATTTTTCCTGTGCTTCATTAAGATCGCTCTTTGCCGCAACGAGTTGCGTATTGAGTGGCAAGAATTTGGCTGCAGAGTCTTTTGGATCCATCACCTGCGAGAACGCTGCCCCTTTTTGATCCGGGTACTCCCGCCGCAATGCCTCAAGCACAGCAACACGCTTCCCCAAGAAAACCAACTCCCTTTCCGTTCTGGCAATGACTTCCTGCAATTGCGCCGGGCGCTGCTCTGTCCTCTGCTCATACGCATTAATTTGGCTTTTAAGCGCGAGGTACAAGGCACTTTTCCGGATGAAGGACTCAACCTCTACTGCAAGGATCCTCACCTCATCTCGCGAGCGGCCAGACACTTTCACAGCAATTCGCTGGATGCTGTTTGAGGCTGCATCGAGATCAGCCTTACTAATGCCTGCAAGATCCTTGATATCGCTCTTGGAGAGCACATACGCGGGAGAAACGTTAGTTTTCCACCAGGCAGGCACTCCCATCATTGCCAGGGCGCGCGCATTTCTTTCCTTGCCACCTGCAACCTCGAGCTGCGCCGCGGCAAGCCCTGGAAAGCCCGCGACCAAAGCGTTCCATGAGACCACGTTCAACGCCCCCTGGCGAACGTAATTCGTCATTTCTCCTTTATAGCCTTGAACAAACCACGCCGCAGCGCCAATCACCAGTCCAGCCAAACCACCTGCAACCAATACTTTCCACGCGGCAATCAATGTCATTACTAGCTCACGCAAGCTAATTTCATCATCCCGAACCACTTCGCTCTCACTCATTTTTTTATCCTTGAAATACCAACTTCTTCGCTCGTTTCGATAAATTGCCAAAAAATGACCATCAGCATTCCACTACTCAGAGCCACCCCACAATTATCCACAAATTGACACCCCGAATTATTGCGCCATCCAAAGAATTTTTACTCAAAAACCATGCCACAAAGCAGAAACCACTCTAATCATCGCGCGATCTCTCCCGGCACCAATATGCGGTCTTGCTCAATCACTACGCCATATCCTAGAGCCGAGCTCGCTTGCATCCACGCCCCCTTACCAAGAACCGAGCCACCGGCCATAACCGCCCCAACTCCGAGATGACCAAAATCGCCCACACAGCAGTGTGTGATCTACCACTACACCGCTATTAACAATCGCCCCAAGTCCAAGGATGGCTTCTGCGCCCACAACCGCGCCCGCCATAATGGTGGAACCGTTACCAAGGGTAGCCCGAGGAGAAACCATCGCCCGGGGATGCATCACTGTTGCTAAAGTTAGGCCAGCATCCTCAAGAAGACGAAATGCTGTGGCACGCACCGCGTTATTTCCGATTGCTACAAACCAACTGTCGGTTTGTTCCTTAAACAACTTCCAGTCAGCCATTTTTCAAAACACAGGGATTCCCCAAACAGGCTCCGTTTTCGGAAAAGCGTCATCACGGAACCCAACAAGCTCAGATACACCGGCAGCAAGTACTGCCTCAGCCACCGAGCAGCCATGACCGCCAGCACCACGGATAATCTCGCGACATCAATGCGACACCCCATCACGTCGCAATACTTTAACGAAAGTGAGCCAGAGAATATGAATATCGAATACTAACGACTTTCTCTGCAGGTATTCAGCATCCAATTTCACTTTCTCGGGGATCGGGAGCTCATCTCGCCCATTAACCTGCGCCCAACCAGTCAATCCGGGTACCAACTCATGCACACCGCATTCGGTGCGCAGCGCGATCAAATCATCCTGATTAAACAACGCGGGCCGCGGGCCGACAAAACTCATGTCCCCTTTGAGAATGCTCCACAACTGCGGCAACTCATCCAAACTAGACTTGCGCAGGAACGAACCGATCGGTGTCAGATGTGCCTTAGGATCTGCTAGAAGATGCGTCGCCACCGCCGGCGTACCTACCCGCATGCTGCGGAATTTAGGCATACGGAAGATCCGGTTGCCCTTGCCCACGCGATCCGACCAGTACAGCGCCGGGCCCGGCGAAGTCAACCGAACAAGCACCGCCACCAGCAGTACCGGCAGCGCAAGAACCAGCGCGGCGCACAGCCCGAGCGCCAGATCAAACAATCGCTTCATATCACTCTCTGCATTACTCACTCAGCTTTGCATGAAGGCTTCCGCCGTCTGCCGCAAGCCTTCATCGACGCTGATCGACGGCGCCCAACCAAGAAGATCCCGGGTTTTGGAAATATCAACCTCCAGCGAACCGCACAGGCGCTGCGCCATGCCCCGCTTGCCGAGCAGCCCCGCGCCCAACTGCAACATTGGCACCGGCACCGGAATCAGCCGTGTCGGCCGGCCGATGGCATCGCCCATGCGACGCAGTAATGCTGCAGTCGAAAGGCTCTCCGCATCGGAAACCAGAAAGGTCTGGTTGGCCGCGGCAGGGTGGTCGAGGCAGGTGACGATGAGATCGACCAGGTTATCCAGCGCCACCAGACTGCGTCGATTCTCCGTCACCGCCCCCAGCGGTAGCGGAATTCCGCGCTTCAACCAGCGCATCATGGCCAGAAAGTTCGCCTTCACGCCGGGCCCATAGACCAGAGGCGGCCGGATGATGACCACCTCCATGCCGGTTTCCTGTGCAAGCGTGCGCAGCCCCTCCTCTGCTTCCCTTTTGGAAATCCCATATGGATCTTCCGGTGCCGGTGGCTGGTCCGCCAGGAATGGATACCCCGGCTGCGTCGCTTCGCCATTGACCTTGATTGAACTCAGAAAAACGAAGCGCTTGACGCCGGCTTGCGCCGCCTGCAGGGCGAGACGCATCGTGCCGTCGACGTTCACACGGCGGAATTCGGTCAAGGGGTCAGCTGCCTGATCGTTCATGACATGAACGCGTGCAGCACAGTGCACCACTTTATCGACGCCAGACAGGGCCCCTGACCACTCCTGATCGGTCGCCAACTCGCCCCGAACAACGTCGACACCCTCCGGCAGCTTCTCTGGCAATGGCCGTCGCATAGTGACTCTGACTGAACCTCGCTCAACCAGCCGTCGAACCAGGGGCCGCCCAACGAACCCCGAGGCGCCTGTCACCAGTATCATCGTGGCCTCCGCGACGTATCGTTCAAGATTTGCTTAAGCCGCTTCGCCAACATCCTTGGCTCGAAGTTCTTCTGGTAGTACGCGATTCCATTCGCTCCCATCCGCTCGCGCTCCCCAATAGGCATGTCACGCAATTGCTTCACCACGACAGCCAGCGCTTCCGCATTTTCTGCAGGGCACGTCACTCCCGCGCCAGCCTCCTCGACAATACGCGAACCTTCACCATCCAATGCTGCGATGATCGGCTTCCCGGCAGCCAAGTAAGCCTGCACTTTGCTAGGCACCGTCTGGCGCATGATGGGGCTGCGAACCAGACTGACGAGAAGCGCCGAGGCACTCTCGAAAATGGCCGGCATCGCCGAGAGAGGGAAGCGCCCGGCAAGCCTGACATTTTCCAGGCCCAGACGAGCAATCTCGCTTTGCAGCCAATCCGAACGGCTGCCGCTACCGACCAGAATGAAAGAGATATCGTGCTCGGACCGAAGCAGCACTGCGGCCTGCAGCACCGTATCCAGTGCCTGAACCGTGCCGAGGTTGCCGGCAAAAATGACATTGAACCCCGAGCCAAACGCAACCGGAAATTCTGTTACTGATTCCGGAGCATTTGCCGAAGCAAGGTCGCCTGGATTCGGGTGGTATCGAACAGGCGTACCGCCGGAGATTGCCGTGACAGGGGCAATGAATGCCTCGGACTGCACTAGAAGACAATCGTTGTGGCGATAGATCCAGCGTACGACGGCACCAACCCATTCGAGCATTGTTCTGTTCTTTACGAACCCGCTTGCGCTCAAGCTTTCCGGCCATAGATCCTGCACCCAAGTCAGCAAAACTGCGCGTTTGAATCTCGCCAGCCAGATCGCCGGAATTGCCTGAAGAATCGGCGAGGGGGCAAACACCAAGACTGCATCAAACAGACGCCCACGAAGCAACCAAGGCCCAAGAACACCTGCCGAGAAGATAAACGACAAGTAGTTCATCATCAGACGCAGCGCGGAGCCCCGGCCACGCGGAACGATCGGCACCCGGAATACATCCAACCCCTGGTAGTTCTGGGCTGTGATAGCACACGCTGAATACCTCTCGAACACCTGCCCGTCCGGATAATTGGGTTGACCGGTCAGGATGCAAACTTCGCACCCCGCATCACGAAGCGCAGTTGCGACCTCATTGATACGAAAGCTCTCCGGCCAGAAATACTGGCTGACGATCAATACGCGCATGGCCGGTTTATCACTTTCGCCAGACCTTCCGATTCACGAAATCGGTATAGCTCTGAACAATGCGCAACACTTTTTCCGAAACATTGTCCGGCGCGTAGTCATCAACCAGTCGCAGTGCGCGATTCTCACTCCTCGGCTGGCTATCGAGAATTGACAGCCCCTGCATGACTCGATCAACGCTCATGCCAACCATCATCACTGCCGCCTCTTCAAACCCCTCCGGCCGTTCATGAACTTCGCGTAGGTTCAATGCTGGGAAATTGAGGATGGACGATTCTTCGGTAATCGTGCCGCTATCCGACAGCACGCAACGAGCCTCGGTTTGTAGCTTGATGTAATCGAGGAAGCCAAACGGCTTCAGGAATTGGACCAGCGGATTCGCGGTCAAGCCCAGTGCGTCCATGCGCTTGCGGGTGCGCGGGTGAGTCGAGACGATCACAGGCTCCCGATAGTGCTCGGCCAGCGCATTCAGGACGCCATACAGCTTCGCCAGATTCTCTGGCGAATCCACATTCTCCTCGCGATGCGAACTGACCACGAAATATCGGCCCACCGAAAGCCCGAGTTTTTCCAGCACCGTCGAGGCATCAATCCCTGGTTTGTAATGTTCGATCACCTCGCGCATCGGGCTGCCCGTCTTGATGACCTGATCCGGCGGCAAGCCCTCTCGCAGGAGATACTCGCGGGCAATCTCGCTGTAGGTGAGGTTGATATCCGACGTGTGATCCACGATACGCCGGTTGATCTCTTCCGGTACCCGAAAATCGAAGCAGCGGTTCCCTGCCTCCATGTGGAAAATGGGAATCTTGCGCCGCTTGGCGGCAATGGCTGCCAAGCAACTGTTGGTGTCACCCAGCAGCAACAAGGCCTCCGGCTCATATTGCTGCAGCGCCTTGTCGGCCGCCATGATGACCTGCCCGATCGTGTCTGCCGCCGTCGCGCCGGCCGCTTCTAGGAACATGTCCGGCTTGCGAATACCCAAGTCACTGAAGAACACCTCGTTCAGTTCGTAATCGTAGTTCTGGCCGGTGTGCACAATCACGTGATCGCAATGCCGGTCGAGTTTCGCCATAACGCGCGACAGGCGGATGATCTCGGGCCGCGTGCCGACGATTGTCATCACCTTCAACTTACGCATTGACGGCCTCGCGAATGATCTCCAACTTCATCAGTGTCTTCTTTACGCCATCCACATTGAGCCGCTCGGTGTTGTGCGAGGTGTAGTCCTCCAGTTTAGAAACGTCTGTCTCGCCCTCGACAAAATACTTGGCGTAGTTGAGGTCTCTCGAATCTGCCGGCACCCGGTAGTAACCACCAAGGTCTTCGGCGCGCGCCATTTCTTCGCGAGACAACAAGGACTCGTAAAGCTTCTCACCATGACGGGTGCCGATGATCTTGATTTCGTTCTTCGCCCCAAGCATTTCTTTCATCGCCTGAGCCAGATCGCCAACGGTGGAAGCTGGCGCCTTCTGCACGAAGATATCCCCCGGACGCGCGTTCTCAAAAGCGTAAAGAACCAGATCTACTGACTCCTCCAAGGTCATAAGAAAGCGGGTCATGCTAGGATCGGTAATCGTCAACGGCTTGCCGGCTCGCAATTGATCCAAAAACAGGGGAATCACAGAACCTCGCGAGGCCATCACGTTGCCGTAGCGCGTAGCAGAAAGCACCGTCTTACCCGGATCACACAGGCGCGATTTCGCCACCATCATCTTCTCCATCATCGCCTTGGAAATCCCCATGGCATTGATCGGGTACACCGCCTTATCGGTACTCAAAACAACACAACGTTTCACCTCGTTGGCAATCGCCGCTCGCATCACATTCTCGGCACCCAGCACGTTGGTACGGACCGCCTCCATCGGGTAGAACTCGCATGACGGCACCTGCTTCAAGGCCGCAGCATGGAATACATAATCAACTCCGCGCAGGGCATCATGTATGCTGTCATAGCTGCGTACATCACCAATGTAGAACTTCAACTTATCGCTATTCAATGAGATGCGCATGTCCTCCTGTTTTTTTTCGTCGCGACTGAATATCCGGATCTCAGAAATGTCGGAATTCAGGAAGCGCTGGAGAACAGCGTTTCCAAATGAACCGGTTCCACCGGTTATTAATAGAGTCTTGTTCTTGAACATGATTCACCTTTAAAAAATGAATTAGCCGAATTCCTTCATGGATTGCACCAAGTCACCCCATGGCTTTGGCTGAAATCCGGTAATTGAGCGAAACCGTGAAGAATCGAGCGAACGGTCAATCACAAAACTTTCGTCGGCTTTGATATCGATAACCTTCCCATATGCATCCGCCACAAGCCTCAACAAGTCATATTTGTTGATCGGGTCTGCAGACACATGATAGAGCCCACGCAACTGCGCATTTGGCAAGACAAAATCACGAATGAGGCGGGCAACCTCGACCGTTGGCAGGCCTGAAAATAATGCTTTTTTGAACCCCCTAACCGACCCGCTCTGCGAAAGAAACCATCCGACCAAACTCCTCGCGCCTTCCAGTTCGTGGCCGATGATCGACGTCCTCAAAGTAATGGCATTTGGATAATCAACCTCCCCCAAAAGCTTACTTCGTCCATAAAGATCCGTCGCATCCGGAATATCCGCCTCGCAGTACATCCCTTTCACTCCTGAAAAAACGCAATCTGTGCTCATGTGCACAAGTCGCGAATCAGATAGTGCGCACACGCGCGCAAGACGATGCGGCAACAGTGAATTGATGGGTATAGCAGAAAGAGGGTTGTCAGCCTCCGAAAGTTGTTTCACTAATCCGATGCAATTGATTACGACATCGGGCTTTACTTGGCCAAACACTGCCAAGAGGCTATCCACATTTTCGACATCGACACCTGAAATCAAGCGCTGCTGGACCGACGGCGGTAACAACTTTAGCGCGCGGTTCGATCGTACGGTTCCTAACACATCGAACCCGTCGCTCTCTGAAAAAACCCTCAATACTGCGTTACCCAGCATCCCGGAGGCCCCGAGGACCAAAATATTCTTCTTAATTCTCTGCTGATTCATGCGTACCCCATCCTAGTTTTATTTATCGCCCAAGTCGATAATCCTCGCCCAGGTTTCCTGCGCAGTCAGTTTCCAGTCATACCGGGCACTGCGCAACATCGCTGCTTGTGCCACTCTTTGCGCGCACTCTTTGTCGCCCAATATTTTAAGCATTGCCTGCGAAATATCCTTCGGATCAAATGGCGAAAAATAGACAATATCCTTCCCGCCGAACTCCGGCATTGGCATTATATTCGACGACAGCACGGGACGTCCGCTCCCCATGGATTCCAGCAAAATATTCGGACAATTCTCGCATGATGAAGCAAACAGGATTGCATTCGCGTGCTGATACCAAGCCGGAAGACTATCGTAGGGAACCGCACCCGGCATCAACACCTTGTCCTGAATACCTAGATCCTGTATTAGACGAGCCACAGGCTCGGCTTCTGGCATGTCCGTCTCACCAAGAAAAACGAGACTCAAGTCCTTGCGGACCTCATCGGGCAACGCGGTAAAGGCCCGTAAGATTTCTCGGTGGTGCTTGTAAATATCAAAGCGTGACACATAAAGAAGATATCGCCCATGCGGCGCCCCCTCCGGTCGAGGCAAGGGGCGGTCGACCGTACGGAATGCTTCACTGATCCCGTGCGGGATGGTCACCGGATTGGGAATGTGCGCCAGTTGCTCGATGAGTCCGCGTGCGTGGTCCGAAATGAAAATGGTCAAATCCGCATTTGCCATACTGCGCAATAGCACCCGCCGCAAAATTACGTTACGTAGCCGCTGCAAGCCCCAAGGCATCCTGCTGACCAAAGCAGCATCAAACGGTATCATGTTGCGGAACATGGTAACGACTTTGCACCCTGCCGGGAGGCGAGAGCCCACAACTCCGCCGGGGCAGAACAGCACATCCGCCCGTTCGCGGCGCAAGAAACTTGGCAAAGCCCAATGCTCCCACAACGCGCGAGCCATCGGATTGGTAGTTGGCCACCTAGTCTGAACACGTTTAATGTGGGGATGAAGCGGCAAATTCAGCGCTGCCGGGGCAAATATCAACACCTCAAGGTCCGCCCGTACTGGCATTTTTGCCAAGATATGCTTAAGGTAAGTCTGCCCCCCTCCCATGCGAGCAGAATACGCGTTAATTACGATCTTCATGCAGCCTGCTCAATCTGACTTCTGTAGAACTGCAGTAGCACCAGAACAGTCCACAAAGATGTTTGTGCACACAGTTTTTTGTCCTGATGGGCCTTCCACAATAACCTCACGGCCTGTGCATTCAGCTCCAGGGCGCCGAACGCCTGATCGTCCTTCATCAGCGACTCCCCCCAACCGCGCAATCCGCCCCTTAGCCATTGCGCCATCGGGACACCAAAGCCCATCTTTGGCCGATCCAGAAGCCCTCTTGGAATATATCTATATGCCAACTGACGCAGGAGGTACTTGTTGGTCCCATTTCGAATTTTCCAGTTCAGCGGCAATTTGGCAGCCCATTCGATGATCTTATGGTCGAGCAGCGGGTCCCTAGCCTCCAAAGAAAAAGCCATTGACCCCACATCCACCTTCTGCAAGTAGTCGTCAGGCAACGTGTAGGCCAAATCGAGGCGCATTCCGATTTCAGCATACGTCAAATCCCCTGGGAACTTTGCAGAGCGCAGACCAAAAAGGCAAGAAAGCGGCCGCGTTCCTTCCAATAGAGAGGGTTCCATCAAGTCGGTCGCATCCTTGATAACGCCCCTCATAAATGCATAGGCCGACGCAGCACCATCTGCAGTTAAAATTCGACCAATCCAGCGCATACGTTGATTTGGTGCGAACTCTGCGGCAGCGCCCGCAATGCTGCGCAGCACTCTCGGATACCGATGGGCCTGCTGAAGCCTGCTCATGATCTGGTAATAATGATACCCACCAAACGCTTCATCCCCCCCATCTCCCGATAGACTAACCGTCACAGATCGGCGCGCCAACCGCGATACCGCCATCACAGGAAAGGCCGAGTAATCAAAGAACGGCTCATCATACTGTTTGACGAAAGTTGGCATGAGATCTAAAAGGTCGTCGACCGCAAGCTGCTCACATGTATGGTCCGTGCCCAAATGGGAAGCAACAGCCGCGGCAAATGCGCTTTCATCAAACGCCTTGTCTTGAAAACCTATCGTAAAAGTCCGGACTGGCTCTTTTGAATGCCTCGCCATTAATGCTGCGACAAGCGAGCTGTCGATTCCACCCGACAAGAAAGCCCCCAAGGGCACATCACTGACCATCCGTAGGCGCACCGATTCGTCGATCAACGCCTCTAGCTCGTCAAGCAAACACTGCTCCGGAACACCTTCTAAAGATTGATCTGTCTCGATGGAGTCTGCCGACCAGTATTGCGTCTTCGTGACTTCCTTCTTAGTAACGGTAAGGTAATGCCCTGACTCCAATTTGTGAATATTGTCAAAAATCGAATAAGGTGCAGGCACATAACCCGCTTCCATGAAATAACGAACAGCTTGTCTACTAATCGCACGACCCAACGACGGCAGCAACGAAAGTAGGGCAGAGGGTCGTGAAGCAAAGCCAAACGACCCCGCTGTGGAGGTATAAAATAGTGGTTTCGTACCCAAGCGATCTCGTGCCACGAAGAGCTCACTATTCTCTTCATCCCAAATAGCAAAAGCAAACATACCTCTGAGGTAATTCACCGCACGCGGTCCGAATTTTGCAAAGTACGCGAGAATGACTTCGGTATCGGACTCGGTTCGGAAGTCATGCTCTCCCTTCAGCGATTTCCTTAGTTGTTGATAGTTGTATATCTCGCCATTAAATACAATATGATAACGTCCGCACACAGAGCTCATCGGCTGGGCTGCGCTCTGAGATAGATCAATAACTGAAAGCCTGGTATGGAACAGCGTTGCACATCCAGTCTGATAGACACCACGCCCATCAGGACCACGATTAGCTAGCAGATTCAGCGCTGATTCAAAATCGCTACTGGCGTCAGCCCACAAAACTCCGCCTATACCACACACTTTTTTCACCTCACACAGATTTAATTAATTGTCATTAACAACGAGGGGTTCCACACCCCAAAAAATTGGACGCTAGGAATCTTCTGCCCTCCCCCGTTGTCGGGGAAAACATTCAATGACAAAGAAGAAATCGATCAAAACGACAAGAAATCAGCACACTTTGGCCAATTTTCGTCGCAATTTCGCCCGATTCCATTTCAAGTATGGCCTTCTCAGCTTTCGGAAGAAATCCGTTTTCAGCGAAAATCAGTTGTTTCATCGGTTCAATCGGGTTCGGTGGAAAAACTTATTATACAGCCGACAACGTACGGCGTACTAACTCTTTCAATTAATCCTTAAAGCCTTCATTTACTGCCGAAAGATCGAAATATTTTAGAGACAGGAGTAACAAGCGCAATTGGAAGAACGCAAAAAAATATCAGAGTTTGAAAAACGTCAGTAAACTCAGAAAACGACAATCGTGCGAACGCGATAATCGTATAGTAATAACCGACCATCCACTCCGGGCTTAGCCCCCTCCCAGTCAAATCACTCCTCATTCTAGAGAGAAGATTTCTGTAGAGAAAAACACCGGCCAGAAAAAAAACAAGGTTAAGCAACAGCCCAACTATGACACCAAACTCCTTTCCAAAATTTACAACAGCCTCCGTTACTGTTCCCGTAGCCAGATTTGAGAGCCCCCCCCACTGATCGCCTGCATACTCACGGGTAAATACGATTCCTCCCGTGTCTAACTTTTCCGGGTATAGCGCCCTTGGAATATAATTGGTTAGAAGAGAAAGGTACGTCACCCCAAGTTTTGGCTCCCGATCCGGTTGAGAAAATACGATCTCTAGGGGTATAGTTCCATACCTAAAATGCGTCACCTCCAGTTCACTATTGCCAGCAGCTTCATACAATGAGTCGCTATCCAGGCCGCCATAGAGGTTTCTTACCGCACCCAAAAATCCGACCATCAAGACAACAGAAGCGGCGACAGCAATTAATGTTAATACGCGAACCCTCCTAGAAAGATACGAGTAGCAGACAATCATTCCAACAAGCGTCATTGCTATATATGATCTGGACGCTGTTAGAACCCCGATTGCTACGAATAATAAGAAGTGGAAGCAATATAATATCATCTTTAATCTTGATCGACCAGAATCCGTGATCAAATAACAAAAATACACTAAATTTAGCGCTGGAATAATATAAAACCAAATTACGATATACCCCTTACCCTGCCAATCCACAACCCGATAAGCCAAGCTATTAACATACTCAATAAAACCACCCGCAATGACAACGAAAGTAACCTTCGTCACGATTCCAGGAAGCGATAGAGCCCATATTGCCGAGTATTTCCACCATCGATGATTGCGGCCCACAACCCCGAAAGACGTAGCTCGCGGCTCCAAGACAAGTGCAATGGCAATGCATCCTATCAAGAACACGTATACTGCCAAAGTTATCTCTAGAACGTCATCAACAAATATACCAAAATAAAAAAAAACCGAATAAAGCAAATAGAACTTAACAGGAGAGAAAAAATCACGATTCTTGAGGAAGGAGGCAATGGCCAAAACCACCACTACCATAGTGAGAAGTAACTTAGCCTCAAGCATCGCACCCTCGAATTACGCCTAAATATTCGTGTGCAACCGCCTGAATACTATTTTCAACTAGAACCTCAGCGACCTCCGCATACGTTGCCTGCAAATTTACCACGCCCATCACAAAGCGCACCAACTTGCTCACATCAATTCTTGACCGATCGGGAGGCACAGAAATCACAAATCCCAACCGCTCATATTTGTCAAGCACAATACTTGGAACCCCATTGCCTCGAATGTTTATGATCGGCCTGCCAGTCCCAACATATTCAACGATCTTGCTTGGGGACATCACACAATCAGTATTCTCAACATTGATTAACCCATGTGCCGATTTCATTATTTCTATCGCCCGCTCCCGAAGCACCGGTCCGTGGTAATGGATCACCCCAGGCAGCAAATTGGCAAGATCAAACCCATTATCCGGCCCATATACATGAATATCGAACTCAAATGGCAAGTGCACCTTGAGAAGGTCTGCTAGCAATTTTATGCCATCAGGCACTCTGACCCCTTTGTGAAACCCACCCACATAGACCAACTGCAACCTGTTTATGGAGTCGGGATTTAAGTTCTGCAAAGATCGATCTCCCGCATAGAAAGCCCTCACGTCAACCAAATGCGGAAGCACGCGGAGCTTTTCTTCAATTAAAAACGATCTGGCGTAAGCCTGTCGGGTTGCCTCATTGGTAAAGACAACCAACTGAGCGGCTTTCAAAATCTTGTCTTCGACGAGGGTATTTAGCCTTCGGTAAACGCGAAAGTTATTTGGCTGCATTGTCTCCGATGTTGAGAAAGGATCCCCGTAGTCTGCAATCCACTTGAAGCGATGTTTCCACATGGACATCGAGAGATATGCTCCCAGATGTGCAACAAAACCGGGGGAGTAACTAACGATCAGATCGTACTTCTTATCTCTTCGTTTCCAGAGCTCCATGGCTAGACTGGGCAGCCAATGCCAGAGACCGTCTGGCCAGTACAGTTTGCGATAAATATTTCGGCATCGAGATGACATCTTAGTTTTAAGCCTTATCAACGGGTGTTGAACGTCCTGATGAGCTGCACCGAAGGTGCCTACTAGCCCTTCTGACAATGTATGCGCTCTTAGCCCAACTCTCGTCACAGATACGCCATCTTGGTTATCTTGGCCCTTTAGCCCGTTTACACGTCCGGTGATTACTTCAACTTGGTGACCCTGTAAGGCAAAATAGGGAGCCAATTGACTCCAGCGATAAGCATGCGCATCAACAACCGGCGCATAGTAGTAATTGATAACAAGCACTTTCATCTAAGATGCAAACATCTAACCTGGGCGCCTAGAGAAGCAGCGAAACCCGAAGTAAACGATTATTGAATTCGCAACTGCGTACCCCGCAAGGGATGCAAGCGCTGCGCCTAACATAGGAAATACTCCCTTCAACACCACAAAGACAATCCAATTCACCGCGATTCCAGAAGAAATGGCAATCAATATCTGGCGGTAATGCCGCTGCGCTAGCAGTTGATTCACTGCAGGAATTGAGGTCAGCGAGAGAAATCCGCAGGCCGCCAGTACTGCGAATACGTATGGTGTCATGGGATAACGACCGCCATCGATATATGGAATGCAAATTGAGAATCCAATGATCGCCATGCAAGCCGTAAGTCCGGCGATTGGAAGCGTTCGATAGAAGCGAAAAGCAAAGCTCCGAGCCTCATCACATGAGGACGCCTGTGAGATAGTGGGCAAATATACAGAGTTGAGCGCGTACACAAGCATTCCCATTATGCCTTGATAGCGCATGGCGGCGCCGTAGGTTGCAAGAGTGTCATTTTGACCCGACAAATTAACCATGAACACCGGCAGATATGGCATTAGTGCAGCGAGTAAAGTGTATAGAAATACATCACTGCTCTTGCGAAGCATGGTCGAAAGGGAGTTTTCCGGACCCGACTTGTTCGACGATGGAAGGCTCCGCCCTGCAACCAACCGCATGTAAATTAGCCCCCCCCCTGCCGCAACAAACAAACTTCCTAGGGCCGAGAGGGGCGTTGCTCCGCCCGAGTAAGCCCCCCATCCCAAGACAAGGAAAAACCATCCACCATTCTTGATCAGTTCGACCCCTGAAAATTGACGAAATCGCTGCTGCTGTTGAAATTTTATCCGCTCAAACTGGTACGCAGAAAGGATGGTGAGGCCAAGCAGAAAAAGCAATAAATCAGTCCCCGTTGTTGATGAATACAAATACAGCACGAGAACCCCCCCAAAAAACATGACTGAAACTGCCAAGAGACGTGTCGCATGCGGGGAAAATGCTTCGAAATCTGCGATATAAAGGCGTTCGATGGCTGCACAAACCAACTGGTAGCCCAACATCAAAACGCTAAAAATAAGCGTAAACTTGGCATAATCGGGCACAGTAAGCACCCGAATCAAAAGGATATTAACCAGTAACAGCAGGACTTTTGACAGAGCATCCCCTGACAGAACCAGTATTACTTTGCCGCGCATTGGAAAAGTATTTCAGAACGAGAGCAACTAATTCCGCCTTTCGATTTCTTGGTCGTCGTCAGCACCAACAATTCTCCTTCCTGCTCAGTGAATACAATTGCTCGTTTGGCCTCTTGATCGCCACTATCGCCCAACGCCATAAATTCTTCTAGCGAAGGCCGGCTCCGTAATCGTAACGTCCGCGGGCGGTTATTCAGCATGCCACGGGATGCGCCAAGCCGAATTCGGCGCCGCCCGCTGACACGGACTTCCATCCCGCGGCTAAACTGGGTTGCTTTTCTTGCGACTCCGGAAAGAGTGCCGGAAGCGAAGAGTAGTGCATCCGTATAGCATCGTGTCTTCACGGCACCGATCTCAGCAAACTGTCACAATATTGCTCCCAACGATATCAAAAACCCCTCCGTCCGGGCTAAGCTTAAAAGCCTATCGATTTCGGCCGAATGATCAAGGCATTTCCGTTGAAAGCTCTGGCCATAGACAAATTTAGGTGTTGCTGACATACCAAGGCATCGCCTGATCAATCCCTTGCTGAATACACTCGCTCGGCTCGTAACCAATAAGCCGCTTTGCTTTGCTTATGTCCGCTTGCGAGTGCCTTACGTCGCCGCCTCTGAAATCCCGATAAATCGGGGCATGCGTGTAGTTAATTCCGTTCCTAACAAGTGCGGTTCGCAGCGCATGAAACAGGTCATTCAGTGTTGTCCGGTCACCCACGGCCACGTTATACACCTGGTTGACGGCCTCCAGGCTCTGCGTTGTGGCCGCCAGTAAATTCGCCTGAATGGTATTTGCAACGAAACAGAAGTCCCGGCTGGTTTCTCCATCGCCGTTGATGAAAATATTTTCTCCATGGATCATAGCGGCCGCCCATTTCGGAATGACGGCAGCGTAAGCACCATTCGGATCTTGGCGCGGACCAAAGACGTTGAAGTAACGCAAGCCAATACACTCGATGCCGTACGTCCGCGCAAATACCTCGGCGTAGAGCTCATTGACGTACTTAGTAACCGCGTACGGAGACAGTGGTTTGCCAATTCTTTCTTCCACCTTAGGCAACCCAGGATGATCGCCATACGTAGAACTCGATGCGGCATAAACGAACCGTCTGACTTCTGCATCACGCGCCGCAACCAGCATGTTCAGAAAACCTGACACGTTGGCTGCATTGGACGCAAGCGGGTCCTTCACACTGCGCGGAACGCTGCCCAATGCAGCCTGATGGAGTACGTAATCGACCCCGTCACAGACACGGCGGCAGTCGTCGAGATCACAGATGTCTCCTTCGATGAAACGGAATCGTTCCCACTGCCCCGCCGACACCAACGTTCTGACTTCGTCCAAATTGTGTCGGTTTCCAGTTGCAAAATTATCCAGCCCGACCACGTTCTGCCCCAGCTTGAGCAGTGCTTCAAGCAAGTTGCTGCCAATGAACCCAGCGACACCGGTGATGAGCCATGTCTTTGGACATGCTTCAAGCGCTGTCTTAAGAGCCTCATATCGAGTTGCCATGCCGCCTCCTAAAGCCGCAGGTCCGATGCTGCTGCCGGAAGCACATACTTGAGGTCGTAGAGCACGTGCAGAGGCTTGCCGAACGCGCGAAAGGCAGCCTCGCCAAGTGCCTTGAACTCATTATGCGCAACTGCGACGATGACCGCGTCGTAAGCCCCCGCCTCAGGTTGGGCAATCGGGGTGATGCCGTATTCGTGCCGCGCCTCTTCGGGATCGACCCAAGGATCATGCACATCTGCGTGAACGTTGTACTCCTTCAGTTCGGCAAGGATGTCGACCACGCGAGTATTGCGCAGGTCAGGGCAGTTCTCTTTGAAGGTGATCCCCATGACGAGCACCCGCGCCCCATCGACATGGATGCGCCTCTTGGTCATAGCCTTGACAAGCTGGGATACAACGTAGGCACCCATGCTGTCGTTGAGACGTCGCCCCGCCAGAATAATCTCGGGGTGGTAACCGATGGCCTGCGCCTTGTGCGTCAGATAGTAAGGATCGACACCGATGCAATGTCCGCCAACCAGGCCCGGCCGGAAGGGTAGAAAATTCCACTTGGTGCCAGCCGCCTGCAGGACGCCTTCGGTATCGATACCCATTTTGTTGAAAATGAGCGCCAGCTCGTTGATCAGAGCAATATTGACGTCGCGCTGTGTATTTTCGATGACCTTGGCCGCTTCGGCCACTTTGATGCTGGATGCCTTGTGTGTGCCGGCGGTAATGATTTCACGGTAAAGCGCATCGACCAGGTCAGCCACTTCAGGCGTAGAACCGGAAGTCACCTTCTTGATGGTGGTGACACGATGCTCCTTGTCCCCGGGATTGATGCGCTCAGGGCTGTAGCCGGCATAGAAGTCGACGTTGAATCTGAGACCTGACACCCGCTCCAGGACCGGGACACAGTCCTCTTCGGTTGCGCCAGGATAGACCGTTGACTCGTAGATAACGATATCACCCTTCTTGAGTACCGTGCCGATCGTTTCACTCGCCCTGATCAGAGGAGTCAGGTCAGGCTGCTTGTGTTCGTCGATCGGCGTCGGCACCGTGACGATGAAAACATTGCACGAGCATAAGGTTTCCGTATCGGCCGTATAAGTCAGAAAAGTGGCAGCTCTTAGTGCGGCAGGCTCAACTTCAAGCGTGCGATCCTGTCCCGACTGCAACTCGGCAACGCGCTTGATGTTGATGTCGAAGCCGACGACCGGGCGCTTCTTGCCGAATTCAACGGCGAGAGGAAGGCCGACATAACCGAGCCCAATGATCGCGAGATTGATTTCTTGTTGAGTCATAGTCATTCCACCGTTACGGATTTTGCGAGATTTCTTGGCTTATCCACCCCCCCCTTCACCTGCACAACATGATAGGAGAGCAATTGCAGTGGCACCACGTGCAGGATCAGCGACAGTTCGCCATAGTGTTCGGGCAGGCGCAAAATGGTGGACGCCTGCGGATTCGGCGATTTCGGAATCGGCATCGTATAGCCCCCCTCCCCGCGCCTGCACTTCCTTCAGGTTCGACTTGAGCCTGCCGAGGAGCAGGTCGTTGAGCGCCACTGAAATCACCGGCATGTCGGCATCGACCAGCGCCAGCGGGCCATGCTTGAACTCGCCGGCCGGCCGGATAAGCTTCTGCGTGGATGTAGGAGATTTCCTTGAGCTTTAGCGCGTCTTCTAGGGCGATCGGGTAATGCCGGCCACGGCCGAGGAAGAGCGCATGGTGTTTGTCGGCGATGACAGCCAGACCCGCGGAGTCGTAACCGCGGTATTCGAGCTTCTTGAGCCCTTTGATTAGGACCGGAACGATGTTACTACCGGCCACAGCCGCAACGATGCCACACACGAGCCCCCCCTGCTCAAAAGAGAGATTATAGCAGTTACCCTCCCCCGTGGAAAATCGGACGTCATTGTGAGAACGAGATAATCACAGATGCCCCCGACAACTGGACGATGCCCGCAGCGGCGGTCATGTCAATTGCGCTGCACGCAGAAGGACTGCATCGCGATCCTTACCCGAAAGCTCCGGCAATGCAGTCAACGGCCATGCGATGCCAACTTCCTGATCGTCCCAGCGGATGCATCGCTCGTGCTCGGGCGAGCAATAGTCGGTCGCCTTGTAGGGACCTGTCCGAATTTTTGTGTAAACGGGGTTTCAAATCACATCTGAGGAATTCGTTCCTCGAACTGGATGGTAAAGCGAGTCAGCGCGGCTTTCCACCCCCGAATCGGCATCGTCCATTTTTGGCTGATGTTGCGTAGCGCCAGAAAGAACAGTTTCATCAGCGCCTCATCGCTCGGGAACGAGCCCCGGTTCTTGATCAGCTTGCGGAGGCTCATGTTTACCGGCTCGATGGCATTGGTGGTGTAGATCACCTTCCTGATCTCCGGCGGGTAGTCGAAGAACGGAATCAGCCGGGCCCAGTTCCGAGGCCAGAACTGGCTAATCGGCAGATACTCGTCGTCCCATTTTGCCTCGAACTCACCGAGCCGCTGCTCGGCTTCCTCGGCGGTCGCCGACTGATAGATGCGTTTTAGGCCTGCTGCCCCCCCCGGCCTACGCTTCCAGGCGACGTCACCCCGCGTTGAGTATCGGTTTGGATTAGAGTCCTGTTGCTGATCATACCGTGTTTGCCTTGG
>NZ_JASDTF010000019.1:0-449785 GCF_041441355.1 Propionivibrio sp.
ACGGCGAACACCTCACTCCCTCACGCTGTTACACCACTTCCCGGGACACCGCCCATTGTCAGCGGGGGAACGCTGAAGCAACGAGGCCAGAATACGGTGGCCCGGTCACGGCGTCTGTAGTGCATGCATGTGGATTGGGTAACGCTGTGTATCCGCTATGTTGTCCTACGGTTAAAAGCGCCCGCGAACACGACTTTCCCCTCCTCTGTCCCGTTTAATCCACCACCGCACGCACCAGCATCGAAAAGAGATCCTGAGAGTGCTGGTGTTTCTTCTCCTTGGGTGGAAAGCGCGCGTCATATGCATCCACTTGGGCGGCATCAAACTCATATACTGCGCTGGTCTGGAATGCCCACAGTGGGCTAGACGCGAAAAAGCCACGCCGCAATTCCAGCACCAAAAGCCCGAGGGGGTAGCGGCCATCGAGGGTGCTGACTCCCAGATCCTTTCCGGTCTTGAAGCCATGCTTACAGTAGTTGTGTGGATCGCCCAGGATGAGAAGGGCCGGATACCCCTTCTGTGCCGCCAGGCTTCGGGAGTGCTCGATCAGCGCCGAGCCGACGCCTCGGCGCTGCCAGAGCGGATGGACGCACAACGGTCCGAAGGTGGCCGTTTCAATTTTTTCGCCCCGTTCATTGATCACCCATGAGCGGGTGTACATGATGTTGCCGACGATCTGTCCATTCACCTCGGCGACGAAGGTGAGGTCGGGCAGAAAGTCTTCATGGCCGCGAATCATGTGGGCGGTGTAGTGCTCATCGCACCCCGGCCGGTAAAGGTTCCAGAACGCTTCGCGCGTGAGGACTTCGACGGGGACGTGGTCGGCCTCGTGCTCTCGCCTGACGGTAATGTCAAAAGCGTTGCTTCGATCACGGAAAGTGGCGTTATGGGTTGCTGAGGATTCGTTTCTGACGGGGAGGTTCATGTCGAGATCCTTGTAGTGAGGACGGCACGGCAACACGGTGGCCGTGCCGGTTGGGTTACTGATTGTCGAGTTGCGCTCGAACTGAGCGAAGACCGGTCGCGTTGATCCGGTAGGGCTGACCGTTTTTTGAGCTGATGAGGCGCTTACCCCGTAGCTTTTGAAAGACGAAAAGCGTGCAGTCCGTCAGAAGGAAGCCTTCGCGGGTGTAGCAGTCGACGGTGGAGATGCGGCCCTGGTCATCGCGCCTGTGTACGATGCGGCCGCCTTTGGCGAGAACGTGCAAGGTCCTCTGTTCAGGTCTTGAAAGGTTCATATTGGAGAGTCTGAAAGCAATCAAATGCACGACAGCGATCACCCTGAAAGGGGCGGCCGCTACTCTTTTTTGCATGGCGATAACAAACAGCCCGAGGATCGGGGCCGCGTTATCGGATTGCTACACTCTCCAACATACCCAACCTATGAAATAGAAATTCCGGTCAGCGTATGCGATTTCACTACGCTGCCAATGAGTTCGGATTATAGCCCCGCTCGGGAACGGTCGTGTTGCATCCTCGATTTATAGGCAGCTAATCGGCACATTGCTGTCTGATATTGAGCAACGACCCAAGGGGGCTTTTGCCGAGATGCGGGCTTATGCACGCAACATCAGTCGGTTGTTCGGCCTGAACTGCGGGTGGTGACCTCAATGAAAAATGGCCGGTTCTTGTGACAGACCGGCCATTTGCATTCTCGATGGGGTGCCTGTGTGGCGAATGCGCTGACTGGGGCAGTCACGCGTGGTCGGTTGGTCCGAGCCTGAGCCTGCCGCAGTTCGACCGGGGGCGTCGCAAGGGCATCGTGCAGCTCCGCGAACTTGAACCGCAGGAAGCCGCTGTGAATTGCCAGAAAACGGTGCTCAAAGCCTGGCAGGAGATCGGCGACGCGCTGAACACCTATGCGGCGGACCGACTTCAGTTGCAAGAACAGCTGCTACGCGTCGGCGCGGCGAACGAGGCCTATCTCCTCGCACAGGCCCGTTTTAACGGTGGCGCAACGGACTTTCTCGCGGTTCTCGATGTCCAGCGCGGCTATCTTCAGGCGCGGCAAGAGCTCGCGACAACGCAAGGCCGGCTAGGCAGCCGGTTCGTTGCCGTGAATAAGTGCTTGGAAATGCTCCTGATCTCAAGTGACCGATTCAAGCGCCCCGAGAGCAGGCGCGGAACGATGGGAGTAGCGCCAGACGGTCAGAGAAGGGGGCCAGAAAGGCTGGCGGAAGCTCAGGGATTCGAACCCTGGATACCTTGCGGTATGCCGGTTTTCAAGACCGGTGCAATCGACCACTCTGCCAAGCTTCCAATCTAGTTTCCGCACGCCGTTCTTCGAGTGGTGCTTGGGGCACCTAGTCTCTCATTTTGCTGCGGATTTCCGCGCCGGGGCGGATGGGGCGCGTATGATAGCACGGTCGGCAGGTGGAGCCGCCGGTCTTGAAACTTCATGGGGGCTCCGATAGTCTAACGAACGCCGTAAGTTATGCGGCCGACTTAATTAACCGGAGGAAAAAATGCAATCGCAGTATCACGTGGCAAGTCAGACGACGCAAGACCTTGCCTTGCAGCAGAATCGCGTGCTGCGCAACACCTACCTGCTGCTGGCGCTGTCGATGGTTCCGACCGTGCTTGGCGCATGGCTTGGTGTGCAGCTGCGCTTCTCGTTCTTCGCCGGCAGCCCGATGATTTCCTTCCTCGTGTTCATGGGCGTCGCCTTTGCCTTCATGTGGGGCATCGAGCGTTCCAAGAACAGCGGCCTCGGCGTGGCGCTCCTGCTGGGCTTCACCTTCTTCATGGGCTTGATGCTCTCGCGCATCCTGCAATACACCCTGGGCTTCTCCAACGGGGGCACGCTGATCGCCATGGCGGCCGGCGGCACGGGCGCGATCTTCTTCACACTGGCCGGCGTGGCGACGGTGACCAAGAAGGATTTCAGCTTCCTGGGCAAGTTCCTGTTCATCGGCATGATCGTCGTGCTGTTGGCCGCCGTGGCCAACATCTTCTTCATGATCCCGGCGCTGGCGCTGACCATCTCGGCACTTTCGGTGATGATCTTCTCGGCGTACATCCTGTACGACATCAGCCGGATCGTGAATGGCGGCGAGACGAACTATGTCATGGCGACCCTTTCGGTCTACCTCGACATCTACAACGTCTTCGTCAGCCTGCTCAATCTGCTGACGGCGCTGGCCGGCAATCGGGACTGATCGGTACGACGGATCGTCGTTCGACGCAAAAAACGGGCGGCCTAGGCCGCCCGTTTTGTTTTCCGGCGCCCCTGCTGCGCGCGAGGTAAGGTCTATTCGTAGAGGAAGCGGGGGCCTTGCGTCATCCGTTCGCCAGTGCGGCCAGGAACGTTGCTGAACAGAACGGTGTGCCGCGGCAGGAGGGCGAGGTCGAGGTCGGCGCGCAGCGTGCGCAGTGCAACGAGTGCACAACCGGCTTCGCGCCAGGCGCTCAGCATGCGTTCGGCGAGGCCGGCGAACTTCACGCCTTCGAGTTCGGCACGCAGGGTGACCACGTGGTCACCGGGAATGGCGAGGCTCAACTGGACGATGCGGTCAGCGGCCTGCTCCGGCGTAAAGCCAGGCTCAATGGCGAGGATTTCGTCCAGCGTCGGCAGGGTGGTCGGGATTTGCGGGCAGGCGACGATCTCGCCGTCGATGACCGGGATGTAGGGATGGCAGCCGCGACTGTCGCTGGCATAGCTCAAGCCCAGACGCTGCGTCAGGCGCAGGGTGTGGCGCCGGGTCAGCCAGCCGGGAGCGGCGTGCGCCTGTGGCTTGTTGGAGAACAGTTCGGCGTAGCGGGCGCAGGCGCGGAAGAGGTCGTTCTCGGCCCACTGGACGTCGTCCTGACTGATCTTGCGTTCCCAGAAGACGCGGTTCCAGCCGTGGACGCCGGTTTCGAAACCGGCGGCAGCCACGCCGCGCAGAACTTCCGCGCAGGCTTTTCCGATCTCGGGCGCCGGCCAGTAGCGGCCGTAAAGCCGCGATTGGAAGGGGTAGTAGCGTGACGGGGATTGGCGGTTTTCGCAGCCGCTGTAATCGGGACCGAGGGTGAAGAAAAACGTGGCGTCGGCCTGCTGGTGCAGGAGTTGGTCGCTGAGTGCCGGAACACCGTACCGGGCGCCGGGGTAGGTATCGACGTCGATCTTGAGGGCGATGCGCTTCATGCGGGAGTGCGGTCAAGCGGCCACCGTGGTGGCCGGGGAGTTGGTCAAAGTGGGGTCAGGACATCAGCAGGGCAGCCGCGACGCGACGCCCTTCGTTGACCAGAAGGTTGTAGGTGCGACAGGCGGCCGGGGTGTCCATGACCTCCAGGCTGCGTCCGGCTTCGCGCAAGGGGCGCAGCAGTTCGGGCGCAGGAAAGCGGAGTTGCGCGCCGGTGCCGAGCAGGAGGATGCAATTGTCCAGCGCGGCCAGGTATTCGAAGTCGGCACGCGTGAGCGTGGCGAAGTCGGCCTGCGTCCATTCCGGGACCAGGCGGTCGGGCAACACAAGGATGTTCCGGGTGTGGCGCACCGCATTGACGCTGACATAACCATCGCCGTAGGCGGTAAATGCGTGCAGGCCCACCGCCTTGTCGAGCTGGATTTTCATAAATTGCGGTGCGTAGGGCGATAAAGTAGGATTATAGCTTTTCGCCGTCGAATTTTTCTCGCTTCTGCGCGTGTTGCGCGGTCGCACCCGGCACGGATCGCAGCCAAGGAAGGATGTCATGAAACCGGTGCATAAATCGAACAAGTTGGCCAACGTCTGCTATGACATTCGCGGGCCCGTCCTGCAACAGGCCAAGAAGATGGAGGACGAGGGGCAGAAGATCATCAAGCTCAACATCGGCAACCTCGGCGTCTTCGGTTTCGACTCGCCGGAAGAAATCCAGCTGGACATGATCCGCAACCTGCCCAACGCCGCCGGTTATTCGGATTCGAAGGGCATCTTCGCCGCGCGCAAGGCGGTCATGCACTACACCCAGGAAAAGCGCATCAAGGGCGTGACCCTGGAGGACATCTACATCGGCAACGGCGCGTCCGAGCTGATCGTGATGGCGATGAACGCGCTGCTCAATCCGGGCGACGAAGTGCTGGTCCCGGCGCCGGACTATCCGCTGTGGACCGCCGCCGTCAGCCTCTCGGGCGGCACGCCGCGGCACTACTTGTGCGACGAGCAGAACGGTTGGCTGCCCGACCTCGACGACATCCGCGCCAAGATCACGCCCAACACCCGGGCCATCGTCGTCATCAACCCGAACAATCCGACCGGGGCGCTTTATTCCGACGAATTGCTGCTCGAAATCATTGCCATCGCCCGCCAGCACAATCTCATCATCTATGCCGACGAGATCTACGACAAGGTGCTCTACGAGGGCGCAACGCACACCGCGATGGGCTCGCTGTCCGAGGACGTGCTGACCATCAGCTTCAACGGCCTGTCGAAGAACTACCGCTCTTGCGGCTATCGCGCCGGCTGGATGGTGGTGTCGGGCGACAAGCGCGAGGCCAAGGATTACATCGAAGGCCTGGACATGCTGGCCTCGATGCGTTTGTGCGCCAACGTGCCGGCGCAGTACGGCATCCAGACGGCGCTCGGCGGCTACCAGAGCATCGACGACCTGGTGGCGCCGGGCGGACGCCTGCGCCGCCAGCGCGACCTCGCGCACGAACTGCTCACCGCGATCCCGGGCGTGACCTGCGTCAAGCCGAAGGCGGCGCTGTACATGTTCCCGCGCCTCGATCCGGAGATGTATCCGATCAAGGACGATCAGGCCTTCATTACGGAATTTTTACGCGAAGAGAAGGTCCTTCTCGTCCAGGGCAGCGGTTTCAACTGGCCGCATCCCGACCATTTCCGCGTGGTTTTCCTGCCGCATGAGGACGAACTGCGCGAGGCGATCCAGCGTCTGGCCCGCTTCCTCGAAGGTTACCGCAAGCGTCATGGCCGTTGAGTCGGGGGTGATCGCGGTCACCGACGACTCGGGTCTCCTGATCGAGCCGGCGCTGCTGACCCAGGCCGAGCGGATTCATCGGCAATTGCGCCCGAAAATGCCGGAGGATTATGTCGACCGGATGGCGGTTGTCTTTGCCAATGGCGGCCGCATGGCGGTGGGGGTCGAAGCGGGCGAGGTGGTTTGCGTCGCCGTCTGGCGCCTGCTGGAGAAGGCGGAAGGTCGTCGGATGTTCGTCGACGATCTGGTGAGCGATCAGTCGGCGCGTTCCAGAGGGGCCGGGCGGCGGATGCTTGCCTGGTTGGAAGACAAGTCCCGCACGCTGGCTTGCGGCGTGCTGGCGCTTGATTCCGGAGTGCAGCGACATGCGGCGCACCGGTTTTATTTTCGTGAGGGGATGAACATCTCCGCTTACAGCTTTAGGAAAATAATCAAATGAAAGCGATGAACGTTGGTCTTTTGGGTATCGGCACCGTCGGTGGTGGTACGTTCGCAGTGCTCAAGCGCAACGCCGAGGAAATTACGCGCCGTGCCGGGCGCCCGATTCAGGTCAGCGTGGTCGCCGACAGAAACCTCGAGCATGCGCGTCAGGTGACGGGCGGCAGCTGCCGCGTGGTCGACGACGCTTTTGCCGTGGTGGCCGATCCCGAGGTCGATATCGTTGTCGAACTGATCGGCGGTTATACCGTGGCGCGCGAACTGGTGCTCAAGGCCATCGAGAATGGCAAGCACGTCGTCACCGCCAACAAGGCGTTGCTCGCCAAGTACGGCAACGAGATTTTCGCTGCGGCACAGAAGAAGGGCGTCATGGTCGCCTTCGAAGCTGCCGTCGCCGGCGGCATCCCGATCATCAAGGCGCTGCGTGAGGGCCTCACCGCCAACCGCATCGAGTGGATCGCCGGCATCATCAACGGCACCACCAACTTCATCCTCTCGGAGATGCGCAGCAAGGGCCTGCCTTTCGCCGAAGTGCTCAAAGAGGCGCAGCGCCTGGGCTACGCCGAGGCCGATCCGACCTTCGACGTCGAGGGCGTCGACGCCGCGCACAAGCTGTCGATCATGAGCGCCATCGCCTTCGGTACGCCGATGAGCTTCGACAAGGCTTATGTCGAAGGCATCACCAAGCTGGAAGCCGCCGACATCAAGTACGCCGAGCAGCTCGGCTACCGCATCAAGCTGCTAGGCATCACCAAGCGCACGCCGGAAGGCGTCGAACTGCGCGTGCATCCGACGCTGATCCCGACCAAACGCCTGATCGCCAACGTCGAGGGCGCGATGAACGCCGTTCTGGTCAAGGCCGACGCCGTCGGCGCGACGATGTACTACGGCAAGGGCGCCGGCGCCGAACCGACCGCGTCGGCGGTGATCGCCGACCTCGTCGACGTCACCCGCATGCACACCGCCGACCCCGAGCATCGCGTGCCGCACCTGGCCTTCCAGCCGGAGGCGATGGTCGACCTGCCGATCCTGCCGCTCGCCGAGGTGGTGAGCAGCTACTACCTGCGCCTGCGTGTCGAGGACAAGCCCGGCGTGCTCGCCGACATCACCCGCATCCTCGCCGATCAGCAGATCTCGATCGACGCGATGATCCAGCGTGAGCCGGAAGAGGGCGAAGAGCAGGCCGACATCATCTTCCTCACGCACGAGACGCGCGAGCGCAACGTCGCCGCCGCGATCGAGAAGATCGAGAGCCACCCCGCAGTCAAGGGCAAGCTCACCCGCCTGCGTCTCGAAGGCCTGCTGTAATGACTTCGGGGCGCAAGGCCGAAGACGGGGTCGCGTGTGCCCCGTCGGCCTGCGCTCCGCGTCCTTCGGCCTCTGCGCCGCGGCTGACGCCGTACGGCGCCTCCGTCGATACGCCTGCACGCCGCGTCCAGACTGGCCTCCAGCCCGGCTGTATGGCGCGCTGGCGGGCGTTTCCAGGAAAGGGGTTGCGCGATGCCCGCGTCCCCTGGATGGCCGCCCGCGCCTGAGGCCGAGCGAACGCCGACGCGCCGCCACGGGGCGGTGCGTGCGGTTCTTCAATCCATCGTTTCAACTTTCACTTGGGCGGTCGCTTTTCCGGGGGCTGCTCCGATTGCGCGGCGCGTTGACCTTGAACGCCCCGTAATACGGGCGCAGCGGCTGCGCCCGACGGCCGTGTTGACGGCCTTCGCGGCCCGGGAGCTGCGGTACTTTCTTCGCCTTCTTGGCCTTCTCGCGCTCGGTGTCCTGCTTTTCTCGGGCTGCGCGCGGGCCGAGTCGGACTTACGGCAGGTCGATTTCGAAGGTGCCGGGCGCGTCGTCCTCGATCAGGGCTGGACCCTGTACCCCGGGCAGTTGCTGAATCCGCAGGCATTGGCGGCTGGCGACGACCCCGCGCGCTCCGCTGCCATCTCGGGCGTCCAGCTGCCGCTTCTCGCCAACCGTCTGCAGGCGGACAGCTACGGGCTGCGTGAGGCCTCCCGCCTGACGCTCGTCCAGCGGTTACAGATGCCGGCTGCGGGCGGGCAGTACGCGCTGCGCCTCGGCGACATCGGTGCCGCCTACCGGCTCTGGGTGAACGGACAGCTGCTGCTGACTCAGGGCCGAGTCGCCGCCGAGCCCGGCACGGAGCGCTCACAACTGGGCGTGCGCCTGGTCGAATTCCGCAACGAGGGCGAGCCGGTCGAGCTGGTGCTGGAAGTTTCCAACCACCTTTACGCCGAGCGCTGGCGGGTCGATCCTGTCGTCATCGGGTTGGCGGATGCGATCCTGGCAAGGCAGAACCAGCAATGGGGCGGCGCGCATTTCTTTGCCGGCTGCCTGCTGATGATGGGCTGCTACCACCTGCTGTTTTTCAGTTTCCGACGCCAGAATTCGGGACCCTTGTTCTTTGGCCTCTATTGCCTGCTCTGGGTTTTGAGTTTTGCGGCCTCGACTTCCAGCGACTGGTTCGCGCTCCTGTATTTTCCGGCGCTTCCGGCGCCGCTGCTGCATCGCATCGAGGCGCTGGGCTTTTTCGCCTCCGTGCCCGTGGGGTTCATGTTCTTCAAAACCCTGTTCCCGCACGAGTTCTCGACCCGGCTCCTGCGTCTGACCCAGGCGCTCGCAGTGTGCTTCGTCCTGGCGGCCTTGGCGATCCCGATTCCAGCTTTGTTGATGTTGCAGCACCTCTATTACCTGGTTTCGATCCTGCTGATTGCCTACGTGCTCTGGCGCATGGTGCAGGCCCGTCGCCGCGGGCGCGAGGGCGCCAGCTTCATCCTGTGGGGCTTCGCGGTGCTGGGCGGCTTTGCCATCAACGACATGCTGAGCGATCTGGGCGTCATCGATTCGATCTACCTGATCCACGTCGGTCTGTTTTTCTTCATCCTGGCGCAAGGGCTGGCCCTGGCCCTGCAGTTCTCGCGCGCCTTCGCCTCGGTGGAGCGCCTCTCCGGCGACCTGGAGAGCCGCAACGCCGCGCTGGAAGACGAGATCGTGGAGCGGGCGCGGCTCGAGCGGGAAATCGCCAACGTGTCGGAGAAAGAACGGCGCTTTCTCAGCCACAGCCTGCACGACGGCTTATGCCAGCACCTGACCGCGGCGCGCCTGCGCTGCGCGGCGCTCGAACAGAAGCACGAGGGCGATGACGACGGCGGCGGGCGCCGCGAGTTGGGCGTCCTGGCGCAGTTGCTGCAACAGACCGTTGATCAGGCGTATGCGCTGGCACGCGGCTTATGGCCGGTCGAGCACGACCGGCAGCGCATGGCGGCCTTCCTGACCGACTATTGCCGGCAGTTGTCGGAACGCCATGAGGTCCGGATCGAAATCGCCCGGATCGCCGAAAATCTGTGCGTCGACAACGAACGCATCGTGCAGCTCTATCGCATCGCCCAGGAGGCCATCGCCAATGCCGCCAAGCACGCACGGGCGCAGCGGATCGAGGTCAGCATCGACGACCTGAACGCCGGCTCGATGGTGATGATGACCGTCGTGGATGATGGTATCGGCATCAGCGTTGGGCCGCAGGCACCGAACGGCGGGGGCTTGGGGATGCGGATGATGGCCTACCGGGCGCGGATGATCAACGCCGAGCTGCAAATCGGACGTCATCATCCGGCCGGTACTTTGGTCCGGTGTACGATACGCTGTGCCGGGTGTACCGCGACGTGCGCGAAAAAAACTGACAGGGCCGGGTCATGACGAATTCATCTGCAGCGACGGTGTTCCTGATCGACGACCATCCGGCCGTCCGCCAGGGCTTGGCCCTGCTGCTGACGCAGGCAGGACACCGGGTCTGCGGCGAGGCCGGCAATCACGCCGAAACGCGCGCCTTCCTGGCGGGCGGGCAGAGCGACATCGCCATCCTTGATCTGCATCTGGGACCGGAAGCTGGGTTTCCGTTGATCGGCGAATTGTCCCAGCACGGCATCCCAGTGCTTGTCTACTCGATGTTTGAAGACATGCCCTCGATCCGCGAGGTTTTCGACTGCGGCGCCATGGGCTACGTCTGCAAGCGCGAAGTCGCCGGCGAGCTGACCCGGGCGGTCGAGCAGGTGCTGCAGGGCCGCCGACACCTCAGCCCGGTGGCCGCAGCGTCGTTCTCCGCCGCGGGAGGGGATGTTCCGGCCGTGCGCGGGCATGACCTGAGCGAACGCGAGCGGCAGATCCTCGATCTGCTCGGCCAGGGGCACGGCAATCACGAAATCGCCGAGCGCCTGTCGCTCAGCGTCCGTACCGTCGAATCGTATTGCACGCGAGCCATCGACAAGCTTGGGCTGAACGGCATGAAAGCGCTGCGTCACTACGCAGCGACCACGTTCCGGCGCGGTATACACCTCGCGCCCTGAGCCCCTCGCGACGCGGCTGGATGTGAAATAAGTCACGCTTTTTCGCGCCACGAGCACCCATGGCCGGAAAATCCCGGGCATCATTTTTTACACGCCTTTCCTAGAATCCGGCCCACAAGTGCATAGGGCCATGTTATTCGCGTAACCGAGGGGCGCGCTTGTACAACCAGAATGCAGCCGTCGGGTGCCAGCGTGTTGGCGCTCGCTCAGGTCGGCGCCCCTTGCAACGCGTATCAAGACCGGATCAGCCTCGGCGATCCGTCGGACACGGTCTATTGCCCGATTTTCTGACGTGCAATCGACCAGGAGGGTCCGATCTTGAAAACACAGTTCCCAGGGCAGAACAGGTTGTTGGTGTCGGCGCTCGTCGTCGCGTTCGGATTGACCGGCTGCATGAGCCTGCCGGCGCCGTTTGCGCCGCAGGACATCCTTGAGCAAAGTGCCAAGGACCGGGTGACGGCACAGGCCAACGTCGAGCCGGTACAGAACGCGATCCCGCTCGAAGAGGCCATCGCCCGTGCCATGAAATACAACCTCGACCGCCGGACGCGGATGATGGAAGAGGCGCTGGCGCTGAAGAACTTCGACGTCAGCCAGTACGACATGCTGCCGAAGTTCATGGCTCAGGCCGGCTATGCCTACCGCAACAAAGACCTGATCACCTACGCCACCGACTCGGTGACGGGCCAGCCTTCGCTGTCGAACCCGTACATTTCCAGCGAGCGCAAGCATCACACCGAAGACCTCGGCCTGACCTGGAACCTGCTCGATTTCGGCGTGAGCTACTTCAACGCCAAGCAGAACGGCGACCGGGTGCTGATCGCCGCCGAGCGTCGGCGCAAGGCCATGCACCTGCTGATTCAGGACGTGAGCAGCGCTTTCTGGCGCACCGCCAGCGCCCAGAAGCTCAACACTCAGGTGCGCGCGGCCATCGTCGGCGCCGAGCAGGCGCTGGCCGACTCGCGCCGCAGCGAGGCCGAGAAGCTGCGCTCGCCGCTCGATGCGCTCAAGTACCAGCGCCAGCTGCTGGAAAACCTCAAGCTGCTTGAAGGCGTCGAACAGGAACTGGCGTCGGCGCGCATCGAACTGGCCAACCTGATCAACGTGCCGCTGGTTGTCGACCTCAAGGTCGTCGAACCGGCCGAGACGCTGGCCACCAAGGTCATGACGCTGCCGGTCGACCGGCTCGAAAGCGTGGCGATCATGCAGAACGCCGATCTGCGCGAGCAGTACTACAACGCCCGCATCGCGGCCGAAGAGGGCAAGAAGGTCATCGCCCGGATGTTCCCCAACCTCTCGCTCAACTACGCCTGGAAGTACGACAACGACAGTTACCTCGTCAATCAGAACTGGCGCGAGGCCGGCGCGGCGATCTCGTTCAACCTCTTCAACCTGCTCTCGGCACCGTCCCAGATGCAGATGGCCGATGCCGGCGTGGCGCTGGCCGATCAGCGGCGCGTGGCGGCGCAGATGGCTCTGCTGGCGCAGATGCACGTGGCGCGCCTGCAGTTCGCGTTCGCGGTACAGCAGTTCAACCGCGCCGACGCGATGTGGCGGGTCGATGACCGCATCAACGGCCACACCGCCAATCGCGAGAAGGCGGAGGCGCAGGGCCGGCTCGAATCCGTGGCCAACAACACGGCGGCCATCCTCAGCCTGCTGCGCCGTTATCAGGCGCTGTCGCAAGTGCATGCCGCATCGGGCAAGCTGCAGGCGACCTTGGGCATGGAGCCTGAAATCGGCAGCGTGCGCGAGCTTTCCCTGCCTGAACTGACCGACGCGGTGCGCCGTTCGCTCAAGGAGTGGGAAGACGGGAAACTGCCGATCGTGCCGAACCCTCAGCCTGAAGCTCAGCCGACGCCGCAGGCCGAAGCCGTGCTGCCGTCGCCCGCTCCGGTCGCGCAAGCCGAGCTCACGCCGCCGGCGGCTGCGCCGCAAGTCGCGCAGCCTGCTGTCGAGCCGATCGTTGCGGCGCAGGAAGAAGCGCCGGCCGCAGAGCCGGCGCGGCTCGAAACGCCGTCGCCAGTGGCGAGCGAATCCGCAGCGCCCGAGCCGGCCCGGCAGGAGGCCGTCGTCGAAGCCGTGGGGGCCGTGCCCGTGGCCGACGATGCCGCAGCCGGCGAGGACTGATCGGTGCTCTCTTCAAGGCTGATTCCGGCGCTGTGCGCGGCCGCGTGGACGCTGGCCGCGCCGGCCGCCGAACCGGGGCGGCCGGCAGCGCCTGCCGCCCTGATGCCCGCGCCCGTCGCCCCCGTGGCGCCCCCGAGCGCGGGCACGGCAGCGAAACCTGCGACCGAACGCCAGGACATCCGCGCCCAGCTTTCGCCCCAGCGCTACACGACCCTGGCCGCCGAAATCGGCGCCAAGGTCAATCGTCTGCCGGTTCCGGAGGGCGGCAGCTTCAAGCCGGGCCAGCCCCTGATCGTTTTCGACTGCAGCCTGCAGACGGCCCAGCACAACAAGGCGCGCGCCGCCCTGAGCGGGGCCGAGAAGACCTATGCGGTCAATGGCCGGCTGGCTGAACTGGGCTCGATCGGCAAGGCGGAGCTGGCGGTGTCGGAATCGGAGGTGGGCAAGAACCGCGCCGAAGTCGCCGCCATGGCGGCGATGCTCTCCAAGTGTTCGGTGGCGGCGCCTTTCGGCGGCCGCGTCAGCGAACAGAAGGTGCGCGAGCAGCAGTACGTCCAGCCCGGGCAGGCGCTGCTCGAGATCATCGATGACAGTGTGCTCGAGCTTGAATTCATCGCGCCCTCGCGCTGGTTGTCCTGGTTGAGTGCGGGGCACGCCTTCAAGGTGCGCATCGACGAAACCGGAAAGTCCTATCCGGCCAAAGTGTTGCGCATCGGCGCTAAGGTCGATCCGGTCAGCCAGTCCGTCAAGCTGGCGGCCGCCATCAACGGCAAGTTTCCCGAGCTGATCGCAGGCATGAGCGGCACCGTGCTGCTCGCCCCACCCGCCGATCAGGGGCAGTGATTTTGCAGTCAACAATTTCCATTTTTCCGTGAGGCCCGACATGAACCGCATCGTCCCGTCAGCCCAACTGCAGCCTTCCGCCGCCCTGCCGCGACAAACGCTGTGCAGCAGCAAACCTGCGCCGCTGGCGCTCGAAGCGCGGCTGATGTTCGACGGTGCGGCCGTCGCCACCGAACGCCCGGCGATCCCCGTCGAAGCCACGGTCACGGGCGCGGAAACCGCCGTACTGCCGCTCGACAAGGGCGTGGCTGCGGTCGAGACGCAGGCCGTGCGCGAAGGCGCAAGCGCGCCAGCCAGCACGGCCGCGCCGCGCGAGATCATCTTCGTCGATCCGGGCGTGACGGACTGGCAGCAGTTGCTCAAAGGTAAGCCGCAGGACGCCATCGTCATCATGCTCGATCCGGCGCGGGATGGGCTGACGCAAATGGCCGAAGCCTTGCAAGGGCAAAGCGGGATCGATGCGATCCACGTCATCAGCCACGGCAGCGATGGCCGGCTGATCCTCGGCGGCAAGAACGTCGACCAGGCGGCGCTGAGCGCGCATCAAGCCGACCTGCAGAAAATCGGCCAGGCGCTCGGCGCCAACGGCGACATCCTGCTCTACGGCTGCGACATCGCGCGCGGCAGTGTCGGCGCGGCCTTCGTCGATGCCGTGGCCCAGGCGACGAACGCCGACGTGGCAGCGTCGACCGACGCCACCGGCAGCGCGGCCAAAGGCGGGGATTGGAACCTCGAATACGCGGCCGGGCAGGTCGAGGTTGCGCCGGTCGTTCGTGCGGCCGACCTTGGCGCCTACAACGATTTGCTGGCGAGCATGACGATCGACCTCGACAAGAACGACTCGAGCGGCAAGACCGGTTTCGATTATCAGGCGACCTACGATTACCGCGAGGGTCGTTACCCGCTGTGCGATGCAGATCCCTTCATCGAGCTTGCCGCGGGCAAGACATGGGAGGATGTCAGCGAGGTCGTGATCCGGATCGACAACCCTAAGGGCAGCGATCAACTGGACCCCAATTGGACCTATGGTCACAAGCTGCACACGAGTTTGAGCGCCGAGGGGACCGAGGTTCGCATCTATCGAGGATGGCAGGAGCAATCGCTCTCTGACTGGTACGACTCGATCAGGCAGGTGCATTTCGCGGTGGACACCCGGGACCATTCGGACCGGACGATCACCTTCTCGATTCGGGAGCGTGGCGTGATCAACCCCGCATCCTACGCCTCCGCCACGATCAAGGTTCCGGTCAACAACCCGGCCAGCATCAGCGCCGATCCCGGTAGCGACAATAATGTCGTCGAGGCGGGCGCTGGCGTGGCGGGTGATGCGACAGCCGGCGGCAAGCTGACGGTAAGCGATGACGTCGGGCAAACCGGTTTCCGGGTGCCGGCCAATCTGAATGGCGCTTATGGTCGCTTTACCTTCGATGCCAGTACCGGGGTGTGGGGCTACACCCTCGACAACGCCAAGGCCGATAAACTGACGGCAGGCCAGAGCGCGAGCGACAGCTTGACCGTGGGCAGTTACGACGGCACGGCCAGCCATACCATCACGGTGGACATCACCGGCAGCAACGACGCGGCGGTGATTGCCGGAACACGCACGGTGAACCTTGCGGAATCCGATGCCGTTTTGACGGCTTCGGGCAAGGTGAATGTGAGCGACGTTGATGGTGCGGCGACGGTCAAGGCGCAGAGCAACGTGGCCGGAAGTGGCAACTACGGGACGTTCAGCATCGATGCGCAGGGAAACTGGAGCTATCGGGCGAATACGGCCCACAACGAATTTGTCGCCGGAACGACCTATACCGACACCTTGAGCATTGAAACGGCCGACGGGACGCAGGGCACCATCACGGTCAATATTGCCGGGACCAATGATGCAGCAGTCATTGGTGGCGTGGCCACGGCGAACCTGACGGAGACCGATGCGGCACTCAACGCCTCCGGCACGCTGACGGTGAGCGATATCGACAGTTCGCCGACGTTCACGGTACTCAATGATGTGCCTGGAACCCAGGGTTACGGAACGTTCAGCCTGGATGCGCAAGGGAACTGGACCTACCGGATGAACGGCGCGCACAATGAATTCGAAGCCGGAAAAACTTATACCGATGGCCTGACAGTGCGCAGTGCGGACGGAACCGAGCGCACGATCACGGTCGTCATTGCCGGGACAAACGATGCCGCCGTGATCACGCCGGCCACGGCCGGTCTGACCGAAACCAATGCGGCGCTGACAACGACGGGCACGCTCCTGATCGATGACGTCGATAGTGCGAAGACGTTTACGCCGCTCACCGCCGTTGCTGGCGACCAGGGCTACGGAAAATTCACGGTGGCGGCCGATGGCCAGTGGTCCTACACCATGGACAACGCCCACAACGAATTCGCCGTCGGATCGACCTATACCGACTCGATCACGGTCACCAGCGCCGACGGGACGCAGAGCACGATCGCCATCACGATCGCCGGGACAAACGACGCCCCGGTGGCCCTGCCGGAGAATCACGAAGTCTTTGCGAACGAAACGGTAAAACTCGATTTGGCGTTTTTCGATGCTGAAGAAGGGACTTCTAGGTTGAATCAAACAGTTATGCCTGCGGGAATTCGGGGGAAGGTCGACTATGATTTCAACCAATCTGCTTTGGTCTATCGACCCAACGGCAAATTTGATCATCTACGCGCCGGGGAGTCCGTACAGGAGGTTTTCTCTTTTTATGTGTGGGACCGCCAGAATGCTGTTTCCAATGTGGCGACGATCACGATCATCGTCAAAGGCGTTGACGACCCGGCGGCGATCACGCCCGTCGGTACGCCGGATACGCAGGTTGTCGAGGCGGGCGCAGGGGTTGCCGGCGACAAGACGGCGAGCGGTCAATTGGCGGTCAGCGATCTCGATGCCGGTCAAAGTGGCTTCCAGGCGGTGGCGGCTGAGGATCTTGCCGGGCGGTACGGCGACTTCACGTTTGATGCCAGCACCGGTCAATGGAACTACACCCTCGATGATGGCAAGGCCGATGCCTTGAGCGCGGGGCAGACGGTCGTCGATACGCTGACCGTCAAGAGCCTCGACGGAACCGCCAGCACGATCACGGTGAATATTACCGGGAGCAACGACCTCGCGCTGATCGGCGGCGAAACCGAAAAGGCCTTGGTTGAAGCAGATGCGGCCTTGACCACCAGCGGACGATTGACGATCAGTGACGTGGATGGCGAAGCGGCTTTCGCCTCCGGCGAACAGCGCGGTGTGTTCGGTACGCTGGATCTTCAGTCCGATGGCACCTGGTCCTACACGATGGATTCGGCGCACAACGAGTTTGTCGCCGGGCAGACGTACACCGATGCCTTTACGGTAAAAGCGGCGGATGGTACCGAAAAGACCGTGTTGGTCCGCATCCAAGGCACCAACGACGCGGCGGTGATCACCGGCGATACCAGCGGGCGGATTATCGAGAGCAACGTGGTGCAAAGCGTCGGCGGCAAGCTCTCGGCGACCGATGTCGATGGCGCCGGAAGGCCGATTCCGCGCATGGCCGAGAACCTTGGCAGCGACATGGCGCGTGCCGTGAAACCGGTCGATGATGGCCTGCTGGCCGGGGGAACCTCCTTCATTCCGGGCGAGCTGGAGGGGTGGTACGGCGATCTGGCCATTGCCGCAGACGGTACTTGGGTCTACGAGATGGATGGCCCGCACAACGAATTCAAGGCCGATCGGAGCTATTCCGACAGGTTCGTTGTGCGGACGGCGGACGGGACGGCGCAGGAGATTAGGGTGACCATTGTCGGCACCAACGATCCGGCCGTTATCCGCGGCGATACCGACGGGCGGATTGTCGAGAGCGACGTGGCGCAAAGCGTCGACGGCAAGCTGTCGGCGACCGACATCGACTGGGGCGGGAAAAAGCCACCACGTCCTGAGGCCATGTTCCGTGAAGCGGAAATCATGAAGGACAAGCCGATCAAGGACGGGCCCTTTGGGCTTAATACCCCCTTTATTCCGGGCGAGCAGGTGGGGCGGTACGGCAATCTGGTTATTGCCGAGGACGGTGCCTGGCGCTACGTGATGGATGGCCCGCACAACGAATTCAAGGCCGATCGGAGCTATTCCGACAGGTTCGTTGTGCGGACGGCGGACGGGACGGCGCAGGAGATTAGGGTGACCATTGTCGGCACCAACGATCCGGCCGTTATCCGCGGCGATACCGACGGGCGGATTGTCGAGAGCGACGTGGCGCAAAGCGTCGGCGGCAAACTCTCGGCGACCGATGTCGACTGGGGCGGCAAAGTAAAACCGCCCTTGGGCGCCCCGCCTCGCGCTGAGGCTGTTCTGAAGGATAAGCCGATTGCGGACGGGCCTCTGGGGCGTGATACCCCCTTTATTCCGGGCGAGCAGGTGGGGCGGTACGGCAATCTGGTTATTGCCGAGGACGGTGCCTGGCGCTACGTGATGGATGGCCCGCACAACGAATTCAAGGCCGATCGGAGCTATTCCGACAGGTTCGTTGTGCGGACGGCGGACGGGACGGCGCAGGAGATTACGGTGACCATCGCCGGCACCAACGATCCGGCCGTTATCCGCGGCGATACCGACGGGCGGATCGTCGAGAGCGACGTGGCGCAAAGCATCGACGGCAAGCTGTCGGCGACCGATGTCGACTGGGGCGGGAAAAAGCCACCACGTCCTGAGGCCACGTTCCGTGAAGCGGAAATCATGAAGGACAAGCCGATCAAGGACGGGCCCTTTGGGCTTAATACCCCCTTTATTCCGGGCGAGCAGGCGGGTCAGTATGGCCGCCTGGCCATTGGTGAAGACGGTGCCTGGCGCTACGTGATGGATGGCCCGCACAACGAGTTCGAGCAGGGCAAGTTCTACACCGACCGCTTTATCGTGCGCACGGCGGACGGCACCGAGCAGCAGATCGTCGTGAGCATCGAAGGGACATCCGATGTCGTGCCGCGCGCCAATCCGACGGTGACGGGCGGATTGGCGGGCAGCGAACGTGGCCAGTTTGCGGATACCCCCAACGATCCTTTGCGCGTGGCCGGTTTGCGCGGCGACCTTAATCGCACCGCCGTACCGGGGCAGAATTTTGCCCCGAGCGGTCTCCCGGGCGGGTTCAACCCCGAAGTCTTGGTCGCGCAAGCGCCGACGGCCGCGGGCATGCCGGCGGACTTGAGTGCGTTCGAGCGCTTCGAACTGGTGCGCGCAGACGTGAAGGAAATGAGCGACGACTGGGTGGTGCACGTTGCAGCCGACCGCCTGGTGAGTTTCGGGCTCCCGGAGAGCATGGTGAAGGGGGGGCAGGCGCCTGACTTCAGCGTCGTACGCTCCGACGGCGAACCGCTTCCGGAGTGGCTGGCCTTCGATCCGAACAGCGGCATGTTCGCTGGCAAGACGCCGGTTGAATTGGCGGGCAGCACGCTGCGCCTGCAATTGACCGGATACGACGCGCAGGGGCAGGCGCGCGCTGTCCGTATCCTGCTCACCATCGACTTGAGCGGGCGGCAAGCCGTAGCGCTCGAAGCCTCGACTTTGGAAGCAGAGTTCACGCCAGAGCAAGGGCTGGGCCGTGAAGCAGAAGCGGTGGCCGTCGGCCGGGCGAGTCTGAGCGAACAATTGCGCACGCATCGGCCGCTGAGGATGCCGGCTGCGGAGCTTCGCGCTTGAGTCTCGCCCGCTAGGAGGGGGTCGGCATGAGGATGCAGGAAGGGCAAGCCCATCTGGCCTTTCTCGAAGTCGCCCGTCGTGCCCGACGGGCCGGCGATGCCGCGGAACTGGCGTTCGTCGCGGTCAACGACAGCAGCCTGCTGGCACCTTACCGGCAGGCGGCGCTGTGGTTCGCCACCGGCGGGGTCCGGGCCTTGTCGGGCGTGGTGCGGCCGGAGCGCAATGCGCCGTACGTGCTCTGGCTCGAACGCGTGTGCGCCCACTTGGCATCGACGCAGGCCGAGGCCGTGGCGGTCGATGCCGGCGCCTTGCCGGAGGCGTTGCGCGACGAGTGGTCGGAATGGTTGCCAGCCTATGCCGTTTGGTTGCCTCTGGCCGCAGCCGCGACGCCCGGTGAGGCGGGCTTGCTTGCCCACGGAGGCGGCGTGCTGCTGGCGCGCGAGACGCCCTGGCGCCCCGGCGAACTGTCTTTGCTGGCGGAATGGGCCGACTTGTGGCGGCACGCCTGGCTGGCCCGCTGCGCGTCCGAGCCGTGGTCGCCGGTGCGCGCATGGCAGCTTGTGCGCAGTCATTTCGCCCCGACTCCCGGAGCCGTCTGGTGGCACCAGCGCTGGCTGCGCTGGGCGTTGGTCGCCGCGGGCGTCCTGCTGTGTCCGGTGCGCCTGAGCGTGCTTGCGCCGGGGGAATTGGTCCCGGCCAACCCGGCGGTGATCCGGGCGCCGCTGGACGGGACGCTGGGCGCCTTTTTCGTACGTCCGAACGCAAGCGTCAAGGCCGGCGAGGCCTTGTTCGAGTTTGACAAAGCGCCACTGGCCGCGCGCTACGAGGTTGCCAGCCAGGGGCTGGCGACGGCCCTGGCAGAGTACCGTCAGTCGGCGCAACTGGCCCTGTCCGACGCCAAATCCAAAGCTCAGTTGGCCATCGTTCAAGGCAAGATCGACGAGCGCAAGGCCGAGGTCGAATTCCTGCGCGGCCAGCTCGAGCGCGCGCAGGTGCTCGCGCCGCACGCGGGTGTGGCCTTGTTCGATGATCCGTCCGAATGGATCGGAAAACCGGTGCAGACGGGCGAGCGCATCCTGCGCATCGCCGCGCCGAACGATGTCGAGGTCGAGGCCTGGTTGCCGGTCGGCGATGCGATTCCATTGGCCGACGGCGCTGCGGTCAGCCTGTTCCTCAACGCCAGCCCGTTCAACGCGGTGACGGCGAAGCTGCGTTACGTCGCGCACGATGCGGTTCAGCGGCCGGACGGTACTTATGCTTATCGGGTCCGGGCCGTATTGGCATCGTCAACGGAGCATCGCGTCGGGCTGAAAGGCACGGCGCGGCTGAGCGGCCGCTGGGTGCCGCTGGTGTACTGGGTGCTGCGTCGCCCGTTCGCGGCGTTGCGCCAGACGATCGGCCTTTGAGATGGCGTGGCCGCGTTTGCGCGAGGAACTGGGGCTCTATGCCGGGCCGCGCCTAGCCGACGGCCAGCCGAGCTGGGTCTTGCACGATCCGGTGCGCAATCTTTTTTTTCGCATCGACTGGCTGAGCTTCGAGCTCATCAGCCATTGGGCCTTGGCCGACCCGGAGGCGATCCTGGACGCCGTCGCGAGCGGCACGACCCTGCGGCCACAGCCGGACGATCTACAGTCGGTGCAGGCTTTTCTGGTCGAAAACCAGTTGCTCGTTCCGGATGGAGAGAGCGGTTCGGCCGCATTGGCGGAGCGCTGTCGCAAGCAACGCTCAAGCTGGTGGCGCTGGCTGCTGCACCACTACCTGTTCTTCCGCCTGCCCCTGGTGCGTCCCGACCGCTGGCTCGAGCGCATGCTGCCGCACGTGGCGGTTTTCTATGCGCCGCTCTTTCGGCGCTTGACCGTACTGGCGCTGATGCTCGGGCTGGGCCTCGTTTACCGCGACTGGGATCGCTTTTCGGCCACGCTGGTCGACACCTTCTCGTTCGAAGGCCTGCTTGGCTACGGAGTGACGCTGACCGTGGTCAAAAGCCTGCACGAACTCGGCCATGCCTTTACCGCCAAGCGCCATGGCTGTCGCGTTCCGGCCATGGGGGTGGCCTTCCTGGTCATGTGGCCGATGGCCTATACCGACACCAACGAGGTCTGGAAGCTCGCCGACCGCCGCAAACGTCTGGCGGTGGCGGCGGCCGGAATCGGCACCGAACTGGGCCTGGCGGCGTGGGCGACGCTGTTCTGGGGCGTGTTGCCCGAAGGGGGGCTCAAAGCGGCGGCCTTCATGCTGGCGACGACCGTCTGGGTTGCCACCCTGGCGATCAACAGCAGCCCGTTCATGCGTTTTGACGGCTACTTCCTGCTCTCTGACTGGCTGGACATGCCGAACCTGCACGGGCGGGCCTTCGCCCTGGCGCGCTGGGATCTGCGCGAACGCCTGTTCGCCCTCGGGGAGCCGAAACCCGAATTTTTCCTGCCGGCACGGGAGAAGGCGCTGATTCTCTTCGCCTGGGCGACCTGGCTGTACCGGCTGATGCTTTTTCTCGGCATCGCCGTCCTGGTCTATCACTTCTTCGTCAAGGCGCTGGGCATTCTGCTCTTCGCGGTCGAAATCGGATGGTTCGTTCTCCTGCCCGTATGGAGTGAGGTCAAGGCCTGGCGCGCGCGTTGGCCGGCCATCCGCGCCAGCCGTCGTTTCCGGCGTTGCCTGGCCGGGCTGGGCGTTTTTCTCGTGCTTTTCGTCCTCCCCTGGCCGGCGCGCCTGTCGGCTTCGGGGCTGTTGCGTCCGGCGGAAGTGTTCGCCGTCTATGCGCCCGCCGGGGCGCAGGTCGTGGCGCTTCCGGTCGCCAACCGGGAGCGGATCGAGGCCGATCAGTTGCTGATTCAGCTGGCCTCGGCCGATCTGCAACGACGTTGGGAGCGGGCCAACGCGCGCGCGACGTCCTTGCGCTGGCAGGCCGCCGTGGCCGGCGTCGACGGCGAGCAGCGCCAGAATCTGCAGGTGCTGCAGGAAGAGCGCGCCGTGGCGGAGGCCGAACTGGCGGCCGTTCAGGCCGAGCTGGCGCTGTATGCGCCGCGCGCGCCGTTTGCGGGGCGACTGGTTGATCTCGATCCCGACCTTCGTCCGGGGCACTGGGTGGGGCGCAACGAGAAGCTGGCGACCCTGGTCCGGGATGACGCCTGGATTGTCGAGACGTTTCTCGACGAGGAGCTGGTGCGCCGGGTCCGGGTCGGCGACCGTGCGTTCTTCCGCACCGATGGTGCGGATGGCGGTCTGGTGCCGCTGCGCGTGAGTACCGTCGACCATGATGCGACGCGTGTTCTTCCTGCCCCGGTGCTGGCGACTGCGTTCGGTGGCGAGCTGATGACGCGCGAGAAGAACGGACAGCACATCCCCGAGCGGGCGACCTTCCGGGTCGTGCTGAGCGTGAGCGAAATGCCCCGCGCCTTGGACGACGGCAGTTGGCGCGGGCATGTGGTGATCCAGGGCGATTGGGAAGCGCCGGGCATGCGCTTTTTGCGGGCTGCGTTTGCGGTGCTTTGGCGTGAGGCTGGATTTTGAGGGTTCCGAACCATGGCCGGTCGGAAGAAAGACATTCAAGTTTCAGCGTCCCGCTCCGATATGACGGATAAGGGAGCGGAAAATGACGCCCCGATTCTTGGAGTCCGATTCCGTGCGTCACACCCCGTTCGCCAGCAGCATCAAACATCGCCCCGCCTCGCGCCGTTTGCATCGGCGTGCTGTGCAAGAGGGGGGCGCTGGCGCGCACTGGACGCCGTCGAATCCGAGCGAAACGACGCAGTTCTGGACGCCGCGTGCGGTACGCGGGCTGTCGACCGACGCGCTGCGTGAGGCGGGCATGCTTGAACTGATCGCTGCCGAACAACGCATTGCCGAGCTCGAAGCCGAGCTGGCCGCCGCGCGCGTGGCGGCGACCACCGATCCGCTGACCGGCACACTCAACCGGCGCGGCTTCGAAACCGTGGGCCAAGGCGAACTGGCGCGGGCGCGGCGCAAGGGGCAGGAGCTGGCCTTGGCGCACCTCGACCTCGATGACTTCAAGCAGATCAACGACGCCTACGGCCATGCCGTCGGCGACCTCGCCTTGCAGCATCTGGTGCGCTGTTTGCAGGACGGCATGCGCCCGGGCGACGTGCTCTGCCGTTTCGGTGGCGAAGAGTTCGTCCTGCTGCTTTCCGAAACCGGGCTCGACGAAGCGGTGCGGGTGCTGCAGCGTCACCTGGCGACACTCGGCGACCGCCCGGTGCCCGGAACCCGTTGCTACCTGAGCTTCAGTGCCGGCGTGGTCGGCGTGCTGGCCGACGAAACGCTCGACGCGGCTGTGCAGCGTGCCGATGCCGCGACCTACGTTGCCAAGCGCGCCGGGCGCCAGCGCGTCGAGCGGGCCTGAAGCACACTCCACCGTCACGCCGGAGGCGCCCCCATGCGCGCTGGCGCGGGCTTGCAGCGCCCTTTTGGCGGCCTCGCGGGGCAGGGCAGTCGCTGGCGTCGGCGTGATAAACTCCTTCCTCTTCTGTCGTTAATTCCTTCTTTTTCGCTCGAACCATGCGCTATTTGTCGACCCGTGGCGATGCCCTGACTGCATCGAAAAAAACGTTCACCGAGATACTGCTGGGCGGGCTGGCACCGGATGGCGGCCTGTACCTGCCGGAAACGTACCCGCAGGTGACGCGCGTCGAACTCGATGCGTGGCGCGGGCTGTCCTACGCCGAGTTGGCTTTTGCCGTGCTCTCCAAGTTCATCGACGACATTCCGGCGGCCGACCTCAAGGCGATCTGCGACAAGACCTACACCGCCGGGGTGTATGGTCACTGCCGCCCCGGCGGCGATGCGGCCGAGATCACGCCGGTGCGCTGGCTCGAGCCGGGTCTCGGCTTGCTCGAACTGTCCAACGGGCCGACGCTGGCCTTCAAGGACATGGCCATGCAGTTGCTCGGCAACCTCTTCGAGTACGTGCTGGAAAAACAGGGCGAGGCGATCAACATCCTCGGCGCGACGTCGGGTGATACCGGCTCGGCAGCCGAATACGCGATGCGCGGCAAGCGCGGCGTGCGCGTCTTCATGCTCTCGCCGCACGGCCGCATGAGCGCCTTCCAGCGTGCGCAGATGTACTCGCTGCAGGATGCCAACATCTTCAACATCGCCGTGCGCGGGATGTTCGACGACGCCCAGGACATCGTCAAGGCAGTGTCCAACGACCACGCCTTCAAGGCGCGCTACAAGATCGGCGCGGTCAATTCGATCAACTGGGCGCGGGTCGCGGCGCAGGTGGTTTACTACTTCAAGGGCTATTTTGCCGGCACGCGCTCCAACGACGAGAAGATCGCTTTCGTCGTTCCGTCGGGTAATTTCGGCAACATCTGCGCCGGCCACATCGCGCGCATGATGGGCCTGCCGATCGGCAAACTGGTGCTGGCGACCAACGAGAACGACGTGCTCGACGAGTTCTTCCGCAGCGGCGTCTATCGCCCGCGCGGCACGGCCGAGACGCACGCCACCTCAAGCCCGTCGATGGACATTTCCAAGGCTTCCAACTTCGAGCGCTTCGTCTTCGATCTCGTCGGTCGCGACCCGGCCGTGGTGCGCGAATTGTGGCGCAAGGTCGATGCCGGCGGCAGTTTCGATCTCTCGGCGACGCCGCATTACGCCCGTTTGCCGGAGTTCGGCTTCGTTTCAGGAAGCAGCAGCCACGCCGACCGCCTGGCGACGATCCGCCAGTGTTTCGAGCGCTACGGTGTGACCATCGACACCCACACCGCCGACGGACTCAAGGTGGCGCTCAAGCAGCGCACGCTGGAGATGCCGATGCTGGTGCTCGAGACCGCACAGCCCGCGAAATTCGAAGAGACCATCGTCGAGGCCTTGGGGCATCGCCCGGAGCGGCCTGCCGATCTGATCGGCATCGAGGATTTGCCGCAGCGTGTCGAAGTCCTGGACGTGGATGCGGAAGCCGTCAAGCGCTTCGTCGCCCGACACGTCGACGGCTGATCACGCAAGGGATCGATCAAAACAAGGGGCACCCGCGGGTGCCCCTTGTTTTTTAGGCGGCCGGGGGCGCTAGAGGTAGATCACGGCCGGGAAAACCGCCGCAGCGAGGACGAGAACCAGCCATTCGAGGCGATGGCGGGCGAGGAAACCGGTGAAGTGCAGAACCAGAATGACGATGGCGACCACGTAGAACAACGCGAACAGCATGGTAAGCCCCTTTCTCCAGTCGTGCGCCCGTCAATTCGTTCGAAGGTGAACACGGGCATGACTCATTATAGCGTCATTGGCCCGAGGCCGCGCCGTCGCAGGTGCTGCGCTCAGCCGTCGAGACGCATCGAGAGGTCGAGTGCCCGTACGTCCTTGGTCAGGGCGCCGATCGAGATGCGGTCGACGCCGGTTTCGGCGATCGCGCGCACGGTCTCCAGGCTGACGTTGCCCGAGGCTTCGAGCACCGCACGGCCTTTGGTGATGGCCACGGCTTCGCGCAGTTCGGCGAGGCTCATGTTGTCGAGCAGGATCATCAGCGCGCCGGCGTCGAGCGCCTGACGCAGTTCGTCGAGCGTTTCGACCTCGATTTCGATGAAGGTGCAGCGGCCACCCGTTTGCGCGGCGATGCGGCGCGCGCTGTCGAGCGCCTGGGCGATGCCGCCAGCGGCCAGGATGTGGTTTTCCTTGATCAGGATTGCGTCATAGAGCCCGAGGCGGTGGTTGTCGCCGCCACCGCAGGCGACGGCGTATTTTTGCGCAAGGCGCAGGCCGGGCAGCGATTTTCGGGTGTCGACGACGCGGCTGCGCGTGCCGGCGACGGCGTCGGCGAAGCGGCGGGTTTTGCCGGCCACGCCGGAAAGCAACTGGAGAAAGTTGAGCGCTGTGCGTTCTCCGGTGAGCAGCGCGCGGGCTGGCCCTTCGACGGTGCATAGCACCTCGCCAGGCTTGATCACTTGGCCGTCGTAGGTGTTCCAGCCGACGTAAACGCTCGGATCGAGCGCCGTAAAGCTGCGGGTAAACCAAGCGGCGCCGCATAGGATCGATTCCTCGCGCGCGATGACGGTGGCACGCGCGTGCTGCGAAGCGGGAACAAGCTGGGCGGTCAGGTCGCCGGGGCCGACGTCCTCGGCCAGGGCGCGGGTGACGTTACGTTCGATCTCATCGTCGAGTCGGTCGTCGGCGGGGACGTTGAACGAGCTCATGGTGGTGGATAGGGGGCGGGCGATTGATTGGGGTTCGATTCTAGCATCGTCGTTGCAGCGAAGGGCGGGCGCGCGGCGATCGATGCCACGGGGCTAACGGGGCGAGTCTTCCGCTTTGGGCGGGAGGGTGATCCTCTGCAGTCGTTCGTCGTCCCAGGCCAGGTATTCGCCGCTGCCGTCGTGCCAGTCCGCCAGTACCCAGCGTTCGACGAGGATGCCGTCGACCAGATGATGGTGGCAGTCGGGGCGGTGCGTGTGGCCATGGATGAACGTGGCATACCCGTGGGCGCGGAGGAAGTCGTCCGTGTCGTTCGGGTTGAGGTCCATCAGGTAATCGGCGTCCTGCGTTTTTTCGCGCTTGGCCGCTTCGCTCTGGCGGCGCAGCGCGGCAGCGATCGCCTTGCGTTCAGGAAGCGGTTTGACGAGAAAGGCGGCGCGCCATTCGGGGGCTCGCACCTGAGTGCGGAAGGCCTGGTAGGCAACGTCGTCGGTGCACAGGGCATCGCCGTGGGCGAGGACGAACTGCCAGCTCGGCAAGGACAGTACCTGCGGCTCGTGCAGCAGACGGGCGCCGCAGCGGTCGGCGAAACCCTCGCCCAGCAGGAAATCGCGGTTGCCATGCAGGATGAAGACTTCGGTTCCGGCGTCGCTCAGGTCGCGGAGGGCCGCGGCCATTTCGGCGTTGAAGGGGTCTTCCGGATCGTCGAGGCAGTCGTCGCCCGGCCAAGCTTCAAAGAGGTCGCCGAGAATGTAGAGCTGCGCTGCGTCGCGCGCCGGCCCCGCGAGGTAGGCAAGGAAGGTCTGCGCGGTGGCGGGATCCTGCGGCGCGAGGTGCAGGTCCGAAATGAAGTGGATCAAGATCGTTCCGGACCTTGCGTGCAGGCGCCGCGAATCAGCAGACTTCGGCGCGCTGGATGACGACGTCTTCCTTCGGGACGTCCTGATGGAAGCCGGCGTTACCGGTCTTGACACCCTTGATCGCGTCGACGACCTCGGTGCCTTCGACGACCTTGCCGAAGACGCAGTAACCCCAGCCGTTGCCGTTCGGGCTCTTGAAGTTGAGGAAGTCGTTGTCGACCACGTTAATGAAGAACTGGGCGCTGGCCGAATGCGGGTCGCCGGTGCGGGCCATGGCGATCGTGTATTGGTCGTTCTTCAGGCCGTTGTCAGCCTCGTTCTTGATCGGGGCACGGGTCGGTTTTTGCTGCATGCCGGGCTCGAAGCCGCCGCCCTGGATCATGAAGCCGTTGATCACGCGGTGGAAGATGGTGTTGTCGTAGTGGCCGGCCTCGACGTACTCGATGAAGTTTTTGGCGGTTTCCGGGGCCTTCTCGGCGTTGAGTTCGAGGCCGATGACGCCGAAATTGGTGTGCAGCTTGATCATGAAGTGTTCCTTGCTTATTTGTCGGAGAGGACTTTGACGGAGAGGATGATGACCGGTTCGAGCGGAACGTCGCGGTGGGGTGGGCGCGCGCCGGTTTTGACGGCGGCGATCTTGTCGACCGTGTCCATACCTTGCACGACCTTGCCGAAGACCGCGTAGCCCCAGCCGTCATGCCCCGGGTAGTCGAGGCGCGGGTTGTCGCGATGGTTGATGAAGAACTGGGCGGTGGCCGAATGTGGGTCGCCGCGCCGGGCCATGGCGATCGTGCCGCGCTGGTTTTTGAGGCCGTTCTTGGCTTCGTTCTCGATCGGCGCGCGGGGGGCTTTTTCGCCCATGTTCTTGTCGAAGCCGCCGCCCTGGATCATGAAGTCGGGGATGACGCGGTGAAAGATCGTGCCGTCGTAGAAGCCGTCCTTGGCGTAGGCCAGGAAGTTGCTCACGGTCTTGGGGGCGCGTGCGGCGTCGAGTTCGAGGACGATTTTCCCTTGCGTGGTCTGCAGTTCGACGGTTGGTGCGGCGGCGGCGATGCCGGCGCTAAGGCCAAGGGCGAGGAGGGCGGCACGCAGGCCGCGACGGAGATTGGTGATCATGCGCTTCCTTCGAAAACGATTTTCCAGGTGCCGTCTTCGCGGATCCAGTATTGCCGCTTGCGCATCTGGTTGTTCAGGTTGTTGCTCTGGTAGTCTTGTTCGAAGGTGACGACGACAAGCTCGTCCTTCGGGTCGCGGAACATCGAAACGTTTGAAAGCTTGACCTTGACCCATTCCTTGCCGGCGTTGACCTGGCGTTTTTGCTGGGCGAATTGTTCGTAGGTCTGTTCCTTGGTGCGGAACTTGGTCGAGTAATGCTTGAGGTAGCGGCCGACGTCACGGCTTTCCCAGTCGGCGCGCCATTCGTCGATTTTCTTGTTGAGTCCGGTGCGCTCGTTCTGCCAGTCGTCGTGCGACAGCCATTCGATCGAGTTGCTGATGATCACCGGCGTCAGTCCGATCTGCAGGTTCTTGGCCAGCGCGTTGAGGTCGGCGTTGGAGAGCACCACGCAGCCGTCCGAGGCCTTCGGCGGGCGCGAATAGGTGTCCGATGGGGTGCCGTGCAGCCAGATGCCGTAGCCGTTACGCCCCTGGCGCTTGTCCCATTCGTTCGGGTAGTTGATCGGGAAGGCGCCACTGCCGTAGAAATCGCCGAGCTTCTTGGTCGAGAGGCTGGAGGTGACGTGATAGACGCCGGTGGGTGTGCGTTTGTCGCCCTCGCGCATCTTGCCCGCGCCGAGTTTTCCGTATGAGATGTAGTAGTCGGCGACGAAGCGCGGACGGCCGTTGTCGTTCTGGTAGAGGTAGAGGCGCGCTTTCTGCGTGTCGATGACGATGGCGTGTTTCTGGTCCGACTGCATCTGCAGCAGGTAGCGGGGCACGTAGCCGGCATCGCTCGGTCGGTCGCGGTAGGCCTTCAGGCGGGCGACGGCCTCTTCGCGCAAATCGGTGAGTTTTTCTTCCGGGGCGTTTTTGGCATTGCCGAAGGTGGCGAGCGGCTTTCCGCGTGCCAACAGGAGGTCGCCCTTGATCAGGTGCGCAAGGCGGAAGTTCGGGTATTGCTTGAGCAGCGCCTCGGTCTGCTGCAGGGCCGAGTCGAGCTTGTTCTGCTCGATTGCGGCCAGGATGCGCGCCAGTTGCGGCTCGGGGCCGGAATCCGAATACGTGGTCGGCTGTGGTTTCTGGGGCGGCTGCGGCGTTGCCAGTGCGGGCGATACGGTCGTTGCTGCGGCGATGGCCGCGAGGAGGGCCAGGATGGGCGCGGTCCTGCGCATCAGCTCACGCGCTCCTGTTGGATCAGCCAGCGGTTGCCGCTCCTGACCAGCACCAGCGTCTTGCTGGCCGAGGACTTGAGCGTCGCCGAGGTGTAGTGCTGACGGAACTTGACCGTGGCCTTGTCGCCGCTGAGCGAGACCTTGAGGTCCTCAACATTGACCTGGAGTTTTCCGGGCTTGTCGATGCGCTGGGTGCGCTCGGCTTCCCAGGCCTTGCGCGACATGCCGTTCGGCGTCTGGAAGTCGCTGGCGTAGCTGGCCAGGTAGGTTTTTACGTCCTTGCGCGACCAGGCGCTGGCCCAGGACTGCACGGCCCGGGTGATGTCGCTTTCGCTGTTCGGCGCGGCAGCGGTTTTCTCACTGGGCTTGGCTTCTTTTGACTCGGCAGGCTTGGCAGCGACCGGCTCAGGCGCCTTTTCAACGGGTTTGGGCGTTGCTTTCTCCGGGGCTTTCTCGGCCGTTTTTTCGGGCGCGGCTTTCTCCGGCGCGGCGGGTTTTTCCGCCGGTTTGGCGGGGGCGGCGGCGATCTTGACCGGTTCGGCCGGTTTGGCAGGCTCGACAGCCTCGCTGCGCGGTGCGGCAGCGCCGGGTTTGGCCGGCGGCTTGCCAGAGGTGGTGATCATTTCCTTGATCATCGACAGCTTGGTCTGCGTCGACTTGTTCGAGGAGTCGAGCTGCAGGGCCTTGTCGTAGGCTTGGCTCGCCAACTTGGCGTAGACGTCGCCGAGATTTTCGTGGGCGATCGAATAGCTCGGGTGGGTCCGGATCGCCATTTCCAGTGCCGTGCGGGCCTTGTCGTACTGCTTTTGCTGCGCGTACAGGACGGCGAGGTTGTTGTAGGGCTCGGGCAATTCGGGGAAGTCTTCGGCCAGCTTGGTGAAGACGGCGATGGCATCGGCCGTGCGCCCCATTTCGGTGAGGATCAGTCCGCGCATGAAACGGCCCTGCGGGTCACGCGGTTTGCTGGCGATGTAGGCGTCCGTTTTGTCCAGGGCCTGAGGCAGTTGACCCTGCTTCATCAGGCGCTGGATGTCGGGCAGGCTCTGGGCATTTGCCACCGTGATCGTGGCACCCAGGACGAGGCCGGCGAAAATGGCCGAAAGGCGCGCCAATGAAGGCTTTTGGGAGAGTCGAGGCATCGCTGTGTTATACTTCGCAGGAGTTGGTGACTTTAACTGCAGGATTCTAACAAGAAGCGCTCTGAATCCAAAGTTTCCTAATATTCACCGCGTTGCGCCGCGACGCCTCCGCGAGTTCCCTTATGCTCAAAATCTACAATTCCCTTTCCCGGGAAAAACAGGTCTTTGTTCCCATTGAACCCGGCAAGGCGCGCATGTACGTCTGCGGCATGACCGTCTATGACTACTGCCACGTCGGCCATGCCCGGGTGCTGGTGGTCTTTGATGCCGTCCAGCGCTGGTTGCGTGCGAGCGGGTTCGACGTCACCTACGTACGTAACATCACCGATATCGACGACAAGATCATCAAGCGGGCGGTCGAAAACAACGAGACGATCGCTCAGTTGACCGAGCGCTTCATCGCTTTTATGAACGAAGACGCCGACGCCTTGGGCGTCGAGCGTCCCGATCACGAGCCGCGTGCAACGGCCTACGTGCCGCAGATGCTCGATCTGATCGGTAAGCTCGAATCCAATGGTCTGGCCTACAAGGCGAGCGATGGCGACGTGAATTTCTCGGTGCGCAAGTTCCCCGGGTACGGCAAGCTCTCGGGCAAGTCGCTTGACGATCTGCGCGCCGGCGAGCGCGTCGACATCGATCAGGCCAAGCAGGACCCGCTCGATTTCGTGCTCTGGAAACATGCCAAGGAAGGCGAACCCTTCTGGGAGTCGCCCTGGGGGCGCGGTCGTCCGGGCTGGCATATCGAGTGCTCGGCGATGAGTTCCGACCTGCTGGGTCAGCATTTCGACATCCACGGCGGCGGCCAGGATTTGCAGTTCCCGCATCACGAGAACGAGATCGCCCAGTCCGAAGGCGCGCACCAGTGCACCTTCGTCAATTACTGGATGCACAACGGTTTTGTGCGCGTCGACGACGAGAAGATGTCCAAGTCGCTCGGCAACTTCTTCACCGTGCGCGAGGTGCTCAAGAAGTTCGATGCCGAGGTGGTGCGCTTCTTCATCCTGCGTGCGCACTACCGCAGTCCGCTCAACTATTCAGACGCACACCTCGAAGATGCGCGGCAGTCACTGGGGCGCTTGTACACCGCGCTCAAGGCGGTGGCGCCGGACGCGCTTGCGGTGGATTGGAACGAGGCGCATGCCCAGCGTTTCCGCGCGGCGATGGACGACGACTTCAATACGCCGGAAGCGCTGGCCGTCCTCTTTGAACTGGCGAGCGAAGTCAATCGCAGCAAGTCGGGGGCGATGGCCGGGCAGTTGCGTGCCTTGGCGGGGCTGCTTGGCCTGCTCAAGCGCGAACCGCAGGCTTTCCTGCAGGCAACGCCCGCAGGCGAAAGCAGCGAGGATTGGTCGCCGGAACGTATTGAAACCTTGATCGGCGAACGTGCCGCAGCCAAGAAAGCGCGGGATTTTGCCGCCGCCGACCGGATTCGTGCCGAACTTCTGGTGGCAGGCGTAGTGCTCGAGGATGGGCCGCAGGGAACGACCTGGCGTCGGGCCTAGGCACGGTCTTCTGCAAACAAAAACGGGCGCTTCGGCGCCCGTTTTGCTTTGGTGTGCGTCGCGCGGGTTGCGCTCAGCGGCCTCCGAGCAGAATGCGGCCCACCACCACGCCGATCACGGCAATACCGTCCTGATTCTCGTCGGCGAATTCCGACTCGTCGAGGATTTCGTCGTCGAACGCAGGGTTGTCGCAGATCAGACGGACATTGCCTTTGAGTCCGCGTTGTACGCGGCGGACCAGGAAACGATCGTTGACGCAGAGGACGAAGACCCCGTTGCTCTGGATGCGGCGCACGCGTGGGTCATAAATCGCCAGGTCGCCACGGTGCAGGAAGGGCGCCATGTCGTCGTCGCCGACGGCGAGCATCTTGATCGAAGTTGGCAGCCCCATGCTGCGCAAAGCTTCGGGCAGGGTGTACCACGCATGGGCTTCGGGGCTGTCATCGCCGTGCATGTCGACCATGACGTAGCGTTCGTCGATCACGTGCGTGCCCACGTGCTGATCGCCCATGACCAACTGCTCGACTGTCGTCCCGAGGATGCCCGCGATTTCAGGCAGGCGGGCGAGTTCCGGAACACCTTCGCCCTTGAGCCAGTTGGCCGCAGTGTTCTGGCTGACGCCAAACAGTTCGGCAACTCCGATGACCCGGCCATAGCCCGAGGGGATCGCGCCTTTGCGGTCAAGGGCCGCGTTGAGGTTGTCGGCAAACTGCTTGCGGAAGGCGCGGGATTTCGCGGACTTGTCTTCCGGGTCGTTGAGGCGGATGACTGAACTCATATGGATGTATCGCGATTGTGAATGATTGATCTTTGTTTGCGCGCTCTATTCTCGATTTTTTTGTGGCGTCACATTGATAACTATTGTTTGTTTTTGGCGTGCTATGTAATATGCGTATGCGTTTTGTGAGGGGGAAGGCGCAGGGGGTGCCCTTCTTCAACTCAGTATTTCTCAAGTGGTCTGCATACTGTGCCCGAAAAAGAGAAAAAAAACCATGCGCTCAAGCCTTTGCCTGAAGACTCCAATCGGGGCGCGGTTTGGCGGGCATGGGCGTTCTTCAGTCTGTCGGTTTTGCTCTGGTGTTTGGTCTTCGGGAATGCGTTTGCGCAATCCTCAATCGATCTTGGTGTTCTAGAATGGCACCGCCAGGGCGAGCGTGAGCGGGCTTTGCGCGATCGACTCGAACCCGACCGAGATGTGCGGCCACCGGAGAGTCCGGCGCCGAAATTGGTGCTGCCGGAAGCTGAATATCCATGTTTTTCCATCCGAAGCATCTCGCTCGAGGATGACACCGGAGTGTTCGCGTGGGCACTTGCCGCCGCGAATCCTGCTGAAGATCCAGCCGTCGGACGCTGTTTGGGCGCGGCGGGGATCAATATGCTCATGTCGCGCGTGCAAAACGCGGTAATGGCACGAGGGTATGTGACTACTCGTGTCTTGGCGCGGCCTCAGGATCTCGAGGATGGGCATTTAGTGCTGACTTTGATTCCTGGGCGAGTCCGCGCCGTGCGTATCAGTGCTGACAGCGACGCAAGGGCAGAGTTGTCGAATGCGATCCCGATTCGCGCAGGAGATGTGCTTAACCTGCGTGATCTTGAACAAGGTCTGGAGAATCTTAAACGCCTGCCGAGTGTTGAGGCTGATATTCGTATCGAACCCGGCGGCTTGCCGGGTGAGAGCGATCTTGTCGTCGTTTGGAAACAGGCCTTTCCTTTGCGTTTCAATTTTTCAGCCAACGATGGCGGTTCACACGCAACCGGAAAACTCCTTTCCACGGTCAGTCTGTCGGCCGATCATCTGCTGGCGCTCAACGATCTTTTCTACGTTAGCTTTAACCATGATCTCGGCGGTGGGGAGCGGGGGCGGAGTGGAACGCGAGGGCACAGTCTGCATTATTCGGTGCCCTATGGTCATTGGCTGCTGTCTTTGAGCAATAGCGAAAACCGCTACCACCAGACGGTGGCAGGGGCAACGCAAGATTATCTCTATAGCGGAACGAGCGAGAACTACGACGTCAGGCTCAGCCGCACGCTCTATCGTGATGCGCGCCAGAAGTTGGGTGTTTTCTTGCGTGGCTATCTGACGAAATCCGCCAATTACATCGACGATACCGAGGTCGAGGTCCAGCGGCGACGCATGGCCGGTTGGGAAGCAGGTATGCACAACCGTTTATACCTCGCTCAGGGAATGGCCGACCTGTCGGTTGCGTATCGACGCGGAACGGGGGCTTTCGATGCTCTGGCGGCACCTGAAGAAGATTTCGACGAAGGCACCGCTCGACCGAGTTTGTGGACAGCGGAAGCCACTGTGCGCTGGCCCTTCGAATTCATGGGGGGGCGTTGGCGTTATGACGCCTTGTGGCGTGCGCAATGGAACCGAACTCCTTTGGTGCCACAAGACCGCTTCTCGATCGGTGGGCGTTATACCGTGCGTGGCTTTGATGGCGAAAGCGTGTTGATGGCCGAGCGCGGCTTTCTGATTCGCAACGACTTATCGTTCGTAGTGCACGGAACGGGGCAGGAGCTTTATCTCGGTCTTGATCATGGCCGTGTCGGTGGGCGTTCCGCTGACCTCCTTGTCGGCCGTGCGCTTACCGGTGCGGTTCTTGGTTTGCGTGGAGGCTATCGGCAATTGACCTGGGATGTCTTCCTCGGTACGCCACTTGCCCAACCGAAAGGTTTTCAGACAGCCGGGCGCACCGGAGGCTTTAGCCTGAACTTGGGATTCTGAATGTTCTACGGTCCTTTCGGATATTCAGATCAACAACACGTTTTTTACAGCAGCGGGGTTGCTGCTGTTAATGATCGCTGCACATCAAACCAACATATGGGGGAAACGACCGTGAAACAGAGCCATGCCCACGCACCTTTTCGACCTTGCCATCCGATGCCGCTGAAGTTTGCCTTTGCGGGGCTACTTGCTGTTTCGATGCTGCCTGCAGAAGCACAACTGGTTCGGGTTCCCGGAGTCGGAGAAAAAATAGTCACTGCATTGAGTGGTGATGGTCGCGTCGCGGTTGGTGAACTGGATGCCGGAGTGGTGGGGACGCTCGGCCGCGCTTTCCGATGGAGTGAGGCCGGCGGCCTACAGACTTTTGGCGTTCTGCTCGCGCCAGGCGAGACGGAACAGTATCGCTTCAGTGCTGCCGCGGGTGTTAATTTTGACGGCAGCGTCGTGGTTGGGGAAAGCGCCTATATCCAGCCTTTAGGTGTGACTCAATCCCGGGCGTTCCGCTGGACGGCCGCAGGTGGAATGCAGAGCCTCGGCGGCTTGAGGGGGTCCGATCCTGCCACGGTGTATAGCTGGGCGCGCGGGGTGAGCAATGATGGGACCGTTGTCGTCGGTGGCTCGTTCAACGCCTCAAACAATATCGAAGCCTTCCGCTGGACAACGCAATCGGGGATGGTTGGGCTGGGGATACTGCCCGGGTACCACCACAGCGAAGCCTTCGCCGTCAGCGGTAATGGCAAGGTCGTTATCGGGGACACCGCCAGCGTGCGGGGGGGGGAGGCCTTCCGCTGGACGGCCGAAACCGGGATGGTCGTTCTCGGCGACTTGCCGGGCGGAAGAGTCGATAACACAGCCTGGGCGACCAACTTCGACGGTAGCGTGATCGTCGGCACCGGGAACAGCGACAACGGTGACGAGGCCTATCGCTGGACGCAGGCGGGCGGCATGGTGGCACTCGGCGACCTGCCTGGCGGTGATTTTGCGAGCGAGGCTTTCGCTGTCTCGTCCGATGGTTCGATCGTTGTTGGCAAAGGGACAACCGCACGCGGCGATGAAGCCTTCCGCTGGACCGCGCAGGAGAAGATGGTGCGTTTGGCCGACTGGTTGGAGAAAAACGGCGTCAAGGTCGCCCCCGGGCTGCTCTTGATACGGGCAACTGGTATCTCCGCCGATGGTTCGGTCATTGCCGGAACAGCGCTGGATGGCAGCACTCTGGACGGGTTTGTCGCGCGCGTATCTTCCGTTGGCAGTGGCGTTCTCCTGCAATCAACGGTACAGAAAACGCTGCTTGTCGCCCAGTCGAGCGCCGACGAATCATTGCGCGCCGGTACGGGCTTGCTCAACGGCGCGCACAGCCGCCCCTTGGCGCGACGTGTTGCGGCCGGCGAAAAGGCGTTCTGGCTGGCCGGCGACTGGGGGCGCGACGATCATGGCCAGCGTGACGGTCATTTGGGTTTGGCCGAGGTCGGTGGTGGCCTGCACCTAGGGGCAACGCAGCTTAACCTGGCCCTTGGGCAGACTTGGGCGCATCAGAATCAGGCCCTGGATAGTCACACCGCTCATGACAGCACCTACCTCCAGGCCGACTGGCTGATCCCCATGGGCGGCAATTGGTGGGGCGTGCTCAGCGCCTACGGCATGTGGGGCGACAGCGATTTGCGGCGAGGCTATCTCAATGCCGGAATGCCCGATCACTCCAAAGGCAATGCCAATGTTACGAGCTATGGCCTGCGCGCCCGCTTGGAATGGGATCGCGCCTTTACCGTTGCCAGCGCCGTATTCTCGCCGTATGCCGACGCAAGTTATGGCCGTGCGCGCATGGATGCGTATACCGAGCGGGGGGGCGGTTTTCCGGCGCACTTCGAGGCCCGTACGGAAAAAAGCACGGAGCTACGCCTTGGGTTTAATGCCGAGCAGCCGCTGGGTAAGGGTGTAAATCTCGTTGGTTTGTTCGAGGCAGCACACCGTTTCGAAAAACGCGGGGCTGACATGAAGGGCGAATTTCTTGGCCTCTTCCGTTTCGAGCGCGAAGGGCAGGCACTTGACCGCAACTGGTTGCGTGCTGCGCTTGGTCTTGAAGGCAAAGTCTTGGGCGGCAAAGGGTCGTTGATGCTCAACGCCACGACCAAGGGCGAAGTGCAAAACACCTGGCTTGCCGCGTACTGGCAAACCGCTTTTTAAATCTCCTGTAGCACTCACCGGCTGCGCGCCGGTGAGTGCCGTCAATTTGCATTCCGTCCGTAGCCTCAGTTCAGAGGAAGAACGTGCCATGAACGCCCAACGTTATCGCCTGATCTTCAACCGTCATCGCGGCCAGCTGATGGCCGTGGCAGAAAATGTTGTCGCTTGCGGCAAGGATGTCCGGTCATCGTCTGCGGGTGCTCGTTCTTGGCCGGAGAGCGCTTTCTTTCTGGCGCGGCTTCGCCTGGCTAGCTATGCCGTCCTGCTGGCGTTCGGTGCCGACCTCTTTATGCCTCGGATTGCTGCGGCCCAGGCCGTCGCCTATAAAGCTGCGCCGGCCAGCCAGCGGCCGACCGTACTCACGGCCGCTAATGGTGTCCCGCTCGTCAACATCCAGACGCCCAGCGCGGCCGGCGTCTCGCACAACGCCTACAGCCAGTTCGACGTGCAGGCGCAAGGGCTCATCCTCAACAACGCACGCAACAACGTTGCCACTCAACTCGGTGGCTGGGTGCAGGGCAACCCCTGGCTGGCGCGCGGCTCGGCACGGGTCATCCTCAACGAGGTGATCGCCGCCAACCCGAGCCAGTTGCTCGGCTATGTCGAGGTTGCCGGCAGCCCGGCACAGGTCGTCATTGCCAACCCGGCCGGCGTCACCTGCAACGGTTGCGGCTTCATCAACGCCAGCCGCGCGACGTTGACTACGGGTACGCCGCTCGTGAACGGCGGCAGCCTCGAGGGCTATCGCGTCGAAGGCGGTAGCATCCGCATCGAAGGCGCCGGGATGGACGCATCGCGCGCCGCTTATACCGACATCATCGCCAGGGCCGTTGAAGTTAACGCCGGACTCTGGGCTCAGACGCTGAAAGTCACCGCGGGAACGAATATGGTCGACGCGGGTAACACGCAGGCCGCGCCGATCGCGCCTGCCGCCGCCAGCGGCCCAGCACCCGCGTTCGCGATTGACGTCGCCCAGCTTGGCGGGATGTATGCCGGCAAGATCGTCATGGTCGGCACCGAGGCCGGTGTCGGGGTAAGAAACGCCGGGCATATCGGGGCGTCGGTAGGAGAGGTCATCGTCAGTGCCGACGGAAAACTCAGCCACAGCGGCAGCTTGAGCGCCGCGAGTAATGTCGGTGTTACCGCTTCCAGCGTGGAGAACGGCGGCACCCTCTACGCCCGTGGGACGCTTGAGATCAATACCCCCGGCGACATTACCAACACCGGCGGTAGCGGGGCGGTCATCGCGGCGGGCGCAGATGCCACGCTCAGCGCTCGCCGCATCGAAGGCGATCGCCAAGCCCTGTTTGCCGCCGGGTTGAGCGAGGGCGGCAGCCTGGCCGGAACCGGCAAGCTCACGCTCACGGCGGGGGAGCAGATTACGACGCGCGGCCAGCAGGCTGCTGGTGGAGATCTCGCCATCAGCGCACGAGAACTCGACCTCTCCAGCACCCGGAACAGCGCCCGGAGCATCGTTTTTGCCGCGCAAGGCGGCGACCTCGATCTCAGCGGCGCGACCACGCTTACCGCTGGAACGATGACGGCGCATGCGGCACAGAAACTCGCGCATGCTGGCGCGCAAAGCCATGCCGGACAGCTCGATCTTGCCGCACATACGCTCGACAATCGCCGTGGTGAATTGGTGCAGATCGGCAGTGGCGACACGAGGCTTGCCCTGGCGGGCGATCTCGATAACCGCGCCGGTCGCATCGCTGTCAATAGCCACAAGCTCGAGCTTGCCGCGCGAACGCTGGATAATGCCGCCGGCCGCATCGAACACGCCGGTGCCGGCACGCTCACCCTTACCGCCGAGACGCTGGCCGGCACGGGCGGGCGGATTTCCAGCAATGGCACCCTGGCCCTCTCCGCGCAGACGGTCACCCTGGATACCGCCGAAACGGTGGCGGCCCGGCTCGACATCGCTGCCCAGAGCCTTTCGCAGCGCGGCGGGCGCTTGCTCTGGACCGGCCAAGAAGGCAGCACGATTGCCGTTGCGGGCGGGCTCGACAACCGCGGTGGTACGCTCTCCGGTAACGGTCGCCTTGATCTTGTCGCCGACACTCTCGACAACCTCAATGGCGGCCGAATAGAGACCGGTGGCGATCTTGCGCTCACTGCTGCCAGCCTTGCTAATGCCGCCGGCCGCATCGAAAGCGGTGGGGCGCTCACCGCCCGGATCAGCGGTAACGTCAGTAATGCCGACGGCAGTGTCATCGCCGGCAAGGCCCTGACGCTCAGCGCTGCAAGCCTCGACAACACCGCCGGCACGCTGGGCGTGGTCGCCGGCGCGCTCACCGTGACCACGGGTGGTGCACTCGACAACACCAGCGGTCGGATCGAGGCCGGGCAAGACATCGCGCTCGTCAGCAGTGGCCTCAGCAATCGCGAAGGCACTGTGCTCGGTCGGAACGTCAGTCTCGACACCCGTCGCCAGACGCTCGACAACACGCGCGGCACACTGGCGGCAAGCGGCACGCTCAGCGTCGACAGCGGTACGCTGAACAACGACGGCGGTCGTATCCGCGTCAGCGGCGATCTGACCATCGACACCCACGGCACGGCACTCGCCAACACCAACGCCGGCAGCGCTGGCGGCATCCTCGGCGAAGCCAAGGTCACGCTGGCCGTCGGCCAACTCGACAATACCGCTGGTTTTACCGGCGCCAAGGGCGCACTCGACGTGCGTGGCGACACCGTGGTCAACACCGCGGGCGGGCGTCTTGTCAGCGAAAGCAGCGTCGCGCTCAGTGCTCGCGCTTTGGACAACCGCAGCGGCCGGATCGAAAGTGTCGGTGACCTCACCCTCGCCGCCAGCGAACGCGTCGACAACCGGGGCGCTCTTCTGCGCAGCGGCACAAAGCTTAGCCTCGAAACCGCCCACCTTAACAACGCCGACACGCTCGCTACCGATCAGGGCATCGAAGGCAAGGCCCTGGTCGTTCGCGCCACCGATCTCGACAACCGCAGCGGGGCCCTTCGCGCCGACACCACGCTGAACATCGACAGCCACGGCGGCCTCGACAACCGGCGCGGGCTCGTCTCCTCGGCGCAGGCGCTTGCCGTCCGGGACGGCACGGCCAGCCGCACCCTGGCCGTGCTCAACGACGACGGCACACTGATTGCCGGCGAACAACTCGACCTCGTCGCCGCCAGCCTCGCCGGCGGTCGCGTGCTCTCGCAGCGCGATTTGGCCATCTCGCTCGCAGGCGCACTCGAGAACCGCAGCGAGATCACCGCCAACCGAAACGCCACGCTCAATACCGCCGGTGCGCTCATCAACAGTGGAACGCTTCAGGCCGGCCATACACTCGCCGTTACCACCGCCAGCCTTGACAACCGAGCAGGGGGGCAAATCATCGCCCCCGAGCTCCGGGTAGCCGCGACAGACAGCCACACGCTCACCAACCGCGGTCTCATCGACGGCGGCGATGTCCGCATCGACGCCATCACCATAAACAACTTGGGGGACGGCCGCATTTACGGCGACCAGCTTGGGATATCCGCCAGCACCCTCAACAATCACGCCGAATCTGGCAACAGCCCGGTCATTGCCGCCCGTGGCCGCCTTGATCTCGGCGCAAGCACACTCTCCAACCGCGACGGCGCGCTCATCTTCTCGGCCGGGGATCTGGCCATCGGCGGCACGCTCGACGCCAACAACCGCGCCAACGGCCGTGCCGGCAGCATCAGCAACGCCAGCGCCACGATTGAGGCCTTGGGCAACCTCGGCATTGCCGCCGGGCGGATCGACAACACCAATGAGCACTTCAGCGCCCGCACCGAAGTTGTCGGCACGCAAGCCATTGCGGAATATCAGGGAAGCGGTAGCGCGACGCGTTACACGCGAGATCAGGTCAGCCTAGTTCCGCACGAAAAGTTCACGCGGCTGGTCATTGGTGGAGGCTACTACAACAACTGGTACCTCTACGACTACACGCGCACGACCACCGAAACACGGATCGAGCACAGCGCGCCTGGCCAGATTCTGGCGGGTGGTGCAATGTCCCTTGCTGCCGATGCGCTGCGCAACGACAACAGCCGCGTTCTGGCCGCCGGCGCGCTCACTGCTACGCTTGGCAGCCTGAGCAATACCGAAACTGCAGGCGAACGGACCATTGCCGATCACGGTACCACTTACTACTACTGGAAAAGGAAAGCGGATGGGAAGGACAAGCAGGGATTGACCGTTACGGCCTATGCCCCGGCCCCGACCATTGAAAGCATTGCGCTCGCCGTCGGCGGCTATGGCGGCAACACCGCGGTCAGCGGCAGCGGCACCACTCTTTCCAGCCAAAAAACTCCAGGAGCGGTTACCCGCGCCGCCGATGCTGTAGGCCATACGTCCGGCGTCAATCCCGGCGCACCGCTCAATCGCATCGTCCGTATTGCCATCCCCAGCGTTGCCGGCGGCCCCGGGATGATCGTCTCGCTCAACGCGCCAGCCCTGCTGCCGACAAGCGACTTGTACCGCAGCGCGAGTACGCCGTCTTCCCGTTACCTGATCGAAACCGACCCGCGCTTTGCCAATTACCGCCTCTGGCTTTCCAGCGACTACATGCTCAGCGCCCTGGCCCTCGATCCTGCCAGAACCCAGAAGCGCCTGGGCGACGGTTTCTACGAACAGCGATTGATTGCCGAGCAGGTAGGCCAACTCACCGGTCGGCGCTTTCTTGCCGGCTACGCCAATGACGAAGCCCAGTACAAAGCCCTGATGGACGCCGGCGTGACCTACGCCAAGGAATGGCAACTGGTCCCCGGGATTGCCCTGAGCGCCGAACAAATGGCACGGCTGACCACCGACATCGTCTGGTTTGTCGAAAAAACTGTCACCCTGGCGGACGGCAGCACGCAGAAGGTCCTCGCCCCGCAGGTCTATGCCCGCGTACAGCCCGGAGACCTCGCGCAGGGGGGAAGCCTGATCGCCGGTAGTCGTGTGGATTTAAAACTGACGGGCGATCTTGAAAACAGCGGCACGATTGCCGGGCGCGAACTCGTTGCCCTCAGCGCCGAGAACGTTCGCAACCTTGGCCGCGTAACCGGCCGTGAAATCAGCGTCGAAGCGAGCCGGAACCTCAGTGTTCTGGGCGGTACGCTCGATGCCGAGCGCACGCTCATCGCCCGCGCCGGCGGCGACCTTACCGTAGAGAGCCTCACGCGCACGCAAACAAACGCCCAAGGCAGTCGCACGAACATTGCCCGCGTGGCCGGGCTGTACGTGACGGGCGAGGGAGGGACTCTTTTGGCCAGTGCCGGGCGCGATCTAATGGTGAATGCCGCGCGCATTGACAGCGGCGGTAGCGCCATGCTCAGCGCCGGACAGGATCTATCCCTCGGAACAGTGCAGGAAGCCAGCAAGCACACGATCGTTTTGGACGCCAAAAACCGACGTAGCGACACGCGGCAACACGATGTCGGCAGCACCATCAACAGCCGTGGCGACCTTACTCTGGTTGCCGGGGGCGAGCTCAGCGCCCGTGCGGCCCAAGTCGTCTCAGAAAAAGGGGCCGTTGCTGCCCTCGCCAAGGACATCCGTATCGAATCCGGTGAGGCCCGCTATGCCCTCGACGAGGTCCATCAAACCAAGAGCAAAGGCTTCCTCTCCAGCAAAACCAAGACCACCCGCGACACCCTCGAGACGACCACCGCCCTCGAAAGCACCTTCAGCGGCGACAAGGTTGCCCTGGTGGCCGAGCGCGACATCACGCTCAAAGGCAGCAGCGTCGTCGCCTCTCAGGATGTTGCACTGATTGCTGGGCGTGACCTAAAACTTGAAGCAGCGACCGAGACGCATAAGGAAACGCACTTCAAGCAAACCAAACGCAGCGGCCTCAGCGGCAGCCTGACCACGGGCGTCAATTACGGCAAATCCAGCGCCATGGAAGATGGCGCCAGCACACAAACGCGCGCGGTCGGCAGCCAAGTGAGCGGCGGCAACGTCCTGCTTACGGCCACGCGGGACGCCACGCTCACGGGGGCAACGGTAATCGCTGACAAGGACCTTGATCTGAGCGCCGGGCGCAACGTCGACATCCTCGCCGCACAAAACACCGAGAGCGAAACCTACCGCGCTAAAAGCTCGGCCAGTTCGATGATGTTGATGAGCGGCCTTGCACCGCGCCAGACCTTCTATGGCAGCAACAGCAGTCAGCAAAGCCGCGATGGTCGGAGCACGAGCGCCACGGCCAGCCTGCTCTCTGCCAACACCGGCAATCTGACGGTCACGGCCGGCACCGATACCACCACCAAGGGCACCGGCACCGGCAACGTTACCACCCAGGGCGCCGACCTATTGGCGGGGAAGGACATCCGTATCGAAGGCAACGCTGTCAGTCTTCTCGCCTCCGAAGCCACCAGCCAGCTTGATACGCACAGCAAGAGCAAGAGCTTCACCCTGGGCGCCGCGCTGGCCGGCACCGTGGGCGGGCAGATCACTCGCGCCTACGATATGGCCAAGGCCGCGCACGACGGTACAGGCAATAATCGGCTCGACGGCGCCCTGGCGCTCAAGGCCGGCTACGACGCTTACAAGGCCATCGATGGTGCCGGCAAAGCCATGGCTGCCGCCGCAGACGGCGCTGCTGCCTCAGCCGAAGGCGCCAAAGGCAACGGCTCCGCCTTCGGCGTCTCGGTCAGCATCGGCAGCAGCAAGAGCAAGAGCGAATCGCACGAAGCCTCGCGTAGCGAACGCGGCACCAGCCTGCAGGCCGAGAACATCGTCGTCAAAGCCCGCGAGAGCGACCTCACCGCCGTCGGCGCCAAGATCGAAGCGGTGCGCGACGTCACGCTCGAAGCCGCCCGCGACGTGAAGCTCCTTGCTGCCACCAACACCGCGCGACTGGAGAGCAACAACAAAAGCAGCAATGTTGGGCTTGGCGTCACGGTCGGTTTCGGCCAGCAAAACGGCATCAGCTTCCAGATTGCCGCCAGCCAAGTGAAGGGCAAAACCAGCGGTTCGGAAACCACCTACGACAACACCCGCGTCACCGCCGGCGAAACGCTCTCCGTGAAGAGCGGCGGCGACACCACCCTCAAGGGCGCGCAAGCCGGCGGCAAGCGGATCGAGGCCGACATCGGCGGTAAGCTCGTCATCGAAACTCTGCAGGACAGGAGCGACTACAAGAGCAAGCAAACGAGCAGCGGTTTTAGTCTTAGTCTCTGCATTCCTCCGATCTGCTACGGCATGAGCAGCGGCAGCATCAGCGCCTCGCAGCAGAAGATCAGCCACAGCTATCAGAGCGCGGTCGGCCAGAGCGGGCTGGCCGCAGGCAGCGGCGGTTTCGACATTGAGGTCAAGGGCGAAACCCGCCTCAAAGGCGCGGCGATCACCAGCGAAGCGCCAGAAGACAAGAACCGCCTTGCCACCCAAAGCCTGAGCTATGAAGACCTGACCAACCGCCAGAAAACCAAAGGCAGCAGCCAAAGCCTCGCCCTCGCGGGCAGCTACAACTTCGGCGCGGACGCCGGCGGCAGTATGCCGGGGGGCGCCAACACCACGGCCCGCGACCCGATGCAAGGTGTCTTCACCGCCCCCGGCACGAGCCCCGCCGGGCAGGCGGCGACCAACCTTTTATCCAACCTCGGTGGTAACGCCGTGCTACCCAAGAATCAGAATGAAACCAGCCAGACCCTAAGCGTCATCAGCCCGGCGCGGATCACGATCACCGGCACCGGCAACGCCGAGACGGACGAGCAAAGCCGGCAGGCTGCCGCCACGCTCAGCGGGCGCGACCCCAAAACCGCCAATCAGGCGCTGACCAACACCCTGAAGCTGCAGGACACCGCGCGCCTGGAGCAGCAGATCAAGGATGCCAGAGACACCGCTCAGGCCGCGACGCTCGTCGGGCAGGTGGCCGCCGGCCTCATCGGCGACCTCTCCACCGCCATGAGAAAGCCCATCGACGACGCCAAGCTGCGCCAGGAACTGGATGCCCGACAGAAGGAAGCCGAGCGGGGTGGCCGGCCGCTCACCAACGTCGAACGCTATGAACTCGCCCGCCTCGACAACGACGGCATGAGCAGCCTGCAGGCCGAACAGACGCTGAAAAACCCGACGGCCATCGCCAACTACCAGAACTGGCAGGAAGGCAGCACCAACAAGGTGATCCTGCACGGGCTTGCCGGCGTGCTCACCGCCATGGTTGGCAAGGGCAACGCCGTCGTCGGCGCTACCGCCGGAGCGCTCAATGAAGCGGTGCTTCCGGAAATGAGCAAATTCCTCGAAGCGAAAGGCATCAAGGACGGGTCGGAAGAATACAAGGGTTACATGCAACTTGGCAGCGCCATGCTCGGCGCGGGCATCGGGGCGGTGGCCGGGGGGGGCTCTACCCAGGGCGCGTCACTTGGCGGCACGGTGGCGCACAATGCGACAACGTTCAACTATCTGGATCATCCGGAAAACAGGCAGCGAGAGGAGGCGCGACAAAAACTGAAGAGTTGCGCCGACGATGCTTGCCGGCAGCAAGCTCAGACCGAGATCGACCGGTTGGACGCCCTCGATGCCAGTCGCAACGCAGCATTCCACGCCGCCTGCAACGGCGCCCTCAGCACGTCCGCCGGCTGCGCCGACGTAACACGCGATTTGTACGCCAAACTTGGCACTTTCGCGGCGCCAGAGGCCAGAGAGGCCGCCTTGGCCGACAAGGTCGGTGCGATCACGCTGGCGCACAAAGAGGAACTACAAAGCTATCTAGACTTGATCAAGACCGCCAATGCGGAGGTCAGAACCAGCACGGAAAGGGAAGTGCGCGACCCGTCGGACTATAACTCCGATGCCTATGGCGTCATCGATCGAAACGAACTTCGCAACACCTACCTCGTCATGAAGTTCGGCAACGACGCGCTGACCATCGCCAATACGCGTGAAGGCGAGACGTATTTCTTCATCCCCGACGCCGATGGCACGCGTTTGGCGTTTCGCAACGGGCAGAGCAACAAGGAAAACTACGCCCCCGGCCTAGCGCTCACGCATGCCGACGCAGCAGCGGAGACCAAGGCGGATGAAGCAGAGAAACCCTACCAGCCCATCGACCGGTTCACGATCTCCTACGCGCCGACCAATGGTGGGGTGATGGACACGGCTGGTACGCTGGTTAGCAAGCTGGGGATCGACACCGCGCCCATCCTCGCCTTGCGCGAGCAGATGCAGGCGGTTACCGACAGCGGGCAAATCGTCCATTGGGTGGCCCACAGCCGCGGCGGGGAAGACCTCGCGCAAGCCGCCAGCGGCCAGAGCAACCTGAGCGGGAATCTCGTCGTCTTCCATGCCGGCGCCAACACGCGGTTTATGACCGAGCCGATTCTCAGTGCTGCGAAGATCAATCTCTACAACAACGGCTACCGCGATTCGCCCTACGACCTTGTGCCGCAGATCGTCGGACTACGAGCGCTGACGGACCCGCTGAACTTCGTAAAATCACTGGTCGCCGCGCCGTGCATTTTCTTCTGCTCGGCGGCGAACAGCCCGCACACTCTGCCTTACAACTGGAACAACCTTCTTCGGACAGAGGCGCCATGAACCGTTTAGCTCAACACCTCTGCCACGTACTCTGCTTGATGACCCTCTTGGCTACCACCGCCGCCTCGGCGCAACCCGAGCGCAAGGACGAAGACATCGATACCGTCTATGAACGTATGCGGCGCTACGGCATCAACCGCGAGGATGTCCGTATTCCCTCTGTCAAAGGCAGGGCGATTGTTCAAATGCTGGTCGACAAATACACCCCTGAACACACCTACGACAGCATTCTTGCCGAGCGGGTGCTCAAACCCGGCGAGCACTACCGCTTTGAGATCGACGAGTACGTCATCACGATGCTCGTTCCCGACGCGCCTTACGGTTCGTCCTGGATCGTGCCCTTTGCCGACACGCGCAGCAACCCGGCGCGCGACGCGATCCTGCGCAAATCGCCGACGGGGCTGCAACTGGCCAATTTCATCTGGTTCTACGGCACTGGCGTCTGGCCGCTCTATGTCGGCTGGCAGGGCGGTATGGCGATGACCCTCAATTACCGCGCCGTCTCCCCGGAAACCAAAACCATGGAAAGTCATGCGACCCCGGAGGCGCTGCGGCGCTCGGCTCAGCGTTTCATTGAAAGTATTGTGCCGCCGCCAGGGAAAGCCGAGGCAGCCTTGCAACAGGGCCTTATCGACAACCGGCTCGGCAAACGGATCCATTTGAATGCCGAACCGGTGGTGATCAACGGTCGGATCTGGATACGCACTGCGATGAACGAAAGATACGGACGCTATTATTCGTACAGAACAGTGTTGCGGCCCGACCGCTGGCTGCTGGCGGTATTTTCAGCCCCGCAATACGACTACAACGCCAACCCCGATCCCTCGACTTATCCGGCCGCGCTCAAGCGGGCGTTTGCCGACATGGAGGCGATGTTGGCCTCGCTGCGCGTATCGACCCTCAACGACGACGGCGCCCCCGATCCGTTCGTCGTTGAACGCGTCGAACCGGCGCCGCTGCCTATCCGGGAGAAGCGACTTGATGCGCAATAGCACGCGCAGAGCATGTCGGCGACATCGCCGAATGGCGTGGAAAGAGACGATTCTTTGCATCAATACGGGAGGCCTCGCGCAGCGAACGGGGCACCCGCCTGCAGACCGAGAACATCGTCGTCAAAGCCCGCGAGACCGGCCGCAGCACCGCCGTCGGCGCCACGATCGAAGCGGGGAGCGCCTGGAGCCTGTAATAACAGGCCATCGGTTTATGGCAAGGCTTCGAGGCAACGGGCGCAGTCGGGGAGGGCTCGCCATCCGCGAAAACGACAGGATTCGTTTTTATAAAAACGTGGTCTGTCCCCTATTTACAATGCGCTGCCGGGGCAGCGGCAACACTGCGCGAACAGGCGCAGCAGGCGAAGGAAGCCGTCGAATGGGCGGCAGAGAATCCCGAAAAATTCAAGGAAATCGCTCAAGCTGCTGAAAATCGCCTGCGCGAGGGCTTGTCTGCAGCGCTCAAGGCTGGCGACGAAAAGCAGGTAGGCCTCCTGCTTGGCGCAGTCCTCGCCAATTTCACGCCCGACCCGGCGAAAAAAACCCAAGCAGCACTCCATCTCATTGACGAAATCACCCTCGCCAAAAAAGCCGCGACTCTGGCGAAACGTGCAGACGTCGACCAAGTGCACACCATCCCCACGGGTACCAAAGGTAACTGGAGTCCAGATGCAAACGGCAAGCTCGAACCAAAAACCGCGCACTTAATGGATAATGGCCATGCCTATATCACCGATGCGCAAGGCCGGGTGAAAACCGTTGAGGCCGATCTAAACGGCATCAAGATGGATCGCAATGAGTACCAGCAAGGTTGCGTTCGCAAATGTGGTGACGTGGGTGACGAAGGTGGTCACCTGATCGCCGCCATTCTCGGCGGTTCCGGCGACCGCATCAACATCGTGCCGCAGGCGCAAACCCTGAACCGCGGCGCTTGGCGCGACATGGAGAAATCTCTGAAGCAGGCACTGGATGCCGGCAAGAACGTGACGATGAAGATCGAGGTTGGCTATCCGCCGGGGGGCGGGGCGAGGCCGAGTGAGTTTGTGGTGCTCGCACGAATTGGAAACGATTTAAATAGATTTGAGTTTTCCCAATGAAGAACATGCGCTCGATTGATGAGGCCTGTGGCGAACTTGCCCTTGGAATCAAGGATTTTGTTAAGGATCGGCCGTGGGATAGCGCATCCTGCGAATGTCGGCTGTTTCATAAAATGGTACAGTCGTCACATTGGTGCATCAATGGTGGAGTCAAGGACACTCGTGGGTTGGACTGGCCTGATACAAGCATTGCGGTTGGCGATGCTGCCACCTTCCTCTGCAACCACATCCTTAAAACCACCGGCCAACGCATCTACGGCCTGACCTTCACGCTCTATCCCAACGGCAAGTTCACCCTCGACTACGACTACGAACGTCCTGCCGATTACGACGACAGCGAGGACAGCATTTCGCTGGAGGAAGCTCTAGGGAGTCTCGGGCAGACGGGCATTGCCGCGAAGCTTGGTGAAGATAGCACTCCGGAACGCCGCTTTCTTGCCGCTGCCATGAGCCGTCTTCAGGCACATACAGTCGAACACACGCAACGCTGGGGACTTGGCAGTGAGACCCGCTGGAACCTCGACATGAACGCCGGGACGCTGCAACTCTCCTTTGCTGACGGGCGCGAACTGCGTTTCCCCGTACAGATCGTCGGGACCTACAATCGCCAGGACGGCACTTTCCTCTGGGCCTGGGATCGCCCCTCCGTCCCCGAACCGTTACGCCGTGCGGCTCAACACCTGCGCGGGCATGGCGAACGTGAGGGATGGGGCCGTTTCACCACGCGTACACTCCCTTGTTCGGAAAACGAAGCCTGGGAGTTCACCGCCGCGGCCGCCGATTTGGAGGGCGTCACCGGTGCCTATCGGGGCGACGCGGGCACAGCCTGGGTGTACATGTGCTTCGATGCAGGCATGGCCTCGGCGCTCTGAAATTGAATCACCCCGTCGTAAATTGGCGCCCAATTGCCGGAGGCGGGGCGGAGCCTAGCCTCCGGCAAAATATGGCGTTACAAACGCCGTAGAACGTTCTGCAGCAGCTGGATGCGCGGCAGGACGCTGTCGAGTTCGAGGTATTCGTTCTCGTTGTGGAAGTTGCCGCCGATTGGGCCGAGGCCGTCGAGCGAGGGGATGCCGAGGGCGGCGGTGTGGTTGGCGTCCGAGCCGCCGCCGACGGCCTTCCAGCCGATCGTTAGGCCCATTTCGGCGCCCGCGGCTTCAACCGTTTGCATCAGCGCTTCGGTTTTAGCCGAGGCCTCCATTGCGGGCATGAACGAGAGGCGCTTGAGCGTGATGCTGACGTCCGGGGTGAAGGGCTGGGCTTGGAGGTCGTGCAGGGCGCGCTCGATTTTTTCGAACTCGCTGGTTTTCCAGAAGCGGATGTCGATCGTCGCGCTGGCGTGCTCGGGGACGACGTTGCTGGCCGTTCCGCCGCTGATCTGGCCGACGTTGACCGTGGTGCCGGCGGCGTAGTCGGTGAGGGTGTTGAGGGCGAGCGTCCAGTGGGCGAGTTCGGTGACCGCCGAGCGGCCTTTCTCGTGGTCGTTGCCGGCGTGCGCGGCGACGCCCTTGAAGTCGATCTGGTACATGCCGACGCCCTTGCGCGCCTTGACGAGGGTGCCGTCGGTGCGTGCAGCTTCGGCGACGAGAACGCAGCGGCTTTTTTGCGCGTAGCGGCCGATCCAGTCGTGCGAGTGCACCGAGCCGGTTTCCTCGTCGGGGTTCATGGCGACGCAGATGGCGAGCCGGTCGAGGGTTTCGGGATCGAGGCCACGCAGTGCCCAGGCGATGTTGAGCAGGCCGGCTTTCATGTCGGCGGCGCCGGGGCCGCGGGCGATGTTGCCGTCGATGCTGAGCGGACGTTCGGCGACGGTGCCGACAGGGAAGACGGTGTCGAGGTGGCCGACGAGCAGGACGTCGTAGTGCTCCGCGCCGGGTTTGTTGGTGGCGAGAACGCCGGGGCCGACGGCGGGGCCGAGGTCGACGAGCTCCGCGTGCCAGCCCATGTCGAGGTATTTCTGGCGCATCAGCCCGGCAACGTGGGCAACGCCGTCCAGCGTCGTGGTGCCGCAGTCGATGTCGACCAGCGGCCGGAGTTCGTCGATGTACAGTTGCAGTTCCATGATGAGTCTCTTTCTTTCCGTTGAAGCAAGTGGGGCGCGAAGTCGGCAATGAACGCCGGCCTCAAAGCGCCGCGCGCCTTATTTCCGGAGGGGCATAAGGCGCGCGTTCGTGGGGCCGGAGCGTAGTCCGTCTAGATCAACACGCGCATGACGAGCATGGCGCCAAAGGCGTTCAGCACCGAGATTCCGATCATCACCGGAATGTGCTGGGCGCGGGTGCCGACGACGCCCAGCAGGCGGCCGACGTACTGGACCTGCGAGCCCATCAGGAAGAGTGCCGGGGCGACGATGGCCAGATGGTCGCCGTTGAAGATGCCGGAGCCGAAGAGGGTGGCGGCGGCACCGACGCCTCCGCCCATCGACATCCAGCCAGCCAGCAGTACGGCCGCCGCTTCTCCGGGCAGCCCGAAGAGCCCCATGATCGGGGCGAAGATCGTGCCGATCAGTTTGAGCAGACCGGTCAGTTCGAGCGCCTTGATGACGACGAAGGCCATCATCACGTTGGGCAGGGTGCTGGTGGTCGCGAGCGTCCAGCCTTTGCGCGCGCCGGCGACAAAGACGTCCGTGATCATCGGTTTGTTTTGCAGTTCAGCCATGTTTGGTTCTCCTTATTTCGCGGCAGCGGCGGCGGCCTCTTTGGGCTCGACGATGAAGGTCCAGTAGAGGCGCATCAGGTTCGCTCCGACGACTTTGAAAAGGAGCATCACGCCGACACACAAGCCCATGGTGACGGGCGAGGCGACTTTGCCGTCGGCCAGAGTGAGGGTGAACAGGATGGCGCCGGTGGAGAAGAAATTGGTCAGCGTCGCGCCGGCCGAAAATTGGAACATGGTGAAAATGTCCTTTTCCTTCTCGGTGATGCCGCCCTCGTCGTAGAGGGTGCGCGTCATCGAAGCACCCGCGTCCGTGCTTTGCAGGCTGCTGATGATGCCCAGCGCCGCCGTTCCTGGAATGCCCATCAAAGGCCTGAGGAGTGGGGTCAGTAATTGTCGGGCAGCTTCCAGTGCGCCGTAGCCTTCCAGAACGTTGATGACCGCGAGGGCGAACATCACGGTCGGGATCAGACCCAGGGCGAAGAGAAAGCCGTCCATCGCGCCGCTGCCGCCGGTACCGCGGAAGCTGCCGGTCTTGGTCTCGACCTTGCCTTCGGGTTTGGCGGTGGCGCTGGTCAGCACCTTGCCGAAGGAGCCGTTGAGCGTGCCGAAGTCGAACACCGACGCGGCGGCAACCCATTGCTTGTCGGGCAGCATCTTGACGAAACTCTCGTTTTTGGCGAGCCCGGAAAAGAAGATGATGGCGAAAATCAGCGCAAGGTAGGCGCCGATTCCGAGCTTCCGCTCAGGGGCGGGGGTTTGCATATCGGTTTCCTCTAATGTATTGAAGTTGTCGTGAAAATTTTTTTTCGACGGATGTTAGAGGGGGCTTGGAGGGCCGTCAAGCAGGCTGTTTGAATTGTTTTTTTATTGCTTAACAATCAATCTGATAGCGAACGGACCTGTGCCTGTGTTTGGACCGTAGAAAAGAAAAAGCCCCGCCGCGTGGCGGGGCTTGGCGCGAAAAAAACGATTAAGCCGAGAGCGCCGGGGTACGGTGCGTTTCGATGACCTGCAGCATTTGGGCGAAGACCTTGGGGCTGCCGGCGACAACGTTGCCGGTTTCAAGGTGGTTGTCCGCGCCGGAAAAATCGCCGACGAGGCCGCCCGCTTCGGTCACGAGCAAGCTGCCGGCCGCTGCATCCCAGGGCTTGAGGCCGATTTCCCAGAAGCCGTCGAGGCGGCCGCAGGCGACGTAGGCCAGGTCAAGCGCGGCCGAGCCGGCGCGGCGGATGCCCGCACTGCGCTGGGTGAAGTCCTTGTACATCGCGAGGTAGGCGTCGATGTGCGGGAACATGCGGTAGGGGAAGCCGGTGCCGAGCAGCGCGGTGTCGATCTTGGTGCGCTTGTCGGCGACGCGGATGCGGCGCTCGTTGAGGAAGGCGCCGCCGCCCTTGCTGGCAGTAAACATCTCGTTGCGGACGGTGTCATAAACGATCGCCTGGTTGGGCTGGCCCTTGTAGGCCAGGGCGATCGAGACCGAGTATTGCGGAAAGCCGTGGATGAAGTTGGTCGTGCCGTCGAGCGGGTCGATGATCCACTGGTAGTCGTTGCCGGCGCCGCTGCCCGCGGTGAGCCCGCTCTCTTCTGCTAGAATCCCGTAGTCGGGATAGGCCTCGCTCAGTACTTTGATGATGGCCGCCTCGGCCGCCTTGTCGACCTCAGTGACGAAATCGCTCTGCTGTTTGGCGGCGACCTTGACGTGTTCGAGGTCCTGGGAAGCGCGATTGATGATCTGGCTGGCGCGGCGCGCCGCTTTGATCATGATGTTCAGGGCTGGGTGCATGGCGTGTCTTCAATCAAGTGAGCCGGCGAGCGGCGCGGGGTATTCCGTCGCGGCGTGCTCGGCTGTTAATCGCGTATTTTAATATGAACCCGCCTTCGGCGTCTCTCTCGCCGTCCTCCCCCCTTGTGGGGGCTGCGGCGCTCGACCGCGTCCGCGTCGTCCTTTCCTTGACCAGCCACCCCGGCAACATCGGGGCCGCCGCGCGGGCGATGAAGACCATGGGGCTGACCCGCCTCGTACTCGTCAGCCCGCGTTCGTATCCGCACGATGAAGCGGCGCGGGCAGAGGCAGAGGCCCGTGCGGCGGGCGCCGACGACCTGCTGCGTGCGGCGACGCTCTGCACGTCGCTCGACGAAGCCCTGCAGGGTTGCATCTACGCGGTGGCCCTTTCGGCGCGGGTGCGCAACCTCGGCCCCGGGCCGTTGACGGCCCGCCAGGCCGCCAGCGAGATCGTTGCTCAGGCCGCAGAAGGCGACGTGGCGCTGGTGTTCGGCAACGAGACCGCCGGCCTCTCAAACGAGGATGTGCAGCGTTGTCAGCGCGCGGTGTTGATTCCGGCCAATCCCGAGTACTCCTCGCTCAACCTCGGTTCAGCGGTCCAGTTGCTCTGTTACGAGTTGCGCATGGCCGCGTTCGAAGCGGCACCGCCGGTCGTGACCAAAGCCGTTCCTTTCGCCTCGCCGCCGGCGACCCACGACGACCTCGAACGCTTTTACGCACACCTCGAGCGCGTCATGGTGAGTAGCGGCTTCCACGACCCGGCGCGTCCGAAGCGTCTGATGCCCAAGTTGCGTCGCCTGTTTGGGCGCAGCGCGCTGGAACGCGACGAAATCAACATCCTGCGCGGTGTGCTTGACGCGGTCGAGCGTTCGATGGTGCCGCGCGGCGCAGGGAACGCATGCCCGGACGACGGGTCGGACAACGCAGCGGGGACGTGAGCCGCAGGCAGTCGAAAGGCTGTCGATAATGTTGATCGTTTCACTCGGGAATTATAGAATGGCCCGTTTTTCAGTTTGTCGCCTGGTGGAGGTGCGCCCTGATGTTTAGCCGCTTGCGTGAGGATATTCGGTCGGTTTTCGAACGCGACCCCGCAGCACGCACGTTTTGGGAAGTCCTCACCTGTTACCCGGGGTTGCATGCCGTACAGATGCACCGCCTGTCGCACTGGTTGTGGTCGCACGGATTGCGCTGGGGCGGACGTTTCGTGTCGCATACCGCCCGTTTTTTGACCGGAATCGAGATTCACCCCGGGGCGACGATCGGCCGGCGGTTCTTCATCGACCACGGCATGGGCGTGGTGATCGGCGAGACGGCGGTGATCGGCGACGACGTGACCCTCTATCACGGCGTTACCCTCGGGGGAACGTCCTGGAACAAAGGCAAGCGCCATCCGACGCTCGAAGACGGGGTGGTGATCGGCGCCGGAGCCCAGATTCTTGGCCCGATCACGATCGGCGCGCGGGCCAAGGTCGGCTCCAACGCGGTGGTCGTCAAACCGGTGCCGCCGGGGTGTACGGCGGTCGGCAATCCGGCGCGGGTGATCGATCCAGAACAGGTGCAAAAACGCGAGGAAAAGGCCGGCGAAATGGGCTTTTCGGCCTATGCCCTGGCGGGCAAGCCCGACGACCCGTTGGCCAAGGCCATTCACGGCCTGCTCGACCACGCCGTCGAGACCGACCGACGAATCGAACTGTTGCTCCGGCGCTTGGACGAGGCTGGGGTGTGTCGTGACGATGAACTGGCGACGGCGGATAAATTCGATCCGAAATACTTGAGTAAAATTGTCGATTAGTTTGGGGAACTATTCCTAAAGCCGACAAGACTAATCAGGTATTTCAAGGAGGCACAACATGCGATTGACGACCAAAGGACGCTTTGCGGTGACCGCGATGATCGACCTCGCGCTGCGCGGTGGCGATGGGCCCGTGACGCTGGCAGGGATCAGCGAGCGGCAGAACATTTCCCTCTCCTACCTTGAGCAACTGTTCGGCAAGCTGCGCCGTCACCATCTGGTGGACAGCGTGCGCGGCCCAGGCGGCGGTTATTGCCTGTCGCGCCCGTCGGTGCAGATCACGGTGGCGGACATCGTGCGCGCAGTCGACGAGCCGCTCGACGCGACGCAGTGCGGCGGCTACGAGAACTGCAAGGACGAGGAGCGTTGCATGACCCACGAACTGTGGAGCACGCTCAATCGCAAGATGTACGAATACCTGACTTCGGTGACCTTGTTCGACCTCGTCGACAAGCAGTTGCGCAAGGCCGGTGCCGAAGTTGCCGTGCTCAAGGATGCGCGCCTGCCCCCGGTTCGTTCGCGCAGCAAGCCTCTGGTGGCTGCGGCCTAAGGCGCGGGCGTTTGGCGAACGGCAATGTTCACCCCCGTCTACCTCGACCATAACGCGACGACGCCCTTGGCGCCGTCGGTGCGCGAGGCCATGCTGCCGTGGCTCGGCGGGCGTTTCGGCAACGCCTCGAGCCGGCACGAATACGGCCGCGCGGCGCGGCGGGTGATTGACGACGCGCGGCAGCTGGTGGCCGATGCCGTCGGCGCGGTGCATGGCGAGGTCGTGTTTACGAGCGGTGGTTCGGAAGCCAACAACCTGCTGCTCAAGGGCTATGCCGAACGCCTGCGTCCGGGGCGCCTGGCTGTCGGCGCGTGCGAGCATCCCTGCGTGCTCAAGCCTGCCGGACAGTTGGCGCGGCGCGGCTGGCAGGTCGAGCGTCTGCCGGTCGACGACCAGGGACGGATCGATGCCACGGCGTATGCCGAAGCGCTGCAGCGCCGGCCGCAACTCGTTTCGGTGATGCTGGCGAACAATGAAACTGGCGTCGTGCAGGACATCGCCGCGTTGGCCCATGCGGCACGCGAAGCCGGAGCGTATTTTCACAGCGATGCGGTGCAGGGACTGGGCAAGGTCGCGTTGGATTTTCGTGCTCTGAACGGCGCCGGAGTCAATGCGCTGACCTTGTCGGCGCACAAGATCGGTGGCCCGCAAGGCGCCGGTGCGCTGGTGCTGGACAAGCGTCTCGACCTTGAGCCTTTGATCGCCGGTGGCGGGCACGAGCGCGGCCTGCGTTCGGGGACCGAGAACGTCGCGGCGATCGTCGGTTTTGGCGAAGCGTGCCGACTGGCGCGTGCCATGCAGGCTGAGCGGGCGCAGGTGCTGGTCGCGCAGCGTGATCGTCTGGTCGCGGCGCTGTTGGCGCTGGGGGCACGGGTGTTCGGCGAAAAGGCCGAGCGCTTGCCAAACACGGTTTATTTCGCCTTGCCGGGCATTGACGGCGAAACCCTGGTGGCTCAACTCGACCGCGCCGGGTTTGCGGTGGCGAGCGGAGCGGCGTGCTCGAGCGCCAACCCCGAGCCTTCGCACGTGTTGCAGGCGATGGGCGTCGATCTGCTGCTGGCGCGCGGCGCGGTGCGCGTCAGCCTGGGGGCGACGACGCAGGATGCTGAACTCGAAGAATTCATGACGGTGCTGCAGGCGACGTATCGGCGCTTGCAGCAACTGGCCGCGGTGGCGGTTTGACACGATAATTACGCGATGGAGAACACCATGTTGAAACTCCCGATCTACCTGGATTACTCGGCGACGACGCCGGTCGATCCGCGTGTGGCCGAGAAGATGATCCCCTACCTGGTGGAGAAATTCGGCAACCCCGCATCCCGTTCCCATTCCTTCGGCTGGGAAGCCGAAGCGGCCGTCGAGGCGGCGCGCGATCAGGTCGCGGCGCTGGTCAATGCCGATCCGAAGGAAATCATCTGGACCTCCGGCGCGACCGAGTCGGACAACCTGGCGATCAAGGGTGCGGCCTACTTCTACGCCGGCAAGGGCAAGCACCTGATCACCGTCAAGACCGAGCACAAGGCCGTGCTCGACACCTGCCGTGAGTTGGAGCGCCAGGGTTTCGAAGTGACCTACCTCGACGTGCAGGAGAACGGCCTCATTGACCTCGAGGCCTTGAAGGCGGCGATCCGCCCGGACACCATCCTGATCTCGGTGATGTTCGTGAACAACGAGATCGGCGTCATCCAGCCGGTCGCCGAAATCGGCGAAATCTGCCGTGAGAAGGGCATCGTTTTCCACGTCGACGCGGCGCAGGCGACGGGTAAGATCGAGATCGATCTGGCGACGCTGAAGGTCGACCTGATGAGTTTTTCGGCACACAAGACTTACGGCCCGAAAGGCATCGGCGCGTTGTACGTGCGGCGCAAGCCGCGCGTCCGCCTCGAAGCGCAGATGCACGGCGGCGGCCACGAACGCGGCTTCCGCTCGGGCACACTGCCGACGCACCAGATCGTCGGCATGGGCGAAGCTTTCCGCATCGCGCGCGAAGAGATGGTCGAGGAGAACAAGCGCATCGGGGCGCTGCGCGATCGTCTGTTCAAGGGCTTGTCGGAGATCGAGGCGGTCTACGTGAACGGCGACCTTGAGCAGCGCGTGCCGCACAACCTGAACATCAGCTTTGCCTACGTCGAAGGCGAGTCGATGCTGATGGCGGTGAAGGACCTCGCGGTGTCCTCGGGCTCGGCCTGCACCTCCGCCTCGCTCGAACCCTCGTACGTGCTGCGGGCGCTGGGGCGCAACGACGAGCTGGCGCACAGCTCGATCCGGTTTACGCTCGGCCGCTTTACGACCGAGGAAGAGATCGATTACACGGTGCAGCTGATGCGCGCCAAGATCGGCAAACTGCGCGAATTGTCGCCGCTCTGGGAAATGGTCCAGGAAGGCGTCGATCTCAACACCGTGCAGTGGGCCGCCCACTAAGGCAAACGTATTCAGGGCGTGGCAGGCCCCGGCCTTGCCGCTGACCTGCCGCCCTCAAGAGGAGAGTAAGATGGCATACAGCAACAAAGTGTTGGACCATTACGAGAATCCGCGCAACGTTGGTTCCTTCGCCAAGGAAGACGACGGCGTGGCAACCGGGATGGTCGGTGCGCCGGCTTGCGGCGACGTGATGAAGCTGCAGATCAAGGTGGGCAAGGACGGTGTCATCGAGGACGCCAAGTTCAAGACCTACGGGTGTGGTTCGGCGATTGCCTCGTCGTCGCTGGTCACCGAGTGGGTCAAGGGCAAGACCCTCGATCAGGCGCTGGAGATCAAGAACACCCAGATCGCCGAGGAACTCGCGTTGCCGCCGGTCAAGATTCACTGTTCGATCCTGGCCGAGGACGCGATCAAGGCGGCCGTGGCCGACTACAAGAAAAAGCACGGCGAATAATGCCGGCTGTGGTGAATGCCGGGTCCGGACAAAGCGCCGGCCCGGAGGACGCAAAGGAGAATGAACGGATGGCTGTAACGCTGTCGGAACGTGCGGCCAAGCACGTCGCCAATTACATCGCCAAGCGCGGCAAGGGCATCGGTCTGCGCCTCGGCGTACGCACGAGCGGTTGTTCCGGGGTCGCCTACAAACTCGAATTCGCCGACGCCGTCGAAGCCGAGGACCTGGCCTTCGAATCGCACGGGGTGAAGGTTTTCGTCGACGCCAAGAGCTTGCCGTACCTTGACGGTACGGAACTCGACTACGTGCGCGAAGGCTTGAGCGAAGGTTTCAAGTTCAACAACCCCAACGTCAAGGATGCCTGCGGCTGCGGAGAGAGCTTCACCGTCTGACCGTCAGGTGGTTTGCCACCGATGACTGCGCTTCTCGTTGTGCTTCTCGCCGCTCCGGGTCGGTTCGATCGCCCGGAAAGGTGCCAAATGACTGCCCATGGACTTCAACGCCGATCACTTCGCGCTCTTTGAGCTGCCACGCGCGTTCCGACTCGAGAGTGCGCTGCTCGACAAACGCTACCGCGAGATTCTCGCCCTCGTTCATCCCGACAAGTTCGCCCACGCCAGCGACGCTGAACGGCGCTTGTCGCTGCAATGGGCAACACGCATCAACGAAGCCTACCTGACGCTGAAGAAACCGCTCGCGCGCGGGCGTTATCTGCTCGAGCTGCTCGGGCATCCGGTGGACGAGGAAAATAACACCTTGATGCCGACAGAATTCCTGATGGAGCAGATGGAATGGCGCGAGGCAGTGGCCGAGGCGCGCCAGGCCTGCGATCAGGAAGAACTCGAGAAGCTGCGCCGCCGCGTCAAGGCACGCCAGGCGCAGCGCTACGAGCAGTTGGCCGAGGCTCTCGATGACCGGCAGGACTATGCCTTCGCCACCGAGCGCGTGTGCCGCTTGATGTTTCTCGAGAAACTGATCGCCGAAATCGACAACGCGCTGACCGAGCTCGACGCCTGAGGCGGTGCCGGCCAGCGGACCCAACACAGCAACCCAGCAAGGATTCACGACCTTCATGGCTCTTTTCCAGATCGCGGAACCCGGTCAATCGGAAGCCCCGCACCAGCACAAGCTGGCCGTCGGCATCGACCTTGGCACCACCAATTCGCTGGTGGCGACCGTGCGCAGCGGCCAGTCGACGGTCATTGCCGACGCGCTCGGCCGCCCGCTGCTGCCCTCGGTCGTCCGTTACGGCGCCGACGGCAGTGCGACGGTCGGCTACGAGGCGCAGGCGGTGCAGTCGAGCGACCCGCGCAACACCATCGTTTCGGTCAAGCGCTTCATGGGCCGCGGTTTGAGCGACATCGCGCACCGCGAGTCGATGCCCTATCACTTTGAAGAGGCGCCCGGCATGGTGCGGGTGCGGACCGTGGCCGGGGCCAAGAGCCCGGTGGAAGTTTCGGCCGAGATCCTGCGCACTCTGCGCGAGCGGGCCGAGGATTCGCTCGGCGGCTCGCTGGTCGGTGCGGTGATCACCGTCCCCGCTTACTTCGACGACGCCCAGCGCCAGGCGACCAAGGATGCCGCCAAGCTGGCCGGACTTTCGGTGCTGCGCCTGCTCAACGAGCCGACGGCGGCGGCGATCGCCTACGGGCTGGATAACGCCGCCGAAGGCGTGTATGCCGTCTATGACCTGGGCGGCGGCACGTTCGACATCTCGATCCTCAACCTGACGCGCGGCGTTTTCGAAGTGCTGGCGACCGGCGGCGATTCGGCGCTCGGCGGCGACGACTTCGACCAGCGCATCTTCTGCTGGGTGCTCGAGACGGCCAAGCTCAAACCGCTCTCGGCCGAGGATGCGCGCCTGCTGCTGACCTGCGCGCGCGAAGCCAAGGAATACCTGACGCCGCACGGCGTGGCGCCGATTTCGGCGCGGCTCTCGAGCGGCGAAGTCGTCGATCTGCAGCTGACGACGGAGATCTTTACCGAAATCACCCGCACGCTGGTGACCAAGACGCTGCAGCCGGTGAAGAAGGCGCTGCGCGACGCGGGCATGGGGCCGGAGAACGTGAAGGGCGTGGTGATGGTCGGCGGAGCGACGCGCATGCCGCAGATTCAGCGTGCTGTGGCCGATTACTTCGGCCGCCAGCCGCTCAACAACCTCGATCCGGACAAGGTCGTCGCGCTCGGCGCGGCGATGCAGGCCAACCTCCTCGCCGGCAACCGCGCGGCGGGCGACGACTGGTTGCTGCTCGACGTCATTCCGCTCTCGCTGGGCCTGGAGACGATGGGCGGTCTGGTGGAAAAGATCATTCCGCGCAACTCGACGATTCCGGCGGCGCGGGCGCAGGAGTTCACCACTTTCCGCGACGGACAGACGGCGCTGGCCGTGCATGTGGTACAGGGCGAGCGCGAACTCGTCAGCGACTGCCGTTCGCTGGCGCGCTTCGAGCTGCGCGGCATCCCGCCGATGGTGGCGGGCGCGGCGCGCATCCGGGTGACCTTCCAGGTCGATGCCGACGGGCTGCTCTCGGTTTCGGCGCGCGAGCAGACGGCGGGCGTCGAGGCGAGCATCACCGTCAAACCCTCGTACGGCCTCTCCGACGACGAAGTCGCCAACATGCTCAAGGACTCGCTCAGTCACGGCAAGGACGACGCCCTGCGGCGCGCCCACAAGGAGGCGCAGGTCGAGGCGCAGCGCCTGATCGAGGCGGTGCAGGCGGCCTTGCGCCACGACGCCGAGCTGCTTTCGCCCGACGAGGCGCAGGCCATCGAGGCCGGCATCGCCGCGCTGCAGGTGGCGGCGCTGGGCGAGGACCGGCGCGCCATCTCGGCAAGCATGAATGCGCTTGAACTCGCCACCAAGGACTTTGCCGCCCGGCGCATGGACAAGTCGATCCGCCGGGCTTTTGCCGGTCGACGCATCGATGAAATTTCTGAAATCGAAGCCGCCACCGGCGACGACGTGACCACGCCGGGAGCGCCCGCATGACCCAGATGATCGTATTGCCGCATGTCGAATTGTGTCCGGAGGGCGCCGTCATCGAGGCCAAGCCGGGCGAGTCGATCTGCCAGAACCTGCTCGACAACGGCATCGCCATCGAGCATGCCTGCGAGATGTCGTGCGCCTGCACGACGTGCCACGTGGTTGTGCGCGAGGGCTTTGCCGCGCTCGAGGCTTCCGACGAACTCGAGGACGACATGCTGGACAAAGCCTGGGGGCTGGAGCCCAATTCGCGCCTCTCCTGCCAGGCGATCGTGAACGAGACGCCGCTGGTGGTCGAGATTCCGCGCTACTCGATCAACATGGCCAAAGAAGGCAAGCGCTGAGGAGAGCAACATGAAATGGACCGATGTGCACGACCTGGCGATCGAGCTTGCAGAGGCGCACCCGGACGTCGATCCGAAACGCCTGAATTTCGTCGACCTGATGCGTTGGGTGCTCGCGCTGCCGGGCTTTGACGACGATCCCAAGCATTGCGGCGAAAAGATCCTCGAGGCGATCCAGCAGGCCTGGATCGACGAAGTGGAATGAGCGCCGGCGAGTTCGGCGGCGCCGGAGGCGTGCAGCGCAACGTCCTTGGTGGTCCGCTCGGGCGCTGCAGCGATGCGCCAAAGACCGGGTTTTACCGCGACGGTTGCTGCAATACGGGCGACGAAGATGTCGGCCGCCATACCGTTTGCGTGGTGATGACGGAGGAATTTCTCGCCTTCTCGCGCGCGCAGGGGAACGACTTGTCGACGCCGCGCCCGGAGTACGGCTTCCCCGGCCTCGCGGCCGGCGACCGCTGGTGCTTGTGCGCTGCGCGCTGGCTCGAGGCCTTCCGTGCCGGGCAGGCGCCGCGCGTGCTGCTCAACTCGACCAACGCAGCGACCCTGGAGATCGTCGCGCTCGCCGACCTCAAGCGTTACGCCATCGACCTGATGTGAGCGCAGGTGCGGGCCGCGAAGCCCGTCTGGATGCGTCTTCCGGCGCCGCTGCAGGGCGCATCCAGCGGTCGTTTCAGGGGCATGTGCTTGAGCGTTTGTTCTGCAAGCTCGGTCCAAGCCGCAGCGAACACTGGGCCCATTGAGCGCACGAACAAAAAAACGGGAGCGAGCTTGGCCGAAGGCAGGGAATGCCTTTGGCTAGAAAGCCTTTTTCTTTCTTCGTGCTTCCGCGTGGGGAGCTTCAATCCGCTGCCGCGCACGGCAGGCGCAGGCGGGCGATCAGCCCGCCGCCCGGGCGCGGCAGGAGGTCGAGCCGGCCGCCGTGCAGGCGCGCCATGCGCTCGGCGATGGCCAGCCCGAGCCCGGTTCCACCGGCGTTCGAGCGCGCCGCTTCGAGGCGGGTGAAGGGGCGCTTGAGACGTTCGATCTCGGTTTCCGGGATGCCCGGGCCGCGGTCGAGAACATCGATCCCGGCTTCGTCGGCGCGATGCCAGGTGGCGACGTCGACCTCGCCGCCGCCGTATTTGAAGGCGTTGTCGATGAGGTTGGCGAGCGCCCGTTGCATTCCCTGGCGGCGCAGCGGCAGGCGTGTCCCGGCGGCGCTGAACGTGATCGCCTGGCCGCGCCGGGTGTAGGCGTCGACGAGCTCGCCGACCAGCGCGTCGAGCTCGCTCGGTTCAAGCGCCTCGTCGGCGCTGCCACGCGCAAAATTCAGGAATTGCCCGATGATCGCATCCAGGTGCTCGATGTCGTCGGCGACGGCCTGGCGGGCGGCTTCGTCGCGGATCGACAGCTCGGCTTCCAGGCGCAGGCGGGCGAGCGGGGTGCGCAGGTCGTGCGAAAGGCCGGCCAGGATTTCGGCGCGCTCGCCGTCCATGCGTTTCAAATCATCGGACATGCGGTTGAAGGCGGCGGCGAGCTGGCGCAGTTCCAGGGCGCCGCGCTCGGGGATCGGCGCGGGGTAATGACCGCGTCCAAGCGCCGCGACGGCGCCGGCCAAGGCACGCAAGGGCAGGGTGACGCGGGAGACGATCAGCCAGGCGACCGCCAGCGCCAGGGCCAGCGAGGCGCCCCCCCAACTCAGCCAGCGCAGCGGGAGGTCGCTTTCGGCGTGCTCGCCGGGAATCATCAGCCAGTAATCGTCCTTGCCTTCTTCGTCGAGCGCAAAACCGACCCAGATGCCGACCTCGCCGTTGATCGCGCCGGCAAATCGCGTTTCGTCGCCCAGTTCCTCGCGCGCGGTGGCGAGCACCAGGCGGAAGAAAAAGGTGTCGGGCAGCGGGTCGATGCGGTCCGAAGCCGAGGCCGGATGCAGGCTCAAGCCTTCGCTCTCGGCCAGGTCGATGAGTAGCTGGGCACGTTTCTCAGGATCGGCGGCGACCAGCGCCGCGCTGGTGGTGTTGACGATGCTGACGGTCAGTTGCGCCAGTTGCCGCGCGCGCGGTTCGCGTTCGGCGAGGCCGAAGAGAACCAGCCAGATGCACATCGAGCCGACCAGCAGCAAGCCCAGCAGGGCGAAGGTTCGGACCAGCAGCGTGCGCGGCAGGAAGGGGCGCACGCAGGCGAGGGCGCGCCGGATGCGGCCGGATGCGGAACCCTGGGCGCTCGGGGCGGCCGTCATGGCCGGCGGTCGGCCGGCGGGTCGGGGACGAAGACGTAGCCGAAACCCCACACCGTTTGCAGGTAGCGCGGGGTGCCCGGGTCGGGCTCGACGAGTTTGCGCAGTCGCGAAATTTGGACGTCGATGGCCCGGTCGTAAGGGCCTTGCTCGCGGCCGCGGGCCAGCGTCATCAGGCGTTCGCGCGATTGCGGCTGGCGCGGGTGTTCGAGCAGGGCCTTGAGGACCGAGAACTCGCCGGTGGTCAGCGCGATCGTCTCCTCGCCGCGCTTGAGGCTGCGGGTGGCGAGGTCCACGCAGACGTCGCCAAAGCTGACCGTCGTTCGTTCGCCGCTCGTCGGCGCGCCGGGGATCGCCGGCGGACGGCGGCGCAGCACGGCCTGGATGCGGGCCAGCAACTCGCGCGGGTTGAAGGGCTTGGGCAGGTAGTCGTCGGCGCCCATTTCGAGGCCGACGATGCGGTCGATCTCATCGCCCTTGGCGGTGAGCATCATGATTGCCAGTTGCGGGTCGGCACTGCGCAGGCGGCGGCAGATCGAGAGGCCGTCCTCGCCGGGCAGCATGAGGTCGAGAACGACCAGGTCGAAGGCTTCGTGCGCCAGTTCCCGGTCCATCGCCGCGGCGTCTTCGGCGCTGCGCACGACGAAGCCTTGTTCGCCGAGGTAGCGCTCAAGCAGTTCGCGCAGGCGCTTGTCGTCATCGACGACGAGCAGTTTTCTTTCGTTCATCCTCTGATCGTAGCAGGAAAGTGATTGCCGTTACCGTCCGCGTGCTTGAACGCGCCGGACGATGGTTTCCATGAGGCGCCAGATGGGCAGCGAAAAGAGCACCACCACCACGAGGCGCGCGACTTGAAATGCGGTGACCAACGCCACGCCAAGGTGCAGCGTCTTGGCGGTGATGCACATTTCCGAAAGGCCGCCGGGCGAGGTCGAGAGGATCATCGTGCTGGCCGATTCGCCGATCAGCCAGGCGATCGCCAGGCCCAGGCTCACGGTCATGGTCAGGGTCAGGAAGGTGCTGGCGACGATGCCGACCATCAGGCTGCGCGATTCCTGTTTGAGGCTGGGCTTGAAGCGCGTACCCAGTGCGCAGCCGAGCAGCACCTGGGCGAGCAGCGAGAATTCGAACGGGACCGAGGTGAGCGCGTTGCCGCTCATGGTGATCGCGGTGCTGACGAGCAGCGGGCCGAGAATCCAGGCGTTGGGAATCCCGACCTTCATGAACACGAAGGCTGCGGCGATGGCGGCGAGGACCAGGAGGCCAATTCCCTGAAGGTCGAAAGGGACGCGGGCGGATTCGGAGAGGATGTCGCCGCTGATGCCGAAGGCGGTGACTCCGATTGGAATGGTGGCGACGACGATCAGGATGCGGATCGAATGCGAGAGGGCGACCTGATCGAAGCGGGCGCCCGCGCGTTCAGCCATGATCGCCATTTCCGAGGCGCCGCCGGGAACGCTGGCGAAATAGCCGGTAACGTAGGTGATGCCGGAAATCCGGGTCTGCAGGTAGCCGCTGATGGCGCCGATGCCGATCGACGCGAACGAGGCGAACAGCATGTAAGGCCAGAAACCGAGCAGATAGCGGGTGACTTCCGGCGTGAAATAGAGGCCCAGGGCGCAACCGATGATGAGTTGTCCGGCCTGTCGGCCGCCGCGGATTTCGCCGACCTTGACGCCGTTGATCGCGGCGAGTCCGACCCCGAACAAGGGGCCGAGCATCCAGGGCAGCGGGATGTGCAGGAGCTTGCACAGGGTGCCGGCAACAAGGCTGATGCCGAGGGCGGTGAGGATCGGAAACAGGGTCGTCTTGGGCCAGGAGGACATGATCGGTGATGCACTGCGACGCAAGGGCGGAAAGAAAAACCCCCCGCACACGGCGGGGGGTTCGAAGGTGTCAGGATAAGGCGAGCCCTGTCCTGATGGCAAGCATATTATCGTTAGATACGGATGTGGCCGAGGGCGATGGCCGTGGCCAGCCAGACCAGCGAAACGCCGATCGCGGGCAGCAGAGCAAACTTCTGCAGATCGCCGAATTCGACCTTGTTGATACCGACCAGCAGGTAGGTCGAGGGGACCAGCGGGCTGAGCAGGTGCGAACCCTGACCGATCAGCGCGGCGCGGCCCATTTCGTCGGCCGGGATGCCGTAGGTGGCAGCGGCCTTCGCCAGGACCGGCAGAACGCCGAAGTAGAAGGCGTCGTTGGTCATGAAGAACGTGCCCGGCAAGCTGATCAGCGCGGTGATCAGCGGGAAGTGCGGGCCCCAGGTTTCCGGCATCGAAGCGATGATCATCTTGGACATGGCGTCGACCATCTTGGTGCCCGACAGGATGCCCATGAAGATACCAGCAGCGAAGACCATCGACACGACCGGCATGGCGTTGGCGCCGTTGGCGACGAGACGGCCTTGCTGTTCCTTGTTGCTGTAGTTGATCAGCAGAGCGAGCGCGGTACCGATCATGAACAGCAGCGCGAGCGGCAGGACTTCCATGATCAGGCAGGTCATCAGCGTGGCAACGAGGATGGCGTTGATCCACAGCTTCTCGGGGCGCTTCAGCTTGTCAGCATCGGGATCTTCCGAAACCGACTTGTGGCTGCCGTCGTGCTGGTAGTCGATGACGCCCAGACGAGCACGCTCTTGCATGCCCCAGCGGTAGCCCATGAAGCAGACGAAGGCGGTACCCAGGACCATGCCCGGGATCATCGGCACGAACACCTGGCTCGACTCGACGCCCAGAGCGGCGAGCACGCGGCCGGTGGGGCCGCCCCAGGGGATGATGTTCATCACGCTGTTTTCGAGCAGGGCGAGGGCCGGGAGGATGATCGGGCGGATGCCGAGTTTGCGGTGAACCGCCATCATCGCGGAACACGTGACGAGGTAAGTGGTCGAACCGTCACCGTCGAGCGAGATGAACGCGGCCAGCACGGCGGTGCCGACGCAGACCTTCATCGGGTCGCCATGCACCATCTGCAGGATCTTCTTGATGATCGGGTCGAACAGGCCGGCGTCGATCATGATGCCGAAGAAGAGAATGGCGAAACAGATCATGATGCCGGTCGGGGCGACGCGGCGGACGCCGTCCATCATCATTTTGCCGAGCTTGGCGTCGTGGAAACCCAGGCCCACAGCGAAGATGATGGGAATCAGGATCAATGCGTTCATGGCTGACATGCGCTTGGACATGATCAGGTACATGAAGACTGTAATCATTGCAAAGCCGGCGATTGCCAGCGTATTTGCATCAGTCATGACTTACCTCCAATAGTTGATTATCGACCTACTTTTACTGCTGTTCTCTGCCGAACGAATAACCGTACGACGGGCGGGAGTATACTCCTCGGCCTGCGGACGGGAATCCCCGCAACCATTCTTTATCCCGATCGTTAGATGTTGATTCAGTAATCAAGCCACAGGGCGGTTTGGACTATCATTCCCGTCATTCTTGTGTGGGGAAGCAATCGCAGTGATTGCACAATTGGTATCCGGCACCGACCGTACGGCTGCCCGGGAGCTGGTGGAACGAAACGGCCTGAGCTTCGAGGAAGGCTGTGACGAATTGTTCGGTGTGTTCGAGTCCGGCCATCTGGTGGCCACAGGCGGGCGTGCCGGAAACATCCTGAAAATGCTTGCCGTCGAGCCCAGCCATCAAGGCGGCGCTCTGCTGGGCGAGGTGGTGACGGAACTCGTATCGCGCGGCCTCTCGGCCGGTTACGATTCGCTCTTCATCTACACCAAACCCGAGTACATCTCGACCTTCGAGGCGCTCAATTTCTCCTTGCTGGCCAACCAGGGGCGCGTCGCCCTGCTCGAATACGGGCGCGGTTTCCAGAAATGGCTGGCCACCCACAACGCCGACGTGCGGTCCGGCATCAACGGGGCGGTGGTGGTTAACTGCAACCCCTTCACCCTTGGTCACCGCTACCTGATTGAGAGCGCGGCCAAACAAGTCGACAATCTCTACGTGTTCGTCGTCCGCGAAGACCGCTCGGTCTTCCCCTTCGACGTCCGCTTTCAGTTGGTCAAGGACGGCGTCCGTGACCTGACCAACGTCGTCGTTCTCGACTCGTCGCGCTACATCGTCAGCGGCGCGACCTTCCCGACCTATTTCCTGAAAAAGGACGATCCCGTCGCACGCATCCAGATGGAGTTGGATGTGACTCTTTTTGCCTCGCGGATCGCCCCGTTCTTCCGCCTCGTGCGCCGATTTGTCGGCACCGAGCCCACGTGCAAGCTCACGGAGGGCTATAACGATGCTATGCGGAGGATTTTGCCGGTGTACGACATCGAACTCGTTGTGATCGAACGCAAGCAAAGCGCAGGGGGCGTGATCAGCGCCTCGCGCGTGCGCGAACTGATCGCACGCCAGGAGTTTTCTCAATTGGAAGAATACGTGCCGGCCACCACGCTTGCCTACTTGAAGAGCGCGGCGGCTGATCCAATTCGGAAACAATTGCAACAATGATATTAGGAGGTAGTTGATGCAAATACTTAAAAAGGCGCAGGCCGGAACGATGCAGTCCAGCGACCTGATGGTCGTGGTCGAACCGGCTCAAGAACTTGTCGTGGAGATCGAGTCGACTGTCAAAAAACAGTTCGAGCACTTGATCCGCGCCCGGATCGAAGCCGTTCTGACCCGCTGCAGCGTAACGGCTGGGCGGATCAGCGTCAGCGATCGCGGGGCGTTGGACTATGCGATCGAAGCAAGAGTTGAAGCCGCGCTGCGGCGTGCAGGGGGTGTGTAATGGAAGACAAGGCATTTTGGTACCGCGAGTACAAGCAGGGACGGCGCTTCATCGTCAAGATCCGCCCTGAGGAAAGCATCATCGAATGCGTCACCGCACTGGTGACCAAGGAAAAGATCGAATGCGCCGTCGTCCTGTCGGCCATCGGTTCGGTCCAGAACGTCCGCCTGAAGGACATCAAGAGCGGTGCGCGCCTGCCGATTTCCTCGCCGCGCCTGATCTCGCACGACATCGAAGGTCCGCTCGAGCTGCTCGGCCTGACCGGCAACGTCGTTCCGGGCGAGGACGGAAAGCCCGATTGCCACCTGCACATCATGGCCAGCCGTTCCTCGGGTGACGTGGTCGGTGGTCACATGTACGACGCCCAGGTGTTCGCCACCTGCGAAATCGTCCTCGTCGAGCTGAGCGTCGAGGGCATCGAACGTTACCAGTCGAAGACGGGCGGCACGCCGACCCTGTTCTTCTCGGAGGAGTAAGCCATGGCCGATTTCAAGCTCCGTCGCTCGCTCCTGTACGTGCCGGGCAACATGCCCTCGATGCTGCAGAACATCCCGCTCTTCCAGTGCGATGCCGTGCTGATCGACCTCGAAGACGCCGTCCCCTACAGCGAGAAGGACGCCGCGCGCATCCTCGTGCGTCGTTTCCTCGAAGGCTACAAGGATCGCAACAAGGAAATCCTGGTCCGCATCAACGGCCTCGACACCAAGTGGGCGCTCGACGACCTGAAGGCCGTCCTGCCCGCCGTTCCGGATGGGATTCGTCTGCCGAAGGCCGATTCGCCCGAGATCGTCGAACGCCTCGACACGCTGCTCACCGAGTATGAAGAAGAGCTCGGCCTGCCGCTCGGTCACTTCAAGATCCTGCCGTCGATCGAAACCGCCGAGGGCGTGATCAACGCCGTCGCCACGGCGCGTTCGTCGCCGCGTCTGATCGGTCTGGCCTTCGGTGCCGAAGACTACACGGCAACGATGGAAATCAACCGCACCAAGGAAGGCGAAGAACTCTTCAACGCCCGCATGAACGTGCTGTGGGGCGCCAAGTCGGCCGGCATCCAGGCCATCGACTCGATCTTCGCCGACGTGAACGACATGGAAGCGCTGCGCCGCGAGACCGAACTCGTCAAGCGCCTGGGCTTCACCGGTAAGTGCATGGTCAACCCGCGCCAGATCGACGTGATTCACGAAGTCTTCGCGCCGAAGCAGGAAGAAGTGGACTACGCCCTCGAAGTGATGGACGCCATCAAACGGGCCCGCGAAATGGGCACCGGCGTCATCTCGCTCAAGGGCAAGATGATCGACCGTCCGATCGTCGTGCGTGCCGCCCGTGTCATCAATACCGCGCGCGCCCACGGCATGGTGGACGTCGTGATCAATGAGGAGGACATCTATGGTAGTGAATAGCCTGGGTCGGTTGATCCCGGAAACCTTCAACGGGAAAATACTCACCCCCTATAGCGACCCGTGGTCGATGCAGCCCAATGCCGAGCGTTCGACGCGCGCCATCCGGCGCATTACGAGCAGCGGCAGCAAGCTGGTTGGCGGCCTGCGCGAAGCGATCATCGCTTCCGGCCTCAAGGATGGCATGACCATCTCGACGCACCACAGCCTGCGTAACGGCGACTACCTGCTCAACGATCTGGTCAAGGAAATCGACGCCCTCGGCATCCGCGACATCAAGATTGCCTCGAGTTCGGTGCACGTCGTGCATGCCGAGCTGATCCCCTACATCCGCAAGGGCGTCATCACCAGCCTCGAATGCGGCGTGAACGGCCCGATCGGCGAGCAGATCTCGAAGGGCGAGCTCGACTGCCCGATCATCGTCCGCTCGCACGGTGGCCGCGCACGCTCGCTGATTACCGGCGAAGTGCAGGTCGACGTGGCCTTCCTGGCCGCGCCTTACTGCGACGAGTACGGCAACTTCAACGGCTTCTACGGCCCCTCGGCCTGCGGCAGCCTGGGTTATGCCCTGGTCGACGCGCAGCACGCGCATAAGGTCGTGGCCGTGACCGACAACCTGGTGCCGTTCCCGGCCGTGCCGGTCGGTATTCCGCAGTCGGTGGTCGACTTCGTCGCGACCGTGCCGCGCCTCGGCGACCCGAAGAAGATCGTGTCCTCGACGACGCGCATCACCACCGATCCGATCGGGCTGCAGATCGCCAAGTACGCCGCTTCGGTCATCGAAGCGACGGGCTACGTCAAGGATGGCTTCTCGTTCCAGACCGGGACGGGCGGCATCTCGCTGGCCGTGGCCTCGCACGTGCGCGACATGCTGCGCAAGAACAAGGCCAAGGGCAGCTTCGGCTGCGGCGGCATCACCGGCTTCTTCGTCGACATGCTCGAGGAAGGCCTGTTCGAAGCCCTGTTCGACGTTCAGTGTTTCGACCTCAAGGCGGTCGAGTCGATCGGGCGCAACCAGCGTCACGTGGAAATGACGGCCGGCACCTACGCCAACCCGTTCAACTGCGGCGCGGTGGTTAACCGTCTCGACTGCGCGATCCTCTCGGCAACCGAAATCGACGTGAACTTCAACGTCAACGTCAACACCGAGTCGATGGGCTACCTGCTCCACAACACCGGTGGTCACTGCGACGTCGCAGCCGGCGCCAAGGTGTCGATCGTGGTTTGCCCGTCGATCCGTGGTCGTCTGCCGATGATCCGCGACGAAGTGACGACGATCACCACGCCGGGCGAAACGGTCGGCGTCATCGTCACCGAGCGCGGTGTTGCGGTTAACGACAAGCTCCCCGAGCTGAAGGCCGAACTGATCCGTCGCCGCGTGCCGGTCAAGGACATTCGCCAGCTGCGCGACGAGATCTATGCGGTGACCGGTGTGCCGAAGCCCATCGAGTTCGAAGACGACGTGGTCGGTCTGATCGAATATCGTGACGGTTCGATCATTGACGTCGTTCGCAAAGTCCGCCAGTAATTTTCTGGCGGCTCGAGACAACCGGCAGGAGGCCGTCGCGCGCGCTTTGCGCGCGGCGCCCCCTGCGGGAGTTTCGAGTCTCGTTTTCCTGTCGCTCAACGTTCCGGGTGCGGACAAAAACCCGCCCGGCGTTGAGGGGCTGTTCCTCGCCCTGCATCACGCCCTGCTGACGGCATTGCCGCAAGCGCTCGAAATCGAGCGTGCGGTCGACGCCCTCGGGCCTTACGCCCTCTACCGGGTCTATGCGCCGGGCGATGCCGTGAAACGTGCCTGCATCGGCATCGAAAATGCGCGGCCTTCCCATCGTTTAGCCGACCTCGACGTTTATGTCGAAGGCGGGCATCAGATCGGTCGCCGTGCGCTCGGGCTCGAAGCCCGAAGTTGCCTGTTGTGCCCGAATCCCGCCGTCGATTGCATGCGCCTTGGTTCGCATCCCTTCCAAGACCTGCTTGATCGTGTCCATGAACTCCTTACGCCTTTCCGAACTTGAACGTCTGGCTGCCGCCCTGGTCACCGGCGCCCGCCTCGAACTCCATCTGACCCCCAAACCCGGACTCGTCGATCGCCTCGACAACGGTTCGCATCCCGACCTCAGCTTTGCGACGATGGAGCGTTCGATCGCCATCGTCGAAGCCTACCTGCAAGCGACGGTCGCCTCGCTCGCTGCCGGCGAAGACTTCGCCGCCCAGAACGCCCTCGGACGGCAAGCCGAACAGCGCCTGCTCGACGAGCTGGGGACCAATACCCACAAGGGCTACATCTTCCTCGCCGGGATGCTGTTGATTGCCCGCTGGCATGCCCCGAGCGGTGCCGTCTCCGACCTGCGCGCAAGCTTGTCCTCACTCTGCCGCGACTTCTTCAGTCGTCCGCGCGACGGCGAGACGCACGGCGAACGTGCCCGTCGCCTCTATCACGCTGGCGGCATCGTGCGCGAGGCCAGTGATGGCTATCCCGCGCTCTTCGAACACGGCCTGCCGGCCTTCCGTGCCGCGCGCGAGAAAAACGGCTCCTTGCTCAACGCTTCCTTCGCGATGATGGCGCGTCTGATGCAGACGGTCGACGACACCACCATGCTGCATCGGGCCGGCCCCGGCGGCCTGGCGCGCATGGTCGCCGATGGGCGCTGGCTGCAGGTGCAGATCGCCGACGGCGGCAATGCGCGGCCTTTCCTGGAAACGGCCAACCGCAACTACGTCGCCGCCAACATGACCATGGGCGGCGTGGCCGACATGCTGGGCCTCGGCTACGGCGTGCTGATCGCTGCCGGCGAACTCTCCGAGGATGACGTGGCGGCCTTGCTCTCCGCCGCCTGAGCATCAAGCGCGGCGCGCCACGCAAACGGCCCGGAAGCTTGGCTTCCGGGCCGTTTTGTTCCGTGTCTTCGCTTTGGCCTTATCCGACACGCGATGCGCGCCGGAGCGAGCGTTTAACGGGCTTTCGGAGCGGCCCGCGCGGCGGGCTCGAGGCCTTGCTGTTCGATCAGGGGATAGGCCTCTGGACTGGTCAGGAAGCGGACCAGTGCTTGTGCGGCGGCGGGCGATTTTCCGCTTTGCGCTTGTCCGACCGAGAAGGTGGTGACCTTCTGGTAGGGCGGCGGAATTTCGCCGACGAAATCGACGCCGGGGATCGGCAACAGCTCGCTGACCTGCTGGAAACCGATTTCGACGTCGCCGCGCGCGACCCAGGTGGCGACCCGGTCCTTGACGATTTCGCGCGACTTGGCGACGACCGCGTCGCCGAGCAACGGCAACACGTTCTTCGCCAGATGGACGCCGCTGGCGCTGGCCGAATAACCGATTGACGCGGCGTTGCGCAAGGCCTGCTCGAAAGCCGCTGGGGTCGAAATGTCCGGTTTTGCGGCACCGCTGCGTACGACCATGCCGATCTTCGAGTGTACGAGATCGACGCGGCTGCCCGCGACGGCGTGACCTTGCTCGATCAGCTTGTCCAGCTCGGGGCCGGCCATCATGACCAGATCGGCGACCTCGCCGCGCTGGAGGCGCGCGGGGATGGCCGTCGGCGAGCTGCCCATCGACGACCCCGAAATCAGGACGATGTTGTGCCCCGTCTGGCGTTCGAATTGCGGCGCGAGCGCCTCCATGGCGGAATAGAATCCGCCCGAACTCATGACCCGGATTTCGTCGGCATGAACCGCCAGGGCGCCGGCCAGGGCGGCAACGGCGAGTAGACCCCTCGCCAGGATGCGATGTAGTGCGTGCATGCGTAGGACTCCAAAAAAAGCGGCGACGACGGCCGCGAAGCCGCCGTCGCCAGGGGGGGTCAAGCCGAGTATTCCGGCATCCGGTGGAAGTTCATGTAGCGGTAGATGTCGCTCGATTTTTGCATCACGACCTGCATCCGCTCCATGTACTCTTCCTTCGTCGGCAGGCGTCCGAGCAGCGAGGCGATCGCCGTCACTTCGGCCGAGCCGAGGAAGACGTTGGTCGCTTCGCCCATGCGGTTGGGAAAGTTGCGCGTCGAGGTCGAGACGATGGTCGAACCCTTGCGGGCGCGGGCCTGGTTGCCGAAGCACAGCGAGCAACCGGGGACTTCCATGCGCGCGCCGGCGGCGCCGAGACGGGCGTAGTAGCCTTCGCGGTTGAGCGTGTCGGCGTCCATCTTGGTCGGCGGCACGATCCACAGGCGCGTCGGAATCTCCTTGCCGTTGATGAGGTGCGCGGCGGCGCGGAAATGGCCGATGTTGGTCTGGCAGGAGCCGATGAAGCCTTCGTCGATCTTGGTGCCGGCGACGGCCGAGAGCGGCTTGATGTCGTCCGGGTCGTTCGGGCAGGCGAGCAGTGGCTCGCTGATTTCGGCCAGGTCGATTTCGATGACCGCCGCGTATTCGGCATCCGGGTCGGGTTGCTGGATGTGTGGCTTGGCAAGCCAGGCTTCCATCTTGCGGATGCGGCGCAGCAGGGCCGTCTTGTCCTGATAGCCGTTGGCCACCATCCACTTGAGCAGAGCGACGTTGGAGCGCATGTACTCGACGATGGGCGGCAGGTCGAGGCGCACCGTGCAGGCTTCGGCCGAGCGTTCGGCGGAGGCGTCGGAGAGTTCGAAGGCCTGTTCGACGGTGAGGTTGGGCAGGCCTTCGATTTCAAGGATGCGGCCGGAGAAGATGTTTTTCTTCCCTTTCTTCTCGACGGTCAGCAGGCCTTGCTTGACGGCGTAGTAGGGGATGGCGTTGACCAGGTCGCGCAGGGTCACGCCCGGCTGCATTTCGCCCTTGAAGCGGACGAGCACCGATTCGGGCATGTCGAGCGGCATCACCCCGGTTGCCGAGGCCAGCGCGCACAGGCCGGAGCCGGCGGGGAAGTAGGCGCCGAGCGGGTAGCGGGTGTGCGAGTCGCCGCCGGTGCCGACCGAGTCGGGCATGGCCATGCGGTTGAGCCAGGAGTGCAGGACGCCGTCACCCGGACGTACGGCGACGCCACCGCGCGAGTAGATGTACTGCGGCAGCTCGGCGAACATCTTGATGTCTTCGGGCTTCGGATACGCGGCGGTGTGGCAGAAGGTCTGCAGCACCAGATCGGCGGTGAAAGTGAGGCAGGCGAGGTCGTTCTGTTCGTCGCGGGTCATTGGGCCGATGGTGTCCTGCGAGCCGACGGTGTCCATTACCGGTTCGCAATAGGTACCCGGGCGCACGCCCTTGCCCTCGGGCAGGCCACAGGCGCGGCCAACGATTTTCTGCGCCAGCGTGTAGCCCTTGCCGGTGTCGGCCGGAACCTTGGGGGCGCGGAACAGGGCCGTGGCCGGCAGCCCCAGGAGCTTGCGTGCTTCGGCGGTGAGGTTGCGGCCGATGATCAGCGGGATGCGTCCGCCGGCGCGCATGCTGTCGAGCAGCACGTCGGTCTTGAGTTTGAAGGTGGCGACGACTTCGCCGTTCTTGAGCACCTTGCCTTCGAACGGCCGCAGTTCGATGACGTCGCCCATCTCAAGCTTGCTGACGTCCATCTCGATCGGGAGTGCGCCCGAATCCTGCATGGTGTTGTAGAAGATCGGCGCGATCTTGCCGGCGAAGACGAAACCGCCGAATTTTTTGTTCGGGACGTTGGGAATGTCCTGCCCGGTCCACCACAGCAGCGAGTTGGCCGCCGACTTGCGCGAGGAGCCGGTGCCGACGACGTCGCCGACATAGACCAGCGGGTGCCCCTTGGCCTTCATCGCTTCAAACTGCTTGAGCGGGCCGCGTTTGCCCGGTTCGTCCGGCGTCAGCCCGGTGCGCGGGAACTTGAGGATGGAGAGGGCGTGGAGCGGAATGTCCGGGCGGGTGTTGGCGTCCGGATCGGGCGAGAAGTCGCCGGTGTTGGTCTCGCCGCCGACCTTGAAGACGGTGAGCGTGATGCTCTGCGGAACGTCGGCGCGACCGGTGAACCACTCGCCGTCGGCCCAGGACTTGAGGACGGCCTTGGCGTTGGCGTTGCCTTTGGCGGCGAGCGCCTGGACGTCCTTGATCGCGCCAAAGACGAGCAGGGTCTTTTTGAGGCCGTCGGCGGCCAGTGTGCCGAGCTGCGGGTCGGCGAGCAGGCCAATCAGGAGCTTGACGTTGTAGCCCCCCTGCATGGTGGCGAGCAGTTCGGTGGCGCGCTGGCGGGAGATGAGCGGCGATTTCTGTTTGCCTTGCGCAAGGGCACCGAGGAATTCGGCCTTGACCCTGGCCGCGTCGTCGACGCCCGGCGGAACACGGTTGCCGATGAGGTCAAGCAGGAAGGCTTCCTCGCCCTTGGGCGGGGTGCGCAACAGGGTCGTCACTGCGGCGGTTTGCTGGGCGTTCAGGGGCAGGGGCGGGATGCCCAGCGCGGCGCGCTCAGCGGCATGCTTGCGGTAGGCGTCGAAAATCAACGCCCGGCTGGTGGCTTCGTCGACCACCGGGATGCCCGCCGCGGTGGCTGCGGCTTTTGCAGGGGCGGCGAGGGCGACCTCGCCATGGACGGCCACGGCACCGGCCACCGAGGCGGCGACGCTGCGAATACAGAAACTGCGGCGGTTCAACATGTTCAGCGCTCCCAAGAAATAAATATTTCTGTGCTTAAGGGGCATTCCCGTTTGGCGCGTGTGCTGATGCGAACGGGATGCCGCCGTCGGTTTTGTGTTTTAGGGACGGCGCGCTCATTTTCATGCTTTTGTTGTAATAAATAAAATATCAATTTCTTATTGAAGTGCATAATTGAATTTTATTTCAGCAGTGGGGTTCAACATGGACGATAAGGACTGGCGCATCCTCAAGACCATTGCCGAGGAGCGCAACCTGACCCGGGCAGCAGCGCGGCTGTACATGACCCAGCCGGCGCTCACCTACCGCCTGAAAAACCTGGAAGACGACTTCGGCACGCAACTCGTGTCGCGGATGCCGAGCGGCGTGATGCTTACCGCGCAGGGCGAGTGCCTGCTCAACTACGCCCGCGAAATGCTGCTGCGCCACGATGCGATCAAGGAACGTATCCGCAACATGGCGGACAAGGTGCAAGGGCCGTTGCGCCTCGGTTCGTCCGGCGTGTTTGCCCACTTTGCCTTGCCCGGCATCCTCAAGGGCTTTCTGGAGACTTATCCGGAAGTCGAGATTTCGCTCAAGACGGCGCTCAGCCAGCCGATCGTGCGCATGCTCGAAAAGCAGGAAGTTACCGTCGCCATCGTACGCGGCGAGCATGCCTGGGAAGGCGAGCGGCTGTTGCTCATGCAGGAGCCGCTGTGTCTCGTTTCGCGCGCGCGCATCGGACTCGACGCTTTGCCTCAGCACCCGCACATCCGTTATGGCACCGATGCGCCCTTGCAGCGCTTGCTCGACGAATGGTGGCGGCGCTCCTATGCCGTGCCGCCGCGGACGACGATGGAGGTCAACACCATGGATACGGCGCGCGAGATGGTGCTCAACGGGCTGGGGTGGACGTTGTTGCCGTCGATCGGGCTGACCCAGCGGGAGGGGTTGTACGTCGAGCCGGTGCATTGGCCCGATGGCGGCGCGTTCGTGCGCGATACTTGGGTGCTGTGTTCGGCCGGGGCGATGGAATTGCGTACCGTGCGGGTCTTCATCGACTACCTGCGTGCTTGGCAGCAATACGGCGGTGGAGGGCGAGTGGCTGGTGGCGGCACGGTGCCTTCTGCTCCGGCACGGGGACGGGGGCGGCGCGGTCAGCCGCTGATGGATGGGCGCTGAACGGGCCAAGTCCACCGCACCATAGAGAAAGGGCCGGCGCCTTTCGGCACCGGCCCTTTTGCGGTGGCGTTCCCGGCCCCCTTCAGGGCGCCGGGAAGCGTATCGCTTAGATTTCCTTGACCGTGGCGAGCACCTTGTCGCCATGCTCGTCGGTGACCGTCGTTTCGATCTTGAGCAGTTCGCTCCAGCGCTTGAACGCGGCGACGAAGACGATGGACATCAGCACCATCAGCAGCACCGACATGCCGGCCAGCAGATAGAGGTTCTTCGGCAGGAAGTTATTGACGACGTTGAGGTAACCCGCCCACATCACGATCGGCAGCACGCAGAGGACCGGCAGGCCGGTGACCCAGGCGTACTTGGCCTTGCCGATGCGGATCAGCATCGTCGTGCCGACGATCAGTGCGCAGCTGGCGAGCAGCTGGTTGGCCATGCCGAATAGCGGCCAGATCGTCGAGATGTCGCCGGTGTAGACCAGGTAACCCCAGGCCGACGTGAAGAGCGCGCTGGTGACGATGACGCCCGGCGTCCAGGAGTTGTCGGTGAAGGGCTTGTAAACACGGCCCAGCATTTCCTGGAGCAGGTAGCGGCCGACGCGGGTGCCGGCATCAACGGCGGTCAGGATGAAGACCGCTTCGAACATGATGGCGAAGTGATACCAGTAGGCCATCATTCCGTCCATGAACGGAACCGACGAGAAGATGTAGGCCATACCGACGGCCAGCGACACGGCGCCGCCCGGACGGTGCTGGATCGTCTCACCAACCTGCTGAGCGAGGTGCGGCAGATTGACGACTTCGACACCCAGTTTGGCGAAGTTGGCCGCCGACGAGTTGATCGCGAAGTAGTCGGCCGGAACCAGGACGCACGCGGCGATCAGGGCCATGATGGCGACGAAGCCTTCGGTCAGCATCGCGCCGTAGCCGACGAAGAGGATGTCCTTTTCGTTGGCGATCATCTTCGGCGTGGTGCCCGAGCCGATGATGGCGTGGAAGCCCGACAGCGCGCCGCAGGCGATGGTGATGAAGAGGAAGGGGAACAGGGCACCCGGGATCACCGGGCCGCCGCCTTGGATGAACTTGGTGAAAGCGGGCATCTGCAGTTCGGGGTTCACGAACACGATGCCGAGGGCCAGGGCGGCGATGGTGCCGATCTTGAGGTAGGTCGACAGGTAGTCACGCGGCACGAGCAGGAACCACACCGGCAGGACCGAGGCGAAGAAGCCGTACACCGGGATCATCAGCGCCAGTTCCTTCTTGGAGAAGGTGAGCATGGCGGCGAGGGTCGGGTTGGCTTGCACGTACGGGCCAGCGAGGATCGAGAGCACCAGCAGGACGACGCCGATCAGGCTGCCGCCCTTGATGTCGCCCGGACGGATCTTCTGCATGTAGATGCCCATGACCATGGCGATGGGGATCGTCGAGAAGACCGTGAAGGTGCCCCACGGGCTGTCGAACATGGCGTTGACCACGGCGATCGACAGACCGGCGAGGGTCAGGATCAGGATGAACAGGATGGCGACCGAGGCGACCTTGCCGGCGACCTTGCCGATTTCGGTTTCGGCGATCACCGAAAGGCTCTTGCCCTTGTGGCGAACCGAAGCGAAGAGGACGACCATGTCATGGACGCCGCCGGCCATCACGCAGCCGACCAGAATCCAGAGTGCGCCCGGCATGTAGCCGAACTGCGCGGCGATGACCGGGCCAAGCAGCGGGCCGGCCGCGGCGATGGCCGCGAAGTGGTGTCCGAAGAGGACGTATTTGTTGGTCTTGACGTAGTCGTGACCGTCGTTGATCGCTTCGGCGGGCGTAACGCGGTCTTCGCGCAGGTTCATGACCTTTTGGGCCAGATACAAGCCGTAGAACCGGTACGCGATGGCGAAAATACACGCCGCCGCGAAAATTAAGGTTAATGCATTCATCAGAATCCCCCAGTGTGGATGACTATCCCTCGTCCCTGGCCCGGAGCCGCAGAAGCTCGATCGGCGAATCCCCAGGATGGAACACACGCGTACTGACCGGGGGCGAACTCCGAAACCCTTTTGGTCTGGACTTTCCGCCGTACGGACAGTCCAGACCAGCCGGATTCAGGTTTCAAATCCCTTCGTCCAGGCCAGTACGGATTGCACTATAGCTAAAGGAAGATGCAATTTTTGGGGAATCTGGCGAGCGGTCGCCCGGCGCATTGAGTGGTTGCCAACGGGGGGCGAGCGGTGGACGTCGAGGCTCAGACGATGTGCAAGCGGTCCTTGATGTCACGCAGGTAGCGCCGGCTGACCGGAAGCCTTTGCCCGCTGCGGGTCAGAATTTCGGCGCCGCCGTTCTCGAGCAGTTCGATCTCGGCGATCTGGCTCACGTTGACCAGGTATTGGCGGTGGCAGCGGATGAAGGGCGTGCGTTCCTGCAGAATCTTGAGCGTCAGTTCGGTGACGCCCTGACGGCTGCCGGCGACGACCTGCACGCCGGCAATGTCGGTATGGATGTAGTCGACGTCTTCGAGCGGGATGAGGCAGATCTTGTTGCGCGTCGTGCAGGGGATGTGTTGGAGCACGGCGGTGGTGCCGGGAAACGGCTGCGGGGTGCCGGCGCGGGCGCCGCTGCGCAGCCAGTTGAGCGTTTTTTCCAGACGCTGCGGGTCGATCGGCTTGAGCAGGTAGTCGGTGGCGTGCTCCTCGAAGGCCTTGAGCGCGTGTTCGTCGTAGGCGGTGACGAAGACGATCAGGGGCAGCGCGGCGGGGTCGATCATGCCGACCATTTCCAGGCCGCTCAGGCGTGGCATCTGGATATCGAGGAAGACGACGTCGGGGCGCAGGCGGTGGATCGCGGTGAGGCCTTCGATGGCGTTGCTGCATTCGCCGATGACTTCGATGTCGGCGGCGTCGGCAAGCAAGGCCTTGAGCTCCTCGCGCGAGGGTTGTTCGTCGTCGATGATCAGGGCGTTGAGCATCAGGCGGGTTCCTCTTCGGCGGGCAGACTGATCGAGACGCGTGTCCAGCGCTCGGGTTCACAATCGACGCTGAGCCCGTAGGCGGGGCCGTAGCGCAGCTTGATGCGACGGTCGACGAGGTTCATCCCCAGACCGTCGCCGCCCGGGGTCGGGCGGTAGAGGCCGGCGCTGTCTTCGACGAGAATCTGCAGCGTTTCGCCGAGGCGTTGGGCGCGGATGGTGATCTTCCCCGGTTCGATCATCTGCGAGATGCCATATTTGATGGCGTTTTCGACGATGGGCTGGAGCGAGAAGGCGGGCAGGCGCAGGGAGAGCAGTTCGTCGGAAACGTCGAGCTTGACGTCGAGCCGGTCGGCGAAGCGGGCGAGCTCGATGCGCAGGTAGGCGTCGACGTGCTCGATCTCGTCCTTGAGCGTCGCTTCGGTGCTCACCCGCTTCAGGCTCTTGCGGAAGAAGGTCGACAGGTACTGCACGATCTGCCGCGCCGCCTCGGGGTCCTTGCGGATGACCGCGGCCAGGGTGTTGAGTGCGTTGAACAGGAAGTGCGGGTTGATCTGGGCCTGCAGGAGCTTGATTTCCGATTGCGCGAGCAGGCGCTTTTGTTCTTCGATCTTGCCCGAGAGCACCTGCGAGGAGAGCAGGCGGGCGATGCCTTCGCCCAGGGTGCGGTTGAGCGAGGAGAAGAATTTGCTCTTGGGCTCGTACAGCTTGATGGTGCCGAAGACGCGGTTTTCTTCGTCGCGCAGCGGGATGACGAGGCAGGAACCGAGCTTGCATTCCTTGGACACCGAACAGCAGTAGGGCACGATGGCGCCGTCGGCGTAGACCACTTCGTTGTAGTGGATGGCGCGGAAGGTGTGCGGCGAGGAGATGGTCTGTCCGGGGATGTGGTGGTCGGCGCCGAGGCCGACGAAGCCGAGCAGCTTGTCGGTGTCGGTGATGGCCACCGCGCCGACGCCGGTGTCCTCGCGGATGATGTGTGCGAGCTTGGTGCAGTTCTTCTCGTTGAAGCCGAGCGAGAGGATGCCGACCGAGCGCTCGGCGATGCGCAGGGCTTTGGCCGAGAAGGCGATCGAGTATTTCTCCATCATCTCGCGCCGGTCAAGGATGAGGCGCATGATCAGCGCCGCGCCGCAGGAGTTGGTGAGGATCATCGGCAGCGCGATGTGGGCGACGAGGCGCGTCGCCTGATCGAAAGGCTTGGCCATGATCAACAGGACGAACATCTGCAGCATCTCGGCGACCATCGTCGCGCCGAAGGCGATGGCTGGGCTGAGCAGGTCCTGGGCGCGGTGCTGGCGCATCAGGTAATAGTGCAACAGACCACCGATCAGACCTTCCATGGTGGTCGACACGGCGCAGGCCGAGGCGGTGAAGCCGCCCATGAAGTAACGGTGCAGGCCGCCCGTCAGTCCCACCCCGAGGCCGACCACCGGCCCGCCGAAAATGCCGCCGAGCACCGCGCCGATGGCACGCGTGTTGGCGATCGCGCCTTCGATCTGGAAGCCGAGGTAGGTGCCCATGATGCAGAAGCTCGAGAAGACGAAGTAGCAGACGAGCTTGTCGGGCAGGCGCACGGTGACCTGCATCAAGGGCGCGAAGAGCGGCGTTTTGCTGAGCAGGTAGGCGATGGCGAGATAGACGCACATCTGCTGCATCAGGCTGCCGATCAAGGCGATGTGGTTGATGTCTTCGAGCAGCATGGAGAAGCGGCGCGCGGCGGCGGGAGGCGAAGGGTTAGATGCTTGATTCTACGGGATTGGCGGAAAAAAGGCAGGCCGCCGCCAAGGGCGTCCAGATGCGCCTTGCAGCCGGCCTGCAGGGCGCATCGGGCGGTCGTTCCAGCGCGTCAGCGAGCCTACCAGGCGCCGGTGAGGCGCAGCGGCGAGAGCGTGAGGGTGGCGGTCGAACCGTCTTCGCTGCTGACCGCGACGGCCGGTGCGATCTTTTTGGGCGGGCGGGCGTACCAGCGTTCGCACAGGCGAACGAGGTCGGCGTATGAGGCCGTCTCGGCAAAGCCCTGGAGCAGCGTCGTGGTCAGTTTTTCGTTGATGCGGTGCAGGTAGGCGCTGGGCGTCGCCAGGCGCTCGAGGCCGGTGGGGGCCAGGGCGGGGCGCAGGAACATCCGTGGCGGCAGCGCGCGGCTGGACGACGAGGCGTCGAACCGGGCCGCGAACAGCGGCGCGCTGAGGTCGATCACCCAGCCGTCGGCCTCGATCCAGCAATGGTGGTGGTCGGCGTCGGCGACCAGCGTATCGCCTTCGGCCGTGCCAAAACAGAGCAGCTCGCTTCCGGTCAAGGCGTAAGCGGCGGCGCCAGCGACCGGGCAGACGTTGCTCAGGCGGTGATGGCGACGCAGGACGAAGGCGCCGGCGACGGCGAAGAACAGGCTCGCCTGCGCGGGGTCGTGTCCGACCTGGGTCAGAACGGCGTGAATGACGCGGAACAGGCGTTCGTACTCGACGACGGTGATGGGCGGGTGAGGGCTGGCGTTCATGCGGATACTTCGCGGGTGGACGGGGCGACATCATAGTCGATCGGGGGCCGATGGCGGGTACAATCGCCGCCTCGGGCGCCCCGAGCGGCGCTACCATTGAGGCGAAAGGACTTGCCGTGGAGGGGATCGAACGGGTGGCCGCGCGACTGCGCGCTCAATTTGCCGACGAAGGTTCGGGGCACGACTGGTACCACCTCGAGCGGGTCTGGCGTCTGGCGCGCCGGATCGGCGAGGCTGAGGGCGCGGATCTTGAGGTCGTTCAACTCGCCGCGCTGGTGCACGACATCGCCGATTGGAAGTTCCACGCCGGCGACGAAAGTGTCGGCCCGCGCGAAGCCGCGCGTCTGTTGCGCGACGAAGGCGTTTCGGCGCGGGTGATCGACGCCGTCGTCGACATCGTGGCCACGATTTCCTACAAGGGGGCTGGCGTCCCGACCCCGATGCGCTCGCTCGAAGGGCGCTGCGTCCAAGACGCCGACCGCCTCGATGCCCTGGGTGCAATCGGCATCGCCCGTTGTTTCGCCTACGGCGGTCACGCCGGACGGCTGATCCACGATCCGCAAATCGCCCCGGTGCTGCACGCCAGCGCCGAGGCCTACAAAGCGGCGCGCGGCACCAGCCTCAACCACTTCTACGAAAAGCTCCTGCTGCTCAAGGATCGGATGCACACCGCCAGCGGCCGCGCCATTGCAGAAGAACGGCACCGTTACGTGGAAGGTTTTGTGCGGCAGTTCCTCTCCGAGTGGGAAGGCGAGGTGCGCGAGTGAGGTGGTCGGTGCGTTATTGAGGGGCAAGGCCGAGATCGTGAGGGCGATTCGGCTTCTGCTCCGTACTTTGTTCGACCAAGGGAAGTATAAAAACAAAAAGGCCAGTCCGAAGACTGACCTTTTTGCTTGAATCTAATGGTCGGGGCGGCGGGATTCGAACTCGCGACCCCTTGCACCCCATGCAAGTGCGCTACCAGGCTGCGCTACGCCCCGACAAGCCGCCATTATATCGCAGTTTCGGCGTTTTAGGCCGGGATTCTGAGGATTTCTGCAATCTTCAGAAGTTCGCCGCGGAGAGCTTCAGGCGAAAGCGCTGAGGGGGCGGTGGTCTCCTCGTGCTGCGCCTCTCCCAACCGGTTGCGAGCGCCGCTGATCGTGAAGCCTTGGTTGTAAAGCAATTCACGAATCCGGCGGACGAGCAGGACTTCGTGGTGCTGGTAATAGCGGCGATTGCCTCGCCGCTTGACCGGTTTGAGCTGAGTGAACTCCTGTTCCCAGTAGCGTAGGACGTGCGGCTTGACGGCGCACAGTTCGCTGACTTCGCCAATCGTGAAATAACGCTTGGCGGGGATCGGCGGCAATGTTTCCTTGCTGCCGTCTTTAGGATTGTGGTGTTCCATTGTAGGACTGTTCGACCTCGCCCTTCAGCTTCTGGCTGGCATGGAAAGTGACAACGCGCCGGGCCGTGATCGGGATTTCCTCGCCGGTCTTGGGGTTACGGCCCGGGCGTTGCGGCTTGTCGCGCAACTGGAAGTTGCCGAATCCAGACAGCTTGACCCCGTCGCCGCGCTCCAGCGCGTTGCGGATTTCCTCGAAGAAGGCTTCGACCATGTCTTTGGCCTCACGTTTGTTGAGGCCGACTTTTTCAAACAATAAATCTGCGAGTTCTGCTTTGGTGAGCGTCATGTTTTGATCCTGTCAGACGCGGAGCTGGGCCGAGTACGCGTTTTGCACGTAGGCCAGCAATTGTTGCATTGCCGCATCGACTTCCGCATCTTGCAAAGTCCGTTGAGTATCTTGCATAACTATACGGAAAGCAAGACTTTTTTTCCCTGGCTCGATGCCTTTTCCGGTGTAAACGTCGAACAATTTGATCTCTTGGACGAGGGTCGGCCGGTTGGCCAGAATGCCGTCGAGCAGGGTCTGAAGTTCGAGTTTTTGATCGACCACGATGGCCATGTCGCGCAGTGCGGGCGGCTGTTTCGAAATCTCGCGGTAGGCCGGCAGGCGCGCGGCCAGGACGGCGGCGAGGTCGAGTTCACAGACGACCGGGGCGAGCGGCAGTTCGTAGTCCTGGACCCATTGCGGGTGCAGCTCGCCGATCACGCCGACAGCCTTGCCGTCGATCAGGATGCGGGCGCTGCGACCGGGGTGTAGCGCCGGATGCGTGGCTTTTTCAAAGCTGGCAACAGCCGGCGCGAGCAGGAGTTCGAGTTCGCCCTTGAGGTCGTAGAAGTCCACGTTCCGCGTTGCCGTCCCCCATTGTTCGGGCGTGGCGTTGCCGTAGGCGAGCATGGCCAGCTTCCACGGCTGGTCGAAGCCCTCGACCGGTGCGCCGGGGTTGGCGCGGAAGAAGCAGCGGCCGGTTTCGAAGACGCGCACGCGGGTCTGTTTGCGCTTCAAGTTGGTGGCGACGTTGGCGACGAGGCCGCCGATCAGCGTCGAGCGCATCACGCTCATCTGGCTGGCGATGGGGTTGGCGAGCCGGATCGGCGCGGCGTTGCCGGCAAAATCCCGTTCCCAGGCCTCTTCGATGAAGGCGTAGTTGATGACTTCCTGGAAGCCACGGTCGGCGAGGATCTGCCGCGCCTTCTGCAGCGGGCGCGCATCTTCGCCTTGCGGCAACATGCCCAGCGCCGCGCGCGGAGCGTGGGTGGGAATGTTGTCGTAGCCGTGCAGGCGGACGATTTCCTCGATCAGATCTTCCTCGATCTCGATGTCGAAGCGATGGCTGGGCGGGGTGACGACGAAATCGTCACCGTCGCGCAGGCAGGCGAGGTCGAGGCGAGCGAACAGCGCTGCGATCTCCTCACCGCTGAAAGTCACGCCGAGCACCTTGGCGACGCGCGCGATGCGCAGGCGCACCGGTGGGCGCGCCGGCAGGGCAGCGGCGGCTTCGCACACCGGGCCGGCCTGGCCGCCGCAGATCTCAAGGATCAGCTGCGAAGCGCGTTCGAGGGCGCGACGGGTGTTGCCGAAATCGACGCCACGTTCGAAACGATGCGAAGCGTCGGAACCAAAGCCGTAGCGGCGTGCGCGGCCGGCGATGGCCTTGGGCGCAAAGAAAGCCGACTCGAGGAACATTTCGGTCGTCTCAAGGGTGATGCCGCTATCCTCGCCGCCCATGATGCCGGCCATGGCGACCGGGCGGGTATCGTCGGCGATGAGCAGCACGTCGGCGTCGAGTTTGAGCGTTTGCTCGTTGAGGAGGAGGATTTCTTCGTCCTGGCGCGATACGCGGGCGTGGATGGCGCCGTCGAGCTTGGTGTTGTCAAAGGCGTGCAGCGGCTGGCCGAGTTCGAGCATCACGTAGTTGGTGATGTCGACCAAGGCTGAAATCGACCGGATGCCGCTGCGCTCCAGGCGGCGCTTCATCCACTCGGGCGTCGGCGCCTTGGCGTTGACGCCGGCGATGACGCGGCCGCAGTAGAGCGGGCAGGCTTCGGGCGCATCGAGAACGATGGCGCGGGTGCGGTCGATACTGACCGGGGCCGGGGCGACTTCGGGGAAGCTTGCGGGTGTTCCGGTCAGGGCGGCGACTTCGCGCGCGATGCCGGTGAGCGAGAGGCAGTCGGCGCGGTTGGGGGTGAGCTTGAGCGTGCGCAGGCAGTCGTCGAGGTCGAGGTAGTGGCGGATGTCTTCGCCGACCGGTGCGTCGGCCGGAAGGACGAGCAGGCCCGAGGCGTCCTCGGCAATTCCAAGCTCCTTGGCCGAGCACAGCATGCCCGAGGATTCGATGCCGCGCACTTTGGCGATCTTGATCGTGAACTCGCCGGGCAGCACGGCGCCGGGTAGGGCGCACGGCACCTTGAGGCCCGGGGCGACGTTGGGTGCGCCGCAGACGATCTGTTGCGGCGTGCCGGTGCCGATGTCGACGCGGCAGACGTTGAGCCGGTCTGCGTCGGGGTGTTTGTTCACTTCAAGAACGTGGGCGACGACGACGCCGGCAAAGGCCGGGGCGACGCTTTCTTCTTCCTCGACTTCAAGGCCGGCCATGGTCAGCAGGTGAGAGAAGGCTTCGCCCTCGATGGCCGGATCGACGAAGCTGCGCAGCCAGGATTCAGAGAATTTCATGGGGTGTCCGTTTCAGCAATGGCGCGAAAGTACCGGAATGCGTGGAGTGTAGTGGCCGTCCGATCAGACGAACTGGCGCAGGAAGCGCAGGTCACCGTCGAAGAAGAGGCGCAGGTCGTTCACCCCGTAGCGCAGCATGGTCAGGCGATCCGGACCCATGCCGAAGGCAAAGCCGATGTACTTCTCAGGATCGATGCCGACGTGGCGCAGGACGTTCGGATGTACCATGCCGCAGCCGGCGATTTCCAGCCAGCGGCCCTTGAGCGGCCCGCTCTGGAAGGCGACATCGATTTCGGCCGACGGCTCGGTAAACGGGAAGAAGGATGGGCGGAAGCGCACCTGCAGGTCGTCGCTCTCGAAAAAGCGGCGCAGGAAGTCGGCGACCACGCCTTTGAGGTCAGCAAAACTGACGTTCTCGCCGATCCACAGGCCTTCGACCTGATGGAACATCGGCGAGTGGGTGGCGTCGGAGTCGACGCGATAGACGCGGCCCGGGGCGATGATGCGGATTTCCGGCATCGTCTCGAGATGCGCGTACTTGGCGACGTGCGCCTGCATGTAGCGCACTTGGATCGGGCTGGTGTGCGTGCGCAGGAGAATCTTGTCGGCCACTTGGCCGTTTTCGTCCTGCAGGTAGAAGGTGTCGTGCATTGAACGTGCCGGGTGATCCTCGGGCGTGTTCAGTGCCGTGAAATTCTGGAAGTCGGCCTCGATCTCGGGGCCGTCGGCAACTTCGAAGCCGATCGAGCGGAACAGCGCTTCGATGCGTTCGAGGGTGCGCGTCACGGGGTGCAGACCGCCGCGCGTTTCGCTGCGGCCGGGCAGGGTGACGTCGAGGGATTCTTCGGCGAGGCGAGCTTCGAGTGCGAGACGGCGGAGGGCTTCGCGGCGGGCGTTGAGCGCCGCTTCAACGGCTTCCTTGGCACGGTTGATCTGCGCGCCGGCGGCCTTGCGTTCTTCCGGCGAAAGCTTCGCCAGACCCTTGAGAAGTTCGGTGATCTGGCCGCTCTTACCGAGGTAGCGCGCCTTGATTTGTTCTAGCGTGTCGGGATCGTCGGTCGCAGCGAAAGCGACGGCGGCATCCTGGGCGATTTGATCAAGGTTCTGCATTTTTTTAGTCCACTTCAAGCAAAAAAGGGAGGCGAGCGCCTCCCTTTTCCGTTAAGCGCCCAAATTAGGCGCCGAGCTGGGCTTTGGCCTGGGCAGCCAGGGCAGCGAAAGCCGGCTTGTCGAACACGGCCAGGTCGGCGAGGACCTTGCGGTCGACTTCGATCTGGGCCTTCTTCAGGCCGTTCATGAAGGTGCTGTACTTCAGGCCGACCTCACGGGCCGCCGCGTTGATACGGGCGATCCACAGGGCACGGAACTGACGCTTCCTTTGACGGCGGTCGCGGTAGGCGTACTGGCCGGCCTTCATCACCGCCTGTTTGGCGATGCGGTATACGTTCTTGCGACGGCCGCGGTAACCCTTGGCCTGAACGAGAATCTTCTTGTGACGCGCGCGCGCCGTTACACCACGTTTAACTCGGGGCATCTTTTATCTCCTTATGCGTAAGGCATCATGGCGCGAACCATGGCCTTGTCGGAGTCATGCACTCCGGTCATGCCGCGCAACTGGCGCTTGGACTTGGTGGTTTTCTTGGTCAGGATGTGGCGCTTGAACGCCTGGCCGCGCTTGATGCGGCCACTGGTGCTGACCTTGAAGCGCTTCTTGGCGCCACTCTTGGTCTTCATCTTGGGCATTTTTATGCTCCTTTTTAAACATGGCTACGGGTGGCCCCCGGCGGGGACACTTCGGACCTGCAACCACTTCTTGGGTACTGCGGTACTACGGGGACTACAAAACCTTACTTTTTCTTGCTCGGCGCCAGGATCATCACCATCTGGCGGCCTTCCATCTTGGGCATCTGCTCGACGTTGGCGAGGTCCACAAGATCGGCCTTGATGCGCTCGATCTGGCGCATGCCGATTTCCTGGTGCGCCATTTCGCGACCGCGGAAGCGTAGGGTGACCTTCACCTTGTCTTCTTCCTGCAGGAAGCGGGTCATGTTGCGCAACTTGATCTGGTAGTCGTTCTCGTCGGTGCCCGGACGCAGTTTGACTTCCTTGACCTGAACCTGCTTTTGCTTCAGCTTCTGCTCGTGCTGGCGTTTCTGTTCCTGGTACTTGAATTTGCCGTAATCCATGATCCGGCAAACCGGGGGCTGCGCCAGCGGTGCAATCTCGACCAGATCAACACCGGTTTCCTCGGCCATCTGCATGGCCTGACGGATGCCCATGATGCCAAGCGCCTCGCTGTTGGTGCCGACGACGCGGACCTCGGGGGCGTTGATCTCTTCGTTGATGCGATGCGACTTTTGCAGTGCGATGGTATCGCTCCTTGTTCAGACAAATAATTAAGCCGTGCCACTCCGCGCCGCGACTTCGCCTTGAAGCCGCTCGATCAGCGATGCTACGGACATCTGTCCGAGATCCTGACCACCACGGGTACGCACGGCAACCAGATTGGCTGCCATTTCCTTGTCGCCGACGACAATCTGATATGGCAGCTTGTTCAAGCTATGTTCGCGTATTTTATAGGTAATTTTTTCGTTGCGCAAATCCGCCTCGGCGCGAAGGCCGGCTGCGCGTAGCGCTTTGGCCACATTTTCGGCGTATTCGGCCTGCTTTTCCGAAATGTTGAGTACCACAACCTGTTGCGGCGCGAGCCAGAGGGGCAGGGCGCCGGCCCAGTTTTCGATCAGGATGCCGATGAAACGCTCGAGTGAGCCGAGAATGGCACGGTGCAGCATGACCGGCGTATGGCGCCCGTTGTCCTCGCCGACATATTCGGCACCGAGGCGCTGCGGCATCGAGAAGTCGACCTGGATCGTGCCGCACTGCCACGAGCGGCCGATGGCGTCCTTGATGTGAAATTCGATCTTCGGACCGTAGAAGGCGCCTTCGCCGGGGAGTTCTTCCCATTCGAGGCCTGACGCCTTGAGGCCTTCGCGCAGGGCGATCTCGGCCTTGTCCCAGACTTCGTCGGCACCGACGCGCTTTTCCGGGCGCAGGGCAAGCTTGACCGCGATGTCGTTGAAGCCGAAATCGGCGTACACCTTACGCACCAGCGCGTTGAAGTCGGTGACCTCAGCTTGGATCTGGTCTTCGGTGCAGAAGATGTGGCCGTCGTCCTGAGTGAAGCCGCGGACGCGCATGATGCCGTGCAGCGCGCCCGAAGGCTCGTTGCGGTGGCAGGCGCCGAATTCACCATAGCGCAGCGGCAGGTCACGGTAGCTGCGCAGGCCGGTGTTGAACACCTGGATGTGGCCCGGGCAGTTCATCGGCTTGATCGCGTAGTCGTGTTTCTCCGACTCGGTGGTGAACATGTTGTCCTTGTAGTTCGCCCAGTGGCCGGATTTTTCCCACAGCGTGCGATCGAGGATCTGCGGGCATTTCACTTCCTGATAGCCGTTGTCCTGATAGACGCGGCGCATGTACTGCTCGACCTGTTGCCAGACGGTCCAGCCTTTCGGGTGCCAGAAGATCATCCCCGGCGCTTCGTCCTGCAGGTGAAAGAGGTCGAGCTGGCGGCCGAGGCGACGGTGGTCGCGCTTTTCGGCTTCCTCGAGCATCGTCAGGTAGGCGTCCTGGTCTTCCTTCTTGGCCCAGGCGGTGCCGTAGACGCGCTGCAACTGTTCGTTGTTGTGGTCGCCGCGCCAGTAGGCGCCGGCTACCTTCATCAGCTTGAAGACCTTGAGCTTGCCGGTCGACGGCACGTGCGGGCCGCGGCAGAGGTCGACGAAGTCGCCTTCGCGGTAAAGCGAAACGTCCTGCCCGTCGGGGATGGCGGCGATGAGTTCGGCTTTGTAGTGCTCACCAATCGATTTGAAGAAGGCGGTCGCTTCGTCGCGCGCCCAGACTTCGCGGGTGACCGGGAGGTCGCGCTTGGCCAGTTCGGCCATGCGCTTCTCGATGGCCAGCAGGTCTTCCGGCGTGAAGGGGCGGGTGTAGGCGAAATCGTAGTAGAACCCGTTCTCGACGACCGGGCCGATCGTCACCTGCGCTTCAGGGAAGAGCTCCTTGACGGCGTAGGCGAGCAGGTGAGCGGTCGAATGGCGGATGATCTCCAGGCCGTCGGCATCTTTGTCGGTGACGATCGCCAGCTGGCTGTCGCCCTCGATGCGGAAGCTGGTGTCGACAAGCTTGCCATCGACCTTGCCGGCGACGGCTGCGCGGGCGAGTCCGGCGCCGATGCTGTGCGCCACTTCGGCAACCGTGACCGGTTGTGCGTATTCACGTTGGGAACCATCGGGCAGGGTGATGACCGGCATGTTCGACTCTGAAAAAAGTGCACCGGGCGGCGTCCGTTTTACGGAAAGAGGACCGGCGGCAATGGGAAAACGTAGATTCTAGCAGGCGTCGGGGCGGCTTTGAACCCCCGTGGCGGGCTTGTAAAGCAAAACGGGCCACCCTGTTCAGGTGGCCCGTCTGCGAAATTTGGTAGGCGCGATTGGATTCGAACCAACGACCCCCACCATGTCAAGGTGGTGCTCTAACCAACTGAGCTACGCGCCTTCACTTCACCGCGTTGTTGCTTGCGGCAGCGAAGAAGCTGCGCATTATAGGGACGTGGGAAAAAGAGTCAACACTTTTTTGCAAAAGCCTCGTCTGCTTGTCTCCCTGGGCTGGGCTGCGAAGCCCTTTGGTGCTGGTGTTATGACGAATAGCTTGTCTCCGCAATGCGGAGAATCCACGCGGTTTCAGACTGTGGCATCGGGGCACGGGGCCGTGCCCCTTGCCGCGCCGCCGTGTGCAGGCGAGAGCAAGGGGGTAAGCTGTTCGGCGCTTCAGCAGCCGGCAACGTCGAGGCCGGTGCGCAGCTTTTCGAGCGTGCGTTCGGGGTGGTGCAGTTTGTCGAGGCCGAAGAGCCCGATGCGGAAGGAGCGGAAATCGGCACCTTCGTCGCACTGCAAGGGGACGCCGGAAGCGATCTGCAGGCCGGCGGCGAGCGGCTTCTTGCCGCTTTGCAGTTCGGGGTCGGTGGTGTAGCTGACGACCACGCTCGGGGCCTGGAAGCCTTCGGCGGCGACGCTCGGGTATCCGCGCGCGACGAGCAGCTCGCGCACCCGCCGGCCGAGTTCTTCCTGTTCCGCGCGCAGCCGTTCAAAACCGTAGTCCTCGGCTTCACGCATCACGTCGCGCAGTGCGGCGAGGGCGTCAGTAGGCATCGTCGCGTGGTAGGCGTGCCCGCCGTTTTCGAAGGTCTGCATGATCTGCAACCATTTTTTGAGGTCGGCCGCAAAACTGGTGCTGGTCGTCTCTTCCAGGCGTGCCAGGGCGCGTGTGTTCAAAGCGATCAGCGCGGCGCAGGGCGGGCCGCTCCAGCCTTTTTGCGGGGCGGTGATGAGGATGTCGACCTCGCACTCGGCCATGTCCACCCACAGGCAGCCGGAGGCCACGCAATCGAGGACGAAAAGGGCGCCCACCTCGTGCGCTGCGGTGCCGACGGCCTTCAGGTAGGCGTCGGGCAGGCGCATACCCGAGGCCGTTTCGACGTGCGGGGCGAGGACAAGGTCGGGTTTTTCGCTGCGGATCGTGGCCACGACGTCGTCGATTGCCGCCGGAGCGAACGGCGCCTGTGCACCATCGCCTTCGCGGCTTGCCTTGAGCACCGTGCAGCTGGCGGGGATGCGGCCGGTGTCGAAAATCTGAGACCAGCGGAAGCTGAACCAGCCGTTGCGGAGGACGAGGCATTTCTTGTCGGTGGCGAACTGACGTGCCACGGCTTCCATGCCGAAGGTGCCGCCGCCTGGGACGATCACCGTGGCCTGGGCGTTGTACACCTGTTTGACGAGGCGCGAGATGTCCTGCATCACGCCCTGGAAGCGCTTGGACATGTGGTTCAGGGCGCGGTCGGTATAGACCACCGAGTATTCGAGCAGGCCGTCGGGATCGGGCTGGGGCAGCAAAGCGGGCACGGGAGGCTCCTGTCGGGAGATGAACGGAAGGAAGCGGTGAGAAAGCGAAAGGACAAGAATAGCGCTGCGGGCTTCGATCTGCCAGCCGGGCATGATCCCGAATCCGATTCTGGGTCCGATCCGTTTCGGTGAGTGTGTGGTGGTGCTGCGCGTTTCGCCTGCGTTGTGCCCCGCTGCCGGCCTGGGGTAGGCGGCGTCAGGGCGTGTGCGACTGGCGCAGAGCAGAGGGCGGACGGCGCATGAATAAAGCCATGGGCGTCGATTCCGGCTCGCTTGGGCAAAAACCGAGGTCGAGGTAAAGGGTGTGGGCGACAATGTTGTCGCGCCGCACGCGCAGGGTCAGCGCCTGGCGCGTGCCGTCGTGGGCGGCGATCAGCAGTTCGCAGAGGCGGCGGCCGTAGCCGTGTCCGCGCGCGTCGGGGGCGACGATCAAGCGACCGAGGTGCCAAGCCTGAGGGTGTTCCTGCCAGCTCTGGGCGAAGCCCCAGAAACTGCCGTCGGGATCGGTGAGGGCGAAGCGGCGGCGGTCGTCCGGGCTGAGTCGTTGTTCAAGCTCGGCAGAGCTCAAAGGGTAGGGCATGCTCGGGCCGGCCCAGCGGTCACAGGCGTCGGCGTCGGGAATCCAGGCGGCGAGTCGCCGGTAGTCGAGGGGTTGCGGCGTGCGCAGGAGCAATGCACTGGCGGGCGGTAGAGGTGGCATTGCCGCTGTCATGGCGTGGCGTTGGCGACCTTCGGCTCCGATGGGCGATCAGCCGTCGAGCGTGCGGATCAGTTCAAACAGGCGCTGATAAAACTCGGGCGCGGTGACGGTGACTTCACCGGTCTTGACCAAGGTGTCCTTGTCGGCCGCCCAAGGCATCGAGACTGAGCCGACGCCAGCGACGCTGAGGCCGGCGCTGGTACCGCTCGACTTGAGCTCGTAGCTGGTTTCCATGGCGCTGGCATAGACGGCGGCGCCCATGCTGCTTGGCAGGCAGACCAGGGTGATCGTCAGACGGGTGGCCTGCGTGGGCAAGGGGCGGAAGTATTTTTCGCCCTTGACGTTGGTCGGTTGCGCGCCTTCGACTTGATAGCCCTGGCTGAGCAGGGCGCGCTTGCCGATCTCGCAAGCCGCTTCGGGGCCGCGTTCGCTGTAGTACTGGAACGGCGTCTCGACGGTGAAGGTTTCCGCTTGGTAGGCCGATGCGGTCGGTTGCGTGGTCTGGCAGCCGGTGACGAGCGCGGCCAGCAAGAGTGCGGCGGCCGGCCGACGGAAAAGGGGAGCGCGAATCATGGTCGCCATGATAACCAAAAGGCGGGATCGGCGACACCGTGTCGTGCATCGCCATCGAGGCGCCGGGTTTGCTTAAAATGCCGCCATGTCTTCCGTCTCTTTCGCCGAACTGCGCGGTCAGCGCGCCTTCTTTCGTTTCTGGTACGCCCGGGTGGCTGGGACAACGGCCAACCAGATGCTCCTCGTCGCCGTGGCCTGGCAGATGTACGACCTTACCGGCAGCGCCTGGGATCTTGGCCTCGTCGGCCTGTTCCAGTTCGCGCCTGCGCTGCTGGCGGTACTGCCGGCCGGGCATTGCGTCGACCGCGGGCATCGCGGCCGTATTTTTGCCATGGTCATGTTCGGGCAGGTCGTCGTCGCGTTGGCGTTGGCAGCGGCCTCCTGGCACGCGATGGTGACGCGCGAGCTGATCCTCGGTCTGTCCGTGCTGCTCGGGTTGGCGCGTGCTTTCCAGATGCCCGCGCAGCAAGCCTTGACGCCCTTGCTGGTGCCGGCAGCGCTGCTGCCGCGCGCGGTGGCGTTGGCCAGCAGCGGGGTGCAGGCGTCGATCATCGGTGGGCCGGCGCTCGGCGGCCTGCTCTACACCCAGGGCGTGACGCTCGTCTATGCGGTGTGCGTGGTGCTCTTTGCCCTCGGCGGTGTGTTGACTGCCGGCCTGCGCTACGTCCAGCCCGAGCGGCGCGCGTTGTCCGGCGACTGGCGCAGCATGCTTGCCGGCGCGGTCTTCGTCTGGCGGCATAAAGTCTTGCTCGGAGCGACTTCGCTCGATCTGTTCGCGGTTCTGCTCGGCGGGGCTGTCGCGCTGCTTCCGATCTATGCGCGCGACATTCTCAACGTCGGGCCGGTCGGGCTCGGCGTGCTGCGTGCGGCGCCGGCCGCCGGCGCGCTGGCGATGTCGCTGGTCCTGACGCGCTGGCCTTTGCAACGGCATGTCGGCCGGCGCATGCTGCTGGCGGTCGGTGCCTTCGGCATCGCGACGCTGGTGTTCGGCTTATCGACCAATGTGGTCGTCTCGGTCATCGCGCTTGCCGCCACCGGCGCTGCCGACATGGTCAGCGTGGTGACGCGACAGACGTTGGCTCAGCTCGAGACGCCGGACGAGATGCGCGGCCGTGTCGCGGCGGTCAATTCCATCTTCATCGGCGCCTCGAACCAGTTGGGTGAGTTCGAATCCGGGGCGACTGCGGCCTGGTTCGGCGCGGTGGATTCGGTGGTGTTCGGCGGTGTCGGTACGCTGCTCGTGGCGACGCTGTGGGTGCGCGTGTTCCCTGAGTTGGCGCAGCGCGATCACATGCACCAGGCTTGTCCACGCTCGCCGTAGACAAGGCTGTGGACAAGCGCGGGATAGGCGGCGCAGACGCTTGATGCGACGGGTTTTTTAAGCGCCGCCTGTTTTTTGAGCGCCGCTCAGTTGCGGCGCGTTACCCGCCAGATGCCGACACAGACGAGCAGCAAGGCCAGCACATACTTCCATTCGAAGATGCTCTCGCCGAGAAAAATCGCCGAGAGCAGCGCGCCGAACACCGGGATGAGGAAGTTGAACACTGACACCATGCCGACGTTGTTGTACTTGAGCAGGCAGGTCCACAGCGCGAAGGCGACCGACGAGAGCAGCACGAGGTAGGCGAAGAGCGCGCTCGAGGCGACGGTGAAGCCGCTCAGCGTCCCCCCCGTGGCGTGGCCGATGAGGACCAGGACGAGGCCGCCGAAGGCGAGCTGGTGGCCGGTGAGGACGAAGGAGTCGATGCTTTGCGAGAGGCGCTTGCCGTAGATCGACGCCGCCGAGAGAAGGAAGGCGGCGATGACCACGAAACCTTCGCCGCGCAGGGTGAAATCGAAATCGAGCAGGTGGTCGCCGAAGTTCACCACCATGACGCCGGCAAAACCAGCGAGGCAGCCGACGACCTTGTTCAGCGTCAGCCGGTCGTTGTGGTAAATGAAGTGGGCGAGCAGGACGCTGAAGAAGCTGCCGGTGGCGTTCATGATCGAGCCCTTGACGCCGGTGGTGTAGGCGAGGCCGACGTAGAAGAAGACGTACTGGAGCGAGGTCTGCGTCAGCCCGAGCAGCGCGATCTGGCGGCATTGGCGGCCGTCGAGCGCGAAGATCGGCCGCGTCGGGGCGACGGCGATGAGGATCACGATGCCGGCCGCGAGGAAGCGGTAGCCGGCGAACAGCAGCTTGGACGGCAGGTCGTCGGCGGCGATGGCAAAGAGCGCGTAACCGGCCTTGATCGACGGGTAGGCGCTGCCCCAGAGCATGCAGCACAGGGTGGCGAGCAGGAAAACGAGCTTGCGGTTCGAGAAGACGGGATGCAAGGCGGGAGGGCGTCGGCGACGCGTAAAAGGAAACTAGTATACAAGTTGTGCACGGTTTAGGCACGCCAAGGGCGGTGCGATCGGCGTGATCGGCGAGGTCGGCGCAGCGGCAGACCTCGGGTCGCGCATCGGGACGGGGCTCGGGACGACAGAAGCGCCGCCTGCCGAAGGGAACCCGGGTGCCGTCGTCGACTCGATTGCGAAGCGTGAGCTGCGGGTCATGCCCGGCGGCCTTCCAGGTGCCGGTTGGGCGTTGACAGTCCGGCCCGGCTCGTCGATTGTGATGCGCCGGAGGTTCGGCACGATTGAAGCGGATCAACGCTGCGTCCGGCCTGGAGAACGTATCCCTTACCGTTGAGGAAAGCATGCGTCTGCGTTTCTTTTCCTTTTGCGCCTTCGCGTTCCGCAGCCTGCTCGTTGTGGGCGCGCTCGCCGGCCTCCCCCGTACGGTCGTGTCGGCGCCGGTCGCGGCAACAACGGCGACAGCGCACGCCGTGGCGCCTGCAGCCATCACCGGAGGCAGCGTGAGCGTGACTTCGCCGCGCGCCACGGTCAGCCTGCTGACGGAACGCGAGGCAGTGAGTCCGGGCGAAACGCTCTGGCTCGGCCTGCAGTTCAGACTGGCACCCGGGTGGCACGTGTATTGGCTCAATCCAGGCGATTCGGGTTACCCGCCAGTGTTCACCTGGCGCCTGCCCGAGGGCGTGGAGGTCGGCGCGCTGCAGTGGCCGGCCCCGGAACGCATCGCCGTCGGGCCGCTGGTCAATTTCGGCTATTCGGACGCAGTGCTGCTCAGCCTGCCGATCGAGGTGCCGGCCGGTTATCGCGGGCAGAGCTTGCCGGTGGAGCTGGCGGCCGAATGGCTGGTGTGCGAGGCCTCGTGCATCCCCGAGGAGGGGCGTTTCGCGCTTGAGATCCCGGTCCGCCCGCCGGAGGAGCGTGCTCAAGCACGATCCGAAACGGCGGGCGTGTTCGCCGCGCAACGCCGCAGCGTGCCGGCCGAGCGCCCGCCCGAAGGGTGGCGGGTGATGGCGCGCGTCGACGACGGACGTGTGGCGGTTGATGTGCTCGCGCCGCGCGGGGCGCCGCGATTGTACGAGGCGGCGTTTTTCCCGTACGGCGAAGGCTTGATGCAGGCCGCGGCGCCACAGGCGTTCCGCGCCCAGGTCGGGGGTTATGCGCTGACCCTGAGCGGCGCGGACACGCCGGTCGGCGAATGGACGACGCTGGCTGGTGTTCTCGTCGGTCGCACGGAGGCGGCGCAGGCGCCGATCGCATTTGCCGTGGAGGTGCCGATCGACGGCGCGGCGCCCGGGGCAATCCGTCCGGCGGCGGTGGGCGTTGCGCCGGAGGCAGAACGCCCACCTTCGGCGCCGCCGCCCATGTGGCTGGCGCTCGGGTTGGCGTTTGCCGGCGGGATTTTGCTCAACCTGATGCCCTGCGTCTTCCCGGTGCTGTCGATCAAGCTGTTGTCGCTGGTCCGGCACGAAGACCGCGCCTCGCCCGCGGGGCGGCGCGCGACGTGGGGGCATGCCGCCTGCTATGCGCTCGGGGTGGTGCTTTCCTTCGTCGCGCTGGCCGCTCTCCTGCTGGCTTTGCGGGCTGCCGGGCACGCCTTCGGCTGGGGCTTTCAGCTCCAGTCGCCGGCCTTCGTCGGCGGCATGGCGGTGCTCTTCTTCGCGTTCGGCTTGTCCTTCTCTGGGGCGTTGCCCGTGGCCACGCTGGCGCAGGACGTGCCTGGCGCTTGGCGCTTGCGGCATCCGCTGGCCGATGCCTTTCTTTCGGGCGTGCTCGCGGTTCTCGTCGCTTCGCCGTGCACGGCGCCCTTCATGGGCGCGGCGCTGGGCGCGGCCTTCGTGCTGCCGGTGCCGGCGACTTTGGCGGTGTTCTTTGCCCTCGGGGTGGGCATGGCCCTGCCTTACGCCGTGCTCGCCGCCTGGCCGGCGGCACAGGCCAGGCTGCCACGCCCGGGGCCGTGGATGGAGCGTTTGAAGGAGTTTCTCGCCTTTCCGCTCTATGCCACGGTCGTGTGGCTGGCCTGGGTGCTGGTCGAGCAGGTCGGCGCCAACGGGCTGGCGTTCTTCGGCGCGGCCTTGCTGAGTCTGGCGTTGCTGGCGTGGGTGCTCGGCTGGGCTGGGGCGCGGCTGCGCCTGGCGGCGACCTTGGCAGCGGTGGGATTGATCGGCGTGTTGTTGCTCGAACTCGAGGCGCTCGAGCCGCCGGTGGAAGCAACGGCGCGCCGGGAAGCGGCGCGGGGGCCGGCGGCAGCCGCGGGCTGGGCGGCCTGGTCGCCGGCGGCGGTGGCCGAGGCGCAGGCCGCGGGAAAGACGGTCTTCGTCGATTTCACCGCCGCGTGGTGCATCACCTGCCAAGTGAACAAACGCCTGGTGCTGTCGCGCGCAGGGGTGCAGGAGGATTTTGCGCGTGCCGGGGTGGTGACGCTGCGCGCCGACTGGACGTTGCACGATCCGGCGATTACCGCCGAGCTGGGGCGTCTCGGTCGCAGCGGTGTGCCGGTCTATGTGTTCTATCCGCCGCGCGGTACGCCGGTGCTACTGCCCGAGTTGCTGACTGCGGACCTCGTGCGCGACGCCTTGCTGCGGCTGGCGCCGGCGGCGTTCGCAGGGCGGGGGTGAGCGCGGGCGATCGCGCTGCGCCGAACGTTGTTATCCTGACCGACGCTGGGTCGCTTGGGTTGGAGCGTTGAGTCCGTTGTGGATGCGTTTTTATTGCCAAAGGAGGCCTTGATGTCGGTTCTGAAAAACATGTACAGCCCCCTGCGTCGCGGGGTTTTGGCCTCTTTGCTGGGCTTGGCTTGCGGTGTGGTTTGGGCAGTCACGCCGGGCTCTCCAGCGCCCGGATTCAGCCTGAAAACGTTGGAGGGCAAGCCGTTCGCGCTCGCCGATTTCAAGGGCCGCTGGGTGGCGCTCGAATGGGTCAATCCCGACTGCCCCTTCGTCCAGAAGCACTACAACGCCGGCAACATGCAGGCGACGCAGCGTTTCGCCGCGGCGAACAAGGTGGTGTGGATTCAGATCAATTCGACGACGCCGACGCACAAGGACTACAAGAGCACAGCCCAGATGCGCGACTGGCTGGTGGCGATGACGTCGCAGCCCGAGTATTCGGCGCTCGACGAGCCGGGTGCCGTCGGCCGCGCCTACGCGGCGAAGACGACGCCGCAGATGGTGCTCATCGACCCGGCCGGGACGGTGGTCTACAACGGCGCGATCGACGACAAGCGCTCGGCCAACGTCGCCGACATCCCCGGTGCGCGCAATCACCTCAAGGCGGCGATCGAGGAGGTGATGGCCGGCAAACCGGTGTCGCAGCCGGTGACGACGCCTTACGGTTGCACGATCAAATACTGATCGGCCAGGATCAAGCATCCACGCGCCTTCTGGCCCGGCTGGAGGGCGCATGGAATGGCGCTTCCAGGGGCATGGCATAGAAAAAGGGCATCGCATGCGATGCCCTTTGTTCTGCGCCGAAAGGACTTGTGCTGCGTGCTTAGCCGGCGAAGTTCTTCTCGGCAAACGCCCAGTTGGCGAGGCTCGCGAGGAAGGTCTCGACGAACTTCGGACGCAGGTTGCGGTAGTCGATGTAGTAGGCGTGTTCCCACACGTCAACGCAGAGCAGGGCCTTGTCGCCGGTGGTCAGCGGGGTGCCGGCGGCGCCCATGTTCACGATGTCGACCGAACCGTCGGCCTTCTTGACGAGCCAGGTCCAGCCCGAGCCGAAGTTGCCGACGGCGGAGGCCTGGAAGGCCTTTTTGAACTCGTCGAACGAGCCCCACTTCTTGTCGATGGCCGCGGCCAGCGCGCCGCTCGGGGCGCCGCCGCCGTTCGGTTTCATACAGTTCCAGAAGAAGGTGTGGTTCCAGACCTGCGCGGCGTTGTTGTACACGCCGCCGGCCGGCGCCTTCTTGACGATGGCTTCGAGGTCCAGGGCTTCGTACTCGGTGCCCTTGATCAGGTTGTTGAGGTTGGTGACGTAGGCCTGATGGTGCTTGGCGTAGTGGTACTCGAAGGTCTCCTTGCTCATGTGCGGGGCGAGGGCGTCGAGGGCGTATGGCAGTTGCGGCAGTTGGTGTTCCATCGTGTCTCCTTGTCGTCAGGTCGGGTGTTCGAAGTGTAGTACAGGCGGATATTTCTTGCCGGGGTCCGGGGGCGAGAGGAGGTCGAAAAAATTCTTATCGCCTCATTCGTCCTGGGTGGCGATGACCGTGGCCTCGGCCCGCCCATGCCTGAAACAGACCGCGATGCGCGCGTTTGGTTCCAGCGTGCGACTGTCGCGCACGATGACGCCGTGCTCGTCGGTGACGAGGCTGTAGCCGCGTTCGAGCACCGCCTGCGGGTTGAGGTGGGCCAGGGCGGCGGCAAATCGCGCGAGGTTGGCGCGGCGTTCGTCGAGCGCCTGGTGCCCGGCGGCATCGAGGCGGTGCGCCAGGGCGTCGAGGCGGCGCGCGGCGCGTTCGGTCTGCGGGCGGGCGACGGTGAGGCGCTGGCCGAGTGCGCCGAGCGTTTGCCGGCGGCGGGCACAGATCTGCGCCAGGGCGCCGCCGAGGCGGTGCGCCAGGTGGTCGAGTTGGCGCCGCTGGCGGGCGATCTGTTCGGCCGGGTGGACGAGGCGCAGGGCGAGCAGGTCGAGCGCTTGCTGGCGGCCTTGCAGCGCGCTTTGCCATTGCCTTTGCAGCTGGCGGCGCTGTGCGGCCAGCGTGTCGAGCAGGGTGTCGCGCGCCGGAGCGGCGAGTTCGGCGGCGGCGGTCGGCGTCGGTGCACGGCAGTCGGCGGCGAAGTCGGCGAGGGTGAAATCGGTCTCGTGGCCGACGCCGCTGATCACCGGCAGCGGGCAGGCGCGGATGGCGCGCGCTAGCGCCTCGTCGTTGAATTCCCAGAGGTCTTCGAGGCTGCCGCCGCCGCGACAGAGGATCAGTAAGTCGCATTCCTTTCGTTCGCCGGCTATGCGCAGGGCGGCGACGATTTCGCGCGCCGCGCCGGCGCCCTGCACCGGCGTCGGGTAAAGGACGACGCCGACCTGCGGCGCACGGCGACGCAGGGTGGTGAGCACGTCGCGCAGCGCGGCGGCTTGCGGCGAGGTGATGAGGCCAATGCGGCGCGGGAAGGCGGGCAAGTCCCGTTTGTGCTCCGGCGCGAAGAGGCCTTCGGCGTCGAGGCGGGCCTTGCGGCGCAGGAATTCTTCATAGAGGTTGCCGGTGCCAGCCTGACGCGCATTTTCGACATTGAGCTGGAAGTCGCCGCGCGCCTCGTAGAGCGTGACCAGCACGCGCGCTTCGATGCGCTGCCCGTTGGCCAGACGCCAGCCGAGCAGCTGCGCGCGGTTGCGGTACATCACGCAGCGCACCTGGGCCTGGGCGTCCTTGAGCGTGAAGTAGACGTGTCCCGAGGCGGCGTAGGTGAGGTTGGAGATTTCGCCCGCCACCCAGCACAGCGGGAAGGCGGATTCGAGTCGTTCGCGTGCCATCCGGTTGAGCAGGGAAACCGGGATGACGGGCGCAGGCGTGGCAAGGTTTGCCGGGGAGGGTGGGGCTTCAGTCATGCTTCAATTCTACAAGTTTGTCAAATCATGCACATCCTGCGGGCGTTTGCGGGGTGGGTGTGCCGTGAATCCTTGTGGCATCAAGGTGTTGTTGTTAAGTGTTTGAAAAATAAAAGCTTTAATTTGATGCTCTTTTTTTTTGCAAAGTGTCTCGAAGCCTTGCTTTAACGGGGTTCGACCGGGTTTTACGCAACTTGCTCACATTGTTATCCACAGATTTTGTGGATAGTCGTTGCCGCTGTTTTTTTGGTCGGGGCTTGCCCCGCGCCGTCGCGCACGCTAAAGTCTGCGGCTGCAATAATCCCGAGGGAATTTCGCGTGTTCAACATCATCCTGGCCGCCGGCTGGCCGATCTGGCCGCTCCTCTTTGCCTCCGTCGTTGCCGTGGCGCTGATCATCGAACGCCTTGTTGCCCTGCGCCGCGCCAAGGTGCTGCCCAACGGGCTGCTGCAGCGCGTGGTCGCCGAATACCGCCAGAACGGCGTCAGCGACGCCTTGGTCACCAATCTGGAAGCGGGTTCGCCGCTTGGGCGCGTGCTCAGCGCAGGCTTGCGCAACGTTGGCAGCTCGCGCGAAATCATGCGCGAAGCGATCGAGGAAACGGGCGCCGGCGTGGCGCACGAACTTGAGCGTTATCTGACCACGCTCGGCACGATCGCCTCGATCAGCCCGCTGATGGGCCTGCTCGGCACCGTCGTCGGGATGATCGAAATCTTCGGTTCGCAGTCGCCGACCGGCAGCAATCCGGTGCAACTGGCGCACGGCATCTCGGTGGCGCTCTACAACACCGGCTTCGGCCTCCTGATCGCGATCCCGGGGATGATTTTCTGGCGTCACTTCCGCGCCCTGGTCAACGGCTACGTGATCGAGATGCAGCAGCAGGCGGTGCGCCTCGTCGAAGTGCTGCACGGCGAGCGCCGGGCCTAGGGTCGGGGAGCGCGCATGAATTTCCAGCGCAGACGCGGCTTCGATGAGCCCGAGATCAACCTGATCCCGCTCATCGACGTGCTGCTGGTGATCATCATCTTCCTGATGCTGACTACCACTTACGCCAAATTCTCGGGCATCGAGATCAACCTGCCGACCGCCGATTCGAGCAAGCAGGCCGAACAGCCGAACGAGGTCAATGTCGCGGTCACCGCCGGCGGGCAAGTGCTGGTCAACAAGGCGCCGCTGGCCGCGGCCGACGTGCGTTCGATCAGCGAGGCACTACGCCGCGCCGCGGGCGAGCGTAAGGATCCGCTGATCGTCATCAACGCCGACGCCAAGGCGACGCACCAGAGCGTTGTCGACATCATGCAGGCCGCCCAGGCCGCCGGTTATCCGCACATTTCGTTCGCCACGCAGGCGCCGCGCTGATGGCCCGGCGATGACCGCGTCCGGCGACAAGCTGGTCCAGCGTCTGCCGCGATTGTGGTTCCAGCGCCACCTCGCGCCCGCGCTGTTCCTCCTGCTTCCATTTTCCTGGCTGTTTTCCGCCCTCGGTGCCTTGAGGCGGTTCGGCTATCGCATCGGGCTCAAATCCGCGCAGCGTTTGCCGGTGCCGGTTGTTGTTGTCGGCAACCTCACCGTCGGCGGCAGCGGCAAGACGCCTCTCGCGCTCTGGCTGGTGGCGCAATTGCGTGCGGCTGGGCGACGTCCCGGCATCATTAGTCGCGGCTATGCGCGCGATGGGCGCGCGGTGCTGGCGGTGGATGCGCAGGCGGATGCCGCCGTGGTCGGCGACGAGCCGTTGCTGTTGGCCCGGCGCAGCGGTGTTCCGGTGTTCGTTGGCCGTGATCGCGCCGCGGCAGGGCGCGCCTTGCTTGCTGCGCATCCCGACTGCGATGTCCTTGTTTCCGACGATGGCCTGCAGCATTACCGCCTGGCGCGGGATGTCGAAATCGCCGTTTTCGACGCGCGCGGCGCTGGCAATTGTCATCTCCTGCCGGCGGGGCCTTTGCGTGAGCCGCTGGCCCGCCTGGGTGTGGTCGATGCCGTCGTTTGGAATGGCGCACCCACGGGAACGCCGGCGCGCGACGCGCTGCGGTCGCGGGAGGGGCTGGACCGGAATTTCGACATGGTGCTGCGCGCGCAGCAATTCCTCCATTTGCACGATGGCGGTCGGCGCTGCTCCGCGGCCGATCTGCAGGGCAAGCGCTTGTGCGCCATCGCTGGAATTGGCGATCCTGAACGCTTTTTTAAGCAGTTGTCGGCCTTGGGGCTAAGCTTTGAAAAGCGTGCGTTTCCGGACCATCATGCGTACGTTGCCGAAGATCTTTTGTGCGATTTCGGAACGATTCTGCTAATGACCGAGAAAGATGCGGTAAAATGCGCGCCTTTGCCCGTGCCGACCGACGCATGGGTGCTGCCGGTGGCTGCGGAAATTCTGCCCGCGCCCGACGGTGCTACGCTCTTCGCCACGATACTGGAGAAACTCAACCATGGACGCGCGTCTGCTTGACATCCTTGTCTGCCCGATCTGCAAGGCTAACCTGGAGTATCGCAAGCAAGCCGCCGAGCTGGTCTGTAAGCCGTGCAAGCTGGCGTTCCCGATCCGTGACGACATTCCGGTGATGCTCGCCGACGAAGCGCGCCCGCTGGCTGCTGACGAACAATGAGCACTGGCTCAGTGAAATTCAAGGCGGTCGTCCCCGCCCGCTACGCCTCCACCCGTCTGCCTGGAAAACCGCTCCTCGACCTCGGCGGCAAGCCGATGGTTGTCCGCGTCGCCGAGCGAGCGCTCGCCTCGGGGGCTGAGGACGTTTTAGTCGCGACCGACCATGCCGACGTCCATGCCGCTGTCCAAGCCTGCGGCCTGCGCGTGTTGTTGACTCGTGCCGATCATCCGAGCGGTACCGACCGTCTGGCGGAGGTCGTCCATGAATGCGGCTGGGACGACGAGACGATCGTGGTCAATGTCCAGGGGGACGAACCCCTGATCGATCCCGAGCTGATTGCGCGTACGGCGCGTCAATTGGCTGAAAGCGGGGCCGACATCGCGACCGTCGCGCATCCGATTACGTCGCCTGAGGAATTTTTTAACCCCGCCGTGGTCAAGGTCGTTTGCCGCGCGGATGGCGATGCCTTGTACTTTTCACGTGCTCCGATTCCTTACGCACGCGACCATTTTGCGCGGACACCCGGGCGTGATTCGTTGCCGGCGGGATTCCAGGCCTTGCGCCACATCGGCCTGTACGCCTACCGTGCGCGATTCTTGCGCGCCTATGCCGACCTGACGCCGTCGTATGTCGAAGGGTGCGAGGCGCTGGAGCAATTGCGGGCTCTGTGGCACGGTTATCGGATCAGCGTGACCTTGGCGGATGACATGCCTTTGCCTGGCGTGGATACGCCGGAAGATGCGGCACGCGTGCGTGCGTACTTTGCAGGACGGTGCGCGGGAAATTAAGCTGTACGCAGAAAAACAGATTTTCAAAAAATTCAGATTCGTTCCACCGTGGCATTCAATACAGTTGGCTTGCAGTTCACGATTGCTTCAACCGAAGAAATGGTAGTGGAACCAAGGGGTTTGTTTTTGGGGTCTTTTTCCAATTCTCTTCGAGGGGATAAGCAATGAGGATCGTGTTGTTGGGCGCGCCTGGGGCCGGTAAGGGCACTCAGGCTACATTTCTTTGTGAACGTTTTGGCATTCCGCAGATTTCCACCGGCGACATGCTGCGCAGCGAAATCCGCGCCGGCTCGCTGATCGGCACCGAGGCGAAGATGCTGATGGATGCCGGCAAGCTGGTATCCGACGGAACCGTCATCGAACTCGTCAAGAGCCGCTTGTCGCGCCCGGACTGTCAGCCGGGCTACCTGCTCGACGGTATTCCGCGCACGCTTCGTCAAGCCGATGCGCTGCGTGCCAGCGGGCTTGGTATCGATTTCGTGGTTGAAATCGCCGTCGACGATGCGGTGATCATCGAGCGCATGAGCGGCCGTCGCGTGCATCCGGCATCGGGTCGCAGCTATCACGTGGTTTTCAATCCGCCCAAGGTCGAAGGTCGCGATGACGTGACCGGCGAAGCGCTGGTGCAGCGCGAGGACGATCGGGCCGAAACGGTGCGTCGTCGTCTCGAGATCTACCACGAACAGACGAAGCCGCTGATTGCGTATTATAATTCGTGGTTTTCCACGGGCGATGCCAATGCCCCGAAGTTCGTCCGCATCGAGGGCGTGGGCAGCGTCGATCAAATCAAACAGGCCATCTGCGCAGCTTTAGGCTGATCGCGGCGGGTTTGTTTTTTTGCCGTTTTTTTCTCGGCTCATTGAACGATTTACCTCCCGCTAGAGGAGGTAAGCAGTTTATTTGTGCAGTTGTTTGACTTGCCGGCACCTTTGCAGGGGGGTCGGCGGTTTTGATAGGGGGATTACATGTCGGCTGGTTTGCTTTTTGCGCTTGCATGCGCGGTGGTCGCCGTCCTTTACGGGGCGGTCATGACCAAATGGATCGTGTCCTTGCCCGCAGGCAATGACAAGATGCAGGAGATCGCCAAGGCGATCCAGGTGGGCGCTTCGGCCTACCTCAACAAGCAGTATTCGATGATCGGCATCGTCGGCGCCGTGCTCGCCGTGCTGATCGGTCTCTTCCTCAGCAAGCCGATGGCTCTGGGCTTCGTGATTGGTGCCGTGCTCTCGGGCGCCACCGGCTTCATCGGCATGAACGTTTCGGTGCGCGCCAACGTGCGTACCGCCGAGGCCGCGCGTAAGGGCATCTCGGCCGCGCTCGACGTTGCTTTTAAGGGCGGCGCGATCACCGGTATGCTGGTCGTCGGTCTGGGCCTTTTGGGCGTTGCCGGCTACTACGCCTTCCTGCGTGCTGCGGGCGGCGATTTCCACCACACGGTCGAGCCGCTCGTCGGCCTGGCTTTCGGCGGTTCGCTGATCTCGATCTTCGCGCGTCTGGGCGGTGGTATCTTCACCAAGGGCGCCGACGTCGGCGCCGACTTGGTCGGCAAAGTTGAGGCCGGGATCCCCGAGGATGATCCTCGCAACCCGGCGGTGATCGCCGACAACGTCGGCGACAACGTCGGCGACTGCGCTGGCATGGCCGCCGACTTGTTCGAGACCTACGCCGTGACCGTCGTCGCCACGATGGTGCTGGGCGCGATGATGCTCAAGGGTGTCGACGGCGCGAGCGATAACCTGATCATCTACCCGTTGGTGCTCGGTGGTGTCTCGATTCTGGCCTCGATCGTCGGCTGCTTCTTCGTCAAGGCCAACGACGGTGGCAAGATCATGAACGCCCTCTACCGCGGCCTCGCGGTGGCCGGCGTCCTGGCCCTCGCTGCGTTCTACCCGGTGACCACCTGGCTGCTGGGCGATGGTGTGACCATGGCCGACGGCAAGACGATCAGCTCGATGAGCATCTTCGCTTCCGCGACCATCGGCCTCATCCTCACCGGTCTCCTGGTTTGGATCACCGAGTACTACACCGGCACCGACTACGCGCCCGTCAAGTACGTGGCCGAAGCCTCGACCACCGGCCACGGCACCAACATCATCGCCGGCCTTGGCGTTTCGATGAAGGCCTGCGCGATGCCCGTCATCGCTGTCTGTGTCGCCATCTACCTGACCTACGCGCTGGCTGGCCTGTACGGCATCGCCATCGCTGCGACCTCGATGTTGTCGATGTCCGGCATCATCGTCGCTCTCGACGCCTACGGTCCGATCACCGATAACGCCGGCGGCATCGCCGAAATGTCGGGTTTGCCGCAGAGCGTGCGTGACGTGACCGATCCGCTTGACGCTGTGGGTAACACCACCAAGGCCGTCACCAAGGGCTACGCCATTGGTTCGGCGGGTCTGGCTGCACTGGTTCTGTTCGCCGACTACACCCACGCCCTTGAGGGCCGTCTGGGTTACGTCCTTGCCTTCGACCTGTCGGATCACATGGTCATCATCGGCCTGTTCATCGGTGGTCTGATTCCCTACCTCTTCAGCGCCATGGCCATGGAAGCTGTTGGTACGGCCGCTGGCGCGGTGGTGATGGAAGTGCGTCGCCAGTTCAAGGAAATGCCCGGCATCATGACCGGCCAGCAGAAACCCGACTACTCGCGCGCGGTCGGCATGCTGACCTCGGCGGCGATCAAGGAAATGATCGTGCCGTCGCTGCTGCCCGTGCTCGTCCCGGTTATCGTCGGTCTGCTGCTCGGCCCCAAGGCGCTCGGTGGCCTGCTGATGGGTACCATCATCACCGGTCTGTTCGTCGCCATCTCGATGACCACCGGCGGCGGTGCCTGGGATAACGCCAAGAAATACATCGAAGACGGTCATTTCGGCGGCAAGGGTTCGGAAGCACACAAGGCCGCGGTAACCGGCGACACGGTCGGCGATCCCTACAAGGATACGGCTGGCCCGGCGGTGAACCCGCTGATCAAGATCATCAACATCGTTGCGCTGATGATCGTGCCGATCCTGCCGATGGTTTCGTAAGCTTCGGTTGATGTAAAAAAGGGCAGCCTGCGGGCTGCCCTTTTTGTTGTTTTCGCGTCGCTTCGGTTTCGTGCGCCAGAGTTGCGGTGTGCGTGGGTTCAGTCGGCCAGTTTCGGATTCAGCGTATAGGTGCCCGTCAGGCTCGCTTGCGCCAGGATGTGGCCTTGCAGTGCGGCGCGTGCTTCGGCGCCCGTGAAGCGCCCCTCGATCGGTAGGCGTTCGATGTCGAGCGCATAGACGGTGAAGACGTAGCGGTGCATGCGTTCGTCGTTCCAGGGCGGGCAAGGGCCGTCGTAGCCGTAATAGTCGCCGCGCATGTCGTGGTCGCCGGAAAACCAGCCGGTGTAGTCATTGATGCCCTGGCGGGTGCCGTGCGGTGCGGCTGGACCGGCTTTGCCGCGCGGGGTGACTTCGCGGGAGTACTCGCCGGTGGCGAGTTGCCGAACCGAGGCGGGCAGGTCGATGAGAATCCAGTGGAAAAAATCGACGCGCGGCAGGTCGGCCGGAACACTGCGGCCCTCCTGGTTCACGTCGTCGCCCTTGCTCGGAACGTCAGGATCGTGGCAGATCACGGCGAACGAACGCGTTCCCGCAGGCGCGTCGCTCCAGGCCAATTGCGGGTTGCAGTTGCGGCCGAGGCGGACGTGATGGGTGGGGTCAGGCAGGCAGAAGGCGAACTCGCCCGGGATGCGCTGCCCGTCGATAAAACTGGTGCTGGTCAGTTGCATGCTGTCCTCTCCTGTGTGGCGTGGGGTGGTGGCTATTCGGCGCCGCGACGCCGGAAGTCACGCAGACGGAAGCCCGTCAGCCATAGTGTAGCGAAGTATGTGGATCCGGCAGCGCCAACGATGGCGGCGAGGCGTGCGACGCGCTCGAACGCGTCGAAGCTGAGCCAGTCAGAAGCGTTGCCACTCATGAAGGACAGCGTGGCGCCCATGACGCCGAGGGCCAGCAGCAGTTTGGTGCTGAATAACAGCCAGCCAGGTTGTGGGACGTAGATCCCCTGGCGCCGCAGGCCGCGGTAGAGCAGGAGTGCGTTGAGGCATGCGGCGAGCCCGATCGACAGTGCCAGTCCGGCGTGCTTGAGTGGGCCGATCAGCAATAGATTGAGCGTCTGTGTGGTCGCCAGTGCAATCAAGGCGATGCGCACTGGCGTGCGGATGTTTTGTCGCGCGTAAAACCCCGGGGCGAGCACCTTAACCAGGATCAGCCCGACCAGACCGACGCTGTAGGCGACCAAGGCTTCGCGGGTGCGGAAGACGTCGTTTGCAGAGAAGGCACCGTGGTGGAAGAGGGTGGTGATCAGCGGAATGGCGATGATTGCCAGCGCCACGGCAGCAGGTGCGGCGAGTAGCAGGGTCAGGCGCAGCCCCCAGTCGAGCAGGCGCGAGTATTCTGCGTGATTGTCGTTGGCGTGGTATTTGGAGAGGGAGGGCAGCAGGATGGTGCCGAGCGCGGCGCCGAGCATTCCGGCGGGAAACTCCATCAGGCGGTCGGCGTAGTAAAGCCAGGAAACACTGCCGGTGCCGAGAAAGGAGGCGAAGATGGTGTTGATGAGCAGGCTGACCTGTGAAACCGAGACGCCGAGTACCGCAGGGGCCATGAGTTTCAGGATGCGGCGTACGCCTGGGTCGCGCCAGTCAAGGATGAAGCGCGGCAGCATGCCGATGCGACGCAGGCTGGGAACCTGATACGCCAGTTGCAGTACACCGCCGAGAAAAACGGCCCAGCCGAGCGCCTTGACCGGTTCTGCGAAGTGCGGTGCGGCGAAGAGCGCCATGCCGATGAACGCGACGTTGAGCAGGACCGGCGTGAAGGCCGGAACGGCGAAACGGTTCCAGGAGTTCAGAATGCCGCCAGCCAGGGCGACGAGCGACATGAACAGGATGTAGGGGAAGGTGATGCGCGTAAGTTCGACGGTTAGGGCGAACTTGTCTGCATCGGCAGCGAAGCCCGGGGCGGAAAGGTAGATCAGCAAGGGGGCGCCGGCCATGCCGAGCAGGGTTACAGCGAGCAGGACGAAGAAGAGTAGGGTGGCGACACGGTCGACGAGCGACTTTGCTGCCTCGGGGCCTTGCTTGTTCTTGTATTCGCCGAGAATAGGAACGAAGGCTTGCGAGAACGCCCCTTCGGCAAAAAGGCGGCGCAACAGGTTCGGTAACTTGAAGGCGACGAAGAACGCATCGGTCATCATGCCGGCGCCGAAGACGCGGGCAATGACGAAGTCGCGGACGAACCCGAGAATGCGGGAGAGCAGCGTCATTCCGCTGACGGTCACGAGGGCTTTGAGCAGGTTCATGCGGTGCTTTGTTGTGCGGCGTGGAGCGCAGGAGGCGTAATACTACGCCCTTCCTTGTTGTTCGGTGCGTCCGGCGATGCGCTCATGCCGGCGGGATGTCCGTGACGTGTCGATGGCGCGGCTTGAAAAACGCCTTGCGTTGCAAGCACTTTCTCCGTATAATCCCGCGTTTTCGATTAACCCATTAGCTTTCTTAGGGACAGACACTCATGGCCAACAGCGCACAAGCCCGCAAGCGTGCTCGCCAAGCCGTCAAGCAACGCGCCCACAACGTCAGCCTGCGTTCCACTCTGCGTACGGCCGTCAAGCGTGTGCAGAAGGCGATCGTCGCTGGCGACAAGGCTGCTGCTCAAAGCATCTATCAGGAATCGGTTTCGGTGATCGACCGCATCGCGGACAAGAAGATCATCCATAAGAACAAGGCCTCGCGCCATAAGAGCCGCCTGTCGGCCCAGATCAAGGCGCTGGTTGCTGCCTGATCCTGGTTCTTCGCGGTACAGAAAAACGGCGTCTTCGGACGCCGTTTTTGTTTGCCTCATGCCGGCGCGCTTCGGGCGCGATGGGCAAGAGACGCTGAGCCTTGTGCTCTGGAAAGGTTGAAGAACTCGCAGTTTAGGCTGCAGCGACAGCGACTTCGTTCTGATCCTTGTATTTGCTGCGGATCGGGCAGGCGGCCTCGATGAGTTGCAGGTCGTTGTCGACGGCAAAGTTGAGCACAAAGCGGTAGGCCATCGGGTCGACGTCATAAAGGTCGCCGTCGACGAAAACGGCCTTGGCGTCGTTGTAGAAGCCCGGGCTGACGTAGGGGGAGTACTTCATGCGTTTTTCGGTGCAGAAAGCGGACAGGACGCCGCTCAGTCTTTCGGCCCAGTCGCTCGGGCGGAAGCGTTTGCCTTCGCTCGTCAGGCCCACGATGATGTAGGGGGTATTTGAAGAGAATCGCATGGCTGTGCTGTTCAGAAATGAAAAAAGAATAATGAAAACAGGGATGAATCATTTCTTGTTATACGCGCGATTCTAGCAGAGCTACCCTGTTTGCGTCCCGGGTAATCGCATCATAAAAACCGATTTCAGCATTCGGCGTTGTTTTTTGATGTATATAAGGGCAATTTTATCCGGGGATGCATGCATAAACAGGCGCTTTGGCTTGATTCCCCATGCTTTGCTGCATATAGTCTCCATATCCCTTTGATGCAGAGCTGTTTTTTTTCATGTCCTCCACGTGTGCTGCTGTGGCGAAGTTCGGCTTCCGCATTCGGACGCGGAGCGGGGCGATCGTTGATCATCTGATGATTCTCGGTTGTGACGCTTCCGATGCGGAACGCAAGCTGCGGCAAATTTATGTCGGCTGCGAGATTCTCGAGTCGCGCTGCTTTCCGGTGCGCAATCGGGGGGTGATGCGTGGCAACGACGCGAGTTACGAAGAGGTCATGGATTTGATCGCGTCCTCCGGCGAGTCGGGGGCGAGAACCGGCCGTTCCGGCTGACGTCGGCATCGACGCACCCTCGGTGCGCGGCACGTCCTCTAGAGTAGTTTCTGGTGCAGGAATTCGCTGTGCAGCGCGGCGTAGTCGCGGGCGCCTGTGCTGCCCGCGTTGTGGCTGAAGACGTCGCGGCGTTGTGCCGGGCTTTCGGCGATCGCCACGTTCTCGGCAATGACGGTGGTGCACACTTCGTCGCCGTAACGTTCGTGCAGGCGTTGCCGAACGTCTTCGCTCATCTTGCGACGTCGGTCGAAGCGGGTGAGCAGGTAACGGCGTTCGACGCGCCGCTTAAGCACCGGTTCGAGGATCTCCAGGGTGCGCGCCATCTGCTCTGCCGCCTGGAGCGACATGTAGTCGGTCGAGACCGGGACGAGCAGCAGATCGCAGGCGAAGATGGCGTTGAGCGACAGGACGCCGACGTAGGGGCAGCAATCGATCAGCGTGGTTTGTGCAGCCTGACCGGGGACGACTTCGTCGATGCGGTCGAGTCCCTGACGGAGCTTGTTCAGGATCGCGGGGCCCTTGCCGAAAATCGAGTCGACCTTGATGAGGTGTTGGTGTGAGGGGACGAGGCGTCCGATGCCGTCCCACGACAGGGTGAGTTCCGACAGGCAGCGCGAGTTCTGGTAGAAACCGAACAGGCTGTGGGTCGAGTCACGAGGCGGGTTGCCGTGGATGCCGGAGAGGTGGCATTGCGGGTCCAGATCCAGCAAGAGCGGCTGCCCGCCATGGCGCACGATGGCGGCGGCGAGGTTGAGCGTCGTGGTGGTTTTTCCAACGCCGCCCTTCTGGTTGAACACGGCGATCCGCATGGCCCATTGTAGCCCGAGATAACCATGTCGGGAGAGTCTTCTCGCGGGACTTGAAATATATACATGCGTCTTGTTTTGTCTTACACTTTCCGATCCTGCGGATTTTGCGCACAGGGCTTCCGCTGTGCCGGGAGTCGCGGCAAAAGGATCGTTTTGGTTGCGGCGGCGTGGGCCGCCGTTTCAATTTAATGGGCCTCATTGGGGTGGTTTACATGTCGCATGTCATGAACACTTACGCCCGGTTGCCAGTTGCTTTCAGTCATGGCGACGGAAGCTGGGTGACCGATACCGAAGGCAAGCTTTACCTCGATGCCCTGTCTGGCATCGCGGTGAACACGCTGGGTCACAACCATCCCGAGCTGGTGGCGGCGATCGCTGCGCAAGCGGGCCGCCTGCTGCATACCTCCAACCTCTATCAGATGCCCTTGCAGGAGCAACTCGCCAATCGCCTGTGCGCGATTTCGGGGATGCAGGAAGTCTTCTTCTGCAACTCCGGCTGTGAGGCCAATGAGGCGGCGATCAAGCTGGCGCGTTTCTACGGCAACCAGCGCGGCATCGAGAATCCGACCATCGTGGTGATGGAGAAGTCGTTCCATGGGCGCACGATGGCGACCCTGTCGGCGACGGGAAACCGCAAGATCCAGGCAGGCTTCGAGCCGCTGGTCGCCGGTTTTCTGCGCGTGCCGTACAACGATCTGGCGGCGATCCGCGAAGTGGCCCAGCACAACAAATCCATCGTCGCCGTGATGTATGAGGCGGTGCAGGGCGAGGGTGGCATCCACATGGCCGACCTCGATTTCCAGCGCGGCGTGCGTCAGTTGTGCGATGAAAACGCTTGGCTGATGATCTGCGACGAAGTTCAGTGCGGCATCGGCCGCACTGGTCCGTGGTTCGGCTTCCAGCACGCGGGCATCGTGCCCGACGTGGCGACCCTCGCCAAAGGCTTGGCCGGCGGTGTTCCGGTGGGCGCCTGCCTGGCTTCGGGCAAAGCGGCCGGCCTCTTCGGGCCGGGCAATCACGGGACGACCTTCGGAGGCAACCAGCTGGCGATGACGGCGGCGCTGACCACGCTGGACGTGGTCGAGAAGGAAGGGTTGCGCGAGAGCGCCGTACGCATCGGTCAGCTGATCCGTGACGAACTGAAGACGGCCCTTGCCGGCGTGGCCGGGGTGGTCGACATCCGCGGCAATGGTCTGATGATCGGCATCGAACTCGATCGGCCGTGCGGGGCGATCGTGCAGAAAGGCCTCGAAGCTGGCGTCCTGATCAACGTGACGGCCGATTGCGTGGTGCGTCTGCTGCCGGCGCTCAATTTCGGTGAAGACGACGCGCATGAACTCGTCGCCCGCCTTGCCAAACTGATCCGCGCTTTTCTGGCGGGCTGAACGGAACCTCTGACGATGAAGACGGCAGTCAAACACTACCTGCAGTTCAAGGATTTTACGCGCGAGGAGTACGCCTACCTCTTTGAGCGCACGCGCTGGATCAAGGAGCAGTTCAAAGCCTATAAGCGTTATTGGCCGCTCTCCGACCGGACGCTGGTGATGATTTTCGAGAAGGCCAGTACCCGCACTCGCCTGTCCTTCGAGGCCGGCGTGCAGCAGCTCGGCGGTGCGGCGATCTACCTCAATACTCGCGACTCGCAACTTGGGCGCGGCGAGCCGGTGGAGGATGCGGCACAAGTGATTTCGCGCATGAGCGACATCATCATGATCCGCACCTTCGAACAGGACATCGTCGAGCGTCTCGCCCGGCATTCGCGGGTGCCGGTGATCAACGGGCTGACCAACGAATACCACCCGTGCCAGATCATGGCCGACATCTACACCTACATCGAGCAGCGCGGTCCGATCGCCGGCAAAACGGTGGCCTGGATCGGCGATTCGAACAACATGTGCAACACCTGGCTGCAGGCGGCTGAAGTGCTGGGCTTCTCCGTGCATGTGTCGACGCCCCCGGGCTACGAAATCGATCCGGCCGCCGCCGGCCTCGAGGGGAGCGCGCACTTCCGTACCTTTGCCGATCCGATGGAGGCTGCGCGTGGCGCGGACATCGTGACCACCGACGTGTGGACCTCAATGGGCTTTGAGGCCGAGAACGAGACGCGGCGCTTGGCTTTCGCCGACTGGCAGGTCGACGCCGAGATGATGGCGGTGGCCAATCCCGACGCCATCTTCCTGCATTGCCTGCCGGCGCATCGCGGCGAGGAAGTCGCCGCCGAGGTGATCGACGGGCCGCAGAGCTTGGTCTGGGATGAGGCGGAAAACCGGCTGCATGTGCAGAAGGCGCTGATGGAATATCTGGTGCTCGGACGCGTCGAGGTCTGAGCCGTCGCGCGAGGAACCACCGATGTTCGGATTTAGCGAGGAGCAGGTTGCAGAATTCGGCATGACCTTCGGGTTGGCGGCCTTCATGCTCTTCATGCTGTTCATCATCGGTGAACTCGCCTGGACGTCCAAGGCCGGAAAAGTCGGCACCTTCGTCCTGTTTTTCGTTCTTGCTTTCGGCATGCTCGGTTTTGTCGCCAAGGGCCTGCTGGAACATTTTCTGAGGTGAACCCATGTCGCAATTCGACAATGTGAGCGTCGTCAAGCAGGCCAACGTCTATTTCGACGGCAAGTGCATCAGCCACACCGTGCTGTTTGCCGATGGCACCAAGAAAACGGTCGGCGTCATCCTGCCGGCGACGTTGACCTTCAACACCGGAGCGCCGGAAGTGATGGAGTGCGTCGGCGGATCGTGCCGCGTGCGTCTGGCAGGGGTCTCTGAATGGACCACCTACAGCGCCGGTCAATCGTTCTCGGTACACGGAAATTCGTCGTTCGAGATTGCTTGCGACGAGCCGTATCACTACGTCTGCCACTTCGGCTAAGGCCGAAGCCGCATCCGATCGCGCGCCGAGTCGAACCGACCGGCGCGCGAATTTACATCCATACAGAGGAAAACCTATGCCGTCTTTCGATTTTTCATCCGAAGCCGACTTGGTTGCGCTGAAGAACGCGATCGACGTCACCAGCCGCCAGATCGACGCCCGCTACGACTTCAAAGGGACCTCGGCCAAAGTCGAACTCAACGAAAAGGACAAGGTCATCACCCTGCACGGTGATTCCGATTTCCAGCTCGACCAGATCAAGGACATCCTCTTCCCAGCCATGGAGAAGAAGGAGAAGGAAAGCGTCAAGCGCCTCGATCAGCAGACGGTGCAGAAGGTTTCGGGCAACAAGGTCAAGCAGGAACTCAAGATCAAGATCGGGATCGAGTCCGAGCTGGCCAAGAAGATCGTCAAGCTGATCAAGGATTCCAAGCTCAAGGTGCAAGCCTCGATCCAGGGCGACACGGTGCGTGTTTCGGGCGCCAAGCGCGACGAACTGCAGGCGTGCATCGCTCAGGTGACGAAGGCGATCACCGATTTTCCGATCAAGTACGGCAACTTCCGCGACTGAAGCGCAGCGAATGCTTCGGAGACGGACGTTGAGTTGTCTGCCGCGCAGGCGCCACCCCATGCAGCAGGACTGAAGACGTGCAGGACAAGGATCGTATCAACCCGGGCGTGTTGTCCTGGGTCGAAGAGTTGCGTCGGGTCTCGGTTGCGGTCAGCAAGAAAACCGGCCGCGGCGCGGTCAATCGCAACCAGCTTTTCTATCGACTGCACTGGACGCGCGACGGCTTGCGCTTCGGCGTGACCGTGCATAAAGGGCGCGATCCCGAGAGTGCCGAGGAGTGGTGGGCCGTTGATCGCGCCCTGCTCAAGCCGCCGCCCTTTGTGATCGATGAAGACCAGCCCATTTTGCGCATGCTGTGGGCCGAGCGCAGCCATGACAGTGGCTTGCGTGCGTTCGGCCTCGGCCCGAAGCACGGGGCCGAGATTCTGCAGCGCATGGCCCAGTCCGGGCGCCTCTACCCGGCAACCGATGCTTCACCTCTGCGCCTGGCGGAAGCACGGCCGGCGACGGTGAGCTGGCGGCTCGACATCAACGGTCGGCAGCGGCCGTGCCTTAAGGCGCAGCCGGAAGCCAGCCACGTCGTGCCGCTCGATCCGCCCTGGTTCGTCGATATCGATGAAGGCTGCGTCGGGCCGCTCGAAGTTCCGGGCAATCCGGCCGTCGTCGGCCGCCTGTTTGCCCTGCCGCCGCTCACCGAGCGCGAGGCGGCGCTGGTTGCCGAAACACTGAGCGAACTCGCGCCCGAGCTGCCGATCCCGGTTGAGGAAACCGATGCCGGTTTGCGCTGCATCGACGTCAATCCGGTGGCCGTCCTGCGCCTGCGCACGCTCGACGTGCTCGGGCAGCGCAGTTGGCGCGACTACGAAGCCGGCGACGAAGGCATGTTCGACGTCGCCTTGCCGGTCTTCCGTTATCAGGACGCAGAATTCCTGCCCGGCGACCCGCACGAGTATTGCAGCCTGCCCGACGGCGAGGCGGTGCGCGTGGTGCGCCGCCATGAGCGCGAGCGTTTGCTCCTCGAGCGTCTGGCGGACGGCGGGCTGCACAAGATTCCGGGCTATGTCCTGCATGCCGCGGGAACAATGCCCGAATGCCCTTACGGACTGGCCTGCGAAGACGATTGGGCGGCGTTCGTGCAGGAGGGCATCAACGCGCTCAAGCTGGCCGGCTGGGAGATCGTTTACGACGACGATTTTCGTCATCATGCGCTCGAAGTCGACGCCTGGGATGCGGTGCTCGTCGAGCCTGCGGAGGCCGACGGCGGCTGGTTCGAGCTGGACATGGGCATCGTCGTCGAAGGCGTGCGCATGCCGCTTGCGCCGCTCCTGGCGGCCTTGTTCCGGCGCGACCCGCGCTGGCTCGATCCCTTCATGCTGCGCGAGATCGACGACGCCGAGATGGTCGAGCTCAAGACCCCGACCAGCAAGCGGGTGCGTGCGCCCGCCGGGCGCCTCAAACCGTTGGCGGCGACCTTGATCGACCTCTTCGACGGTTTCCAGGGCGGGCCGACGCTGCGTGTTTCACGCTTTGACGCTCCGCGTCTGGCGGAACTCGGCGACCCGGACCGCTGGCAATTCCACGGTCAGGCCGATGTCATGGCCATGGCCGAGAAGCTGGTCGCTGCGCAGGGCATTTCCGACGTCGAGCCCCCCAGCAGCCTGGGGCTTGAGCTCCGCCCCTACCAGCGGGAAGGCTTGTCCTGGCTGCAATTTCTGCGTCGGCACAAGCTCTCCGGCATCCTGGCCGACGACATGGGCCTGGGCAAGACCGCGCAGGCCTTGGCGCATCTGCTGCTCGAGAAGGAAGCGGGGCGCCTTGACCGTCCGGCGCTGATCGTCCTGCCCACTTCGCTGATCTTCAACTGGCGCGACGAAGCAGCGCGTTTCGCCCCTGCGTTGCGCGTGCTTTCGCTGCACGGGGCTGAGCGCAAAAGCCGTTTCCCCGAGATTCCGAATCATGACGTCGTGCTCACGACGTATCCCCTGCTGTGGCGCGATGCGGCTGAGCTGACCCAGCATCGCTATCACTTGCTGATTCTCGACGAGGCGCAGACAGTCAAGAATGCACGCAGCCAGGGGGCCGAGGTCGTGCGCCGGCTCGAGGCGCGCCATCGCCTGTGTCTGACCGGGACGCCGCTGGAGAACCACCTTGGTGAGCTGTGGAGCCAGTTCGACTTTCTCTTGCCCGGGTTTCTCGGCAGCAGCGCCAACTTCCTGCGTTACTGGCGGACGCCGATCGAGAAGCAGGCCGACAACGACCGGCGGGCGCTGCTCGCGCGCCGCATCCGGCCTTTCGTCCTGCGCCGCAAGAAGGAAGACGTGGCACGCGAACTGCCGCCCAAAACGGTGATCGTGCGCACGGTCGAACTTTCCGGTGCTCAGCGCGACCTCTACGAGACGGTGCGCGCGGCGATGGACGCGATGGTGCGCGAGGAAGTCGCCAGCAAGGGCTTCGGTCGCAGCCAGTTCGTCATCCTCGACGCGCTGCTCAAACTCCGTCAGGTCTGCTGCGACCCGCGCCTGGTGCGCTCCAGCGCCGCGCAGCGGGTCAAGGAACGCGCCAAGCTCGAGCTGCTGATGACCCTGGTGCCGGAACTGGTCGACGAGGGGCGGCGCATCCTGATCTTCTCGCAATTTACCAGCATGCTGGCGTTGATTGAGCAGGAGCTGCGCCAGGCCGGGCTTGACTACTTGATCCTGACCGGCGACACCGACGACCGCGAAGTTCCGGTACGCCGCTTCCAGGCAGGCGAAGTGCAGATTTTTCTGATCAGCCTGAAGGCGGGCGGGGTCGGTCTCAACCTGACGGCGGCCGATACGGTCATCCATTACGACCCGTGGTGGAACCCGGCGGTCGAGAATCAGGCCACCGACCGCGCGCATCGGCTGGGGCAAGACAAGCCGGTCTTCGTCTATAAGCTGATCGTCGCCGGCAGCATCGAAGAAAAAATCCTGGCTTTGCAGGAGCGCAAATCCGAACTGGCTGCCGGCATTCTTTCCGAAGATCACCGCGTCGACCTCAAGTTTGGCGAAGAGGATTTGACGGCGCTCTTCGAGGCGCTACCGCCTTGAGCTTTGGCGTAAAAAAAAGCTGTTCTGCGTGAGAGTGGTTCTTGTTGCCATGACGCTGAGATTTTTGATTGATCCAGCGCAATCCTTATGAAATGTAAGGGCTTCATGCTTTCGTGTGCGCACGTTCAGGGTTTGACCGGGGCGAGAAGGTCGAGGATAATCTCACGCTTTGTTGTGCCTTTCTGTTCGCTTGGCCGCACCTGGTTCCCGGAGTTCGGCGGTGTGCCGACGGCCAGGAACTTGACTGTATAGGACCGAGAAATGACCAAGAATCACCCGACGTTGGCAGTGGATCCCTACTACGACGGGGTTCCGGAGTACATGACCGAGGTATACGACTGGGCGTACGTCGATCCCAAGTGGGTACGCATGCTCGACCGGAACATCGTCGTCCGCATCCTGCTGTTCCTCAACGACCAACGTCTGATGCGCGCCTACCTGAACGAGATCAAGGAAGGCTCGCGCGTCTGGCAACTGGCGCACGTCTATGGCGATCTGGTTTCGCGCGCGGCGCGCAAGGTCGGGCCCAAGGGGGCTTTCCACCTGACCGACGTCACGCCGGTGCAGATCGAGCACGGTACGCGCAAACTCGCGGACATGAACTGGGCCAAGGTGATCCGCAGCGACGCGGCGGCGTTCCAGGGCGACGGCAAGGACTACGACCTGATCTGCAGCTTCTTCCTGTTGCACGAAGTGCCGGAGGAAAAGAAGTTCGAGATCGTCAATCACATGCTGAGCAAACTGCCCAAGGGCGGCAAGGCGGTCTTTGTCGATTACCACAACCCGGCCAAGTGGCAGCCGATCCGCTACATCCTGAAGCTGGTCAATCACTACCTCGAGCCCTTCGCCGAAACCTTGTGGAAGAACGAAATCAGCCACTATGCCGCGCATCCCGAGCGCTTCACCTGGCGCAAGCGGACTTTCTTCGCCGGCGTGTATCAGTGCGTGGTGGTCGAGCACAAAGGGTGATGAAGACGCTCCTGGCCTGATTCGCTGCGCTGCGTACCGCGGCGCAGGCGTTTCGCAGGCCGCGGGCATGCGCGTTGCGTCGTCCTCCGGAGGCCTTTCATGCGGACTTTCGGGGCCTGCGCAAAGCGCATGAAAAAGTCTTTTTTCTGCGGTTAGTACGGAGCCAATCCGGACATTTCTTTGTGGCAGAATAGGCCGCACTTTGATCGCGGCCGATGCCATGACCATGTCCTTCCCACCTTCGCCGGGTCTTACGTCCGGGTTCTTCCGCCAGCTCCGGCTCGGCGCATGCGCCGCCATGGCGTTGTGCCTGGCCGGGCCGAGCCTGGCGGCCGAGATCGGCCTGGCCGGGGTTTTTCCGGGCAAGGCGCTGCTCACGGTCAACGGCGGGGTGCCGCGCACGGTGGCGGTGGGCGCGCGTACGGAAGAGGGCGTGCTGGTGGTTTCGGTCGAGCGCGAAACGGCGACGGTCGAGGTCGACGGCAAGCGGCGCGTGCTGCGCATCGGCCAGTACATTTCGTCGCAGACGTCCACTTCGGGGCCGCAGACCGCGGTGCTGACCGCCGACGGACGGGGCCACTTCGTCACGACCGGTCAGGTGAACGGCGCCGCGATGCGTTTCCTGGTCGATACCGGGGCTTCGTCGGTGGCCCTCGGAGCCTCGGATGCGCGCCGGCTCGGGATCGACCTGACGCGCGCCGAGCAGGTGGTGGTAAATACCGCGAATGGCCAGACCGTGGCGTCGCGGGTCAAGTTGGACAGTGTCCGGGTGGGTGAGATCGTCGTCATGAACGTCGATGCCATGGTGCATTCGACCGAAATGCCGTTCGCCTTGCTCGGCATGAGCTTCCTGAATCGAATGGAAATGCAGCGGGATGGCGACACCATGACGCTGAAGAAACGCTACTAGGAGAGTCGTCTATGCCACATCGCGATCAGGAAATCGCCCTGTTGCGCCGCGAAGTTGAGTTGTTGATGGGCGAGCGGCAAGCGCTGCTGCACGTGGCCGGGACCGCGGCGGCCCTGATTGCCTGCCTCGACAGCCGCCGTCTGCCGGTGGCCGCGATCGAGTCAGCCGATCTGGTGGCCACCTCGATCAATCTCCTTTCGGAAGAGACCTTGCAGGATGCGCTCGATTCGGTGCATGCCGAAATCGAAGAGGTGTATCCGAGGGGCGATGACGAGCTGCGGCAGGCGGCCGGACGCGCGTGAATCTCAACGCCTAGCCGCGAAAGGAGCGACGCCGGGGATGTCGGAATACGATTGGCGTTCTCTGTGCGCGGCCCTCTTGTCCGGCCCGCGGCGGACGCCCTTTCTCGCTGACGATGGCGTGAGCGAGGATGCGCTGGTTCCGGCAGCGGTGCTTTTTCCCATCCTCGACCGTGCGGACGGGCCGAGCGTGCTGCTGACCCAGCGTACCGAAGCCTTGAAGCATCATCCCGGGCAGATCAGCTTTCCCGGCGGGCGCGTCGAAGCCGAAGACGCGTCACCGCAGGCGACCGCCCTGCGCGAAGCCTGGGAGGAGATCGGTCTGGCCCCCGAACGCGTGGATGTGCTCGGCTACCTGCCCGATTACCGTACCGGAACCGGCTACCGGATCACGCCCGTGGTGGGGCGCATCGCGCTGCCGATCGAGTTGCGACCCGATCCGCGCGAAGTGGCCGAGGCCTTCGAGGTGCCGCTCGCTTTCCTCCTCGACCCGGCCAATCATCGCGAGTACGAACGCGAATACATGGGCCGGATGCGCCGCTATTTCGCCATGACCTACGCCGACCGTTTCATCTGGGGGGCGACGGCCGGAATCATCGTTGCCCTGGCCCAGGTTCTGAACCGGGGACTGGAAACGCGCGCTTAACCGGTTGCGGCGGGTTGGAGGCGAGGCACCTGAGAGGCCTGCTCGCAGCTGCAGGCGGCCCGGACGGTGAATGCCATGTGGCCCGGAGGGGCATCTCGCTTGTGCGGCGCCGGCGTTCTAGATGCGGCCGGCTTATGTTATGTTGATCCGCCTCGGTCCCGTTGTGCCCTTACCCACGTCGCCTGTCACCATGGTCATCTTTTCGGTCATTGCCGTCCTTCTCCTCGAGCAGCTGCGCCCTTTGTCCTATGTTGCCTGCGTGCGCACCCCGCTGTTCGGGCTGGCCGACTGGATCGAACGGCGTTTCGATGCCGGCGAGTCGCATAACGGCGCCTGGGCCTGGTGCGCGGTGGTCGTTCCGCTGGTCGCTCTGAGCGGCCTCGTCGCCGTCGTTTTTGACGCGCTCAATCCTTTGCTCGGCTGGTTGTGGACCGTCGGCGTTCTTTACCTCACCCTGGGCTTCCGGCAATTTAGCCACTACTACTCCGCCATCCACCTGGCGCTCCGCATGGACGACCTGGAACACGCCCGGGAATTGCTCGGCGAGTGGCGCGGCGAGTCCTGCGCCGGACTTTCGACGTCGGAGGTTGCGCAGCGGGCCATCGAACAGGCGCTGGTGGCCTCGCATCGGCATGTCTTTGGCGTGCTCGTCTGTTTTGTCCTGCTGCCCGGGCCGTGCGGCGCGGTGCTCTATTGCGTGGCGGCCGAACTCGATGCGGTCTGGGGGCGGCGCAGCCAGGATCCGAACGACGCTTTTGCCGCCTTTGCCCGGCAGGCCTTCGCCGTCGTCGACTGGTTGCCGCTGCGGCTTACGGGGCTGTTGTTCGCGGTGGTCGGCAATTTTGAGGACGCGATGTTCAGCTGGCGTACCCGCGATCTGAACGATGCTCGCCACGCCGCCATCGTTCTGGCGAGCGGCGCCGGGGCGCTGGGCGTCCGCCTTGCGGGGTGCAACGAAAGCAACGGCGAGGCGGCCGATACCGGCCACATGCACAGCGCCGTGGCGCTGGTTTGGCGCGCCCTCCTGCTCTGGCTGCTGGTGCTGTTTCTGTTCGGCTTCGCCGGCCTGCTCGCGGCCTGATTCGAATTCGCGATACCAGCGAGACGATGCCGACGGCGTCTTGCTGCGTCTTGGCACTGTCTTGGCGTCTTACTCTGCATGTCCACCGGAATGATCCTGCGGACATGCAGATGGACGGTGCAGGCGGCGCCTGCTGACCGAACGTCATGCCGCCAAACGCTAGAGGTGGCGCGCCCTGGCGCCGGCCTGGAGGGCGCATCCAGACGCCCTTTGCAGGCCGCGCTTGGCGCGGCTCGTCAGCGGTATTCGCTGCGAAGGTGCGCCTGGCGCGTTTCTTCCCACGCGGCCTCGTCGGCACGCGCCAGTGCGTCGAGATCGGCCGGCGTCGCGGCCGGGTCGTCGACCCACTCGCGCAGCAGCGGGCTGCCGTTGATCAGGTCGATGGCCAGGCGCTCGAATTCGTACTCGTAGGGAAAGTCGCGCCACAGCGGGTAGTCGGGCCAGAGCTGACGGATGGCTTTGAACGCCAGCGCCTGCAGGCGCCAGGGGCGGAACAGATGGTGCGCGTAGTGGCCATCCTCGACGTGGATCTGGACGCCGTTGCAGAGCTGGCCGGCGTGCTTGTGAAAGGTCGGTTCGAACCAGCATTCGCGCAGGCGGCAACCGGCGAGCCAGTCGGGCGCCAAGGCGTGCATTCTGGTCAGCAGCGCGCGAGCATCGAGGTCGGGGGCGCCGAAGAGCTCGAGCGGGCGGGTGGTGCCGCGCCCTTCGGAGAGCGTCGTGCCTTCGAGCATCACCGTGCCGGCGTAGCAACGCGCCATCGACAGGTTGGGCGCGTTCGGGCTGGGGTTGATCCAGGTCCGCTCGCCGAGCGGCCAGCCGAAGCCGGGGCTGGCTTCGGGCTGCCAGTTGCGCATGGGAATGACCTGCCAGTCGAGGTCGAGTTGAAGCGTGCGCACGAACCAGCCGGCAAGCTCGCCCAGTGTGAGGCCGTGGCGCATCGGCAGCGCGCCGGCGCCGACGAAACTCTCCCAGCCCGGGCGCAGGGTCAGCCCTTCGACCGGCCGGCCCGCGGGGTTCGGACGGTCGAGGATATAGACGCGCTTGCCGTGCGTGGCGGCGGCTTCGAGCATGTAGCGCAGGGTGGTGATGAAGGTGTAGATGCGGCAGCCGAGGTCCTGCAGGTCGATCAGCAGGACGTCGGAAGTCTCCATCATCGCCGCGGTCGGCCGCCGGACTTCGCCGTAGAGGCTGAAGATCGGGATGCCGTGGATGGGGTCGAGGTAATCGGCGGATTCGACCATGTTGTCCTGCTTGTCGCCGCGCAGCCCGTGCTGCGGCCCGAAGGCGGCGCTGAGGCGGAGGTCGGGGCAGGCGGCGAGCGCGTCGAGGGCGTGCGTGAGGTCGGCGCTGACGCTGGCCGGATGGGCGAGCAAGGCGAGGCGCTGGCCGGAGAGAGCGTGGCGTAAGGTCGGGTCGGCGAGCAGGCGGTCGAGGCCGAAGGCGATGGGCATGGGCGTTTTCTTTCGAAGCGTGGCAGCGCGTGCCGGACGGGCACGCGTGGGCCGTGTTCAGTCGGTGGGCAGGACCCAGGTGAATCCGGCGCGGTGGTGGAAGTCCGGGCGCTCGCTCGGGTGGTGGAGCGCCCAGTAGCTGTGACGTCCGTCGCCCAGGTCGTCGCTTTCGACGACGGCCGTGAGTCCGACGAGGAGCGCCGCGTTACCCGGCGGCAGGGCGCTGGCGTCGAGTTCAGCCGTGAGTTCGACGCGCCCGGCAGTCTGGAGGACGGACAGGCGCGGGGGGGCGAGGCGCTCGGATTCCTGCGGCTCGCCGGGGCGCCGGTAATCGGCGAAGGCATACATCGCCCAGTCGCCGGACGGGGAAAAATTGAATTCGCGGTAAGCCGCCTGATCGGCGCGGGCAAGGAAAACCTCGAAGCAGGTCTGCTCCCAGAGGCGGTCGCCGCGTTCGGGATGCGCCTTGGTTGCGGCGATGCGCAGGCGCGCGATGTCGCCGGCAAGCTGGTAACGGAGCCGCAGCCCGCCTTCGGGGCGGATTTGCAGCGAGGCCCTCAGGCGCTGGATCGCCGGGGCGGGCGTGCGCGGATGGCAGTTCAGGAAACGTTCTTCGGCAGGCATGGCGGGATTCTACCTCCGCGGCCGTTTTTTGCCCCGTCTTGACGGTCGCCCGCCTCGGCCCGCGCCCGCGCCGAGGCGGGAAATACGGATACCAAGGCCCTCCGGCTTTTGCCAGAGTGAAGTCGATCGTCGCGCGTGCGCTCCGGTCATGGCCTGACCGGCCGGCCCAGGTCGCTCGCCCGTTATTTCACGAGGTTAGTCATGGATAGCCCATTGATGGTCGAAGCTCGGGATGAGCGCGAACTGCTGGACGTCGATTTGCGCGAAATCGTTTATGCGCTTTCGGATGCGCTGGATCTGGTCGGCATCTCCGATGTCGCGCACGGCAAGCGCGTGGCCATCATGGCCGAACGCTGCGCGCAACAGCTGGGCTACGATCCGAATGAGGCGACCTTCATCTTCGACCTCGGCATGCTGCACGACATCGGCGTTTCCTCGTCGCGCGTGCATGCCATGCTGGTGAGCGAGTTCGACTGGGAGAACTCGCAGGAACATTGCGAGATCGGGTATCAGCTGTTGTGCAGTTTCCAGCCGCTGGCCAGGATGGCCGAGCCGGTGCGTTTGCACCACACCCACTGGGCGACCTTGCAGTCGCGCGCCGACGTGGCTCCCGAGGTGGCCGAGGCGGCCAACCTGATTTTCCTCACCGACCGGGTCGACGCCATGTGCGCCGCGTTTTACAGCGGTGACAGCATCCTGCGCCATAACCAGACCCTGCGGGCGCACATCGCCGGCCTCTCGGGCAGTTTTTTTGCGCCGCGTCTGGTCGAAGCCTTCATGAGCGTTTCGTCGTCCGAGGCGTTCTGGCTCGGTCTTGAGCCACGCGGCATCCAGCAGGTGCTACAGGGAAAACTCAGCGGAGGGCGGAAATTCCAGCCGACGATGCGCGACCTCAAGCGCCTGGCGCACATCTTCGCGCGCATCGTCGATGCCAAGAGCACCTACACCGCCAACCATTCCCTGGGCGTGGCGCGGGTCGCCCGCCTGGTCGGGCGGCTGATGGGGCTCGACGCGCTGGTGTGCGACAAACTGCTGATCGCCGGCCTACTGCACGATCTGGGCAAGCTGCGCGTTCCCGACGACATCCTGGATAAGCCCGGACCGCTTGACGATCAGGAACTCACGGTGATGCAGACGCACAGCTACGAGACGTACCAGATCCTCGGGCGTATCCGCGGCCTCGAGGAGATTGCGCAATGGGCGGCGTATCACCACGAAGCCCCGGGGGGGCGGGGCTATCCCTTCCATCTGGACGCCGCAAAATTCTCCTTGCCGGCGCGCATCCTGCGCGTGGCCGACATCTTTCAGGCCATGGTGCAGAACCGGCCTTATCGGGCCGGGTTGACCGAAGGTGCGGTGCGAGCCTACCTCGACAAACTGACCCTGTGCGGCCTGGTCGATGGCGAGGTGGTCCAGGTGCTCGAAACGAACATGGGGCGGGCGATGCGCCTCGCCGGCGCGGGGCGGGTGGAAACCGCAGGGCGCGCGCCCTGACGCGTGGTGCCGATACGGATCGGCAGGGGACGGCCGGGCGCGCCTGCCGGGAACGGCTTAAGCCAGCGCCTGGAGCGCCGCGTCGTAGTCCGGTTCGTTCTTGATTTCGCTGACCAGCTCGCTGTGCAGCACGACGTCGTTCTCGTCGAGGACGACGACCGCGCGCGCAGCAACCCCGGCCAAGGGGCCGCTGGCAAGGGCGACGCCGTAGTGTTGCAGGAAGTCGGCACCACGCATGGTCGAGAGGGTGACCACGTTCTCGATGTTCTCGGCACCGCAGAAACGCTTCTGGGCGAAGGGCAGGTCGGCCGAGATGCACAGCACCACGGTGTTGTTCAGCTGGCTGGCGCTTTGGTTGAAGCGGCGGACCGAGAGCGCGCAGGTCGGCGTGTCGATGCTCGGGAAGATATTGAGCACCTTGCGTTTGCCGGCGAAGCTGGCGAGCGGCGTGTCGGCGAGGTCTTTGGCGACCAGCGTGAACGCGGGCGCGGTTTGCCCTTTTTGCAAAAAGTTGCCGGCGACCTGGACGGGGTTGCCGCCGAGCGTGACGGTGTTGGCCATTTCGATTCCTTTGCGTGGTTGGAAAAAATGCGCTGCGAGCCAGGCTGTCCAGGCTCGCGACGTGAGTCGGTGAACATGCCTGAAGAATATGTTTTCCGTATCTTGCCGGGCGGTGGCTTTCCGGGTTTGGTCAGCCTTGCCGGAAAAAAGTTCGTACGCTCGGCGCATCACAGTGTATCCGCTATCATCCGCGCTTTCTCTCCCCTTTGCCTCTTGTTCCCGTCGCTTCCGTGTCGCATTGCGGAGCGCTTGGACTTCATCCTTGCGAGCCATGATCAAGCAAACTCCAGAAACATCGCTGCAACCCATCTGCCTGAAGGATTACACGGCGCCGGCCTACCTCATCGACACCGTCGCGCTCGACGTCGATCTCGGTGCCGAAGCGACGGTGGTCAGCGCGCGTTTGTCGCTTTCCCGCCGGGCTGGCGTCGCGGCGAACACCGAACTTCGCTTCGATGGCGAAGCGCTCGAGACCCTGAGCGTGGCGCTCGATGGCCGCTTGCTGGCGCCGGACGAATATCGCCTGGATGCGCGCGAGCTGGTCATCCCCAATCTGCCGGAACATTGCGTGCTTGAGACCAAGGTGCGCCTGCGCCCGGATGCGAACACCGAGCTTTCCGGCTTCTACCGCAGCCGCGACGGCTATTTCACCCAGTGCGAACCGCAAGGCTTTCGCCGCATTACCTGGTTCACGGACCGTCCCGACGTGATGGCGCGCTACCGGGTGACCCTGCACGCCGACAAGGCGGCGTTCCCGGTGCTGCTCGCCAACGGCAACCCGGTCGCCGCGGGTGATGAAGCGGGTGGTCGTCACTTCGCCACCTGGGAAGATCCTTTCCCCAAACCGAGCTACCTCTTCGCCATGGTCGCCGGCAAGCTCGACGTGCTGCGCGACACCTTCCGCACCGCCTCCGGCCGGACCGTGCAGCTTGCCATCTACGTCGAGCCGGGGAAACTCGACCAGTGTCCGCACGCCATGGACGCGCTGAAGAAGGCGATGCGCTGGGACGAAGAGCGCTTTGGCCTCGAGTGCGACCTCGACCACTACATGATCGTCGCCGTCGGCGATTTCAACATGGGGGCGATGGAAAACAAGGGCCTCAACATCTTCAACACCAAGTACGTGCTGGCGCGCCCGGACGTGGCGACCGACACCGATTTCGAAAACATCGACCGCGTCGTCGCGCACGAGTACTTCCACAACTGGACCGGCAACCGCGTGACCTGCCGCGACTGGTTCCAGCTCTCGCTCAAGGAAGGGCTGACGGTCTTCCGCGACCAGGAATTCGGTGCCGACACGCATGGCCGCGAGACTGCCCGCATCCGCGAAGTGCGCGGCCTGCGTGCGGTGCAGTTCCCCGAGGATGCGGGGCCGATGTCGCACCCGGTGCGCCCGTCGACCTACCTCGAGATCAACAATTTCTACACCGCGACGGTCTATGAGAAGGGCGCCGAGGTGGTGCGCATGCTCCAGACCCTGATCGGGCGCGACGCCTTCCGCCGTGGCATGGACCTCTACTTCGCGCGCCACGACGGGCAGGCGGTGACCTGCGACGATTTCGTCGCCGCCATGGCCGACGCTTCCGGTTTCGATTTTTCGCCCTTCATGGCCTGGTACCGTCAGGCCGGAACGCCGCAGGTCGACGCGCGTGGCGAGTACGACGCGGCGGCGCGGCGCTACACGCTGACCCTCACCCAGCGTTGTCATTCAGCGTATGTGCCGGCGCCGGGCGACCCTGCGCGCGGGCCTTACCTGATCCCGGTCGCCGTCGGCCTGCTCGGTGCGGACGGGGGCGAGCTCCCAGTGCGCTGCTCCGACGGTCTGACCACTGAGAACGGATCGACCTTGCTGCTGACCGGGGACGCGCAGCGCTTTGTCTTCGACGGCGTTGCCGAGCGCCCCGTGCCGTCCTTGCTGCGCGATTTTTCCGCGCCGGTGATTCTCGATTACGCCTACGGCGATGACGAGCTGGCCTTGCTCCTGGCGCACGATCGCGACCCGTTCAATCGTTGGGAGGCTGGGCAGCGTCTGTTCGCCCGCTTGATCGGCGCGGCGTGCGAGTGCCTGGCGCGCGGCGAGGATATCGCGCGCGTTGAGTGGCCTGCGCGCGTGCTCGACGCGGTCGGACGCGTGCTCGCCGACGCCAGCGATCCGGCCTTCGTCGCCGAGGCACTGACCTTGCCGGGCGAAACGACGCTGGCCGAGCAGATGGCGGTGGTCGATCCCGAAGTGCTGCATCAGGCACGGCGCGGCCTGATGCGCCATCTGGCGCGGCATCACGGTGCGACCTTCGCCGCGCGGTATGCCGAGCTCGCCCCGCGCGGCGGGTACAGCACGGCGCCGGACGAGGTGGCCCGTCGTCGTCTGCGCAACCTCTGTCTGGCCTACCTCGCGGAGCTGGAAGGCGAAGCGGGCGGCGCGGAGGCGCTGACGCTGGCCCGCCGTCAGTACACGGACGCCGACAACATGACCGACCAGTTCGCCGCCCTGAGCGTGCTGGTCAACGCCGACGGTGAGGCCGGCGATGACGCCGGAGCCGCGGCGCTGGCCGACTTCTACGCCCGCTGGCAGGGCGAGGCGCTGGTCGTCGACAAATGGCTGGCGGTCCAGGCCACGAGCCGGCGCACAGGCACGCTGGCGCGGGTCGAGGCGCTGACCCGTCATCCGGCCTTCGATCTGCGCAACCCGAACAAGGTTTATGCGCTGCTGCGGACCTTTGGCGCCAATCACCGTCACTTCCACGCCGCCGACGGCGGGGGCTACCGTTTCTTGGCCGCCCAGGTGGCTGCGCTCGATCCGCTCAACCCGCAGGTGGCTTCGCGCCTGGTGCGTAGCTTTGATCGCTGGCGGCGTTTCGACCCCGAACGCCAGGCGCATGCGCGCGCGGCGCTCGAAAGCTTGCACCGTCAGCCGGGCCTGTCCCGCGACGTGTTCGAGGTGGTGGATAAGGCGCTGGCGTCCGGCGCCGCGTAGGGCCTCGTCCGCCCGCCAGCTCGACGCCTCGTTCAGGCGTCGAGCTGGCGTTGCGCGAGTTCGCCCAGCGTCATCAAGGCGTGGATGTAGCGGTCGGTGAAGTGGTGGCAGGCCGACAGGCGGACGTGGTGGCGGTGCCGTCCCGACGGTGAAAACAAGGTGCCCGGCGTGATCGTGATGCCGCGGGCGAGGGCGTCGTCGCACAGCCGGTTGGCGTCGCAGGCGGCGGGCAGTTCGACCCACACGATGAAGCCGCCGCCCGGCTCGGTGGCGCGCGTGCCGGCCGGAAAGGCAGTCTCGATCAGGCCGCGCAGGCGTTCGACGTACGTGGCGTTGATCCGGCGCAGGCGACGCAAGTGGGCGGCGTAGCCGCCGCTGTCCAAGAAGGCGGCGATGACTTCGGCGAAGAACGCGGGCTGCGCGATCGAGGCGCTGAACTTGAGCGCCGCGACTCGCTCCTTGAAGCGCCCGGCGTGCATCCAACCCACGCGCAGGCCGGGCGCCAGCGTTTTCGAGTACGAGGTGCACAGGATGACCCAGCCTTCGGCGTCGAAGGCCTTGACCGTCGGCGGCAAGGGCGTCGCGTACTGCAGTTCGGCGTACAGCGCATCCTCGATGACCGGGACGCGGTACTGCGCGGCCAGCGCGGCGAGTGCGCGCTTGGCTTCGACCGGCATGCTGGTGCCGAGCGGGTTGTGGATGCTGGGCATGGCAACCACGGCCTGGACGCGTCCGTCGGCGAGCAAGAGTTCGAGTGCCTCGAGCGAAATCCCGCGCCCGGGGTGGGTCGGCACTTCGATGGTGCGCAAACCAAGGTGTTCGGCCAGCGAAATCAGGTTGAAATAGGTCGGCGATTCGACGGCGATCGTGTCGCCCGGCCGGGTGACGGCGCGCAAAGCCAACTGCAAGGCCTCCATGCAGCCGTTGGTGAGCAGGATGTCGTCGGCTTGCAGCACCATCCCCAGTTCGACGGCCTGGCGCGCGATCGCGGCGCGCAGGCGTAGCGGACCGGGCGGGAAGGCGTAGTCGGTGAGCAGCGCCGGCTGGCGCCGTGCGTGCTCGGCCACCAGGCGGGCCAGGGCCTTGCCGGGGTAGAAATCGCTGCTTTTCGGGCAGGCCAGCGAAAGATCGATGACGTCGGGGTCGGATTGCGCGGCCACCATGCGGGCGATGCGGTCGAGGACGGCGCTTTCCGCATGCCGGGCGGTGGGCGGAGTCGTGGACGCGGGCCCACTGGCCGGGGCGGCCAGGCGGGCGCGCACGAAGTATCCGGCCTGCGGGCGGGCTTCGATCCAGCCGTGTGCTTCGAGTTGTCGGTAGGCGGCGAGGACGGTGTTGATGCTCAGGCGGCGGCTTGTTGCCGATTCGCGCACTGAGGGCAGGCGCGTGCCCGCCGCCAGGCGGCCGTCATCGATGGCGCCTTGCAGCTCATCGGCGAGCGCTTGGTACAGCGCTTTGCGCGGCGCGGATTTGGCAGGGGGCACAGGGCGTCCTCGAAATGATGGAAACAGGATGAAAAAATGCGATCTGTGCCTAGTATAAATTGCTTTTTCTGGTGCTGTATCCATTTATGCGCGGCCGTTACAGTGAAGGGCCTCGTTACCCTCAGGAGAAGGCCATGATCGATGTTCCCTTGTTGAGTTACGTCGCCACGATGTCGGTGACGCCCGGGCCGAACAACCTGATGCTGGCCGCGAGCGGCGTCAATTTCGGTTTTCGGCGGACCTTGCCGCACATGCTGGGGGTCAGCTTCGGCAACGGTTTCCAGGTGCTGCTGGTGGCCAGCGCCCTGGCTTGGGTGATGGGGGCGCTGACGCGTTGGCGTCTGGCCTTGGTGCTGGTCGGTTGCGTCTATCTGCTGTGGCTGGCCTGGCGCCAGGCGCATGCCGCGCAGCCCGGGCAGAACGGGCGCTCCGGAGGGGCGAAACCGCTCGGGTTTCTCGGCGCGGCCTTGTTCCAGTGGGGCAATCCAAAGGGCTGGATGATGGTGTTCAACACCGTGCTGCTCTTCTTGCCGCGCGGTGGCGGCTGGGCGGCGGCACTTTCTCTGGCGGCCGTCTGCATCGTCATCAACCTGCCGTGCATCGCGCTCTGGGCGGTGATCGGCGATCGTTTGCGCCAGCGTTTGGCCGAGCCGCGCGTCTTGCGGATGTTCAATTACACGATGGCATTTTTGCTGGCGGCCACCGCGGTGTGGATCGCGATCGACGAAGCCTTCAGTCGTTGACCCCAATCGATGTCGAAGGCATTTCCCAGGACGGGAGCGGTGGGTTGTCGGGACTGAGGTAGCGGCGCGAAATTTCGACTTCGGCACTGTGGCGGTCGGGGCTGAGGATCAGGCAGGTCTGGCGCTGCAGGTCGTAGTAGATCCAGCGTAAGGCGCCGTCGACCGGTTCGACGTGAAAGTCGCCCATCCGCCCGGTCGGGGTCCTGACCTTGGCGTCGGCGCCGAAGACGAGCAGAACCGCATCGTTTTCGTCGTGCAGTTCGACAGCGTCGATGGCGGTGTTCATCACGTGCTTGTAGCACTTGCCGTCGACCTGGAAGGTGCGGATGGTGGCTGACATGATCGGAACCTCCTGCCCGGCCGGGAGGCGGTTGATTTTGTCCGGCCGTTGCCTTCGTTAACGGGTTTCGCCCGGTGCGGGTTGAGTGCCGTCTGTCGTTTTTTGTGCGGCGTTTGTCTCGGGGTGTAACGTCGCCGGACTTGCAATTACAGCGAGCGGCTCGGGGCGGTGGAGTCCGTAGCCCTGGCCGTAATCGACGCCCATGCCGGCGAGTTGTGCGGCAATGGCCGGGGTCTCGACGAACTCGGCGATGGTCTTGAGACCCAACGTCTGCGCCATCTGGACGATGGCCTGGACGAGCGCGGCGTCGGCGTCGTCGCGCCCGAGGACGCGCACCAGGCTGCCGTCGATCTTCAGGAAGTCGACTTGCAAGTCGCGCAGGTAGGCGAACGAAGAAAAACCGCTGCCGAAATCGTCGAGCGCGAAACGGCACCCCAGCAGCTTGAGTCGCCGGATGTATTCGCGTGCCGTGTCGATCCCGCTCATCGCTGCCGATTCGGTGATTTCGAAGCTGATCTGGTGGGCTTTGCCCGAGGCCTTGAGCAGGGCTTCGAGCTCGGGCAGGTAGTGCTTGTCCATCAAGGTCTGGCCCGAGAGATTGACCGCGTATTCGCAGTCGGGGTCGAGCTGCCCGGCGAGCAGGGTTTCGATCACCCAGCGGTCGATCTTGGGCATCAAGCCGAAGCGTTCGGCGGCGGAGAGGAAGGTGCCGGGGCTGACGATCTGGTCGTGATCGTCGAGTCCGCGCAACAGGACTTCGATGTGGCCGTGGCCGCGGTCGTTCCGGAGCGGGACGACGCGCTGGCCATAGAGCCGGAAGCGACCGTCGCGAATCAGTTGCGGCAGGCGGGCGGCCCACAATTCTTCCTGGCGCGCACGATTGAGCGCCGGGTCGGCTTCTTCGTAAACCAGTACCTTGGGGCTGCCGGGTTGTTTGGCGAGGCGACACGCGGCGTCGGCGCGGGCGACAACCTCGCGGTTGAGGTAGCCGGGCCCGGCCAGGGCCAGCCCGGCCGAAGCGCCGAGCGGCATCGGCTGGCCGAGCCAGGCGAAGTGATGTTCTTCGATGAGGAGAATGATTTCGTCGGCCAGTCGGCGTGCTGCGTCGAGGTTCGTGTCGCCGCCTCGCCATACGGCGAACTCGTCGCCGCCGACCCGGGCGATGACCGCCTGGTGGCGGGTGCAGCAGGCGCCAAGTTTTTCGGTCAATTCGACGAGCAGGTCGTCGCCCGCAGTGTGGCCGCAGAGGTCGTTCACCAGCTTGAAGCGGTCGAGGTCGATGTAGGCGAGGGCACCGCCGCGCGCCGTGTCGGCGTTCATGCTGGCGGCGAGACCCCGCCGGTTGAGCAGACCGGTGAGGGTGTCATGCAGCGCCTGGTGTTCGAGACTGCGACTGATCGACAGACTGCTGCGCGTGATCCGGTGGCTGAGCACTAGGCAGAGGACGAGGCAGATTACGCCAATGCCGACGAAGGTCATGAGCAGAACTTGGCGTTGCTGGTTCAGGTGGGTGAGGGTGTGTTGCTCCTCTTCCTCGGCCTTCTCGACGATGTCGTCAAGTTTGTGCGCGATCGTATAAGCGTACGCTTTGGCTTCGCTCAAAGCGCGGTTGGCGGCTTGTGGGGTTGTTGCTCTGGGTGTGTCGAAATCGGCGATGACGGCCTCAACGCCCTGTGCATAGGCCTTCAATCCGGTCTCGATTTCGCCGACCTCGACCTTGAGTTGCCCGGTTCCTTCTGCGACCTCGGTCTGCAGCTTGGCGATCTGGGCGAAGGACTGCGCCAGGCTGTCGCGCCAGCGCTGTCGAGCGGCGTACCAGGCGTCGCCGCGCTCGGCGGCGGCGAGCAGAATGTCCTTCTCGTGCCGGCGCACTTCGCCGATCAGCACCTTGAGTTCCAGGGCCTCGAGCTGATGGTCGGAGAAACTGACCAACTCGGTGCTCATGTCTCGGTGCAGGGCGAGCAGGCTCCAAGCGCTGAACGCCAACTGGCCGATGACGATTAACGCCAGTGCAATGAAACCGGCCCGCGTGATCTGTCCGAGGCGGCGCGATTCCTTGTAAAGCATGGTTTGGGCACGGAAATGACGAGAGGGTGCGCGAATGATGCCGAGCGCAGTGAGGCTTGGCAAGCGACCGTCGAGGCTTTGGCTCAGAAAGTGAAAAAATCGCCCGAAAATGCCTCAATGAATCCCCCTACTCGCAACGATCTTGTTTTTTTTCTCGGGCTCGTTTCTAATGAGTCCGCAAGATCAATGTCCTTCCCCGAGTCGAACGTAATCACCATGTCCGAAACTGCACGCAGCACCTCATTCGCTTCCGCTCCCGCAGCGGCGCGTGTGCTGTCGTCCGCGCGTTCGGTTCTGCTTGCGCTCGTCGTACGCCTGGTACGTGTAGTACGCGTATCCGTACGCACCGTACCGACGGGGATCTAGCCAGCCAAAAGTCAGCGAGAAACAAGACTTCAGACTTCCAACCCCCGCCGGTGCCAACCGAGCGGGGGTTTTCATTTTGGCCTCCGCTTCGTCCTCCCGGCTCATGCAGCAGTTTTTTTGAGGAGAAAGCAATGACCACGATGTCCACGATGCCCAGTCCGCCTGCGGAGCGATTGTCTGGAGCGCAGATCGTTGTGCGCCTGCTTGAACGCCAGGGCGTGCGTCGTCTGGCGGGGATTCCAGGTGGCGCCATCCTGCCGTTTTACGATGCGCTGTCGCAATCGACGTCGATCGAACACGTCCTGGCCCGGCACGAGCAGGGGGCCGGGTTCATGGCCCAGGGCATGGCGCGGGTCAGCGGCGAAGTGGCGGTCTGTGTCGCGTCTTCAGGGCCGGGGGCGACCAACCTCATCACGGCGATCGCCGACGCCAAGCTCGATTCGATCCCCCTGGTGGCCATTACCGGCCAAGTACCTAAATCGATGATCGGTACCGACGCTTTCCAGGAGGTCGACACCTACGGCTTGTCGATCCCGATCACCAAGCACAATTTCCTGGTCGGCTCGGCGCAGGAACTGCTCGACGTCATTCCGCGTGCCTTCCGCCTCGCGGCCTCGGGGCGCCCTGGGCCCGTGCTGGTCGATATTCCCAAGGACGTGCAGAACCAGATCATCGAGGTGACGCACTGGCCCGAACCGGGGCGGCCCGACATCGCCCCGCTGCCCGAGACCAAGCTGATCGAGCGGGCGGCGGCGATGATCGAGTCGGCTGAACGCCCGATCCTTTACCTCGGTGGCGGGGTCGTGCATTCGGGGGCAGCAGCTGAGGCCGTGGCGCTTGCCGAACAGTGCGATCTGCCGACGGTGATGACGCTGATGGGCCTGGGCGCGATGCCGGTCGATCATCGTCTTTCGCTGGGCATGCTGGGCATGCACGGGGCGCGCTGCACCAACTATGCACTCGACGAGTGCGACCTGCTGATTGCCGTCGGCGCCCGTTTCGACGACCGGGCCACCGGCAAGGTCGCGGCCTTCTGTCCGCAGGCACGGATCATCCACATCGACATCGACCGTTCTGAGATCGACAAGATCAAGACTGCGCATGTCGGCCTGCGCGGCGACGTGAAGCCTGTGCTCGAGCGGCTGTCCGCGCTGCTGCCGACGCAGCGGCGCGGCGACTGGTGCCGTCGCGTCGCGACGCTCAAAGCCGAGCACCCGCTGCGCATGCCCGGAATCGACGATCCGCGCACGCCGTACGGGCTGATCCGCGCTGTGGCCGATTGCCTCGACGACACGGCCACGATCGCCACCGACGTGGGGCAGCACCAGATGTGGGTCGCCCAGGCCTATCCCCTGCGCCGGGCGCGCCAGTGGCTGACGTCCGGCGGCCTCGGGACGATGGGCTTCGGCATGCCGGCGGCGATCGGCGCGGCGCTTGCCGAACCGGAGCGGACCGTGGTCTGTTTCTCCGGCGACGGCAGCATCTTGATGAACGTGCAGGAGTTGGCCACGGCCGCCGAAGAGAATGCCAACGTCAAAATCGTGCTGATGAACAACGCCTCACTGGGGCTCGTTTTTCAACAGCAGACGTTGTTCTATGGGGAGCGGATTTTTGCCTCGAAGTTCAAGGGCGTTCCCGATTTTCTGTCCGTTGCCGCCGGCTTCGGCTGGCGCACCCTCGATCTCGACGCCGCGCCCGATGCCCGGGCGGCCTTGCGCGAGGCTTTTTCGCTGCGCGGCCCGGTGTTCATCCACGCCAGCATCAATGTCCAGGAGCAGGTGCTGCCCATGGTCGCGCCGGGCGCCGCCAACCTCGAAATGATCGGAGACTGAACGATGAACTCGCTTAACCGAAACGAAAAACGCGCCATGCCCAGGACGGTGCTCGAAGTTGACGTCAATAACCATGCTGGCGTGATGTCGCACGTGGTCGGGTTGTTCTCGCGCCGTGCCTTCAACGTCGAGGGCATTTTGTGCATGCCGGTCGGCGACGGGAGCACCAGCCGCATCTGGCTGGCGGTCGGTGAGGACGAACGCCTGGACCAGATGGTGCGGCAGATGGAAAAGCTCGAGGATGTGCTGGCCGTGCGCCGTCATGGCACCGAGCACGCCGTCTTCGAGCGGCTCGAGGAGTTCTTCCAGTAAGGGTGGCGCCCGGAGGTCGATTGCCGCCGCCGGGCGAGCTACCCTAAGCGGCGGGCTGGGCTTAGCGCCGGCCGCCGTGTCCGCCGCCTTTTCGCCCGCTGTTGTCCCAGTTGAAGCGGACGTTGCGCTGCCAACGGCGGTTTGCGGCGTGCGCCCCCGGGAGCGGCTCCGGGGCACGCTTGCTGTCGCGTGGCTTGGGCGGTTCGGGTTTGTTGCGTTCCCCGGTCATGGGCGCTCCTCGTTTCCAGTGTTATGCATTTGCGCTAGACTTCAGGGCGACTCCATTTCGTACGGGGATTATTGTCATGGCGGATCCGATCCGGGGCGCGTGTCTGTGCGGTGCGGTACGTTACGAGTGTACGGCGGAACCGATGTTCGCCGTCAATTGTCACTGCCGCGATTGCCAGCGGGCCAGTGGTTCGGCCTACCTGCCGGTGTTGATGGTGCCCGCTGCGGCGCTCAAGGTTGTTGGCGAGGTGTGCGAATACGCCAAGCAGGGCGACCGGGGTTTCGTCGCCCGGCGCTCGTTCTGCCCGGTTTGCGGCTCGCAACTCTTTGCCTGCAGCGACGGTATGCCGGACTGGGTCGGGTTGCGAGCGGGAACGCTCGACGACCCGTCGCGTTATCGGCCACAGGCTGACATCTACACGCGCAGTGCCCACGCTTGGGACGTCATGGCGCCGGAAACGGCGAAGTTCGACACCCTGCCGCCACCGCAGCCCGCGCCCGCTTAAGGCGTCGGCCGCGGGCGCCGTGGCGGACGGCGAGGGGCGGCCGGGGTCTGTGCTACACTTTTTGCCCCGTCCATCCTCCCCCTTGTGCGCTATGTCCGGCAATACCTTCGGCACCCTGTTTACCGTGACCTCCTTTGGCGAGTCGCATGGCCCGGCCATCGGTTGTGTCGTTGACGGCTGCCCGCCCGGACTCGAGATCAGCGCGGCCGACATCCAGCTTGAACTCGACCGCCGCAAGCCCGGCACATCGCGCCACGTCACTCAGCGGCGGGAGTCTGACAGCGTCGAGATCCTGTCGGGCGTCTTTGAAGGGCGCAGTACCGGGACGCCGATCGCCCTCCTGATCCGTAACGAGGATCAGCGCAGCAAGGATTACGGCAACATCGCCGAGACCTTCCGTCCGGGGCATGCCGACTACGCCTATACGCAAAAATACGGTTTCCGCGATTACCGCGGGGGCGGCCGTTCGTCGGCGCGCGAAACCGCGGTGCGCGTTGCGGCCGGGGCGATTGCCCGCAAGTGGCTGCGCGAGCGCCATGGCATCGTGATCCGCGGCTGGATGAGCCAGCTCGGGCCGGTCGAGATTCCTTTCGTGGACGAGGCCGAGATCGATCGCAATCCCTTCTTTGCCCCGAATGCCGCGGTGGTGCCCGAGCTTGAGGCCTACATGGACGCCTTGCGCAAGTCGGGCGACTCGATCGGGGCTCGGATCAACGTCGTCGCGCGCGGGGTTCCGCCCGGTTGGGGCGAGCCGGTGTTCGACCGGCTCGATGCCGAGATCGCCTACGCAATGATGGGCATCAACGCGGTGAAAGGGGTCGAAGTTGGCGCCGGTTTCGGCTGCATTGCCCAGAAAGGCAGCGAGCACGGCGACGAGATGACGCCGCAAGGCTTTCTTTCCAACCACGCTGGCGGTGTGCTCGGCGGCATTTCGACCGGGCAGGAGATCGCGGTGAGCATGGCGATCAAACCAACCTCGAGCATCCGTTTGCCGCGCCGGACGATCGACCGGGCCGGGCAGGCCGCCACGGTCGAAACGCACGGTCGTCACGACCCCTGCGTCGGCATCCGTGCAACGCCGATCGCCGAGGCGATGCTGGCTCTGGTGCTCATCGATCACGCCTTGCGCCAGCGTGCGCAGTGTGGCGACGTGGCTTGCTCGACGCCCCGGATTCCGGGCGTTGCGGCCGCCTGAATCAGGCGTGTGGCGGGGGGCTACACTTTCCTGGAGGAAGTGGTAGATTAGGCGTGCGGTTTGGCAATCAAGGTCGTTTTTTCAACCGGATTGGACGGCTTTGCAGGAGTCGTCCAAAGAGCGAGAGAGGGCACGATCATGCAAGTCGAGCATCACGAGTTGTTTCGGGAGTTTCCTGAGTTTGTCGATACCATCCGGACGCTCAGGACTTCCGATAGTTACTTCTGCCAGATGTACGATCAGTATCACCAGTTGACGCATAAGGTCGAACGGCTCGAGGAAGATGATCTGCCGATCGACGACGTTGCCTTCGAAAACCTGAAGAAGCAACGGGTCTGGCTCAAGGACAAGATGTACAAGATGCTCGTTGAGCACTGCAATCCCAGCTGATCCCACTGTTTTTCTTCCGTTCGCCGCACGCCCCTTGGGGCGTGCCCGATGCATCCGGTAAGATGGCTGGATGCATGCAGTTCCATATTGGCGCCTGTCCGCCTACTACTTCAGCTATTACGCCTTCCTCGGCGTCTTCTCGCCGTATTTCGCCCTCTATCTGCAAAGCTTGGGGCTTTCGGCCTGGGACATCGGTTTGCTGATGTCGCAGATGCAGCTCATGCGCCTGTGCGGGCCTTATGTCTGGGGCGGCGTGGCGGATCGCTGCGGGCGTCGTTTGATGATCGTGCGAACGACCGGGGCCGTCGCCTGCGTGAGCTTCCTGGTGTTTTTCATCAGCCAGCGCTTTGAGCCCTTGCTGGCGGCGATGGCCGTCTTTGCCTTCTTCTGGTCGGCTTCGATGCCCTTGGTCGAGGCCCTGACCTTCGATCACCTGCGCGAACAGGCGCCACGCTACAGTCGCATTCGTCTCTGGGGGTCGATCGGTTTCGTCGTCGCCGTGCTGGTGGTCGGCGCACTGCTCGATTTCCTACCGGTCACCAGTCTGCCGTGGCTGTGCCTGTTTACGCTGCTGGTCATTCTCGGCAGCTCTGCCCGGCTGACCGAGGCCAAGCCCTTGCCGCACGCGGTCAGCGATCCGAGTCTCGGGGACGTCTTGGCCTTGCCGCATGTGCGGGCGCTGTTCGTCGGGTGTTTTGCGATGACCGCGGCGCACGGTGCGCTCAATATTTTCTACACCCTGTTCCTCGACGCGCACGGGGTCAGCAAGTCCGTGGTCGGCGCCTTGTGGACGCTGGGCGTGCTGGCCGAGATCGGCGTCTTCCTGGTGATGGCGCGCGTGATGCGGCGTTTCGACCTGCGGACGATCCTGCTCTTCAGTCTTGCCGCCGCGGTGTTGCGCTTCGTGCTGATCGGCTACGGCGTCGGTTCGCTGGCGGTATTGGCATTCGCGCAGTTGCTGCATGGTCTGACCTTTGGCGCCTGTCATGCGGCGGCCATCGCGGCGGTGAACCGCTGGTTCACCGGGGCGACCCGCGGGCGCGGGCAAGCCTTGTATTCGGGCATTGCCTTCGGCGCAGGCGGTCTTGTTGGCGGCCTCCTGAGTGGAGCGTTGTGGGATCGTCTCGGCGGCGAACTGACCTTTGCAGTCAGCTCGCTTTTTGCCTTGTTCGGGTATTGGGTCGTCGCCCGCTGGGTGCGCGCGGACGATGTCGGCGCGCCGCCGGGGTCGCGCGTTGTACGGTCTTCTTGAGCATTATGGAGGTCTTTGGATGCGTCGTTTTCCTTGCCGTGTCGTAGTCTTGCTGTTGGGCATGTCGCTGGCTGTGGGCGCTTGCGTGCAGACCAAGACGACCGCCAGCGGCGCGGTCGGGGTTGAGCGCGAACAGACGATGCTGCTGTCCGCGGCCGAGGTCAATCAATCGGCCGAAGCGGCGTATCGCAAGACCTTGCAGCAGGCACAGAACGCCAATCGTTTAAATCGTGATCCGGCAGTCGTGCAGCGCGTGCGTGGCATCGCGACGCGGCTGACTGCCGCCACGGGTGCGTTTCGTTCCGACGCGCCGGGGTGGCGTTGGGAAGTGAATGTCATTTCTTCCAACGAGCTCAATGCCTGGTGCATGCCAGGCGGGAAAATTGCGGTCTATACCGGGATCATTGAGCGACTGCAACTGACCGATGACGAGTTGGCCGCGGTGATGGGGCACGAGATCGCCCATGCCTTGCGCGAGCATGGGCGGGAAAAGGCAGGGCAGTCCGCCGGAGTCGGCGCCGCGGCCGCCATCGGAGGGGCGCTGATCGGCGCTTATTACGGCATCGACGCCAGCATCGGACGGAATGTGCTGGGGACCGCCGGGGATCTGGCCTTCATGCGTCCGAACTCACGTGGAATGGAGCAGGAAGCCGATCGGATCGGCGTCGAGTTGGCGGCACGCGCCGGCTATGACCCGGCGGCCTCCATTTCCTTGTGGCAGAAAATGGCGCGTGCCTCGAGCGGTAGCCCGCCGCAGTGGTTGTCTACGCATCCGTCGAATGCAACGCGGATCGACGACCTGCGGGACTACTCTGAGCGTGTTCGTCCGCTATATGGTGCTTCAAAAAAGCAGTAATGAGACAGGATGTTGCTCGGAAATGGCTGTTTCATGCAATGATGACAGGGTTTTTGCCCCGTGCGATAATCGAAACGCAAATTTCCTTCGGATGGTTCTCTGATTTATGGCGCAGACCCTTTACGACAAGTTGTGGCAAAGCCACGTGGTGCACGAAGAGGCCGACGGCACGGCCCTGATCTACATCGACCGGCATCTGGTGCACGAAGTCACCAGCCCGCAAGCTTTCGAAGGGCTCAAGCTGGCAGGCCGCAAGCCGTGGCGGGTCAGTTCCATCGTCGCCACGGCCGACCACAACACGCCGACCGACCACTGGGACAAGGCCGAGGGTACGGCGGCAATTGACGATCCCGTCGCTCGCCTGCAGGTCGATACGCTGGATGCCAACATCCGCGAACAGGGGGCGCTGGCTTATTTTCCGTTCAAGCATCCGCGCCAGGGCATCGTTCATGTGGTCGGGCCGGAGAACGGCGCGACCTTGCCCGGGATGACCGTGGTTTGCGGCGATTCGCACACCTCGACGCACGGCGCTTTCGCCTGTCTCGCGCATGGCATCGGCACCTCCGAGGTCGAACATGTGATGGCGACGCAGTGCCTGGTGCAGAAAAAATCCAAAACCCTGCTGATCCGCGTCGAGGGCATGCTCGGCCGGAGCGTTACTGCCAAGGATGTCGCGCTGGCGATCATCGGCGTCATCGGCACGGCGGGCGGCACGGGCTATGCGATTGAGTTTGCCGGTAGCGCGATCCGTGGTCTGTCGATGGAAGGGCGCATGACGTTGTGCAACATGGCCATCGAGGCCGGCGCGCGCATGGGCTTTGTGGCGGTCGACCAAACCACGATCGATTACCTGCGCGACCGCCCTTTCTCGCCCAAGGGCGAGGACTGGGACCGGGCGGTGGCCTACTGGCGCACTTTGCGTTCGGACGAAGGGGCGAGCTTCGACCGCGTCATCGACTTGCGCGCCGAGCGCATCCTGCCGCAGGTGACCTGGGGTACCTCGCCCGAGATGGTCGTCTCGATCGCCGACACCGTACCCGATCCGGCTAAGGAGACCGACGCCGTCAAGCGTGAAGGGATGGAGCGGGCTTTGCAATACATGGGGCTTACGCCCAACCTCCCGATCCAGTCGATCAGGATCGACAAGGTCTTCATCGGTTCATGCACCAACTCACGCATCGAGGATTTGCGCGCTGCGGCCGCCGTCGTCAAGGGGCGTCACGTCGCTGCCAACGTCAAGCTGGCGCTGGCCGTCCCGGGCTCGGGGCTGGTCAAGGCGCAGGCCGAGCGCGAAGGCCTGGACAAGATTTTCGTCGCGGCTGGTTTCGAGTGGCGTGAGCCGGGGTGCTCGATGTGTCTGGCGATGAACGCCGACCGGCTTGAGCCGGGTGAGCGCTGCGCCTCGACGTCGAACCGCAATTTCGAAGGGCGGCAGGGGCCAGGAGGGCGGACGCACCTCGTGAGCCCGCAGATGGCGGCCGCCGCGGCGATCGCCGGGCGTTTTGCCGACGTGCGTGAACTTGGACTGTGAGAAGGGGATCGAAATGAAAAAACTGACGACGATTATTCTGGCGCTGGCGCTGGTTGCCGCCGTAGGGTGCAACACCGTCAAGGGCATCGGCAAGGACATCGAGCGTGGCGGTGAAGCTATCCAGCGCTCGGCGACGAAGTGACGAAATGAACCAATGATGGAACGATTCCTTACCCTGCGAGGCTTGGTCGCACCGCTCGACCGCAACAACGTCGATACCGACGCCATCATCCCCAAGCAATTCCTCAAGTCGATCAAACGCTCGGGCTTTGGCCCCAACGCCTTCGACGAGTGGCGTTATCTGGACGTCGGTCAGCCGGGGCAAGACAACGCGCGGCGCCCGAAGAATCCGAATTTCGTGCTCAATCAGCCGCGCTATCAAGGTGCCCAGATCCTGCTCACGCGGCAGAACTTCGGTTGCGGCTCGTCGCGCGAGCATGCGCCCTGGGCTTTGCTCGACTTCGGTTTTCGCGCCATTCTCGCCGAGTCCTTTGCTGACATTTTCTTCAACAACTGTTTCAAGAACGGCATCCTGCCCATTGTCCTGCCGGCAGCCGAAATCGAAGCATTGTTCGCACAGGTCGAGGCCAGCCCTGGCTATGCTCTGAGCATCGACCTGCCGGCGCAGGCGGTGATCCGTCCTGACGGGCACGGGATTCCCTTTGCCGTCGATCCCTTCCGCAAGGAATGCCTGGTGAATGGCTGGGACGACATTGGCCTGACCTTGCGCCATGCCGACAAGATTCGCGCTTACGAGGATAAGCGTCGTGCCGAACAACCCTGGCTGTTTGCCGGATAGGAGTAAAGATGAAGATTTGCGTTTTGCCCGGTGACGGCGTCGGTCCCGAAATCGTTGCCGAAGCCGTGCGCGTGCTGCGTGCGCTCGAACTGCCGTGCGAGCTTGAGGAGGCGCAGTTGGGTGGTTGCGCCGTCGATGCCACCGGCAATCCTTATCCCGAGGCGACTCAGAAACTCGCGCAGGCGGCCGATGCCGTACTGCTCGGTGCAGTTGGCGGGCCGAAGTGGGATCAGTTGCCGCGCGAACAGCGCCCCGAGCGCGGCTTGCTGGGCATTCGCAAGCAACTCGGGCTCTTCGCCAACCTGCGCCCAGCCGTGTTGTACGCCGAACTTGCCAACGCTTCGACGCTCAAGCCCGAGGTGGTTTCCGGGCTCGACATCCTGATCGTTCGCGAGCTCACAGGCGACATCTATTTCGGTCAGCCGCGTGGTGTCGAGATGCGCGAGATCGACGGGCGGGCGCAACGTTACGGCTATAACACGATGCACTACAGCGAGGACGAGATTCGCCGCATCGGCCGTGTGGCTTTCGAGGCCGCCCGTAAGCGCAACAAAAAACTGTGTTCGGTCGACAAGATGAACGTCTTGGAGACGACCCAGTTGTGGCGCGATGTGATGAACGAACTCGCGCCCGAATATCCGGACGTCGAACTCTCGCACATGCTGGTCGATAACGCCGCGATGCAACTGGTGCGTGCGCCCAAACAGTTCGACGTGCTGGTGACCGGGAACATGTTCGGCGACATCCTGTCGGACGAAGCAGCGATGCTTACCGGTTCGATCGGGATGTTGCCGTCGGCCTCGCTCGACGCGAACAACAAAGGCTTGTACGAACCCTGTCACGGTTCTGCGCCTGACATCGCCGGTCAAGGCGTGGCCAACCCGCTGGCGACGATTCTGTCGGCGGCGATGATGCTACGCTATACGTTCAATCGCGAAGAGGATGCCGCGCGGATCGAGGCTGCGGTCAAAACGGTGCTGGCGCAGGGGTATCGAACCGGCGACATCTACGAAGCCGGAACGCAGCGGGTCGGCACGCGGGCGATGGGAGACGCGGTGCTCGCGGCCCTGTAATCGGTTTAATTTTGTTTATTGTGGAAGGCTGAAATGAAGAAGCTTGGTCTGGTCGGTTGGCGGGGCATGGTCGGTTCCGTGCTCATGCAGCGGATGGTCGAAGAGGGCGATTTCGCCCACGTCGAGCCGGTGTTTTTCACCACATCGTCAGTGGGGGGTAAGGCGCCGACGCTGGGGGGCAAGGACGGCGGTATTCTGCAGGACGCAATGTCCATCGAAACGCTCAAACAGATGGACATCATCATCACCTGTCAGGGCGGCGACTACACCAAGGAAGTCTTCCCGAAACTGCGTGCCACCGGCTGGAATGGTCATTGGATTGACGCGGCCTCGACCCTGCGCATGGATAAGGATGCGGTGATCATCCTCGATCCGGTCAACCTCAACGTCATTCAGGATGCGCTGGCCAAGGGCGGGCGCAACTGGATCGGCGGCAATTGCACCGTTTCGCTGATGCTGATGGGCTTGGGCGGTTTGTTCAAACACGATCTCGTCGAATGGGTGTCGGCGATGACCTATCAGGCTGCCTCGGGCGCCGGCGCGCAGAACATGCGCGAATTGCTCGCCCAGATGGGGGCCTTGCACGATGCGGTCAAGGCTGAGTTGGCCGACCCGGCCTCGGCCATCCTCGACATCGATCGCAAGGTCGCCGAGACGATGCGTGCCGCTGACTTCCCGACCAAGAATTTCCGCAACACCGCACTTGCCGGTAGTCTGATTCCGTGGATCGACGTGCCCGTGGATAACGGGCAATCGAAGGAAGAGTGGAAGGGTGGCGCTGAATGCAACAAGATTCTCGGTCGGCCAGCCTTCCGTTCGCCGGGATCGATTCCGATCGATGGGTTGTGCGTTCGCATCGGCGCCATGCGTTGCCATTCGCAGGGGCTGACGATCAAGCTGAAGAAAGATGTGCCGCTCGACGAAATCAGCGACATCATTGCCCAGGGAAATGCTTGGGCGAAGGTGGTGCCGAACGAGCGCGAGATCAGCGAGCGCGAGCTGACCCCCGCTGCGGTGACGGGAACGCTGACCGTTCCGGTCGGCCGTCTGCACAAGTTGGCGATGGGGCCGGACTATCTCGGCGCGTTCACGGTCGGCGACCAGCTTCTGTGGGGTGCCGCAGAACCCTTGCGGCGAATGCTGCGTATCCTTGTGGATTGATAGCGCTTTGTTTGTAAAAGAAAAACCGGGGCTTTCCCCCGGTTTTTTCGTTTCAAAGTGATAATAAAGATTAGCTTGCATGGCTAACTCCATGATGTTATTTTAATAATTCCCATGTTCGACGCTCAGGGTGGGTGGCGCTGTGGCAAAAAAAATACATCATGCTTTGGAATCGCTCAGGATGAAGACGTCTGTGTTGGCGGCTGCATCCTGTTTCGCGCTTGCGGGCGCAGCATTTGACGCTTCTGCTGCCGGTTTGGGCAAGATTGTCGTCCTTTCCTCGTTGGGGCAACCGTTGCGGGCTGAAATCGAGCTCACGGCCTCGCGCGAGGAAATGACCGACATGCGGGCCCAACTGGCTTCGGCTGACGCTTTCAAGCAGGCAGGGATCGACCTCGTTCCATCGCTTCTTGGCATCCGCTTTTCGATCGACAAACGGCCCAACGGCCAGTCGATCCTTAAACTGACTTCGGATCGGCCGCTGAACGATCCCTTCGTCGACGTCCTCCTCGAACTCAACTGGGCGACCGGTCGGCTGGTGAGGGAATACACCTTCCTGCTCGACCCGCCGGAAATGGCAGTTCGCTCAGCCCCGACGCAAGCCCAGTCTCCCGCGCCCAAGCCGAGTCTCGGGCGTGTCGAACCAGCCAGTGTGGCTCCGGCGTCCTCCATTGACGATGGGGTGCGTTCCCGAGCCCGGGAGGCCAGTCGCCCCGGTTCTGCCAAAGCCGTGGAGGCGCCGGCGCGCCCTTCGCCTCGTACCGAGGCCGCCGCGACGCCCGCACCGACGGAGGCTAAGGACGCCAGGTTGCATCAGGTGCAGCGCGGCGAAACCTTGCGCAAGATTGCGAACGAGACCAAGCCCGAAGGGGTCAGTCTCGAGCAGATGCTTGTCGGCTTGCTGCGCGCCAATCGCGACGCCTTCGATGGCGGCAACATGAACCGTCTGCGCACGGGGCGGGTTCTGACCGTTCCCGAGAAGAGCGAAGTCGAGGCTGTCTCTACCGGCGAGGCCAAGAAGATCGTGGCCAAGCAGTCTTCGGACTGGAACGCTTACCGCGACAAACTGGCGGCGGTGGCCGAAAGGGCGCCAGCCAAGGATGGCGAAGCAAGCCAGATGTCCGGTGGCCGCGTGACGGCCAAGGTCGAGGACAAGGCCGGGGCCGAGAACGAAAACAAGGACCGGCTGCAGGTCTCGCGGACCGAGTCCGGCAGTGCGCAGCCCGCGAAGCCGGGTGCGCGTGGCGGCGAAGACGCCGTGGCGCAGGACAAGGCACTTAAGGAAGCCAACGATCGCGTGGCCTTGCTTGAGAAGAACATCGCGGACCTGCAGAAACTGCTGGAGATGAAGAACCAGAGTCTGGCCGACTTGCAAAAGCAGGCCAGCGCCAAGGGTGAGGTCGCACCGGTACAGCCACCCAAGCCTGCGGAAGTGGTCAAGCCCGTTGACGCACCGAAACCGGCCGAGCCCGTCGCGGCAGAAGCGAGCAAGCCTGCTACCCCCGCGGACGCACCCAAGCCCGCGGAACCCGTCAAGCCTGTCGAGGCTGCGCCGCAGGAGGCGACCAAAGCGGTTGAGCCACCCAAGTCGGTCGAGCCACCCAAACCGGCCGAAGCGCCCAAGCCAGTCGAGGCCGCGAAACCCAAGGTGGTAACTCCGCCGCCGCCTCCGCCGCCGGAGCCGAGTCTCATTGACGACCTTCTCGACAATCCGCTGACCTTGCTCGGCGGTGGTGGGATTGCCGCGCTGCTGGCCGGTTTGCTGATCGCACGGCGTCGGCGTGCTGCCAAGGCCGAAGAACCGCCGATCGACCTGAGCAGCACTTTGACGCCCAATGCGGGCAGCAGCCTGACGTCGAACTCGGTGTTCCGCAATACGGGCGGCCAGAGCGTCGATACTTCGCGCACGCCGGTGCAGACCGATTTCAGCCAGGCGGGGCCGGGCAGCATCGACACCGATGAGGTCGATCCGGTCGCCGAAGCTGACGTGTACATGGCTTACGGCCGTGACGCACAAGCCGAGGAAATTCTGCTTGAGGCCAAGCAGAAAGATCCGCAGCGTTATGCAATTCACCTCAAACTGCTCGAGATTTACGCCAACCGCAAGGACATGGCGCGCTTCGAGACGCTGGCCGGTGAGCTGTACACCGACACCGGCGGCGTTGGCGCCGACTGGGAAAAAGCGGTCGTCATCGGACGTCGCGTCGATCCCACAAATCCGCTCTACGGTGGCGCAGGGCAAGCTCCGGCCGAGCCGGCGAAAGCTGCTTTCGCCGCCGACGCCACGATCATTGCCGGTGCCGCGGCAGCCGGGTTGCGAAACACGGTCACTTTGCCGGGCGAACTGTCGCAGATGGCGAACGAGGCCGGCGCCTCGACCCGAAGCGTCGAATCCGCCCCCGTGGCCAACATGAACGACCTCGACTTCGACCTCGGTCTGCCGGAGGAGAAAGCCCCTGCGGCACCTGCGCCTGCCCCTGTGGTTGAAGAAACCGTGCTCGATTTCGATCTGGGCGGTACGCCGGCACCTGCGCCTGTCGCCTCCGCTCCGGTCTTCGAGCCGACAACGAAAGCGCAGGCTCCGCTTGCTCCGATGGTTTCGGAGGCTGCACCTGCGGCCCCGTTGCCGGACCTCGACTTTGATCTGGGCTCTGACGTTCCGGTCAAACCGACGGCTGCGCCCAGCGCTGCCCCCGCGCTGCCTCAGTCTCAGGAAGAGAACAGCGTCGAGTTCGATGTGTCGCTGACCGAGTCGACCTTCCTCGGCCGTTCGGTGCCGGGTGCCAATTCGTTCGACATGTCGAGCATCGACCTCGACCTCGATCTCCCGCCCATCCAGTCTGAACCGGCGTCGCCGCCGGCTCCGTCGGCGCCTTCGGTGGCGCCGCGCACGCCTTACGCTTCGCCGATGTCGCCGCCCGAGCCACAAGCGGCCGATGGTTTCGAGCGCGAGCAGGTGTCCACCGCGGTGAATCCCGACTTCGGGAGCGCGCAACTTGAGACTGTCGTCAATCCGGCGCTGGCTGGAGGCTTCGAGCAGGATCAGGCGGAAACCATGCTGGCGCCCGAACTCGGTGCGGCCGATTTCGGCGGCGAAACGGCGTTGACTTCGGTGCCCGAGATTTCGAGTAACGAGGAAGTGGCGACTAAGCTCGACCTGGCAAAAGCGTATGAGGAGATGGGCGACCTTGAGGGGGCGCGCGAATTGCTGCAGGAAGTGCTTAAAGAAGGCGACGTCGGACAGCGCGAGAAGGCGCAAAGCCTGTTGAGCCGAATCGGCCAGTAAGCTGACGATAAGGCGGGGGCACGGCGTGCCTGCCCGTCGTGCCGCATTGAATGGGCCGTGACTTGTCGAAGTCACGGCCGATTCTTTTTGGTTTTGACTTCCGCAGTGACTGCAGAGGGAGTTTCAAGCTGTCTTACGGTTGAACGATGAACTTATCCGTGTTGCACCCCACGACGCGCCTGCTGTGCTGGTTGACGGCGACACTGCTCGGCCAAGGACTCTCCGGGGCGGCGCTCGCGTATGCCTTGCCGTGCACAGTCTTCGTGATAGCGATCGTCGCGGGCACTCGTGCCGTGCGCGAAGGCTGGCGTCTGGTGCGACGTGTCCGCTGGTTGATCGTAGCCCTGGTGCTGGTTTTTGCCTGGGGGGTTCCCGGTGAACCGATCGGTGGCGACAGTCGCGTGGTGCCGACCTGGGAGGGCGTGCAACTGGCGGCCTTGCATCTGGGGCGACTGTTGCTGACCTTGATGCTGATCGGTGCCTTGCTCGCCAGCCTGTCGCGCGACGACCTCCTGAGCGCCTTGCTGACCTTGGTTCTCCCGTTACGCCGGATGGGCGTCGATTGCGAGCGGGCGGTGGTTCGCATGGCACTGGTGTTGCGCTTTGTGGAGGATGCCAAAGCGGCCGATTGGCGCCAGCTACTGCGCGAGTCACCGCCACCGGCAGAGTCTGGAGGTTTGGCGTCGCTGCTGGTCGAACAACGGCCCCTGCGTTGCGCTGATCGTTGGTTGTTGGGCGGATGCGGCGTCGTCATGGGGGGCGCAGTTTTCATGTTCATGGGTGGAGTTTGATGCGCATTGCGCTTGGAATCGAATACAACGGCACGTCCTTCCGCGGTTGGCAAATCCAGCCGGCGGGCGGGACGGTGCAGGATGCCTTGCAAGGGGCGCTGGCAAAGATCGCCGGCGGTCCCGTCGACGTAGTGTGTGCCGGGCGCACTGATGCCGGGGTGCATGCCACCGGACAGATCGTGCATTTCGACACCGATCTCGATCGGCCGTTGACGGCCTGGGTGCGCGGGGTCAACACCTTTTTGCCGGCAAGCGTTGCCGTGCGCTGGGCGCACCCCGTTGCGGACGAATTTCATGCGCGCTTTTCCGCCTATGCCCGGCGCTACCGCTACCTGCTGCTCAACCGGCCGCAGCGTCCGGGCGTGCAGAGCGGGCGTGTCGGTTGGTGTCACCAGCCGCTCGATGTGGTGCGGATGCAGGGTGCCGCCGAAGCGCTGCTCGGCGAGCACGATTTCTCCTCATTTCGGGCGGCCGAATGTCAGGCCAAATCACCGCAAAAGACCATGCACATCGCCCAGGTGCGGCAGGTGGGCGAGGTGATCGTCTTCGACTTTGAAGCCAGTGCGTTTCTTCACCACATGGTGCGTAATCTGGTCGGCAGTCTGGTTTACATCGGTCAGGGACGCCAGCCTGCGGACTGGATGCAGACCCTGCTCGAAGTGCGCGACCGGCGAGTCGCCGCGCCGACCTTCGCCGCGGAAGGGCTCTATCTGGTTGGCGTCCGTTACGAGGCGCATTGGGGGCTGCCGAACCGGATCGACGACGGCTTGTCCGATCTCCAACTGATTTGAGAACATCGCACACCATGACACGCATCAAGATCTGCGGATTGACCCGCTTGGAAGACGTCGACGCGGCGGTGGCCGCCGGCGCCGACGCCATCGGCCTGGTTTTCTACCCGCCCAGCCCGCGCTACGTCGATCTGGCGCAGGCGGCGGCCTTGGCGCGACGGGTGCCGCCCTTCGTCAGCGTGGTCGGTTTGTTCGTCAATGCGTCGCCGGACGAAGTGCGGCGCACGCTGGCTGCGGTGCCGCTGCATGTGCTTCAGTTTCATGGCGACGAGGACGAGGCCTATTGCCTTCAGTTCGATCGCCCCTACCTGCGGGCCGCGCGGATGCGCCCCGGATTCGATTTGCTACAATACGCCGCGTCGTTCCCCTCGGCCCAGGCCATCCTGCTCGACGCCTTCGTTGACGGCTATGGTGGCGGCGGGGCGTCGTTCGATTGGTCGCTGATCCCGAACGACCTGTCGTGCCCCTTGGTGCTGGCCGGCGGACTCGACGCCGGCAATGTGGCCGAGGCCATCCGGCAGGTGCGTCCGGCGGCGGTCGATGTGTCGTCGGGGGTTGAAGCGGGTAAAGGCATCAAGGATGCTGAACGCATGCGCGCCTTCGTCGCCGCGGTGCGTGCGGCGGTTTGAGATGCGGAGCGCAGCGGCGGCGTTGCTTAGGAATTAAGGACAGAGCAGAGATGCGCAAAACTTGCGGAGGCCGTACCCGGACGTGCTGGAGGCGTTTTCTGGCCGACCATACCTGAGAGGCGGATGGTATTCATCCGTGCGTCGCTGGTGGGCGACGCGATTTCTCCGGCCGCTTGGCGGCCCAGCCTCAAGGAGCAAGCATGACTTTCGAGAAGTACGATCTCCCCGACCTGCGCGGTCATTTCGGTCCCTACGGCGGCATCTTCGTCGCCGAAACCCTGATTCCGGCGCTCGAGGAATTGCGCCTCGCCTACGACGAAGCACGCCGTGACCCGGCCTTCGTCGCCGAATTCGAATACGACCTCAAACATTACGTCGGCCGGCCCAGCCCGGTCTATCACGCCAAGCGTTGGTCCGAAACCCTCGGTGGGGCCCAGATTTACTTGAAGCGCGAGGACTTGAACCACACCGGCGCGCACAAGGTGAACAACTGCATCGGCCAAGCCATGCTGGCTCGCCGGATGGGCAAGAAGCGGGTTATCGCCGAGACCGGTGCCGGTCAGCACGGCGTCGCGACGGCCACCGTGGCGGCGCGCTACGGCATGGAGTGTGTGGTCTACATGGGTGCCGAGGACATCCGGCGCCAGGCGGCGAACGTCTACCGCATGAAGCTCCTGGGGGCGACGGTGGTGCCCGTCGAGTCGGGATCGAAGACGCTGAAAGATGCGCTCAACGAAGCGATGCGCGACTGGGTGACCAACATCTCGGACACCTTCTACATCATCGGCACGGTTGCCGGCCCGCATCCTTACCCGATGATGGTGCGCGATTTCCAGGCCGTGATCGGGCGCGAAGCCATCGCCCAGATGCAGGAGCAGTGCGGGCGCCAACCCGACGCGGTGATCGCCTGTGTGGGCGGTGGTTCGAATGCGATGGGGATTTTCCACCCCTACGTACCGCACACCGGCGTGCGCTTGATCGGCGTCGAAGCGGCGGGCGAGGGCCTGGAGACTGGCCGCCACGCAGCTTCGCTCACCGGCGGCCGCCCGGGCGTGCTGCACGGCAACCGGACCTATCTGCTGCAGGACGAGAACGGGCAGATCATCGAGACGCACTCGATCTCGGCCGGTCTCGATTATCCTGGCGTCGGTCCCGAGCATGCTTGGCTCAAGGACGCCGGCCGGGCCGAATACGTCCCAATCGACGACAAGGAAGCGCTGGCCGCCTTCCACGCCTTGTGCCGCCTCGAAGGCATCATCCCGGCGCTCGAATCGAGCCATGCGCTGGCCTATGCCGCCAAGCTCGCGCCGACGCTGTCCTCCGACGCCATTTTGCTGGTCAACCTCTCGGGTCGCGGTGACAAAGACATGCACACCGTGGCCGAGCATTCGGGGATTCGCTTCTGATCATGCCGAAAATCCAAGCCACCTTCGAGCGCCTGCAGGCGCAAGGCCGCAAGGCCCTCATCCCCTTCATTACCGCCGGCGATCCCGATCCGGCGCAGACCGTCGAGCTGATGCACACCCTCGTCGAGGCAGGTGCCGATGTCATCGAACTGGGGGTTCCCTTCTCCGATCCGATGGCCGATGGGCCGACCATTCAGCGTGCCTCGGAACGCGCCCTGGCCAAGGGCGTCAGCCTGCGCCAGGTGCTCTCGATGGTCGCGAATTTCCGCGCCGACGATAATGAGACCCCGGTCGTACTCATGGGCTACGCCAACCCGATCGAGGCCATGGGCCTGCGCACCTTTGCCGCCGCAGCCTTCGATGCCGGCGTCGACGGCGTGCTGGTGGTCGACTACCCGCCCGAGGAGGCGGTCGAGTTTGCCGAGGCCATGAGCGAACACGCCCTTGATCCCATTTTCCTGATCGCGCCGACGTCGACGCCTGAGCGCATCGAGCAGGTCGCGGCGCTGGCCAGCGGCTACGTCTATTACGTGTCGCTCAAAGGTGTGACCGGTTCGGCGGCGCTCGATGTTGCCTCGGTTGCCGCGCGCATCCCGGCGATTCGCGCCAGCACCGGTGTTCCGGTCGGTGTCGGCTTCGGGATTCGCGATGCGGCGACGGCCGGGGCGGTTGCCGCGGTCGCCGATGCAGTCGTCGTCGGCAGCCGCATCATTGAGGAAATCGAGCGTGCGCCGGCTGGCGAGGCTTGTGCCCGGGTCAAGGTGCTGGTCGCCGACCTGCGGCGCGGCATCGACGCGGCCCATCCGTAACCCATTACTGGAGTCATCCCATGAGCTGGTTGAGCAAATTGCTCCCCCCAAAGATCAAGCGGCAGGACGGTGAGGCACGCAAGTCGCCCTTGCCCGAGGGTTTGTGGAGCAAGTGTCCGGCGTGCGAGGCGGTGCTCTACGCAGCCGATCTGGAGAAGAACGCTCAGGTCTGCCCGAAGTGCGGGCATCACCACCGCCTGTCGGCGCGGGCGCGCATCGACCTGCTGCTCGATCCCGAGGCCCGGTTCGAAGTCGGCGCCGAGGTGCAACCCGTCGATGCGCTGAAGTTCAAGGACAGCAAGCGCTACAGCGACCGTCTGCGCGATGCGGCCAAGAGCACCGGCGAGGACGACTCCTTGATCGTGGTGCGCGGGGCGCTTAAAGGACAGCCCATTGTCGTTGCCGTTTTCGAGTTCGACTTCATGGGCGGCTCGATGGGTTCAGTGCTCGGCGAACGTTTCGTTCGCGGCGTCCAGGCGGCGCTGGCGCTTGGAGCCCCTTTTGTTTGCGTGACTGCCTCGGGCGGGGCGCGCATGCAGGAAGGGCTCTTCTCGCTGATGCAGATGGCCAAAACGACGGCCGCCCTGGCCAAGCTCGCCGAGGCGCGCTTGCCTTTTGTCTCGATTCTCACTGATCCGACGATGGGTGGCGTGTCGGCCTCGTTTGCCTTCATCGGCGACGTGGTGATCGCCGAGCCCAAGGCGTTGATCGGCTTTGCCGGGCCGCGCGTGATCGAACAGACCGTGCGCCAGAAGCTGCCCGAGGGCTTTCAGCGCGCTGAATTCCTGCTCGACAAGGGCGCGGTCGACCTGATCGTCGACCGGCGCGAGTTGCGTGACCGGCTTGCCGCGCTGCTGACCATGCTCTCCCGTCAGCCGGCGGCGGCCTGAGCGTTCGGAAGAGGCTTGCTTTCCGGCGGCTGCGGCCGCCGGCTTTGTTTGGAGTGCGGGGATCGTGGAGTTGAGCGTGAACGACCGGAATTTGAACGACTGGCTGGGGCATCTCGAAAGCCTGCATCCCAAGGGGCAAGGGGGCATCGAGCTCGGGCTTGAGCGCGTCGCGCGGGTCAAGGCGGCGCTCGGGCAGACGCAGCATTGCCCGGTGATCGTCGTCGGCGGCACCAACGGCAAGGGGTCGACCTGCGCCTTTTTGGACGCGATCTACACTGCCGCCGGCTACCGGGTTGGCTGTTACACCTCGCCGCACCTGCTTGCCTATAACGAGCGCGTGCGCGTTGGGGCGGCTCCGATCGACGACGCTGCGCTGTGTGCGGCCTTCGCCCGCGTCGAGGCGGCGCGCCAGTCGGCGGGCGAGCAGGGCGCCGAAGTGGCGCTGACCTATTTCGAATTCAGTACCCTGGCCGCGTGGGAGGTGTTTGCGGCGGCGCGGGTCGAGGTCGCCATCCTTGAGGTCGGTCTCGGCGGTCGCCTCGATGCGGTCAATGTCTACGACGCCGACTGTGCCGTGGTGACCGGCATCGCGCTCGATCACACCGACTGGCTGGGTGACACCCGGGACGCGATCGGTTTCGAGAAGGCGGGCATCTTTCGTGCCGGCAAACCGGCCTTGTGCGCCGACCCCGAGCCGCCGGCAAGCCTCGTGGCGCATGCCCAAGCCATTGGTGCCCACCTGTCCTTGATCGGACGTGATTACGCCGCCGAGCCTGAGGCGGCCGGTTGGCGTTGGCGCGGGCCGCGGGGCTTGAGTGATCCCGTCTTGCCGCGCCCCGGCTTGCCGGGAGCCTGGCAACTCAACAATGCTGCAACGGTCCGCTACGTGGTCGAACTCCTGGCCGAGTGCCTGCCGGTTCAGGCCGAGGCCTTTGCGGCCGGCTTGAGCCGAGCGCGGCTCAGCGGGCGTTTCCAGGTATTGCCCGGGCGTCCGACCGTGATCCTCGATGTGGCTCACAATCCGCAGGCGGCGGCGGGCCTGGTCGCCAACCTTGCGGCGCAGACGGGCTTTGGGCGAACCTTGATGGTGGTCGGCATGCTGGCCGACAAGGACATCGAAGGGGCGCTGGCGGCCCTTGCCGGTGCCGTCGATGCGTGGTTCCTGGCCCGTCTCGATGTGCCGCGCGGCGCGTCGGCCGAACGTTTGGCCGAGGCGTTGCAGGCCGTGGACGCGCGCGGCTCGGTCGCGCGTTGCGCCTCACCGGCCGAGGCGCTGGAACGGGCCGCCAAGGAGGCTGGCGAAAATGATAGAATTGTCGTCTGCGGATCGTTTTACACGGTAGCCGCAGCCTTGGGCGCGCAGCAGAGTGAGCTGCGCTGACCGAAGACGTCTCTTTTCCTTCTTTTCTTGCCTCGAACCACGATGTCCGATGCCGTTGATGCACAGTTGCAGCTGAAAAAGCGAGCCCGGCGCCGGCTGATCGGTGCCATCGCCTTCGCTGGCTTGGCCGCGGTCGTTCTGCCGATGGTCATGGATCAGGAGCCGAAGCAGCAGGTTCAGGACGTCCAGATTCGCATTCCCGGCCAGGACTTGCCGCCGCCCAAACTCGCGCGTTCGGCTGAACCGCAAGCGCGGGCGCCCGAATCCTTGCCGCCGGCCGAGCGCGCTGCGCTTCCGGTGGCAGAGAAGCCGGTCGAGAAACCGGCTGATAAGGCTGCTGAAAAGAAACCGGTCGAGAAGCCCGCCGAGAAAACCGTTGAGAAAACAACGGAAAAAACGGCTGAGAAAGCGCCTGAGAAAAAGCCCGAAAAACCCGCGGAAAAGCCAGCCGAAAAACCAGCTGACAAGGCAAAACCCGGTCGCAGCCAGGAGAGCGATGCCCAGCGTGCCGCGGCAATCCTCGCCGGGAAAATGCCCGACGAACCGGCCAAGCCGGCGGCGAACGGCAACGGCCAGTACGTGGTCCTGATCGGCGCTTTTTCCAATCCGGCCAACGTCAAGCAGTTGCAGAGCAAGCTTGGCGAGTTATCGATCCCGGTGTTCACCGAACCGCTCGATACACCGGATGGACGCAAAACCCGGGTCCGCGCCGGCCCGTTCGGCGGCCGGGAAGCCGCCGAGCGCGCGCTCGACAAGATGAAGCGGATCGGCGTCGGTGGCGTCGTTGCGGCCAAACAATGACGGGTTTCGATTACGTCGTGGCGACCTTGGTGCTCGCCTCGGTGCTGCTTGGAGCATGGCGCGGCGTGGTCGGTGAAATTATCGCTTTAACGGCCTGGGTGCTTGCCTTCTTCGCGGCCCGTTGGTGGGGTGCGGAAATCGCCCAGGTCCTTTTCCATGAGGTGATCACCGATCCGGCGTTGCGCATCGTCGCCGGCTGGGTGGTCGTATTCGTCGGCGTGCTGATCCTGATGGGACTGTTGCGCCTGGCTGTGCGCGGGATGCTCAAGGCTTTCGGCCTCGGGCTCAGCGACCGTCTGCTGGGGGTCGTCTTCGGCCTCGCGCGCGGCCTTCTGGTGGTGCTCGTACTGGTGGCGCTCGGCGGCATGACGTCACTGCCCAAAGAGCGGTGGTGGCGCGAAGCTCATCTTTCGCCCCCTTTTGAAACGGCGGTGCTGGCCAGTCAGCACTGGTTGCCGCCGGAAGTGTCTAAACGGATTCGTTTCAGGTAGGAATTTTTATGTGCGGAATTCTCGGGGTTGCAGCGCATACGCCGGTCAACCAGCTTCTTTATGACGGATTGATGGTGCTCCAGCACCGCGGCCAGGATGCGGCAGGCATCGCCACGGCCGAGGGCGACGCCTTTCACATGCACAAGGGCCAGGGCCTGGTGCGCGACGTCTTCCGCACGCGCAACATGCGCGCCTTGCCGGGCAACTTCGGCATCGCCCATTGCCGTTATCCGACCGCCGGTTCGTGCTCGGATTCGGCCGAGTCGCAGCCCTTCTACGTGAACTCCCCCTTCGGTCTGGTCCTCGCTCACAACGGCAACCTGACCAATACCGTGCAGTTGCAGGAGGAAATGTTCCGCCTAGACCGCCGGCACATCAACACCAGCTCCGATTCGGAAGTGTTGCTCAACGTCTTTGCGCACGAACTGCAGACGCACGCCAAGGACTACATTCTCAACCTCGATGCCGTCTTCGCCGCGGTGGCCGGCGTGCATCGGCGCTGTCGTGGCGCCTATGCCGTCGTGATGCTGATCGCCGGTTACGGCCTGTTGGCCTTCCGCGATCCGTACGGCATTCGCCCGCTGGTGATCGGCGTCAACGAGACCGCGCAAGGTCCGGAGTACATGCTGGCCTCGGAGTCGGTTGCGCTCGACACCTTGGGTTTCAAGGTGCTGCGCGACGTGGCACCGGGCGAAGCGGTGTTCATCGACAACGCCTACCAGCTCCATCAGCGCCAATGCGCCGACCAGCCGCAGCTCTCGCCGTGCATCTTCGAGTACGTCTATCTGGCGCGTCCCGACTCCGTGATCGACGGCGTCTCGGTGTACGAAACCCGTCTGCGCATGGGCGAATACCTTGCTGACAAGGTGGCGGCGCAGTTGCCGGTGTCCGAGATCGATGTGGTCATCCCGATCCCCGATTCGAGCCGTCCGGCGGCGATGCAGCTCGCTCAGCGCCTCGGCGTGCCGTACCGCGAAGGCTTCGTGAAGAACCGCTACATCGGCCGTACCTTCATCATGCCCGGCCAGTCGACGCGCAAGAAATCGGTGCGCCAGAAGCTCAACACCGTGAGCCAGGAATTCAAGGGCAAGCGCGTGCTGCTGGTCGACGACTCGGTGGTGCGCGGCACGACCAGCCGCGAGATCGTCGAGATGGCCCGCGCTGCCGGCGCGCTGAAGGTCTACTTTGCCTCGGCCGCGCCCCCCGTGCGCTTCCCCAATGTCTATGGCATTGACATGCCGACGCGCGGCGAGCTGATTGCCACCGGGCGCAACGTCGACGAGATCGCGGCGGCAATCGCCGCCGATGCCTTGGTCTATCAGGATCTCGAGGCACTGCAGGCGTCGATCACCGACCTGCGTGCCGACCTCAAGCGCTTCGACTGCTCCTGTTTCAACGGCGAGTACGTGACCGGCGACGTGACGCCCGAGTATCTCGACGCGATCGAGCAGCAGCGCCAGCGCCCGGCGCCGGCCGAAGGGACGGGGACCGTGCATCGTACTGAACGGATGATCGTTCCCTGCGCCGAACGCCAATGACACGCGAAATCGATTCCCAGGGCGGGGCTGACCCGTTCCGCCTCGAAACGCTGGCGGTGCGTGCCGGGCAGGAGCGCAGCCAGTTTGGCGAGCACGCCGAGGCGCTTTACCTGACCTCGAGTTTCGTCTTTGAGAGCGCGGCGCAGGCCGCTGCGCGCTTTTCTGGCGAGGAGGCGGGCAACGTTTATTCGCGCTTTACCAACCCGACGGTGACGGCCTTTCAGGCGCGGCTGGCCGCCCTGGAGGGCGCCGAAGCCTGCGTCGCCACGGCTTCGGGGATGTCGGCCATCCTGTCGCTGGTGATGGGTTTGTGCAGTGCCGGCGATCACATCGTCGCCTCGAGCGGCCTGTTCGGCGCGACGCAGCAACTCTTCTCGACCATCCTGCCGCGTTTCGGGGTGAACACCACCTTCGTCTCGCAGACCGATGCCTCGACCTGGGACGCGGCGATTCGCCCGGAAACCAAGCTCTTTTTCCTTGAGACGCCGTCCAACCCGCTGACCGAAATCGCCGACATTCCGGCGCTGGTTGCCATCGCGCGGGCACGAGGGATTCGCGTCGCGGTCGATAACTGCTTTTGTACTCCCATCCTGCAGCGGCCGCTTGAACTCGGCGCCGATCTTGTCGTGCACTCGGCGACCAAGTACATCGATGGCCAAGGCCGGGTGCTTGGCGGCGCCGTGGCCGGTGCCAAGGTGCTGACCGACGAAGTCCTCAAGTTTCTGCGCACTGCCGGTCCGACGCTGTCGGCCTTCAATGCCTGGGTCTTGCTCAAGGGCATGGAGACGCTGAAGCTGCGTATGGAGGCGCAGTCGGCCGCCGCGCTCGAACTGGCCCGCTGGCTCGAAGCGCATCCCAAGGTCGCGCGCGTTTATTATCCGGGCCTGCCGTCGCACCCACAGCACGCGCTGGCGCTGCGCCAGCAGAAGACCGGCGGGGCGATCGTGGCCTTTGAAGTCAAAGGTGACCGCCGCGCGGCCTGGACGGTGGTCGACCACTGCCGACTGCTGTCGATTACCGCCAATCTCGGGGATACCAAAACGACGATCACGCACCCTGCCTCGACGACGCACGGCCGCATCACGCCGGAACAGCGCGCGGCGAGCGGGATTCGCGAAGGCCTGCTGCGGATTGCGGTCGGGCTCGAGGCGGTTGCCGATCTGCAGGCCGATCTGGAACGCGGGCTGGCGAAGCTCTGATCGTGGATCTGCGCCGGGTTTCGTGCCCGGCGCAGCGCGTTTCGCGGCCGAGCTTTCCTCGGCCGCTGTGTTCCACGCTGACGTGCGGGCGCCTTCCTTTAGGCTCGGCAAAAAGATGGCCAAGCCGTCGGTCAACGGCGAAACCATGCCGCGAACGCGGGCACGCCCCCCATTTAAGGCGCAGAGGAGCGATGCTCCGCAAACTCCGTCCTGCTTGATCTGCAGCGCCGCCGTAGCGCGCGTCTTAATTGCCCCTTGGGCGGTGCCGACCTTAGTGCGCCGTATTTTCGCTCCGGGTCTCGCGGTCGAGCGCTTTCCGGGCCGCATTCGGCAGCATCAGACAGGTGAGCAGGCTGGCACAGGCGCAGATCAGCCAGAAGAACAGGAAACCCAGGGAGTAGGTGGTCAGGGGCGGCAGGGTGACCGGCTGCCCGAGCAGGTAAAGTTGTTGCGGGTCGATGAGGGTGAAGAAGACCGATTCGGCGATTCCGGCGGCGATGAAGGCCGGCCAGCAGACCCAGATGATCGTTTTCATGTTGTGCCTCCCTCCACAGTGTTGCCAACGCAAATGCACCGGCCTTGGTATGACTGGCCGGGCGGGAGGCGGTTCCTTGGTCTTTGCGGCGACTGCGGTGCCTCAGAAAAACTTCCGGCGCCCTGGGGCGCCGGAAATGCCTGCGGTTGGGGGCTTGCGCCGGACGGCTTACTTCGGAACCCAGTCGGTCGGCGACTTGAAGGAATCGCGCAAGAGGTAGCTCATCGGCAGTTTGAGGTTGATCTGCTGCGGCGGGATCGGCGACTCGAACCATTTTTTGTAGATGGCGTTGATTTCGCCGGTCTGAATCAGGCGCAGGATTTCCCCGTCGACGATTTTCTTGAACGCCGGATCGTCCTTGCGCAGGATGATCGCGGTCGGCTGGATTTCCAAAACTTCGCGCGCGAGAACGTAATCGTCGGGTTTTTTCGAACCGGCCTTGAGGCTCGCGAGGATGACTTCCTTCATGACGAAGGCTTGGGCCTTGCCTTGCGCGAGGTTCTCAAAGGCTTCTTCGTGGTCCTTGGCGAGGAGCACCTTGGCGTGCAGGGAGCGGTCGGCGTTGAGTTGGTTCACCATTTTTTCGTAGCTGGTGCCACGGGTCGTGGTGATGGTCTTGCCCGCCAGGTCGTAAATGCTGTTGACACCGGCATCCTTGCGCACCAGGACGCGTCCCAGGTCGAGGTAGGGCGGGATCGAGAAGGCGACCTCCTTGAGCCGGTCCTGGGTGCTGGTGCTCGAGCCGCATTCCATGTCGATCTTGCCGTCGACCAGCGACGAGATGCGTGTCGACGAGACGACGAGTTCGTGCTTGATGGCGAGGTCGGGGCGTTTGAGTTCGCGTTTGAGCGCGTCGGCGATCTTGTAGCAGATGTCGAGCATGTAACCCAAGGGTTTCTGGGTCGTGTCATCGACGTAGGACAGCGGGGCCGAAGCATCGCGGTGGCCGAGAACCAGAGTGCCGCTCTTGGCGACTTTCTCGAGGGTTCCGCTGGCGCTCGCCTTGTGGGGAGCGACCAGGGTCAGGCACAACAGCGCCAAGCTGCAACAAAGGGCAGGGCGGGGCGAAAAAAGTGAAAGCATCGTGCGCAAGCTCCTGATATTGAATTGGAATGGGGTGCATGGCCGAGCAGAAACACGTGACGTTGAATTGGCAGTCGTGTCACGCAGTGAAGTATTCTCAGGCGTCGTCTCCGGGCTGGCAATATGTCTTTGGGTATAGGCGCGGGGGCGGGCTGGGGCGGCTAGAAACGGCCCCGACCCTGTCGTTTATTGAGGCAACCAGTCGGTCGGGGCCTTGAACGAGTCGCGCAGGAGGTAGCTCATCGGCAACTTCAGGTTGATCTGATTCGGCGGAATCGGGGACTCGAACCACTTGCGGTAGAGGGTGTTGATTTCCCCCTGGGTGATGGCCCGGTGCAGTTCGCTGTCCACGAGTTTCTTGAAGGCCGCGTCGTCCTTGCGCAGCATGATGGCAAGCGGTTCGATCGTCAGCGGGTCGCGGGTCAGCGCGTATTTGTCCGGGTCTTTGCTCGATGCCCGGAGCGTGGCGAGCAGGACGTCGTCCATCATGAAGGCGTCGGCCTTGCCGGCTTCGAGGAGCGCGAAGGATTCGTTGTGATCCTTACCGAGCACCAGGTTGGCGCGCAGAGTGTGGTTCTTGTTGAGGTCGTTGAAGAGGGCTTCGCTGCTGGCCCTTGGTGGTGACGACGGTTTTTCCGCCCAGGTCGTAGATCGATTTGATCCCGCTCTTGCTCGGCGCGAGGAGGCGTACGGCGGCAACGAAGGTGGGGATCGTCGAGGCAACCTGTTTGCGGCGCTCGGCGGTACTGGTCGTCGAGCCGCATTCGAGGTCGATTTCGCCCGAAGTGAGCGCGGTCAGCCGCGTTGCCGCACTGACCGGGACGTATTTGACGGCGAGATCGTTGCGCTTGAGGTCGCGTTTGATGGCATCGACGATTTTCAGGCAGATGTCGAGCGAGTAACCGACGGGGCGTTTGTTTTCGTCGAGATAGGCGAAAGGCGCGGCGGCGTCGCGGTAGCCGAGAACAACGCTGCCGGACTTGGCGATCTTGTCGAGGGTGGGCGGGGCGGCGGCAGCGGAGAGGCAGGCAATGCCGATAAGAAAACCGACCAAGCCGCGTCGCTTGGTCGGGCTGATTTCCTTGAGCTGCAACAGCATTTCATCCTCCGTTCGAATCCAAGTGGTTGAAAACGGCGAGCGTTGCGGCGCAGTGATGCAGCGTCGCGTGCATGAATCATGGCGGCGAGGCAGCGTCGAGTGGAGCAGAAACGGTTTCTGGGTCGTTACGGCAACCACTCGGTCGGCGACTTGAAGGAGTCGCGCAAAAGGTAGCTCATTGGCAGCTTGAGATTGACTTGGTTGGGCGGAATCGGCGACTCGAACCACTTACGGTACATGCCGTTGATTTCACCCTGGGTGATCAGGCGGTGAATTTCGCCGGTGACGATTTTGCGAAACGCATCGTCGTTCTTGCGCAGGGTCAGCGACAAGGGGTCGATGGTCAGCGGGTCGCGGGTGAGGACGTAGCGGTCAGGGGTCTTGGACGTGCTGCGCACCGAGGCGAGCAGGATGTCGTTGAGCATGAAGGCGTCGGCCTTCCCCGCCTCGAGCAAGGCGAACGATTCATCGTGCGTGTTGCCGAGTACCGTCTTGGCGCGCAGGGTATGGTTTTTGTTGATCTCGGCGAAGAGCTTTTCCTGCGTCGTGCCCTTGGTCATTACCACGGTCTTGCCGGCGAGGTCGTAGACCGACTTGATGCCACTGTCACTCTTGACGAGCAGCCGGGTCGAGGCGATGTAGGTCGGGATGGTGAAGTCGGCCAGTTTGCGCCGCTCGGCGCTGGCGTTGGTCGAGCCGCATTCGAGGTCGATTTCCCCGGATTCGAGCGATTTCAGCCGCGTTTCCGTGGTGACCTTCACGTATTTGACATTCAGGTCGTTGCGCTTGATCTCGCGCTTGAGCGCATCGACAATTTTGAGGCAGATGTCGATCGAGTAGCCGATCGGGCGTTTGTCGGCATTGAGGTAGGAAAACGGCAGCGAGTTGTCCCGATAGCCGAGCGAAACCACTCCGCTTTTCGCCACCTTGTCGAGGGTGCTCGCGGCCGTCGCCGGCAGGCTGGAGAGGATAAGCAAGGCGCCGCAAACGGCATGCAGGGCGAATGCGGTGCGAGTTCGGGTCGATGTGTCCGAGATGTGCATGAAATTCCCCGTCGGTAAGGCTCGTTATTATGACGTGCGCGCATGGTCGGGCACGTGTCCCGTATGGTAACCGATATCGGGCGCAGGTGTTTCCCGTCACTCGCTGTCGTTTGCGCGGCTGGCGCGGGGGAGTAATATTCGGGAATGTGGTCGCCATTGGCGGCAGCCGTTCGGCGCAAGGAACAAGGAGAAGACGTTGGGAATGGAATCCTTCAAGGGGTATTTGATCGAGGAGTCGGAAGGGCGGGTGCAGGCCAGTTTCGCTGATCTGGACGCGACGCGCCTCGATCCGGGCAACGTGGTCGTGCGCGTGGCCTACTCGAGCGTGAACTACAAGGATGCCTTGGCGGCGACCGGCGCCGGTCGCATCATCCGCCGTTTTCCCTGCGTCGGCGGCATCGACCTGGCGGGCATCGTCGAAACCAGCGCCGACCCGCGCTTTTCGCCGGGCGATGCGGTCCTGGCCACGGGGTATGACCTTGGCGTTGCGCATCACGGCGGTTACGCCCAGTACGCGCGCCTGCCGGGCGATTGGCTGTTCCCCTTGCCATCAGGCTTAAGCTTGTTCGAGGCGATGGCCTTGGGCACCGCGGGTTTTACCGCTGCGCTTGGCATCCAGCGCATGGAAGAGAATGGTTTGCGTCCGGAAAACGGGCCGGTGATCGTCAGCGGCGCCACCGGTGGCGTCGGGGGCCTGGCCGTCGACATGCTGGCGCAAGCCGGTTATCAGGTGACCGCGCTGACCGGCAAGGCCGCGAGCGTCGATTACCTGCGCGGCCTCGGGGCGAGCGAAGTGCGCTTGCGCGGTGAGCTCGATCTGGCGCGCATCCGGCCGCTCGACAAAGCCCTGTGGGCGGGGGCGGTGGATAACCTGGGCGGTGCGGTGCTGGCCTGGATTTTGAGCGGCATGCAGTACGGCGGAACGGTGGCCAGCATCGGCCTTGCGGCCGATACCGCACTCAACACCACGGTGATGCCCTTCATCCTGCGCGGCGTCAGCTTGCTCGGCATCGATTCGAGCCAGACGGCGCATGCCCGTCGCGAGCAGGTCTGGGCGCGTCTGGCGAGCGACCTGCGGCCGCGCCATCTGGCGCAGATGGCGCGTCGGGTTCAGTTCGTGGAATTGCCCGGCGTGTTCGATGACTTCCTCGAGGGGCGGATCCAGGGGCGGGTGGTGGTTGAGGTCGGTGGGGACTGAGGCGATGCCTGAGGGAAAGGGGATGGGTGTCGATTTGTCGTCGACTCCGTTGCCGACTTCGTCGTCGGAACGGCCGCGCATCCTGATCGTGGACGAGTCGCGCATGGCGCGGGCCATGCTCGGCAAGACCTTGCGCGAGCATTTCGACGTGCGCGAGGAGTCGGATGGCGAATCGGCCTGGCAGGTGCTGGTGCTCGATCATTCGATCCGGCTGGTGATCTGCGCGCTGGCTTTGCCGGTCCTTGATGGCGATGGGTTGTTGCAGCGTTTGCGTGGGTCACGCCTGCAGCGTCTGGCGCGTGTGCCGATGCTGATGGTTTCCGGCGATGACGATGCCGCGGTCGAGCGTGCCCGCAATCACGGCGCGTCGGACTTCATCGCCCGCAGCGCCGGAACCGCAGAGCTGCTGACGCGCGTCTCGACCCTGCTGACCCTGGGGCGGACGCAGCAGGATCTGCAGGAAAACCTCGAGCAGCACGTTCAAAATCCGCAGACCGGCCTCTTTACCCGCAAGTACATCGAACTCCAGGCCGCCCAGGCCTTGTCGCATGCCTTGCGCCACGGCAGCGAAGTCAGCGCCGTCGTGCTCAGCTTCGACAATGTTGGCGCCCTACGCGAGACCTATGGCGACGAGATCGTCAACGAACTGCAGAAGCGTTTCATCGGCATGCTGGGCGGCAAGGTTCGGCGCGAGGACAGCCTTGGGCACTTCGCTGGCAGCCAGTTGGTGGTGATTTCGCCGGGAACTTCCTATCCGGCTTGCGCGGCCTTCGGTGTCCGTCTTCGCGATGCGATCTCGGCGGCCAGCATCAGTGTGCATGGGCGGCGATTGAACCTCTCGGTCAGTGTTGGGGTCAGTAACAGTCCTGCCGACATCGTGACTTCGGCGGGGGCTTTGATCGAGCTGGCGGCCAAGCGCCTGGGCGAGGCCCAGCAGGCGGGAGGCAATCGCATCGTGACCTGTCAGGAGGTTTATGCGCCCGCGGCTGCTCCGCAGGCACCGCCTCCGCCGGGCCTTGCGGACGGGCAGGAGATGAGCCTCGAGTTAGCGCTCGAGTGGATCAGTACCGGGCGGGAGGCGCAGTTGCGCCCCTACATGCCGAATCTGCTCAACGCCCTCTTGCCTTTGTTGCAGCAGCTTGAGCGTGAGTACGGCATGGGACTGCCGCTCGCGGACTTGGAACGACGTTGTGCTGACCTGGTGCAAGGAAAAAAAGACGCCGGGCAGAAGTAGTATGACCAGTGCAGGTGTGTCGCATCCGCGAAGGATCTCGTATGACGACCATCCAGGCCTTTCATCAGCAATCGATCGAAAATCCCGACGCCTTCTGGGCCGCCGAGGCCCAGCGCATCGATTGGCAGACGCCCTTCGAAAAAACGCTGGATTACTCGCGTCCACCCTTTGCCCGCTGGTTCGTCGGCGGGCGCACCAACCTCTGTCATAACGCCGTCGACCGGCATGCAGCCAAGCGTCCGAACGATCGGGCCCTGGTCTTCATCTCCACCGAAACCGAGCGCGAAGTCGTTTATTCGTTCGCCGAGTTGCGCACCGAGGTGATGCGCATGGCGGCGGTGATGCAGCGTCTCGGCGTCGGCCGGGGCGACCGGGTGCTGATCTACATGCCGATGATTCCCGAAGCGGCGTTCGCCATGCTTGCCTGCGCGCGCATCGGCGCCATCCATTCGGTCGTCTTCGGCGGCTTTGCCTCAGGTTCGCTCGCTACGCGCATCGACGACGCGACGCCCAAGCTGATTGTTTCGTCCGACGCCGGCATGCGCGGCGGCAAGGCCGTGCCCTACAAGCACCTGCTCGACGATGCCATTAAACTCGCCCGGCATCAGCCCGAGCATGTGTTGATGGTCGATCGTGGCATCGACGTCGGCTTCAACACGGTACCGGGGCGCGACGTCGATTACGCCGCGTTGCGCGCGGAGTGTCTTGACGCCGACGTGCCAGTGGTGTGGCTCGAATCGTCCGAGCCTTCATACATCCTCTACACCTCGGGCACCACCGGCAAACCCAAAGGCGTGCAGCGCGACACCGGCGGTTACGCCGTGGCGCTGGCAGCTTCGATGGCCTACATCTACTGCGGTGGCGAAGGCGAGACGATGTTCTCAACCTCCGACATCGGCTGGGTCGTCGGTCATTCCTACATCATCTACGGGCCCTTGATCGCCGGGATGTGCACGATCATGTACGAGGGCACGCCCTTGCGTCCGGATCCGGGCATCTGGTGGCAGATCGTCGAGAAGTACCGGGTTAACGTCATGTTCTCGGCGCCGACCGCGGCACGGGTGCTGAAAAAGCACGACCTCGCCTACATGCGCAAGCATGACCTCTCCAGTCTCAAGCACCTCTTTCTCGCCGGCGAGCCGCTTGACCAGCTGACGCACGAGTGGATGATGAACGCGCTCGGTAAACCGGTGATCGACAACTACTGGCAGACCGAGACCGGTTGGCCGATCCTGGCAGCGATGCCGGGCATCGAGAAGACCGAGATCCGCTACGGCACGCCGAGCTTTCCGGTTTACGGCTACAACCTCAAGGTCTTCCGAGAAGACGGTACGGTCTGCGATGCCGACGAGAAAGGCATCGTCGGCATCGTGCCGCCCTTGCCACCGGGCTGTCTGTCGACCGTCTGGGGTGACGATGCGCGTTTCGTGTCGACGTACTTTTCGCTCTTCCGCGAGCCGCTGGTCTATTCCTCCTTCGACTGGGGGATCAAGGACAAGGAGGGCTACCACTACATCCTCGGGCGCACCGACGATGTGATCAACGTCGCCGGTCATCGCCTTGGCACACGCGAGATCGAGGAAGCGGTGCAGGGGCACCCGGCGATCGCCGAAGTGGCGGTGGTCGGCGTCGCCGATCCGCTCAAGGGGCAGATGCCGATGGCCTTCGCCGTGGTCAAGGACGCGGCGAGTATCGCCACGCCCGAGAAACGCGCCGAGCTCGAAAAGGCGGTGTTCAAGCAGGTTGATGACAGCCTGGGGGCGATCGCTCGCCCGAGTCGCGTGCATTTCCTCACTGTGCTGCCCAAGACGCGCTCGGGCAAGCTCCTGCGCCGCTCGATCCAGGCGCTGGCCGAGGGGCGCGATCCGGGTGATTTGACGACCATCGAGGACCCCGCGGCGCTTGAGCAGCTGCAACAGGCGCTGGGCCGAGTGGCGGCCTGAACGGGGATGGCCCCGGCAAGGCGGCCCGCCAGCGTGGGCCGCCTTGAGCGTAAGCTGCGTGAGTCTGGGAAACGCATTGATTTTCAAGCCGTACTGCGAGTATAATCGCCCGCTTTTCCACCTTGCCCCACCGTTCGCATGGCGGGGGGCTTTAACCGTAAGGAGCGTTCATGCGTCATTACGAAATTGTTTTCATCGTCCACCCGGACCAAAGCGAACAGGTCCCGGCGATGGTCGAGCGTTACAAGACGCTCGTCACCTCGAACGGCGGGCAGATCCACCGTCTTGAGGACTGGGGTCGTCGCCAGCTCGCCTACCCGATCCAGAAGCTGCACAAGGCGCACTATGTGCTGATGAACATCGAGTGCAACGGTGAAGTCCTCGCCGAACTCGAGCACGGCTTCAAGTTCAACGACGCCGTCCTGCGCCACCTGACCATCAAGATGAAGCGCGCCGTGACGACGCCTTCGCCGATGATGAAGGAAGAGAAGTCGCGCTCGATGCTGGCCAACGCTCAAGAAGAGCAGGCCGCCGCGGCTCCGGCTGCCGAACAGGCTGCGAACTAAGTCGAGGCTCAGCTGAATCGCGTCGAGCTTGCCGGCGTCCTGATCGAGCGCAAGGCCCTGCGCTACACCCCCGCCGGCGTGCCGGTGACGGAATGCGTGATTGGGCACCGTTCGGAACAGATCGAGGCAGGCCACCCCAGGCTCATCGAGTGTGAACTTCACGCCGTGGCCCTCGGGGATAACGCGAAATGGCTGCAGGCGGCGACGCCGGGAGTCGAGGTCAAGCTGACCGGATTTCTCGCCCAGCGGAGCCAGCGCAGCAAACAGCTGAGACTGCACATCAACACGATAGAATTTACTGAAGGAAAGCAAAATGGCTAGGTTCTTCAAAAAGAAAGACGACAAGAACGTCAAGAAGCGCGGCGGCGGCATGTTCAAGCGGCGCAAGTTCTGCCGCTTCTCGGCCGAGAAGATGGAAGAGATCGACTACAAGGACGTCGACCTGTTCAAGGAATACATCGCCGAGAACGCCAAGATCATGCCGGCCCGTCTGACCGGTACCAAGGCCGGCTACCAGCGCATGCTGTCGGTGGCCATCAAGCGCGCGCGCTTCCTGGCGCTGCTGCCCTACACCGACAACCATCAATAAGCTGGAGGAAAGACGATGCAAATCATTCTGCTGGAAAAGGTCGTCAACCTCGGCAACCTGGGCGATCTCGTCAAGGTCAAGGACGGCTACGCCCGTAATTTCCTGATCCCGCAAGGCAAGGCCAAGCGTGCCACGCCGGTCGCCCTGAAAGAGTTCGAAGCCAAGCGCGCTGAACTCGAGGCTGCCGCCGCCGCGAAGCTCGACGCCGCCAAGGCGCTCGCCGAGAAGTTCGCAGGCGTGGTCGTCACCATCGCCCGTAAGGCTGGTGTTGATGGCCGTCTGTTCGGTTCGGTGACCAACCACGACGTCGCCGAAGGTCTGGCCAAGCTCGGCTTCGATCTCGAGAAGTCGGCCGTGCGCATGCCCACCGGCCCGCTGAAGATGATCGGCGAGTCGGAACTGGAAGTCTCGCTGCACACCGACGTCGTGGCCACCGTCAAGGTCGTCATCGTCGGCGAGCAGTAAGTCGACCCGGAGCGCCGCGCGTTAAGGCTCGCGGCGCCATGAAGCCCTGCCCGGACTTCCGTGCAGGGCTTTTTTGTTTCCGCCTGCGGATTTCCGGAGGCGATGCCGTCATCGTGCGGAGCGTCGTCCGGTGCGGTACACTCCCATTTTTTCGGGGCGCCGGTGCGCTCCGGTTTGCCCGGTGATGTTCGATGGCCAAGCCGTTCAATTCTAAATTCCCCAAGAAGCCGGGCAGCGGCTCGTTTGCCGACTCCGACGATCCTGCGATTGCCCAATTGCGCGTGCCGCCGCATTCGATGGAGGCCGAGCAGTCGGTGCTCGGCGGTTTGCTGCTCGACAATGCGGCCTTCGACAAGATCGCGGACCTCGTCGGCGAGGCCGATTTCTACCGCGACGAGCACACCCGGATCTACCGTCAGATCCGCCGGCTGCTCGAACGCGGCAAGCCGGCCGACGTGGTCACGGTGGCCGAGAGCCTCGACCACGCCGGCGAATCGGGCGAGACCGGCGGCCTCGCTTACCTCGGCGAATTGGCGGCCAACACGCCGTCGGCGGCGAACATCCGGCGTTATGCCGAGATCGTGCGCGACCGGGCGATCCTGCGCAAACTGGTGACGGCCGGCGACGAGATTGCCGGCAACGCGCTCAACCCGCTCGGGCGCGACCCGAAGCAGTTGCTCGACGAGGCCGAAGCGCGGGTGTTCGCCATCGCCGAGAGCGGTTTCCGCAGCCAGACGGGCTTCCAGCACATCAATCCGCTGCTCACTCAGGTCGTCGATCGCATTCAGGAACTGCACGACCGCGAGAATCCGTCCGACATCACCGGCGTGCCGACCGGCTACGGCGACCTCGATGCGCGCACCTCGGGCCTGCAGCCGGGCGACCTGATCATCGTCGCCGGGCGTCCGTCGATGGGTAAAACCTCGTTCGCGCTCAACATGGGCGAGAACGTGGCGATCGAAGTCGGTTTGCCGGTCGCCGTGTTCTCCATGGAAATGGGCGGCGCGCAGCTGGCCATGCGGATGCTGTCCTCGGTCGGCAAGCTCGATGCGCACCGCGTGCGCACCGGTCGGCTCAATGACGACGAGTGGTCGCGGCTGTCGTTTGCCCTCGGCAAGATGCACGAGGCGCCGCTCTACATCGACGAGACGCCGGCGCTCAACCCGATCGACCTGCGCGCGCGGGCGCGGCGCTTGGCGCGCCAGTGCGGGCAGCTGGGCCTCATCATCATCGACTACCTGCAGCTGATGACGGGCGCCAACCCGGGCGGCGGCGAGAACCGGGCCAGCGAAATCTCGGAAATCTCGCGTTCCTTGAAAGGCCTAGCCAAAGAGCTTCACGTGCCGGTGATCGCGCTCTCGCAGCTTAACCGCTCGCTCGAGCAACGGCCGAACAAGCGCCCGGTGATGTCCGACCTGCGCGAATCGGGCGCCATCGAGCAGGACGCGGACATCATCATGTTCATCTACCGCGACCAAGTCTATAACCCGGATAGCCCGGACAAGGGCACGGCCGAGATCATCATCGCCAAGCAGCGTAACGGCCCGATCGGGACGGTGCGCCTGGCCTTCCTCGGCGAATACACGCGCTTCGAAAGCCTGGCGCACGGCATGGGCAAGGTCGAAGACCTGTACTGAGCGTTGGGAGTCCCTTGGCGGCGCGGTCTGCTCGCTGCGCCGTCGGCTTCACTTGCCTTGGTCGCGGGGTGCGCCGTGCGCCCCTGGAAGGGCCGCTGGATGCGCCCTGTAGCCGGCCTGGAGGTCGCATCCCGCTTGCCTTCCGGCATGGCCTCGGATCGGGATCCGAGGCCATGAAAACCTTGACTTAGACGGCGCTGCGTTCGGCGCGGACGGCGTAGCTCAGACGCGTTCCGGACGACGGGTCGAACAGGCCTTCGGGCGTTTCGAGCTTGGGCGCGGCGAGGTAGGGTAGTGGCGCGCCGTTCAGGCCGCGCAGGTTGACGTCCTGGGCCGCGTTGTAGCCGATCCAGTTCATTTCCCAAAAGCCGAAGAGCAATTTCTTGAGCACGTTCAGCTTGGGGTCCTGCAGGCTCAGTTGTTCGTCGTGGATGGCCTTGCGCACGTCGGACGGATTGACCGCCACCCAGCTGTAACCCGGTACGTAGAACTCGGCGCGGCAATGCTGCGCCTGGCTCAGGTCGCCCGTGACGCCCAGGCTGCCGAACAGGCGGGAGCTGTCCAGCCGCAGGCCGAAGACCGGACGGGCCGGGATGCCCAGCGAGCGGCAAAGGGCCACGAAGAGCAGCGAAATGTCGGCGCTGCGTCCGGCCAGGCGGCCGCTGTCGAGCATCTGTCCGATGTTCTGGTTGCCGATGCCGGCGGCTTGCGGGTCGTAGCTGGTGTTGTCGATCACCCATTCGTAAACGGCCTTGGCCATGGCCAGCGGGTCCTTGACGCGGCCGATGGCGCGTTCGGCCGTGCGATGCACGATGCCGTCGGTCGGCATCTGCTCGGTCGGCTGCAGGCAGCGGCGCAGGACTTCGGTGCGCTCGGCGACGTTGTTGCGCCGGGTGATGTCGAAGTGCCGATCCTGGGTGGCGATCTGGCTGGTCAGCTCAAGGCGCATCTCTTCGCCGCCGTTGGGCCATTCGGCGTAGAACACCTCCATGTCGGCGACCGGATCGCGGTAGATGCCGGCCTGGCTGAAGTTGCCCTGCCAGCGGTGGCCGAGCGAGCGCGCCCAGGGCGTGTCACGGTACTGGACGAGGGGCAGCCAGAGCCGGGTCGGGCCGCGCGTCGGAGCGAGGGTGAGCGTCGAACGTACGTCGTGGCCGCGCCAGTTGGGCGCCGGCTCGTCGGGCAGGCTGACCGCGTTGCGCGGTTCGCTGTGCGCGCCGGTGCTGTCGGTCTCGCTGGCCGCTGCGGCCGGCTTCTTGTTGGTCTTGGGCTTGGGTTTCGGCTTCTTGGCTTTTTCCTGGGCCTTCTTGGTTTGCGCCAAGGCTGGGGCGGCGCCCAGCAGGGACAGGATCGCCGTGGCGGAAAGAAAGTCGCGGCGTTTCATCGACGCTCCGGAATGCGTTGACACTCGGCGCGGGTCGACGCGCCTTGATCCGGGCGCCGAACGTTTCGCGCCGCCTGAAAGATGCAGCTGCGGGGGTCGGGCGAGCGCCCGCCAAGGGCGGCGAACCGCCAAAACGACAGAGCCGTGTCAACAGGGACACGGCTCTAACGTGGCGCCGATTATAGCACTTCGGCGGCGTGGTCCGCGAGCCGGGAGCGCTCGCCGCGCTGCAGGGTCACGTGGCCGGAATGGGCCCAGCCCTTGAAGCGGTCGACGACGTAGGTGAGCCCTGAACTGCCCTCGGTGAGGTAAGGGGTGTCGATCTGGGCGATGTTGCCCATGCAAACCACCTTGGTGCCGGGGCCGGCGCGGGTGACCAGGGTCTTCATCTGCTTCGGGGTGAGGTTCTGCGCCTCGTCGATGATCAGGAATTTGTTGAGGAAGGTGCGTCCGCGCATGAAATTGAGCGACTTGATCTTGATCCGGTTGCGGATCAGGTCGTGGGTGGCCGCGCGCCCCCACTCGCCGGCCTGCTCGTCGGTCTTGTTGAGCACTTCGAGGTTGTCTTCGAGGGCGCCCATCCAGGGGCTCATCTTTTCTTCCTCGGTCCCGGGCAGGAAGCCGATGTCCTCGCCGACCGGAACGGTGACGCGGGTGATGATGATTTCCGTGTAGCGGCGGCTGTCGAGCACCTGGGTCAGTGCGGCGGCGAGGGTGAGCAGCGTTTTTCCGGTGCCGGCCTGGCCGAGCAGGGTGACGAAGTCGATCTCCGGGTCCATGAGCAGATTGAGGGCGAAGTTCTGCTCGCGGTTGCGCGCGGTGATGCCCCAGACGGCATTCTTGGGATGGCTGTAGTCGATCAGCGTCTCGAATTCTGCGCTCTTGCCCGTGACGTTGCGCACCACGGCCTGGAAGGGAGGCTGCGCATCGTCCTGAAACAGGAATTCGTTGGTCAGCAGCTTGGCGCAGAGCGGCCCTTTGACGCGGTAGGCGGTGCGGTTGTCGTGCTTCCAGGACTCCATGCCCTGGCCGTGCTTGTCCCAGAAATCAGCCGGAAGCTGGCGGATACCGCTGTACAGGAGGTCGGTGTCTTCGAGAACCTTGTCGTTGAAGTAATCCTGCGCCTCGAGCCCCAGCGCGCGCGCCTTGATGCGCATGTTGATGTCCTTGGACACCAGAATGACCGGGCGGTCGGGGTTGAGGCGCTGCAGGTGGATGAGGACGGCCAGGATCTGGTTGTCGGCCTTGGCGGTCGGGATGCCGATCGGCAGGTCGTTGGCGATGGCTTCGGTTTGCAGGAAGAGGCGCCCGCTGGCCAGCTTGTGCGACGGGCTGGCCAAGGGAATGCCCTTGCCAATGGCCTCGGTGTGGCTGCTGACGATTTCGTCGAGGGTGCGCGTCACCTGGCGCGCGTTGCGGGCGACTTCGGAGAGCCCTTTCTTGTTGTTGTCGAGTTCTTCGAGCGTCATCATCGGCAGATAGACGTCGTTTTCCTCGAAACGGTAGACGCTGGTCGGGTCGTGCAGGAGGACGTTGGTGTCGAGGACGAAGATCTTGCTGTGCGGGGCGGACGATTTCTTGCTCTTGCTGCGAGTGCTCGTCTTGTGAAGCATGCGGATCTCCTGTTGCCGATGGAAGGGTCAGAGGGTTCTCACGTAATCGAGAACCCCCTGGGCATGACCCGGAACCTTGATGCCGCGCCATTCGCGGCGCAAGATGCCGTGAGCATCGATGACGAAGGTGCTGCGCTCGATGCCGCGCACCAGCTTGCCGTACAGCTTCTTCTCCTTGATGACGCCGAAACGCTGGCAAAGCGTCTCGTCGGTGTCGCTGATCAGCTCGAAGGGGAGGGCTTGCTTGGTCTTGAAGTTTTCATGCGAACGCAGGCTGTCGCGCGAGACGCCCGCAAGCACGCAGCCAGCGGCCAGAAAGTCAGCGTGGAGGTCGCGGAATTGCTGCGCCTCGGTGGTGCAGCCGGGGGTGCTGTCTTTGGGGTAGAAGTAGAGGACCACGGTTTTTCCGCGCTGCGCGGAAAGACGGAAGGGGGTGGGGCCGGTCGCCGGCAGTTCGAAATCGCTGACGGGCGTGTCGAGCATGGTTCGTGTCCTTTCCTGATGGATTGTTGCGGTGTTGTCCAGGGTTGGTCAAGCGCCGCGACGAATGGTTCGCCCCGAGGCCACACCGGATGTGGCTTCGGGAGGGCGGCCGGCGTCCGCCGGATCAGAGCCGGAAGCGGGAAACGCTGGATTTGAGCGCCGTGGAGAGGTCGACCAGGCGGCGTGCGGTGTCGGCGACCGCGTCGACGGCGTGGGCATTGTCGTCGGAGAGGCGGGCGATCGACTCGACATTGCGGGCGAGGTCGGTGGAGGTCGATTTCTGCTCGCGCAGGGCGTCGGAAATGGCTTCGATCGAATGGCGCACGGTTTCCGAGGCCTTGCGGATTTCCCGCATCGAATCGCTGGCCTGGCCGGCGGTGTTGACGACCGTGCCGACTTCGTCGTGACTGGCCTGCATGCTGCCGGCCACTTCGTTGGCGCCGTTCTGGATGGCGGTGACGACGACGCTGATCTCTTGCACCGAGGTCGTGGTGCGTTGGCGAGCTTGCGCACCTCGTCGGCGACGACGGCGAAGCCGCGGCCTTGTTCGCCGGCGCGCGCGGCTTCGATGGCGGCGTTGAGCGCGAGGAGGTTGGTCTGCTCGGCGACTTCGCGGATGACGGTGGTGATGCGCCCGATCTGCCGCACTTGCTCGGAGAGCCGTCCCATCTGTCCGGAGGTGGTTTCCACGTGCCCGGCGACGCGTTCGACCTGGGCCGCTGCGGTCGCCACCGCCTGGCCACTGTCCTCGGCGCGCAGGCCGGCGTCGCGGGCTTGCTGGTTGGCGTCCTGTGCGCTCGAGGCAATGTGGTCGATGCTGACCGTCATTTCCTCGACCGCGGCGGCCGCCGAGGCGGTGGCCGCCGTCTGGCCTTCGGTGCTTTGGGCGACGCGTTGCGCGGAGTCCGAAAGCTGGGTGGTGGCGTCGTCGACTTCGCCGGCGTGGGTGGCGACCTCGGCGATCGTCTGCGCCAGGTCGGCGCGCATGCGTTCGAGTGAATCCATCAGCCGGCCGATTTCGTCGCCGCCGCGCGGGGCCGCATCCTGCATGGCGCGCAGATCGCCGCCGGCGACCTGGGCCGCGAGCCGGTTGGCTTGGGCGATGCGGGCCGTAAGCCGGCGCATGGTGCCGATGCCGATGGCCAGCGAGACGGCGACCGCGGCGGCGAGCAGGGCGAGCGAGACGAAGGCGGCCTGGCGCTTGGTGGCTGCGGCGGCTTCGGCCTCGCGTTTGCCGAGCGCTTCGTTGTGGAGCTTGTGCTTGGCGAACTGGCCGGAGAGGGCGTCGGCGAGCGGCTGCTTCTCGGCAACCTTGAGAATGGCGTTTTCCTGTTCGTAATCCCAGGACAGCGCGACGACTGCGGCCACGACGTCCTTGAACTCGGTAAAGAGGCGCTGATTTTCGGCGAGCAGGCGGCGATCCTCGTCGTCGCTGACGAGTTCGGCGTAGTTCTTGAGTTCCTGTTCGACCCGGGCGGTTTCTTGCTCGATGCGTTTGTCGATATCGACCTTTTTCTTGGCGTCGTGGCTGACCGCGTGCGTCAGCATCCAGTGCTGCAGGCGGTAAAAGGCCGTCGCGGCGCGGTCGAGCGTGAGCATGCTCGGCACGGTGTCTTCGTTACCGTAGTTGGCCGCCCGGTAGACCTTGTCCATCTGCAGGTAGGCGAGACCGGAGAGCAAAAGCAGGCACAGCGTGGTGCTGGCGATCAACACGATCAGCCTTTGAGCGATGGTCATGGCGTGCGGTCCAAGTGTCGGCAGAGGTCCTCAAACCATACCTTGGCGGGGCGTGCTTGCCAAGCCCGGGAATGCCCTTGGCGTATAACTTTCGGCGTGTTTTGGAAGGCTTTTTTTGTGGTTCATTCCCCGCCCGGAGCGGCGGGCGGGGAGGTTCCGCTTAAGGCGCGGTTTTGGACGTTCTAGAGGCGGAAGCGGGCGATGCTCTGTTTGAGTTCGTCGGCCAGCGTAACCAGTTGCTTGGCCGTGTCGGCGACCGAGTCCACCGCCTGGGCGTTCTCCTCCGACAGCTGGGCGATCGATTCGACGTTGCGGGCGAGGTCGGTCGAGGTGGTCTTTTGTTCGCGCAAGGCATCGGAAATCGCTTCGATCGAATGGCGCACGGTTTCCGAGGTGCTGAGGATGTTTTGCATCGAGGTGCTGGCTTGATTGGCGCTGACCACGACCGCGCCGACCACGCCGCGGCTGGTCTGCATGCTGTCGACCGCGGTCGCGGCGCCGTTCTGGATGGCGGTGACGACGGCGCTGATCTCTTGCACCGAGGTCGTGGTGCGTTCGGCGAGCTTGCGTACTTCGTCGGCGACGACGGCGAAGCCGCGGCCCTGTTCGCCGGCGCGCGCGGCCTCGATGGCGGCGTTGAGCGCGAGGAGGTTGGTCTGTTCCGCGACTTCGCGGATGACCGTGGTGATGTTGCCGATCTGTTGCACCTGTTCGGCGAGCGCCTGCATCGTCTTGGCGGTGTCCTCGACCTGCGCGGCGACCTTGGAGATTTGCCGCGTCGCGTCGTCCACGCTCTTGCCGCTCTGCACTGCCAGGGTGCCGGCGTTGGCGGCCTGGCTGTTGGCATCGTGGGCGCTGCTGCCAATGTGGTCAATGCTGACTGTCATTTCTTCCACCGCAGCGGCGGCCGAGGCGGTGGCCGCAGTTTGTCCTTCGGTACTTTGCGTGACTTGCTGCGCCGTGCCCGCGAGTTGGCTGGCGGAGTCGACCACGCGCTCGGCGTTGCCCGCCACGGCAGTGATCGTCTGGGCGAGGTCCTGGCGCATCCGTTCGAGCGATTGCAGCAGTTGCGCCAGCTCGTCGCGCCCTTTGGCCTCCGCCGTTTCGGCGTGGCTCAGGTCGCCCGCTGCGATGCGTCCGGCGAGGGTGTTGGCGGCCAGGACCCGGCGCGTGACGCTGCGCGTGATCCCGATCCCGATGATCAGCGAGACGGCAATGGCAGCGGCCAGCAGGGCAACGTTGATCAGTGTGGCGCGCTTGATTTCGCTGGCCGCGCTTGCGGCGTGTTCGCGCCCCGTTTCCTCGTTGAGATCCATCAGCTTGTCGAAAAGCGCGCTCAGTTTTTCTCCGACCTGGCGTGCGGTCTCGATTTCGCGCATCGCATCCTCGGTGCGGTAGTCACGCGAGGCGGCGAGGACGACTTCGAGGTCGTGCTGGTAGGTGCTGAGTGCGGTCACGAGCTCTTTGGCCAGTTGTCGGTCTTTCTCGTCCGAGATCAGTTTTTCGTATTTTCCGAAGAGGGTGCCGATTTCCTTGAAGCGATTAGTCGCGGTTTTTTCGAGCTCGATCTTGGCGCGCGGATCATTGGTGATGACGTGTCCGTAGATGTCGCTGCGCAGCCGCAGAAACTGGGTGTTGGCGTCGTTGAGGAGCTGCAGGCTGGGGATGCTGTTGGTGTTGGCGTAGTTGGTGGTTTCGTACACTTTGCGCATCTCGGTGTACATGGTGCCGGAGAGCAGGAACAGGATGGCGATCGAGGTGGCGATGAGTACCGTCAGGCGTTGCGCGATTGACATTGCTTCTCAAGTCTCCAGTGGGGCACGGCGCGTGCAAAAAACTTCGAGTATATCGCCTGCCTGTGCAATCGTCATATCGAAAGCGCGAATTCGAGCATTTCCTTTCTCGAAAGGGAAAGTTCGTGCATTACGAAGGCTTTGAGGTTATAATTTTCCGGTTTAGCCAGAATTCACATCAGCGGAGAGCGTCATGCCTGTCGTCGAGGTTCGTCATCCACTCGTCAAGCACAAAATCGGCCTGTTGCGCGAGGTCGATATCAGCACCAAAAAATTCCGTGAACTGACCGCCGAGCTGGCGCGCCTGCTCACGTACGAAGCCTGCCGCGACTTCGAGCTCGAGCGCTGCACCATCCAGGGCTGGGCCGGTCCGGTCGAGATCGACCAGATCAAGGGTAAGAAGGTCACCGTGGTGCCCATCCTGCGCGCCGGCCTGGGCATGCTCGATGGCGTGCTCGACCTGATTCCCAGCGCCAAGGTGAGCGTGGTCGGCATCGCCCGCAACCACGAGACGCTGGCGCCCGAGCCGTATTTTGAGCGCTTCGTCGGCCAGCTCGACGAGCGCATGGCGCTGATCGTCGATCCGATGCTCGCCACCGGCGGCTCCTTGATTGCCACCGTCGACATGCTCAAGCGCAACGGCTGCAAGCACGTGCGCGCTCTGGTTCTGGTTGCCGCGCCGGAAGGCATCAAGGCCATGCAGGACGCGCATCCCGACGTCGACGTGTACACCGCGGCGGTCGACGACCGGCTCAACGAGGTGGGTTACATCATGCCCGGCCTCGGAGATGCGGGCGATAAGATTTTCGGAACCAAGTAAGCGGGAAAAAGAGCCTCCGGGCTCTTTTTTTTAGCCAGTCTTTCTACAAGGAGAACCATGAACACTGCCACCGAACCCGTTTGGCGCACCGCCCTCTCCGGCGCGCAAATCCTGTTCGTCGCCTTCGGCGCGACCGTCCTCGTGCCGCTTCTGACCGGCCTCAACCCCAGTCTGGCGCTGCTCGGCGCCGGCATCGGCACCCTGATCTTCCAGTTCTGCACCAAGCGTCAGGTGCCGATCTACCTCGGTTCGAGCTTTGCCTTCATCGCGCCGGTGATCTACTCGGTGCAGACCTGGGGCATGCCGGCGACGCTCGGCGCGCTGGCTGCCGCGAGCTTCTTCTACTACGTCGCGGCGGCCCTCGTGAAGTGGCGCGGTGTCGAGTTCATCCATCGCCTGCTGCCGCCGGTGGTCATCGGCCCGGTGGTGATGGTGATCGGTCTCGGGCTTGCGCAGGTCGCGGTCGGCATGGCCACCGGTAAGGCCGGCGATGCGCAGGTCATCCCGTACGAAACGGCGATTTCCATCGCCGCGATCTCGCTCCTCGCCACGATGCTGACGGCGATCCGTGCGCGCGGCCTGCTCAAGCTGGTGCCGATCCTGGTCGGCGTTGCGGTCGGTTACGTCGTCTCGATCTTCATGGGCATCGTCGATTTCTCCAAGGTCACCAACGCCGCGTGGATCGCCATCCCCGAGTTCGGCAAGCCCGAATTCAACATGGCCGCGATCCTGTTCATGATTCCGGTCGCGATCGCCCCGATCGTCGAGCACGTCGGCGGCGTCCTGGCCATCGGCTCGGTCACCGGCAAGGACTACACCGAGTCGCCCGGCCTGCACCGCACGCTGTTCGGCGACGGTCTGGCGGTCAACGTCGTCGGCCTGTTCGGCGGCCCCCCGGTCACCACCTACGGCGAAGTGACCGGCGCGGTGATGCTGACCAAGAACTTCAACCCGGTGGTCATGACCTGGGCGGCGTGCTTTGCCATCCTGATGGCCTTCGTCGGCAAGTTCGGCGCCGTCCTGCAGACCATCCCGCTGCCGGTGATGGGCGGCATCATGGTTCTGCTCTTCGGCTCGATCGCAGGGATCGGTCTTAAAACGATCATGGACGGTCGCGTCGAACTGTCCAATGCGCGCAATCTTTGCATCGTTTCGGTGACGCTGGTTACCGGTATTGGCGGGCTTGGTGTTACCATTGGCAGTTTCTCGCTGCACGGCATCAGCCTGTGTGGCGTGCTGGCCGTCCTGCTCAATCTGGTTTTGCCGCGCGAGCCCGAACACAGCTAGTCTGGGTCCGGGTTGTCCAACCCGTACTGAAAGGAAGAACAATGAAAAAAATCTCGGCTCTCCTGCTGGCGCTTGTCGCCGGGGTGTTCATCGCCGCCTGCAGCAAGCAGGAACCGGCGCCGGCACCCAAGCCCGCGCCCGCACCGGCCCCGGTCGCTGCCGTGCCGGCGGCGATCACGGTCGGTCTGGACGATCACTTCCCGCCCATGGGCTTCCGCGACGACAAGAACGAACTCGTTGGCTTCGACATCGACCTGGCCAAGGAGGCCGGCAAGCGTCTGGGCCTCGAGGTCAAGTTCAAGGCCATCGACTGGAGCGCCAAGGAAGCCGAGCTTTCGGGCAAGCGCGTCGACGTGCTGTGGAACGGCCTGACGATCACCGAGCAGCGCAAGGCCAACATCCTGTTCACCAAGCCTTACCTTGAGAACCGCCAGATCATCGTGGTCACCGAGAAGGCCGAGATCAAGGACAAGGCCGGGCTCGCCGGCAAGGTCGTCGGCGTGCAGGACGGCAGCAGCGCCATCGAGGCGGTGCAGAAGGACGAAGCCACGGCCAAGTCGCTCAAGGAGCTGAAGAAGTTCGGCGACAACGTGACCGCGCTGATGGACCTCTCGGCGGGCCGTCTGGACGCGCTGGTGGTCGATGAAGTCGTCGGCCGCTACTACACGGCCAAGAAGCCGGGCGAGTACCGCGTGCTTGAGCAGCACTTCGGCACCGAAGACTACGGCATCGGCACCCGCAAGGAAGATACCGAGCTGATGGCCAAGATCGAGAAGGTGATGGACGAGATGAAGAAGGACGGTTCGGCCGCCGCGATCTCGACCAAGTGGTTCGGCAAGGACATCATCAAGCCGTAAGCGAAACGCCCTGATCGTTCAAGACGTTGCACGGGACGCCCCGGCCGGAATTCCGGACCGGGGCGTTGCCTTCGTAACCGACGGTTCGGGCACCAGAACAACAGGGAGTATCGGGGAGATGCAGCGCACACCGGGGATGGCCATGCGAGGGGCCTTGGGTGTTCGCCGATCGTGCGCCGCCGGCGCCGCACCCCGCAAGGGCTACGGCCGGTGCACCCGACCCGAGGCACACTAACGCATGGACTACGTCTTACAAATTCTGCCCCACCTCATCGAGGGGACCGGGGTCACCCTGCAGGTCTTCGCCATCACCCTGGTGTTGTCGATGCCGCTCGGCCTGGTGCTGGCGCTGTTGCGCATCTCGCGCTTCGGCGTGGTGAGCGGCGCGGTGAACGGCTACATCTGGCTGATGCGCGGCACGCCCTTGATGCTGCAGATGCTGTTCATCTACTTCGCGCTGCCCTTCGTGCCGGTGATCGGCATCAAGCTGCCCGATTTCCCGGCCGCCATCGTCGCCTTCGTGCTTAACTACGCGGCCTATTTCGCCGAGATCTTCCGCGCCGGCATCCAGTCGATCGGGCGCGGCCAGTACGAGGCGGCACGCGTGCTGGGCATGACCTATCCGCAGACCATGCGGCGCATCGTCCTGCCGCAGGTGATCAAGCGCATCCTGCCGCCGGTCAGCAACGAGACGATCACCCTGGTGAAAGACACCTCGCTGATCTACGTGCTGGCCATGAACGACCTCCTGCGCGCGGCGCGCGGCATCGTCCAGCGCGACTTCTCGACCACGCCCTTCGTCGTCGCCGCCGCCTTCTACCTGATCATGACGCTGGTGCTGACCTACATCTTCCAGCGGATGGAAAAGAAATATGCCGTCTATGACGAATGAGCCGATGCTGCGCGCGCACGACATCCACAAGCGCTTCGGGCACGTTGAGGTGCTGCGCGGCGTCTCGCTCTCGCTCGACAAGGGCGAGACGGTGGCCATCATCGGGCCGTCGGGTTCGGGCAAGAGCACCTTCCTGCGCTGCCTGAACCATCTCGAAACCATCGACCGTGGCCAGATCGACATCGAAGGCGAAACGCTGGTGAAGACCGACGCCAGCGGGCATTGCCACTACCTGCCCGACGCCGACGTGCGCCGCCTGTGCGGGCGCATGGGCATGGTCTTCCAGCATTTCAACCTGTTCCCGCACATGACCGTGCTGCAGAACATCATCGAAGCGCCGATGACCGTCAAGGGCATCAAGCGCGACGCGATCATTCCCAAGGCCGAGGAACTGCTGCGCAAGGTCGGGTTGCTGGAAAAGCGCGACGCCTACCCCTCGCGCCTCTCGGGCGGGCAGAAACAACGCGTGGCGATTGCCCGTGCACTGGCGATGGAGCCGGACATCATGCTCTTCGACGAGCCGACCTCGGCGCTCGATCCCGAACTCACCGGCGAAGTGCTGCGCACCATGCGCGAGCTCGCCGACGAGCACATGACCATGATCGTCGTCACGCACGAAATGGGGTTCGCCCGCGAAGCGGCGAGCCGCGTGGTGTTCATGGACGGTGGCGAAATCCTCGAGTCGCGGCCCTCGCGCGAATTCTTCGCTGCGCCCGAACATCCGCGCACCCGCGCCTTCCTGGAGAACATGCTGTAAGCGGCCCGTAGCCGGGCTGGAGGGCGCATCCACAGGCGCTCCCAGACCGGCTAGAACGCAAATTCCCGCCATGCCGACGCTCGCCGAAGTCTTCTCCGCTGACGGACTGCTCTCGCGCAGCATTCCGGGTTACCGCCTGCGTGCGCAGCAGCTGGAGATGGCCGAACGCATCGCCGCCGCGCTCAAGGGCAACAAGGTGCTCGTCGCCGAGGCCGGCACGGGCACCGGCAAGACCTTCGCCTACCTTGTCCCGGCTTTACTCTCGGGCGGTAAGGTCATCGTCTCGACCGGCACCAAGACCCTGCAGGACCAGCTCTTCGGGCGCGACCTTCCGGCCGTGCGCGACGTGCTCGGCGTGCCGGTCAAGATCGCGCTGCTCAAGGGGCGCGCCAACTACCTCTGCCACTACCACCTCGAACGCACGCTCGACGAAGGCCGCTTCCTGACGCGCGAGGACATCGTGCATTCGCAGCGCATCGGACGCTTCGCCAAAATCACGCGCACCGGCGACAAGGCCGAATGCGCCGGCGTGCCGGAAAATTCGGCGGTGTGGCCGATGGTCACCTCGACGCGCGACAACTGCCTCGGCCAGGATTGCCCGTATTACCAGGATTGCTTCGTCCTCGCCGCGCGGCGGGACGCGATGGCCGCCGACGTGGTGGTCGTCAATCACCACCTCTTTTTTGCCGACGTCATGCTTCGCGACGAAGGCACGGCCGAACTCCTGCCCGCCTGCAACGCGGTGATCTTCGACGAAGCGCACCAGCTCCCCGAAACCGCGAGCCTGTTCTTCGGCGAAAACGTCTCGACCGCACAGGTGCTCGACCTCACCCACGATGCACGCACCGAAGGCATCGTCAGCGCCCGCGACTGTCTCGACCTGCCCAAGCTCTGCGCCAGCGTCGAGAAAGCGGCGAAGGACCTGCGCCTGACGCTTCCGGTCGAGCCGGCGCGCTTCTCGTTCGCCCAGCTCGACGAGCGCGGCGGGTTCGACAACGCGCTGGTCGGCCTCTTGCGCGAGCTTGAAGTGTTCACCGCGCTGCTCGAAACCCAGGCCGCGCGTTCCGAAGGTCTGGAAAACTGCTGGCGGCGCGCCGCCGAACTGGTGATCCGCTTCCGCCGCTGGCGCGAGGACGCGGCGCCCGATTCGGTCCGCTGGGGCGAAACCTACACCCACGCGCTGCACCTCAACGCCACGCCGCTCGTCATCTCCGGCATCATGCAAAAGCAGATGGGCGGGCATCCGCGCGCCTGGATCTTCACTTCGGCGACGCTCGCCGTGCAGCGCAGCTTCACCCACTACTGCGCCGAGATGGGGCTCTACGACGCCGAGACGGCGTGCTGGGACAGTCCCTTCGACTACGGCGCGCAGGCCGTGCTCTACGCCCCGACCGGGCTGCCCGACCCGAACAGCCACGCCTACACCGAAGCCGTGGTCAAGGCCGCCTTCCCGGCGGTGCAGGCGAGCGGTGGGCGCGCGTTCTTCCTTTGCACCTCGTTGCGCGCGATGCGCCGCACGCACGAACTGCTCACCGAGACGCTCGAACGCGCCGGCCTGGAGCTGCCGCTGCTGGTGCAGGGCGAGGCGGGCAAGGGCGAACTGCTGGAACGCTTCCGCCGCCTCGGCAACGCCATCCTCGTCGGCAGCCAGAGCTTTTGGGAAGGCGTCGACGTGCGCGGTGAAGCGCTGTCCTTGGTGGTCATCGACAAGCTGCCTTTCGCGCCGCCCGACGATCCGGTGCTTTCGGCGCGCATCGAAAAGATGAAGAAGGAAGGCCTCAACGCCTTCATGAACTACCAGTTGCCGCGCGCGGTGATCAACGTCAAGCAGGGCGCGGGGCGCTTGATCCGCGCTGAAACCGATCGCGGCGTGCTGATGATCTGCGACCCGCGCCTGACCGGAAAGCCCTACGGCCGGCGCGTCTGGCAAAGTCTGCCGCCGATGCGGCGCACGCGCGAACTCGCCGAGGTGCTGGCCTTCCTGGCCGGCGAAACCCTGCCGGAGCGCAGCGCGTGACGCGCCCATCAATGGCTGATGGCGGTCGCGCCGCAGCCGATGCCCTGAACCGCGGCTGTGCCTGCCACAACGTCGACCGGGCGCGCCTGCTGCATGCGTTGGCCACCGAGGAGGGCGTGGCCGAAGCCTGGCTCGCCGAACGTCCGAACCTCTTTTCCGGGCGCGCGCTCTACGTCGCTCAGGCGCATCTCGACGCGATGGCCGGGCTGGCGGCGGCCATGCACCGCGTCGTGCGGCTGCCGGGCTGGCAGGCGCGCGTCCTTGCCCGGGCCCCCGCGAGTGCCGGCCACGCGCCGCTCGCGGCCGGCGTTTTCCTCGGCTACGACTTCCACCTCGGCCCGGACGGACCACGCCTGATCGAGATCAACACCAACGCTGGCGGCGGCCTCCTGTGCGCCAAGTTGCTGCATGCGCAGGCCAGCTGCTGCGGCGTCGCCGAAGGCGTCGGCGCCATTCCCGCGCCCGGCGCGGTCGAGGCGGCCTTCCTCGCGATGTTCCGCGAGGAATGGCGGCGTTCGCGCGGTGAGCGGCCGCTCCAGCGCGTGGCCATCGTCGACGAGGCGCCCGCGGGGCAGTTCCTGTGGCCCGAATTCCGCCTCTTCGCCGAGCTGTTCGCGCAGGTCGGGATCGAGGCCCTGATCGTCGATCCGGATGAACTGACCTACGACGGCGAACGCCTCGCTGTTCGCGGCCAGAGTGTCGACCTCGTCTATAACCGGCTCACCGATTTTGGCCTCGACGCGCCGGCCAGCGCTGCGCTCCGTGCCGCGTATCTGGCCGATGCCGTCGTCGTGACCCCGCACCCGCGCGCGCACGCGCTCTACGCCGACAAGCGCAACCTCGTCCTGCTTGGCGATGACGCCTGGCTGGCCGAGATCGGCGTCAGCGAAGACGACCGCGCACGGATCGCCGCCTGCGTGCCACGCACCATCGAGGTGACGCCCGACACCGCTGAGACCTTCTGGGCCGAGCGTCGCCATTGGTTCTTCAAGCCGAGCGCTGGCTACGGGAGCAAGGCCGCTTATCGCGGCGACAAGCTCACCAAGGGGGTGTTCGCGGCCATTGCGCAGGGCGGTTATGTGGCACAGGCGCTGGTGCCGCCGTCCGAGCGCTGGCTGCCGGTCGACGGCGTTGAGCGCGCGCTCAAGGTGGACGTGCGCAACTACGCCTACGACGGCGCCGTGCAGCTTGTCTCGGCGCGCCTCTACCAGGGGCAGACGACCAACTTCCGCACGCCCGGCGGCGGTTTTGCGGCGGTATTCCCGGTCGCCTAGTTCCGGGCGGGGGCGAGCTTATTCCTTGCTGCCGTAGAGCTCTTCCCACTGCCGCAGGGCCTCGTTGATCTCCTGCTTGAGCCGGTCATCCTCCCAGGGCTTGAGCATGAAGCGGTAGACCGCGCCCTTGTTGATCGCGTCGGTCACGGCCGACAGCTCCGAATAGCCTGACAACACCATGCGGATGGTCTTGGGGTGCATGGTTTTGACCCGGGAGAGGAATTCCGTGCCGTTCATCTCGGGCATGCGCTGGTCGGAGACGATGACATGCACCTGCTGCTTGGCCAGCAGGCTGAGGCCTTCAGCGGCGCTGTTGGCGGTCAGGACCTGATAGCCTTCGCGTCGCAGCGTGCGCTTGATCGAGGAGATGATGTTGGCCTCGTCGTCGACGAAGAGCACGGTCTTGGTTTTTTCCGGCGCGTTCGGGTCGAGGACGGACAACCGGGTTCCGGCCTGCATCATGCGGGTGATTTCCTCCGCCGGCTGCGGCCGGGCGAAGAAATAGCCCTGCATTTCGTCGCAGTCGCAACGGCGCAGGTAGCGCATCTGCTCTTCCGTCTCGATGCCTTCGGCGATGACCAGTTTGCCGAGTTTATGCGCCATGGCGATGGTGGCCTGGGCGATGGCGGCGTTGGTCGGGTTGGTGGTGATGTCCTGGACGAAGGAATGCTCGAGCTTGACCGCGTCGACCGGAAAGCGCGACAGGTAGGCGAGCGAGGAATAGCCGGTGCCGAAGTCGTCGAGCACGATGCGCACGCCGATTTCCTTGAGTCGCGTGGTGCAGCGCACGGCGGCGGCGATGTCCTGCATCATCGTGCCCTCGGTGATCTCGAGTTCGAGATGGCGGGCGCTCAGCCCGTGGGCAGACAGCGCATGTTCAAGCTGCTGGTGCAGGGCGGGATCGAGGAAGTGGCGGGCCGCGAGGTTGAGCGAGACCTTGAGCGCCGGCAGCCCGGCGTCGAGCCAGGCGCGCATCTGGGCGCAGGTGCTGCGGATCACCCATTCGCCGATCTGGACGATCAGCCCGGTGTGCTCGGCGACGGGGATGAAGGTGCCGGGCAGCACCAGGCCGCGCGTCGGGTGCTGCCAGCGGATGAGCGCTTCGAGGCCGATGATCTCGCCCGAGAACAGGCTCAGCTGCGGCTGGTAATAGAGGATGAATTCGTTTCGCTCGAGCGCGTGCCGGAGTTCGTCGAGCAGTTCGAGGCGCGAGGTTGCCTGATGGCGTGTTCCCGGCGTGTAGATGCAATAACGGTCGCCGCCTTCGGCGCGGGCCTGTTCGGCGGCGGTGACCGCCGTCTCGAAGATTTCGCTGGCGCTTTGCCCGTCGCTCGGATGCGTGGCGATGCCGATCGAGGCACTGAGCGAGGTCTTGCCGGCGTCGGTGCTGAACTGGCCGTTGAGCACGCAGAGGACGCGGGTTGCGATCTCGTCGGCCTTGACCTCGAACACCGACTGTCGCTGCTGGAGCAGAATCGCGAACTTGTCGTGCGAAACGCGGCCAAGTACATCCTCATGGCGGAGGATGGCGCGCAGACGCAAGGCGATTTCGCCGATGATGAAATCGATTCCCTGAGGGCCGAGCATCAGACTGGCCGCGGACAGGTGTTCGATGTCGACGTAGAGAATGGTGAGCAGGGTGTCGTTGTCGCGGCCGCGGACGATGGCATCGGCGACTTCGCGCAGGAAGGCGCTGCGGTTCGGCAGCCCGGTCTGCTCGTCGAAGGTGAGCAGGTTTTCGACCCGCTGGCGGTAGTGGTGGTGCTGGCTGAAATCCTCGCCGATCGACAGGTAATACTGAACCTTTCCCTCGTCGTCGCTGATGGCCGAGATCATTTTGTTTTCGACGAAGATCGAGCCGTCCTTGCGCCGGTTGACGAAGTGCCCGCGCCAGATTTCGCCCTGATTCAAGGTGCGCCACATCTCCTCGAAGGTCTCGCGCGGCGTGTCGCCGGAGTTGAAGATCGCCGGCGTTTCGCCGAGGAGTTCGTCCTCCGTGTAGCCCGTCATCTGCGAGACCGAGGGATTGACGTAAAGGATGCGCCGCTCGGCATCGGTAATGACGATGCTGCCGTGATAATGCTCGACCACGGTCTGGAACATCCTCGTCTGGCTCTGTTCCGCCAGCGACTCGTCACCGTTGATCCTGACGCCGATCAGGATGCGCCCGTCGTTCGGGGCCGGGTTGATGCTCCAGCCCACGTCGATCCGGCTGCCGTCGCGTCGGCGCAGTGCGCCATAGCGGGGCGAGGCACACGATGAGGCGCAGGCGTTCGTACCCGGTTCCGTTCGCGTGCCGGGATCGTCTTGTGCCTGCAGCGTCGAGAAGGCCTGCCCGAGGACGTCTTCGGGGCTGGCGTATCCCAGGCTGCGGGCACCGGAGGGATTGAGGCTGAGGATGCGGCCTTGTGCGTCGAGGTGCAGGACGAAGCCGTTGACCGGGTCGGTCGGCAGGAGCAGGGGAGATGGACTCATCGCTCGGGGGCGGGGCTCAAAAGGAGTCAATCGGGGTCGATCAGGGACAATCGGCGTCAATCGGTTTTTTGGCGGGGATCGAGAAGCGATTCATCGAGCAGTACGGATCCGTCCGGTCCCCAGTTCACGTGCGTGATTCCGGGTTCTTCCGCCTCAAGGCGCCGCCGCTCCAGGTCTTCCGCCGTCAGTGTCCCCCGGGCGAGGCGCATCTCGTCGGCCAGGGACTGGTTTTCGACTGCGGCAGCCCGCAGTGCGAGCGACTGGCCGATCGCGGCGATCAGTTCGTAATCCTTCCAGGGTTTGGCGATGAACCGCCGGATGCCGGCCGCGTTGATCGCCTCGATCAAGGCGTTGAGGTCGGCGTAGCCGGAGAGGATCAGACGCTCGGCGTCCGGTTGCAACTGACGGAAGGCGGAAAGGAATTCAACCCCGTTCATGCCGGGCATGCGGTAGTCGGAGAGCACCAGGTCGTACGCCGTGTGGCGCGCCTGTTCGAGGGCTGCGAACGGATCGTCCTGCGTGTCGATGACGAGCGGATAGTTCTTGCCGCCTACGGTGCAGGGTACCCGCGTGAGCAGACGGCGCAGCGCGTTGAGCACGGCGATTTCGTCGTCGACGATGAGCAGTCGGTTCATCGCTCTTGGCGTGGCCCGGGTTTGCGCTGGATGTAGATTTCCTGCGCCGTCGTTTCGCGCTCCGCATAGTCCTGCAGTTGTTTGAGCACGACCGGATTGAGGACGTAGCCTTCGGCGAGGAGAAGAACGCCGTCGCGGCTGAGCAGGTCGCGCGAGAGGACCATGCCGGAGCGCAGTTCGAGGTAGGGCACGAGACGTTCGTTCTCGCTGCCCTGGCGGATTTCGCCAAGCAGCTTGATGAAGGCGTCGACCACCGCCGGATCGTAGCGGGTGCCGCTCATCTGGACCAGGATGCCCTGCGCCTCGGCCGGGGTGTGCTTCTTCTCGGCGATGGTGCCGATCTGCAGCGCGTCGTAGTCGTTGACCACCGTAAGGATGCGCGCGCCGATCGGAATCGCCTCGCCCGTCAGCCCATCGGGGAAGCCGTGCCCGTCGAAGCGTTCGTGGTGGGCGCGGATCAGGTGCGCCGTTTCCTTCATGTCCTCGAGCGGCATCAGCGCTTCGACACCGGTGGAAACATGGCGGCGGTAGAGGCGCATTTCCTCGCTGCTCATCACCGAAACCGGGATCGCGAGCAGGGCATCGGAGAAGCCGATTTTGCCGATGTCATGCAGAAGCGCCGCCTGATAGGCGTCTTGTTGCAGGCGTTCGGTCAGCGCCATGGCCTGAGCCAGTTTCAGCACCAGGTCGGCGACCCGGCGCGAATGCCCGCCGACCGCGCCGCCGCGCAGTTCCATGAGGTTGGAGAACACCTTGATCGAGGTCAGGAAGTTCTGCTTGAGCTGCTCGTTGGCGAGGTTGAGGAAATCGTTGATCTGCTCGATCTCCTGGGTCCTTTGCTTGACCTTGTCTTCGAGCGAGGCGTTGAGTTCGGTGAGCTCGGCGTTTTGTCGTTGCGTCAGTTCGAGCAGGCGCTGGTTTTCGTTGCGTAGCCTGGCGCTTTCGAGCGCCCCGCGGATGATCAGCATCAGGTCGCTGTCGACCCAGGGTTTCGAGATGTAGCGGTAAATCTCGCCGCGGTTGATCGCGTCGATCGTCGAGGAAATGTCGGCGTAGCCGGTGAGCAGCAAACGGGTGATTTCGGGCCAGCGCAGGCGGACTTGTTCGAGGAACTGGGCGCCGTCCATCTCGGGCATGCGCATGTCGGAAATAACCAGATCGACCTTTTCGCGTTCAAGCAACTCAAGGCCGGCGCGCCCGCTTTCCGCGAGATGGAGGGTGTAACCCTCGGGGCGCAGGAGTCGACGCAGCGCGGAGAGGATCGCCGGCTCGTCATCGACGAGAAGGAGGACGGGAACTTCGGCAGGATTGTTCATGGCTGGATCTGTGCGTTGTCCAATCGATGACATTTGCGTTGCAGGTGTCCGCAGGAGACGGTGAACGCTTCCCATGCAGGGTCGATGATAGGCTTCGCGGCGCCGCGCACAATGGCGGAAATTACTCGCTGGCTGGCGGTAACTACGGAGTCTGGAGCGCAGGAGTTTTGTCATAAGCTAGACCTGCGCTTGCGGTTCCGGGCGAGCGGTGCGAGCGCCGCTCCCGTGTCCGACGCGGATCAAATGCGTCGCTGAACGTACGGTCGCGGGCGCTTCGTGAGAGGACGAAGCTATGTCGGTTTCCATTCTTGTCGTCGACGATTCGCCGATCGCGCGGAAGATGCTGATCCGCGCCTTGCCCCCGGCGTGGGACGTCGAAATTGCCCAGGCCCAGAACGGGATCGAGGCCCTTGAGCATTATCGCGCCGGCAAGGTCGACGTGATGTTCCTCGACCTGACGATGCCCGACATGGACGGCTACCAAGTGCTCGAGACCTTGCGCAGCGAGGACCTCAACTGCCTCGTCATCGTGGTTTCGGCCGACGTGCAGGAGCAAGCCAAGGCCAGGGTCAAGTCGCTCGGCGCCATCGCCTTCATCCAGAAGCCCGTGACCGCCGATGGGCTCTCGGACGTTTTGCGCACCTACGGGGTGATTGTATGAGCGCGCCGGACAGCGAACTGAGCGTCGACCAGCGCAATGCGCTGCAGGAAATCGCCAACATCGGCATGGGGCAGGCCGGGGCCTCGATCGCCAAAATCTGGGGCGAATTCGTCCGCCTCTCGATACCGAAGATTGCCCATGTCGAACGCACGAGCATTCCCGGTCTTCTCGCCCGGGTGGTCGGCAGCGCGCCGGTGGACGCCGTGCGCCAGGCTTTCCATGGGCAACTGCGGGGCGAGGTGGTGGTCGTCTTTGCCGACAGCAACGTTTCCGAGCTGGCCGAACTGATGGGCTACGATTCGAGCGATGCGGTCGAGCAACATGAGCTGCTTCTCGATGTGGCCAACATCCTGGTCGGGGCGTGCCTGGGCAGCGTGGCTCGCACGCTCGAGGCGGAAATCGGATTCTCGGCGCCTTCCCTGATGGGGGTCGATGTCAAGCCCGAGAATCTGGTGCAGAGGGGCGATCTCGGCGCGGGTCGGGCCCTGTTTCTGGAAATCTGCTTCACCCTGGAAAAACGGAGTTTCTCCAGCCACCTGGTGGTGCTGATGCCGGCCGAGGAGATCGCCGTGCTGGCCAAACGGCTCGACCAGTTCCTCGAGGCCTATTGATGAGCGCGAGTCTCGAACGCCTGCTGCCCTTCATCGTCGATCGCATCGAGGTCGGTATTTTCGCGCTCGACAAGGGGTGCAACGTGGTGCTGTGGAATTCGTTCATGGCCACCCACAGCGGGCACGCCGCCGATGAGGTCATCGGCCGCAACCTGTTCGACTGCTTTCCCGACCTGCCGCGCCAATGGCTTTCACGCAAGATCGAAAGCGTCTTCGTCCTCAAGAATTACGCGTTCACCTCCTGGGAGCAGCGGCCTTACGTTTTTCGTTTCGACCACAACCGACCCATCACCGGGGGCGTCGATGCCATGCGCCAGAGCTGCATCCTGTTGCCGCTCAAGGATGCCGCTGGCGAGGTCGAGTTCGTCTGCGTCACGCTCATCGATTTCACCGACACGGCGATGTTCCAGGGACGGCTGAATGCGGCAATCGTCGAACTGGAGCAGGAAAAAACGACCCAGAAGGAGTTGATCCACAAGCTCGAGGACGCTCAGGGGCAGCTTTTGCAGTCGGAGAAAATGGCTTCGGTCGGTCAGTTGGCGGCCGGCGTCGCGCACGAGATCAACAATCCGATCGCCTTCATCAACTCCAACCTCGGAACATTGAAGAAACAGGCCGTCGAACTGCTCGGCCTGATCGACGCATACGAGCGCCTGGAGCCGGCGGGGGCGAGCGATGCGGCTGCGCTCGATACGGTGCGCGCGATCAAACAGTCGATCGACCTCGACTTCCTGCGCGAGGACATCGTCAACCTGATCGACGAGTCGCTCGAAGGCGCGCGTCGGGTCAAGGCGATCGTCGACAACTTGAAGGATTTCTCGCGCGTCGATACCGCGGAATGGCACTGGGCCAACCTCGAACAGGGCCTGGAGAGCACGCTCAGCATCGTTTGGAACGAGCTCAAGTACAAGTGCGAGGTGGTGCGCGAGTACGCCGGGATTCCCGAGGTGGAATGCATCGCCTCGCAGATCAACCAGGTCTTCATGAACATCATCGTCAACGCCGGGCAGGCCATTGCCGAACACGGCACGATACACCTGCGTACCGGCAGGGGCGAGAAGACGGTGTGGGTCGAGATCGAAGATAGCGGCGAGGGCATTCGCGCCGAACACCTGGCGCGCATCTTCGAGCCGTTTTTCACCACCAAGCCGGTGGGCAAGGGCACCGGGCTCGGTCTGTCCTTGGCCTACGGCATCGTCCAGCGGCACGGCGGTCTGCTCGAAGTGCAAAGCGAAGTGGGGCGCGGCACGCGCTTCCGCATGACCTTGCCGGTCCAGCGGGAGGGCGGGCTGTGAACGGGGCTTTCCGGATACGCGCAGATCACTCGAAAAGAGGCTGAACGTGAAACCATTGGCGACCAGCATCCGAACCGGTACGGCGCTTTTGCTGACGGCATTGGCACTGCTGTGGGGCGTGACCTGGATGCTGCTGCACAAGGAACTGTCGCGCACTTACGAGAGTGCCAGGCTGGACAGCACCAACCTGGCGCGGGTGATCGCCGAGAACGAAGCCGGCGCCTTGCACTCGATCGACCTTCTGGTGCGTTATTTTGCGCAGGAATGGGCGCGCAATCGGGACACGTTTCCGGAGGTCGTGCGCCGGCATCAGGAGTTCCTCGATCGTTTGTCGATCCTTCAGGTCGCCGTGACGGAAAAAGACGGGATGATGGTGTTCAGTTCGATCACCGGGTGGTCCAAGGTCGACTTGTCTGACCGGCCGCACATCCGTGTCCATATGCGGCGCTCCTCCGACGAGGCCTACATCAGCTCGCCGGTGCTCGGTCGGGTTTCGAAGCAATGGACGATCCAGTTCAGTCGGCCGGTGATCGATGCGCAGGGTAATTTCGCCGGCGTGGTCGTCGCCTCGATTCCTCCGCCGGCGCTGGTGCGCGACTACCAGGCCGTGCAGCTCGGAGAAGGAAGCGCCATTTCGCTGGTGCGCTTCGACGGGCAGACCATGAGCCGCTCCTCGGGCCTGGACAAAGCGGCGGGTGTGTCGCTGGCCAATACGCCCGGGCTCGATCCGAAAGACCCCGCCAGCGGCGAATACCGGCGGGCCAGCATGATCGACGGCGTCGAGCGCTTATACAACTACCAGAAGGTCGGCGACTACCCCTATACCGTGTATGTCGGGCAGGCCATCGAAACGATCGAGGCCAACTATCGGCGGAGCCAGGCGACGTTTCTTGTTGCCGCATCGGGCACCAGTTTGCTGATGCTGATGGTTTTTGCGCTGTTCGTCTCGCGCGTCCATCGCGAAGCTGAAGTGCACGCGCGCCAGCGCCATTTCGACGAGGAGATGCGGGCCAGCGAGGCCCGCTTCCGCCTGATTGCAGAGACGATCGACAGTGTGGTCTGGTCGGTCGACTTGCAGAACGCTGGCGCGGTCTATATCAGTCCGTCTTACGAGAAGATCTGGGGGGTCGAGATCGCCGAAGCCACGCCGGAACTGTCCATGCTCGCCACCCATGCGGTCGATGAAGACCGTGCGGCGGTGCTGTCCGACTTGCAGATCGACGAGACGAGCGAAGGCTTCGAGCACGAATACCGCATTCAGCGGCCGGATGGCACGCTGCGCTGGATCTGGGGGCGCGGTTTCCCGGTGCGCGACGACGCGGGGCGCAACATCCGCTTCGTCGGATTGGCGCAGGACATTACCGTGCTCAAGACCACGCAAGGCGAACTCAACCGCCTCAACCGCGATCTGGAGCGCCGGGTCGAGGCGCGTACCGCCGATCTGCTGGCGATGAACTCGATCCTGGTGGCCGAGAAGGAGCAGAACAAGGCGCTGATCCGAAAATTCGAGGATGCGCAGATGCAGCTGCTGCAATCCGAGAAGATGGCCTCCCTGGGGCAGCTCGCGGCCGGCGTGGCGCACGAGATCAACAACCCGGTGGGCTTCGTGAATTCGAACCTCGGGGTGCTGAAAACGTATTTCGAAGACCTCTTCAGCCTGCTCGATGCTTACGAGCGTTGCGAGGCGCAATTGACGGCGGAGCAGAAGGACGCGCTTGGACAGGTCAAGCAGCGCATCGACATCGACTACCTGCGCGAGGATCTGGGCAAGCTTTACGTCGAGTCGATGGACGGCTTGCAGCGCGTCAAGCAGATCGTCCAGGACCTCAAGGACTTCTCGCGCATTGGCAATGCGGAATGGACGACCGCGAACATCGAGAAGGGCCTCGAAAGCACGATCAACGTGGCTTGGAACGAACTCAAATACAAGGCTGACGTGGTTCGCGAGTACGCCGGCATTCCGGAAGTCGAGTGCATTCCGTCACAGCTCAATCAGGTGTTCATGAACCTGCTGGTCAATGCCGCGCATTCGATCCGTGAACGGGGACGGATCACGGTGCGCACGAACGAGACGGAAAACGACGTTCGCATCGAGGTGAGTGACACCGGCTGTGGCATTCCGTCGGAGAACCTGCAGCGCATTTTCGATCCGTTCTACACCACCAAGCCGGTCGGCAGCGGGACCGGACTCGGCCTGTCCTTGTCTTACGGCATTGTGCAGAAGCACGGCGGTCGGATCGAGGTCGAAAGCCGGGTTGGCGAAGGCAGCACCTTCCGGGTGATTCTCCCGAAACGTCGGCAGGACGGACTGGCGGAGCTTTCCGAGACTGTGCCGGACGTGAGCGTTTCGTCGCCCGGTGGCGCGGCCTCCTGAAGCGCGGCACGGCCACGCCGAACGTTTGAACCGGGACGCGGTGCGGGCTTTCGCAAGTGCCGGGGAGCGAAAATGTCGCTTTCCAAGTGCCAATGCCCCGCTGTTTGCGGTGCCGGAGGTCAGCGGTAGGCCGCGAAAATGCGCTCGATCTCCCCGCTGGCCTTGAGCGCTTCCAGCGCCGTGTTGATCGCCGGCAGCAGGGCGGCATTCTCCTTGCGCACGGCGAAAGCCACCGGTGAACCCGGGTCGTCCTTGCCGATGGTCCTTACCGGAAAACGGAGTGACTTGGCCAAGGCGTAGCCGACTTCGAGCGGGGCGATGACTGCCACCACCTCATTGCGCATCAGTTTCCTGAACGATTCTTCCTTGGACACCGTCGGCATGAGCCGGAGGCGTTCCCGATCGCGGTTGAGGTCGCGTTCGACGAAGGATTGACGGTCGCTGGCGACGAACTTGCCGCGAAGGTCCTCCATTTCGCGGATCGGCCCCTGTGCCAGGACGAAGATCGCGATGTGACGTGAGTAGTAGGGCTTGGAAAACGCGAAGAACTTGCGACGCTCGGCGTTGATCTCGGTGCCGATGAGCAGGTCCGGGCCGTTGGAAAAGCGCATGGCCCCCAGCAGGTCGTTCCAGGGGGCCTGGTGGAAACTGACCTTGAGCTCGAGGCGACTGAAAACGCGCCGGGCGACCTCGTAGTCGATTCCCGCTGGCTGCCCGTTGGTGTCCTGATACTGGTAGGGCGGGAAACCGATGGCCAGACCTGCGACCAGCGCCTTTTCCTCGCCGGCGGACGCGGCGCTCAGCAGCAGGAGTGTTCCGAGGCCAAGCAGGCCGTGGACAAGGCGACCAATAAAACCGGTTCGAGCGGACATCCTGCGGACAGTTTCGAGATCGAGCATCGGTTCGTCGGGCGTGAAAGTTTCCAGGGCGATGGCCCGCCAGGGGCGGGCCGCTCTGAAGGTAGACGTCTGCCATCGTAATCGGTTTCGTCGTGGCTTTTCCGCCGGGGGCGATGGCGCCCTTGAAATCGCCGCACGCGTCCCCCACCTTGATGACATCGAAGCCACTTCATGGAGTACGCCATGCGTCTCGACAAACTCACCACCAAGTTCCAGCAGGCCCTGGCCGACGCCCAGAGCCTGGCCGTCCACAACGACCAGCAGATGATCGAGCCGTCGCATCTTTTGCTTGCCCTTTTGCAGCAGGACGACGGCAGCAGCTCGGCGCTGCTCGCTCAGTCGGGCGTCAATGTGCAGGCGCTCAAGGGCGCGCTCGAGCAGGCCATCGCCCGCTTGCCGCGCGTCGAAGGCCACGGCGGTGAGGTTCAGGTCGGGCGCGATCTGGCCAACCTGCTCAACCTGACCGACAAGGAAGCGCAGAAGCGCGGCGACCAGTTCATCGCCAGCGAGATGTTCCTGCTCGCCCTGTGCGAGGACAAGGGCGAGACAGGGCGTTTGGCGAAGCAACACGGCCTGGCGCGCAAGGCGCTTGAGGCGGCGATCCTGGCGGTGCGCGGCGGGCAGGGCGTCGATAGCGCCGAGGCCGAAGGGCAGCGCGAGTCGCTGAAGAAATACTGCATCGACCTGACCGAGCGCGCGCGCCTGGGCAAGCTCGATCCGGTGATCGGGCGCGACGACGAAATCCGGCGCGCGATCCAGATCCTGCAACGGCGGACCAAGAACAACCCGGTGCTGATCGGCGAACCCGGCGTCGGCAAGACGGCGATCGTCGAGGGCTTGGCGCAACGCATCGTCAATGACGAGGTGCCGGAGACGCTCAAGGGCAAGAAGGTGCTCTCGCTCGACATGGCGGCGCTGCTTGCAGGGGCGAAGTACCGCGGCGAGTTCGAGGAGCGCTTGAAGGCCGTGCTCAAGGAAATTGCGCTCGACGAAGGCCGGATCATCGTCTTCATCGACGAGCTGCACACCATGGTCGGCGCCGGCAAGGCCGAGGGCGCGATCGACGCCGGCAACATGCTGAAGCCCGCGTTGGCGCGCGGCGAGTTGCACTGCGTCGGCGCGACGACGCTCGACGAGTACCGCAAGTACATCGAGAAGGACGCCGCGCTTGAGCGCCGCTTCCAGAAAGTTCTCGTCGACGAGCCGTCGGTCGAGGCCACGGTGGCCATCCTGCGCGGCTTGCAGGAGAAGTACGAAGTGCACCACGGGGTCGAGATCACCGACCCGGCGATCGTTGCCGCGGCCGAACTCTCGCACCGCTACATCACCGACCGCTTCCTACCCGACAAGGCGATCGACCTGATCGACGAGGCGGCGGCGCGGATCAAGATGGAGATCGATTCCAAGCCCGAGGTGATGGACAAGCTCGACCGGCGCATGATCCAGCTCAAGATCGAGCGCGAGGCGGTGAAGAAGGAGAAGGACGAGGCGTCCTTGAAGCGCCTGCAGCTCATCGAGGACGAGCTCGCCCGCCTGCAGCGCGAGTACAACGATCTTGAAGAAGTGTGGAAGGCCGAGAAGGCGCGTGCCCACGGCAGCGCGTCGATCAAGGAAGAGATCGACCGCGTGAAGGCCGAAATCGCGCGCCTGCAACGCGCCGGCAAGCTCGATCAGGTGGCCGAATTGCAGTACGGCAAGCTGCCGCAGCTCGAAGCGCAACTCAAAAGCGCCGAGAAGGCGAGCAGCGGCGCGGTGAAGAACACGCTCTTGCGCAACGAGGTCGGCGTCGAGGAGATCGCCGAGGTCGTCTCGCGCGCCACCGGCATTCCGGTGTCCAAGATGATGGAAGGCGAGCGCGACAAACTGTTGCGCATGGAAGACCGCCTGCACCAGCGCGTCGTCGGCCAGGACGAGGCGGTGCGCCTCGTCTCCGATGCCATTCGCCGCTCGCGCGCCGGCCTGTCCGATCCCAATCGCCCCTACGGCTCCTTCCTCTTCCTCGGCCCGACCGGCGTCGGCAAGACCGAGCTGTGCAAGGCCTTGGCCGCCTTCCTCTTCGATTCGGAGGAACACCTGATCCGCGTCGACATGAGCGAGTTCATGGAGAAGCACTCGGTCTCGCGTCTCATCGGCGCGCCGCCCGGCTACGTCGGTTACGACGAGGGCGGTTACCTGACCGAGGCCGTGCGTCGCAAGCCGTACAGCGTGATTTTGCTCGACGAGGTCGAGAAGGCGCACCCGGACGTGTTCAACGTCCTGCTGCAAGTGCTCGACGACGGGCGCATGACGGACGGGCAGGGGCGGACGGTGGACTTCAAGAACACCGTCATCGTGATGACCTCCAACCTCGGCAGCCAGATGATCCAGCAGATGGCCGGCGACGATTACCAGCTGATCAAGCTGGCGGTGATGGGCGAGGTGAAGACGTATTTCCGGCCCGAGTTCATCAACCGCATCGATGAGGTCGTCGTCTTCCACGCGCTCGGCGAAGAGCACATCAAGTCGATCGCCAAGATCCAGCTGGGCAACCTCGAAAAACGCCTCGCCGCGCTCGACATGCGCCTCGTGGCCGACGATTCCGCGCTGGCCGAAGTGGCGACCGCCGGTTTCGACCCGGTGTTCGGCGCCCGCCCGCTGAAGCGCGCGATCCAGGCGCAGATCGAGAACCCGCTGGCCAAGGCCATCCTCGAAGGTCGTTTTGCGGCGGGCGACACGATCGCGGTCTCCTGCGTCGGCGGAGTGATGCGCTTCGAGAAGGGGTAATTCGAGCAGGGCGGTGGCTGGCAGGCTACCGCTTCACACGCGCGACAAACAGGCCCGGATGCGCGCGATGGTGTGCTCAACCGGGGCGCGGCGGGAGACTTCGAGGCCGAGGTTGCGGGCGATGGCATTCACCTTAGCCGGGTTGAGGGGAATGCCGCCGCGATCGATGGCGTCGATCAGCCGTCGCGCCTGCTCGATGTCGGACAGTGGCGGGGCTTTAGCGAACCGCCGCCGAAGCCAGTTGAGCATGGCGTGCTTCATCGCCAGGCTGCGCGCAGTTTTGGCCAGAGGAGGTTCAGCGTCAATCCGCCCATGACCAGGGCGGCGGCGATCAGTTTCCAGGCCGGCAAGGGTTCGCCCAGATACAGGACGGACGCGCCGATGCCGAACACCGGCACCAGCAAGGCCATCGGCGCGATCGTCGCCGCCGGGTGGCGCGCCAGCAGCCAGCCCCAGGCGGCATAGCCGAACAAGGTATTGCCCCAGGCCTGCCAAGCGATGGCGGCCCAGGTGCTCCACGTGGAGTGGAGGACACCGGCCTGCACCGCATCCCAACCTTCAAACGCCAAGGACAGGGCGAACAGCGGCGGGATGGCGAAGGCGCTCGACCAGACGACGTAGGCCAGCATGTTGGCCGGGGCACCGCGTTTGGCGGCGATGTTGCCACCGGCCCAGGAGAACGAAGCCGCCAGCACCAGCGCCAGGCCCAGCACGGTTGTTGTGCCGTCGGTATGGGCCAGGATGGTGGCGATCCCGGAACTGGCGAGCAGGAGCGCGAACCACTGGAAGGCACGTACCCGTTCGCCAGAGAGCACCATCGACAGGCTGATCGTGAAAAACACCTGCGTTTGCACGACCAGCGAGGCGATGCCGGGCGAAATGTGGCCGTTCATCGCCATGTAGAGCAACCCGAACTGGCCGACCCCAATCAACAGGCCATACAGGGCGAGGTTGTGCCAGGGCACCGCCGGACGGGGCAGGAAGAACATCGCCGGAATGAGCGCGAGAGTGAAGCGCAACGCCGCGAAGAGAAGCGGCGGCAGCGATCCGAGGGCCAGTTTGATGACGACGAAGTTGGTGCCCCAGACGCTGACGATCGCCAGCGCGAGCAGGAAATGGCGCAATGGGAGGGCAGCGTGCATCGTGGTGACAACCTTTTAATTCCGTTGATCATGGCAAGAAAGCGGCAAGATCAAGGGTTTGGCCGTTCCGTCTTGCGAGCCGTGCTTGCCGTTTGCCGGACCATTAAAACGCCTGACAGCCTCTGTACCCATCGATGCCCTGGAAGGCGCATGAATAAACAATCCTGGCGTCCATGCCGCAGGAAGCCCGTGAATAGTGCGTCCTGGAGGGGGGCAATTCTAGCGCACCCTGCGGCTACTCTGCTGGTGACGCGCCGACAGTATCCTGTGTCGGTGCGGTGATGGGCGTAGAAAAAAGTGCGTCGGGCGGGGAGGCGGCTTCCGTAGTCGCCTTTCAAGGGCGATCGAATGCTGCCTTTGGCGATTCAGCGTTTCTTGTGGTTGGAGCTGCGTTCAAGGTTTGACCAGTGCTTCCGGCTCAAGGATACTCAAGCCCTTTCTGTCGAGAGGAATTCATCTTGAAGCGGCGATTGCTTTCCCGGGTTTTTCCGGCCACTTGCGCGGTGTTGTCGTTGTTTGTGTCTTCGCTGGCGTTCGCGGCCGAACTGCGGGTCCTGGCGCACAATTCGTTCTTCCTGCCCAAGCCCTTGCTGGCGCAGTTCGAGGCGCAGACCGGGGTCAAGCTGAGCGTGATCAAGGGTGGGGATTCGGGCGAGTTGCTCAACAAGCTGATCCTGACCCGCGCTCAACCGATCGCCGACGTGGTTTTCGGGGTCGACAATGCCCAGTACGCCAAGGCGAAGGCGGCCAACGTGCTTGAACCCTATGCCGCCGCGCCGTTGGCGGGCGAGAGCGTGCCTATTGTCGGCAAGGGCGTGGTGGCCATCGATTACAGCTACGTCGCGCTCAACTATGACAAGGCGGCGTTCGCCAAGTCCGGGCTGCCGCTGCCCAAGACGCTTGAGGATTTGGCAGACCCGCGCTACCGCGATCTGCTGGTCGTGCAGAATCCGGCGACCTCCAGCCCAGGCCACGCCTTCCTGCTGGCGACCCTCGCCGGACTCGGCGAGGGCGCCGCCTTTGACTGGTGGGCGCGCATGCGCGCCAACGGCGTCAAAGTGGCCAAAGGCTGGAGCGAGGCTTACTACACCGAGTTTTCCAAGAACGGCGGTACCCGCCCGCTGGTCGTGAGCTATGCCACCAGCCCGGCGGCGGAAGTGTTCTACAGCAAGGAGAAAATCACCGAGCCCCCGACCGGCGTGCTGTTCCTCAAGGGCGGGGTGTTCCGTCAGGTCGAAGGTGTGGCTTTGATCAAGGGGGGCGGCCAACGCGAGGCCGCGGTGCGGTTCATCGAGTTCATGCGTTCGCCGGCCGTGCAGGAAGCCTTGCAAACCTCGATGTGGATGTTCCCCGCCGTGCCGGGAAGCCCCCGTGCCGAGGTCATGCGCCATGCCGTCGAGCCCGCGTCGTTCGACACTTTGAGTTCCGAGGTCATCGCCGAGAAAGGGGCCGAGTGGGTCAGCCGCTGGACGAAGGTGGTGTTGAAGTAAGCGCTCGATGCTTCCGAAATCGTTGTCGCAGCGTTTCGCCGTGGGGTTGGTTCCGGCGGCGTTTTTGCTGATTTTGCTCATTGCCCCGGTGGGCCGCCTTTTGCTTGAAGGCGGAGCCGGAGCCTTGGCCGGGATGATCGGCCCGCTGTGGCAGGACGACTACCTGCGCTGGCGCATCCTCTGGACCTTCCTGCAGGCTGCATTGACCTGTGGCTTGGCCTTGGTTCTGGGCTTGCCGGTGGCCTGGGTGCTGGCCCGTTACGAGTTCGCCGGGCGCAGCCTGGTGTTGCGTTTGCTGATGCTGCCCTTCGTCGTTCCGACGCTGGTGGCGGCCCTCGGCGTGCTTGCCTTGTGGGGGCCGCGTGGGCTGCTCAGCGGCTGGCTGGGCTTTAACTTGCAGGGCACCCCCTGGCTGCTCCTCTACGGCAACCTGTTTTTCAACCTCTGCGTCGTGGTGCGCGCCGGGGTCGATGCCCTGGGGCAGGTCAGCGCGTCGCGCGTGGCCGCCGCCCGGACCCTGGGGGCGACGCCCTGGCGGGCGTTCTGGCGGGTCGAGTGGCCGGCAATCGCGCCGTGGCTGGCGTCGGCCCTGTGCCTGGTTTTTCTGTACTGCTTTTCGGGGTTCGGGTTGGCGCTGATTCTCGGTGGGCAGCGTTTCGCCACCGTCGAGGTCGAGATCTACACCCTGGTGGCGCATGAGCTGAAAATCGCCGAGGCCGGCGCGCTGGCGCTGTGCATGATGCTGCTTAACGGCGGCATCGCCTGGCTGTATGCCCTCGTCGAGAAGCGACTGGCGACGCCGGCGCGCGCCGACGCCATCGCCTTGCGCCGCCCGCTGACCTTGAGGCAAAGAAGCGCGGTGGTTGCCGCCCTGCTGGTGCTCCTCGTTTTCTGTGCTGCGCCGCTGCTGGCAATTGTTCTGCGCACTGTATTGGCCGGCCCGGCCGTCCTCGCCGTGCTGCTCGAAGAGGAAACGCGCTTGGCGCTCGCTAACACCCTGCGCTTTTCCCTGAGTGCCCTGGCGCTCGCGACTGTGCTCGGGCTGACCCATGCCGTGGCGGCGCGCCATTCGGTGGGGCTCCGGGCCAGCGCCTTTCTGCCCTTCGTGGTTTCGCCGGTGACCGTGGCCTTCGGCCTGCTCCTGCTCTATCCGCAGTGGACGGCGAGTCTCTCATTGCTGCTGGCCGCCTACGCACTGCTGGCCTATCCCTTCGTCGCCAAGTCGGTCGGTTCCGCGCTCGACAGCTTGCCGGCCCACCTCGAACAGGCGGCGCGTTCGCTCGGCGCGAGTTCCTGGCGTTGCTTCTGGCGCGTGACCTTGCCTCTGGTCGCGCCGGCCCTGCGTCGAGGAATGGCGTTTGCCGCTGCGACCTCGTTGGGGGAGTTCGCGGTCACCCTATTCCTGTCCCGCCCCGAATGGATGACGCTGACGACCCTGATCTACCAGCGCCTGGGGCGGCCGGGTGCGGCCAACCTCGATGCCGCGCTGATGCTGGCCTGCCTTTTGATGGCGCTGTCGCTGACTGCCTTCCTGCTGATCGAAAAGACGCCGGGGCGGAGCACGCTGCGCAAGGATGCCCTCCATGCTTGAACTCGTTGCCGTACATAAGACGTTTCGCGATCCTGCCGGTGCTGCGTGGCCATTGGCGGACGACCTTCACCTCCACGTCCCCGCAGGCGAGAGCGTGGCCATCCTGGGGCCGTCCGGCTCGGGCAAGAGCACTTTGCTCAAGATGATCGCCGGCCTTGAAGCGCCCGATGCGGGACGCATTCTCTTTGCCGGTCAGGACATCACTCACGAAGCGCCCGAGCGGCGGCATTTTGCGCTGATGTTCCAGGACTTCGCCTTGTTCCCGCATCTGGACGTGGTCGATAACGTCGCCTTCGGGCTGGTCGAGCAACGCCTGCCGCGTGCCGTGGCACGGAAAAAAGCGCTCGAACTTCTCGCGGTGTTCGGTTTGGCGGCGCATGCACAGCAACAGGTCTGGAAGCTCTCCGGCGGCGAGCAACAGCGCGTGGCCTTGGCGCGGGCGCTGATCACTCAGCCGCGTCTGCTGCTGCTCGACGAGCCTTTTTCGGCGCTCGATGCCGAGCTGCGCAGCAGCCTGCGCGACGAATTCCGTCAGCGCTTGGCGAGCGCGGCGATGACGACCGTGCTGGTGACGCACGACGAAGCTGAAGCGCGGGCGATGGCTCAGCGCGGATACCGGTTGCTTGAGGGAAAACTGGTGTCGCTCTGGTGAGGGCGCGCGTGCGGATCAAAGCAGTCGACATCTTTGAGCTTCGCATGGCAAGGTGAACGCTTCGAATGTCCTGTCGTGCAGGCGTTCGGGGCCTTGTGTTTCGGCGTTGCTGTTCCCTTGTCGGTCGGAACGCTGTCGCCGGCCTCGCCAACCGGGCGGGACATTTTTGATCACGTTCTGGACTCAACCATGCTCAGTCATGAGATCAACCGAGCCTTTCGTACCCGCCTCGCCAGCGGCGGTGCGTTGCTCATGCCCGGGGCCGCCAACGCACTGGCCGCGCGGGTGATCGCCGACCTCGGTTTCGAGGCCCTTTACCTTTCTGGCGCGGGGCTGACCAACACCTACCTCGGCATGCCCGACCTGGGGTTCGTCAGCCTGACCGAGATTGCCCAGCACACCGCGACGATCCGCGACGCGACGGATTTGCCCCTGGTGGTCGATGCCGACACGGGCTTCGGCAATGCGCTCAACGTGCGCCATACCGTGCGCACGCTCGAGCGTGCCGGCGCCAGCGCAATCCAGCTCGAAGACCAGGTCAATCCCAAGCGTTGCGGGCATTTTTCGGGCAAGGACGTGGTCGGTCTCGGCGAAGCACGCAGCCGCATCAAGGCCGCCGTCGATGCGCGCCAGGACCCCAATCTGCTGATCGTCGCGCGCACCGACGCACGCGCGACGCTGGGCTTTGCCGCAGCCATGGAACGCGCCGCCGCCTTCGTCGAGGACGGCGCCGACGTTACCTTCGTTGAGGCGCCGGAAAGCGTCGATGAGTTGCGCGCCATCCCCTGCGGCTTGCCGGGCACGCCGCAACTCGTCAACGTGGTGATCGGCGGCAAGACGCCCGCGCTCGACTTTGCCGACCTCGATGGCATGGGCTTCAAGCTCGTTCTTTACGCCAACGCCGCCCTGCAGGGCGCGCTCTACGGCATGCAGGCTGCGCTGTCGCGGCTCAAGGCGGACGGCCGCCTGGACGAGGGCGGGCCGGTGGCAAGTTTCAAGGAGCGGCAGCGGATGGTGAATAAGCCGTTCTTCGACGCGCAGGAAAAACGTTATACGAACGATACGGCTTGAGCCGCGGCCAAGATAGGGGAACGATCAGCGGCGATTTCGCATGCAGGAGGAATGAATGCCTCAACTCAGGATCGATCCGGCGCTCGCATCGGACTTCGACGCGCTAACCACCGATGCAGGCGTGCGCGAGGCGCTGGCGCATGTCGAACGCGACGCCGAGGCGACGTTGGCCGAACAGAAAACGCTGGCCACGATTCCGGCGCCGACCTTCGCCGAGTCCGAACGCGCGGCTTACCTTGCGGCGCGCTTTGCAGAACTCGGTTTCGCCGATCTGCGCCTCGACGCGGCGGGCAATGTCATCGCCTGCCGTCCCGGCTCCGGGGAGGGGCCGACGCTCGTCATTTCGGCGCATCTCGATACGGTCTATCCCGCAGGCACCGAGCTGAGTGTGCGCAGCTTGGCCAACGGTCGGCTGGAGGGGGCGGGCATCGCCGACGATGCCCGCGGTCTGGCCGAGATCCTTGGCATCGCCCGGGCACTGCAGGCGACGAAGCTCGCCACGGTCGGCGACCTGTGGTTCGTCGGCACCGTCGGCGAGGAGGGGCTGGGCGACCTGCGCGGGGTGCGCGCCTTATTTGCCGAGCATCGTGACGCGATCGATGGATTCATCTCGATCGACGGCGCCCTCGAGGCGCGCATCGCATTTGTCGCGGTCGCCAGCCGGCGCTACCGGGTGTGCTTCAGCGGGCCCGGCGGGCATAGCTTCACGGACTTCGGCCGCCCGTCGGCGATCCACGCGCTCGGGCGGGCGGTGGCGGCGCTGGCCGAGTTGCGTCCTCCGGAGCGTCAGGACGGCGCGGATACGGCCAAGACGACCTTTACCGTTGGTACGGTCAGCGGCGGCACCTCGGTCAACAGCATCGCGGCCGAGGCCAGCTTCGAACTTGACCTGCGTTCGACCGACATGGATGTGTTGCGTACCCTGGAGGCGCAGGCCTTGTCCGCCATCGATGCCGCAGTCGTGGCCGAGAACGCGCGCTGGGGCGGCACACGCCCCACACGCCCGATTGAACGGCACCTCGAAGCGATCGGCGACCGCCCCGGCGGCGCCCAGCCCGTCGATGCGCCGATCATTCAGGTGGCCTCGCTCGCCTTGCGTCATGTCGGTGTCGAGCCGATCCTCGGCATTCCGGCCAGCACCGACGCCAACGTGGCGATCAGCCTTGGCATTCCCGCGCTGACGCTGGGACCGGGGGGCGCTTCGGGCGAGAACCACACCGTCCGGGAGTGGTATGACCCGACGCAGGCCCACCGCGGCGTGCAGAAAAACCTGTTGGCCGTGCTGGCTCTGGTGGGGGTCGTGGGCGTGATGCCGCCGGTGTTGCGTCGCAGGGCCGTGGCGGCACACTGAGGTACGCCTAACGCACGCGGTCGGTATGGGGGCTTGCGGGGCTTGCTGGGGAAGGATCAGCGGTAGACGAGGACCGGAATCTTGCTGTGGGTGAGCACCTTGTGCGTTTCGCTGCCGAGCAGCAGGGCGCCCAAGCCGCTACGTCCGTGCGACGCCATGAAGATCAGGTCACAGCCTTGTTCATGGGCCGTGTCGATGATGGCTTCGAACGGGAAGTCGCTGGCCCCGGCAATCGCTGCGCATGCCACGCCCGCGCTTTGACAGGCTTCGACGATGAAATCGAGTGCCTGTTTGGCCTCGGCCGCGTCGTGCTCGGCGGCCTTGGCCCACAGCATTTCGTCGATGCGCAGACCCTCGGTGATGTAGGCGTGCGATTCGGGTTTGGCGTAGAAGCCGGTTATCCGGGCGCCGCACTCCTTGGCCAGTTGTACCGCCGCGCGGACCGCGTTTTGCGAGAGTACCGAACCGTCGGTCGGGACGAGGATGTGCTTGAACATTTTTTTCTCCCTTCGGGTTGCCACACGTTCACTATAGGAAGCCCGAAGGGGAATGCTACGCGCACGCCGCGCGCGGGGGCGTCAGGCCTGATCGGAAGCTTCTTGCGGTGTTTCCGCCCAGTTCCGGGCGCGTTCGACGGCGCGTCGCCAGCCGCGGTAGAGCGTGTCGCGGCGCCGGAGAGTCAGGTGTCCTGCAAGAGGGCGAGTTCTTCGTTGGTGTGGCGCAGGCGGATCGAGAGCAGACGTGCGAGCTTGGTCATCAGCACCAGGGCGATGCGCTTGTGGTCCTCGGCGAGCAGGTTGTAGTTTTCGACCGAGAGGACGTACATGTCGCAGTCGCGCGTGGCGATCGCGTCGCTCGAGCGGATCCGGTTCTCAAGGAAGGCCTGGCCGCCAATGAAGTCACCGCGTCCGAGCGTGGCGATGTGCTTGATGGCACCGCTGCGCCCGACGGCACCGACCAGCTTGACCTGGCCCTTGCGGATCAGCATCAGTTCGCTGCCGGTATCGCCGCTCTGGTAGATCGTTTCTCCGGCTTTCCAGGAGCGTTTTTCCAGGCAGGCTTCGAGGTCGACCAAGGTGTCGGGCTTGCTGCCCTTGAACAGCTCGATCTCGTGCAGTTCGAGCGGCGGCCGGTCATGCGTCTCGCCGTGGGTTTCGACGGATTCGACGTCGCCGAGCAGTTGGCTCTCGACCCATTCGATCGCGGCTTCCAACGAGGGCATGTACTGGACGTTGGGGCGCCCGGCGTCGAGGCCGGACAGCTCGAGGAATTCGCGCAGGTTACGGCCGTTGGGCAGGCGTTCGGAAACGTTGGCGAAGAGCAATGGCACTTTGCGTTCGGCAAGAACGTCGCCGACGACGTTGAGGGTGTGCGCGGCGGTGATGTCGACCGATTGCACGCGGCGCAGGTCGAGGATCAGGTAGTCGGCGCGCAGCAGCTCGGGTTCAAGGGCACGGTAAAGCTGCTGCGCGGTGCCGAAGAAGAGGCTGCCTTGCAGTTCGATGATGGGGGCGGAGCGGCCTTTTTCCTCAAGGATGCGCATCTCGCGCTCGGGGCGGTACCAGGCCGAGGAGCGCTCGCTGACCAGGCTCTTGCGCCGGATGACGGTACCGCCGACCTGTTCGCGCAGGAAAAGGAAGATCGAGAGGATGACGCCGACCGCCGAGGCGGCGATCAGACCGACGGTCAGCGAGACGCCGACCACCGCCAGGACGACGGTGAAGTCGAGGGCCGTCGAACGCGATTCGAGGAAGCGCAGCGGCGTCGTGTCGATCATGCGGAAGCCGACCACCAGCAACACGCCGCTCAACGTGGCGACCGGAATCCAGGCGACGAAGGACCCGAGCAGCAGGGCGGTGATGACGGTGAGCACGCCCTCGACGACACCCGAGATGCGGGTACGGGCGCCGCTCGAATAGTTGACCATGCTGGCACCCATGGTGCCGGCGCCGGGCATGCCGCCGATCGTCGCCGCGGCGATGTTGCCAAGGCCCTGGGCGAGGAGTTCGCGGTTCGAGTCGTGCCGGGTGCGGGTGAGCTGGTCGAGCACGACACAGGTCTTGAGCGTGTCGATCGAGAGCAGCGCGGCGAGCGTCAGGGCGCTTCCGACCAGACCGCCGATCTGTGCGACCTTGAGCTCGCCGATGTCTTGCCAGCGGTCGGTGATCAGGTTGAGGTAGCCTTGGCCGGTGGTGCCGAGTTCGCCGATGACGAGGGTGTTGCCGTCGAGTTGGCGCAGCGATTCATCGGTGACGGCGATCGCGGCGTAGGCGAGGATGCCGGCGGCGATGCCAAGGATCGTCGCTGGGACGACCTTGGTGAAGCGGCCGCCGAGGGCCATGGTGATCGCGGTGACAAGGCCGATGGCGATGTCACGCCAGTCCCAGAGCTGTGGGGCGAGCAGCACTTGCAGCCAGGTCATCTCGAAATCGACGCCGGTCAGTTTTGGAATCTGGCTGCTGATGATGATCAGTCCCACGCCCGAGAGGTAGCCGCTGACCACCGGATAGGGGATGTAGCGGATCAGGCGGCCGATGTTGGTCAGGCCGAAGAGCACCTGGATGATTCCGGTGAGGATGCCGAGCACGGTGAGCATCAGCACGATGCTGCCGGGGGAGATCCCCTGGCGCACCATTTCAATGGCGAAGGCCGAGAGCACCGCAGCGGCCGGCGCGCAGGGGGCGCTGATCAGGCGGTCGGTGCCGCCCAGGGTCGGCGCGATGAGACCCAGGGCCATGGCGCCGAGTACGCCGGCGAGGGCTCCGAAGGCCGCGTAGTGCGGAGCGACGGCGCCGTAGACCGAGACCCCGAAGGCGACCGAGGCCGGCAGCGCGACGAGCATGGCGGCGAAGCCGCCCCAGAAGTCGCCCGAATGGTGTTTCCAGGTGCCTGCCAGTTCCCGCATCGTTCCCCCGTCTGTATGGCGTCTGCCTTCGCGGGCAGACGTTATCGTCGTTTCAACGCGGCCTCATTCGGCGCGTTCGATCAGTATCTCCGCGCCTGCGTCGCCAGCGGCTTCCGCCTGCGGCAGGACGTCGTAACCGATGCTCGAAATCTGGGTGTTGATCCAGCGCAATTCGGAAATCAGGTCGAGGTGGGCCGAGCTGCTCTCCATGGCGTTGGAGACCCCTTCGCTCAGGCGGCGGATGTGCGCTTGCGCGCTCTCCTCGCACATGCCCTTGAAGTCGCGCTTGCGCTGCACCAGCACGCTGCCGGTGTCGGGGTGCCAGCTCATGATCACCTCCGCCGCCAGCTGAGCGTTGCCGGTCAGGTAATCGAACAGGCGGCCGAGCTCGTCCTGGCCGGCTTCGGAAAAGCTCTTGCGGTCCTTGCGCATGGTTTCGGGGATGGCGAGCATGGTCTTGCAGATCACGTCGCCGGCGTGTTCGAGACTGGCCGTGTAGCGCAACAGGGTGGTGACCTTGCGCTGCTCCTGTTCGTTCAGGCCCTTGCGTGTGAGGTCGACGGCGTAGGCGCGCACCGCCTTGAACAGGGCGTTGACCTTGTCTTCCATACGATTGACGTCCTGCGCGTTTTCCGTTGCGCCGGAGACCAGCATGTCGCGCGTCTGGTCGAGCATGTTCTGGATGGTGCCGAGGATGCGCAGCACCTCGCGCGCCAGCGCGGTGACCGGGAGCAAGTCGGGGCGCGTCGCTTCCTCTCCACGTCCGGGGATGTACTTGGGTCCGTGCTCGTCGGCGGCCTTGGGCGGATCGGGAATGAAGCGCTCGGCAATGCGCGTCGCCTGGTCGACGAGGCCGGTGAAGCCGAGGATCAGCGCGCTGTTGAAGAGGATGTGCAGGATCACGACACGGAAGCCAGGATCGCCGGGGATCAGGGTGTAGAGGCTGGCGACCAGACGCAGCAGCACCAGGCAGATGAAAATGCCGATGAGCTTGAAGGCACCGTGCACGATGACGATGCGGCGCGCCGGTGCGGCCTGGTTCCAGGTCATCAGGATCGGCGGGATGGCGTTGCCGAGGTTGATGCCGAGGATGGCGGCAAGGATCAATGCCGGATCGGTGGTGATCCCGGCCTGGACCAGGGAGCCCCAGAAAAGCAGGATGGCGATCGACGAGTGGGCCAGCCAGGTGAGCACCGCGAAGAGCAGCAGGGCGATGAGCAATTCGCTGCCGAGCGAGGAGACGATGATGCGGATCAGTTCGCTCGAGGCGAGGGCGCTCGAGACCTGGCTCATGAAGGTGAGCGCGATGAGGATCATGGCGATCCCCAGCGCGATCCGGCCAAATTGCTTGAGCGGCGAATCGGTGTCGCTGTAGATCGAATGCAGCAGGTAGCCGACGAACATCAGGACCGGCCAGAGCGCCTTGAGGTTGAGCGAGAGCAAGGCGGCGATGAGGGCGCTGCCCACGTCTGCGCCGAGCATCAGGAGCAGGCCTTGGGCCACCGGGATGGCGCCGACCGCGGCGAGGCCGGAGGTGAACACGGCGACGGCGAGCGAGCTTTGCAGCACGGTTGCCGCACCGGCGCCGGTGATGAGGGCGATCGCGCGGCTGCGCAGGGCGCGCGGCAAGGCGCGGTGGATTTCCGGCCCGTACATGCGCATCACGCCGGTGCGCGCCATGCGCACGCCCCACAGCAGCAGGGTCGCCGCGCCGAGGATGAGGGTCAGTTCGTAGGTGCCCGATTCTTGCATGGCCAGACCTGTATTCGGGGCGCGGGGCTAGAAGCCGCCGAGATCGTCGAGGACGAGTGTCGGCTGGCGTTCGAGGCCGGCCAGATCGGCGCGCTGCGCTTCGCCGCTGAGCACCAGGATGAAGTCGATGCCGGCGTTTTCGGCGAGCTTCTTGTCGGTCGAGAGCCGGTCACCGACCATGACCATGGTCTCACGCGGAAAACGCCCGAGCAGCGGCGCCAGGACGCGCGGGTCGGGTTTGCCGAAGACGATTTCGGGCAGGCGTCCGGTGGCCGCTTCGTAGAGTTTGACGAAACTGCCGGTGTCCGGCAGCGGGCCGGCGGGCGAGGGGCAGACGAGGTCCGGATGGGTCGACAGGAAACGGACCTCGGGGCGCTGCAGCAACAGGCAGGATGCTGCCAGTTTGGCGTAGGTCAGCTCGGTGTCATAGGCCAGGACGACGGCCTGGCAATCCTCGCCAGCAGTGAATACGACCTCCGGCAACTGCGCTTTGAGAAAGGCCTGAAAGCTGGCGTTGCCGACCGGGTAGAGGCGGGTGATTCCTTCTTTGCGCAAATGGTCCAGCAGTGGCAGGAGCGGCGACAGGATGCGCTCGATCCCGACCTCGATGCCGAAGCCAGCCAGCTTGCGGGTGTATTCGGCGAGGTCTTTCGAGGTGTTGTTGGTGAGGAAGTAGATTTCGCGCTGGGCGAGGTTGCGGCGGATGAAATCGATCGTTCCGGGAATGGGCCGGTCGCCCAGGTAGACCGTGCCGTCGAGGTCGAAAACGAAACAGGTTTTGGTGTGCGGATTCATGCCGCCAGTATGCCACTCAAAGTGCCGCGCCGAGGCGTTCATCAGCGGTGGCGCGCTCTTTTTCGCAGCGCTCGCCATCCCATCCGAGTTCCTTGGCCATGACTTCGATGACGCGCGGCAGGGCGGCGCGCGCGGCGGCGAGGTCGACCAGGGCCAGCGGCAGGCGGCGTGCGAGCACGTCGATGGCGCGCTGCGCGTATTCATGGCGTGCGGCGTAGACGACCTCGGCTTCGATGTAGGGATGGCGTGCGTGCAAGCGCGCGGCATGCCCGGCGTGGGCCAGCGCAGCGACCTTCCCCGCTTGGTCGCCGAAGCTCTGGTGCAGGTGCTCGGCGATGTCGCTTGGCAGGCCGAATTCGCCGCCCAGGTCTTCGCGTTCGGCCGGTGCGTAGTGCTCGGCGCCGACGATGGGCAGATTGGCCGTACGGCAGGCGGAGAGTCCGCTGAAGCCGAAGGTGCGGATCGCCTCGTCGACAGCCTCCTCGGCCATCTTGCGGTAGGACGTCCACTTGCCGCCGGCCATCGAGATCAGCCCGGACGGGCTCGTGAGGAGCAGGTGTTCGCGTACCAGCTGCGCGGTGTTGGCCGCGCCGTCGGCCTGGATCAACGGGCGCAGTCCGCTCCAGACCGAGGCAACGTCGGCCCGGGTGGCCTTCATGTCGAAGTACTGGTTGACGTGGCGCAGGACGTAGGCAATCTCGTCTTCGCGGGCCTGCGGGTGTTCGACGATCTCGGCGGGGCTGTCGGTGGTGCCGACCAGGGCGTGGCCCTGCCAGGGCAGGATGAAGAGCACTCGGCCGTCTTCGGTCTTGGGAATCAGCAGGCCGGTGTCGGGCGGGGCGAAGCGGGCGTCGAGGACGATATGGATGCCCGAGGCTGCCTTGAGGATGGGGGCGGCCTGCGGTTCGTCCATCTGGCGGATGCGGTCGACGAAGGGGCCGGCGGCGTTGATCACGCCGCGGGTCCTGAGTTCGAATTCCTCGCCGCTGAGGACGTCGCGAACCCGTGCGGCGCAGATTTTCCCGTCCTGCTTTTCGAGTCCGACGACTTCGACGTGCGGGGCAATCGTCGCGCCGTGCTGTTCGGCGGTGAGCGCCAGGCTGACGGCCATGCGGGCGTCGTTGAACTGGCCGTCGTAATAGACGACGCCGGCCTTGAGGCCCTCGGCCTTGAGCATGGGGAAACGGCGCAGCGCTTCTTCGCGGCCGATGAGTTTGCTGCGGCCGAGCCCGAGGTGGCCGGCGAGCAGGTCGTACATGACGAGGCCGGCGTAGACGTAAGGGACTTCGAACCAGTTGTAGATCGGCGTGATCAGCGGCAGACGGTGTGCCAGGTGCGGGGCGTTCTTGAGGAAAATGCCACGTTCATGCAGGGCTTCCTTGACCAGATGGTACTGGGCGCGGTCGAGGTTCTTGACCGCCGCCTCGAGGTAGCGCACGCCGCCATGCACGAGCTTGGTACTCTTGCTGCTTGTGCCTTCCGCGAGGTCGTTCTTTTCCAGCAAGGCGACCTTCAAGCCTCGGCTGGCGGCATCGAGGGCAATGCCGCAACCGGTTGCGCCACCGCCGATGATCAACAGGTCGTAGAGGGGCGTTGTGCGCAAGGCGGTGCTGGGCGGTGAGGTCGACATGGCGGTTGTCCGGTTTAGTGTGTTGCGAAAGTGTGATGCTCTTAATACAACATTATATATTCGAAAACGAAAATTTATTGTTGCTCGATGAGCATTCTTGGACCGTTCAGGCGAAGCATTGTTGTTGTTATTGCTGAATAGATCGGTTTTGGTTCGTTTGCGAATTATTTACCGACAACGTGATTTTTTGGAGGAGGCGAAGGCAAATTGCATGCATGCCAGGAACGCGCTAGCGTGCAGTCAGAGACCGCCGGAGAGTGCATGAATGGCCGCGCGGGTGCGCCGAGAGTGGCGTATGGACAGCGGAGGAACTTGGATGCGGGCAACAACGAACGGGCGGTGGCGCGGGCTTTTCGGGGGGCTTCGTAGCGCGTGGGTCGCAGTTTTGGGGTGTGCCATGTTCGCGACTCATGGGTGGGCCGAAACGCCGCTGTCGTCCGAACTCCAGCGCAGCGAAACGCTCGTCGTCTTGACCGAAGAATGGCCGCCGGTCAGTTTTTCAGGTAACGGCGAGGCGACCGGGATGGCGGTCGATGTGGTGCGCGAAATACTGCGCCGGACGGGGTACAAGGCCGAAATCGAGGTCGTGCCGTGGGCGCGCGGGTTTAAGCAGGTCAGCGAGCATCCGAACGTTTTGTTGTTTTCGGTGGCGCGGACCCCGGAGCGCGAAGCCGTGATGACCCTGATCGGCCCCTTGCTGACGGCGCGCACCGAGATGTATCAGAGACGCGGCAACGTCTGGAAGGATCGGACCGGCGACGAGTTGCGCCAAGGCGTGGTCGGTACCTATCGGGCCTCGGTGTTCGAGAAGATCGCGCGCGACAACGGATTTTCCCGCCTCGAATTGACCGTAACGGCGGACCGCTCGGCGCGTATGCTGTTAACGGGGCGCATCGACCTGTGGATCGACAGCAGCGTCAGCGCGCCTGCGATCATGCTGGTGTCCGGGGGGAGTGTTGCGGATCTGGAGACCGTGCTGACACTGGATGTCACCGAGTTGATGCTCGGGGTCTCGCGCGGTACGCCGGCCAAAGTGGTTTATGAGCTCGAGAACGCGCTGCATGCGATGAAGGCCGATGGCAGCTACCAGCGCATTTTCCGGCGCTGGTTTCCGAGCGAGACGCCGCCGCGTCATGTCGTCCGAGTCGGAGTCCAGCCCCACTAATCTGCGGCCCACGCTCGGCGCCTGTCCTCGGGCGCGTCGATCGCAAAGCCCTGATGATCCGGAGCATGCAAGGCCGGGTTCGTTCCGCGCGGATGCCGTCCTGTGCCGTTGAGCTTGCACGGTCTTCCACTCTTGAGTGTGTGGTACCGAGCGTAGGCCAATGAGGGCGTTGTCTTTCCTTTTCGCAGTGTTGATGCGCGTTCGCGCCTTGGGGTGAGGGCTTCTTTTTTCGTTCGCGCCGAGTGTTGGCGCGTAATCGAACGCAGTCCCTTTTTCGTCCGCCAATGCTGGCTGCACGCAGGGGCTTGGCATAGAATCCAGACGGTTGTCCGCCCTTCCCGCAGCCCCCTTCGACGGGTTCCAAAGACATGCCGGGCAAAGGGGGCGCCCTTCATCAACTTACGTCAAGGAGCATGCGCCGAACGGCAGAACGCACGCGGGAAAACACCGAACGGGTGACGATAAAAGAGCGCTCGAAGCGCCACCTCGAGGACGAACAAAGGAGACTTGCATGTTTACGGTGGAACTGGAACGTCCGGGCCCGGAGGCGGGCCGAAACGCGGCACAGGAAGAGCTTGATCTCAGTGTTCTGCGCGCCTGGGTGGGGCGCACCAAACAGGATGAAGACACCTTGACGCTGCGTCAGGCACGCTTGATGGCGGCGACGATCGATTACCCGCAATCGGCTCAACTGTGCGATGGTGCGCCGCTGCCTCCCCTCTGGCACTGGATTTATTTCCTCGAAGCCTTGCCCGAACGCGAGCTAGGCCGCGACGGGCACCCCGAACGCGGCAGTTTCCTGCCGCCGGTGCCGCTGCCCAACCGCATGCGTGCCGGCGGGCGCATCGAATTTCTGGCGCCCTTGCCGATTGGTGCGCGCGTGCGCCGCATCTCGCGCATCCAATCGGTCGAGCACAAGCGTGGCCGCACCGGCGACCTGGTGTTCGTGACCGTGGAGAATGTGATCGAGAGCCTGGTCGGTGAACGCCTGCTGCGCGAGGAAAACGACATCGTCTATCGCTCCGCCGGGCGTTTATCTTCCCCCGCACGCCAGGATGGCGACGGGGCGCCGCCGGGAGCGTTGACCCACACCCTGAAACCGAGCAGCACGACCCTCTTTCGTTACTCGGCGCTGACCTTCAACGGCCATCGCATTCACTACGACGCCGACTATTGCCGCCAGGTCGAGGGCTATTCCGCGCAGGTCATCCACGGGCCGCTCAATGCCACGCTGATGGCTGGCTTGGCCGCCTCCTGCGCGGTCAGCCTGGGACGCTCGCTGCGCGACTTCGCTTATCGGGGCTTGGCACCGGCGCTGCTCGGCGATACCATGCGTTATGCCGCGTGGCCGCAGGACGACAGCATCTGCGTCGAAGCTCGGCTGGCGAGCGGTGCGCTGTGCATGCGGGGCGAGGCGAAAATGGCCTGAGCGCTCGGAGCGCGGCGGTAAAAAAGGCGGCCCAGAACAATAAAATCGGTCGCCTGGACGGGAGGCTCCGCTTCTCGTTCGCAAGCGTGGATGCGGACGCCAAGAGGCAGTTCCGCTTTGACGCGGGAGTGCAGGGGAGTTGGAAGCTGGCTGTGTGACGGCGCAAGCCGGTCGCACGGTGCTTGTTACTCGAGTCTTATGTATGAGCCCGGATACGACCCTGATCTCTGGTTCCATGGCTTACCCGGAAGGCGAAACTGCGTTCTGCCTCGGCGTTTCCTGCGCCCTTTTCCTGTTCATCCTGATTGTGGTCCTGGCGTACGTGCGCTCGGTGCTGCGCCGTCCGGCGGAGCTGGCGTATGACGCCGGTGTGCGCCGTTACAGCGCCGACCGGCGGCGGACTACACACGGACAGGGCTGGGGGGCCGTGCGTCGGTGGTGCACCCCGTCCGCCGATCACTGCTTCCGTTCGGCGCGGCGTAGCGCGGAAACCCTGTTCCAGTACCGCGCCTGGCGGCGCGGAACAGACTGAATGCGCGCTTAGCTTTTTCGCCGAATCTGCTCCGTTAAGGTAGAGCAGGGGATGAACGGGCTCTCATGCCGGCCGTCCCGCATGCGACGGGTGACTGGGCCGGCGGGGGCAGCGCCAGCGTGGGGCTCACGGCGTGCTCGTTTCCGGAGGGCGCGAAGGGGCGCGCGAAACGGGTTCCGCAGCGTCTTGGCCTGCGGCTAGAATCGAAGCCTCGGCGATTTGCCTTCGCTTCGTCTTCGATTCCATTCCTCCCTTCGCCCCGTCCGCGCATGTCTTCAATCCCCAGCACCGCTTCCAGTCCCGCCCCGCGTAGTGATGCGGCGACCATCGCCCTGGTCGGGTACGCCCACGCCGTCTCGCACTTCTTCCATCTCCTGATCCCGGTGCTGTTTCCCTGGCTGATGCCGGCGTTTGGCCTCTCCTACACCGAGGTCGGCGCGGTGATGACCCTGTTTTTCGTCCTCTCGGGCGTCGGTCAGGCGCTGGCGGGACTGGTCGTCGACCGCACCGGCCCGGTGCCGGTGTTGCTGGGCGGCGTGCTGTGCCTGGCCGTCGCGGGTTTCCTGCTTGCGGCCGCGCAGAGCTACGCAATGCTCTTCGTGGTGGCGGCCGTCGCCGGACTCGGCAACTGCGTTTTCCATCCCGCCGATTACACCCTGCTCAACCGGCGTGTCGCCAAGGCGCGTCTGGGGCATGCGTTCTCGGTCCACGGCTTGTCCGGCAACCTCGGCTGGGGCGCCGCCCCCATTGTTCTCACGCCGCTCGCCGCGAGCAGCGGCTGGCGCTTTGCCGCCGTCGTTGCCGGCGGGTTGGCGCTCTTGTCGCTCGTCTTTTTCTTCTTCTGGCGCAAGGCCTTGACTGATCACGCGGCTGGCGCGGACAAGGGGGCGGGCACCGCCTCGGTAGCCGCCTCGGTGAGCACCGGCGCGGTGCTGCGCTCGCCGGCGGTGCTCCTGTGTTTCGCTTTTTTCTTCCTCGCTACGGTGGCGTTCGGTGCCATCCAGAACTATTCGCCGGCGCTCTTTCACGCCATGTACGGTCTGTCGCTCGGCGTTGCCGCGATGGCGCTGACGACCTACCAGGTTGGCGCCGCGGTCGGAACCGCCGTTGGCGGTTTCATTGCTCAGGGGCGTTTGCTCGAACGCACGGTGGCGCTGTGCATGGCTTTTGCCGCCGGCCTCAGCCTGACCCTGGCCTGCGGTGTCCTGCCGGCGTGGGCGATCCTGCCCGCGATGGCGTTGATGGGTGCCGGGGTCGGGATCGCAGCACCATCGCGCGACCTCCTGATCCGCCAGGCGACGACCCGCGGATTGGGCGAGGCTTCGTTCGGCCGCGTCTATGGCTTCGTCTATTCGGGTCTCGATGCCGGTCTCGCCACGGCGCCCTTGCTCTTTGGCGCGCTCATGGATGGCGGACACTACCCGGCCTTGTGGCTCGGGGTGGCCATCTTTCAGGCGCTGGCCATGTTCGTGGCCTTGCGCGTTGGCCGGTTGAACTTTGCGTAAGCGCGCCTAGTCTGAGAAATGACGGGAGTGGTATCGAGTCTAGAGCGACCGTCTTGAAAGTCGCGACATTGGACGCATCTGCGTCATGACCGTAGCGTGTTAGACGGTGGTCGGCAGCCCGCTGGCCGTTCCGAAATCAACGCGTGTCCCGCGTGCCGCAGCAAGCGGCGCAGGACGGAAAGGAGTCGTGATGAACATCGTCTATAACAGCGAGCACTACGCCATTGTGGCGTATCCCGTACGCTCTGGCTTCGAGTTGGTCGACAAGGCAAGTGGCCGCAACCTCTTCGTGCAGGGGTCGGTGGCGCGCGAGTTGCGCGCTTCGATCGATCGCATTCCCTTCGAGGAGCGTGACGTCGAAGCCATCGACGCGCTGCTCGACGATTATTGCGCCGGCGCGGCACGCCCGTTCGCGATTCACTGACGCAGCAAATCCTGCGCCGTACCGTATGCCGGAAAACGATGGACGGATGTTCTCACTCAGGGAGGCTGGAACATGGGCTATGAATCAGAGCACACCAAGTTCATGCGGGAGATGATGAGCAAGAACCCACAATGGCGCGAGGACCAGTTGTTCGGGCGCAGCCTGTTGTGGGACCGGAAAGTCGATTTCGCCGCGCAACGACGCTTTCGCGAGGCGAGCGAAATGCAGAAGCCCTATCCCTACGACGTGAATTTCTTCCGCTGAGAATCGCGGCGGTATTGGAATAACGGCCGGCAAGCGCAAGGCTTGCCGGCCGTTATTATTGTTTCCGAAGCGCGGCAGGCGCTTCAGCGTTCAGGCGAGGTTGTTCAGGGCTTCTTGGCCCAGGCGCTGCACCAGCCGTTGGGCGAGACTTCGGTATCGCCCGGGAAAATCTTGCAGCCGCCGAGGTCTTTGGCGGTCTTGCCAGGGACGAACTGGAGGCAGTTCGAGCACTTCTTGTCGCCTTCGGGCGTGTCCTTGTACTTCATGGCCTTGCGGATGGGCTCATTCTTTGCAGCGAAGGCGGTGACGGGGATCAGCGCCAGGGCGGCGGCACCGAATTTGAGGACGTTGCGGCGGCAGGGGTCGATACAGTCAGACATGACTCTCTCCGTTGTGGGTGGGTAAAACCGGTTTCGCCGGCCAGCCCCGGGGTTCAATCAGGGCTGGAAGCTTCCCGTCCGGCGTCCGTTCAAAAACTGGTGGGAACTCGTTTCCGGCGACGGGAATGGCAAGACTATACATCGACCGCGGGGGATAAAAACCGTTCCAGTCGCATGGTATTTTTCTAGCCCCGATATTGGTTTTTCCAATACCTCGCGTGCAGCGCGGTCACACCAGCCTGCTTTTCAAGGTAGCCTGCGCTTGCTGGAACGCAAGGCATCGCCCCGTCGCGGCGGGCACGGCAGGCAAGGAAGGGCGGGCCCTTCCAGCCGCCGTCTTCAGGTGGCGAGCGGCAGCACGACCCGCTTGACCGAGGGGTCATCCGGGTGCGGGTGGATGGTGAAGCCGAGGCTGCCGACGAGGCGGAACATCTTGGCGTTGGTGGTCAGGATGTCGCCGACCATGCTCCGGTAGCCGCGCAGGCGGGCGCACTCAATCAGGGTGGACATCAGCTTGCGGCCGAGGCCGTGGCGCTGCCAGCTGTCGGCGACGGCGAGCGCGAACTCGACGCTTTCGCCGTCCGGGTTGGTGACGTAGCGGACGACCCCGATCTGCACGATACGACCGTCGTCCTCGGGGATGGTGGCGACGAAAGCCATTTCCCGGTCGTAATCGATCTGGGTGAAGCGGACGAGCATGGATTGCGTCAGCTCGCGCAGGGTGTCCATGAAGCGGTAATACTTGCTTTCCTCCGACAACCCCTTGACGAAGGCTTGTTCGAGATCGGCGTCCTCGGGACGGATCGGGCGGATCGTCACCGTCCGCCCGTCGGGCTGATCCCATTCCTGGGTCAGGTGTGCCGGGTAGGGGTGAATGGCCATGTGCGCGTAGCGGTCGCCCTTGCCGCTGGCGTGGTCGATGACGATGCGCGCATCGACGGCGATGGCGCCGTTCTCGTCGACGATCAGCGGGTTGAGGTCGAGTTCGCGCAGCCACGGCAGCTCGCAGACCATTTCGGAGATGTTGAGCAGGACGTCCTCGAGGGCGCCCAGGTTCACCGGCGGCAGGTTGCGGAATTCGCCCAGCACCAACGCGGCTCGCGTCGAACGGATGAGGTCCTGGGCCAGGAAGCGGTTGAGCGGCGGAAGCGCGGCGGCGCGATCGCTGAAAATTTCAACGTCAGTGCCACCCGAGCCGAAGGTGATGACCGGGCCGAAAACGGGGTCGCGGGTGACGCCGATCAGCAGCTCGCGGCCGTTCGGGCGTGCCAGGTAAGGCTCGATCGAGACGCCGTTGAGGCGCGCCTCCGGGCATTTGCTGCGCACGGTTTCGAGGATGTCGTGGTAGGCGTTGCGCACCGACGAGGCGTTGGGCACGTTGAGGCGTACGCCGCCGGCATCACTTTTGCGCAGGACGTCGGGCGAGTCGACCTTCATCGCCACCGGGAAGCCGATCTGCTCGGCGAGCAGGATGGCCTCGGTCAGGCTGCGTGCGACCATGGTCTGGGCGACGGGGATGCGGAACGCGCGCAGCACGGCCTTCGACTCCATCTCCGAGAGCACCTTGCGATGCTCCTGCAGCACCGCCTCGATCAGCATGCGCGCGCCTTCGGTTTCCTGCGGGGTGAGCTGGTAATTGGCGTTGGGCACCTGCAGAAGCAGTTTCTGGTTCCGGTAGTACGAGGAGATGTGGTAGTACAACTCGATGGCCGTTTCGGGCATGCGGAAGGCGGGAATGCCCGCGTCTTCCAGGCGGGTGCGTCCTTCGAGCACCTGCTCCTCACCCATCCAGCAGGCCAGCAGTGGCGTCGTCGTCTGTTCGCTGACCTTGATGACCGCTTCGGCGACCGCGAGCGGATCGGTCATCGCCTGCGGCGAGAGCATCACCAGAATGCCGTCGATACCCTCGTCCTTGGCGACGGCGAGCAACGCGTCGCGGTAACGCTCCGGCGTGGCGTCGCCGACGAGGTCGACCGGGTTGCCGTGCGACCACATCGGCGGCAGGAGCGCGTTGAGCGTCTTGATCGTCTCGGGCGAGAGCTCGGCCAGGGTCAGGCCGAGGTCGGCGGCGCGGTCGGCGGCCATGGCGCCCGGCCCGCCTCCGTTGCTGACGATGGCCAGACGGCGGCCTTGCGGGCGGAATTTCGAAGCCAGCGCCTTGGCCGCGTAGAACAACTGGCCGACGTTTTTGACCCGCACCACGCCGGCACGGCGCACCGCGGCGTCGAAAACGCTGTCGGCACCGGCATGCATGCCCGAGTGGGCGCGTACCGCGGCGCTGCCGGCCGCATGGCGCCCGGCTTTGAGCAGCAGGATCGGCTTGATGCGGGCGGCCGAGCGCAGGGCGCTCATGAAGCGGCGCGAATTGCGCGTGCCTTCGATGTAGATCAGGATCGAGTGGGTGCGGTTGTCATAGACGAGGTAGTCGAGGATCTCGCCGAAATCGACGTCCGCGGTGCTGCCCAGCGAGATCACGCTGGAAAAACCGAGGCGGTTGCTCTTTGCCCAGTCGAGGACCGCCGAGCACATCGCCCCCGACTGCGAGACGAGGGCGAGGTTGCCGACGTCGGCGCCGACCCGGCCGAAGGTGGCGTTGAGCCCAAGTTCGGGGCGGATCACGCCGATGCAGTTCGGACCGAGGACCCGCACCCCGTAACTGCGCGCGATTTCCAACGTCTTGCGTTCGAGCGCCGCGCCGGAATGGCCGGATTCGGCGAAGCCGGCGGTGAGGATGATGACGATCTTGATGCCGCTGCGCCCGCACTGCTCGACGATCTCGGGCACGGTCTTCGGCTTGGTGGCGATGAGGGCCAGTTCGACGCGTGCGCCGATGTCCTCGATCGACTTGTAGGCGGGCAGTCCGAGGACGGTTTCGTGGCGCGGATTGATCGGGTAGAGGCGGCCCTTGTAGCCGCCGTCGATGATGTTGCGGAAGAGGACGTGACCGAGCGTGCCTTCGCGTTCCGAGGCGCCGACGACGGCGACCGATTTGGGTTCGAAGAGGCTGGTCAGGTAGTGTCGCTCGGACATCGGATTCCACCCTGGGAAGAGGTTGCTCGGCAAGACCCTGCGCAGATGCAACTTAGCATAGAAAATCGTGCCGGCTAAGCGCTGTGGTGATCTTGCCCCGAGGGGGCGGGAGCGATGTTGCGCCGCGCGGGGCGCGGCGGTGCAATCCGCGGATCAGGCGCCGCCGAAGCGTTCGAGAACGGCCTTGAGGGCCAGGCCGCCGCCCGAGAGCAGGAGCGCGAAATAGAGGATGGTGGCGACGTTGGCCAGGTGGCCGAGCGCGATGCATACGCCGTCGCGCTGCAGGAAACCGATGGCCAGCAGCAGCAGGGCGATGGCCGGCAGGGTGTTGCTGAAGGGGATGAGACCGAAGGGCAGCATCAGCAGCACGGCGCCGAGGATGAAGGCCAGGTCGTTGACCACCGCCAGGGGGCCGGGCGCCGAGAGCCAGCGCCCGCGGTGCGGACGGCTGATGCGTTCGAGCCGGTGAAACCAGCTCAACCCCTTGCTCAGTCCCTCGCGCAGGCGCGCGGCGGGGAGCGGGCGGGCGAGCACCCGGCGCGGCAGCCAGAGGGTGCGGTTGAAGAGGCGGCAGATGCCGATGAACAGGATGGCGGCGCCGAACACCGTGCTGACCCCGGGAATCGAAACCGGGATGAGGAAGACGAGGGTGAGCAGGGCGGCGAAAAAGAGCGGGCCGTCCTGGCCGAGCGCGTCGCGCAGTTCGGCCAGGGTCAGGGCGTCGGCGGGCAGCGTGTCGATGATGCGCTGCAGGCGTTCGCCCAGGGTTTCGTCGGCTGGAGCCGCGGCGGAAGTGGTGTGGGGCATGGGCGTTCAGTCCGGTTGGGCGGGGTGGAGCTGCGCGGCCAGGGCGTCGATGCCGGCCGGCGAGAGGTCTTCGGTGGCGAGCTTGCGCGGGGTGGCGAGGCCGGCGAAATTGTGGTGTTGCGAGCGGCGGTAGAGCGGGTCGTAGTGCTGTCCCAGGAGTTCGCTCACCAGCTGCCGCCAGGCGCCGCTACGCGCCAGGTCCTGCCAGCGCTTGACGGTTTCGTGCCCTTGCAGCGGGCGCAGTGCGTCGAGTCGCTGGTTGAGCCAGTCGGGGGCGGCGAGGAAGTAGTCGTAGTCGCGCAGCAGGAATTCGACACGCGCCGAAAACTCGGCTTCGACCTCGATGCAGGCGCCGGCGCGTAGCCCTTCGAGCAGCGTGTCGGGCAGGTGCAGGCGGCCGATCTTTCGGCTCTCCGCTTCGACGAAAACCGGGTGTGCCGGGTCGAGGCCGGCGAGGGCCGCCAGCAGGCGGGTTTCGAACGCCTTCTGGCTGGGCTGGTCGGCGTCGGGCAGCACGCCGAGCACCGAGCCCTTGTGGCAGGCCAGCGCTTCAAGGTCGAGGACCTGCGCGCCGCGCGCGGCGAGCGCCTGCAGCAGGCGGCTTTTGCCGCTGCCGGTGGCGCCGCAGACGACCTGGAAGGCGAAGTCGCGCGGCTGTTCGACGAGGGTGTCGACCACCAGCCGGCGGTAGGCCTTGTAGCCGCCGTCGAGCTGCTGCGCGTCCCAGCCGACGCGGCGCAGGATGTGCGTCATCGCCCCGCTGCGCTCGCCGCCGCGCCAGCACATGACGAGCGGGCGCCAGGACTTGGGGCGGTCGAGGAAGCGTTCGCGCAGGTGGCGGGCAACGTTTTCGGCGACGTAGGCGGCGCCGATTTTCTTGGCGGCAAACGGCGAGACCTGCTTGTAGAGCGTGCCGACCTCGACGCGCTGGGCGTCGTCGAGCACCGGGCAGTTGATCGCGCCCGGCGCATGGTCTTCGGCAAATTCGGCGGGGGTGCGCACGTCGATGATCTCGTCGAACGCCGCGAGGTCCGCGTAACGGACGAGCTGGGTGAGGCCGGGTTTCATGGGCCGCTATTGTAGGCAAGCGCCGGTTAAATGGCTATGCAGCCGGCGCCGTATGCTGTTGTCTTCAACGCGCCTTGAGCAGCGGTTCCAGGCGGCGCCAGACGGTATCGAGCAAAATGGGCTGTGCCTCGGCGGTCGGGTGCAGCTGGTCGGCCTGGAAGTAGCGCAGTTCGGTGGCGATGTCGGCGAGCAGGTAGTCGCCGAGGGCGACCTTGCGCACCTTGGCCACGGCCGGGAAAACCGCCGCGAAATCGTCGGCGTAGGGGCCGTAGTTGGGCGGCAGGTGCTGCGGCAGCAGGAGGACGCGCACCTTGTGCTTCTGGGCGCTGTCGATCATCGCGTTGAGGTTGTCGCGTACGGTTCGGACCGGCAGGCCGCGCAGCCCGTCGTTGCTGCCTAGGGCGAGGATCAGCACCGTCGGTCGATGGCGTTCCAGAGCGGCGTCGAGCCGGCTGCGTCCGCCGCTGGTGGTCTCGCCCGAGATGCTGGCATTGACGACGCTATAATCGAAACCGCGGGCGGCGAGCCGCTGCCCGAGCAGGTTGGGCCAGGCGGCGTCCTGGCGAATGCCGTAGCCGGCCGAGAGCGAGTCGCCGAAGACGAGCACGGTGCGCGCGGCCAGGGCCGGTACGGACACGGCGAGCAGAACGACGGCGCAGATCAAGGCGCGGGCGCTGGCCCGCAGATGGGCGAGAGACGAAAGGCGGAACATGCGGTCGGAAACCCCGGTGGTGGAAATGTCGTTGAGTGAGGCTGCGGCAGCGGATCGTGTCGTGGTCAAGGTCGAAGGATTGTACAAACGCGTCGACAACGGCGGCGAACCGCTGACCATTTTGCACGACAACCGTTTCGAAGTCGCCGCCGGGGAGAGCGTGGCCATCGTCGGCGCCTCGGGGTCGGGCAAGTCGACCCTGCTCGGCCTGCTCGCCGGTCTTGATCTGGCGAGCGAGGGCACGGTGCGCGTCGCCGGCGAAGACCTCGGCCAGCTCGACGAGGACGCCCGGGCCCGCTTGCGCGGCCGCATGCTCGGTTTCGTCTTTCAGTCCTTCCAGTTGCTGCCTTCGCTCAACGCGCTCGAGAACGTGATGTTGCCGCTCGAACTGGCCGGCGTCTCCGGCGCGCGCGCCGAGGCCACGGCCTGGCTCGAGCGCGTCGGCCTCGGCCATCGCTTGCGCCATTACCCCAAGCACCTCTCCGGTGGCGAACAGCAGCGCGTCGCGCTGGCCCGCGCCTTCGCGCCGGCGCCGCAGCTGGTGCTCGCCGACGAGCCGACCGGCAACCTGGACGCGGCGACCGGGCACCAGATCATCGAGCTGATGTTCGCGATCAACGCCGAGCGCGGCACGACGCTGATCCTCGTTACCCACGACGAAGAAATCGCTGCCCGTTGCGCCCGCCGGCTGCGCATGCATGCCGGGCGGATCGAGGAAGCTCCGGCCTGACCTGTTCGGACGGGCGGTACGGCTTGGCCGTCCGCCGCTTGGATGCTATCGTCCTGGCTCTGACAGCTGGCCACATAACACATAACGCCGGGCTCGACCGGCGACCTGCGGAGGGTGCGATGAGTGGGGTTCCAGGGGTGCAGTTCTTTGTTCGCGACGCCGCGCTCTGGGCGCAGGTGACACCTGTGGCGGAGCGCTTGCCGCCCGGGCGCGCCGCGCTGCAGGATGCGCTCGATGCTGCCGGCTTGGGCGTCTGGAGCCTCGACGACGATGTCCTCGACCGGCTGGTCGCGCGCTGCGCCGAAGGCTTCGAGGCGGGCGAGCTGATGCTTGCCGCGGCCCGGCCGGGGCGGTTTACGCTCGAGATTGCGCCCGACGGCCTGCAGGCCTGGGTCGATGTGGTGCCGCCCTGCGGCGGTGAGCCGCTGGCGTCCGAGACGATTCTGCTCGTGCTCGGCGAGGCCGGGGTGACCCACGGCCTGGATGCTGAAGCGATTGAACAGGCCTGCCGCGCGCGTCAGCGCGGCCGTTTCGTCGTCGCGCGGGGCGAACCGGCGGTCGATGGCGAGCCGTCGCGTTTCGAGCTGCTGGTTGCCGAGGCACGCGACCGCACGCCGCAAGTCAATGAGCGGGGGCTGATCGACTTCCGCGAGCAGGGCGCGATCCCGACCGTCGAGGCCGAGCAGGCGCTGATGCGCCGCATTCCCGCGACGCGCGGCACGCCCGGTCGCAATGTGCGCGGAGAAACGCTCGAGCCGACCCCGGGGCACAACGCCCCGTTCGCCGAGCGGCTGGTGGGCGCCTATGTCGCGCCCGACGACGCCAACCTGCTGCGCGCGGTGTTCAGCGGGCAGCCGGTCTGCCTGCCCGACGGTGTCTCGGTCGAGCACGTGCTGCGCGTGCGCAACGTCAATCTCGCCAGCGGCAACATCAGCTTCGACGGGACGGTGCAGGTCGAAGGCGAGGTGATGCCGGACATGAAAATCCGCGCCACCGGCGACGTGATCGTCGGCGGCTTGATCGACGGCGCCGATGTCGAGGCCGGCGGCGACGTGCGCGTGGCCGGCGGAATCATCGCCAAGGCGCGTGTCGTGGCGGGCGGGGCGATCGCCGCCCGCTTCGCCGAGAGCGCGCTGCTCGCGGCCGGAACCAACATCGTCATCGAGGATTCGGCGCTGCAAAGCGAGCTGCAGGCCAACAACCAGATCCATATCGGCACCAAGGCCACCCAGCGCGGCCGTCTGGCGGGCGGTTCGGCGCGCGCGATGATGCTCATCCGCACGCCGCTCCTCGGCTCCAACAAGGGGGGCGTGACCCGCCTGCTGCTGGGCGTCAATCCCGTGCTCGAAGCCGAATACCAGGCGCTGCTGCAGCGACTCGAAGCGCAGAAGGCAGAGGAAGACAAGCTCGACAAGATCGTCAAGCACCTGAGCACCCAAGGCGATCCGCGCGGCTTGCTGCCGCGCGCCAAGGAGTCCTGGCAACGCGCCCTGCAAGCCTGGGCGCAGCTGATGCCCGAGCGCGAGGCGCTGGAACGCCGGCTCGACCTGGTGGCCGGCGCGCGGGTCGAGGTCAGCGTCGGCGTCGAAGGCGCGGTCGACCTCGCTTTCGGCAAGAAGACGCTGTCCGTGCGCTATGGCTACGACGCCGGCTTCTTCTGCGTCGAAGGCGGACAGGTCGTTTTCGGTTCCGGCGAAGCGCGGGGGTGAGCCTAGCGCGCTTGCGCCGGGCTCTGTGAACCCACGCGGTTTAAGTGTTTGAGTCAGGCCTTTTTTCGCCGTCCGAGTACCAGGCTTAGCCCCGAGGCGCCGATGATGCCCATGCCCAGCGCCGTCCAGGCGTCGGGGACGTCACCGAAGACCCACCAGCCGAGCAGGGCGGCCCAGACGAGCTGCACGTAGAGCAGCGGTGCGAGCAGGCTGGCCGGCGTTTCGCGCAGGGCGCGGATGAGCAGGAAGTGCCCGATCCCGCCGCACAGGCCGAGGCCCACGAGCAGCAGTAACTCGAAGGGCGTCGGCAACGTTGCCGGCCAGACCCCGGGGAGGACGAGGCTCATCGCCAGCGTGCCGATGAGGGCGGTGTAGAACAGTTGACGCAAGGGCGTCTCGCTTGCCGCCAGGCGCCGGGTGAGGATCTGATAGAGCGCGTAGCAGACCGCGCCGGCGAGTGCGCAGGCGACGCCGGTGGGGTCGAGGTTGCTGCCTGGGCGGGTGATCAGCATCACTCCGGCAAAGCCGGCCAGGGTGGCCAGCCAGCTCTTTTTCGTGACCGTTTCGCCGAGCATCGGGCCGGCGAGCAGGGCGACGAGCAGGGGGGTGATGAAGACGATGGCCGTGGTTTCGGCGAGCGGCAGGACGCGGAAGGCGAGCTGAGCGAACAGCGTCAGCGCGCACAGGAGCAGGGCGCGGACGACCATCAGCCACGGATGCCGGGTGGCGATGAGCGCGCGCCCCTGGCTCGGGGCGACGGCAACCAGCATGACGACGAGATGCACGGCGTAACGTGCCCAGACGAGGAAGGGCACGGCGTAGAAGGCGGTCAGGTATTTCGCGCTGGCGTCGAGGATGGCGAAGAGCAGGAGCGCGAGGAGGAACAGCAGGATGCCGAAGATTCTGGGTGACACGGGACGTCTCGGAAAAAGGAAGGTGAGGACAGCCAGGCGTTGAACACGGCGCGCGCGGCGGCGATCGTCTCGCCCGCAGTCAGGCCCGCCGGGCCGATGCCGGCGGCCGCCAGGCGTTCGGCGGCGAGGCCGTGCAGGTGAACGGCGGCGAGTGCGGCATCCGTCGCCGGCCAGCCTTGGGCGAGCAGGGCGACGGCGAGGCCGCTGAGTACGTCGCCGCTGCCGGCGGTGGCCAGCCCAGGGTTGCCGCTGGTGTTGATGAACCATTCACCCGCGGGCGTGGCGACGACGCTGCCGCAGCCCTTGAGGACGGCCGTGGCGCGGTGGCGGGCGGCGAGTTCGAGGGCCGCGGTGACCCGGTCCGCCTGCACTTCAGCGGTGCCGCAGCCCAATAGGCGCGCGGCTTCCGCGGGGTGCGGGGTGAGCACGACCGGGGCGCTGCGGGTGCCGAGCGCGGCGGCGAGCTCGCCGTCGGCGGCGATCAGGTTGAGCGCGTCGGCGTCGAGCAGCAGCGGCAGGTCGCAGCCCGCGTCCAGCGCGCGCTCCAGCGGCTCGCGCGCGGCGTCGCTACGGCCCAGGCCAGGCCCGACGGCGAGGGCGGTGAGGTCGGCGGCGAGTGTGTCGTTCGCAAAAAGGTCATCGGCGCGGCGCAGCATGAGTTCGGGCTGTTGCAGGTCGACGCGCGGCGCGTCCGGGTCGATGAGCCCGAGATGGACGCGGCCGCAGCCGAGGTGCAGGGCCGCGCGCCCGGCAAGCAGCGCGGCGCCGAGCATGCCCGGGGCGCCGCCGACGATGCAAGCGCTGCCGTAGCTGCCCTTGTGCGTGTTGCGCCGGCGCGGGACGAGGCGGTCGGCGAACAGGGCGGGCGCGATCAGGTGGCCGGCGGGTGGGTCAAGCTTGAGCTTCGGATCGGTGACCGGCGCAGCGGCGTCGAAGCCAAGGTCGAGGCCGGCAATGCGGATTTCGCCGCAGTGGTCGGGGCCGTCAGCGGTGTACAGGCCGGGCTTGGCGCCGATGAAGCTGAGCGTGTGCGTGGCCCGGATGCAGGGGGCGAAGGCGCGGCCGGTGTCGGCGTCAAGGCCGCTCGGGACGTCGAGCGCCACCAGCGGGCAGGCGTCGCGCACGGCGAGCGCGTTCGCGGCTTCGATCAACGTGGCGTAGGCGCCGCCTGGCGCCCGGGTGAGTCCGATGCCGAACAGGCCGTCGACGATCAGGTGCCAGCGCGCGACGGTCGGGATGGCGGCTTCGCTCCGGCCGCCGGCGGCAACGAAGCGGCGATAGGCCGCGGCGGCATCGGCCGGCAGCTTCTCCGCCGTGCCTGGAAACACCACACTGACCTCGAAATGGCGGGCCCGCAGGTGCTCGGCGACGACGAAGGCGTCGCCGCCGTTGTTGCCGGGGCCGGCGAGGACGAGGATGCGGCCGCCGTCGGCCAGGGCCTCGGCCCAGGCGGCGGCCACGGCGCCGGCACGCGCCATCAGCGGGTGGTCGGCGTGCGCGGCTTCGAAGACGCGCAGGGCCGGGCTGCGGTAGAGCGGCAGGGCGGCGGGCGGCATGGCGGACAAGGAGCGTGGACAGATGCTGGGATTATGGCACCGCGCACCGGGTTCCGGGGGCGGAATCGAGCTTGCGCCGGGCTTGGCAACCGAAGCGGCCAGGCGCGGGGGCGATGGCGTGCGCCGTCGTTACCACCGCTTCCCGTCGGTTTGCCTTCCGCCGAGGGCAAAGAACGGCGCAAAAACAAGGCTCAAGCGTGCCGAAAGAGGGCGAAAAACAGCCCGTTTCGCGGGCGGGGCGGGGCGTTCTCGGCTATAATGCGCGCCTCTCCGAGCGCAAAGTTCTCCTGGCGCGGTGATTGTCCCGCGCCCGCCGTCGTACCGCCGCATTGTCGAATTCAATACCCTCAACGCCGTTCCCCGTTTTTGCCTCCTTTCTAGCGACCATGGCCGACATCCTCTTCCTGCGCGGAGCTTCCGCGTTCTCCGCTTTCCGTTTCCAGGGCTTGCAGCAGCGCATCGCCGCCGCCGTGCCCGGTGCCCGCCTCGCCGGCGCCGAGTACTGGCACGTCGCCAAGCTCAAAGGCGAGCTTGACGCTGCGCAGCGTCAGCAACTCGCCGCGCTGCTCGAGGAAGTGCCGGCCGCCGCGAGCGACGCCACGGGCACGCTGTTCTTCGTCACCCCGCGCATCGGCACCATTTCGCCGTGGTCCTCGAAGGCCACCGACATCGCCTGGAACTGCGGCCTCGCCGCCGTCGAGCGCATCGAGCGCGGCATCGCCTTCCACGTCGAGCTGCCGGCTGGCGCCGACCGGAACGCCGTCGCGGCGCTGATCCACGACCGCATGATCGAGACCGTGCTCGGCCGTTTTGAAGACGCCGCCGAACTCTTCCGTCATTTCGCGCCGAAGGAACTGACCACCGTCGACCTGCTCACCGGCGGCCGTGCTGCGCTGGTCGAGGCCAACGTGCGCCTGGGCCTGGCGCTCTCCGAGGACGAAATCGACTACCTGATCGAGATCTTCGTCAATCGCGCTCAGCGCAACCCGACCGACGTCGAGCTGATGATGTTCGCGCAGGCCAACTCCGAGCACTGCCGGCACAAGATCTTCAACGCCTCGTGGGTGGTCGACGGCGAAGTGAAGAAGGAATCGCTGTTCGGCATGATCCGCGAGACGCACGCCGCGCACCCCGAGGGCAACGTCGTCGTCTATTCCGACAACTCCTCGGTTTTCGAGGGCGCCGAGGTCGGCCGCTTCTACCCGCGCGAGGACGGTGGCTATGCCTGGAGCGAGGAGCTGACGCACATCCTGGCCAAGGTCGAAACGCACAACCACCCGACGGCGATCTCACCCTTCCCGGGGGCGGCCACCGGCTCGGGCGGCGAAATCCGCGACGAAGGTTCGACCGGGCGCGGCTCCAAGCCCAAGGCCGGCCTCTGCGGCTTCACCGTCTCCAACCTCTACCTCCCCGGCGCCGAGCAGCCCTGGGAGGCCCCGATGGCCGCCTACGGCCGTCCGGCGCGCATCGCCTCGGCGCTGGAAATCATGCGCGACGGCCCGATCGGCGCCGCCGCCTTCAACAACGAATACGGTCGCCCCAACCTGGCCGGCTACTTCCGCACCTACGAACAGCAGGTCGGCAGCGGGGATGATGCCGTCGTGCGCGGTTATCACAAGCCGATCATGGTCGCCGGCGGCCTGGGCAGCATCGCCGCCGAGCAGTCGATCAAGGTCAAGACCTTCGCCCCCGGCACGCTGCTCATCCAGCTGGGCGGTCCGGGCATGCTGATCGGTCTGGGCGGCGGCGCCGCCAGCTCGATGAGCACCGGCACCAACGCCGAAGACCTCGATTTCGCCTCGGTCCAGCGCGGCAACCCCGAAATGGAACGGCGGGCGCAGGAAGTGCTCGACCGCTGCTGGCAGATGGGCGCGCCCGCCGTCGATCCGGCGCAGCCCGGCGACGGCAACCCCATCCTTTCGGTGCATGACGTCGGCGCCGGCGGCCTCTCCAACGCGCTGCCCGAACTCGCGCACGGTGCCGGTTGCGGCGCGCACTTCGAGCTGCGCGACGTGAACATCGAAGAGCCGGGCATGTCGCCGGCCGAGATCTGGTGCAACGAGGCGCAGGAACGCTACGTGCTGGCCATTCCGCCGAGCCGCCTGCCCGAGTTTAAGGCCTTCTGCGAACGCGAGCGCTGCCCGTTCGCCGTGGTCGGCGTCGCCACCGACGACAACCGCCTGACGCTCACCGACCGCCACTTCGGCAACAGCCCGGTGGACATGGACATAGACGCGCTGCTCGGCAAGCCGCCGCGCATGACGCGCGACGTGGTGCGCCTGCCCGCCGCGACGGTGCCGCTGGAACTGACCCGCGTCGAGTTGGAAGACGCCGCCTACCGCGTGCTGCGCCTGCCCGCCGTGGCCGACAAGACCTTCCTCATTTCGATCGGCGACCGCACGGTCGGCGGCATGACCGCGCGCGACCAGATGGTCGGCCCCTGGCAGGTGCCGGTGGCCGACGTCGCGGTCACCACGATGGGCTTCAACACCACGCTCGGCGAAGCCTTCGCCATGGGCGAGCGTACCCCGCTGGCGGTCATCGACGCGCCGGCTTCGGGCCGCATGGCCGTCGGCGAGGCGCTGACCAACGTTGCCGCCGCGCGCATCGCCAAGATCGGCGACGTCAAGCTCTCGGCCAACTGGATGGCGCCCGCCGGCCAGCCGGGCGAGGATGCCCGCCTGTTCGACACCGTGCGCGCCGTCTCCGACCTCTGCCAGCAGATCGGCGTCTCGATCCCGGTCGGCAAGGATTCGCTCTCGATGCGTACTGCCTGGGACGACGCGGGTGAGAAGAAGCAGGTCGTCTCGCCGCTGTCCTTGATCGTTAGCGCCTTCACCCCGGTTGCCGACGTGCGCGCCACGCTCACGCCGGAACTCGCGCGCAATGTAGATAATGCGGGTGACACGGACCTGCTGCTCATCGACCTCGGCGCCGGCCAGAACCGCCTCGGCGGCTCGGCACTGGCGCAGGTGTTCAACGCCACCGGCGAGGTGGCGCCCGATCTCGACGATCCCAAGCGCCTCGTCGCCTTCTTCAACGCCGTGCAGCGCCTCGCCGGCGAAGGCCGCGTGCTGGCCTACCACGACCGCGCCGACGGCGGCCTCTTCGCCACCGTGGCCGAGATGGGCTTCGCCGCGCACTGCGGCGTCACCCTCGACCTCGCCTCGCTGTGCCCGAGCGCTGCGCCTCAGGACCTGCTCGCCGCGCTGTTCAACGAAGAACTCGGCGCCGTGCTGCAGATCCGCCGCGCCGATCGCACCCCGGTGATGAACGTGTTGCGCGAACTGGGCCTCGGCGACTGCGCCCACTTCATCGGCACCCCCAACCGCAGCGACGAGCTGCGCATCGAAGGTGCCACCGGCACGCTGTTCTGCGAGACGCGCATCGAGCTGCAGCGCGCCTGGTCGGAAACCAGCTACCGCATGCAGGCGTTGCGCGACAACCCCGAGTGCGCGCAGCAGGAATACGACCGCATCCTCGACGCCGCCGATCCCGGCTTGTCCTGCGCGCCGAGCTTCGACCCGGCCGAGGACATCGCCGCGCCGTTCATCGCCACCGGCGTGCGTCCGCGCGTCGCCATCCTGCGCGAGCAAGGCGTCAACGGGCACGTCGAAATGGCCGCCGCCTTCGACCGCGCGGGCTTTGCCGCGGTCGACGTGCACATGAGCGACATCCTCGCCGGCCGCGTCGATCTCGCCGCCTTCAACGGCGCCGTGGCCTGCGGCGGCTTCTCCTACGGCGACGTGCTCGGCGCCGGCAAGGGCTGGGCGCGCACCATCCTCTTCAACGGCCGCGCGCGCGACCAGTTCTCTGCCTTCTTCGCCCGGCCCGACACCTTCGCCCTCGGCGTGTGCAACGGCTGCCAGATGATGAGCGCGCTCAAGGACCTGATCCCCGGCGCTGACGCCTGGCCGCGCTTCGAGCGCAACAAGGTCGAGCAGTTCGAGGCCCGCTTCACCCTGGTCGAACTGCCGTCGTCGCCGTCGCTGTTCTTCGGCGGCATGGCGGGCAGCCGCATGCCGGTCGTCGTCTCGCACGGCGAAGGTCGCGCCGAGTTTGACAGCGCCGCGCAGCAGGCCGCCGCCCTGGTGGCCATGCGCTACGTGAATAACGCCGGCCAGCCGACCGAGCTCTACCCGGCCAACCCCAACGGCTCGCCGGCGGGTCTGGCGGGCGTGACCACGGCCGACGGCCGCTTCACCATCATGATGCCGCACCCCGAACGCGTCTTCCGCAGCCTGCAGATGTCCTGGCATCCGGCCGAGCTGGGCGAAGATTCGCCGTGGATGCGCATGTTCCGCAACGCCCGCCGCTGGGTCGCTTAAGCGGACGGAACCGCCGCGCCCCGCGCGCGGCGGCGGTTGGCGGAAGGAAAGACGGCGCACCCTTCGGGGGGCGCCGTTTTTTTATCCGAAAAGCGCGAAAAAGACGCGGCGCAGGCTGGCGCGAACGCCCTGAATTCCCTATGCTTGCGACTTTTCACGGCACAATCGGCCTCCGATCGCAGCAGATGGAAACCTGGTTCCTCGAACTTTTGCAGGCCTTTTCACTTCCCAAGGTCGGCTTGTCGACGCTGTTCTTCGTGGCCCTCGTCTCGGCCACGCTGCTGCCGATGGGCTCGGAGTTCGCCGTCGTCGCGCTGCTCAAGCTCAATCCCGATCTCTTCTGGCCGGCGATTTTCGTCGCCACCGCCGGCAATACCATCGGCGGCGCGGTCAACTGGTGGATGGGCTACGGCGTCAAATGCGCCTACGAGCATTACAAGCACTCGGCCGTCCACGCCAAGGCGCTCGCCTGGCTCGAACGCCTCGGGCCCAAAGCCTGTTTCTTTGCCTTCCTGCCCCTCATTGGCGACCCGCTGGGCACCGTTGCCGGCTGGCTGAAACTGCCCTTCTGGCCCTGCTTCTGGTGGAGCGCCGCGGGCAAGTTCATCCGCTACGTCGTCCTTACCGCCGCGATCCTCGAACTCTGGCCGGGGCAGATCCTGCTCGGGATCTAGGTTTCCTGCCTCCAGCGCGATCGGCACCGGAGCGCGCCCGCGAACCGCTCCGCTTTTCAGCCTGTCCAATCGACTCGCCTCCTCTCCGGCGCGAGCTGCGTTCCTGGCGGATTATGTCCGGAAGAGGCGGTCGACGGCTGAGGACGGCGGCCGATGGATTCGCCGTTCATTTCGTTTGGAGTCTCCGCCCATGCACGCCTACGAAATCTCGGACGACAAGGCCCGTCTGGACACCGATCTCATTCACGGTTTTCTCAAAGGGAGCTACTGGTCGCCCGGGGTGCCGCGCGCCATCGTCGAGCGCGCGATCCGCGAGTCGCTCTGCTTCGGCGTGTATCGCGGCGCCGAGCAGGTCGGCTTTGCCCGCGTCGTGACCGACAAAGCCACCTTTGCCTATCTCGGCGACGTTTTCATCCTTGATGCGCATCGCGGCCAGGGGCTGTCGAAGCGCTTGATGGCGACGATCGCCGCGCATCCGGACTTGCAGGGCCTGCGCCGCTTCATGCTGGCGACCAAGGACGCGCACGGCCTGTATGAGCAGTTTGGTTTTCGCGCGCTTGGCAGCCCGTCGACCTACATGGAAATCCTGCGCCCGGACGTCTACCAACAGCACTGAGCGGAGCCCGAAGCAGACGTTTCGACGCTGAAACGTCCGCCTCGGGCGCTGCCCTGGAAGGCGCATCCAGCGGTCATTCCAACGCATGCCGGCCGGTAGAGCGCATCTGGATGCGCCCTGCAGCCCGGCTTGAACTTGAGCGTCGACACGATGGGGCGAGGTTCCGTTGATCGAAGGCCTGGTCGAGCCAGCGACCGGAGGTGACGCCGACGTTGTCATCTTTTCCCTGGGAATGAAAAGCGCCAGGGGCATGCCCGTAACCCGTACTTTTGCCGCACAATGGCATGCTCAGGACGCTTCGCGACGACGTGGGTCGTTTTCTCTTCGCGTCCCTTTCCTTCCGAACGCCTGCCGATGCCGCTGCCCGCCAACAAAACCGAACTCCAGCGCCGTTTGCAAGACGCTTATGCCAAATTGGCCGAGACGGCGGCTGCGGTGCCTGCCGAGCGTGAGCGCGAGCCTGCGCTTGCTGGCGGGCTTTCGCCCTGCGATTTGATCGCCTACCAGATCGGCTGGGGGCGGCGGCTACTGGCCTGGGAGGCGAGCGAAGCCGATGGCGGAGTCGCCGAGATGCCGGCTCCGGGCTACAAATGGAACCAGCTCGGCGCGCTGGCGCAGGCTTTTTACGCCGAGCACCGCGAACGCACGCTGGCGCAGTTGCTGGCCGAATTCGAGGCCTTGGTCGGCGAGCTGCAAAGCTTTGTCGCCGCCACCTCCGAGGCGGCTTTGTTCGGCCTTGGCCAACGCCGGTGGGCGGGGCCGAAATGGCCGCTGGTCAAGTGGATCCAGGTCAACACCATCGCGCCGTATGGCAGCGCCCGCGCCAAGCTGCGCCAGTGGCAGCGCAGTCTTCCGGCGTCCGCCCCGGTCGACGCCGCGGAATGCGGCTGACGAAAATTCGAGTTTCTTTACTGAGGTGAAAGCCGGTAAGCGCGGTGGCCGATTCGCGTCGCGCTACAGCAGCCACTCGATCGGCAGCCAGGAGAGAATCCGCACCACAACGCGGCGCCGCAGGCTGGCGTGCGGTTCGCGGTCAAACACCGTGCGTTGGCCATTTTCCAGCGTCGTCCAGCGCAGTGTTCCGCCGTCGAGGCTGAGTGCGTAGGCGCTCTCCGGCCCCGTGACCGCGAGCGCTTGCGGCAGGCTGCGCGCGAGCGCAGGGCTGTCGATCAGCAGGCCCATTTCGGTGTTGAGTTCGGCCGAGCGCGGGTCGAGGTTGAACGAGCCGACGAAGAGTTGCGCTTCGTCGAGGGCGAAGGTCTTGGCGTGCAGGCTGGTGCCGCTGCGCCCGGGAAGGGCAAGGCGGCCGCCGCCCACGGTGCTCCCGGGTTTGAGTTCGTACAAGCGCACGCCGGTCCGCAGCAAACCCTTGCGGTAACGGGCGTAGCCCGCGTGTACGGCGCTGACGTCGGTGGCCGCGAGGGCGTTGGTGAGCACGCTGACGCTGACCCCGCGCCGGGCCAGTGCGGCCAGTGCGGCAGCTCCTTGGCGGCCCGGAACGAAATACGGCGAGACGAGGGTGAGGGTGTGCCGGGTTTCGGTCATCGCCTGATACAGCGGCGCGAGCAAGGTTTTATCCGGCGGGGCGCGGTCGAGGATCTTGTCCGGAGCGTCGCTGAGCAGGCGGGCCGGTGCCCATTCAAGCGGCAGGTGGCCGGCCTGCAGGTGCTGGAGCAGGTCGGATTGCGCCAGGGCTTCGAGGTAACGCTGCGTGGCGGCGTCGGCGGCGGGTGTTGAGCCGAGTTCGAGTCGGGGGTGGTCCGGGGCGAGGAGGTCACGCAACGGATAGGCCAGGGGGCTGTTCCAGTAGCGTTCGAAATCGGCGCCGACGGCGTCGAGCACCGCGCCGACGGCGACCACGTCGAGGTCGGCGAACATCACGCCTTCGCCAGCGCCGAAGTATTCGTCGCCGATGTTGCGTCCACCGAGCACCGTGATCTGCCGGTCGACGGTGAAGGCCTTGTTGTGCATGCGGCGGTGCACGCGGGCAAAATCGAACAGGTAGTCGAGAAGCCGTGCGCGGCGGTGGCGCAGCGGGTTGAACACCCGCACTTCGAGGTTCGGATGTGCGTCGAGGCCCAGGAGCAGCGGGTCCAGGCCGGAGGTGTTGTTGTCGTCGAGCAGCAGGCGCACGCGCACGCCCCGTTCGGCGGCGCAGCGCAGGCGTTGCAGGAGCAGGAGGCCAGAAGTGTCGGCGTGCCAGATGTAATACTGCGCGTCGATCGAACGCTCGGCGGCGTCGGCGAGGACGGCGCGGGCGACGAAAGCGTCGCGCCCGTCGGCAAGCGGGTGGATGCCGGTGAGGCCGGGATGCGCGGCCTGCTCGGCGGCCAGGGTGCGTCCGAGCAGCGTCTCGACGTCGTCCTGCGGGGGGCATTCAGCGTCGCGGTCGATGCGTCGCGGCCCGGCGCGGCGGCCGAGACGCATCAGCGCATCGATCAGCCGCTGGCCGCGGGACATGGCGGTTTCCTTCTCATCGCTTTAATGGCATTGGCATGGATTGGGCGAAAACCAGTGTAGCGCTTTGTCCTTCCTCCGTCTCGTCGTCTAGTGGCAATCGCTGGCCCGGTGGCGCGTTCAACCGGGTTTTCTGCCGCCTTCCGCTTGGTTTTCGACTCAGGCCAGCGCAGCGTCCCAAAGATGGTCGACCTGCGCTGGCGCTGGAGCGTTCCTCGACGCCGAAGGCCAGCGTTCGGCCCGCCCAGGGTTGCGGTGCGGCGGTCATGATGGTGCAATGACGCTGGCAAAGGAACCTCGACCTCGAAACCCCGGTCCGATGGATCGCTGTGCCTGCCGCACGAACGCGGCCTCATCTCCCCCAACCCCGCCCAGGAGTTCGCATGCCCACCTTCAACGTCGCCACGTTTTTCACGCAGCGGATCACAGTCGCATGCCTTCATTTCGGTCTGTTGGCTGCGTTGCTCCTCGGCGTGGCGTCCGCGCGTGCCGAAGCCCCGCAGGCCACGGCCCAAGTGCCCGGCTACTATCACATGACGCTCGGGAAATTCCAGGTCACGGCGCTCTATGACGGCCCCATCGCCCTGCACACCAAACTGCTCAAGAACGTCCCGGCGCAAGACGTGCAGCGCCTGCTTGCACGATTGTTCGTCAAAGGGCCGGAGGTGCAGACGGCGGTCAACGCCTATGTCGTCAATACCGGCGAGCGCCTGATCCTGGTCGACGCGGGGGCGGCCAAACTGTTCGGCCCGACGCTGGGCCACATCGTCGACAACCTGCGCGCGGCCGGCTATCAACCGGAACAGGTCGATACCATCCTCATCACCCACCTGCACGGCGACCACATCAACGGACTGGTGACGCCCGAGGGGCAGCGCGTTTTCCCCAAGGCGGTGATCTGGTCGGCGCAGGCGGACAACGATTTCTGGCTCAGCGAGACCGTGGCCGCCCAGGCGCCGCAGGAGTTCCAGCCGTTCTTCAAGATGTCGCGCGACGCAGCGGCGCCCTATCTGGCGAGCGGCCAGTGGCAGACTTTCACCGAAGACCGCGAACTGGTTCCGGGCGTGCGTTCGCTCGACACGCACGGCCACACCCCGGGGCACCGCAGCTACCTGATCGAAAGCCAGGGTGAAAAACTGGTGATCCTCGGCGACCTGGTGCATAACCACGCGGTTCAGTTCGCGCGCCCCGAGACGAGCATCGAGTTCGACATCGATCCCAAGCAGGCGATCGTTGCGCGCAAAAACACTTTTGCGCTCGCCGCCCGCGAGCGTCTGTGGGTTGCCGGCATGCACCTGCCTTTCCCGGGCCTTGGCCACATCCGCAAGGAAGGCAAGGGCTTTGCCTGGGTGCCGGTCGAGTTTTCCCCGCTGGCCGGGCAATAAAACGGCCTGCCGGCGCGCGAAGCCGAGCGCCCGTTGTGTATGGATGCCGGATTCGGCGGCGGGGGCTTGGTGACGGACTCGGAGAGGGACATGACGAATCGCATTGAAGCTTTCGTCGCTTCCATGCAGATCGGACCGGACGACCGGGTGCTGGAAATCGGTTGCGGCCACGGCGTCGCGGCGTCGCTGGTGTGCGAGCGGTTGCGCGGCGGGCGCTACCTGGCAGTGGATCGTTCGGCGAAGATGATCGCCGCCGCCGAGAAACGCAATGCCGCCTATGTGCGCGCTGGCGTGGCCCGCTTCATGCTCGCGGATCTGGAAACGCTCGAGTTGGGCGAACTGCGCTTCGATAAGGTCTTCGCCCAACGGGTGCGTCTCTTCCACGACGATCCCGTACGGGCGCGTACGCTGGTGCAGCGCTGGCTGGCGCCGCAAGGGCGCGCGTTTTTCGAATACGATCTGCCGTCGCTGCGGCGCGAGGATTGAAATGGGCGTAACGGCGCGCCTCCGTGGGCGGGCAGCGTTTTCCCGCGACTAGATCACGGGCCGACGTAAAGCACTGCGCGCTTCTTCGACCTTCGCCCGAACCACGCAAGCGACGGCATGGTCGTTGATCAGCCCCATCGCTTGCATGAAGGCGTAGATCGTCGTCGGGCCGACGAATTTCCAGCCGCGTTGCTTGAGCGCGCGCGAGAGTGCGACCGATGCGGGGGAACTCGAAACGGTTTGCGGTTCATCCAGCGCCTCCGGCGACGGCTCGAAACGCCAGAGGAAAGCGGCCAACGAACCTTGTTCGGCAACGATGTCCTGTGCCCGACACGCGTTGTTGATCACCGCTTCGATCTTGCCTCGGTGACGGATGATTCCTTTGTCCTGCAGCAGTCGCTCGACGTCCGCTGCGTCGAAGCGCGCGATCCGCTCGAAATCGAAGTCACAAAAGGCGGCGCGAAAGTGTTCGCGCTTCGCGAGAATGGTCCGCCAGCTGAGGCCGGACTGGAAGCTCTCCAGGCACAGCTTTTCGAATAGGCGACGGTCATCGACGACCGGGAAGCCCCATTCGTGGTCGTGATAGTCAAGGAATTCCGGCGCTGCGGCGCACCAGCGGCACCTTTCCTGGCCATCGGGAGCGGTGATCGTGGAGTTCATTTTTCCCTCTGCTTCGGTCGGGGGCGTTAAATCTGAATCGTCGCGCAAAAGGATGTCGAGCGCGCGTCAACGATAAACCCAATCGTAAGAACGGAAGACGGCCGGAGGAGGCGTGCGCGGCGGTGATGCTGGATCTTTGATCCGATCTTTTTTTGTCAGGGGCTGCACTGATTGGCGGTTGGCCTTGAGCTTGAACTGCCTGGAAAGCTTTTTTCAATTTCGTTGGATTCAGGCGTTTTAAGCGAATTCAAACCGGGTGATCCGGGGCTTTTGTTGGCGAATGAAGTTGCTCGCAATTATGCAATTATGCAATTGTGTTTTGTGTTTATTTCCGGTGCGTTGCTTATAGACCTTTGATCCTGCATGGTTTTGTGTCAGTTGTCTGCGGCTTTATTGAATGTTCGATTGAAACTTTTAAACTGGCTTCGGTCTACCGGAGTGCGAATAACTCAAAAATCGCCGGCCTGCAAAGCGAAGTCGAATTCCTTGGTTGCAGTGGGCGGCGGATCTCCGGGGGAATGGCCATGGCACGCAGTCGGGGTGTTTTTCGTTCTTTTTTTGTTCGCGCAAATTTTTTCTACGGCAGTTTGCCTCTGCTGCTGTTCTTGGCCGCCTGCGGGCCGTCCCAACCCAACGGCGGGAACGGGATGTTCGGTGGGCCGGTGCCGGTGTCGGTGCAGACCGTGCAGTCCGAAGCTTTGCCACTCACGCTCGAATACACGGCACAGACCCGGGGGGCGCGTGAGGTCGAGGTGCGCGCCCGGGTCACCGGAATCCTCCTCAAGCGCAATTTCACCGAGGGCGCCAAGGTGAGCGCCGGGCAGTCGTTGTTTACGATTGATCCGGCGCCGTTCGCCAACGCGCTGGCTCGCAGCGAGGCCGAAGTGGCCGCCGCCCAGGCGCGGCATGCGCAAGCCGTGCGCGATGTCGCGCGCCTGTCCCAGTTGATCGAAACCAAGGCCATCAGCCGCAAGGATTACGACGATGCGCTTTCCGGCGAAGCCATTGCGAACGCCGAGTGGCTCGCCGCCCGGGCGCGTTTGAAGGAAGCCCGCCTCAATCTGGAATGGACACGCGTCGAATCGCCGATCAACGGGGTAAGCAGCCGCGCCCTGAAATCCGAAGGTTCGCTGGTGTCGGGCCCGGAGGTCCTGCTCACCACCGTGACGCAGGCCGATCCGATTCAGGTGATTTTCGGCGTCTCCGACAACGAGCGGCTGAAACTGCGTCACGAAGCCGATTCGAAGGCGCTGCAATGGCCGCCGGACGGGCGTTTCAAGGTGACGCTCAAACTTGCCGACGGCAGCGAATATGCGCATTCCGGGTATACCGATTTTGCCGACCTGCGCGTTTCACCGCACACCGGGACCAGCGAGGCCCGGGCCGAACTGCCGAATCCCGACGGGCTGCTGCAGCCGGGGCAGTTCGTGCGCGTGCGCTTGTCCGGAGCAACGCGCTCTAGCACCTTCCGAGTTCCTCAGCGTGCCGTCCTCGAAGGGCCGCAGGGCAAGTTCGTCTACGTCGTCGGCGAGGGCAGCAAGGCGGAAGTCCGCAGCGTTGAAACCGGCGAATGGAGCGGACAGGAGGTCATCGTCGTCAAAGGCTTGCAGTCCGGCGAACAGGTCATCGTCGATGGCGTGCTCAAACTCGGGCCGGGGGCGCCGGTCGAGGTCGGCGCGCCGCCTGCGGCGGCGGCCAACGCGGCCGGGCGAGGGTAGTTGTCATGCTGGCGCGTTTCTTCATCGACCGGCCGATCTTCGCTGTCGTGATCTCGATCTTCATCGTGATCGCCGGCCTGGCGGCCATGCGCAACCTGCCGGTCGCACAGTACCCGGAAATCGCTCCGCCGCAAGTGCTGGTGGCGGCGGTCTATCCGGGGGCGTCGGCCGAGGTGCTCGAAAAAACCGTTGCCGCGCCGCTGGAAACCCAGATCAACGGTGTCGAAGGCATGCTCTACATGAATTCGACGTCGGCGTCGAACGGCCGGGTCGAGATTACCGTCACCTTCGAGATCGGCACCAACATCGACCAAGCGGTGATCAACGTCAATAACCGGGTCAAGCAGGCCGAGGCGCGTCTGCCGCAGGAGGTCCGTCGCCAGGGCTTGCAGATCGAAAAGGTGTCGTCGTCCTTCCTGCAGGTGATCGCCTTCACGTCTCCCGACGGCCGCTACGACGACCTGTACACCAGCAACTACGTGACCCTGAACGTGCTCGACGTGCTCAAGCGCGTGCCGGGGACGACCAATGTCCAGATTTTCGGCGCCAAGGACTACGCCATGCGCATCTGGCTCAAGCCCGACCGCATGGCGCAACTGAAGCTGGCGACCTCCGACATCGTCGCCGCGATCAATGAACAGAACGCCCAGTTCGCCGTCGGCCGCGTCGGCCAGCCGCCGACCTTGAATGGGCAGCAGTTGGCGCTGACGGTGAATACCAAAGGGCGTTTGTCGGAGGTGGCGGAATTTGAGCAGATCGTCATCCGCGCCGCGTCCGACGGTTCGCTGCTGCGCCTGAAGGACGTGGCCCGCGTCGAGATGGGCTCGAAGGATTACGACTTCATCGGCCGCCGCAACGCCCAGCCGGCAACGCTGGTCGGGATCTTCCTCAAGCCGGGAACCAACGCCCTGGATACGGCGAACGAGGTCAAGAAAACCCTCAAGGAACTCTCCGGCCGCTTCCCCGACGGGCTGACGTACGCGATTCCCTACGATACGACCGACTTCGTTCAGGTCTCGATCCGCGAGGTGCTGTTCACCTTGAGCGAAGCCATGGTCCTCGTCTTTCTCGTGGTCTACCTGTTTTTGCAGAACTGGCGGGCGACGCTGATTCCGACATTGGCCGTTCCGGTCTCGCTGATCGGTACCTTCGCCGGCCTGCTCATGCTCGGTTATTCGATCAACACCCTGACCCTGTTCGGCATGGTCCTGGCCATCGGCATCGTGGTGGACGACGCCATCGTGGTGCTGGAGAACGTCGAGCGCATCATGCACGAGGAGGGCGTGCCGGCGAAGGCTGCGGCCATCCAGGCGATGCGCGAAGTGACGGGGCCGGTGATCGCCATCGTGCTGGTGCTCTGCGCCGTGTTCGTGCCGATCGCCTTCCTCGGCGGGCTGACCGGCGAGCTGTACCGCCAGTTCGCGGTCACCATCTCCATCGCGGTGGTGATCTCCGGCATCGTCGCCCTGACCCTCACCCCGTCGCTGTGCGTGCTGATCCTGAAGCACGAACACAAGGGGGTGAATCGGGTGTTCATGGCCTTCAACGCCGGATTCGCGCGCGTCACGAGCCGCTACACGGCAGGCGTCGCCTGGCTGATCCGGCGCGGCGCCCTGGGGCTGCTGCTGTTCCTCGGCATGGTTCTGGTCACCGCCCAGCTCTGGTCAATGACGCCAGGCAGCCTGGTGCCGGACGAGGATCAGGGCTACTACATCAGCGCGGTCTATCTGCCCGACGGCGCCTCGCTGGAGCGGACCGACCGGATCGTTCAGCAGGTGGAGGCGATCATCCGCGAAAACCCCAATGTGGCCAACACCATCGTGTTTTCGGGTTTCGATTTCATCGGCGGCAGCTTCAAGAATAACGCCGCCACGTTCTTCGTTACGCTCAAACACTGGGACGAGCGCAAGGTGCCGGCGACCGCGCTGGTCGGCGAGCTGTTCATGAAGACGGCGCAGATCAAGGAGGCGCTGGTGCTGGCCTTCGGCCCGCCGGCCATTTTCGGCCTCGGCAACTCGGGCGGCTTCGAGTTCTACCTGCAGAACCGAGGCGAGGGCGGGGCGAAACGGCTGGCCGAAGTCAGCGATCAGTTCATCGGCAAGCTGCGGCAGGACGCCCGCTTCGCCATGGTGTCCTCGCTCTGGCGCGCCAACGTGCCGCAGCTCGACGTCGATGTCGACCGGGAGAAGGCAAAATCGCTGGGGGTGCCGATCGACGGCCTGTTCGACACACTGACGGCGACGCTGGGAACGTATTACGTGAATGACTTCAACAAATACGGCCGGACCTGGCAGGTGCTGATGTCGGCCGAGCCGCAATTTCGCCATGCGCCGGCGCAGATCGGCGACCTTTACGTGCGCTCGACGCGCGGCGAGATGGTGCCCGTCGCGGCCATGGCACAGATACGCCAGACGACCGGGCCGGAAACCCTGGAACGCTTCAACAACCTGCCGTCGGTGAAGATCATCGGGGCGGGCGTGCCGGGGATTTCCTCCGGCCAGATCATCGCCGAGGTCGAACGCCTGGCGCGTGAAACCCTGCCGCCGGACTTCAGCTTCGATTGGGGCGGCGCGTCCTTCCAGGAAAAGAAATCGAGCGGCTCGTCGAGCTATGCGCTGGTGCTCGGAGCGCTGATGGCCTTCCTGATCCTCGCCGCGCAATACGAACGCTGGTCGTTGCCGCTGGCCGTCATGCTGGCGCTCCCCTTCGGCACTTTCGGCGCCTTGGCCGCAGTTTTCCTGCGCGGCATGAGCAACGACGTGTACTTTCAGATCGGCCTGGTGACCTTGCTCGGCCTGGCGGCCAAGAACGCGATCCTGATCGTCGAGTACGCCGTCTATAAGCACGGCGAAGGGATGAGCGCGGCGGCGGCGGCGATCGAGGCCGCGCGGCTGCGCTTCCGGCCGATCCTGATGACCTCGCTGGCTTTCATTCTCGGCGTCTTGCCCCTGGCCGTTTCGCACGGCGCGGGCGCGGGCGCGCGCCAGGCGGTCGGGACCGGGGTGATGGGCGGGATGCTGGCCGCCACCTTCCTCGCCATCTTCTTCGTGCCCCTGTTTTACCGTTTGATCGCCGAGTACCGCTTGAGCGAAACGCGCAGCACGGATGCGCTTTATGCCGAAATCAAGGCGGCCCATGCCAAGGCGCACGAGAAACTGGTGCAGCGGGCGCAGCGCGACGAAGTCGCCGGAGTTCGTGATGAGTAGGGCGGCGGTGGGATGCGACGGCGCAAAACGCTCGTGGCCGTTTGTCGGGTTGTTGGCCCTGATCCTTGCCGGGTGTGCCGTCGGGCCGGACTATCGGCGCCCGGATTTCGATTTGCCGCAGGACTGGCGCGCCGTTTCGGAGCCCATCGACGCGGACGCGCAGCCGGCGAAGGCGATCGGCGAGCGCTGGTGGTCGCTGTATGCCGATCCCATTCTCGATCAGTTGATCGACGAGGCTTTGCAGCACAACACCGACGCGGCCATCGCCACCGCGCGCGTGCTCGAAGCCAAGGCGCTGTCGAAAGCGGTCGATGCCGATCTGTCCCCTTCCTTTGCCGCCGGTTTCTCGGTCGACCGCACCCGCAGTTCGCAGCTGGGAGCCTTCCCGATCAGCGGCGTCCCGCGGACCCAGACGAGTTATCGGGCGACGCTCGATGCCCGGTACGAAGTCGATCTCTGGGGACGCTACCGGCGCGCCAGCGAAGCGGCGCACGCCGATCTCTTTGCCGCCGTCTCGGCGCGCGACGCGGTGCGTCTCTCGCTTACCGCCGAGGTGGCGCAGCAGTATTTCACTTTGCTCGCACTCGATGCCCAATCGGCGCTGACGCAGCGCGCGCTGGACTCGCGCCGCGAAACCGTCGACCTGTTCGCCAAACGGCTGTCCGCCGGAACCCTGGCCGAATTCGACTTGTTGCAGGCCGAAGCCGAAACGGCCGTCGTTCGCGCGCAACTGGCGCGGCTGCAGCAGTTGCAGGATCGCGCCGAGAGCACACTGGCGCTGCTGCTCGGGCGATCGCCGCGCGCGGTGATGGAGACGCGGGTGGCACGCGGCACGCCGACGGTGCCGAATGACGGGCTGATTCCGGCCGATCTACCGTCCGAACTCCTGCTGCGTCGTCCCGATTTGCGCGAAGCCGAGGCGCGGCTGGTGGCTGCCAACGCGCGCATCGGCAGTGCGCGAGCCCAGTATTTCCCGGCCGTCGGCCTGACCGCTTATCTGGGCAGCGAGAGCGTCGAGTTTTCCCGCTTGTTCAGCGGCCCGGCCGGCATCTTCCAGTTTGCCGCGGCAATCACCCAGCCGCTTTGGAACGCCGGACGCATCGACGCCGGCGTCGAGATCAGCGAAGCCCGCCGCGACCAGGCCTTGGCGCAGTATCGACATGCGGTGGCCGGCGCCTTCAAGGACATGCGCGACGCGCTTGGCGCGCAACGCGCGGCGCATGCGACGCAAGTGGCCGAAAGTGCGCGTTCTCGTGCTCTGGAAAAGGCGCTGGAGCACGCTCAGCAGCGCTTCGAGGCGGGGATCGCCAGCCGCCTCGAAGTCCTCGACGTCGAACGCAACCTGCTTGCGGCCGAACTGGCTTTGGCCGAGAGTGAGCGGGCGCGCAAGGCGGCGCTGACGGACATCGTCAAGGCCTTGGGCGGCGGCTGGGCGGGCGGCGGCGATGCGCAGTCCCCCTGAGCCCCGCAGCACCGCGCTTAAATTTGGAGCATGCCCATGAGCAATTCGATGTGGACCGATTTACGCGCCGCTTTGCGCGGCACCGATGCCGACTACACGCGCATTCCTTTGAAACGCGCGGTCTTCCTGCTGGCGGTGCCGATGCTGATGGAATTGGTGCTCGAATCGACCTTCGCGGTCGTCGACATTTTCTTCGTTGCGCAGCTGGGCGCTTCGGCGGTCGCGGCCGTCGGGCTGACCGAGACCTACCTCTTCCTGCTCTACTCAATTGCCATGGGCCTGTCGATGGCCGTCACCGCCATCGTTGCCCGCCGTGTCGGCGAACGACGGGGCGAGGAGGCCGCGCTTTCGGCGGTGCAGGCCATCGTGGTGGCGCTGCTGGTCTCGCTGCCCTTCGCATTTGCGGGCATCGTCTGGGCACAGGATCTGCTGCGCCTGATGCGGGCCGACGACTGGGTCATCGAACACGGCTACCGCTACACGCAATGGATGCTCGGCGGCAATGCGGTGATCCTGCTGCTGTTCGTCATCAACGCCATCTTCCGCGGCGCGGGCGACGCGGCGGCGGCAATGCGCGTGCTGTGGGTCGCCAACGCCCTCAACATCGTGCTCGACCCCATCCTCATCTTCGGTCTGGGGCCGATCCCGGCGCTGGGCATCGAAGGCGCGGCGATCGCCACCAACCTCGGCCGCGGTGCCGGCGTGTTGATGCAGCTCTGGATCCTCGCGCGTGGCAGCGAGCACCTGCGCCTGCACCGTGCCACCCTGCGCTGGCACGGTGCGACCTTGGTGCAGATCGTGCGCACTTCGCTCGGCGGCATCGGTCAGATGATCGTGGCCATGACCGCGTGGATCTTCCTCATGCGCATCCTCGCCAGTGTCTCCACCGAAGCCGTGGCCGGCGCGACCATCGCCATGCGCATCATGATGTTCACGCTGATGCCGGCCTGGGGCATGTCCAACGCCGCTGCCACCCTGGTCGGGCAGAACCTCGGCGCGGGCGAGCCGATGCGCGCCGAAGCCGCCGTCTGGCGTATTGGCTGGATGAACATGGTGTTCACGCTTGCGGTCTCGGTGCTCTTCTTCTTCCTGCACGATGCATTGATCGCGCTCTTCACTGCCGATGGAGAGGTCATCGCCATCGGCGGCGAGTGGCTGCGCATCCTGTCCTATTCCTACTTCGTCTACGGTTGGTGGATGGTGTCGGTGCAAGCGTTCAACGGGGCCGGCGACACGATGACCCCAACCTGGATCAACCTCATTTTCTTCTGGCTGATTCAGATTCCGCTGGCGTGGACGCTGGCGCTGCCGCTCGGTTGGGCGCATTCGGGCGTCTTCTGGGGCGTCTTCGTCTCGGAAACCGCGGTCGGTGTGTGCACCCTGCTGCTGTTCTCCCGGGGACGGTGGAAGACGGTGAAGGTATGAGTCCCGTTTCGGCGTAGGCCCCGAAATGCTTGCTACGTCACGAATGCTTAATTTCCGACGGATTCGACTTCTCGTCCGGCTCTTCCTGCGCCTTGGCCAGATACGCGTTCCACAGGTGGCCGTAGCGGTCGTCGAAACGTTCGTTGCTCGCTTCGACGTGTTCGATGCGGTCGACGCGGAAGGTACGGAATTCCTTGCGCAGTTCGCACCAGGCGCCAAGCGTCCAGCAATGCCCCCAGAACACCAGGCCGAGCGGCCACAGGCGGCGGGTTGAGGTCTGGCCGTCGGCGCGGCGGTAGACGACGTCGAGCTTGCGTCCGTGTTCCATGCCTTCGCGCAGCAGGGCCATCGGTTCGCGCCGTGCCGCCGGTTGCATGAAGTCGGGAGCGAGGAAGCGGCGGCCGCTGCCTTCGATGCGCTCGTCGAGGTGGCGCGGCAACACCGCGCCGATACGCGCGAGGGCCTGTTCGGCGGCTTGGCCGAGCGCGGGGTCGCCCCAGGCCTGGACGAGCTTGGCGCCGATGACCAGGGCCTCGAGTTCGTCGCCGGAGAACATCAGCGGCGGTACCTGGTAGCCGCGGCGCAGGCGGTAGCCGACGCCGGCTTCGCCGTCGATGGGGGCGCCGGACTGGACGAGGTCGGCGATGTCGCGGTAGATGGTGCGTTCGGAGACGGAGAGTGCCTCGGCGAGCGCGGCCGCAGTGACGATGCGTCCGTGGCGCAGCATGAGCAGAATCTGGAAGAGGCGGTCGGCCGGGCGCATGGTCGTGGGCGTGAGTCAGCAGGTGGGTCAGGAGAAGGCCAGCGTAGCACGAGGTCGCGGGGCGGAGGGCTTCTCTCCTGACACCATGGTGTCAGGAGGCGGGGGCGAAGATGCGTCCGTCGTCGGCATCCCGCCGGCGCTTTTCAAGGAGTCTGAGATGGCCTCTCCCATCAGCTGGTTTGAACTTCCGGTCAATGACCTGCCGCGCGCCACCGCATTCTATGAGCGCATCCTGAACGTGAAACTCCAGCCCGAAACCTGTGGCGAGTGCACGATGTCGGTCTTCCCCCATGTTGAGGGCTATCCTTCCGGCGCACTGGTGAGCATGGCGCAGATGGTGCCGCAGGACAACGGCACGCTGGTGTATCTCTTCACTGGCGACGATCTGGCGCCCGTGCTGGCCCGAGTTCCGGCGGCCGGCGGGACGGTGGCGATGCCCAGGACGTCGATCGGCGAACATGGTTTCATCGCGCTCTTCATCGACAGCGAAGGCAACCGCGTGGGGCTGCATTCGCTGCATTGAGCGGACGGCATGAACGACGGCGCCGGCGGCGCACCTTGCACGCGCCGACGCCGTTCCCGGTCTACAGCCGGTAAGCGCTGACGATGCGCTGCATGTCCGTGGCCAGGCGGTCGAGTTCGCGCGCCGCGTCGGCGCTGTTGCCGGCGGCGGCGCTGCTTTCTTCGGACATCTGCGCGATGTGCTCGACCTGCACCGCGATGCTGTTGGTCGCGGTGCCCTGTTCGCGGATGGCGGCGGTGATTTCCTCGACCATCCCGACGGCGTGACGGCTGCTTTCGCCGATCTGCTTGATCGAGACGTTGGCCTGCTGCGCGCGTTCGACGCCCTGACCGACCTTCAGCTCCACCGCTTCCATGCTGGTCACCGCGTCGCTGGCGCTCTGGCGCATGGCGTCGATGGTCAGCGCGATCTCCTTGGTCGAGGAGGCGGTGCGCTCGGCGAGCTTTCTCACCTCGTCGGCGACCACCGCGAAGCCGCGCCCCTGTTCGCCGGCGCGTGCCGCTTCGATCGCGGCGTTAAGCGCCAGCAGATTGGTCTGGTCGGCGACTTCCTTGATCACCGCGACGACGTTGGAAATCTGCTGGCTGTGTTGTTCGAGGCCATGGATGAGTTCGGCGGCCTGATGCACGGTGCTGGCGATCTCCTGGATGGCGCCGACGGTCTGATCGATGACCGCGTCGCCGGACGCCGAGAGCTGCCCCGATTCGCACGAGAGGCGGTTGGCCTCCTGCGCGCGGTCGGCGACGTGATTGATGCTGACCGTCATCTCTTCGACGGTGGCGGCCATGTCCGAGGCCGCGGCGCTCTGGTGGTGCGAAGCCGTGGCAACTTGGTTGGAGGTGGTGGCCATCGTGCTGGCGGCCGAGGCGACCGAGTGCGCGCCCTCGGCGATGGATTTGAGGTTGGCCTGCATCTTGTCCAGCAGGCGGTTGAGGGCGGCCGTCGTTTTTCCGATCTCGTCCTCGTTGCCGATGTCGACGCGTACCGTGAAGTCGAGGTCGCCTTCGACGCGGGCGACCATCGACTGGATGCGCGTCAGTGCCGATTTGATGTTGAGCAGCAGCAGGACGCCGATGGCCGTGACGGCGATCACACCGGCGACGATGACGGCAATCGAGATGCCCTTGCCGTGATCGGCCGTTTTCAAGGCCTCCAGTTGCGAGGCTTCGGCTCGTTCGACATTGAAAGCCACATGGGCATCGAGCGCTTCTTGCGCCTTGCTGCTCAAGAGCGCGAGGCGCGTTACATGCGCCGTGCGCTCGGCGTCGATTTCGTTGCGCCGCGATTTGGGCAGGAGTTGCTGGGTCAGCAAATCGAGGTAGTCGCGCAAGCTGGCCTCGTCGGCCGCGAGCAGTTTTTTATCCTGTTCGTTGCTGATCAGTTTTTGGTAGGTGGCGAGTTCGTGCTGCACCCGCTTGCGCTGCTCTTCGATCCGGCTTTCCGCACCGCGCTTGACGTCCAGATCACTGGTCAGCAGGTGCGCGTAGGCGTTGACGCGGATGTTCATGAACGCCTGCCGGAGCTCGTTCAAGGTGACAATGCTGGTCAGGCTGTCTTCATGAATGATGCGGATGCTGTTCGTCTGCTGGTTCGAGACGTTCAATCCGACCCCTCCCACCAGCATTAATGCGATGACCGAAGCGACGATCATCAGGATGATGCGTTGGGCGATGCTGATCCTCTTCATTTTTATCCCCGATTGACGTTTTTGTTTTGCGACGCGTTCGACGATCGACGCGGCGAGGCGCAGCGTCAGCAGAATGCGTGAATCGGTGTTCCGATGAAGGCGGATTCCGGCACTTTTGGCGCGCGGCGTTTTCTATGCTGAAACTGCGTGGCGCGGGCGGAAAATGCCGGCGGCCACCGTGGACGATCCCTTGCATGCTATGCGGATTTCAAGGGGGGATTGGTGAATTATCCGGACGGGATCATTGACTATCCGGACAACAAACAAGCGCCCAACGAATTACTATCTAGAAAAATGAAACGTGCTTGCCCAACGATCCAGGAGCTGCTGGCATTTGATGCCGTTGCCCGCTATGAGAGCGTGACGCTGGCGGCGAAGGAGTTGTGCATCTCGATCAGCGGAGTGAGCAAGCAGATCGCGGGCTTGGAGAGTTATGTCGGCAAGCTCCTGTTCGTCAAGAACGGGCGCGGCGTGGCGCTGACCGCGGTGGGGCGCGAATACTGGCGCCAGATCGCCCCCAACCTGCGCGCTATCGAAGCGGCGACTCTGGCCGTGCGCGCGGCCGAGAACGGCGACGCGACCCTCATCGTGGCCTCGGTGCCGACTTTCCTGGCGCGCTGGCTGATTCCTCGCCTGACCGATTTTCGCCGCCACCATCCCAGCATCGCCTTCTCCTTTCGCCAGCACGTCGATCCCGGCGAAATCTTCCCGGCCGACGTCGACGGGGTGATCAGCCACGCCCCGGGAGGCTGGCCGAACGTGATCTGCGACTACATCACCGGACGCGATTTCGTCTGCATCCGGTCCCCCGAGCTGGAACTCAACGGCGTTCCTCAGTTGCAGGCGGCGGACATGCTGAAAAACACCCTGCTGCACCTTGAGCACGCTCCCTTGAGCTGGCGCAGCTGGGCTGCCCAGCATGGGCTGGACGAAGCGCAGGCACTGGCGGGGCCGCGTTTTGCCCAGTATTCGGCGGTGATCCAGGCGGTGGTGAGTGGGCTGGGGATCGGTCTCGTGCCGTGGTGCCTGGTCGAAAAATCCTTCATGCGCGGGCAGGTCGACATCATCCGGACCTTCGCACGCGAACCCCAGGGCCACTACCTGTGCTACCGGCCGGATCGCGTCGAACGCCCGGTGTTCCGGCTTTTCCGTGCCTGGTTGCTCGACCAGGGGCGGCGCGACAAACGCTGCCCGCATGCGTCGGGCGAAGCGAGTCCCCGCCTCGACGCTGCCGTGACGGGGGCCTTGGGTGACTCGGACGAGGCGGCGGATGCGGTCCTGAAGGCGGCCTTTACTCCACCTCGCTCACGAGGCGGCTGATCTCCAGCACCATCCGGCACGAGAGCTCGAACGAAGGAATCGGCAGGAACTCGCAAGGCGAGTGGAAATTGTGCGCCCCGGTGAAGAAGTTGGGCGTCGGGATGCCGCGCGCCGAGAGGCAGGAACCGTCGGTGCCGCCGCGCATGGCGACGGTCTTGGGCTCGATGCCGAGGCGGGCCATGGCCTGGTAGATGGTGTCGACGCAGGCCTTGGTGTCTTCGCCGAGCGCATCGGCGATGTTGCCGTAGCTGTCCTCGATGCTGAACTTGAATTTGGCCTTGGGGTGGCGCGCTTCGGCGAGGCGAACGGCCTCGGCGATGAACCGCTTGCGGGCCTCGTAGCGCGCCTTGTCGTGGTCGCGGATGTTCATCTTGACGACGGCGAGGTTGTCGTTCGAGGTTACCGAGCGCACCCAGAAGTAACCTTCCTTGCCTTCGGTGTGCTCGGGCGTGTCGTGCCGGTCGAAGTGGTTGATGAGATCGATCGCCGCGAGCGTGGGATTGACCAGCACGCCCTTGGCCGACATCGGGTGCGCCGTGATGCCCTGGATTTCGATGCTGACGCTGGCCGCGTTGAAGGTTTCGTAGACGACTTCGCCGAGCTCGCAGGAGTCGAGCGTGTAGGCGAAGGCCACCGGGAAATCGGCCAGATCCATGGCTTTAGCGCCCACGAGACCGATTTCCTCGTCGGGCACGAAGGCGACGTGGAGGTCGCCGTGGCAGGCGTCGGGGTCGGCGACGAGTTCGGCCAGCGCTCCCATGATCGCCGCGATGCCGGCCTTGTTGTCGGCGCCGAGGACGCTGGTGCCGTCGGTGACGAGAATGTCCTGGCCGACGTAGCGCTCAATCTCCGGGTGCTCGGCGGTGCGCAGCCAGAGGTCTTTCTCCGCGTTGAGGCAGAGGTCGCCACCCGGGTAGGCGTGAACGAGGCGCGGTTTGACGTCGGGCGAGAGGTGCACGTTCACCGTGTCGAGGTGGGCGAGAAAGCCGATGGCCGGTACCTTGCCGGCCAGAGCGGCGGGCAGGCGCGCCGGCAGGCGGGCGGTGAGGATCGCCTGGTCGGTGAGTTTGATGTCGGTCAGGCCCAAGGTTTCGAGTTCGCCCTTGAGCAGGCGGGCGAGGGCCATTTGCCCGGGCGAGCTCGGCAGAACGCCTGCCTTGGCGTCGCTCTGGCTGCTGATCGCGGCGTAGCGCAGGAAGTTGGCGACCAGTTTCTGGCGCAGGATGGTGGAGGAGGCGGAAGGCGAGGTGGACATGACAGGCTCGGGCGCGAATGAAAGCGACATTCTCCTGCCACCCGCCTGGTCCAGCAAGCCGGGCCAGGGTAGATCAGGTGTGGGCGCCGAGGCGGGTGACGCGGCCTTGCCAACCGTCGACTTCGAGTTCGTCGCCATCGGCAATCTCATCCAGGATGCCGGGCAGGTTGACCACCGCCGGGATGCCGAACTCGCGCGCCACGATGGCGCCGTGCGACATGAAACCGCCGGTCTCCATGACCAGGGCGCCGGCCTTGAGAAAGAGCGGTGTCCATGCCGGGTCGGTGGTGGCGACGACGAGGACGTCGCCGCGAGCGAGGCGTTCGCCCTGGTCCGGCCGGTCGAGGCGGCAGGCACGGCCGCGCGCGCGGCCGCTGCCGACCGGGGTGCCGTGGCGCGTCGCGCCGCTGGCGGCGCGCGGCATGGCCGCAGGAGGGGGCGATGCGGCCTCGCTGCCGACGAGGAAGTAGTCCGGAGGCGGGGTCGCGGCCCATTCCGCCTGCTGGCTTTGCCGTGCGGCGACCAGCGCGGCCAGCGCGCTCCCTGGGCGACGCCCGTCGAGAACGGCGAGGATCTCCTCTTCGAGCAGGTCGAAGACGTGCTCGGGCTGAGTCAGCCAGCCGTGCTCTTGCCATTGGCGGCCGAGGTGAAGGAGTGTGCGACGGTTGATTTCGATGTAGGCCGTCAACGCGCTGCGCGCGGCTTCGCGGCCGTTGGTTTCGCGCGTCGCCTGGGCAGCGAGGCGCAGGCACCATTGACGCAGAACCCACGGCAGGGCGCGTAGGCGGTTTTTGGCTGCGGTCACGGCGGCGTGCTGGCGCGCGGCGAGGGCTTCAAGGTCGGTGCCCGCGAGGTCTTCCAGGCTGGCGAGCAGCGCCTCGGGGCGTTCGCGCCAGCGCGGGGTGCGCAGGTAGGTTTCGTAAATGCCGCGATGCCCGTAGCGTTCGAGAAAGTCGGAGAAAGCGAGGCGGAAGGCGTTGTCGGCCGGCAGGGCTTCCCACTCCTGCAGCGACACGCCATCGCCGCGCCGAGCTTCGGTGAGCCAGGCGCGCGTCAACGGATCGGCGAGCGCGGTGCGAGCGATGGCGATCAGTTCGTAGCTCTGACGTGCAGTGACGCTCGGTTCGCCACCGGCGAGTAGAGCCGAGGTCAGGGCGTGTCCTTCGCCGGGAAAGCGGCGTTCGAGAATCTCGGTGAGCAGGCTCAGGCTGCCGCCGCCCGAGCCTTGGAGCAGGAAGACGCCGTGCATCCCGCCCGTGTGGCGGCGCACGGCGCGTAGGTGCGCGGCCAGGGCGGCCGGGGTGTCGGGCAGAGGGCTGCGACGCCAAATCGCGCACTGGCGGTGGATCGCCTCGACCTGTGCTTCGCCGCGCCGGCGTTCGCCTTCGGCGCGCAGGATGTAACGCAACATGCCGGCGGCGCGCCGCAACTGCGCGCCGAGGCCGAGCCGCGGTACGCGGATTTCGGGCTGATGGCCGCCGACGAGGCGGTTCATGCGCTCGGGTTCGACGCCAAAGCCGTGGTAGATCTCCCACTGGATCAGCGAAAGGTTGAGGTAGAGCCGGCCGTCGAACAGCCCGCCGCGCTGCGCGCCGGGATGGCACGGGAAACCGGCGAGGCGCAAGCCGGCTTCGAGGAGGGCGTTGACCAGCCGGCGCGAGGCGCTCCAATCGATCGGCGAGAGCGCGTCGGGAACCACCTCGCAAGTGTTGCCGCGTGACCAGATCACGGGCTGTGTGCGCAGGCCAGGGTAGGTACAGGGGGCTTGCGCGGTGACCGGGCGCATCTGCACGATCCAGAAGCGCGTGCCGTCCCAGACCCACTCGGCGTCGTAGCTCGGGTGCGCGAAATCGAGGGCGCGGGCGGCTAAGCGCAGCAGCTCGGCCAAGGTGCGCGCCTGCGTCGCATCGAGGCAAGGCGCGGCAGCACGGGCTGCGGCGTTGGCCGTCGTCCGCGTGCCGCCGCGAGGGGCTGGCCAGCCGCTCTCGGCTTTGCTGCCGACGCGGTATTCCAGGAGCTGGAGGCTGTCTTCGGCGAGGTCTTCGCCCAGAACGATCTCATCGCCTTCGCTGTGGCCGCCGACCAGCGTTTCGCCGAGGCCCCAGTTGGCATGGATGACGAGGCGGTCGTCGCGCCCGTCGCGCGGATCGCAGGTGAAGGCAATACCGCTCGCATTCGTCGCCAGGAGGGGCATGATCAATACCGCCATTTCGCCGCTGGCAGCGAGGCCCAAACGGGTGCGGTAGGCCTGCGCGGCGGGCGCCGAGGCCGAGGCCCAGACGTCGAGGACGGCGGCGAGCACGGCGTCGGCGCCGACGACGTTGAGCCGTGAACAATGGACGCCCGCGAATGAAGCCTGCGCAGAATCTTCTTCGGGGGCGGAAGAGCGTACGGCCAGCGGGCGTTCGAGCCAGCCGTGCGCGGCCAGCGAGGCCGCGAGCGCGGCGCGTAGTTCGGCCCGGGCCGCCTCGGACGCGCTGCGCAGGGCGCGAAACACGGCGACGGGGATGACGATTCCCGCCGGCACGGGAAAATCCAGCGCGGCGAGGCGGGCCAGCGTCCAGGCTTTGCCACCGACCTCGCGGCTTCCGGCGGCAAGAATTTCGGGCCAGCCTGCGAGCAGCTGCGGCGCGTTCATGGCCGTCCCCGCAGGCCATCTAAGACAAGGTCGAGCATGGCGTTAAATTCTGCGGCCAGGTCGAGCGCGGGCTGCTTCAACCAGCGCATCAGGCAGGCGAGATAGAGAAATTGCAGGTAGTGCGCGACTTCGTCGGCCGGGCGGTTGGTGTTGAACTCACCTTCGGCCTGCCCGCGCGCGATCAGTGCGGTGAAAACGCGGTCGAGGCCACTGCGTGCTTCGTGCGACAAGTGTTCGTTGCCCGCGATTTCACCGAGGCGGTAGCGGACGTAATGTCCTAAGTAATCGCGTCGCGGTGTCGACCAGACCGCCGAGTGAGCAAGGAAGGTGCGCAGGGCGCTTTCAGCCGTCGGAAGCCCGGCGAATGCGGCGTGCATTTCGGGCTGGGCCGCAGCGAGTTCGCGGTGGAAACGGTGGCGCAGCAGCGCTTCCTTGACCGGAAAGTGTTTGTAGAGCGTGCCCTTGGCGACGTCGGCCGCTTCGGCGATGGCCTCCATCGTCACCGACGCGTAACCATGGGCCTCGAAGAGCGCCCACGCCGTGTCGGCGAGGTGGTCGGCGGTTTGCTGCCGCTTGCGTTCGCGGCGACCAGGCAGAACGGGGGCTCCCTCGTGTGTTGCGTCGGAGTGAGCGGGCGAGGATTGCGGCGTCGACGGTGCGGTTTGGGCGGGCATGGGGGTAAAAAATTCGTGAACGACGTAGAAAACTATACGACGTTCACGAATTTTTGCAAAGCCGTCGTGCTGCCAAGTGAATTCGGACGGGGCGCGATCTTGCGTCTCTGGGGGCTAAAGGGAGGCTGCCGCGTTGATTTGCTGTGCCGCAAGCTCGGCGGCACGGCCGGTGAACACGGCGCAGCGCTGACGCAAGCGGTGTTCACGGAAGTGCGCCTGGCCTTCCGGTGTGCCAAGGTCGCAGCCGAGCAGGCGATGGCAATCGCGCGCGCCGAACTCGGCTTCGAAGGCGGCGATCAGCGCCTGCGTGGCGGCGTAGGCCGGTTGCGAGGCGTCGTCGGGCGATGCGCGGCCGAGCGCAAGGCCGATGCCGAGGATGCCGCCCGTCAGCGCGCCGCAGGGGCCGCAGCGGCGGGCGAGTCCGGCGCACAGGCCGGTGGCGATCCGGGGCACGAGGGCACTGTCGATGCCTTGGGCCTGTGCCAAAGCGAGTAATACGCTCTCGGCACAGTAGAGGCCATCAGCGAACGCCGTTTCAGCGTGATGGCGGACTTGGGCTGGATCGAGTTGGGGCACGGTGCTCTCCTTCTTGAGATTCAGCGCGACGGCGTCGGGGCGGAGAGGCCGAGTTCGTCGAGAAAACGCCCGACGTGCGGTTCCCATTGCGACTGGATGCGGGTGAAGGCGGCGTGGCCGGCGCCTGCGCCGGCACCGTGCACGGACGGCAACTGGACGAAACGGCCCGGGCTGCCCTGGGCACTGAAGGCGGCGAACCAGGCCTGCGGGATGTCTTGGCCCCAGAAGCCGTCGTTTTCGCTGTACAGCCACAGCGTCGGGATGCGCGCCGTTTTGCCGTAGTCGGCATAGAGGGCTTCGAGCCGGTCTGGCCGGCAGGGCTGGCCGGGGCGGTTCACAGGGTCGCCACCGCCACCGCCGGCAAAGTTGATCGCGGCCAGAACGCCGGGCGGGTTGTGCGATGCGGCCTCGATCGCCAGCGCGCCGCCGTAGGATTGGCCGGCGATCACGCCACGCGCGGGATCGACGAAGGGCAGGGTGCGGGCGTAAGCCAACACCTGTGCGGTTTGCTGCCCGCCGACGCCGAGCGAGTAGGCGAAGTCGCGCTCATTGCAACGGCCCGCGTTCTCCACGTCCGGACCACCGCTGGCGCCGTAGCCGATCCGCAGGTGGGCGAGAACGACGAAGCCGCGCGCCACGAAGTAATCGATCTGCTTGCGGTAGCCGTCGACGCGGAAATTGGCGAAATTGCCGTTGGCCGGACGACCGTGGCCGAGGATGAGGAAGGGGTGCGGCCCCGGGGCGCTGTCGTCGCGGAAGATGCCGACGTGCATCGTCTGGCTCAGCGTTTCCTGGTGGCGCAGTTCGACCTTGACCGGCAGGGCGACGGTTTCCTCGACCCGCGCCGCCTGGGCCACGGGCAGCAAGGCGAACATGAGAAAGGCGCCGCCGGCAACGGTGGCCATCGCGGCAAGACGACGGCCCAAGATGGGGAGGAGGGTCATGGTTGCTTCGTTTCGCGAGAGGAGGAAAGTGTGGCCGGACCGGGCTTGGCGACGAAGGCTTGTTTGCCGTGGCGGTCAAAGCCCGCGTTTTCGTAGAAGCGGAACGTAGCCGCGTCGAGCCGGCCGGTGAGCAGCATCACTTTGTAGCAGTGGGTCGCCCAGGCGTCGGCCAGAGCGCGTTCGAGCACCGCCTGGCCGTGGCCGCGCCGGCGGTGTTCGGCGTGGGTGACGACGTTCTCGATCAGGCCGTAGGGGCGGCAACCGCGGGTCAGGTTAGGCAGGAGGTGAAGGACGCAACTGGCGACCAGCGCCCCCTCAACGAAAAGGCCGTAAACGCGGTGCGCCGGGCTGTCGAGTAGGGCATGGCCGACGGCGTCGACCCGGGCGCGCTCCGGGCGCGGGGCGTCTTGCGCGTGCAGGTGGGTGTAGAGGTCGAGCAGGGCGTCGAGGTCGGCGGGGCCGAGCAGGCGGATGTTCATGGGCGGGGTTCGATACGGAAGTCGGTGCGATGGGGGGCAGTGCCGGCCGGAATCTCGGGGCGGATGGGCATGGCGGCGCCTCATGACGAATGGCAGGAGGATACCCCTGCACCGGTCGGGCGTCGATGTCGTGGGGGCGGATGCTGATGTGTTGCGCGAGGCGATGTTGCGGATTGGCATCCGCGGCGTTTGCAGACTATGTTCAACATATGAAAGCGGGATGTCTGCGGCCGAGGGGCGATGGTCGCGGTTTCCCCGTTTCATCTACATCTCAACCGGGCTGTGGTCCCTAGACAGGAGGACGGCATGAAGAGCGAAGCGTGGGTGTGGACGTCGCCGGGCGAACCGGAAGGCCTGAAACTCGAGTCGCGCGTGTTGCCCGAACCGGGCGTGCGCGAAATCTGCGTCGAGAACCGGGTCGCCGCGTTCAATCCGGTCGACTGGAAGCTGATCGAATCCGGGCATCCGGTGTGGAGCGCCGGGCATGTTCCCGGCGTCGATGGCATGGGTGTCGTGGTCGCCGTCGGCGAAGGTGTCTCACACCTGCGTCCCGGCGCTCGCGTTGCCTATCACGCCGATCTGCGGCGCGACGGGAGCTTTGCCCGCCATACCCTGATCCCGGCACGCGCCGTGCTGAGCGTTCCGGCGGGCTTGAGCGACGAGACCGCGGCGGCTTTTCCGTGCCCGGGGCTGACCGCCTGGCTGGCGCTCGCCAAACTGCCCGAGATCAAGGACGAGGCGCTGCTGGTTGCCGGAGCGGGCAGCAACGTCGGGCGTTTCGTCGTGGCCCTGGCCTTGCGTGCCGGGGCGCGCGTGTTCGCCGCGGCCGGGCCGGCGCATCACGATGCGTTGCGCTGCCAAGGGGTGTGCAGCGTTGCCGACTATCATGATCCGGCCTGGGTTGAGCGACTGCAGACGGCCAATGGCGGCGCGCCCTTCCACGTAGTCGTCGACATCGCCTCCGGCCGGCAGGCGGCGAGCCTCGTCCAACACATTGATTATTCCGGGCATCTGGTCGCGGTGATGGGGCGGGTCGAGGAAAACCTCTGGCCGCCGTTCAGCCGCTGTGTTTCGCTGCACGAAGTCGCACTCGGTGCGCAGCACCAGCACGGCTCCGAGCGGCAGTGGCAGCGCATGGTGATGGCCGGCGAAGGGATGCTGCAGGATCTGGCGCAAGGACGTCTTCCGATCCCGCCGGTGAAGGTCGGCGAATTCGCCAACCTGCCGCAGTGGCTGTCCGAATTCAAGCGCGGCGGACAGGGGATCAAGTACCTGGTCCGGATTTGAGCGACGTTCTCTGCGCGGGCGCCGTTGGGCGCACCGCGCAGAGGGGGCAGCATCGCCTCGGGGCTTGAAAACCGGGAGGGAGTGGCCATATTCGGGGTACGGGACTTCCCGTTTTTACAAGGAGGACGAAATGGCCAACCTGTCGCGTTATCGTGGCTACGGAGAAGGTCTGGACGATCTCTTTCGTGGCTTCCTGATGAGTCCGGTCCGCCTCGATGGGCAGCCGGAATTGCAGATCAAGATCGACGTTTCCGAGGATGAAAAAGCCTACACCGTGCACGCCGAGATTCCCGGGGTGAACAAGGAGGACATTCTGGTCGGCGTCGATGGCAATCAGGTTTCGATCAGCGCCGAAATCAAGAACGTGTCGGAAGTGAAGGAAGGCAGCCGGGTGCTGCGCAGCGAGCGTTATTTCGGCAGTGTGTCGCGCGCTTTCTCGCTGGCGCAGGATGTGGACGCGAGCACAGTCAGCGCGAAATACGCCAACGGCGTGCTCGAACTCGTCTTGCCCAAGCGCACCGTGGCGCGCAGCACGCGCATCCGCATCGAATAACGTGTTGAGGGCATAAGGCCGAACGCCCGCGTGGGCATCTTCGGCCCGGCGGCGTGGCGCGTGCGGTCCGGCGCGCCACGTGCCGTTGACGCTCAGGCGAAGGCCAGCCCGGCAACGCCGGAAAGCATGATCGCCGCGCCGACAATCTGCGTCGGGCGCACCGCTTCCTTGAGCAGACGGGCGCCCAGAAGGGTGCCGATGAGCATGGAGATTTCGCGCACCGGGGCAACGTAGCTGAGCGGCGCCAGTTGCAGCGCGTAGAGCACCAGTGCGTAGGCGGCCGGCGAGAGCAGGCCGACGGTGAGGATTGCGGCGCGGTGCGACCGCCACTGTTCGCGCAGTTCGTCGCGACGACACAGGGCAAAGGGCGCGAGCAGGGCGCTACGCACGATCAGTCCGACCACGTAGAAGAGAATCGGCGACATGCCGAGGGCCTTGATCGCCCAGCCGTCGAGGACGGTGTAGGCGGCGATGCACAGGCCGGTGAGCAGGCCCCAGAGCACGCCCAGCTGGCGCTTGCGCTGACTGCTGCTGCCACCTTGGAAAATCCGCCCGCCGTCGGCCGAGACGAAGAGGCCGGCCAGAATGGCGCCGACCGAGAGTGCGCCGGTCAGGCTGGGCAGTTCGCCGAGCAGCAGCACGGCGACGACGACGGTGAGCATCGGGCCGCTGCCGCGGGCGATCGGGTAAACCACGGCGAAGTCGCCGACCTGATAACCCTTCTGCAGCACCAGCGAATAGACGATGTGGATGACACCGCTGCCGATGGCGGCGAGCCACATCCAGAGGTCGAAGGTTTGCGGTGCGGTCAGCCAGATCCAGGCCGCGACGGGCAAGGCGGCGCAGACGCTGACCTGACCGAAGAGCCAGACGAAGGGCAGGCCGCCGGCAACTTTCTTGGCGACGATGTTCCAGATGGCGTGGCACAGCGCGCCGGTGAGGACGAGCGCCAGGGCGAGTGCGCTCATGCGGCGTTCTCCGGTGCAGCGGCGTGCGGCGCGGCCAGCATGAACGCGCGCCGGTTTTGGCGCAGGCCGTTCAAGGTATGAGTTTTGTTGTTGGATTCCATGCCGGCGATTATGCTCCCAGGCGCATCCGGATGCGATCCGGGCGATTCGATGGCGAGGGTACGGGTATGAGTAAAACCGATAATGCTGGGTCGAGCGTGGCTGCCTGCCACGCCGAAACGGCGGCGTTGCCGCTCAACGCTGTGCGCGTCTTCGTCGAGGCCGCGCGCGCCGGCAGCCTGAGCGGTGCAGCCCGCCGCCTGGGCATGACCCAGAGCGGCGTCAGCCATCACGTGGCGACGCTGGAGAAACACCTCGGCGCCCGGCTTTTTGTGCGCGCAGCCGGTGGCGTGCGGCTCACCGACGACGGCCGGATCTACTACGACGCGGTGCACGAGGCGCTCGACACCCTGGCCCTCGCCACCCGGCAGATGAGCTTGCGTCCTCCCTCGGCCGGAACGCGCCTGGTGGTGCGCACGTCCTTGCCGAGCTTTGCAACGCACGTGCTTCTGCCCGAGTTGTCCGCTTTTTCCGCACAGAGTGGCTTGTCGGTCGATGTCGTCACCTCGCTCGCCCCGCCCGAGACGGGGGCGCGTTACGACGTGCTGGTAACGCGCGATCTGGACGTCGATGCCGACAACCACTGGCAGTTGGCCGGCGAAACCCTGATCGCGGTTGCCGCGCCGGGCGTTGCCGCCGGCCTGCGCGCCATGCCGCCCGCAGACTGGCCCTTCGTCGTCGCCCGCTCGCGCCCCGATGTCCTCGCCCAGTGGGCGGCCGGACAGGACCTCGACGCCGGGGCGGTGCGGGTCGTCGCCGGTTTCGAACACTATTACCTGGCGATCGCGGCGGCGCTTGGCGGCCTTGGGGCGCTGGTCGTTCCGCGCCTGCTGGTGCGCGACATCCTGACGCGCGGCCTGCTCGTCGATCTGGGGTGGCCGGCGGTGCGCGGCGACGCGAGTTACAAGGCCGCGGTCAATCCCGCGGCCGTCCTGCCCGAGGCGGCCGTGGCCTTTTGCCGCTGGCTGAGCGGATTATTGAAGAGCGAAGTTGTCAACTAGGCGCGACGCCATCGCGCCGTGGCGAATCGCGTGAACAGCAGTCGGGATCAGCGTTTCGCGGTGCTGCTGGCGTGGCGGGCGAAGTGCTTGCAAAACCACTGTGTGGTTTCGCGCGCGGCGGCTTCGAAACCGGCCGAGCCGGCGATCTCGAAGCCGATTTCGGGGATCGCGCGCACGGTGCTCAAGGCCTGCAGTTCCTTCTGCGCCCGCCGTGCGGCTGCGAGCTGGGCTGCGTCGTTTTCTTCCACGAGCTGGAGCAGCGGCGCTTCGAGCGTGCGCAGGTAGAGCAGGCCGGCCAGGTCAATCAGACCGCCGCGGCAGACCACGGCGGCGATGTCGTGGTCGCGCAGGGCGGCGACGCGTACCGCGACCGGCGAGGTGGCATGGGCGGCGCAGAGGCCGAAGGGGAGCGTCTGCAGTTCGCCCATCAGCATGCGGGTCTTGATCAGGTCGAGGACGTCGACCAGGCGTCGGGCGAGCAGCGGCACGTTGTTGTGCAGGTCGGGGTAGTGTTCTTCCTCGCGTGCGATGAGGTCGATCGCCAGGGTCGACAGCCCCGCGTGACGCAGGATGCCGGCCAGCACATGTTCGCGCGCGTCGAGCGCGGGCGCGGCGTAGGCCAGCACGACAAGGCCCGGTGCGGCGGGATGCAGACTCAGCTGTCCGTGCAGGCGCGCGTGCGCCGGCCCCTGCACGCAGGGCAGGCTGAGCGGGATGGCGTGTTCGTCGGGGGTGAAGCTGTCCATGGGAGGGCTAGCGCCGGGCCAGGCGGACGGGAATCCGCTGCGCGCCGAAGGGCTTGCCGAAGCGGCCGAAGTGCCCGGCGATGGGCGTCCGGCAGTGCGGGCAACGGCCGTCGTCAGGCAGGTCGTACCGGCGGATGGTGTAGCCATCGCGCTCGATCAGCGCGGCATGGCAGCCCGGGCAGAAGGTCGTTCCACCCTCGCTGTCGCGCACGTTGCCGGTATAGACGTAGTGCAGGCCGGCGTCGAGCGCGAGGCGCCGGGCATGGCGCAGGAGGGCGGGCGGGGTCGGGTCGAGATCGGTCATCTTCCAGTCGGGATGGAAGGCGGTGAAGTGCAGCGGCACTTCGGGCCCGAGCTCCTTGACGACCCAGCGGGCCAGTTCGGCGATTTCGGCGCTTGAGTCGTTATGCCCGGGGATCAGCAGGGTGGTGATTTCAAGCCAGCATTTGGTGTCGTGGTGGATGTAGGCCAGCGTGTCGAGCACCGGGGACAGGTGGCCGCCGCAGAGCTTGACGTAGAACTCGTCGCTGAAGGCCTTGAGGTCGACGTTGGCCGCATCCATGACGGCGAAGAATTCGCGCGCCGGTTCGGGGTGAATGTAGCCGGCGGTGACGGCGACGGTTTTCACGTGCTGACGGTGGCAGGCGAGCGCGGTGTCGATGGCGTATTCGGCGAAGATCACCGGGTCGTTGTAGGTGAAGGCCACCGATTGCGCGCCGTAGGCCGCGGCGGCGCGGGCGATCCCGTCGGGGCTGGCGGCGTCGAGCAGGCGGTCGGTGTCGCGGCTTTTGGAGATGTCCCAGTTCTGGCAGAACTTGCAGGCGAGGTTGCAACCGGCCGTGCCAAAGGACAGGATGGCCGAGCCGGGATGGAAATGATTGAGCGGTTTCTTCTCGACCGGGTCGATGCAAAAGCCCGACGAGCGACCGTAGGTGGTCAGCACCATCTGTCCGCCGTCGTTGCGGCGCACGAAGCAGGCGCCGCGCTGACCGTCGTGCAGCTTGCAGTCACGCGGGCAGAGGTCGCACTGGAGGTGCGGTGGCTCGCGGCCGTCCTCGAGGGGGTGCCACCAGCGGGCGGGATGGGCGGATTCGGGCGTTTTCACAAGGTTCTAGGGCCGAGGTGAAGCGTGGCTTTCGATTCTACCCGCGCCGGGGCGGGCGGTCGCTTCTTCCTTCCACTTGCGCACCCGGTAACGTTCGAGCTTGAGCTGAGGCGACCAGTAATCGGCGGGAAGCCCGGCCTTGCGTTTGAGCTGGGCGAGAAAGTCGTGCGGTTGCGGCAGGCTTTCCCAGACCTGCGGCAGGAAGGTTGCGCGCTGCGCGCCGCAGCTCAGGATGAGACCGTCGATCCCGGGGCGCAGGCGCTCGAGCGCTTCGGCTTCGTCGGCGCAGGGCAAGGGCTCGGCCTGGGCGAGCAGGGAGACCTCGATCCGGGTGACGGCCAATTCGTCGGCGGCGAGCGGCGGGAAGCGTGGGTCGCGGAAGGCCGCGGCCAGGGCGTTGGCGACGACGTCGTCGGCCAGCGGGCGGTGCGCCTGCAGGCTGCCGATGCAGCCGCGCAAGGCGTTGTTCTGGGTGAGGGTGACGAAGCTGGCGCCGGGGGCCGTCAGTTCGGGCAGCGGTGGCGCTTCGAACGGTGCGGTTGCCTGCCCGAGGTGGGCGGCGATGGCGTGACGCGCCAGCCCGAGCAGGGCGGCGCCCAGGGGGTCAGTGGACATGCGGTTTCCCCTCGTGCGGTTCCGTGCAGAAGGTAAAGGCACCGTAGCCGACGACGCGCTGGCGGTCGCCGGCCGTGTCGCCGGAGTTGCGCAAGTCGACGAGTTCGACGTGCAAGTCGTGTTGCCGGGCGGCATGCAGCAGGCCGTTGATCGCGCTGGCGCCGCAGGCGCTGCGCGGGTCGTCGAGCGCACGCAGCGCCAGGATGCGCTGCGCGGTCTGCGCGTCACTCTCGCAGGCCTGTGCGTAAGGCAGGTAGTGCGAGAGGTCGGAGCTGACGACGATCAGGGTTTCCGGGCCGCCCCACAGTGCGTCGAGAACTTCGCCGACGCTGGCCGGGCGCACTTCGCCGACGACCAGCGGCAGGATGCTGAAGTCTTCGAGCGTGCGCTGGAGGAAGGGGAGTTGGACTTCCAGGGCGTGCTCCTCGGCGTGTGCCGGGTCGCTGACGCCGACCTGTGGCAGCGCGCAGGCCGTAGCGCGGGCCTCGACGTCGATGGGCACCTCGCCGAGCGGCGTGGCGAAGGCGCTGCAACTCGGCACCGCGAGGCCGCGCAGGGCGACCCGATGCGCCGGGCCGAGCAGGACGACGCGACGGTACTGCGCCGCGTGTGGCGCGAGGCGGGCATAGAGGCGGGCGGCGATGGGGCCGGAGTAAACGAACCCGGCGTGCGGCACGATGACGGCCTTGGGCGGCGGATGCGGCGTGGCGGCTGCGGTGTCTGCTGCGCCGGCCGTTGCCAGCAGGTCGTCGACACAGCGCAGCAGGGCCGCCGACGGCGTCGGGTAGAACATGCCGGCGACAGCGGCCGGGCGGATGGATGCGGTCATGGCGGACTCCTCGGGGCGGCGCCGGAACAGCCCTGCGTATCGGGGCTCGGGGTGCATCAGCGGGCAGCGAGGCCGGCCGTGGTCAGGCGCGGACTCGGCGCTGCGCGCCGTTGGGCTTGCGTTCGGGATGCCTGCGACGCTGGCTGTGCCGGCGCGGTGCCGATGCTTTGATTATCCGTCCGGAACGTGTAAATGCAAGCCATTCGGCTTGCAGCGGCCCGGCCGCATTCGCCCTGCGCGCGGTAGAATGACGCGATGACATCCAGCGCCCGACATTTTGCCCTCGTTCCCGCTGCCGGCAGCGGCGCGCGCTTCGGCGCCGAGGTGCCCAAGCAGTACTTGCCGCTCGCCGGGCGGCCGGTGCTTTACCACACGCTCATGGCGCTGCTCGCCTGCCCGCATCTGGAGAAAGTCTGGGTCGTGCTCTCGGCCGACGACGCCTGGTGGCGCGGTTTCGACTGGCCCGGACTGGGCGGGCGCGTCGACGCTTTGTTCTGTGGTGGTGCGACCCGGGCCGCCAGTGTCAGCAATGGACTGGCGGCGATCGCGTCGCAGGTGGCGGACGACGACTGGATCCTGGTGCATGACGCCGCGCGCCCCTGCGTTACCCCCGCAGCGCTCGAACGCCTGTGCCGCGAATTGGCGAACGACCCGGTCGGCGGCTTGCTGGCGATGCCGGTCGCCGACACCCTGAAGCGTGCCGACGGTACGCAGCACGTTGCCGAGACGGTGGCGCGCGACGGGCTGTGGCAGGCGCAGACACCGCAGATGTTCCGTTACGGGCTGCTGGGGAAGGTGCTCGCCGGGCAGGGTGCTGTGACCGACGAGGCCAGCGCCTTCGAGGCGGCGGGCTATGCGCCGCGCCTCGTGCGCTCCGACATGACCAACCTCAAAGTGACCTACCCCGCCGATCTCGCGCTGGCGGAACTCATCCTCCAGGGACGACACGCATGATCCGCATCGGACAAGGCAGCGACATCCACGCGCTGGTCGAAGGGCGCAAACTGATCATCGGCGGCGTCGATATTCCACACGAGCGCGGCTTGCTCGGTCATTCGGACGCCGACGTGCTGGTGCATGCCGTGATCGACGCGCTGCTCGGCGCCGCGGCACTGGGCGACATCGGCCGCCATTTTCCCGACACCGATCCGCGTTACGCTGGCGCCGACAGCCGCGTCCTGCTGCGCGCTACGCGCGAACTGCTGGCAGCGCGGGGCTGGCGTATCGTTAACGTCGATTCAACGATCAGCGCCCAGCGCCCGAAAATGGCGCCGCACATCCCGCAGATGACCGCCAACCTCGCGGCCGACCTCGGTTTGCCCGAGGGCTGTGTCGGGATCAAGGCCAAGACCGCCGAGCGTCTCGGTTTCGTCGGTCGCGAAGAAGGCATCGCCACTGCTGCGGTGGCGCTTATCGAGCGCGACTGAGTTCGCGTTCGTCGGCGCGTCTACGGACGCGCTTTCCCGGCCCTCCTCGGCCGGGGCTTGCGTTCGTCCCTGTCCCCTGTTTTTCAGCCCGGCGTATCCCAACGGCGTGAAGCCGGCTCGCTGGAAGTGTTGTATCGCGTGTCGTCGCGAGGCCGCGGTGCGTCGATGATAATTACTTGTTTTTTATTGGTTTGATTTGCTTTCTATTACTTTTGTATTGTATTTAAGGCCATGAAAATGCTGCATAAAATCCGTTATTGACGTATCGCGAAGCGTAATTCTTGGTATAGTTGTCGCGCAGGAGAGAAAAGCAAAGTCAGTCATAACAACAACAACGTTTTCCTTCTCGAGTAGTAGCTGTCGTACCTGTTTTGCCGGCGCATGCGGCGAAATTGGCGGTGTGCGTCCTTCACATTCATTGTCAATTGAGGTTCATAGCTAATATGTCGAATAAATACGTCTACGTTTTCGGTCAATCCAAGACTGAAGGCGCTGCAGATATGAAGAATCTGCTTGGCGGTAAGGGCGCCAACCTGGCTGAGATGTGCAAACTGGGCATCGCCGTGCCGCCGGGACTGACGATCAGCACGGAGGCGTGCACCATCTTTACCCAGCAGGGTGCGGATGTGGTGCACAAGCTCATCGAAAAAGAAGTCCTTCAGGCCATCGCTTTCGTTGAAGGCGAAATGGGCAAGAAGTTCGGCGACGCCGCCGATCCTCTGCTCATGTCGGTGCGATCGGGCTCGCGTGCTTCGATGCCCGGCATGATGGACACCATCCTGAACCTCGGCCTCAATGACGAAGCAGTCAAGGGTTTGGCCCAAAAATCGGGTAACGAGCGTTTCGCCTGGGATTCCTACCGCCGCTTCATCCAGATGTACGGCGACGTGGTCATGGGCCTCAAGCCCGAGTCGAAGGAAGACCACGATCCGTTCGAAGAAATCATCGATCACATGAAGGAAAAGCGCGGCGTCGAACTCGACACCCAGCTTTCGGCCGACGACCTCAAGCAACTCGTCAAGGAATTCAAGGATGTGATCCGCGCCCGCTTGGGCGTCGAATTCCCGAACGACCCGTGGGAACAACTGTGGGGCGCCGTGATGGCCGTCTTCCGCAGCTGGAACAACGACCGCGCCAAGCTCTACCGCGCGATGAACGACATTCCCGAGGAGTGGGGAACGGCAGTCAACGTGCAATCGATGGTCTTCGGCAACCTGGGCGACAACAGCGGCACGGGCGTGTGTTTCACGCGCGACGCCGGCTCGGGTGAAGACATCTTCAACGGTGAATTCCTGGTCAACGCGCAGGGCGAGGACGTTGTCGCCGGCATCCGTACGCCGCAGCAGATCACCCTCGAAGGTTCGCGTCGCTGGGCCGAGCTGGCTCAGGTCAACGAAGAAGAGCGCCGCAGCAAGTACCCGTCGCTCGAAGAGTTGATGCCCGAGATCTATCAGCAACTGCTCAAGACCGAAACCTCGCTCGAACTGCACTACAAGGACATGCAGGACATCGAGTTCACCATCCAGGAAGGCAAGCTCTGGCTGCTGCAGACCCGTTCGGGTAAGCGCACCGGCGCGGCGATGGTGCGCATCGCCATGGAAATGCTGGCTCAGGGCATCATCAACGAGAAAACCGCGTTGCTGCGCGTCTCGCCCGACCGCCTGAACGAACTGCTCCACCCGGTGTTCGACAAGGCCGCGATCAAGGGCGCCAAGTCGATCGCTCACGGCTTGCCGGCTTCGCCGGGCGCCTCGACCGGCCAGATCGTCTTCTTCGCCGACGAAGCCGAGCAGTGGGTGCAGAATGGCCTCGACGTCATCCTCGTGCGTCAGGAAACCTCGCCGGAAGACCTGCGTGGCATGGCCGCCGCCAAGGGCATCCTCACCGCGCGCGGTGGCATGACTTCGCACGCCGCCGTCGTGGCGCGCGGCATGGGCAAGTGCTGCGTCTCGGGGGCCGGCGCCGTGCGCGTCGATCCGCGGGCCCGCACCATGACGGTCGATGGCAAGGTGTACAAAGAAGGCGACTGGATCTCGCTCGACGGTTCGACGGGCCAGGTCTATGAAGGCAAGATCGCGACCAAGGACGCCGACCTCTCGGGCGACTTCGGCAAGCTGATGGACATCGCCGAGGGCTACAAGACGATGGCCGTTCGCGCCAACGCCGATACGCCGGAAGATGCCCGCGTGGCCCGCGGCTTCGGTGCCGTCGGCATCGGCCTGTGCCGCACCGAGCACATGTTCTTCGAAGGCGACCGCATCAAGGCCGTGCGCGAGATGATCCTGGCGCGCGACGAGGAAGGCCGCCGCCGCGCGCTCGCCAAGCTGCTGCCGATGCAGCGCGGCGACTTCGAGGGGATCTTCAAGGCGATGGACGGGCTGCCCGTCACCATCCGTCTGCTCGATCCGCCGCTGCACGAGTTCCTGCCGCACGACGAAGCCAACCAGCGTGAGATGGCGATCGAGATGAGCCTCACCTTCGAGGGCATCAAGCATCGCGTCGACGACCTGCACGAAGCCAACCCGATGATGGGTCACCGTGGCTGCCGCCTCGGCATCACCTATCCGGAAATCACCGAGATGCAGGCCCGCGCGATCCTCGAAGCGGCGCTCAACGTCAAGGCCGAAGGCATCGCGCCGAAGGTTGAGATCATGATCCCGCTGGTCGGTAGCGTGCGCGAGTTCAACTCGCAGGCCAAGGTGATCCGCGACACGGCCGAGAAGGTCTTTGCCGAACGCGGTGCGACGATCGACTACATGATCGGCACGATGATCGAGACGCCGCGCGGTGCGCTGGTTGCCGACGGGATCGGCAAGGAAGCCGAGTTCTTCTCGTTCGGGACCAACGACCTGACGCAGATGACCCTCGGCTTCTCGCGTGACGACGTGGGCAAATTCCTGCCGCACTACCTCAAGCAGGGCATGTACGAGCAGGATCCCTTCCAGTCGATCGATCAGGTCGGCGTCGGCCAGCTCGTCAAGATGGCGGTCGACAAGGGGCGTTCGGTGCGTCCGAAGATCAAGCTCGGCGTTTGCGGCGAGCACGGCGGCGACCCGGCTTCGGTCGAGTTCTTCCACCGCGCTGGCCTCGACTACGTGAGCTGCTCGCCCTTCCGCGTGCCGATCGCCCGTCTGGCGGCCGCGCAAGCCGCGATCGTCGGCTAAACCCACAGCAAAACGTCGCATCGCCCCAACGCCAGCCTTCGGGCTGGCGTTTTTCGTTCACGTTCCAAGCAACCAAAAAAAACCGCGCCCAAGGGCGCGGTATGAAGTCCATCCCTTGCGGATGGAGGAGGGAGGGTCATGCATTGCCAGCGGGGGGAACGCTGAAGCAACGATTTCATCCTACGGGCCCGCGCCGGCGGCGTCTGTAGTCGTGTTTGCTGTTTTGGGTGACGGGGTGTGACCGTCGGCAACACTTTTGCGTCAAGTTCAGTGCCGCCTGTTTGACCGGCAGGCGCTCCGTCGGCGCTGCAAAATCAGAGTGCTTTTTGGGCAAGGAGGTGTTTCGTCTTTTGGTTTTTTTTGAAGATTGTTGCCTTGTGGTGTTCGAAAACGAAAATTTTGTTGTTGTTGACTTTGTTTTTTTATTGTGGCCAACTAAACATCGAAAGTCTTCAGGTTGATTTTATTTCTCTGTAAAGAATCTAAAAATCCAAAAAAATCATCGTCTAATAAGGCGTTCTTTGTGTTGTCTGTTGTCTTTGCTTAAAAAAGTTTAGTATTTTTGCTTAGTTGTCTGTGCGTTTGTTTGTTTTCAAAAACAATTGTGCGGATGCGCGGTTGGTGTCCGTGCCAAGGGGGGGGGATGGAAAGAGAACGTAAGCGTTCCTTGGTCTGCTCGCTCGCGGACGTGGTTTTTGCCCACGCCGAGGAACTGACCCAACTTGATCAAGCCATCGGCGACGGGGATCACGGCTTGAATCTCAAACGCGGTTTCGAGGCGGTCATGGCCGGGCTCGAGCCGGAATTGGACAAGTCGTTTCCTGATCTCGTGAAGTACATCGGAACGACACTGGTCATGAAGGTCGGTGGCGCTTCAGGCGCGCTATACGGCACCTTGTTCATGACCTTCGGCAAGCTGATGCCGGTCGATGGTGGGTGGGACGACTTCGTGCATACCTGCCGTCAGTCAGTCGAGGCCGTGCAGAAGCGTGGAAAATCCGAAGCCGGGCAAAAGACCATGCTCGACGTACTGATCCCGTTGCTCGAAGAGCTTGAACGGGGCCCCGATGAGATTTGTGCCCGTGTGCGTCATCGGGCCGAGGCGCAGGCGCTGGCAACCATTCCTCTGCTGGCTGTGCGTGGACGCGCGTCTTTCCTCGGTGAGCGCTCGATCGGACACATGGATCCGGGGGCGCGTTCTTCCGCGCTGATGGCCGAACGGATTTGCACGGTATGGGAGTGTGGGCAATGAGCAATGTCGGGATTGTGATCGTCTCGCATTCGGCGAAGGTTGCCGAGGGCGCGGCGGAGATGGTGTTGCAGATGGTGGGTGATTCCGTGCCGTTGGCGCATACCGGAGGCAATCCGGACGGAGGTCTGGGGACCGACGTGGCAGCGATTGTCGCCGCGATCGATCAGGCCTGGTCGCCAGCCGGGGTGGCGGTTCTGGTCGACCTTGGGGGCGCGGAGAGCAACAGCGAAGTGGCGATTGAGCTGCTGGCCCCGGATAAAGCTACAAATGTCGTCATCTGCAATGCGCCGGTCGTCGAGGGGGCGGTCATCGCCGCCACCGAGGCGAGTGGTGGCGCCAGCCTCCTAGAGGTGCAACAGGCGGCCGAGGATACCTTCCGCTAATGGCCCAGGAGACTTCTACGATCATGAACGAGTCCGTGGTGAGTGTCGCGGTTCTCTTGACCAATGCCCTTGGGCTGCATGCGCGTCCGAGCGTCAAGCTGACGCGCACGGCCAAGACCTTTCCCTGTCGTGTCGAGTTGTCACTTTCCGAGGATGGCCCTTGGATCGACGGCAAGAGCCCCGTCCAGGTCATGCGCTTTCGGGTTGCGCAAGGGCAGCACCTCCACCTGCGAGCCAGCGGCGAAGCCGCTGCGCAGGCGATCAGTGCCCTGGTCGACCTGGTTCGCCGCAATTTCGACGAAGAAGATGGCGAGCGCGATCACCCGAATCCAGCTTGCTCGACGTCAGGAGACGGGCATGGCTGAGCGCCGATTCACCGGGCGCTGCGCATCGCCCGGTCTGGCGCAGGGCGTCTTGCAGGCGGTCGAGGTGGCCGCCGTCGCGGTTCGTCGTCTGGGAGCTCCGGCGGCCGAGGCCGGGGCCTTGAAGATGGCGCTGAGGAGCGCCGGAAAAGCCTTGCTAGACCTGATGGCGCAAGGGGACGCGGACGCCGCGGCCATCGTCGAGTTCCAGCTTGCTTTCGTCGAGGACGAAACGCTGAGCGCGCCCGCGTTCGCGGCGATCACTTCCGGTGCCTTGGCTGGCGAAGCCTGGAAAAGCACGCTCGATGCCGAGATCGCGTTTTACCAGGGGAGCCAGGACGAATATTTCCGTGCCCGCGCTGCGGATCTGGTCGACCTGCGCGACCGGGTTCTGCAAACCTTGTACGGAGGTGCGGATGTCACAGCGTCACCGTCCGGTGGCATCGTTCTGGCAGACGATCTTCCACCCTCGCTTTTCCTCGCTCGGAATTGGCGTCAGGGTGACGGAATCGTGCTGCGCCAGGGGTCAGCGACCAGCCACGTGGCGATCCTGGCGCGTGCGCGTGGTATCCCGATGTTGGTTGGCGTCGGCGATGCACTCGATTTAGGGGATGTCCAGACCCCCGTGTTGCTCGATGCCAAGATGGGCCTCTTGATCATCGACCCGCAAGCTGCAAGCCAGGAAGCATTCTCCAGGCGATGTGTCGAGGAAGAGTGTTCGCGAGCCCGTGCAGAGGCGGCTGCTCTGGGTGAATGTCGCTCGAAGGATGGGCAGCGGGTTGAGATCTGGCTCAATGTTGCCGATCCCGAGGAACTCAACGGAATTTCGCCCGAGGTTTGCGACGGCATCGGTCTGGTTCGCAGTGAATTCTTTTTTCAGCGCGCCGGCCTGCCTGACGAGGAGGCGCAGTACGCGTTCTATGTGCGCCTGCTCGACTGGGCGGCTGGGCGACCTGTCGTTGTCCGCACGCTTGATGCCGGAGGCGACAAGCCTGTTCCCGGAGTCACCCTCGATGGGGAATCGAACCCCTTCCTGGGGGTTCGCGGCGTCCGTTTGTCTTTGCTCCGCGAGGATGTCTTCCTCGTTCAGTTGCGTGCCCTCGCACGGGCCGCGGCGCAGGGGCCGCTGTGGGTCATGTTGCCGATGGTCAGTGTTCCCCGTGAACTCGAACAGACACGTGCCCTCCTGGCGCGTGTGGTCGAGGAACTTCATTCGCAGGGCATCGAGGCACGTATGCCGTCATTGGGCATGATGGTCGAGGTTCCTGCGGCAGCGTTGACGCTTGATCGCTTCTCTGCCGATTTCTATTCGATCGGTTCCAACGACCTGGTTCAGTACGTCATGGCTGCCGGGCGCGACAGTCCGCACCTGGCGGACTTGCAGGATATCGGGGATGCGGCTGTCCAGTCGCTGCTTAAACAGGTTGTCGATGCCGCAACGCGGATGGGGCGCGGCGTCAGCCTGTGCGGTGACGCCGCAACGGATGAAGCATCGCTGCCGCTGCTGTTCAATGCCGGACTGCGCAAACTGTCGGTCGCGCCGGCAGCCCTGGGGCGGGTCAAGGCCACGGTTGCCGAACTCGATCTCCGAGAATCGGTGAACGAGGGGAGGCTCAAATGACGACTGGCTTCCAGCGAGGGGGCTCGGGGGATGCACTCGTTGAGTACAAGCGCGTTCTCGAAGAGGTGCTCAACAATCGCCCGTCCGGAACGCGGATGCGCTTGGCGACGGCGCTGGGCAAGAATCGTTCCTTCATTTCGCAGATCAGCAATCCGCTCTATCCGACGCCGATTCCCGCCATCCATCTCACGTTGCTGTTCGAGGTCTGCCGTTTTTCGAACGACGAACGTCGTCGTTTCCTTAGTGCGTATGCGGCAGCGCACCCGGGCCGTCGAATTCCCGGGCTGGAGGTGCATCCGGTCCGCCAGATCAGCCTCGAGGTACCCGATTTCGGAGATGAAATCCGCAACCGGGCGCTGGATTCCATGCTCGTCGATTATGTACGCAAGCTGTGTCGTTTAGTAGAACTCATTCCAACATCATCGGAAAAGGAGGGCTCGTCATGAAAAAGCTGATCAATTCCCCGGAAACCGTTTTGGCTGAGGCGCTCGACGGTTTTGCCGGGGCGCATGCGGACATCGTTGTTCTGGGTGAGGAGCGCAAATTCGTCCGGCGGCGTGAACTCAGGTCGGGCAAGGTGGCCTTGCTTTCGGGGGGCGGGTCGGGGCACGAACCCTTGCATGCGGGCTTCGTCGGTCGTGGGATGTTGGATGCTGCGTGCCCAGGGCAGGTTTTCACTTCGCCCTCGCCGGACCAGATGATTGCAGCGGCCCAAGCGGTCGATGGCGGGCGCGGCTGCCTTTTCATCGTCAAGAACTACGAGGGCGACGTGATGAATTTCGAGATGGCCGCCGAAGCCTGCGGTCTCGAAGTGCGTACGGTCATTACCGACGATGACGTTGCCGTCGAAAAGTCGACTTGGTCGATCGGCCGGCGTGGAGTGGCCGGAACCCTTGTCGTCGAGAAGGTCGTCGGTGCGGCGGCCGAGGAAGGTCGCGACCTTGATGCGCTTAAAACGCTCGGCGACGACGTCAACGCGCGGACCCGAAGCATGGGCGTGGCGCTCACCTCGTGTACGGTTCCGGCGGCAGGAAAACCGAACTTCGAGCTGCCCGACGACGAGATGGAAATGGGCGTCGGCATCCATGGTGAACCCGGGCGGCGGCGGGTCAAGCTCGAATCCGCCGACAAGATCGCGGCGGAGATCGTTGAAGCGATTGTGCACGACCTGGCACCGGCGACGGGGGAGCGGGTTCTCCTGCTGGTTAACGGTTTCGGTGCCACGCCGTCGATGGAGCTTTACCTGATGGCGAACTCGGCCCGCAAGCTCCTCGAGGCACGGGGGCTGAAGGTCGTCCGTCAACTGGTCGGCAACTACGTCACTTCGCTGGATATGGCCGGGTGCTCGATTACCGTCACCGCGGTCGACGATGAAATTTTACGCTTGTGGGACGCTCCGGTCCGCACGGCGGCGCTGGTCTGGGGCTGAATCTGACCGGCGAGGGCCCCGCGCTTTCCTGGCGGGGCGTTTGGCGATGCTTGATCAACCACTGAAACGGGAGGTGTCGCATGGTCGGAGTAGGACAGAAAGCGCCAGATTTCAAGGCGTTCGCATATCACGGCGGGGCGTTTGTTGACGTCGGCTTGGCGGATTATCGCGGGCGGTGGGTCGTCCTTCTTTTTTATCCGGGCGATTTTACTTTCGTCTGCGCTACCGAGGTTTCGGCTGCGGCAGAGAATTACGAGGCCTTTCATGGGCTCGGTGCCGAGGTATTGACGGTTAGTGTCGATTCGCCGTACGTGCATAAGGCCTGGGTTGAGCAGGAACTGCACAAGGTTGCCGAAAAGACGGTGCGTTTCCCGATGCTGTCCGATGTTGCCGGCAGCATCGGTCGACTCTACGGGGTTTTTGACGAAACTCAGTTGTTCAACCACCGAGGATTGTTCGTGATTGATCCGGATGGGGTGATCCAGGCCGTTCAGGTCACGCATCCTGCCGTCGGGCGAAGCTACGAAGAGCTATTCCGGATACTGGCAGGCCTGCAACGACTGCGCAGAAATCCGCACGAAGCGCTGCCTTGCGATTGGTTGCCCGGAGACAAAGTGCTTGAACCGAGTGCCGATCTCGTCGGCAATATCCACGGTGTCTGGACGACGGCCAATATGAGCATCGGGCGTTTCCGGAGCAGTGAAGGTGGGAGCGTCTGGTCGTCGGATCGCTTGCGTATTGATAAAGGATCGTCTTGAGGGGAGGGGCGCGACATTTTTTCGCCCCCGAATTACGGAGTAAGCAGCACGGGGAACGTAGCACGATTTAAATTCCATATACATTATCGGGAGAGATCCATGACACCGTTTGTTTCGGAAATCGTCGGTACGGCAATGATCCTGTTGTTTGGTTGCGGGGTGGTCGCGGGAGTTTTGCTCGATAAGAGCAAGGCGCAGGGCGGCGGCTGGATTGTCATTACTTTCGCATGGGCGATCGGGGTGACGCTGGGGGTTTATGCCTCGGGGCAGTTCAGTGGCGCGCACCTTAATCCTGCGGTCTCGATTGCGCTGGCTGCGGTGGGCAAATTCGACTGGGCTTTGGTGCCGACTTATGTTCTCGGACAGTTCATCGGCGCGATGGTCGGCTCTGGGCTGGTTTACCTCGCTTACCTGTCTCATTGGGGCGGGACCAGCGACCCGGGGCTGAAACTGGCGGTTTTTTCGACCGGTCCTGCGGTGCGTAATCCGGTCGGAAATTTCATCTGTGAGTTCATCTCCACGGCCATCCTGCTCTTCGTCATCATGTTCCTTGGCGCCAATAAATATGCGGAAGGCGTCGGCCCGATCGCTGTCGGCATTCTGATTCTTGGCATGGGGCTGTCCTTTGGCGGCCCGACCGGGTATGCCCTTAATCCGGCACGCGATCTCGGTCCGCGCATCATGCACGCGCTTCTGCCGATTCCGGGCAAGGGCGATTCGGATTGGGGCTACTCATGGATTCCTGTGGTTGCACCCGTCCTGGGTGGCATTTGTGGCGCGGCGCTGGCAAGCGCGGTGCTGTGAAAAAGCTTGCGGTGAAATTCAACTGACTTGAACGGAGGTCGATGAATCATGAGCAAAAAATATATTCTGGCGCTTGACCAAGGGACCACGAGTTCACGTGCGATCCTCTTTGACCAAACCGGACGCAGCGTCGGGGTGGCGCAGAAGGAGTTCTCGCAGATTTATCCGAAAGCCGGCTGGGTCGAGCACGACGCGCTCGAAATCTGGGGCACGCAGAGCGGTGTTGCGCGTGAGGTGCTGGAGCGCAGTCGGGTGCGCCCGGACGAAGTGGCGGCGATCGGGATCACCAATCAGCGCGAAACGACCGTCGTCTGGGACAAAGCTACCGGTAAGCCGATTTACAACGCCATCGTCTGGCAGTGTCGGCGTACCGCCAGTATTTGCGACGCGCTTAAGGCCGAGGGGCTCGAAAACTACGTGCGCGAGAACACCGGGCTAGTCCTCGATGCGTACTTCTCGGGAACCAAGGTCAAGTGGATTCTCGACAACGTTCCGGGGGCACGGGTGCGCGCCGAGAAAGGTGAGCTGCTGTTCGGCAACATCGACACCTGGCTGATCTGGAACCTCACCCGCGGCAAGGTGCACGTCACCGATTACTCGAACGCTTCGCGGACGATGCTCTTCAACATCAAGACGCTGGAGTGGGATCAGAAGATGCTTGATCTGCTTGGCGTCCCGTTGGCGATGTTGCCCAAGGTGCGGCCGTCGAGCGAAGTCTATGGCTATACCGATGCCCAGACCTTCGGTGGCGCCGAGATTCCGATTGCCGGGGTCGCCGGCGACCAGCAGGCCGCGCTGTTCGGGCAGGCGTGCTTCTCCGACGGGATGGCCAAGAACACCTACGGCACCGGCTGCTTCATGCTGATGAATACCGGCGAGAAGCGCGTTCCGTCGAAGAACGGATTGCTGACGACGATTGCCTGGGGCGTCGACGGCAAGGTCGAGTACGCGCTCGAAGGCAGCATCTTCGTCGCCGGGGCCGCGGTCCAGTGGCTGCGCGACGAGTTGCGCCTCGTCGACAACGCCGCGCAGACCGAGGCCATGGCCGCCTCGGTTCCGGATAGTCACGGCGTTTATCTGGTCCCGGCTTTCGTCGGTCTCGGCGCGCCATATTGGGACATGTACGCCCGCGGCACCCTGGTTGGCCTGACTCGTGGCGCGAACCGCAACCACATCGTGCGGGCGACGCTCGAATCGATTGCCTACCAGACGCGCGACGTCTTGCAAGCCATGGAGGAGGACTCGGGAATCAAGCTGGCGGCGCTCAAAGTGGATGGCGGCGCTGTGGCCAACAATTTCCTGATGCAATTCCAGTCCGACATCCTGGGCGTCCCGGTGCAGCGGCCTTGTGTCACAGAGACGACGGCCATGGGTGCGGCTTTCCTAGCTGGCCTTGCCGTTGGCTTCTGGAAGAGCAAGAGCGAGATTGCCGAACGCTGGGCTGTTGATCGGGCTTTCAGTCCTGCAATGGCGGCAGAGGAGCGCGACCGGAAGTACTCGGGATGGAAGAAAGCGGTCAAGCGTGCCTTGGCGTGGGAGGAAGAGGGCGCCTAAAGTGGTTTGAGTGACATCCCCGGGGAGCGCCTCTGCGGGCGCTTTCCCGGACTGAGGTTCTTTATAGGGCAAAAAAACGCCGGGCGGCTGACGCGGCCCGGCGTTGCATTTTTGGGGTTCCGTCAGTCGCTGACCTTGGCCTTGGCGCGCAGGCTGTCGACCAGCTTGCCGATCTGCTGCTGCTGGGCTTGCTGCTGCAGGCGCGGCTTGACCTCTTCGAAGGACGGCGCGCTGAGCGGGCGGCTGTCGTCGAGCAGGATGACGTGGTAGCCAAAGTCGGTCTTGACCGGCGTTTCGGTGAACTTACCCTTGGCGAGCGCGGTGAGCGCGTCGGCGAAGGGCTTGACGAAGTTGCCGGCGCTGGCCCAGCCGAGGTCGCCGCCGTTATCCTTCGAGCCCGGATCGATCGACTGCTTGGCGAGTTCTTCGAACTTGGCCCCCTTCTTCAGGTTGTCGACGATCGCCTTGGCGTCTTCTTCCTTCTGGACCAGGATGTGGCGCGCCTTGTACTCGGTGTCGCCGAGCTGGGCCTTGATCTTGTCGTAGTCGGCCTTGAGTTGGGCGTCGGTGATCGGGTTCTTCTTCAGGTAATCCTGCACGAAAGCGCGGATGAAGATGGCCTGGCGGGCCGCGTCGGCCTGGGCGGAAACGTCGGCACGCTTGTCGATGCCGGCCTTCTTGGCTTCCTGGATCAGCAGTTCACGGCGGATCAGCTCTTCGCGGACGGCGTTCTTCAGTTCCGGCGAATCGGGGGCGCCCTGCGCCTTTTGTTCGGCGATGAAGGTGTCGGCCAGGTTTTGCGGAATGGCGACGCCGTTGACCGTGACGAATGCCTTGCCGGCGGCCATGGCAGGCGCCGAGATCAGGGCGCCGACGAGCAGGGCGGCCGCGAGTGTCGTTTTCTTATGCATTTCTCGTTGTCCTTCAGTCAGGGGAAAAAAGCGCAGGATAGGGGTTCGGAGGGGAAGAGTAAAGCAACAGACTGTACGCGACGAGGCGTGCAGCCTTGCCGGTTCAGGCCTAAGTCGATTCTTCCGGGGTTTGCGCGCGAATGCTCAACGCATGGATGTGGGTGCGCATCAGATCGCCGAGCGCCTCGTTCACCAGGCGGTGGCGGGCCAGCGTGGCTTTGCCGGCAAAGCCTGCGGCGACGATGTGGAGGCGGTAATGGCCGCCGCTGCGGGCGCCGGCGTGGCCGGCATGCTGCGCGGAGTCATCGATCAGTTCGATACGTTCTGCATTCAGCGTGGCGAGCCGGGCGCGGATGAGCGCTTCGATCTCGGGGAACGGCAAGGGGCCGGCGCCGCTCATGCCGGGAAGACCTTGCGGAAAGGCTTGACCGTCACCCGGGCGTAAACGCCGGCCGCCACGTAAGGGTCGGCATCGGCCCAGGCCTGGGCGGCATCGAGTGAGGCGAATTCGGCGACGATCAGGCTGCCGGTGAAACCGGCCGGGCCGGGGTCGGCGCTGTCGATCGCCGGGCAGGGGCCGGCGAGGATGAGGCGGCCGGCATTTTGCAGCGCCTGCAGGCGCTCGAGGTGGGCCGGGCGCGCGGCAAGGCGCGCCGCAAGGCTGTCTTCGCGATCTTCTCCGACGATGGCGTAGAGCATCATTCTTTCTCCTGCATGTGTTTGGTCAGGTAAACGCCTTGCCCGAGGGCGAAGGCCAGCGTCAGGCCGATGCCGCCGAACATCTTGAAATTGACCCAGGCATCGGTCGACAGGCCAAGGGCGAAGGCCACGAGCAGGTTGATCACGCCCATGACGAGGAAGAAGACGACCCACGACCAGTTGAGCATTTTCCAGGCGGGCTCGGGCAGGCTGACCTGCTCGCCGAGCAGCGAACGGATGAGGTTCTTGCCGAAGGCCAGGGTGCTGACCGTCAGCCCGGCGGCGAACGCCCAGTAGAGGACGGTCGGCTTCCATTTGATGAAGTTCTCGTCGTGGAAGAGCAGGGTCATGCCGCCGAAGACGGTGACGATGACGAGGCTCGCCCACAGCATGGCATCGACCTTGCGGTGACGAAACCACACCCAGCCGATCTGGGCGAAGGTGGCGGCAATGGCGACGCCGGTGGCGACGAAAATGCCTTCGGTCTTGAAGGCGATGAAGAAGAGGATGACCGGGAAGAGGTCGAAGAGAAATTTCATGTTCGGCGCAACGTATGGACCGGCGGATTATGGCCGATTTGCGTCGCGACTGTCCATTTGCCGGCGCGGAGGATTGCCGTGCGGCGTCGGGCAAGGTAGTCTCCTGTTGATGTTCACTGCCCCGACCGCCATGAACCGGATCGCCATCGTTGATGACAGCGAGATTAACCTGACCTTGTTCAAGGCGCTCGTCAGCCGCATTCCAGGATGTGTGCCGGAGTGCTTCGTGCAGGCGGAGGTCGGCTTGTCCTGGTGCCTTGAGCAACGCCCGGAATTGATCATCGTCGACTACATGATGCCGGGGATGGACGGGCTTGAATTCGTCCGCCGGCTGCGGGAAAGCCCGGCTTGCGCCGAACTGCCGTTGCTGATGATCACCGCCAACGTCGATAAGCAGGTGCGCTACGAGGCTTTGCAGCGCGGGGCCACGGATTTTCTGACCAAGCCCGTCGACCGCATCGAGTTCGACGCGCGCGTGCGCAATATGCTGGCCCTGGGCGAGAGCCGGCGCCATCTCGCCGACCGCGCGGCCTGGCTGGCCGATGAAGTGCGCAAGGCGACGGAGGCCGTGCATGCGCGCGAGCAGGAGCTGCTTTTCCGCATGTCGCGCGCCGCCGAGTTCCGCGATCCCGAGACCGGTGCGCACATCCAGCGCATGGCGCATTGTTCGCGCCTGATCGCACAGCAACTCGGTCTGCCGTCCGAAACCCAGGCGCTGATCCTGCAGGCGGCGCCGATGCACGACATCGGCAAGATCGGGATTCCGGATCACATTCTGCTCAAACCCGGGCCGCTCACTTCCGCCGAGTTCGAGATCATGAAGACGCACGCGACGATCGGACATGAGCTGATGCGGGGGAGCGCCTCGTCCGTCATGCAGGCGGCGGCGACGATCGCCGTCTCGCACCACGAACGTTACGACGGCAACGGCTACCCTTACGGCACGGCGGGCGAGCAGATCCCGCTGCTCGGGCGCATCGTCGCGGTCGCCGATGTTTTCGATGCGCTGCTGGCCGAACGCCCGTACAAATCGGCCTGGACGCTCGAACAGGCGCTGGCTTACTTGCACGACGGGCGCGGCAGCCACTTTGATCCGCAATGCGTCGATGCCTTCATGGCCGTGCTCGACGACGTGCTGGCGGTGTGCGAACGTTACCGCGACGAATACATTCCAGGGGCCGGCTGGGGCGAAGGGAGCGTCGAATGACACCGATTTACGATCGAACCGACGCGATTGCCCGTCTGGGGGGGGACGCCGAGCTGTTCGCCGCGGCGGCGGCGATGTTCGTCGCCGAGAGCGAGACTTACCGCGCCGCGCTCAAAGACGCCCTGGCCACGGGCGATGCGGCGCTGCTCCGGCGCGAGGCGCATACCGTCAAGAGCATGCTGGCGACCTTTTCATTCGCCTCAGGGCGTGCCCGGGCGCTGGCGCTCGAACAGGCCGCAGCGGCCGGCGATCTGGCCGAAGCGCCCGCGTTGGCGGCGGCCGTCGATGCCGACATTGCCCTCCTGGCCGAGGCGCTGGCCGACGAAAGCGCGGTCTAGCGCGGCAGACTCAGGCCGCGCGCGGCGTCGGCGGGGGTGCTGTTTGCCGGGACGATGCCGAGTAGCGGTGCCGGCAGCCGTGCCTTGAGCGCCTCCAGGTTTTCCTCGAAACGGTTCATCTGCGGGTCGATGCGGTTGGCGACCCAGCCGGCGAGCGGCAGGCCACGCGCAGCGATGGCATCGCGCGTGAGCAGGGCGTGGTTGATGCACCCGAGGCGCATGCCGACCACCAGGATCACCGGCAGGGCGAGGTCCTGTGCCAGGTCGGCCGCATCGTAACGCGGGCCGAGCGGAACCAGGAAACCACCGACGCCCTCGACCAGCACCGCGTCGGCGTGCGCACGCAGCGCGTCGAAGGCGGTGCGGATCGGTCCAGGTTCGATGGCCCGGCCAGCTTCGGCGGCGGCGATGTGCGGCGCGATCGGCGGCGCGAAGAGGTAGGGATTGACGAGCTCGCGCGCCGGTTTGACGGGCATCGCAGCGAGCAGTTGCTCGACGTCCTCGTTGCACCCGTCGGCATCGGTGCCGGCGGCGATGGGTTTCATGCCGACCGCGTTCAGGCCTTGTGCGGCGAAAGCGTGCAGCAGGGCGCAGGTGACGAAGGTCTTGCCGACTTCGGTGTCGGTGCCGGCGACGAACCAGGCGGGGGCTTGCGGTGCGTTCATATTCGATGCTCCGGGGGGCGGAAGAAAAGTCTCGGCGCGGTCGGGTTCGATTTGCGTCGGCGGCGAAGGCGCGATGGAGTGCGGTGTCTAGCCCGGCCGTCTGGCCGTATACAGCAGTACGTCGTAGCTCGCGGGCAGCCCGGCGGGCGTCCGGTAGGCTTCGTAAGCGGCCTGGACGCGCGTCCAGGCGTCCTTGCCGAGCATGCCGCTGCGACCGCCCTCGCCGACGTTCTGGGCGCCGATGGCTTTGACCGCGCGCAGCAGCGTCTTGAGTTCAGGGTAGTGCACGAGGTGGCGCTCGCGAACGAGTTCGATGTCGAGGAAACCAGCACCGGCGAGCGCGGCACCGATGGCTTCGGGATCGCTGAAGGGCAGCGTGTGACGGTGCGCGTCGATGCCGGAAAAGGCGCTGCGCAATTCGTGGAAGGTTTCGGTGGCCAGGGTGCTGAGCGCCAAGCGGCCGCCGGGGCGCAGGACGCGATGCGCTTCGGCGAAGACGCGGGCGGCGTCGCACCACTGGATGGTCAGGCTCGACCACCAGAGCTCGAAGCGGGCGTCGGCGAATGGTAGGTGTTCGATGTCGCCGGCCGCGCCGGTGCTGAGTTGGGCGCGGGCCTGGCCGAGCATCGCCGGGGCGAAGTCGACGCCGGTGATTTCGGCCTGCGGCCAGCGCTGGCGCAGGAGACCGGCACCGTAGCCCGTGCCGCAGCCGGCGTCGAGGATGTGCGTCGGCGGCGTGGTGTCGAATGTGCTGCGGGCAACGAGGGTGGCGAGCAGGCGGTCGCAGACGCGGCGCTGGACGACGGCGGCGCTGTCGTAGGTGACGGCGGCACGGTCGAAGGAGGCGCGTACGCGCTGCTTGAGATCAGGCGGAAGCATGGCAAAAGTCGCCGACGAGGGCGGTAAAGCGTTCGAGGTCGTGGAGGAAAGGCGCGTGCGCGGCGTCGGCAAACGTCTCGAGCCGTGCTTGCGGCAAGGTCTGGGCGAGCCAGCGCGCGGCGCCGAGCGGCATCAGGGGGTCGCGTTCGCCGTGGATGAGCAGCGTCGGCGTGCGCACGTTGGCGACTTCGGCGCGCAGGTCAACGTCGCGCAGCCAGGCGAGGCCGGAGAGCAAGCTTGCTGCGTCGGGCAAAGGGGCGTCCTTGAGCGTGCGCGCGAGCTGGCGGCCGATGGTGCGCGCTTGCGCATCGCCCTGGTTGAACAGGGCGACGAAGCGTTGCAGCGCTGTGGCCGGGTCGGCGGCGACGGCGGCGGTGAAACCTTCGAGCAGTGCGGGCGGCTGTGCGTCGGGCCAGCCGGTGGTTTGTACGAAGGCCGGCGTGGCGCCGACGAGGATCAGTCCGGCGAGTTTTTCGGGGGCGATTCGGGCCGCCCGCAGCGCCAGTTGCGCGCCGAGCGACCAGGCGCACAGGACGGCGCCGGGCGGCAGGCGGTTGGCCAGAGTTTGCGCGGCCTGCGTGAAGTCGGCGGTGGCTTCGGTGTTGCCGTAGCCGGGCAGGTCGAGCGGCGTGACGCGCTGCTCGGGATGCGTGGCGGCCAGGCGTTCGACGACGGGCGCCCAGGCTGCACGGCCGGCGCCCCAGCCGTGCAGCAGAAAGAGTTCAGTGCTTTTCATGCCAGTTCGCGCAAGGCGTCGACGAGGCGTTCGACGTGTTCGGTGGTGTGCGCTGCGGAGAGCGAGACACGCAGGCGGGCGCTGCCCTGCGGGACTGTCGGCGGGCGGATTCCGGGCACCCACAGGCCGCGTGAATAAAGGGCTTCAGCCAGGGCGACGACGGCGTGGTTATCGCCGACGACGATGGGCTGAATCGCGGTCGGCGAAGGCAGCAGGCGCCAGGGTGTTCCGGCAAGTCCCGTACGCAGTTGTGCGGTGAGCGCGGCCAGATGCGCGCGGCGCGCGTCGCCTTGGGCGATCAGGGCGAGGCTGGCGCGCAGCGCGCAGGCGATGATCGGGCTCGATCCGGTCGAGAAAATGTAGGTTCGGGCGCGTTGCAGCAGCCACTCGATGACCGTCGCCGAGCCGGCGATGAAGGCGCCCGAGGCGCCCGCGGCCTTGCCCAGCGTACCCATGTAGATGAGGCGCGGTGAGGCCGGCAGGGTGAAGTGGGCGCAGGCGCCGCGCCCTTGCGGGCCGAGGACCCCGAAACCGTGTGCGTCGTCGACCACCAGCCAGGCGTCGAAGCGCTCGGCCAGCGCGAGCAGTTCGGGCAGCGGTGCCACGTCGCCGTCCATGCTGAACACGGCGTCGGTGAGGATCAGCTTGCGCTTGGCGGTGCTCGCCGCGAGGCGTGCTTCGAGCGCGGCGAGGTCGGCGTGCGGGTAGCGCACGCTGTGCGCCCGTGAGAGCTGCACGGCATCGATCAGCGACGCGTGGTTGAGCTTGTCGGCGAAGACCGCGTCGTCGCGCCCGACGAGCGCCGGAACGATGGACAGGTTGGCCATGTAGCCGGTCGATAAAAACAGCGCGCGCTCGGCGCCGACGAAGGCGGCGAGTTCCTGTTCGAGCTGTTCGTGCGGCGCGAGGTGACCGCTGACGAGGTGCGAAGCGCCGCTGCCGACGCCCCATTGTTGGGCTCCGGCGACGGCGGCTTCGACGAGTGCCGGGTCGTTGGCCAGGCCCAGGTAATCGTTGCTGCAGAAGCTGACGAACTCGCGCCCGTCGACCACCGCCAGCGGGCCGCAGGGCGCTTCGAGGGTGCGGCGCCGCCGTTTGAGGCCGGCGGTTTCGAGCGCCGCAAGTTCGTCGTGCAGGCTGTCGTAAATCATCCGGCCAGCGCCTCGTCGAGCGCGCCTTCGAGGGCACGGGCCAGATGCTCGATCTCGGCATCGCTCACGATGTACGGCGGCATCACGTAGACCGTGGTGCCGATCGGGCGCAGCAACGCCTCGCGGGCGAGCGCGGCGCGGTAGAAGCGGCGCGAGAAATGCGGGTCGTCGCTGGCGACGTCAAAGGCCTGGATCATGCCGCGCCGGCGCAGGTGGCGCACTTCGGGGCGCTCGGCGAGCGGTGCCAGCGCCGCGTACAGGCGGTCGGAGAGGCTTTTGTTGCGGGCGATGACGTCGTCTTCAGCGAAGATGTCGAGCGTCGCCAGCGCGGCGCGGCAGGCGAGCGCGTTGCCGGTGTAGGAGTGCGAGTGCAGGAAGCCGCGCGCCGTGGCGTCGTCCCAAAAGGCGCCGTAGACGGCGTCGGTGGTGAGGACGATGGACAGCGGCAGATAACCGCCCGAGATGCCTTTCGACAGGCACAGGAAGTCGGGTTTGATGCCCGCCTGATCGTGCGCGAAGAAGGTGCCGCTGCGACCGCAGCCGACGGCGATTTCGTCGCAGATGAGGTGCACGGCGTAGCGGTCGCACAGCGCACGCGCCAGGCGCAGGTATTCCGGGTCGTACATCGCCATGCCGCTGGCGCACTGGACGAGCGGCTCGACGATCAGCGCGGCGAGGGTCTCGTGATGTTTTTCGAGGTGGGCTTCGAGCGCGGCGGCGGCGCGGCGGGCGACGTCGACGGGTGTTTCACCGGGCTCGGCGCGGCGGGCGTCGGGGGGCGGCACGGTCGCGGCCGGGCGGATCAGCGGCGCGTAGGCGTCCTTGAAGATCGCGACGTCGGTGACCGCCAGCGCGCCGACGGTTTCGCCGTGGTAACTGCCTTCGAGGCAGAGGAAATCCCGTTTCTTGTCGAAGCCGCGGTTGCGCCAGCTGTGGAAGGACATCTTCAGCGCGATTTCGGTCGCCGAGGCGCCGTCCGAGGCGTAGAAGGCGTGTCCAAGCGCGCCGCCGGTCAAGGCCGCGAGGCGCTCGGAGAGTTCGACCACCGGGCGGTGGGTGAAGCCGGCGAGGATGACGTGCTCGAGTTCGTCGAGCTGCGCGCGCAGCGCGGCGTTGATGCGCGGGTTGGCGTGGCCGAAGAGGTTGACCCACCACGAGCTGATGCCGTCGAGGTAGCGACGGCCGTCGAAGTCGTACAGCCAGGCGCCTTGGCCGCGCGCGATCGGGATGAGCGGCAGCGAACCGGCATCGCCGTTGGCGTGCTGCTTCATCTGCGTGCACGGGTGCCAGACGGCGCGTTGGCTGCGCGCGAGCAGTTCGGCGTTGTCCATCAGGGCTCCGTCGGGGGGTCAGTGCAGCGACTGCGAGGCGCTGGCCGGCGCTTCGGGCATTTCGACATGCACCGTGTCGCCGTCGGCGTTGGGGTAGAGCGGGGCGCCGCAGTCGTCGCAGAATTCGAAGGGGAATTGCTGGTTGTGGACCACGATGTCCTTGATTCCGGCTTCGCGCAGCAGGCCTTCGATCTCGCCGGTCGAATCGGTGTTCTCGTCCTCGCTGCCGAGCAGCGGCCAGACGACGCCGTGGTAGATGGCTTCGCTGTCGCGGGCGCCGAAGCCGATGCGGTACTCCTCCAGGCGCTGGTCGTGGAAGCCGCCGATCACCGCGCGCAGCGCTTCGGCGGGCTTGCCGAGCGAAGTCTGCAGGAAGGCGACCGAGGCGCGCAGCGAATACGGGCGCGAGGCGAGGTCGGCGGTGCGGCAGGCGCCGTGGTAGGCGTCGGCCAGAAGCGGTTGGAAGGCGCAGCCGGTGAGCAGCGGTTCGAGGCTGGGGCCACCCTGCTTCATCCATTCCTTGAGGGCGGCCTCGCGCGTCATGCCGTCAGCCTCGTTCCAGCGGAAGAGCGCCTGCCCGCGCGGGACGACGACGGCACCCAGCAGGTAGCGGGTGTCGGAGAGGAACTGGTTGGTTTCCGGCATCGTCTCGATGTCGACTTTGTGCGGCGTTCCGGCCAGGGCCGCGCTGCCGAGGTCGCGCATCAGTTGCCAGGTATCGACGAAGCTGCGCGGCAGCTGGTCGGGGCTGTACAGGAAGTCGGCGAGGGCGATCCGCGCCTTGGCCGAGAAGGCGTGCGCGCCAAGTTGCACGGACAGCGTCTGCAAGGTGCTTTTGGCGATCGTCCCGGCCGGGATCGAGAAGCGCGACCAGGCAAGGATCGGGGCGTTGAACAGCAGCACGTCGTACTCCTCGCCCTGATGCGTGACCACGCTGGACTCGGCGCAGGCCTCGATGGTGTCGGCCAGCGCGTCGTGCGCTGCGGCGTGCGCGTCGAACAAACGGTCGAGCGCCGCGTTGAGGTCGTCCTCGGCGCCGTTGAGCAGGAGCTTTTCGACGAGGTCGGCGAGCTGGCGCTCCCAGAAGCTGTCTTCGAGACGGCCGCCCGATTCGGCGAGGCACAAGGCCAGGCGGCCCAGTTCGGCGGCGTCGGCGGAGACGCGTTTGCGCGAGGAAAGACGGTTGCGTTTCATGGCGACGAGGAGAAATGGTCAATCCAGCATTGTATCAAGGGTCGGAGCCGGCTTCCCCTTGCACTTCCAAATGCTGGCGATAGATGGTGCTTTCTTCCATCACCAGTGCTTGTGTGCCCCTGGCGGTGCGGGGTTTCACGGTGCTTCTTGGCGTCACGGAGGCGGCATCAACGAATTTCGGCGATGTTGTTCTTGGGTGGCATGAAAAAATCGCGCGGCCTTTGGCGCAAATGGCGCCACACTGCGCCGATGATCGTTTTCCAGGGCGTACCGCTGACCTGGCGCGAGCGCAGGGCGACGTTGAGCGCGAGGCTGAAACTGACCACGAGGTTGATCGTGCCGATGGCGGCGACGCCGAGCACGGACCAGAGGAGCAGCCAGGCGTTCGGATGACCGTCAAGGCCGACGAAGCCGAGGCCGACGAAGGCCGAGGAGAACGCGACGTGACGGATGTCGAGCGGCAGGCCGAAGAGAAAACCGAGCAGGGTGGTGCCGCCGAGCATGAATCCGAAAAGGAAATTGCCGGCCAGGGCGCCGAGGTTGTTGCCGACGTAATTCGCCACGCGTTGCAGCCGGTACTCGCCGAGCAGGCGGCGTGCCCAGGCAAGCTGCCGGATGCGTTGCGGAATCCGGTTGTAGGCGGCGTAATTGTCGAAGTAGCCGCTGATCAAACCGGCGACGAAGAGGCAGATGCCGGCGATGGCGGCATAGACGACGACGCCACTGTGGATCAGGCTTTGTTCGGTGAGCAGGTGTTCGGCTTTGGCCGGTGGGACGAAATGCGTGCCGCTGAAAAAGTAGACGGCAAAGGCGATCAGTGCGGCGACCGGGACGGCGACCCCGACGTTGCCGAGGATGGCGACGATCTGGGTACGCACGGTGCGTGCGACCAAGGCGGCAAGGGTTTCGGCGTCGCACAGCTTGCCGCCGGACTGGCAGATGGTGGCGGCAATGGCGTTGGCGGTCATGGCCGGTTGTTTGGTGGCGATGGTGCCGTGCAAGAAATGAATCAGGCAAAAACCGAGGCCGTAGTTGAGGCAGAACGCCAGAGCGCCGGTAAGGGGCGCCATCTCGGTATTGGCGAGTAGCAGCTTGAGGCAGGCCATGAAGGCGACGATGAAGCCGCCGACGGCCGCCGAACGGGCGATGGCGAAGTATTCGGCGCGCGTTTCGGAAATGTAGTGTTCGCCGTGCTGGCCGGCATTCTCGGTGACGCGCAGGGCGATGAGTTCGGTGTTCTGCCGCCAGTGGGCGCGCAGGTCGTCGCGCCGGCATTCGGCGGCGACGAGGTGGGTGAACAGGCGAACGATGGGGGGGCGCGCCTGCTCGCCGTCCGGGTGGTGGAGTAGGGCGTCGAGCACATCGAGCAGCGCCTCGCAACGGTCGATCAGCTGTTGCAGGCGTTGCAAGTGGAAGGTCAGGCGGATGCTCGTGCCGTCGCGTGCGGCGCGTTTGCGGATGCGTTCGCTGCTTTGCCGGCATTGGTCGAGCAGGACGCGCAGGTGCTTGTCGTCGCTGATCAGGGCGGCCGGTTGGCGCCACGCGAGCGGATACGTGTCGATGTAGGCGATCAGCTCGGCGTTCTGCGTGGCGAAAGGCGATTCGTATTGCTCAAGCGCCGGGTCGAGGCGCAGCAGCTCCGGGTCCATGCCGCCGGCCGCGATCCAGAACGAAATGATGCGCAGGGCGCGCAGAACCTCCGCGGCGGCATGCGGCAAGGCGGCGCTGGCCGGGGTTTCTTCGAAATGAATGGCTGCGATCAGCTCGAGCCAAGCGGTTTCGCCGAGCCCCGTGACCCAGCGGGCGTCGGACGCGTGCGGGAAAATCCGCCGCAGGCGGGTGCGCAAGCGTTCGTCGTCGAGGGCTTCGGGCAGCAGTTTGTGGCCGATGCGGCGAAAAAGCTCGGTGAAGAAACCGGTGTTCGGCAGGATGCCGGTCGAGGCGTACAGGTCGGCGTGGCGGGTCTCAGTGCTCAGGCCGAGGATGGCTTCGCGCACGGCGCGGCGCAGGTCGGAGCGCGTCTCGAGCAAATGGCACAGCGCGCGCAGCCGGCGTTCTGCGTCCTCCAACTGGTCCGGATTCTCCGGGCGCAGTTCGGCAACGAGCAGGGCGAGCAAATCGGTGGGGTCGGGGTGGTGATCTTTAAAACGGTTGAGGAGTATTTCCATGCGAACGCGGTCGGGAACGACCGGCCTTTGTTTGAGTCGATTACAATCCTAACAAATTCTGTCGGGCGGCCTTTTCGACCGTCTGATCGTGCCTGGATTCAATTCAACCATGCTTATTCTGCTCTCGCCCGCAAAATCCCTCGATTTCGAAACCCCGCCGCATCTGCACGATCACAGCCAGCCGGATTTCCTCGCCGAGTCGGCGCGGCTGATCGGGCGACTGCGCGAGCTGGCGCCGAACGAGCTGGCGTCGTTGATGGGGATCAGCGATCCCTTGGCCGAACTCAACGTTGGGCGATATGCCGCCTGGTCGACGCCCTTCACGCCGGCCAACGCCAAGCCGGCGGTGCTGGCCTTCAATGGTGACGTCTACGAGGGCTTGGACGCAGGCACGCTGAGCGCTGCCGACCTCCTTTTCGCTCAGGATCGCGTGCGCATCCTGTCCGGGCTTTATGGGGTGCTGCGCCCGCTCGACCTGATCCAGCCCTACCGGCTGGAAATGGGGACGCGCCTCGTCAATTCGCGCGGCAAGGACCTCTATGCCTTCTGGGGCTCACGCATCGCCGAGGCAGTGAATGCGGCCGCACGCGCCAGCGGTTCGCCGACGCTGGTTAATCTGGCCTCCGACGAGTACTTCAAGGCGGTCGGCGCGCGGCGTGTCGACGTCCCGTTCGTGCAGCCGGTGTTCGAAGACTGGAGCAAAGGCACGTACAAAGTGGTGAGCTTCTACGCCAAGCGTGCGCGCGGCTTGATGGCGCGCTATGCCGTGCAGGCGCGCCTCGACGACATCGAAGGGTTGAAGGATTTTTCCGCCGAAGGCTATGCCTACGACCCCGAAGCGTCGTCCGGCGAGCGCTGGGTCTTCCGTCGCCGCCTAGCCTAGGCCAAGGCGACGGCAGGCCTCGTCGGCCTTGACGATGGGGCAGGGCGGCGGCGTGCGTTTGTGCTGAGCCAGGCGCAGCAGCAGCTTGTCGCGTGTCACCAGCAGGCCGGCGCCGCTGCGTGCCGCCAGGATCAGGAATTTCTGGTCGTCGACATCGCGGCAGCGCGGCAGGACGTAGGCTTCCCCGTCCTCGCCCGGCAGGCTGTCAGCCAGGTTCAGGTAGCGTTCGAGCAGCGCCCTCTGCGCGGGAGCGTCGAGGCGGAATTCGGGGTAGGCGAGGACGCGCTCAAGCTCGGCGAGGCAGTCGGGATCGGTCAGGGCCTGCACTCGGCCGGCGGTGAGCGCGGCCAGCAAGGGCGCGGTCGCCGGGTTGGCGAAGTGCAGCATGTCCATGATGATGTTGGTGTCGAGTACAAGGCGCGTGCTAAGCGGCGGAATCGTTTCGTTTTTTTGCATCGATCGGTTGTCGTGGCAAGGGGCGGTGCTTAAAATGTGCGGCGATTATCGCCGCGCACGGGTGGCTTTGGTCAATCATTCTTGCAATCGTCTTGGAATCGACTTGAAGGGAACGGCGTGTTGCCCCTGCTCCAGCGCGTAGAAGCAATGTCCGCATGTCGCGACCGAAGTCGTCTGCCCGACGTCCTGTTCGGTGCTGTCGGCGGCATGTTCGGCGAAGGTGCCGACGTTGGCTTGTTCCTGCGCGAGGGCGCATTTGGGCCGCCAGCGCTCAGGCGCTTTTCCGGAGGGGGGTGCGAACGTCGTGCCTGCGAGCTGTGGCTCGCCTGTCTGGACGAAGTGCCGGGTGACGGCAGCCTGCTGCGCCGCGCCATCGACGGGCGGGACTGCGGACTCGTCGCCTTGCAGGCGTCAGAGCTGTGCAACGAGCAAGTCATTCTGGCGTATGCCCGTCACGACGGCGCCACGCCGGAGGACGGCGAGCGTCAGGCGCACGATGTGCTCAGCCTGGCCCGCATTTATGGCCATCAGCTGCGTCTGCTCGATTACGGCGAACTCGACAGCTTGACCCGGCTGCTCAACCGCAAGACCTTCGAGGAGACTTTCGATCGTCTGCTGCAGGCTTCGACGCGTGGATGCGAGTACCTGGGGGGCGAGCGGCGTCAGGCGGACGCCGCGATGCCGGCCTGGCTGTGCGTGATCGACATCGACCATTTCAAGCGGATCAACGACACCTTCGGTCACCTCTTCGGTGACGAAGTCCTGCTGCGCCTCGGCGAGTTGATGCGCCGCACTTTCCGCACCGGCGACCGGTTGTTTCGCTTCGGCGGTGAGGAATTCGTCGTGCTGCTCAACGCCGTGGATGCGGCGCGGGCGGCGCAGAGTTTCGAGCGCTTCCGCCGGCGTGTCGAACGCCACGATTTTCCTCAGGTGGGGCAAGTGACGTGCTCGATCGGGTTTACCCGCGTCGAGGCGCTCGATGTGCCGACTGACGTGCTCGGTCGCGCCGACCGAGCGCTCTATTACGCCAAAGCCAGCGGTCGCAATCGGGTCTGCGACTATGAGGCGCTGCTGGGGGCTGGCGCCATAGCCCAGCCGCAGGTCGTCGACGCCACCCCGGCTGCCGACATCGACGCCCTGTTCGACTGAGCGCGAGGGCGTGAGTCGATGACGCTGCCCGGCTGTTCCGGCGGTCGATGTGCGCGCCTTGATGGTTGATATGGCATTTTTTGTCACCGTGCGCTGAGTGTTCGGAACACGCGTGGCGATTTCTTCAGCAATTCCGAAAGGTTTTTTTGTGCCGTACCGTTTGATCCGGCCCCTGTGCCGCATGCTATTTGGCGTTGAACCGTCTTCGTTCATGGAGGCGAGCGGATGGGGCGTTTGATCCTGGCGCCGATGGAAGGCCTGGCCGATTGCGTGTTGCGCGACGCCCTGACCCGCATCGGCGGTTTTGACGAGGCGGTGAGCGAATTCATCCGCGTGTCCGGCTCCGTATTGCCTGAGCGGAGCTTTCGTCGCTTTTGCCCCGAACTGGCCAACGGCGCTCGAACGCCCGCCGGGACGCCGCTCGTCGTCCAGCTCCTGGGCAGCGATCCGCACTGGCTGGCGCTCAACGCAGAACGTTTGTCCAGCCTCGCTCCGGCTGGCATCGACCTCAACTTCGGGTGCCCGGCGCCGACGGTCAATCGTCACGGCGGCGGCGCCATGCTGCTCGATGATCCACCCTTGATCGCACGCATCGTCGGCGCGGTGCGCGCGGCCGTGCCGCCGGAGATTCCGGTTTCGGCGAAGATGCGACTGGGGGTTCGGGATGCCTCACGTGCCCTCGAGTGTGCCGCGGCGATCGCCGATGCCGGTGCCGCCCGTCTGGTCGTGCATGCCCGAACCAAACTCGACGGCTATGCGCCGCCAGCCCATTGGCACTGGATCGCACGCATCCGCGAGGCGGTCGGGGCGTGCCTGCCGGTGGTGGCCAACGGAGAAGTCTGGAATGTCGCCGATTACCTTCGCATCCGGGCCGAGACGGGTTGCGAAGATGTCATGCTCGGCCGCGGTGCGGTGGCCGATCCCTGGCTGGCGCGCCGCATCGTGGCCTGCTCCGGCGGTCGCGCGCTGGGCGTTCCGGAGGACGGCGAATGGGCGGCGCTGCTGCCGTATCTCGTGCATTTCTGGGAGAGCGTTCAGGCTCGGGTCGAAGCGCGCTTCGTGCCCGGCCGACTCAAGCTCTGGCTCAACGCCTTGCGTCGGGCGTATCCGGAGGCCGAAGCCCTGTATCAGGCGGTGCGTCCTTTGCCGGGGGCCGTGGAGGTCGAAACCGTCCTGCGCCGTGCTGCCGAAGCTTCAGCATCGGCGGCGGCCGGGGCGCGGCGATGAGGCTGTGTCACTTCAAGTGACGATCGGCGATGCGCCGCAATTCTCCGCTGCGTTCGAGCTGATCGACGGCCAGTCGCAGGCGTTGCTGGACGGCCGGAGGCAGGTGCTTGGACATGATGATGTAACGGGCTTCAGAGGCATGGACGTAAACCATGCGGATTTTGTCGAGGACGCCGAGGCTGCGGGCGATCGGGACGATTGCGACCTCGTTGGAGTAGAGGAACCGTCCGCGACCGCCGAGCAGCATGCGCAGCGAGGCCTCGGCGGTTTGTGCGCTCTTGTCGATGTTCAGGCCGAACGACGCGATTTCCTTGAGCTGGGCGCTGGCCTGCGAGGTGATGACGCGGTGTTCGGGAATGGCTTTGATGTCGGCAAGGCTGTTGAGCTTGATCGGGTCGTCGGCGAGCACGAAGATGCCGTCGCGGGTGTGGTATACCGCTTGGGGAAGGTAGGTGTATTTGTCCTGCCGCTCCTCGTCAAGCCCGATGCCGACGAAAAAATCGAGTTCGCCGGAAGCGACGAGCGCCTGGATGCAGGCGAAAGGAACGTAAGTCTGGTCGCCGCTAAACCGGAGCGTGGGGTCGATTTTTTCAATGGCCCGCAGGACGTCGATACCGATGCCGCCGATCAATCCATTGGGCAGTGTGTAGTACTTTGGCGGCGAGAGCTGCGCGGCCGTGCGCAACTCGATCACTCCGTTGGCCCAAGCCTGGCACGCGAACACGAGCCCGGAGAGAGTGATCAGGGCGCGCAACAGAAATCGTATGAACATGGAAAACGTTGGGATGCGATGGAAAGCGATGGAAAGCGGTGCTGGAGCGGCGCGTTTGGCGGGGCAGGGGGGCGACGGGCGAGGTGGAACGATGGGCAGCGTGGCGTCAGGGTTCAACCTATCATAGTCACCTGCACCTTGCCATTGCAGCTCACGTGCCTAGCGTTTTTTGTCTCGACCTTTTTTGATTCATTCTAGTTCCTGATGCAAGTGAATTCTCGTGTTCCCAGCAGTGCGCAGGACGGCGTTCATGTGCAATTGACGACCTTGGTGGCCAAGCATCTGGCCGCTCCTTTCCTCAAGCCTTACGCCGATTACAACCGCCGCGCCGCCGACGAAAGCCTGGCGCGCTACGCCCGTCGTGGCGCGGGGGCGCCGTTGATCCTTGATGCCTGTTGCGGGGTTGGGGAAAGCAGCATCGCCCTGGCGCGGGCCTTTCCCGATCATTACGTGATCGGCGTCGATCAGTCCGCCGATCGCCTCGCCCGGCGCATCGCCGATAAGTCGGCCGAACGTCTGCCGGAGAACGTCGATCTGGTGCGCGCGGACCTCGTCGATTACTGGCGCCTCTTACAGGCGGAGGGCGTCCGGTTGGCGCGGCAGTATCTGCTTTATCCGAACCCCTGGCCAAAAATCGGCCATCTGGCGCGGCGCTGGCATGGGCATCCGGTTTTTCCGAGCATGCTCGCGCTCGGCGGTGATTTCGAGTGCCGTAGCAACTGGCCGATCTACGTCGAGGAAATGGCCCGGGCGATCACACTGGCCACCGGACGGGACGTTGTGGTCGAGGCGTATGCGCCTGAACCGACGCAAGTGCTGACACCATTCGAACGCAAGTACCTTGCTTCGGGCCACGCGCTGTCGCGCCTGCGCGTGGCCTTGCCTTGATGGGCCAGAAATCCCGGTCGAGAATCAGCAGCGGAAGCGGCCGACCAGCGTATTGAGTTCGCTGGCGATCTGTTCGAGCCGGGCCGCCGTTTCGGCCGAGGCCTGCATGGCGGCCGAGGTTTCTTCGACCATCGAGGCGATCTCCTCGACCTTTTGCGCGATGTTGTCGCTGGCGAGGCTCTGTTCGCGCGTCGAATCGGCGACTTCGCGGATGTGTTCGAGCGTCGTCGTCGCGCCATCCTTGATTTGACGCAACGCAGTCGCGGCCTCCTCGGCGGCGGAGATGCCCTCGTCGACTTCCGGCAGGGTGGCGTCCATCGCCTGGACGACTTCGACGGTGTCGGTCTCGATGCCGGAGATCATCTGTTCGATTTCCACCGTTGCCGTCGATGTCCGTTCGGCGAGTTTCCTCACCTCGTCGGCGACGACGGCGAAGCCGCGGCCCTGTTCGCCGGCGCGTGCCGCCTCGATGGCGGCATTGAGCGCGAGCAAGTTGGTCTGGTTGGCGATGTCCTTGATCACGCTGGCGATCGTCGAAATCTGGCGGGCGCGTGCTTCGAGCTTGCGGATGCGGTCTGAGGCGGCGCTGACGCTGACGGCGATGTCGCGGATCTCGCGCGTCGCCCCTTCAATGCGCTCGACGCCGCTGTGCGAGAGTTCGAGCGAGGACGAGGAGTATTGCTGGGTGTCCTTGGCGTTGTCGGAGATGTGGTTGATGCTGACGGTCATCTCTTCGATCGCCGCGGCCATCGAAGACGTGGCGTCGGACTGCTTGTGGGCGGCCTGGGCAACTTCGCGCGAGGAGGTGCTGATCTGTTCCGCCTCGCGGGCCAGTTGGCCCGAAAGCGCGTTGATGTCGCGCATCATCAGGCGCAGCGCGGCAACCATCTGGCCCATCGAATCGAGCATGCTGCCGCTGGGCGCCGGAGGCATTTCGCCCGAGAGGTCACCGGTTGCCACGCGCGCCATGATGCCGTTTGCGACCTCGGGTTCGCCGCCGACCTGGCGCAGGACGTTGCGCGTGATGTAGATGGCGAGCGCGATCTCGACGATCAGGATGAACAGGATGACACCCAGTTCGGACCACAACCGCGAGCGAAAAGCAGCGTCGATGTCGTCGGTGAAGACGCCGGTGCCGATCATCCAGTCCCAGGGCTCGAAATGCATGATGAACTGCAGTTTCGGAACGCTGACCTGGCTACCCGGACGAGGGAAGCTGGAGTCGACGAAAGCACTGCGCTTGCCCTGCAGGGCGGCGAGCAGATACTTGATGACGTAGCGCCCTTGGCCATCCTTGATTTTTTCCAGGAGGTCCTGGCCCATGAATTCGGGGCGGATGTGGAAGGTATTCACCCCCTTCATGGTGTAGGCGTAGAAGTATTCGGTCTTGCCGTCGCTGCCGCCGTAGCGCGCGGTGCGTAGCGCGTCGATTCCCGCCTTTTTGGCTTGTTCGTTAGTCAGCTTGCCCGCCTTGGCCTGCGCGTCGATGTCGGTGAGTGTGTTGTAAACGGCCTCGGTGACCGAGCGGATCTGCAGTCGGCGCGCCTCGAACATGTCGTTGCGCATCGAGGTCGCCGAATAGATGACCGCGAACAGCAGGCCGAGCAGGGAGGCGGCGACAAGTAAAGCGATCTTGGTGCTCAGCTTCAATTTCTGGAACATTTGACAGTCTCCCGGGGATTTTTTGTTTTGTGTTTCATTAAGCCTTCCGCCGCGAAGAACAACGATTGCGGTGGCTCTACAGCTCTTTACGGTTAATATTAGTCTTTCTTGATTTTTCTTTCCTCTCCGTGTCAGCCTGTCTTGCTTGCGGCGCTTGTTGCGCCGCCTTTCGCGTCGATTTCCACTGTTCCGAACTGGCCGCGTCGGAGCGCCCGGGCGTGCCGCCGGAGTTGACGGTTCCGGTGACGGCGCGCCTGTACCGGATGCGCGGAACCGACGACGCGCCGCCGCGCTGCGCCGCGCTTGCCGGCGAGATCGGCCAGGCGGTGCGCTGCACGATCTACGTGCAGCGTCCCGGGCCGTGCCGGGATTTCGCCCCCTACGCCGGGGTCGGCATCGGCGACGATGCCTGCGACGCCGCCCGTCGCCGCTACGGGCTGCCACCGCTCGCGCTGTGAGCGGTGCTCTTTTTATTATTCCGGGAGCTGTTTCGTGACCATTTCACTCGCCGTTCGTGGCGATTACATTCAATTGGACCAGGTGCTCAAAGCCACCGGGTTGTGTCATTCGGGCGGTTTTGCTCACGCCCAGATCGAAGCCGGCGAGGTGCGCGTCGATGGCGTTACCGAGACGCGCAAACGGGCCAAGTTGCGCCCGGGTCAGCGCGTCGAATACGGAGGCGAAAGTGTGCTTCTGTTTCGTGAGGGAAACCATTGCGAAACGTAAGGTGACTAAGGCTTTGGAGGGCTTGCAGCGGCTTCACACCTGCCAATGCTTTGGATAAGATGGCCGAGCTACCTTGGCGGTAGTGTCGTTCTGCCTCGCAGGCCGGCGAAAGCGGGTTGCGGCCCGTTCGCGCAGTGAATTGTCCGCGTCGTCCGTTGCCAACGGGCGTCGGGGGTTTCGCCAAACGCCACTTTTAAGAAAGGCTGCTGCAATGCTGGAATCCTATCGTGCCCATGTCGCCGAGCGCGCCGCGCTCGGCATCCCGCCGCTGCCCTTGAGTGCCAAGCAGACCCGGGAACTGGTCGAGCTGCTGAAGAATCCGCCGCAGGGTGAGGAAGAGGCGCTGGTCGAACTGATTGCCTATCGCGTTCCGGCCGGCGTCGACGACGCCGCCAAGGTCAAGGCCGAATTCCTGGCCAAGGTGGCGGCCGGCAGCGAGTCCTGCAAACTGATTTCGCGCGCCAAGGCGACCGAACTGCTTGGCACCATGCTGGGCGGTTACAACGTCAAACCGTTGATCGACATGCTTGGCGATGCCGAGGTCGGCGCCGTGGCGGCCGAGGCGCTCAAGAAGACCCTGCTGGTCTTTGATTACTTCCATGACGTCAAAGAGTTGGCCGACAAGGGCAACGCCAACGCCAAGGCCGTGCTGCAGAGCTGGGCCGATGCCGAGTGGTTCACCTCGCGGCCTGAAGTGCCGGCCTCGCAGAAGCTGACCGTCTTCAAGGTGACCGGCGAGACCAACACCGACGACCTGTCGCCGGCGCCGGATGCGACGACGCGCCCGGACATCCCGATGCATGCCCTGGCCATGCTCAAGAACCCGCGTCCGGGCATCGAGCCGGACGAGCCGGGCGTGCGCGGCCCGATCCGCCTGCTCGGTGAGCTGACGAAGAAGGGCAACCTGATCGCTTACGTCGGCGACGTGGTCGGCACGGGCTCGTCGCGCAAGTCGGCGACCAACTCGGTCCTGTGGTGGACCGGCGAGGACATCCCCTTCATCCCGAACAAGCGTTTTGGCGGGGTGTGTCTGGGCAGCAAGATTGCCCCGATTTTCTTCAATACCATGGAAGATGCCGGTGCCTTGCCGGTGGAGATCGACGTCCAGCAGATGGAAATGGGCGACGAAATCGAGCTGCGCATCGACACGGCGACGACCACCGTCACCGCGCTCAAGAACGGCGCCGTGATCGCCGAGGCGCAGCTCAAGACGCCGGTGATCCTCGACGAAGTGCGCGCCGGTGGCCGCATTCCGCTGATCATCGGCCGCGGCCTGACTGCCAAGGCGCGCGAAGCGCTCGGCCTGCCGCCCTCGACCCTGTTCCGGCTGATGGCCGACCCGGTCGAGACCGGCAAGGGCTATTCGCTGGCGCAGAAGATGGTCGGCCGCGCTTGTGGCCTGCCCGAGGGCAAAGGTGTGCGCCCGAACGCCTACTGCGAACCGAAGATGACCACCGTCGGTTCGCAGGACACCACCGGCCCGATGACCCGCGATGAACTGAAAGACCTCGCCTGCCTCGGCTTCTCGGCCGACATGGTGATGCAGTCCTTCTGCCACACCGCGCCGTACCCGAAGCTCGTCGACGTGCAGACACACCGCACGCTGCCGGGCTTCATCACCAACCGCGGTGGCGTCTCGCTGCGTCCGGGGGATGGCGTCATCCACAGCTGGCTCAACCGCCTCTGCCTGCCCGATACCGTTGGTACCGGCGGCGATTCGCACACCCGCTTCCCGATCGGCATTTCCTTCCCGGCCGGCTCCGGCCTCGTCGCCTTCGCCGCGGCGACCGGCGTGATGCCGCTCGACATGCCCGAGTCGGTGCTGGTGCGCTTCAAGGGCACGATGAATCCGGGGATCACCCTGCGCGACCTCGTCAATGCGATCCCGTACTACGCGATCAAGCAGGGCCTCTTGACCGTCGAGAAGAAGGGCAAGAAGAACATCTTCTCCGGCCGCATCCTTGAAATCGAAGGCTTGCCGCAGCTCAAGGTTGAACAGGCCTTCGAGTTGTCCGACGCCTCGGCCGAGCGCTCGGCCGCTGCGTGTACGGTGCATCTGGACAAGGAGCCCGTTGCCGAATACCTGCGTTCGAACATCGTGCTGATGAAGTGGATGATCGCCAACGGCTATTCCGACGTGCGCACGCTGACCCGCCGCATCAAGGCCATGGAAGCCTGGATCGCCGATCCCAAGCTGCTCAAGGCTGATCCGGACGCCGAGTACGCAGCGGTGATCGAGATCGATCTGGCCGACGTCAAGGAGCCGATCCTTGCCTGCCCGAACGACCCCGACGACGTGAAGCTGCTCTCCGAAGTGGCCGGCGACAAGATCGACGAGGTCTTCATCGGCTCGTGCATGACCAACATCGGTCACTTCCGCGCCGCCGGCAAGGTGCTTGCCGGGACGACCGACATCCCGACCCGCCTGTGGATCGCGCCGCCGACCAAGATGGACGCCATGATCCTGACCGAGGAAGGCTATTACGCCGTGCTCGGCAAGAGCGGCGCGCGGATGGAAATGCCGGGTTGTTCGCTGTGCATGGGCAACCAGGCGCAAATCCGCAAGGGATCGACGGCGATTTCGACCTCGACGCGCAACTTCCCCAACCGTCTGGGCATCGACACCCGCGTCTATCTCGGTTCGGCCGAGCTGGCGGCGATCTGTGCGTTGATGGGCAAGATTCCGAACGTCGAGGAGTACATGGCGCAGATCCAAGTGGTCAATGCCAAGGCCGGCGACATCTACCGCTACATGAACTTCGATCAGATCGCCGAGTTCGTCGAAGCGGCGGAGACGGTCACGCTCTGAAAACGTGGCCGCGCGGTCGCTCACGTAACCCCGGCCCTGTGCCGGGGTTTTTATTTTTGGATTTGCTACGGAGAACATGGGGCATCGGAAGTTAAACCGTTTATGCTTTTCTCCGTGTTCTCCGTGGTAATGGTTTCCTATGTCGTCCCCCTCTCTGTCCTCGATCCGCGTTGAAGCCCTGACGCCTGAGTTTTCCGCGCGTGCGGAGGCGCTCGCGGCCCGGCTGGGCCTGCCGCTTTCCGGCGAAGCCGGGTTCGCCCTGCAGCTCGGCCCGCAAGGCCTGCAGTTGCTCGATCTCGCGCCTGGTGCGCCGGGCGCGGTGCGGGCCGATTTTCTCGAAGGCGCGAGCGCGCACCGGCGTCTCTTCGGCGGTGGTAGCGGGCAGATGATCGCCAAAGCCGTCGGCCTCAAGCCCGGCGTGCGTCCGCGCGTCCTCGACGCCACTGCCGGCCTGGGGCGCGATGCTTTCGTGCTGGCTCAGCTCGGCTGTACCTTGGATTTGATCGAGCGCCAGCCCATCGTCGCCGAACTGCTGGCCGATGCTCTGTCGCGGGCGCAGGATGATCCGGAGGTCGGCCCCATCGTCGCGTGCATGCACCTTCGGGTTGGCGATGCGATCGCTGCGATGCGCGCCTGGTCAGAGGCTGCGCCCGAAGTGATCTACCTCGACCCGATGTTTCCCGAGCGCGACAAGAGCGCACTGGTGAAAAAGGAAATGCGCCTCTTCAAAACTCTGGTCGGTGGCGACGACGATGCCCCCGAGTTGCTGGAGGCGGCGCTGGCGTTGGCCAGCCACCGGGTCGTCGTCAAACGACCGCGCAAGGCGCCGGTGGTGACTGGTCGGCCGCCGTCACACGCGTTGGAAGGCAAGTCGAGCCGCTACGACATCTACGCGCTCAAGGCATTGTCGCGCGCCGAGGATTAAGCTTGGCGTCTCCGGCCGAGCGCGAAAAAATGCCCGGCCGGAGGTGCAGCACAAAAGGCCGGGCCGTCGTGGCCGGCGCTCGGGCCGGCCGCGGGGGGGGTATCAGGAGGTGCTTGCCGTGGCGTGCCAGAGCCGCAGCTTTTCGAGGGTCAGTTCATCGGTTTCGTGCAGCACCAGGCGGGCGCCGTCAAAGTCCTCGTCCTGGTGGTAATCGCCCAGCGTGACCACGGTGGGGATGCCGGCGGCGAGGCTGGCGGTCAGTCCCGAGGGGGAGTCCTCGACCGCGAGGCAGTCACGCGGCGGTAGCCCGAGCTTGGCCAGGGCGTTCTTGTAGAGGTCGGGCGCCGGCTTCTTGGCGGGCGTGTCATCGCCGGAAGCGATCACCTCGAACCAGTCGTCGGCCTTGGGGCCCAGGTGGGTCTTGAGCAGGCCGACAATGTTCTGTTCGCACGAGCTTGAGGCAATCGCCAGGCGCACGCCGTCGGTGCGGGCGTCGCAGATCAGCTGGCCGATGTCCGAACGCAGGCGGATGTGGCCTTCGGCGAGGCGGCGCTGGTAGTTGCGCACGGCGATCTCGTGAATGCGCGCCAACAATTCATCGCGGTCGGGACGGGCGTTCACGGCCGGGTCGTGGTGTTCGGCGTAGTAACGCAGGCGTTCCAGTCCGCCGCAGATCTTGAGCAGCGAGCCGTAGAACTTTTCGTCCCAGTGCCAGGACAGTCCGACTTCCTTGAACGCCGCGTTGTAGGCGGGACGGTGGCCGTCCCGCTCGGTGTTGGCTAAAGTGCCATCGACGGCAAAGATAAGTGCGCGTAGAGCCATGAGATTCACCTTCGGATGAAGTGGATGGAATCCGTGTCGACCATGGCACGAGGTTAGTCGATTTGCCCTTCGCGCAAAAGGGGTATTCGTGCCGTCGCAGCAATGCACGCGGAATATGTTGGGATGGCGCGAATCTGATGCAATCCAGTGGCCGTGATTGCATTGTGGGTTCTACGTATTGCGGCTCAAATGCAGTTATGCAGGAATGTTAATGTTTCACGATGCGAGAGAAAAACTTGCAGTTGGTTCCTTGTTTGCACTAGGTTGTGCGCAACGATTGCTTGTTGGTATGGCGCAAGCGGTTGAGAATCCGGGCTCCTGGCCCGGTGGAACCTGCATTTCCAAGGCTTGGTCGTTCCGGCGCTGAGCCGGTACGAGGGAGTTAACAACAGGAGGTCTGACTGACGTGAAGCCGACGAATATCGGCCATCCCGACTACTTCCATAAAGTCGTGGATTGCCAATGGGCGTGTCCAGCCCATACGCCCGTGCCCGAATACATCCGCCTGATCGCTTCGGGCCGTTATTCGGACGCCTACATGATCAACTGGCGGTCGAACGTGTTCCCGGGAATTCTCGGGCGCGTGTGCGACCGTCCCTGCGAGCCTGCCTGCCGGCGCGGCCGCATTGACAAGGAACCGGTCGCCATCTGCCGCTTGAAGCGCGTTGCGGCCGACCTTAAGGACGATCTCTCCGAGCGGCTGCCGAAAGCGCCGACGGCCAAGAACGGCAAGCGCGTCGCCTGTATCGGTGCCGGCCCCGCGTCGCTGACCGTGGCCCGCGACCTGGCGCTGACCGGCTATGAAGTGAGCATTTTCGACTGCGGAACCAAGCCCGGCGGCATGGTGCGCACGCAGATCCCGAAGTTCCGTCTGCCCGAGAGCGTGCTCGACGAGGAGTGCGGTTACATCCTCGACCTCGGCGTGAAGGCGCATTTCAACCATTGGGTTAAGAGCCTCAAAGACGTGCTGGCCGAGGGCTGGGACGCCGTTTTCGTCGGCACCGGCGCGCCGCGCGGGCGCGATGCCGACATTCCGGGGCGCCAGGAAGCTGCGGCGCACATCCACATCGGCATCGACTGGCTGGCCAACGTCGCCTTCGGTCACGTAACCAGCGTTTCGCCGCGGGTGATCGTCCTCGGTGGCGGCAACACCGCGATGGACTGCTGCCGGTCGGCGCGCCGTCTGGGCGGCACCGACGTCAAGGTGGTGGTGCGCAGCGGTTTCGACGAGATGAAGGCCTCGCCCTGGGAGAAGGAAGAGGCGCTGCACGAGAACATCCCCATCCTCAACATGCGCGTGCCGAAAGAATTCGTGCACGACAACGGCAAGCTCACCGGCGTGCGTTTCGAGCTGGTGCGCGCCGAGTATGACGACAAGGGCCGCCGCCAGCTGGTGCCGACCGGCGAGCCGGACGAGCTGATCGAGTGCGATCAGGTGCTCGTCGCCATCGGCCAGGAGAACGCCTTCCCCTGGATCGAGAAGGACATCGGCATCGAGTTCGACAAGTGGGGGCTGCCGGTGCTCAACGCCGACACCCTGCAGTCGACGCAGCCCAAGGTCTTCTTCGGTGGCGATGCCGCCTTCGGCCCCAAGAACATCATCACCGCCGTCGCCCAAGGACATCAGGCCGCGGTGTCGATCGACCTGTTCTGTCGTGGCCAGAACCTCCTCGAGCGCCCGGCGCCCGAAGTGGTGATGACCAGCCAGAAGATGGGCATCCACGAGTGGAGCTACGACAACCAGGTCTCCGAGGAAGCGCGCAAGAAAGTGCCGACCAAGGCGCTGGAAATGACGCTCTCGGACATCAAGCTCGAACTCGAAATGGGCTTCGATCCCTTCATGGCCTGTTCGGAAGCCGAGCGCTGCCTGAACTGCGACATGGAGACGGTGTTCGTTCCCAAGAACTGCATCGAGTGCGACGCCTGCGTCGACATCTGTCCGACCGAGTGCATCACCTTCACCCAGAACGGCGAAGAGGACGACCTGCGTGGCCGCCTGAAAGCCCCGGCGAAGAACCGCGAGCAGGCGCTCTACGTCTCCGACACGGTGAAGACCGGCCGGGTGATGGTCAAGGACGAAAACATCTGCCTGCATTGCGGCATGTGTGCCGAGCGCTGTCCGACCGGCGCTTGGGACATCCAGCATTTCTTCCTGCAAATGGCCGAGGCGGGTACGGAGGTTAGCAAGACATGAGCAGCATCCAATCGATTCAAAGTTGTAACGACTTCGTCATCAAGTTCGCCAACATCAACGGTTCGGGTTCGGCTTCGGCCAACGAGCTGTTCGCCCGCGCGATCATGGGCATGGGCGTGCCGGTGGCGCCGCGCAACATCTTCCCCTCGAACATCCAGGGGATGCCGACCTGGTACGAGATGCGCGTCTCGGCCGAAGGCTGGCTCGGCCGCCGCGGCGGCTGCGACCTGATGGTGGCGATGAACCCGCAGACCTGGGACCGCGACGTCGCCGAGCTCGCGCCCGGTGGCTACCTGTTCTACGACTCGACCAAGGCGCTGCCGCGTTCGCGCTTCCGCGACGACATCGTCGTCCTCGGCGTGCCGCTGACCGAGATGTGCAACCGCGAGTACACCGACGCCCGCCAGCGTCAGCTGCTCAAGAACATCATGTACGTCGGCGCGCTGACCGCGCTGCTGGACATGGACCTCGCGGTGCCCGAGAAGCTGATCGCCGACCAGTACCGCGGCAAAGACAAGCTGATCGGTCCCAACGTCCAGGCCCTGAAGCTCGGCTACGACTACGCCAAGGCCAATCTGCCGTGCCCGATCGGCCTGCGCATCGAGCGTGCCGACGGTGTCGGCGACATGATCTTCGCCAACGGCAACGATGCCGCCGGTCTCGGCGCGGTCTACGGCGGCGCGACCGTCGTTGGCTGGTACCCGATCACCCCGTCGACCTCGGTCATCGAATCCTTCTCGAGCTACTGCCGCAAGCTGCGCACCGACCCGGAAACCGGGCAGGCCAAGTACGCCATCGTGCAGGCCGAGGACGAGCTGGCCGCCATCGGCATGGTCATCGGCGCCTCGTGGAACGGCGCACGCGCCTTCACCGCCACTTCCGGCCCCGGCGTCTCGCTGATGCAGGAATTCTTCGGCCTGGCCTACTTCGCCGAAGTGCCGGCGGTGCTGGTGAACGTGCAACGTGGCGGCCCGTCGACTGGGATGCCGACGCGCACCCAGCAGTCGGACCTGATCGCCTGCGCCTACGCCTCGCACGGCGACACCAAGCACGTCATGCTCTTCCCGGAAGACGCCTACGAGAGCTTCACCTTCACTGCGCAGGCCTTCGACCTCGCCGAGCGTCTGCAGACGCCGGTGTTCGTCATGCTCGACCTCGACATCGGCATGAACGAGCGCCTGTGCAAGCCCTTCGACTGGGACGACAGCCGCCGCTACGATCGCGGCAAGGTGATGAGTGCCGAAGACCTCGACGCCGGCAAAACCTTTGGCCGCTACCTCGACGTTGATGGTGACGGCATTCCGTACCGCACCATCCCGGCGACGCACCCGACCAAGGGCGCCTTCTTCAGCCGCGGCACGACGCGCAACGCCTACGCCAAGTACAGCGAAACCGGCGCCGACTACGTCTATAACATGGAGCGCCTGCGCCGCAAGTTCGAGACCGCCAAGACCCTGGTGCCGGCCCCGATCCTGACCGCGGCCGCCAAGAGCACCCGCTACGGCGTGCTCTACTACGGCTCGACCAGCCCGGCGATGGCCGAGGCCTTCGCGCTGCTGGCCAAGGACGGCGTCCAGGTCGACATGATGCGCGTGCGCGGCTTCCCGTTCGCCGCCGAGATCGAGGACTTCGTCGCCAACCACGACGTGGTTTACGTCGTCGAGCAGAACGAAAGCGGCCAGCTGCGCATGCTGCTCATCAACGAGTGCGAAATCGATCCCAAGCGTCTCGTCCGCGTCCTGCACTACGACGGCACGCCGATCACCGCCCGCTTCATCGCGGGCACGATCGCCGAAAACATCGCGGCGCGCGAAGCTGCGCCCGTTCGTCAACAGGTGGCCTCATGACCTATCTCGCCAAACCCAAACTGCTGCGTCCGGACACCCCGAAGAACGCGCTCGGCTACACCCGCCGCGACTACGAAGGCGCGATCTCGACGCTCTGCGCCGGCTGCGGCCACGACTCGATCAGCGCTGCCGTCGTCCAGGCCTGTTTCGACCTCGACATCGAGCCGCACCGCGTGGCCAAGCTCTCGGGCATCGGTTGTTCGTCGAAGACGCCCGACTACTTCCTCGGCAACTCGCACGGCTTCAACACCACGCACGGGCGCATGCCCTCGGTGCTGACCGGCGCGGCGATGGCCAACCGCGAACTGCTGTACCTCGGCGTGTCCGGCGACGGCGATTCGGCGTCGATCGGCATCGGCCAGTTCGCCCACGCCATGCGGCGTGGCGTGAACATGTGCTACCTGGTCGAGAACAACGGCGTCTACGGCCTCACCAAGGGCCAGTTCTCGGCCACCGCCGACAAGGGTTCGAAGAGCAAGCGCGGGGTGGTCAACAGCGACAGCCCGATCGATCTCGTCTCGCTCGCCCTGCAGCTTGGCGCGACCTACGTCGCGCGCAGCTTCTCGGGCGACAAGGAGCAGTTGATTCCGCTGATCAAGGGCGCGCTGCGTCACCGCGGCTCGGCGCTGATCGACGTCATCAGCCCCTGCGTGACCTTCAACAACCACGCCGGCTCGACGCGCAGCTACGACTACGTGCGCGAGCACAACGAGGCGGTCAACCGGCTCGACGTGATCCTGCCGCGCGACAAGATCGAAGCCACCTACGCCCCCGGCGCGCTGCGTCGCGTGGTGCAGCACGACGGCTCGATCCTGATGTTGCGCAAGGTTGATCACGACTACGATCCGACCGACCGCGTCGGCGCCATGAACTACCTGCAGGAACGTCAGGCGCTGGGCGAAATCGTTACCGGCCTGATCTACGTCGACAGCAACGCCGACGACCTGCACCGGCACCTGAACACGGTGGAAACGCCGCTCAACAAGCTTTCCGACGCCGACCTGTGCCCGGGCAGCAAGGTGCTCGAAACGATCAATGCCGCGCTGCGCGGTCGCTGATTAAAAACGGCCGACAGGCCAGGGAGCAAAAACGGCGGGGGCCTCGGCCCTCGCCGTTTTTATTTTGCGCGCCCGATCATCATGGGCCCTGGCATGAGCCTGGAACGACCGCTGCATGCGCTCTGCAGCCGGCCTGGAAGGCGCATCCAGACGCCCTTTGCGGGCTGCCGTGCAAGGGGTTTGAACGGGATCAGAACGGCGCCGGGTGGGTGAACTCGAGCCGTCGGCCGTCCTGCGGATGGGCGAAGGCGAGGAATTCGGCATGCAGCAGCAGGCGTTCCGCTTTGGCGCGCACCGCCGCTTCGGCGTAGAGCGGGTCGCCGAGGATGACGTGGCCGAGCGCCTGCATGTGCACGCGCAGCTGGTGCGTGCGCCCGGTCTCGGGGGTCAGTTCGACGCGCGTGCTGTGCGTCGCGGCGTCGTAGGCGAGTTGGCGAAAGCGCGTCAGCGAAGGTTTGCCCTGATCGAAATCGACCTTGTGCAGTGGCCGGTTCGGCCAGTCGACGAGAAGCGGCAGGTTCACTTCGCCGTCGCTGGCCATCAATTTGCCGTCGACCACCGCCACGTAACGCTTGTCCACCTCGCGCTCCTGGAAGGCGATGCTCAGCCGCCGGTGCATGGCTTTTCCGCGCGCCAGGACGACGAGGCCGGAGGTGTCGAAGTCGAGGCGGTGCACGATCAGTGCGTCGGGGTAGTCCTGCTGGACGCGTGCGATCAGGCAATCCTGCTTGTCCTCGCCGCGCCCGGGGACCGACAGGAGGCGCGTCGGCTTGGCGACGACGAGCAGGCTATCGTCGGCGTAGAGCAGGGCGTGGGACTCGGCGGTGGTGGCAGCGGGCGGGGGCGGCAGGGGCGTGGACATGGCAGAGGTGGAGGCGAGTGCGGCTCGGCTTGGCCGAGCGGGCGTTCGCCGGGGTGCGAAAGGGCGACATTTTCGCCTGTTTTTGCACGCCGCGCACGTCGCCTTGGTTTAGACTGTGACTTTTGTTTCGCCAGACGGACAAACGTTATCCGTTTCCAGGTCCTCCGTGAGGGGCTCCGCTTTGCCGTGCCGCGCCCGGCCCGGCCTGACGCGCCTCCTGGTGTCACGCAGGGTTTTCGACGGCCTGCCGTTTCCCCGTCCTTCGCGTCTTTTGCCGCCTGCCGCCGATGGATACCTTCCTGCACCACGTCTCGCTTGCCGCGCCGCTTTTTTCGCTTGTCTTCGTCGGTTACGGTCTGATGCGCTTTTCCGGCTGGCCGGTGGCGATGTCCGACAGCCTCTCGCGTTTCGTCTTCTCGGTCGCCATGCCGGCGATGATGTTCCGCCTGATGAGCGACTTCTCCAAGCTGCCGCCGGTTGACGCGCGCCTGCTCATCGCCTTCTTCGGCGGCTGCCTGATCGTCTTCTTCATCGGCCGGCTGATCGCCTGGAAGGCCTTCGGCATGGACGGCACGGCGCAATCGGTGTTCGGGCTGGGCGGGGTGTTCTCGAACAACGTCATGCTCGGCCTGCCGCTCGCCAAGATGGCGCTCGGTGACGCGGCCGTGCCCTCGGTGGCGCTGGTTCTGATCTTCAACGCGCTGATCCTGTGGACGCTGGTCACCGTCTCCATCGAATGGGCCAAGCACGGCAGCCTCTCGGTCAAGGGCTTCGCCAAGACCGTGCGCGGCGTACTCACCAACCCCATCGTCGCCGGCATCCTGCTCGGTTCCCTGTTCGGGCTCACCCGCTGGCCGCTGCCGCAGGCGATCGACATCCCGCTCGGGATGATCTCGCAGGCCGCCGCGCCGATGGCGCTGATCGCCTTGGGGATGGGACTGGCCGAATACGGCATCCGCAGCGGCCTCAAGATCAGCCTCGCGATCTGCGCCGTCAAGCTCATCGTGCAACCGCTGGTGGTGTGGGGGCTGGCCGTCGCTTTGGGATTGCCGACGATGGAGACGCAGGTCATCGTCCTCCTGGCCTCGATCGCCATCGGCGCCAACGTCTACCTCATGTCGCGCCAGTTCAAGACCCTCGAAGGCCCTGTGGCCAGCAGCCTAGTGCTCTCCACCGGCCTCGCCGCGCTCACCACGCCGCTCTTGATGACGCTGGTGGGGGCGCGCTAAGCCTCTTGGGAGGCTTTGATTTTTAGCGCAGCATAAAAATCGAGAATTGAATCTACTGGAGGTAGTGAGGTCTTTCGCGACAGCTGCGTATAGTTGTTTATTGCTCTTCGGATGGAGTCTTCTGCTTCTCTCTCAGGATCGAAATGAACGTATTCGTCTCCGTGGCCTTGTTTGTGTTTGACCGAATTTCGCGCAGCGTTCAGCCGGTCGATAAACCATTTCGAGACTTCGATTTCTTCGCGCTGATTTTTTGGGGAGCAGAGGTGAACAAACAGAGATTTAAGCTCATCAGCAGATGATTTCTCTTGATATGTCGGCGATCTAAGGTAGACAGCAAAAATCTCTTCCGCTGCTCCTGAGAGATGTATTGCTGAGTAGTAGCCTTTCCCGGACAAGAAAGAGCAGATAGCCCAGTTCAGTAGCTCAGTGGCAACTTCACTTTTTGTCGTTGAGTTTGGTGCCACAGCGTGAGCATGATTATTGTCTGGATTGTATTCGGCTGTGTTCATCTCTGTTTTCTCGCTACCCGATCGCCCTCAAAAACTCGTTCCTAAGCTGCGCGTCGGCCTCGAACTCGCCGCTGAAGGCCTGGGTGACGACGCGTTCGTCGCCGCGCCGGTCTTCGCCGAGCAGGAGGCACAGCTGTTCGGCCTCGATCACGCAGGCGGCACCGCGCGCCTGGCCGTGGCGGAGCAGGGCTTCGGCGATGTCGCGGGTCATCCATTCCTGGTAGGTGAAGCGGTGGCCGATGGCGTCCACAAGACGGGCGATGCGGCCAAAGCCGTGCAGGCGGCCGCCGGGCAGGTAGGCGACGTGGGCGACGCCGCGGAAGGGTACCAAGTGGTGCGGGCAGACGCCGTGGATGGCGATGCCGCGCACCACGATCATGTCGCGGCGGGGGTCGGCGAAGCCGTCGCCGAGTGCGGTCGCCGGGTCGAGGTCGTAGCCGCCGAGCAGGCGGCGCTGCCAGAGTTCGCGCACGCGTTGCGTGGTGCGTCCCATGTGCGCGCTTTGGGTTTCGATGCCGCAGGCGTGGAGCAGGTCGCCAACCGCGCGCTCGAAGGCGACGGGGTCGAAGGGGCGGCGGCGCGGGATGCCGATCGCGTCTGGCGTGCGGGCGGCGTGGTCCTGGCCGCAATCGACGTGGTCATGGACGTCGTCCGGGGTAAAACGGTCGTCGGCGGGCATGGCGTCCTCGGCTGGGGCTGGGCTGCGGTTCATGATACACGCGGCGTCGGGGTGGAAGGGCGAACGAACGTTTGCTCGGCCGCGATGGATTTTTCTCGATGCGAAACACGACGCGGAAAGGCGAATGAGCGATAATAGCGCCCTTTCCATGGTCGGGTTCCGTCGCCTTTGCGTCGGCGGTCGTGGAGCAGGAATGGTGCGGAATGAAATGCCTTGACGATTTCCGACTCAAGTTCGGAAAGCAGGAACTGGTGCCGATCATGATCGGCGGTATGGGCGTCGATATCTCGACGGCGGATCTGGCGCTTGAAGCAGCGCGCCTGGGCGGCATCGGGCACATCTCCGATGCGATGGTGAACACGGTGGCGGACCGCCGCTTCAACGCCAAGTTCGTCAAGGAGAAGCTGCAGCAGTACAAGTTCAACGTCAGCAACCCGGACAAGTCGGTCGTCCAGTTCGACCTCGGCCAGCTCGCCGAGGCGACGCGCCTGCACGTCGGCAAGACCATGGAAGCCAAGCGCGGCGAAGGCATGATCTTCGTCAACTGCATGGAAAAGCTGACCATGAACGCGCCCAAGGAGACGCTGCGCGTGCGCCTGCGCACCGCGCTGGACTGCGGCATCGACGGCATCACGCTGGCCGCGGGCCTGCACCTCGGTTCCTTCGCGCTGATCGAGGATCACCCGCGTTTCCGCGACGCCAAGCTGGGGATCATCGTCTCCTCGCTGCGCGCGCTGCAGCTCTTCCTCAAGAAGAACGCGCGCCTCAATCGCCTGCCCGATTACATCGTCATTGAAGGCCCGCTGGCCGGCGGTCACCTCGGTTTCGGCATGGACTGGGCGCAATACGACCTGGCGACGATCGTCGCCGAAATTGCCGCCTACCTCAAGGCCGAGCAACTCGACATTCCGCTGATCCCGGCCGGTGGCATCTTCACCGGCAGCGACGCGACGGCCTTCCTCGAGAACGGCGCGGCGGCGGTGCAGGTGGCGACGCGCTTTACCGTGGCGCGCGAGTGCGGCCTGCCCGAGGACGTGCAGCAGGAGTACTTCAAGGCCAGCGAAAGCCAGATCGTGGTCAACCAGATCTCGCCCACCGGCTATCCGATGCGCATGCTGACGGGCAGCCCGGCGATCGGCGACGGCATCCGCCCGAACTGCGAAGCCTACGGCTACCTGCTCGATTCCGGCGGCAGCTGCTCGTACATCACCTCGTACAACCGCGAGGTCGAGGCGCACCCGGAACTCAAGCGCCCGAAGGTGATGGACAAGACCTGCCTGTGTACCCAGATGCGCAACTTCGACCTCTGGACCTGCGGCCACTACACCTATCGTCTGAAGGACACCTCGCGCGTGCTGGCCGACGGCAGCTATCTCATTCCCAGCGCCGAGCACATCTTCCGCGACTACCAGTTCAGCAAGGATAACCGGATCGCCTTGCCCGATCTGCCGGCCTGACCGAACCTCACATGCTCAGTTACCGTCACGGCTACCACGCCGGGAATCATGCCGACGTGCTCAAGCACATCGTGCTCATCCAGCTCGCCCGCTACATGGGGCAGAAGGACAAGCCCTTCACCTACGCCGATACGCATGCCGGCGGCGGCGTCTATGACCTCGAGTCGACCTTCGCCAGCAAGCTTGCCGAGTACCGCGAAGGTATCGGCCGGCTGTGGGAGCGGCGCGACGTTCCGCCGGCCGTGGCCGAGTACCTCGCCGAAGTGCGCGCGCTCAACCCGAGCGGGCGCCTGCTGCAGTACCCCGGATCGCCGTGGATTGCGGCGCGCGTGCTGCGCGAGCAGGACCGTCTGCGGCTCTTCGAGCTGCACAGCAAGGAATCGCGCCTGCTCGCCGAGTGCTTCAAGGAGGCCGGCAAGCGGGTGTCGGTCGAGCCCTGCGACGGTTTCGCCGGCCTCAAGGCAGTGCTGCCGCCGCCCTCGCGCCGCGGGTTGGTGTTGATCGATCCTTCGTACGAAGACAAACACGACTACGAGCGCGTGGTGCAAGGGGTCAAAGATGCGCTGACGCGCTTTGCCGGCGGCACCTACGCGGTCTGGTATCCGCAGCTCACCCGGCGCGAATCGATCGACCTGCCGCAACGCCTGAAGCGCCTGCCGGCCAAGGGCTGGGTCCATGTCGCGCTGCGCGTGCGGGAGCCTTCCAAGGACGGCTTCGGCATGCACGGCAGCGGCATGTTCGTGCTCAACCCGCCGTGGACGCTGCATGCCACCCTGGTCGAGACGATGCCCTGGCTTACCGGGGTCTTGGCACTCGACGCGGGCGCGGGCTTCACGCTCGAACAGCACGCGGCCTGAACGCGCCACTGGATGCGCCCTGCAGCCGGGCTGCACGGCGCATCCAGACGCGGTATTCAGCCGCCCATCCCGTCATTTTTTCCGGGCCTCGGTGTCGCGCCAGCCGGATCCGCCTTCGCGCGCGCCCGGCCTGTTCGGCGTCGGCGCTCCGGGAGGTTCAGTCTCCGCCCGTTTCAGCCGTCGAGTTCCGTGTACTTGCGGCTCGTGCCGTAGCTCTTCTCGATCGGGTATTTCTCGGCGTTCTTCCTGAGCTTATCCAGCGCCGCGGCTTCGAGGTCGATCCCCGCGCGGTCGGCGATGAGCAGCAGGTAAAGCAGCACGTCGGCGCATTCGTCGCGCAGCGCCTCCTGTTTGGCCGGGTCGGCGAGCAGCGCGTCCATCTCGGCGTCGCTCTTCCATTGCGTGAGCTCAAGGAGCTCGCCAGCCTCGAGGTTGAGCGAGACGATCAGGTTGCGCAGGGTGTGAAACTGCGCCCAGTCGCGTTCGTCGCGAAAACGCAGCAGGGCGCGGGTGAGGGCCTGGAGGTCCATGTTCAGGCGAAGAAGCGTTCTTGCGCCGCGGGCGGCAAGGTCATGCCGGTGGCGTGGGCGCGGGCGAGCAGCTCCCAGTAGTAGCGGTAGGAGGCGCGGTCGTGCAGGCGGCCTTCGTGGGCGATCGGCGCCCAGTCCTTGTCCTGCGCGGCGATGAGGATCGCGCTGGCCGTTTCCACCTCGGAAAAGTCGGGGCGCATGGCTTCGACGATGGGCACGATCTGGTTGGGGTGAATGCTCCACATGCGCAGATAGCCGAATTCGTTGCGTGCGCGCTCGGCGTCGTGGCGGATGACGGCAAGGTCTTTCAGTTCGGTGGTGACGTTGTGTGCCGGAACGACCCCGTTGGCCAGCGCCGCGGTGGCGATCTCGCACTTGGCGCGCACGACGAGCGGATGCTCGAACTGGCCCGGGCTCTTCATCGCCGCGCCGGGAATGGCGCCGTGGTGATCGGAGACGAAATCCATCAGTCCGAAGTCGAGCGACTCGACGCCGGGCAGGGCGGCGATGGCCCACACTTCGCGCAGTGCGCCGAGCGTCTCGATCAGCACATGCACCGGGATCGGCGTGGCGATGCCGGCGTGCGCTTCGGCCTCGCGCAGGGCTGCCAGCTGGATGCGGACGTCTTCCGCGCTGCGCGGCTTGGGCAGGGTGAGGAAGGGCAGGCGCGTGCCGGCGCGGCCGACCAGGATCTCGAGGTCTTGCCGCCAGTGCGGATGGGTGACGTCGTGGATGCGCGCGGCGAGGCGGCCGTGGCGGTTGTCTTCACTCATGATCAGCGCCGCGACCATCTCGGCGTGCTCGCGTTCGGCGCCGGCATGGGCGCCGTCCTCGCAGTCGCAGGTGATGTCGAAGATCGGCCCCAGCTCGTTCTGCAGTTGCAGGGCCTTGCGCATCAGTTTTTCGGAGCCGGCGTAGTGGTCGACGGCGGGGAGTACGGGGAAGGGCTTTTCGCCCGGAAACAGGACGTCGCTCGGGTGGCGCATGAGTCGTTCTCGTTGGAAACAGGATCAAGAGTCAGAGAATCAGACAGGATTGTAACCATCCCGGGCGGGGCTGTGCGTGCGCGTCGGGATTCGTCCGGGGCAGGCAAAAAAAGAGCCGCGCGGCGCGCGGCTCTTTGCTTGGGCGAAAGCCGGGTCAGAGCATGCTCTTGACGGCTTCGGCCTCGTCGGTGAGTTCCTTGAGCGTCTTGTTGATCTTCTCGCGCGAATACTCGTCGATCTCGAGCCCTTGGATGATCGTGTAGTCGCCACCCTTGCACTCGCAGGGGAAGCCGAAGACGATGCCGACCGGAATGCCGTACGAGCCGTCGCTCGGAACGCCCATGGTGACCCAGTCGTCCGAACCGTGGTACCAGTCGCGCATGTGGTCGATCGCGGCGTTGGCGGCCGAGGCGGCCGAGGACAGACCGCGGGCCTCGATGATCGCGGCGCCACGCTTGCCGACGGTGGGCAGGAAGACGTCGTTGTTCCAAACCGGATCGTTGATCAGCGCCTTGACGTTGTCGCCGTTCGAGGTGCAGAAGCGATAGTCGGCGTACATCGTCGGCGAGTGGTTGCCCCAGACGACGATCTTCTTGAGGCTGGCGACCGGGCGGCCGCTCTTGCTCGCCAGTTGCGAGGCAGCGCGGTTATGGTCGAGGCGCAGCATGCCGTGGTAGTTGCGCGGGTTGGTGCGGCCGACTTTTTTGGCCGCGGCGGCGGCGATCAGCGCGTTGGTGTTGCACGGGTTGCCGACCACCAGAACCTTGACGTTTTCCTTGGCGTTTTCGGCGATCGATTTGCCCTGCACGGTGAAGATCGCGCCGTTGGCGGCGAGCAGGTCCGAGCGCTCCATGCCGGGGCCGCGCGGGCGTGCGCCAACGAGCAGGCAAAGGTCAGCGTCCTTGAAGGCGACATCGGGGTTGTCGGTGGCGAAAACGCCGGCGAGCAGCGGGAAAGCGCAGTCGTCGAGCTCCATGATCACGCCCTGGCAGGCCTTCTGGGCTTGCGGCAGGTCGAGCAACTGGAGGATGACGGGCTGGTCCTTGCCCAGCATCTCGCCGGAGGCGATACGGAACAGCAGGCTGTAGCCGATTTGGCCCGCGGCGCCGGTAACGGCGACACGAACGGGTGCTTTGGACATGTGCGACTCCTTCGGAGGATAAAAAAAGAAAAGCGATCTTTTGAATCTGAATCTTATTGTCCGGTGCCTCGACGCCAGGGGCGCGTTGTCTGGAGCCGAGCGTGCTGTTACCCGAACCGATCATAAAAGCAATTTTCTGCCAGTGTCAATTGACATGCCATGATCAAGGCGAAAGCCGGGCGATTGGGCGCAAATGGCGCCACAGTGTGGCTTTCGGCGATGCTGTTGTGACTGCGTTGGGGCGTAGCGTTCTGCATTTTTTTTGCATATTAAACGATTCCCGCGCGGGTTGGTTTTCTTGTCATATATAAGACATCTATACCATAATACGGGTTCATTTCTTTGGGCTTTCAGGTCGCCATGAACCGCCTCGCCACCGAACAGTCGCCGACTTTCAGCCCGCTCTATCGCCAGATCCGGGCCCTGCTGACGCGCAACCTGGAAAGCGGCGAATGGCGCCCGGGTTCGATGATCCCCAGCGAGGCCGAGTTGGCGACGCGCTTCGGCGTCAGCCAGGGGACTGTGCGCAAGGCCATCGACGAAATGGCGGCCGAGAACCTGCTGGTGCGCCGGCAGGGCAAGGGCACCTTCGTCGCCTCGCACTCCGATCCGCGCTCGGTCTTCCGTTTTCTCAGCATCCGCGCCAACGCGGGCGAATTGCCGCCGCTCAAGAGCGTGCCCTTGGAGTGTTGGCGGGCGAAGGCGGGCAGCGACGTGGCGCGCGTCCTGGGGATCGAGGTCGGCGCTTCGGTCATCGTGGTACGGCGGCTGTTGCGTTTCGGCACGGCGCCGGCGGTGTTCGACGAGCTGTACCTGCCCGGCGAGTTGTTCGGCGAGCTGACGCTGGATGTGCTGAAGAACTCCAGCGTCTCGCTCTATAACCTCTTCGAGAGCCGTTTCGGGGTGCCCATGGTGCGGGCCGAAGAGCGTCTGAGCGCGGTGTCGGCCGACCGTCTGAGTGCCGAGCTGTTGCAGGTCAACGAGGGCAGTCCCTTGCTTCTCGTCGAGCGGGTGTCCTATACCTATGGCAACAAGCCCGTCGAATGGCGCAAGGGCGTGTGCGCGACCCACGATTTCCACTATTACAACCAGCTGGGCTGAGCGCACAGCCCCTGTTCGCAGGGCGTGCAGGCGCCAGCCGGGTTTGCTTTGAAAGGGAGTGTTGTTGATGGAGAAGAACGAGGAGTACAACCGGCTACGCTGGATCTGTAACCGCAGGTCATTAGCCGAGATGGATTATCTGCTTGGGAACTTTCTCGAAAGCCGATACCTAACCCTGAACGAAGAGCATGCTGCGGCCTTTCGTGCGCTGGCAGAGATGCAGGATCAGGATCTCTGGGCGCTGGTCACCGGGAAAAAAACCTGTGCCGACACGGCGCAGGCAGAAATCATCGAAATGCTGCGGAGCGTAAGAGTGAAGTAAGTCTGGGCTCCTAGCATCGGTGCGTTGAGCGGCGTGTTCTATTGATCAATCAACGGGAGAGCGCAATGACAACCGAACGTAAGGCCAGGCTGATCATCGACGGCGGCGAACCGATCGAATTCCCGATCCTCAGCCCGGTGCACGGCGACGACTGCATCGATATCCGGACGCTGGGCGCCAAGACCGGCTATTACACGTACGACTCGGGGTTCCTGTCGACGGCGTCGTGCCAGTCGAGGATCACCTTCATCGACGGCGACAAGGGCGAACTGCTGTATCGCGGTTATCCGATCGAGCAGCTCGCCGAGAAGTGCAGCTTCCTCGAGGTCGCGTACTTGCTGAAGAACGGCGAGCTGCCGGACGCGCAGCAGAAGGTCGACTTCGAGAACATCATCAAGCGGCACACCATGGTGCACGAGCAGATGGCCAAGTTCTACCAGGGCTTCCGCCGTGATGCGCATCCGATGGCGGTGATGGTCGGCGTGGTCGGCGCGCTCTCCGCGTTCTACAACGACGCACACGACTTCTCCGACGCCGAGCACCGCAGCATCAGTTTCAACCGCATCGTCGCCAAACTGCCGACGATCGTCGCGCTGGCCTACAAGTACTCGCACGGCGAGCCCTTCATGTACCCGCGCAACGACCTCTCCTACACCGCCAACTTCATGCACATGATGTTCGGCACGCCGTGCGAGGAGTACAAGCCGAACCCGGTGATCGTGCATGCGCTCGACACCATCTTTACCCTGCACGCTGATCACGAGCAGAACGCCTCGACCTCAACCGTCCGCCTTGCCGGTTCGTCCGGCGCCAATCCTTATGCCTGCATCTCGGCCGGCATCGGCTGTCTGTGGGGGCCGGCACACGGTGGCGCCAACGAGGCCTGCCTGAAGATGCTCGAGGAGATCGGCGATGTCTCGCGTGTGCCGCAGTACATCAAGCGCGCCAAGGACAAGAACGACAGCTTCAAGCTGATGGGCTTCGGCCACCGCGTGTACAAGAACTTCGACCCGCGCGCCAAGCTGATGCGCAAGGTCTGCGCCGACGTATTGCAGGAGCTGGGTCTCGAGAACGACCGCCTGTTCAAACTGGCGCTTGAACTCGAGCGTATCGCGCTGGAAGACGAGTACTTCATCGAGAAGAAGCTCTACCCGAACGTCGATTTTTACTCGGGCATCGTCCAGAAGGCGATCGGCATCCCCACCGAGATGTTCACCTGCATCTTCGCGCTGGCCCGGACGGTCGGCTGGATGGTGCAGTGGGAGGAGATGATTTCCGACCCCGAATACAAGATCGGTCGTCCGCGCCAGCTTTACGTCGGCACGCCCAAGCGCAGCGTACCGCCATTGGCGCAACGCTAAGCTCGATGAACGGCGGCGGCCTGGGGCGCCGCCGTTTTTTTGTCCGCATCCCAGGCCTTGAGCCTTCGCGCATGAACCTTCCGCAGCATTTCGGGAACAGGCACCTGTCATGATGAACCAACTCTTTTCCAACTCCCTGCTCTTCGGCGGTAACGCGCCTTTCGTCGAGGAGCTGTACGAGAACTACCTCAACGATCCGACCGCCGTCCCGCCCGAGTGGCGGGAATATTTCGACAAGCTGGCCCAATTGCCCGGCGCGGTGGCGCGCGACGTGCCGCACCTGCCGGTGGTCTCGGCGTTTGCCGAACAGGCGCGCCAGGGCGGCTACCGGGCGCTGGCGATGCAACCGGTCGACGACAAGAAACAGGTTGCCGTGCTGCAGCTCATCGACGCCTACCGCACGCTCGGCACGCGCTGGGCCAACCTCGATCCACTCAAGCGCCTGGGTCGGCCGCGCATCGTCGAACTCGAGCCCGGGTTTTACGGGCTCGGCGACACCGATGTGAACACCCATTTCAACGTCGGCTCCTTCCTCGCCGTGCCCGAGCGCGCGACCTTCGGCCAGATTCTCGATGCCGTGCGCGAGACCTATTGCGGCACGATCGGCATCGAGTACATGAACATCAACAACAGCGCCGAGAAGCGCTGGCTCGAAGCGCGCATCGAACCGATCCGCGCCAAAGGCAATTACACCTCGGCGCAGAAGCTGCGTTTCCTCGAGCGCCTGACCGCAGCCGAAACCCTTGAACGCTACCTGCACACCAAATACGTCGGGCAGAAGCGCTTCTCGCTCGAAGGCGGCGAGGCGCTGATCGTCGCGCTCGATGAACTGGTGCGCGTGGCCGGTGCTGGCGGCGTCGATGACATCGTCGTCGGGATGGCCCATCGCGGCCGGCTCAACGTGCTCGTCAATACGCTCGGCAAGACGCCCTCGATGCTCTTCGCCGAGTTCGAGGGCAAGAAATCGGAAGAGCTGACGGCCGGCGACGTGAAGTACCACATGGGCTTCTCTTCGACCGTCTCGACCCCGGGCGGCCCCTGCCAGCTGACCTTGGCGTTCAATCCTTCGCACCTGGAAATCGTCAATCCGGTGGTCGCCGGTTCGGTCTATTCGCGCCAGCATCGGCGCGGCGAAGGCAGCAAACAGAAGGTGCTGCCGGTCATCGTGCATGGCGACGCGGCGGTGGCCGGGCAGGGCGTGAACCAGGAAATGCTCAACTTCGCGCAGACGCGCGGTTACGGCACCGGCGGCACGGTGCATATCGTGGTGAACAACCAGATCGGCTTCACCACCTCCGATCCGCGCGACCTGCGCTCGTCGATCTATTGCACCGACATCTTCAAGATGATCGACGCGCCGATCCTGCATGTGAACGGCGACGATCCCGAAGCCGTGGCGCTGGCCATCCGGTTGGCGGTCGAATTCCGCCAGGAGTTCGCCAAAGATGTGGTCATCGACATCGTCTGCTTCCGAAAGCTCGGCCACAACGAGCAGGACGAGCCGATGGTCACCCAGCCGCTGATGTACAAGCGCGTTGCCGCGCATCCGGGCACGCGCCAGCTCTATGCCGACAAGCTGGTCGCCGAGGGCGTGCTGCCCGGCGATGGGCCCGAGGCGATGATCAGCAACTACCGCGAGCACCTCGATCGTGGCGAACTCCTCTACAACCCGGTGCTTGCCGGCTACACCAACCCGTTGATCATCGACTGGACGCCTTTCCTTTCCCAGCGCTACATCGACAACTGCGACACCACGGTGCCGCTCAAGGAACTGCGCCGCTTGTCCGAGCGGCTGACCCACGTGCCCGAGGGCTTCACCCTGCACAGCCGGGTGCGCAAGATCATCGACGACCGCCGTCTGATGGGGCAGGGCAGCCAGCCCGTCGATTGGGGCATGGCCGAGAATCTCGCTTACGCCTCGCTGCTCGTTTCCGGGCACGGGGTGCGCATCACCGGCGAGGACGTCGGGCGTAGCACCTTCTTCCACCGCCATGCCGTGCTGCACGACCAGAAGCGCGAGCGCTGGGACGAGGGCACCTACGTTCCGCTCGCCAATCTGCAGGAGAAGCAGGCCGGCTTCCAGTGCTTCGACTCGGTGCTTTCGGAAGAAGCCGTGCTGGCCTTCGAATACGGTTACGCGACCTCGAACCCCTTCGATCTGACGATCTGGGAAGCGCAATTCGGCGACTTCGCCAACGGTGCGCAGGTGGTCATCGACCAGTTCATCGCCTCGGGCGAAGCCAAGTGGGGCCGCGCCTGCGGGTTGACGCTGTTCCTGCCGCACGGCTACGAAGGCCAGGGGCCCGAGCACTCGTCGGCGCGCATCGAGCGCTTCATGCAGCTTTGCGCCGAGATGAACATGGAAGTCTGCCAGCCCTCGACGCCGGCCCAGGTCTTCCACATGCTGCGCCGGCAGGCGATCCGCAAGCAGCGCAAACCGCTGGTGGTGTTCACCCCCAAATCGCTGCTGCGCCACAAGGACGCCGTCTCCACCCTCGACGAGCTGGCCAAGGGGCAGTTCCAGCGCATCATCGGCGAAGTCGACCCGCTCGACGCCAAGAAGGTGACGCGCGTCATCTTCTGCTCCGGCAAGCTCTATTACGAGCTTGTTGCCGCGCGCCGTGAGCGCAACATCGGGCACATCGCCATCGCCCGTCTGGAACAGCTCTACCCCTTCCCGCAGGAGGCCTTCCAGGCCGAGATGGCGAAATACCCGAAGGCCACCGAAGTCGTCTGGTGTCAGGACGAGCCGCGCAACCAGGGCGCCTGGTACTGGATCGCCTCGCGCAACCACCTGTCGCGCTCGCTGACCAGCAAGCAGCAGATGCTGCTCGTCTCGCGCCCGGCTTCGCCGTCGCCGGCCGTCGGCTACCACAGCAAGCATGTGGCCCAGCAAAAATCGCTGATCGATTCCGCGCTGGGCGAAATCGGACCGTACAAACTCGCTTAACCCGGAGTCCTCATTCATCATGATCATCGACGTCAAAGTCCCGCAGCTTTCCGAATCCGTCGCCGAAGCGACCCTGGTCAGCTGGCATAAACAGGTGGGCGAGGCCCTGTCGCGCGACGAAAACCTGATCGACATCGAAACCGACAAGGTCGTCCTCGAACTGCCGGCGCCGGCCGACGGCGTGCTGGTCGAAGTGCTCAAGCCCAACGGCGCGACCGTGACCGCCGGCGAAGTCATCGCCCGCCTTGATACCGAGGCCAAGGCCTCAGTCGCCTCGTCGGCCCCGGCCAAGAGCGCGGCGCCAGCGCCTGCCGCACCGGCAGTAGCATCTGCGCCGGCCGCTGCGCCCGTCGTCGGCCAGGCCATGCCTGCGGCACGCAAGATTCTCGAGGAAAAAGGCCTTGCCGCTGAAGACGTGGCCGGCAGCGGCCGCGGCGGTCGGATCACCAAAGCTGACGCGCTGGCTGCATCGGCACCCGCCGCCAAGCCAGTCCCCACGCCGCCTGCAGCGGCTCCGGGAAGCGCGCCGACGGGCGCGCTGGCGCCAGCCCCCGCCGTGGCGCTGCCTTTTGCCGATCGCCCCGAGCAGCGCGTGCCGATGTCCCGCCTGCGTGCCCGCGTCGCCGAGCGTCTGGTGCAGTCGCAATCGACTAACGCCATCCTGACCACCTTCAACGAGGTGAACATGGCGCCGGTGATGGCGCTACGCAAGCAGTACGGCGAGAAGTTCGAGAAGGCGCACGGCGTACGTCTGGGCTTCATGGGCTTCTTCGTCAAGGCCGCGGTCGCCGCCTTGCAGAAATTCCCCATCCTCAACGCCTCGGTCGACGGCAACGACATCGTCTATCACGGCTACATCGACATCGGCATCGCTGTCGGCAGCCCGCGCGGCCTGGTCGTGCCGATCCTGCGCGACGCCGACCAGATGAGCATCGCCGACATCGAGAAGAAGATCGCCGAGTACGGCAAGAAGGCGCAGGACGGCAAACTCTCGCTTGAAGAGTTGACCGGCGGCACCTTCTCGATTTCCAACGGCGGGGTCTTCGGTTCGATGCTCTCGACGCCGATCATCAACCCGCCGCAGTCGGCCATCCTCGGCGTGCATGCGACCAAGGACCGCGCCGTGGTCGAGAACGGGCAGGTCGTCGTGCGCCCGATCAACTACCTGGCCATGTCCTATGACCACCGCATCATCGACGGGCGCGAGGCGGTGCTCGGTCTGGTCACCATGAAGGAAGCGCTGGAAGACCCGGCGCGTCTGCTGCTCGGGGTTTGAACGGTTTAAAAAGGCTTAGAAAATGTCCAAGCAATTCGATGTGCTCGTCATCGGCGGCGGTCCCGGCGGCTACGTGACCGCGATCCGCGCCGCGCAGCTCGGCTTCAAAGTCGCCTGCTGCGAATCCAACCCCTACGCCGACCCCAAGGGCGAGCCGCGTCTCGGTGGTACTTGCCTCAACGTCGGCTGCATCCCCTCCAAGGCGCTGCTGCACACCTCGCACCTCTTTGCCGAAGCGGCGCACGGTTTCGCCGCGCAGGGCATTTCGGTCGGCGCGCCGAAAATCGACGTTCCGACCATGGTCGGGCGCAAGAACGGCATCGTCACCCAGCTCACCGGCGGCATCAAGGGTCTGTTCAAGAAGAACAAGGTGACGCTCCTTGCCGGTCACGGGGCCTTCGTCGGTCCCGCACAGAACGGCGGCTGGCAGGTCAAGGTCGGCGAGGAAGTCGTCGAGGCCGCGCAGGTGGTGGTCGCCACCGGCTCGAAGGCGCGCCATCTGCCGGGCGTTCCGGTCGACAACGTCATGGTCTGCGACAACGTCGGCGCGCTCGACCTGCAGGCGGTGCCGAAGAAGCTGGCGATCATCGGCGCCGGGGTGATTGGCCTCGAGATGGGCAGCGTCTGGCGCCGTCTCGGCGCCGAGGTGACGATCCTCGAAGCCTTGCCCGATTTCCTCTCGGTGGCCGATGTTGACGTTGCCAAGGAGGCGGCCAAGGTGTTCGCCAAGCAGGGGCTGCAAATCCACCTTGGAGTCAGCATCGGTGAGGTCAAGGTCGGCAAGAAGGGCGTTTCGGTCGTCTACACCGACAAGGCCGGTACGGCCTGCACACTCGACGCCGACCGCCTGATCGTTTCGGTCGGACGCATCCCGAACACCGACGGTCTGAATGCCGAGGCGGTCGGGCTCAAGCTCGATGACCGCGGCCGCATCGAGGTCGACGGGCATTGCCGTACCAATCTTCCGGGCGTCTGGGCCGTCGGCGACGTCGTCTCCGGCCCGATGCTGGCGCACAAGGCGATGGAAGAAGCGGTGATGGTTGCCGAACGCATGGCCGGCCAGGCCGGGCACTGCAATTTCGACACCATCCCCTGGGTGCTCTACACCAGCCCGGAAATCGCCTGGGTCGGCAAGACCGAGCAGGAGCTCAAGGCGGCGGGCGTCGCTTACAAGGTCGGCAAGATTCCGTTCATGGCCAACGGCCGGGCGCTGGGCATGGGCGAGACCTCGGGCTTCGTGAAGATGCTCGCCGACACTGAGAGCGACCGCATCCTCGGGGTGCATGTGATCGGGGCCAATGCTTCGGAGTTGATCAGCGAGGCCGTGGTGGCGATGGAGTTCGGCGCCGCGAGCGAGGACTTGGCGCGCATCTGCCATGCGCACCCGACCCTTTCCGAAGTCATGCACGAGGCGGCACTGGCCTGCGATAAGCGGCCGTTGCACTTCTGACCCGCGAGCGCGCAAGCAAAGACGGCACGGGATTTCGATCCCCGTGCCGTTTTTTTTGTGCCTTGAGCCCTTGGGCCAAGCGCCTGCGGTTCAGTGCTCCGCCGCCTTGAGCGCGGCAATGCGCTCCTCAAGCGGCGGGTGGGTCATGAACAGGCGGCGCAGGCCGCTGCCCAGGCCGCCGGCGATGCCGAAGGCGGCCATCTTGTCGGGCAAGGGCGCGGTGTGCGCGAGCTTCAGGCGTTCGAGCGCGGCGATCATGTTCTGCCGTCCAGCCAGGCGTGCGCCGCCGGTATCGGCGCGGAATTCGCGCTGGCGCGAAAACCACATCACGATCATCGAAGCCAGGATGCCGAGCACCAGTTCGGCGACGATCATGGTGACGAAGAAGGCCGGCCCGTTACCGCGCTCGGTCTTGAACACCACGCGGTCGACGAGGTAGCCGATCACGCGCGACAGGAAAATGACGAAAGTATTGACCACGCCCTGAATCAGCGCCAGCGTGACCATGTCGCCGTTGGCGGCGTGCGCGACTTCGTGGCCGATCACGGCCTCGGCTTCCTGGCGCGTCATCTGCTGCAGCAAGCCGGTGGATACCGCGATCAGCGCGGCGTTGCGGCGCATGCCGGTGGCGAAGGCGTTGACCTCAGGCGAATCGTAGATGCCGACCTCGGGCATGTCGATTCCGGCTTCCTGCGCGTATTTGCGCACCGTCTCGACGAGCCAGAACTCGGTGCTCGTCGAAGGTGAGTCGATGACCTGCACTCCGAGTGCGCGCTTAGCCGACCACTTGGAGATCGCCAGCGAGATCAGCGCGCCGCCAAAACCCATCACCGCGGCGAAAGCAAGCAGGGCGCCGAGATTGAGGCCGTTGGCCGCCAGGTAAGGCTGGATGCCGAGCAGGCGCACGCTGAACGAAAGCACCAGCATGATTGCGAGGTTGGTGCCAAGAAAGAGAAGGATGCGTTTCATGGATAGGCTCGGGGGGCGATGAGTCCGGCCGGTTGCCCGGCGGCTTAGGAAACGTCCGCCGAATGCACCGGCGGACGGGTGAGCAGGGCGGCAAACTGGGGGCGGCGCAGGGACTTGACGACGACCGGTGGCGCGTCGTCCGGGATCGGCGCTAGCGCAGTGGGTGAATCTCCAGGCGCCCGCAGCAGTGCGGCGATCGGGCGCGCGCCCGTACCCGCCGCAAGGGCGGGTGCGGAACGCGCGGCTTTCGGGGGGAAGCGACTGCCCATGCTCAGTGGGCGATCGTGGCGTCAGCGCCCTCGGCCATTTGCGGCCGGGCGTGACGGTGTTCGCGCAGGCGCTCGAGGCGACGGGCGACCGTGCGTTCGCTCCGGTCGGCGGCGCGGTCGATCGCGACGTAGAGGTCGGTCTCGACTTCTTCGATGACGACCGGCTGAACGCGGGGCAGCGGAATCTGGATGCGGCAACGTTTGCCGGGGCCGCCGCGGGCGCCATTGACGTCGGAAAGGTCGACGCTGACCGAGCGGATGTCGTGGTTGGCCCAACTCAACGCGAACTGCAGGCGACGCTCGGTGTGCTGGCGCAGGCCTTCGGTGAGGTCGAAACCGTGGGTTTGGATGTCGATGCGCATGCTGTGCTCCTTTCCTGTGGTTTACGACTTTCATGCTAGAGAAGGTAAAATGATCCAACAAGTCGAATAAAATTTATTGAATGTAAGAAAAATTCGATGAATCTTCGGCGCACGGCGAATCGGGGTTCCGGAACGAAGTCGCGCCGATGATAGGGATTGGTTTCCTTGTGCCACGGAAGATGGAGGCGTCTTGGCCACGCTCAACTACAAGCATTTGCGCTATTTCTGGATGGTGGCGCGGACCGGCAGCATCGCCCGCGCGGCCGAGCAATTGCACCTTACGCCGCAGTCGATCAGCGGCCAGCTGAGCGAGTTCGCCGATGCGCTCGGGGTCGTCCTCTTCCGGCGGACGGGGCGCACGCTCGAACTGAGCGAGGCCGGGCGGCGCATGCTGAGCTACGCCGATGAAATCTTTGCGCTCGGCGACGAGATGCTGGACGTGGTGCGCGACTCGCAGACGGTCCTCAGCCTGCCGCTGCGCGTCGGTGTTGCCGACTCGGTTTCGAAATCGGTGGCCTATCGCCTGCTCGAACCCGCCCTGGAACTCGATGAACCCGTCCGTCTGATTTGCCGCGAAGGGCGCCTGTCATCGCTGCTCGCCGAACTCTCGGTGCATCGACTCGATGCCGTGATCGCCGATCAGGCCATGCCGGCCAATCTTAATGTGCGAGCCTACAGCCACCTGCTCGGCGAAAGCCCGCTCGTCATCTTTGCCGCCAAGAGCCTGCTCGATCGCTTTGCGCCGGCTGGGGTCGGTGCGCGCGGAACGTTTGATGCGGAGGTGTTGGCAGACCTGGTCGCCAAAGCACCGTTTTTGCTACCTGGCGAGGATTTCGCCATCCATTCCGGTCTGCTGCAGTGGTTTGAACAAAACCATTTGCGCCCGCACGTCGTCGGCGAGTTCGACGACAGTGCCCTGATGAAGGCGTTTGGTCAGGCCGGTGCCGGCCTGTTCGCGGCGCCGGAGGCGATTGCCGCGCATGTGGGGCGGCAGTACCAGGTGCGGGTGGTCGGCCGCATTCCCGAGGTCGTCGAACGGTTGTATGTCATTTCCGCCGAACGTCGTTTGAGCCACCCGGCCATCGTCGCGATCAGTCGGGCGGCGCGCGAGAACGTTTTCGGGTCGCTGAATGAGGTCTGAAAGGAAAGGCGATTTTGCTCGATACGGACGTTGCCTTTGACTTTTGGTGTTTTTATGTGCAATCCTCCCGGGGTGCTCGCTCGGGTGCCCCGTGGGTCTCGGGTGGGCTGAATTGACGTTTCGCGCTGGGTTGGACGATACTCGCGCGGTTTTCGAAATTTAGCGGAGAGAAAGATGATTGAGCGCTTGAGCGGCGAGGAACTGGTGGCGTTGGTGCGTCGCGTATTCCAGCCCAAGGCCGATGAAAAGAACATCGCCATCCTGGTGGACCTGCCGGATGCGGTGGTCGCCGACAACCCCGACTGGACCGCGCGCCGCGCGACCGCCCTTGAGTGGGCGACGCTGCTCTCGGCCCATGCCGCCGATCTGGGTGGAACGCAGACGACGCTCGTCCTCTACCGTAACGCCCACACTAACAACGGCAACCTGCCCGATACCTGTTGGATCCACTCCGGTGGCGACCTGCCGGCGACGGCCGAGAGCCTCGATCCGGCGCAGGCCATCCCGTTTGCCCAGATCTTCGCCAGCACCCCGATCATGCTGGTGCCGACCCAGTTTTCGGCCACCGCGCCGCTCAAGATGGCGGCCAAGCAGTACCCCTTCCGCGCGGCGACGATGGGCGGCTTCCGTCACGACATGGTGCCGGCGCTGCGCATCGACTACACCGAAGTCAATCGCCGGGTGAACTACCTCAAGAACGTGCTCGACAAGGCGAGCGGCGCCGACATCGTGTTTACGCACCCGGGCGGCGAAGCCAAGCTGCACCTCGACCTGCGCTTCCGCAGCGCCCATTCTTCGAGCGGCCTGCTGCCGAAGACCGGTGCCGCCGGCAATCTGCCCTCGGGCGAAGCCTACATCGTTCCCTACGAGGGCGAGAATGAGCCGAGCCGTACCGCCGGCATCATGCCAGTGCAGTTCGGCAAGGAAGTGGTGCTCTATCGCATCGAGAACAACAAGGCGGTCGAAGTGATTTCGCAGGGCGAGGCGTCGAAGAAAGAAGCCGAACTGCTCGTCGCCGAACCGGCCTACGGCAACATCGCCGAGCTGGGTCTTGGCGTGCTGGCCGCTTTCGGCATCAAGCCGATCGGCAAGGTGCTGCTCGACGAGAAACTCGGCATGCACATCGCCTTCGGCCGCAGTGAGCATTTCGGCGGCCAGGTCGGGCCCGATGCCTTCACCAAGCCCGAAGCGGTGATCCACATCGATCGCGTCTATGTCCCCGAGATGCAGCCGGACATCGGCGTGAAAATGGTGGATATTGCGCTGGAAGAAGGTACAATCCTGCCCCTCATGCGCAACGGCGAGTACGTCGTCGATTTCGCCTGAGTCGGAACGCGGGGGCGCGACGGGAGTCGGAGCCCCCCGGCCAAGCGCTTCGTTTGGCCAGAAAAAAACGGCAACGCCGCCTCCGGGCGGCGATTGACCGGAGTGGAAAACGAGCTGCGAATTGAATCCCTGCGCTGCCGTGTAACGGCATTCCGTTTTCCTTTGGGAGGACCAGTTGAAGATCAGTGCCATTCACATCGGGCGGGTCAGCATTCCGCTCAAGCGTCCGTTCAAGACGGCCTTGCGCCGGGTCGACTCGGCTGAGGACATCGTCATCAGGGTCGAGGCCGACAGCGGTGAAGTCGGTTTCGGTAACGCCCCTCCCACCGCCGTGATTACCGGCGACAGCCAGGATTCCATCGTTGCGGCGATCCGCGACACCCTCGGGCCGCGCCTGATCGGCCAGGACGTCGAGAACCTCGAGGCGATCATGGGTCTCCTCGATGCGGGCATGCTGCACAACCATTCAGCCAAAGCCGCGCTCGACATCGCCGTCTACGACCTCTTCGCGCGTCGTTTCGGCATGCCCCTCTACAAATTCTTCGGCGGCTACCGCACCGCCTTCGAAACCGACCTCACGATCAGCCTCAACGCTCCGGACGAGATGGTGCGCGATGCGCTCTCCGCCGTCGGCGAGGGCTATACGGCGCTCAAGCTCAAGGTCGGCAACGACCCGGCGCTCGATTTCGCGCGCGTGCGCGCCATCCGCGAAGCCATCGGCGCGGGCGTCGCCATCCGTCTCGACGCCAACCAAGGCTGGGGCGCCAAGGAGGCGGTGCGCATCATCCGCCGCTTCGAGGCCGAAGGCCTGGGCATCGAACTGATCGAGCAGCCCGTCAAGGCGCACGACCTCGAAGGTTTGAAATACGTGACCGACCACGTCGAGACCGACATCATGGCCGACGAGTCGGCCTTCGGTCCGTACGAGGTCTTCCAGTTGCTTTCCCACCGCGCCTGCGACCTGATCAGCATCAAGCTGATGAAGGCCGGCGGCCTGCACAGCGCGCTCAAGATCGCGCACTTCGCCGAGACCCTCGACGTGCAGTGCATGATGAGCTGCATGCTCGAAAGCAAGGTCGGGATCACCGCTGCCGCGAGCCTTGCGGCGGGCAAAAAAATTGTCACTCGCGCCGACCTCGATGCGGCTGTCCTCCTTGCCGAGGATCCCGTCGTCGGCGGCGTGAGTTTCAATGGAAACCAGCTGATCATTCCGGAAACCCCGGGGCTGGGCATCAACGACATCTCAGGCTGGATACCAATTACAACTGTGCACTGAGCGTCGGGCGGCATCATCGAGGCGTCGTCATTGTCATTAATCGCAACACAAACTAGCGGGGTGATATTTTGGGTATCGTCTTATCTATTCTCGTGACCGTCTGGGCCGGTTACTTCATTGTCAAGAAGTACAAGGCCCAGGCCGTCCTGTTCATCGCCGGCTTTGCGCTGATGTTCGCGGCCGTCGGTCTTGGCATCGGCACCATCCTTCCGGCCAAGCAGAGCACGGGCCTCGTGCTTTTCGACGCCTTCGAGTTCATCAAGAACACGCTCAGCTCGCGTGCTGCCGGTCTTGGTCTGAACATCATGGCGGTGGCTGGCTTTGCCCGCTACATGGACCACATCGGCGCCAGCAAGGCGCTGGTGCATGCGACCATCAAGCCGCTGCTGCTGCTCAAGTCGCCCTACGTGGTCATGGCCGCGACCTGGGTGCTCGGCATGTTCCTCGGCCTGGCGATCAACAGCGCCTCGGGCCTGGCCATGCTGCTCATGGTCACCGCCTTCCCGATCCTGATCAGCCTGGGCGTCAGCCGCCTGTCGGCCGTCGCGGTCATCGCCACCACGCTCTGTCTGGACTGGAGCCCGAGCGACACCGGCACGCTGCTCACCGCCAACACCGCGGGCATCGACCCCGTCGAATACTGGGTCAAGTATCAGGTTCCGGTGACGGCCTGGGTTCTGCCCTTCGTCGCCGCTGCGCACTTCTTCACCCAGCGCTGGATGGACAAGCGTGACGGGCACGTCGTGCAGCCGGTCGAACTGACCCCGCACGTCAACGCCGACGGCACGGTCGAGAAGCTGCCGCCCAAGTTCTATGCGCTGCTGCCGCTCGTTCCGCTGGCACTGATCCTGGGTTTCAGCAAATACGCGATCGACTCGGTGAAGATGAACATCATCATCGCCATGATGATCGGTCTGGCGGTCGGCATGCTCGTCGAATTCATCCGCACCCGCGACGGCAAGAAGGTCATGGGCGACATCCAGGTCTTCTTCGATGGCCTGGGGATGCAGATGGCCAACGTCATCACCCTGATCGTCGCCGGCGAAACCTTCGCCAAGGGCTTGCAGACGATCGGCACGATCGACTCGATCATCCACGCCGCCCAGGTTTCGGGCTTCGGCGCCGCCGGCATGATCATGGTTACCACGGGCATCATCATCGTCTGCTCGATCATCATGGGGTCGGGTAACGCACCGTTCTTCGCCTTCGCTGCGATGATCCCGGGCGTTGCCGCCAAGATGGGCGTTGCGCCGGTCGTCATGCTGCTGCCGATGCACTTCGCGGCCAGCTCGGCACGCGCCATGTCGCCGATTACCGCGGTGATCGTGGTGGCCTCGAGCATGGGCAACGTTTCGCCCTTTGACGTGGTCAAACGGACCGCGATTCCGATGACGGTATCGCTGATCACGCTGGTCACGGCCAACTTCGTGATGTTCTACTGATCCGCGATCGGAAACGGTTTCGACGGTTTCGGATTTGAACCGGCCCGCGCTTCGGCGCGGGCTTTTTGTTTTTCAGGAACCGCCCCAAGCCGGCCCGGCGCACGGCAAGGCGATGGTTTAGAATTGACGGGTACCCGAGGCAAGGTCTGCAGCGCTCTACAAGGAGAAAAAAATGCCTTTTCAAATGGCAAGCTTGCGCGCGATGTTCGGTTTCTTGTTGTCCTTAATCCTGCTGGCCTCCGTAGCGACGGCCGAAGAAAAACCCTTGGCGGTCTATACCGGCGAATGGGTTCCTTACAACTACCAAGAGGGGCGCGAGATCAAGGGGCTGTCGACCGAGATCCTGCGGGCGATGTGCGCCGAGGCCAAGCTCGAGTGCGGGATCAACTACCTCCCCTGGGTGCGGTCCTACAAAACCGTGCAGAATACCCGCAATGCTTTGCTCTACACCGTGGCCCGGAAGCCCGAGCGCGAGCATGAATTCCTCTGGATTGGCCCGATCCTGCCGCGCGCGACCTATGTTTACGCGCGTTCCAGCCTCGATCACTTGCCGACCAACGCGCAGGAGCTGTCCAGCCTTCGGGTTGGCGTCGTGCGCGGCGAAGCTTCGATCACCGACCTCGAACGCGCCGGCGTGAGCAGTCAGGCGATCGTCGTCCTGCCGGTGAACGTCGATGCCTTGCGCATGATGGCGCGCGGCATGATCGATGCCATGGTCGATACCGAGATTGGCATGAGCTGGAACCTGCGCAACGCCGGCCTGGCGCCGGGGCAGGTGAAGCGGGTGATGCCGTTGAGCGACGTCGGCGCCTACTATTTTGCCCTCAATGTCGATTCCGACCCCGCGCTGGCGCAACGCCTGCAGGCGGCGGTCGATCGCCTGCAGCGGAGCGGCCGGATCAACGCCATCGTCCGCGCCTTCCTGGTCACCGACTAGGCCTGCCCGGGCAGGCCTGGCGCGGATTTAGACGATCATGCCGGCGCCGACGGTGTTGTTGGTCGCCTCGTCGATGACGATGAAGGCACCGGTGGCCCGGCTGTCGGCGTAGGCGTCGATGCACAACGCCTGCGCCAGCTTGAAGCGCACCCGGGCGATGTCGTTCATCGCCAGGTGCTCGGCCGGACCGCGCGCCAGAGTGTTGATGTCCAGGCGGTACTCGACGCCGTCGAGCAAAGCCTTGGTTTCGCGCGTGGTGTGGCGGATGAGGTACTTGCGGCGCGGGTCGAGCGGCGTTTCCGACAGCCAGCAGAGCATGGCTTCGAGCTCGCGCGTCACGCGCGGAGCTTCCCCGGGGCGCACGATCATGTCGCCGCGCGAAATGTCGATCTCGTCCTCGAGCAGCAGGGTGACCGATTGCTCGACCGAAGCGGTGGGCAGCGAAGCTTCGAGGACGCGGATGTCGCGCACCCGGCTCGTGCGTCCGGACGGCAGAACGGCCACTTCGTCGCCGACGGCGATGCAACCCGCCTCGATGCGCCCCATGAAGCCCCGGTAGTCGTGCAGTTCCGGATTGGCCGAATCTTGCGGTCGGCAGACGTACTGCACCGGAAAGCGGAAGGGTTCGGCATGGTCCTGATGGGCCGTGCCAGCGCGTTCCAGCAGCTCGATCAGGGTCGGGCCGGTGTACCAGTCCAGGCGCTCGCCACGTTCGACGACCATGTCGCCGTTCAGGGCCGAGAGCGGAATGAAGTGGACGTCGTCGATCCCGAGTTGGCGGGCGAAGGCGAGGTAGTCGTCCATGATCCGGATGAAGACCTCGTGCGAGTAGTCAACGAGGTCCATTTTGTTGATCGCCACCACGAGGTGCGGAATGCCGACCAGATGCGCGATGCAGGAGTGACGGCGGGTTTGGGTCAGGACGCCCTTGCGCGCATCGACGAGGATGATCGCCAGGTCGGCGGTCGACGCGGCGGTGACCATGTTGCGCGTGTACTGCTCGTGCCCCGGCGCGTCGGCGATGATGTACTTGCGGGTGCCGGTGGTGAAGTAGCGGTAGGCGACGTCGATGGTGATGCCCTGTTCGCGTTCGGCCTGCAGCCCGTCGGTGAGCAGCGAGAGGTCCATGGCCGTGAGGCCGCGTTTCTGCGAGGTGCGTTCGATGGCATTCAGGGTGTCGGCGAGGATGGCCTTGGTGTCGTAGAGCAGGCGGCCGATCAGCGTGCTCTTGCCGTCGTCGACGCTGCCGCAAGTCAGGAAGCGCAGCAGGCCGTTGTCCTGGGTTTGCTCCTTGGACGGGGGGAGGTGTTCGAGTGCGGACATCAGAAATACCCTTCCTTCTTGCGTTGTTCCATTGAAGCTTCGGAGGTCTGGTCGTCGAGGCGGGTGGCGCCGCGCTCGGTGATCGTCGTCGTCGCCGTCTCGGCGATGATCTTCTCCAGCGTGTCGGCGTCGGACTCGACCGGTGCCGTGCAGGTGATGTCGCCGACAGTACGGAAGCGCACGCGCAGCTGTTCGACCGTCTCGCCCGGCGCGGCCGGGGTGATCGCCGTCACCGGCAGCAGGCCGCCGGCCTTGCGTACGACCGGACGGATGTGGGCGTAATAGATCGACGGCAGTTCGAGCCGTTCACGTTCGATGTACTGCCAGACGTCGAATTCGGTCCAGTTCGAGATCGGGAAGACGCGGATGTTCTCGCCCTTGTGGCTGCGGGCGTTATAAAGATCCCAGAGTTCCGGGCGCTGGTTCTTCGGGTCCCATTGGCCGAAGGCGTCGCGGAAGGAGAAGATGCGCTCCTTGGCGCGGGCCTTCTCCTCGTCGCGGCGGGCGCCGCCGATGCAGGCGTCGAAGCCGAACTCCTCGATCGCTTCGAGCAGCGTCACCGACTGGTGCTTGTTGCGCGATTCGTCGGGCGTTTTGAGCACCACCGTGCCGCGGCGCATCGAGTCCTCGACCGAGCGCACGATCAGGCGTTCGCCCATTTCAGCGGCGCGCCGGTCGCGGTATTCGATGACTTCGGGGTAGTTGTGGCCGGTGTCGATGTGCAGCAGCGGGAACGGAAAGCGACCGGGGCGGAAAGCTTTCTCGGCCAGACGCAGCAGGCAGATCGAATCCTTGCCGCCCGAGAAGAGCAGGGCCGGGTTGCTGCACTGGCCGGCGACTTCACGCAGGATATGGATGGCCTCGGATTCCAGCCAGTCGAGGTGGGAGAGGTTGGCGGCGGTTTGCTGGGTCAGTGTGGTCATTGAAACACCTGTGGTTTTATTGTTCAGGTTTTGTCTTCGGCCGGCGCCTGCGACGCCTTGACGGGGGCGAGGCCCTCGTTCGCCTGCGACGACGTCCCGTCGAGCGTGGAATGGACATGCAGGCCGCATTCCTTGGTGTCGGCATTTTCCCACCACCAGCGTCCGGAGCGGACGTCTTCGCCCGGCGTGATGGCGCGGGTACAGGGGGCGCAGCCGATGCTCGGGTAGAAGCGGTCGTGCAGGGCGTTGTAGGGCACGTCGTGCAGACGGATGTAGGCCCACACTTCGCGCTCGGACCAGTCGGCGAGCGGGTTGAATTTCTCCAGCCCGTGCGTCGTGTCGTACTCCTGCTCGGGCAGCGCGCTGCGCGTTGGCGACTGGGCGCTGCGCAGACCGGTGATCCAGGCCTTGCGCCCGGCGAGGGCGCGGCGCAGCGGTTCGACCTTGCGCACTTCGCAGCAGGCGCGGCGCAGTTCGACCGAGTCGTAAAAGCCGTTGATGCCGTGGGTTCGCGTGTAAGTTTCGAGCGCTTCGTGCTGCGGGGTGTAGTAGCGCAGGTGGCGGTTGTAGCGCAGCTCAAGACGGGCCATCAGGTCGTAGGTCTCGGGCGGCAGGCGGCCGGTGTCGAGCGAGAAGATGTCGATCTCCAGGCCGTCGCGTGCGATCAGGTCGGTGAGTACCATGTCTTCGGCGCCCAGACTGTTGGCGAGGACGGCCGGCGCGTAATCGGCGGCGATCCGGGCGAGCAGGGCGCGGGCGCTGTTCACCCTGGCCTGCAGGGCGAGGCGCAAGGCCTCGTCGTCGAGGTGGATGGCCAGGTGCTTCATGCGCGTCCTCCAGCGTCGGCGCGACGGCGGAAGAGCGGCTGCGGCTCGGTGACGGCGGTCTGGTAATGCTCGCTGAAATCGGCGAAACCGCGCAGGGCATCCTCGAGGTCGCGCCCTTCGCGGACGGCGAAAGCATCGAAGCCGCAACGTCGCAGGTTCTGCAGCTGGTCGCGCAGCACGTCGCCGATGGCGCGGATTTCGCCGCGGTAGGCGTAGCGTTCGCGCAGCAGGCGGGCCGTGGTGTAGCCGCGGCCGTCGGTGAATTTGGGGAAATTCACCGCGATGACCGAGAGGTGAGCGAGGTCACCAGCCAGCGTTTCCGCACCCTCGTGGCTGTCGAGCCAGACGCCGACTTCATGCGGTCGGGCGAGGATGGCGGTGCGCTGTGCCTGCCAGACGGCGAGCGGAAAAATGACTGAAGCATTGGGCAGGGCCACACTTTCGGGTGCTTCGCCCTCGGTGAGGACGAGGCGCGTCCAGGCGTCGTCGACGATGCGGTCGTTCTTGATCAGGCGGGGCATCACGCGCTCTCCTTGGCGGTTTCCAGGGCGGCCGTCTTGCGTCGGTCGCGGCCGGCGTAGGCGCGGGCCTTGAAAGGCTCGGTGCCGATCCGGTCAAAGGTATCGATGAAGCGTTCCTCGGGCGTGCGTGCCTCGACATAAACGGCGAGCAGCGCGGCGATCACGTCGGGGATTTCCTCGGCGGCGAATGACGGGCCGATGACTTTTCCGATCGTGGTGGCGTTGCCCTGACGGCCGCCGAGCGTGACCTGATACCACTCCTCGTTGTTCTTATCGACGCCGAGGATGCCGATGTTGGCGACGTGGTGGTGGCCGCAGGAGTTCATGCAGCCCGAGAGGTTGAGCGAGAGTTCGCCGAGGTCATGCTGGTAGTCGAGGTCGTCGAAACGATCCTGGATCGCCTGGGCGACCGGCACCGAGCGCGCATTGGCTAGGGCGCAGAGGTCGCCGCCCGGGCAGCAGATCATGTCGGTCAAGAGGCCGATGTGGGGCGTCGCCAGGCGGTTGGCGCGGGCGATGGTCCATACCGTGTAGAGGTCGGCCTGGCGCACGTCGGCGAGGACGAGGTTCTGTTCGTGGGTGCTGCGCAGTTCGCCGAAGGCGAAGCGCTCGGCCAGGTCGGCGACGGCGTCCATCTGCTCGGCGCTGATGTCGCCCGGCGCGTTACCGTGCGCTTTGAGCGAGAGCGTGACGGCAGCGTAGCCGGGGACGCGGTGGGCATGTACAGCGCGGCTCGCCCAGCGTGCGAAGGCGCGATCCTCAGCCAGCGCGGCGCTGTAGGCCGGGTCGCGGCCACTCTCGTCGAGCGTCACGCGAGCATAGGCCGGGGGCGCAAAGTGCGCGCTGACGCGGGCGAATTCGGCGGCGGTCAGCGTGTTCGGCCCGTCCTTGAGGTGCGCCCATTCCGCCTCGACCTGGCGTGCGAATTCCTCGATGCCGAGAGCATTGACGAGGATTTTGATGCGCGCCTTGTAGGCGTTGTCGCGCCGGCCGTGCTGGTTGTAGACGCGCAGTACGGCGTCGAGGTAGCTGAGCAGATGTTCGGGTTCGAGGTCTTCGCGCAGCACCTGGCCGAGGATGGGGGTGCGCCCGAGACCGCCGCCGACGAAAACGCGCACGCGCACTTCGCCTGCGGCATTGCGCCACAGTTCGAGGCCGACGTCATGCGCGCGGATTACCGCGCGGTCTTCCGCCGCGGCATTGACGGCGATCTTGAACTTGCGCGGCAGGAAGGCGAATTCCGGATGGAAGGTCGACCACTGGCGCAGGATCTCGCAGTACGGGCGCGGGTCGACGAGCTCGTCCGGGGCAACGCCGGCAAAGGGATCGGTGGTGATGTTGCGGATGCAGTTGCCCGAAGTCTGGACGGCGTGCATCTGCACGCTCGCCAAGTCGGCGAGGATGGCCGGCGTTTCCTCGAACTTCGGCCAGTTGAGCTGCAGGTTCTGGCGCGTCGTGAAGTGCCCGTAGCCGCGGTCGTAGCGGCGGGTGATCTCGGCCAGCCGGCGCAGTTGCTCGGCCGAGAGCAGGCCGTAGGGGACGGCGATGCGCAGCATCGGGCCGTGGCGCTGGATGTAGAGACCGTTCTGCAGGCGCAGCGGACGCAGCTCGTCATCCGGCAGCTGGCCGGCGAGGTTGCGTTCGATCTGGCCGCGGAACTGGGCAACCCGTTCGTCGATGATGCGCTGGTCGATTTGATCGTAGCGGTACACGCTGCGCTCCTTAGGCAATTGGTGCAATGAAACTGGAGCGGTGCATCGTAGCAGCGGGCAGTTGCTGCAAAAAGAATATTAAGTTAGATTTGTAGAACTTAAAGTTATTTTGCGTGCTGCCGATGAAGCTGCAACAACTCCGTTATCTGGTTGAAGTCTCCCGCTGCGGGCTCAACGTTTCCGAAGCCGCCGAGACCCTCTATACCTCGCAACCGGGCATCTCCAAGCAGATCAAACTGCTTGAGGACGAACTCGGGGTGATCGTCTTCGAGCGCAGCGGCAAGCGCCTGACCGCGGTGACCGAGCCCGGCCAGCGCGTGCTTGAGATCGCCGCCCGCATCCTGCGCGAAGTCGACAACATCAAGCGGGTTGGCGAGGAATACGCCGGCGGCGACACCGGCAGCCTGGTGATCGCCACCACTCACACCCAGGCGCGCTACGCGCTGCCCGAGGTGGTCAAGCGCTTCGTCGAGCGCCACCCGCGCGTGCGCCTCTCGATGCATCAGGGCAGCCCGACGCAGATCGCCGAATGGACGATCAAGGGCGAGGCCGACATCGCCATCGCCACCGAAGCGCTCGACCAGTACTCGCAGCTCATCATGCTGCCGTGCTACCAGTGGGGGCACTGCGTGATCGCCCCGGATGGCCACCCGATCCTGAACGAGCCCGGCCTTTCGCTGCAGTCCCTGGCGCGCTGGCCGTTGATCACCTACGACCCGGCGTTCTCCGGGCGTTCGCGCATCAATAAAGCCTTCGAGCGCGCCGGCCTGGAACCCAACGTGGTGCTCGCGGCGATCGACGCCGACGTGATCAAGACCTACGTCGGCCTCGGCCTGGGCCTCGGCATCATCGCCCACATGGCCTTCGATCCGGCGCGCGACACCGGCCTCAAGGCGCTGGACGCCACCCACCTCTTCGGCACCAACACCACCCGCCTCGGTTTGCGGCGCGGCACTTACCTGCGCCGTTTCGAATACGATTTCATTGAACTCTTCGCGCCCCAGTTGGGGCGCAAGGCCGTCGATATGGCGATGGCCGGAACAGGAAACCAGGATGAGTACCAACTTTAACGCCGGCGGCCCCGGCCAGGGGCCGGTGGCTCGCGTTTTCGCCGTCATCCTCGGCGCCGTGGCGCTGGCCGCCAGCTTCATGTTCTCGCTCGTGGTGGTGGCCGTGCTGGCCGTCGTCGCGCTCGGCGTTGGGCTTTATTTCTGGTGGAAGACGCGTGCCCTGCGCGAAGCGATGCGCGAGTCGATCGAAGCGCAGCAGCGCGCCGCCGAGGCCATGGGCGCTGCCGGAGCCGACGCACCGCCGGCCGACGGGGCCGTCATCGAAGGCGAGGCCGTGCGCGTGCAGGACGATCCAAACCGCATGATCCGCTGATACGGAGGGGGCTGCGATGTCATGGCGAAACAACGCGATTCGTTTCCGCGCGTCGCTTCTGTTGATGGCCGGCGTGATGTTTGTGGGCGCGGTCTATCTCTGGGGTTCTTCGCCCGCGCTGCCCGAGGCAGTTTTTGCGCGGCACGACGCGCGCGTGCCCATGAGTGGAAAGGCGGTTCGGGTCCAGACCGCGCGCGGGGGCGGAGAAATCCGTCTGGAGCTTGAGGGCGGGGAGAAAGGGCGGACGGATTGCCTGGCCATGTCCTTCGTGTGCGAAGGCGAAGGCGCGGTGATCTATGCCGTGGCCGGTGAGGTCTTGCCCCTTGAGCATGGTTTCGTCTGGCCCGTTTCAGTGGTCCGCCAGGGGCGGGCCGAGCTTTCTCCGGGCGAGAGCCGGCTGGCCTACGAGCAATATTACGAACGCGAATCGACGCGTTACCGCCTGCCGCTGGCGATTGCCTTTGCCCTGCTCGGGCTGGCCTGGTGGGTCGGCCGGTATACCGAGAACGATCCCGAAAACGATTGAGCCGCCGGTGGGCCTTATTCCGTTGATAAAGCCATCGTGCCACGACGCCGCGTTGCAGACCGTGCGAATCGCCGGCAAGGCGAAGGCAAGGACTTGACGACCTTACGGAAGATCTCGGCGCGGAATTACAGCCAGCGCCGCACGTGTGCTTGATAGGCGGCGTACTCCGGGCCGAACTTTTCGCGCAGGTGCCGTTCTTCGGGCACGATCTGGAAGCGCGTGAGGTAGGCGATAAACAGCGGCCAGGCGACGAGGGCCAGCGCGTGGGCGAGGTACGTTGCCCACGCGGCGAGAAGAAGGGCGATGCCGAGGTACATCGGATTGCGCGTGCATCGGTAGATGCCGGTACTGACGACGCAACTGGCCTGTTCCGGGCGCCTCGGGTCCAAGGTGGTTTGCGCGTTGCGGAAGGCCCAGGCCCCGGCCAGGGCGCAGACGAGGCCGGCGAGGGCCAGGGCCGCCGCCAGAGGGCGCCGTGCCGGAAGGTCGAAGGCCAGCGCCGGCCAAACCCAGGCGCCGGCTTTCATGGCCGCGGCCCAGAGGAGCAGCACGGCCGGCGGCGGCAGGCGAAGCTCGAGGCGCTGCATGTTTTTTCCGATCACTGAGCAGGGTCTGACGGCCCGCTGCGGCGGGCCGCCTGGGCCTCCCGCTTCGCCTATTTGACGACGCCGCAGACGAGGCGCGCGCCGCCGCCGCCGAGTGGGGCCGGGTGATCGGCGTGGTTGTCGCCGCCGGCGTGAATCATCAGCGAGCGGCCAGCGAAATCGCTCTCCTTGAGGCGCGGAGCCAGCACCGGCTGGTTGGCGTTGCCCTGTGCATCGACATACAGGGCGGGGAGGTCGCCGAGGTGGCCGTCGCCCCAAGGAGTGCCGTGCTTGCCGCTGCCCTGCGGATCGTAATGGCCGCCGGCGGCCAGCGCCGCGACCTTCTTGCCATTCTGTTCGGCGGCGTCGCAACTCGGGTTCTGGTGCACGTGGAAACCATGCACGCCGGGCGCCACACCTTTCAGGTCGGGCGTCAGGACGACGCCGTAGGGGCTGCTCGTCACGGCGATGGTGCCGACCGGGGCGCCGACGCCGTTTTCATCGACCTTGTACATCGGAACGCTGAGGTCGGCGACGGCCTGACCGGCCGCGAAGAGCAAAGCGGCGGCAACGAAACACTGCGAGACGTGGAACGGAGTACGGAATCCTGACTGCATGCGTGTTCCCTCCTGAATGGATGATGGGGCGTCTGCGGCGGAACCGCCGACGCGTGCACCGCGCGCTGCGGGCGGCCACCGGCGTCTGACCGGTCAGGGGCGGAAAAGTGCGATGCGGGCGATTGTGTCCCGGCGGTGCCGGCCATAAAACACGTGCTGCGCGGGCGGTGGGGGGGCCTATGGCCCTGTGGTGGTCGGTTCAGCGCGTGGCGCCGGGGTGGTTTTCGCCCTCGGCGAGCAACGCCTCGACGGCGTTGAGCTCATCTTCGCAGAACACCGGGAAACCGGCGGCGCGCAAGGCTTCCGTCGTCAGGCCGGCGCCAGCGATGCGGCGACCGCTGAAGCTGCCGTCGTAGATCCGGTGCACGCCGCAGGACGGGCTGCCTTCCTTGAGCAGGGCGCCGACCACCGCCTGCTGGCGGGCCGTGGCCAGTGCCTGGGCGGCGCCGGCGGCGAAGGTCGCGCTCAGGTCGTCGCCGTTGACGCTGACGACGCGGGTGCCTTGGGGCGTCTGTTGGCGTTCGGCCGGCGGGCGCGGGGTCGGCAGGCCGGCGGCGCACTCCGGGCAAAACGGAACGAGGCGGCCTTCCGTGGCCCAGCGTTCGAGGCGTGCGTCGGGCACGGGTTTGCTCTGGCCGTCGTAGCGTACCGGCTGCCCGAGCAGGCAGGCGCTGACCAGAAGGCGTTTCATCGCCGGGCGCCGGCGAGCAGCACGCCGAAGAGGATGAAAGCACTGCCCGAGGCGCGGTTGATCCAGCGGCCGGCGCCGGGGCGGCGCAGCCAGCCGCCGGCGTAGCGCGCGCTGGTGGCGTAGGCCAGGTGGATCAGCACCAGCAGGGTGCTGAAGGTGCACACCAGGACGACGAACTGCGGCACGAAGGGCGAAGCAGGGTCGATGAACTGCGGGAAGACCGACATGAAGAACAGGATCGACTGCGGGTTTGTCAGTTGCAGCGCGAGGCCGGCGGCGAAGCGGCGGTGGAAGGGCGCGGTGACCGCCGCAATCTCGGCATCGCTGCGCACCGGTGCGCGCCACAGGCGCAGGCCGAGGTAAACGAGGTAAGCCGCGCCGACATACTTGACCACGGTGAACGCCTGCGCCGAACTGGCGAGGAGCACGCCGAGACTGGTCGCCGAGAGCGTCGCGACGCAGAAGATGCCGGCTGCCAGCCCCAGAATGCCCCCCAGCGAGTTGCGCAGGCCGAAGCGCACGGTGTTGGTGAGCGTCATGATCACGCCCGGCCCGGGCGTGGCGATGGTGACCGCGGCCATCAGCAAGAAGACGGGAAAGGCGTTCCAGAAAAAGGCGGTCGAAGGCGCAGCGAAGACGTCAGCAGGCATGGCGGGGGAGCGAAAAAATGGCGCGCGAAGCGGAAAGGCGCGGTGGGGAGCGACGAAAGGCGCCATTCTGGCACGTTCCGCCGCGGCTTGTCCGCAGGGCGTGGACCTGTCATCGTGATGGCATAATGGGTGGCGTGCCGGACAATCTTGCCGCCGCACCTTCAAGGAGCGCATGAATGGAAATCGTCGTTTCCCTCGCCGATGCCGTGGCCGAGGCGGAAGTCCTGGCCCTGTACCGCGCCCACCGCTGGTCGGCAGCGGAGAAGCCGGGGCAGCTCATGGCCGCCTTGCGGAACTCGCACGCCCTCGTGACGGCGCGCGTGGCCGGGCGCCTCGTTGGTCTCGCCAATGCCATTTCCGACGGGCATCTGGTGGTCTACTTTCCGCACCTGCTGGTGCATCCCGATTTCCAGCGGCGCGGGGTGGGGCGGCGGATGATGACCTGCCTGCTGGATCAATACCGCGACTTTCATCAGCGCATCCTGGTCGCCGACGGCGCAGCGGTTTCGTTCTACGCGGCCTTGGGTTTTTCCCGCGCCGGGCGGACCGAATCGATGTGGATCTATGCCGGCGGCGAGCATTGACACGATGGCCGCCCGAACCTATCCTGAGCCGGCCTGGAAGCCGCATCCAGACGGGCTTTGCGCCGTGTTGCAAGGCGCTTGAAACGGGCTTTCCAGGCACCCGTTCGGACGAACGGAAACTGCATTTTCGAGGGGAAGGGAAGGACAGTGCTCAAAATTCTGGTGCCCGTGAAGCGGGCGGTCGATTACAACGTGCGCGTGCGCGCCAAGGCCGACGGTTCCGGGCTGGACATCGCCAACGCCAAAATGGCGATGAATCCGTTCGACGAGATCGCCGTGGAAGAAGCCGTGCGCCTCAAGGAAGCCGGCGCGGCCGGCGACGTCGAAGTGGTGGTGGTTTCGGCCGGCGGTGCGGCCTGCCAGGAGACGCTGCGCACAGCGCTGGCGCTCGGCGCCGATCGCGCGCTGCTGATCGAGACCGACGCTGAACTGCAGCCGCTGGCCGTGGCCCGCCTGCTCGCCGCGGTGTGCGCGCGGGAAACGCCGGACCTCGTGCTGTGCGGCAAACAGGCCATCGACGACGACGCGGCGCAGGTCGGTGCGATGCTCGCTGCCAAGCTCGGCTGGGCGCAGGCGCTGTACGCCTCGAAGCTTGAAATGGACACTGGCGCGCGGCTGGCGCGCGTCACGCGCGAAGTCGACGGCGGGCACGAGACGCTTGAAGCCCGCCTGCCGCTGGTGGTGAGCGCCGACCTGCGGCTCAACGAGCCGCGCTACGCAACCCTGCCGAACATCATGAAGGCCAAGAAGAAGCCACTCGAAACGCTGACGCCGGCCGAACTCGGCGTCGACGTTGCGCCGGGGCTGGCCGTGCTCGGCTATGCCGAACCGCCGCGCCGCGCCGCCGGGGTGCGCCTCGAAAGCGTTGCCGAACTCGTCGACAAACTCAAAAACGAAGCCCGGGTGATCGGATGACGCGCTTCCTCGTCCTCGCCGAACACGACCGGCAAATCCTCAAGCCCGCGACGGCGGCCACCGTTGCCGCCGCCGTCCGCATCGCCAAATGTGGCAGCAGTCCCGCCGAAATCGACGTGCTTGTCGTCGGCGACGGCTGCGCTGAAATCGCCGCGCAGGCCGCGCAGCTCGACGGCGTGACGCGCGTGCGCTGCTGCGATGCGCCGCATTACGCCGACCTGGGCGCGGAGAACCTGGCCGCGCTGCTCGCGCCGCTGGCCGCCGAATACTCACACCTGCTGGCGCCGGCCAGCGCCCTGGGCAAGTCGGTGCTGCCGCGCCTCGCCGGGCTGCTCGACGTGCCGCAGGTCTCCGAGATCGTCGACGTCCTGGCGCCGGACACCTTTGTGCGGCCGATCTACGCCGGCAGCGTGCTGACGACGGTGCGCGTGCCTGCGGGCTCGAGCCCGATCCTCGCCACGGTGCGCGCCACCGCCTTCGAACCTGCGACGGTGGCTGTCGCTGCGGCGCCGGTCGAGACCATGGCCGCCGGGCCGGACCTCGGCCTGTCGCGCGTGATCGGGCGCGAGCTCAACGTCTCCGCGCGCCCCGAACTGACGGCGGCCAGCGTCGTCGTCGCCGGCGGCCGCGGGCTCGCCAGCGGCGAGAATTTCCGCGCCCTGCTCGAACCGCTCGCCGACCGCCTGGGCGGCGCGCTCGGCGCTTCGCGCGCCGCCGTCGACGCGGGCTACGTGACCAACGACCTGCAGGTCGGGCAGACTGGCAAGGTCGTCGCGCCGCAGCTCTACATCGCCGTCGGCATTTCCGGCGCCATCCAGCATCTGGCCGGAATGAAGGACAGCCGGGTGATCGTCGCGATCAACAAGGACCCGGAGGCGCCGATCTTCCAGGTCGCCGACTACGGCCTCGTCGGCGACCTGTTTACGCTGGTGCCCGAACTCACCGCCGCGCTTGGCTGAACCCCGGCCCGCCGGGCCGGTCCCAGCCAGGAGAAATCCTGGTGCGGGCCCGGCACGGGCCCCGGGCAAGCGGGAGGTGGCGATGGGCGAATACCGTGCGCCGTTGCGCGACATGCGCTTCGTGCTGGAAGAGTTGGCCGGCCTGGAGGCGATCGCCGCCTTGCCGGGATGCGAGGAGGCCACGCCCGACGTGGTCGAGGCGATCCTCGCCGAAGCGGCCAAGTTCGCCGAGACCGTGCTGGCGCCGCTCAACGCCTCCGGCGACCGCGAAGGCACGCGCTTTGAGGCCGGCGCGGTGCGCCTGCCGCAGGGCTTTGCCGAGGCCTACCGGCGCTTCGTCGAAGGCGGCTGGTCGGCGCTCTCGGGGCCGCCCGAATACGGCGGCCAGGGCCTGCCGCGAGTGGTCGCCGCGGCGGTTGGCGAAATGTGGAAGTCGGCCAACCACGCCTTTTCGCTCTGCCCGCTGTTGACCACGGGGGCCGTCGAAGCCCTGGTGCTGGCCGGCTCTGACGAACTCAAGGCGATCTACCTCGAACCTTTGGTGAGCGGCCGCTGGACAGGGACGATGAACCTCACCGAGCCGCAGGCCGGCTCCGACCTCGCCGCGGTGCGCACCCGGGCCGAGCCGCAGGCCGACGGCCGCTACCGCCTCTACGGGCAAAAGAGCTTCATCACCTACGGCGAGCACGACCTCGCCGAGAACATCGTCCATCTGGTGCTGGCGCGCACGCCGGGCGCGCCGGAAGGCGTCAAGGGCATCTCGCTGTTCCTGGTGCCGAAATTCATCCCCAACGCCGACGGCAGCCTCGGCGCGCGCAACGATGCCCACTGCATCGCGCTCGAACACAAGCTCGGCATCCACGCCAGTCCGACGGCGACGATGGCGTTCGGCGAGCGCGAGGGCGCGCTCGGCTTCCTCGTCGGTGAGGCGCAGCGCGGCCTCGAATACATGTTCGTGATGATGAACGCGGCGCGTTTCGGCGTCGGCATGGAAGGCGTCGCCGTTTGCGAACGCGCTTACCAGCAGGCGCGCGACTACGCCCGCGAACGCATCCAGGGCTATGCCGTCGGCGTGCGCGGCGGGCCGCGTGTGCCCATCGTGACGCACCCCGACGTGCGCCGCATGCTGCTCGTCATGCGCGCCCAGGCCGAAGCCAGCCGGGCCCTGGCCTACGTCGTCGCCGCCGCGCTTGACCTCGGCGAGCGCCATCCCGACCCGGCGCTGCGCGCCGAACGGCAGGCCTTTGCCGAGCTGCTGATCCCAGTGGTCAAGGGCTGGAGCACCGAGCTGGGCGTCGAGGTTGCCTCGCTCGGCATCCAGGTGCATGGCGGTGCGGGCTACATCGAGGGCACCGGCGCCGCGCAACTGCTGCGCGACGCGCGCATCTCGCCGATCTACGAGGGGACGACCGGCATCCAGGCCAACGACCTCGTCTGGCGCAAGCTCGCGCGCGACGGCGGCGCGGCCTTCGTGCGGACGCTGGCCGCAATGCGCGAAGACGCCGAGGCGCTGCCGGGCGCTTGCGCCGACCTGCGCCGCCGCCTCGAAGCGGGCATCGCCGCGCTCGATGCGGCGGGCCGTGCCGAGCTTGCCTACGCCGCACAGGCACCGCGCGCCGCGGCGGCCGGCGCGGTGCCTTTCCTGCGCCTCTTCGGCCTGGTGGCCGGCGGCTGGCAGATGGCGCGCGCCGCGGGCATCGCCGCGCAACGCCTCGCCGCCGGCGGCACCGATCCTTTCGACACCGACAAGCTGACGAGCGCGCGGGTGTACGCCGAACATGCCCTCGTAATGGCCGACGGGCTGTCGGCCTGCGTGTGCGAGGGCGCTGCAAGCGTGCTCGGCCCGTCCGACGAACGGATTTAGATCGTTCGCCTGCGGGCGTGACCTCGCGCCTGCGAGCGGTATAGAATGTGGCGAAGACATATTCTGCAAGCGAGGCGAGGGTGATCCAGACGAGCGATGAAGCCGCAGTCGCGTTGCGACGGGCCATGGATGTTGAGATCAAGGGCGAGCTGTCGTTCCCGACCAGCATCGACGCCAGCCGGCGCGTGCTGCGCGCGGTCGAGAACCCCGACATCGGCCTCGGCGCGCTGGCCAAGATCGTCGTCGCCGAGCCGCTGCTTTCGGCCAAGGTGATTCGTCTCGCCAACTCGGTGGCGCTCAATCCGATGGGCCAGATGGTGAGCGACGTGCGCCACGCCGTGGTGCGCGTGGGCATGGACCCGATCAAGGTCATGGCCATGGCCCTCTTGCTCGATCAGCTGCGCCAGACCCAGCGCCAGGCCGCCTGCCGCGACATCGCCAACCGCCTGTGGGAGCGCTGCGTGCATGTCGCCGCGCTGGCCTTCGTCCTGGCGCGCAAGCTCACCCGGCTCGACGCCGACGAAGCCATGTTTGCCGGCATCGTGCATGAACTCGGGCGCTTCTACCTGCTCTCGCGCGCCGCCGACTTCCCCGCGCTGCTCAGCGATCCGGCGCTGCTCGCCGAGACGATCAACGACCTCGAACCGCTGGCCACCGAGCGCGTGCTGCAGGCGCTCAACCTGCCGCAGAGCGTGCTCACGGCGGTGCGTGCCTCGCGCCACTTCTCCGGCAAGATGCCGCCCGAAACCCTGGGCGACGTGCTCTACGTCGCGCGTGCCGTCTCGCCGCGCGAAAACCCGCTCGACGCCCTCGATGAGCGCGTTGCCGCCAGCACCGAAGCTGCCGTGGCCGCGATCGGCCTCGACGAAGCGACGGTGCGCGAAGTCCTCGCCGCTTCAGGCGACGAGATCTACTCCATCGTGGTGGCGCTCGAAGCCTGAGCCAGAAGGGCGCGGCGCGTTTTTATCGCGCCGCGGAATTACAGACCGCGCATCACGCCGATCTGATCGCAAATCACCGACGTCACCCCGCGCGCGAGCAGGTTTTCGGCCTGCTCGCGGTCGTTGACCGTCCAGCACAGCACCGGAATCTCATGCGCACGGGCGGTCGCCAGAACCGCCTCGCTCGCGCCGCGCGCCGAACAGTGCAGGCTGTAGACGCCGTGCCGAGCGGCACGCGCCAGCCAATCCTCGGGCGGAACGTCCCACAGGTAACCCAGCGGCAGGTCGGGCGCCACGCGCCGCGCTGCGGCCAGGGCTGCGTCGGAGAATGAAGAGACGAGCGGCAGCGCATCGCCCGCCCAGTGTTCGAGGATGGCGCGGGCCACGACTTCGCCCGTCTTTTCCTCAAAGCCTGCTGCCGGCTTGATCTCGACGTTGGCCTTGAGGCCCAGGGCGCGGCAGCGCGCCGCCGTCGCGGCAAAGGTGGGCAGTGGCTCGCCGGCGTAGGCGCGGTGATGGCGGGCGCCGGCATCGAGCATCGCCAGCACGGCGTCGCTCGCCTCGCACACCTTGCCGTGCCCGTCGGTTGTGCGCTCCAGCGTCTCGTCGTGGATCAGCCAGGGCGTGCCGTCGGCCGAGAGCATGACGTCGAACTCGACGGCGCAAAAACCCAGCGCCTGCGTGAGGTCGAGGCCAACCAGAGTGTTTTCGGGCGCCAGCGCCCCGCCGCAGCGGTGCGCGACGACGCGGGGCAAGGGCCAGAGCGGAGCGGGGCGGGAAGCGTTCATTGGGGCGGGGTCCTGTGATGGACAGCAGGTGTTTAAAGAGTGGCGAACATCATATCCTGATCTTTTCCTGAAAGCGCTCTGGATCATCCAGGATCTAACCGTTATCTATCTTTAGAGCCTCGTGGTTCAGCTGGTACTCCTTTTGATCTCGATTTTTCCGTTACGAATGGCGTCAATGAGTTTGTCGATGCTTCCATCGCTCGGTTTGCGACGTTTGTAATCCTCAAGGTTTTTCAAAGCTTGTTCTTTGTCTCCGAGCGTCAAGTATGTCATTCCGATCGTGTACGCTGCATCAACAACGCCGACGGAAAGAGCCTTTTCAAGAAACGGGAGTGCTTCCTTCGGTTTTCCGGTGCCGGCTAGAAAGGTTCCGTACATGTAGTTTCCACGCGGATCGGACGGCGCTGCGGTCAGTAGTCTCAGGAAGATTGAATTGGCTTTTTCGGCCATCCCAGGGATTTTTAGATTATGGCCAATGCTATTGAGGTGTCCGGCGCGGACAAGAAGCTCGATGTTGGGCGTGGGAGAGTTGATTAACGTGTCGAGCATTCCCGATAGTGTCTTCACATCTTGGGTGGCGCGTTGCTGATCTTGTGGTGTGTCAAATTGAGGTGGGTAGTTTTTTGCATGTGCAGACAAGTCATTCAGTATCTGGTCGAGATATGCGCCGTCGAAGCCATATTTTTTCCCTGAAGGCGTTTCGGTAACGGTGAGCAGGCGCTTTAGGTCGTAATTTCCATATTCCTTTGCGTTTGCAATTGGAATGGCGAGTGCAGCAATAATCACGAGAATTAATTTGCGCATGATGTGTAGGTGCCTGGCGTCTGTTATGTGAAGGGTTGTTGTCACTGCTGCCGCGGTGATCTGATCGGGGTGACTCTACGGCATGGCAGAACAGAACAATAAGGGGCGGGCTCCTCTTTGTCCCAGTGCACACCCGTATGTGCGCTGGCTCATCCCGAAATGGGGAAGTGATAAATCAGGAACTGTTGGTCGCGTGTCCATCCGGCGGCCTGATATACGGCCTGGGCGCTTTTGTTGCTGATCGCGGTCGAGAGCGAGACGCGAACGGCGCCCAAGGCCTGCGCAAATTCCGTCGCTGCGGACAGCAATTTTGAGGCCACGCCTTTCCGGCGCGCGCATTCATGCACGAAGAGGTCGTTGAGCACGAAGATGCGCGCCAGCGAGACGGACGAGAAACTCGGGTAGAGCTGGGTAAAGCCCACCGGTGTGTCGCCATCGAGCGCAATGAAGACAAAGGACTCGCCGTGTTCGAAACGGGCGCGCAAAAACGCGTGGGCGGCCGAAATGTCGCTGGGCTGGCCGTAGAACTGGCGGTAGCCATCGAAGAGCGGCGCCAGGGCCTCAAGGTCGGCGAGGACGGCTTGGCGAATGGTGAGCGTGTTCATGCTTTCCTGGAAATAAACGGGCGGGCAGCGTGCGCTGGCTCAGTGACGGGGGCGGATGAATTCAGACCAGGCGCTTGCCTAAGCTTGCCCGCTCCTCAAGGTCGTAGCCGAGTGCTTGGTAGAACTGGATGACTTCGAGGTTGGTCGAGCGTACCTGCAAATTCACTTTGGGGCAGCCGAGTTGATGCAGCCCGGATTCGGCGGCACGCATCAACTTTGTCGCAATTCCTTGGCGGCGGGACGCCGGATCGACCGCCAGATGATGCACCCAGCCCCGCACGCCGTCGAAGCCGGCCATGATGGCGCCAACGATTTTTGCCTCCAGGCAGGCGACGAAAAGGAGCTCGGGCTGGACGGTGAGCTTGGTCTGGATGAGCTTGCTGGGTTCGTTCCACGGCGAGTCGCCCGGAAACACCGTGTTCCAGAGGGCAACCAAGGAGTCGTGGTCGGCGGGGCGGTAGGGGCGGATGGTTAAGGTCGGGACGCTCATGCGATTTTCGGGGGCTGGAGTTGGTCAGCTCTGTGTTGCTCTATTACTAAATGATTTTTTAGGGGGTTACCAGGGAGGTTCATCAAAATCAACACGCGAAACAATTTCCCCATTCTTTACTAGAAGTACGACATATTTTTCGTATATAGATGCGTATCCAAAGTTTACGAATTCCTTTAATTTCCCTCTTGCGATAACAAGTATTCCTGAGTGCCAGTCCGCAAGAATTGGTGGGTTTTTATCCTGGAATTGTGTTTTGAGGTCGACTTCCCTTGGTTTGCTGCATTGCCTATCAATTATTTTTTCAAGAAAAAGTTGATTGTCTTCGATTCGCCAAGATGCATTGTATCCAATTGAGCCAGTGCAAAACCCACCGCTTTCAATTTTGATCTTGCCTTTTTCGATCAAGGTCCGTAAAGGGTTCGAGTGGAGTCGAGAGGTCTCCCCTTCGAAAGTTATCAGATCAGGAGTTAGGGCTGTGGCCTGTGCTGTACCGGTAAGGATCGCGATACAGACAAAGAAAATTGATAGAAGTGTGTGAATGTGAAACCTGATGTGTGATGCGCTTAAATACCCATTGTTTTTTCAGCGCGCTATGTTTTTTCTGGTTTTGCTGGAAAATAGCGGAGATCGGACCAACAAAAGGACAGTACAGTTTTTCTTTTTATCGTCAAAGCGCGGACGGACGATGCGATGCCTGAAACATGTTTTTTGCATCCTACGCCTTGCCATCGGCATCTTCAATCATCATTTTTGATCGTGCCGGAGAGGCGCATCCAGATGCGCCTCTCAGCGGGTGCCATGCCGGGAGCGCCATTCCATGCGCCTTCCAGGCATACCCTAGCGCCCGCGGGATGGGCACTCCAGGCCGTTTTTTGGGAAAGGCGGGGAGCGTTTTTAGGGGTGCTCCCTGTTGCTGTGGCTTCAGTCTCTGACCGGCTCTCCGTCCAGCCAAACCTGTGCCGGGCTGAAAAGCGCGCGAATGTCCGTGAGCGGATCGCCATGCACCATCAGCAAATCGGCCCGTTTTCCCGGCTCGATGGTGCCGAGGTCTGCGAGTCTTCCGCTGGCTTCAGCGGCATGGCGGGTGCCGGCGACGATGATGTCCATGGGGGATAGCCCGGCTTTTTGCAACAACAGCACTTCGGTTTGCGGAAAGCCACGGTCGAACGGTGTGTCGTAGCCGCCGAAGTCGGTGCCCAGCGCGATCTTGCCGCCCTCGCGAAAGAAGACGCCGGTGTTGGCGACGGCGATGTCGCCCCAGTGGATGCCGTGCCGTTGCTGCACGCCCTGCCACAATTCAAGCGTCGGCACCCAGAGGATGCCTCGCGCGGCGATGCGTTTTGCCAGGGGGCGGGGGAGCGGCTCGACGACCATGTGCGCGAAGTCCGTAGCACCGATCCCGATCGCCTGCGGCAGCCGTCGGGTGTGGCTGAGATGAACGGCGACCGGCATGCCCAGCGCCCGAGCCCGCGCAGCCATGGCGCGGGCGATCTTCGGCGGCAGTACCGGCCAGTCCTGTCCTTGCAGCTGGTCTTCCTGGGTGAGTTTGATGAGGTCGTAGCCCAGGTGGTGGGCGCGCTCGACGAGCGCGATGCCTTCCGCCGTGCTATTGACGATCAGGCTGGCATAGCCGCCGGTCGGTCCGATCAAGGGTGTGGCGGCAATCAGGCGTGCGTGCCCGGGGATTCGTTTCAGCTCATTCCACGATCGGTCGTCTTCCAGTTGAGCTTCCGTGCCCAGATCGCGGACGCTGGTGACCCCGGCCTGCAGCCAGTCCTTCAGGTTCTGGCGGTTGTAGGCGCCATGCACATGCGCATTGATGAACCCGGGCAGGACGGTGAGCCCTCTGAGGCTGATCTCCCGGTAGCCGGCGGGGGGCGGGCCGTCGGGTTGGATGGCCTTGATCGTGCCGTCGCCCAGCAGCAGGGTGACGTTGTCGCGGGGCGGCGCTCCCGTGCCGTCGATCAGCCGTGCGTGGCGCAGGGCGGCAGGCTGGGCGCAGCCCGACGCCGGGCAGAGCGAGCTGCCGAGCCGTGCCTTCATGCTTTTGCTTCCCGGATGGGGGGGGGCTGCGCTACCCGACCAAGCGGTCGCCCCTGAACATCAGGTAGAGCAGGTTCCAGAGGCCGAAGCCGATGTACGCGCCCATGATCATCCAGTCCGGCGCGGCGAGAACGGCGTGGTAGCCGGGCATCCCGTTGAGGTTATGCACCATGACGCCATAGGCGATCACCCAGTAGATCGATATTCCCGCGGCGGCGGCCGTGGGGAACAAGGCCCAGCGTTTCTTCATCAGCAGGCCAATCAGGGCGAGCACGGTCAGCGGAATGAAGACCACGGTATCGCTCAGGCAAAACGCGCGGATGACGTGTACGCCGAAATCGGTGATTTGGTCGGCGCCCTTCTGGAATCCGAGCCTGGCGGCCAGATCGTAGTCAAAGACGGGCGTCGTCTGTGTCAGCAGCATCAGGACGGTGGATAGGGCGAGAAAGCTGACGATGGCCCGAAAGGCGGCCGGCGAGTGTGCATTTTTCATTTTCACTGTGCTTTCAAAAAAGCGTTCGACAGTGTCGAACCAGGGGGAGAAAAATCGATGTCGAGCCGCGCGCCAGCCATCATTGGGGCCGTCGGGAGGTGCGGCGCTTGGGCGTTGGGGGGCTTGCTGGTGCGCTGGCCCCGGTATTTTTCGGCGATCGCTGTACCACCGCATTGGCGGTGCTCTGTTGCGCGATGAGGAGGCGCAGCAAGGCGTCGATTCCGCGCGGGAACTCGGCCAACGATTCTGCATTCAGGCGCGACTGGTGCATGAGCGCCAGCCCGACCGCTGTGGCCTGCAACAGCAGGGCGTCGTCGTCGCTCGCGGGGAGCCCCGCGCTGACAAGGATGCCCTTGAAATGCGTACGCATCACCCCGTCGAGATGACGCAAGGTTTCGCGGATACGGGGTTCGGCGTCGGCGGCGACGATCAGGCCGATGATGCCGCGCGCGGGCTCTCCTTTGATCATCGTTTCGGCCAGGTTGCCGGCCAGTGTGGCGAACGCCGGTTTTTCACCCACGCGCACGCTCAGGGCGTCCATCGCCTGCGTCACCCAACGGTCGGCGATCGCCGTCAGCAAGTCGGTGCGCGTCGGGAAGTAATAGGTCAGGTGACTCTGTTTGATCCCTGCGGCGCTGGCGACCTGCGGTTGCGTCAAGGCGGCGATTCCCTTGCTTTCCAGCAGGGCGATCCCGGCTTCCAGAATCGATTCTTTGACACTCATGGGGGGGGCCGTGTGTTGTGCTGAAGATGCATTATCCATAAATTTGGTATAACTACCAAATTCTCGGCGGATGAGGTGATGCCCCACGCGATGGTCGCGAGCTTTGGCGGTCGGAATGGCAGGGGCGATCTGGACGTCCGTTCCATGCGCCTTCCAGGCAGGCGCCAACGCCCGTCGGACGGGTGTTCCAGGCCGGTGGGGTGGAGGGGGAAAGCGCGCCGCCGCTGGGCGGCGCGTGTGGCAGAACACAGGGCGTTCGGCGCGGCCGAGCTTACGTTCCGCGTATGAACTCAGCGCCGTCCGTCGCCTTAAATCACGGCAGAAACGTCTTCCACGAATACGACCGCCTGTTGCCCAAGGCGCACTGCGCGGCCGCCGTGGCGGGCGGCGTGGGCTTCGGCGTCCGCCAGCGAGGAGAACCACAGGTTGGGGTAGCCGGCTGCACGTGTGTGCACGTCGAAGGGCAGCGGTGGATCATGCGGCGTTTCGGCGAGGGCGCCGCGATAGGCGTCCCAGTTGAGGAAGCCGGCTTCGATTGCCAGGGTCTGCAGGAGGTGTTTGCGTTGAATGAGGCTGCGGCGCTGGCTCAGTTGCGGCAGCGTCAGGCCGCGGATGACCTGCGCGGCGAGCAGCCGTCTGAGGACGGGGAGCGATTCCGCCAGCGAGGACGAGACGGCGGCGCGGTGCAGCCGCTTGGCGACCCGCAATAGCGGGGCGACGCCGGGTTCGTGCGCTGCACTCGGGACGTGAGGGGAATTTGGGGGGTGAATGGGCATACCAGCTCCTTGATCTCGGCCTGCTCGCTGTCGGCCTGGAGGGGTATGCAAGCGAAGGGCTTGCGGAATGCTGTGGTGCGTGTGCTTGCGCGAGGCGGGCGCCCAGAGAGCCCGGGCGCATGATAGCCGAGTTTGCCGGATTCGCCGAATGCAGGGCGTTTCCAAATTCGCGCATCGGGCTGGGCGCGCCATTCCATGCGCCCTCCAGGCCAGTGCCAGGCCGCGGCCTGCGCGCGGCGCCGAAGGTGGCGTCGGCGCGCGGGCTGCGGTGTCGGCCGTTGTTTAGCCGTAGGTCAGCGGCGTGCTCTTGCCGCGGAACACCCAGTAGGCGAAGGCGGTGTAGGCGAGAATCACCGGCACGGTCAGCACGGTGCCGAAGAAGATCACGGTGAGCGCCGGGGTGGAGGCGGCGGCGTCCCAGAGCGTCATGCGGTCCATGATGACGTAGGGGTACAGGCTGTAGGCCAGGCCAAAGAAGCCCATCAGCAGGATGATGGTGGCGAGCACAAAAGGCAGCCAGGAGAATTCATGGCGAACCTTGGGGCGTTGCAACACCCAGGCCAGGCCGGCCAGGGCGATGACGCTGATCAGGGGGATGGGCAGCAGGGCCAGGAAGGCCGGCATCGCGAACCATTTTTCGCGCACCGTTTCGCTGATCCAGGGGGTGGCCAGCGAGATGACCAGCATGCCCAGCGCCACCGGGGCGAGGCTGTTGCGGGCCCAGCGGCGGGCTTTTTCCTGCAGCTCGCCCTCGGTCTTGAGCAGCAGCCAGCAGCCGCCGAGCATCAGATAGGCAGCCGGCAGGGTCAGCGCGATGAGCAGGGCGAAAACCTGATGGCTGACGCCCTCGCCGAAGCCGGTGACGTAGCGGCCGAGCATCCAGCCCTGGGCCAGGGTGGCCACCAGCGAGCCGGCGAAGAAGGTCAGGTTCCACAGGTGCTTGTGCTGGTCGCGTGCCTTGACGCGGAAGTCGAAGGCCACGCCGCGCAGGATCAGCCCGATCAGCATGGCGGTGACCGGCAAATAGAGGGCACCGAGAATCTGCCCATGTGCCTGCGGGAAGGCGATCAGCAGCACGCCGACGCCGAGCACCAGCCAGGTTTCGTTGGCGTCCCAGAAGGGGCCGATGGAGGCGATCATGCTGTCCTTCTCGGCGTCCTCGGCGAGCGGCAGGAGCAGTCCGATGCCGAGGTCGAAGCCGTCGAGGATCACGTACAGCAGCATCGCCACGCCGAGGATGACGAAGAAGTAAATCGGGAGGAATTGGTCGAAGCTCATGCCTGGACTCCTTGGGCGCTGACCGGCTTGCCGATCATGTAGAAAAGCACGCTGATGTAGGCGACGATCAGCACCAGGTAAGTGATGAGGTAGGCGGCCAGCGAAATGGCGATCGAGGAGGCCGGCGCCGGGCCGACGAGGTCGCGCGTGAGCAGCTCGCCGAAGACCATGTAGGGCTGGCGGCCGATTTCGGTCACGTACCAGCCGGCGACGGTGGCGACCCAGCCGGAGAAGGTCATCCCGACGAGGCTCCACAGCAGCGGGCGCGGCAGCGAGTTTGCGGCACTCGCCGCGCGGCGGCGCAGCGCCCACACGCCGGCCCAGCTGGTGGCCAGCATCAGCAGGCCGATGCCGACCATGATGCGGAAGCCCCAGAACAAGGGCGCGACCGGCGGATGCTTGCCTTCAAATTCGTTCAGGCCGCGGATTTCGCCATTCGGGTCGTGGGTGAGGATGAGGCTGGCGCCCTTGGGAATGCCGATTTCGAAATGGTTGCTGCGCGTTTTTTCATCCGGTAGCGCAAACATCAAGAGTGGGGCGCCGCGCTGGGTCTCCCACACGCCTTCCATTGCGGCGACTTTCTGCGGCTGGTGTTCGAAGGTGTTGAGCCCGTGCAGGTCGCCGACGAAGATCTGGATCGGAATCAGGATCGCGCCGGCAATCAGGCCGGTGCGGAGCGACACGCCGGTGGCCGGGCTTTCGCGCCGACGCAGGATCTGCCAGGCCGACAGCCCGGCGAGCAGGAAGGCCACGGTCAGCCCCGAAGCCAGCAGCATGTGGGCAAAGCGGTAGGGGAAGGAGGGGTTGAAGATCACCGCCAGCCAGCTTTCGACATGGTACTGGCCGCCTTCGACGTAGAAGCCGGCCGGGGTTTGCATCCAGGAGTTCAGTGCCAGAATCCAGAAGGCCGACGAGGTGGTGCCCAGCGCGACCATCGCGGTGGCGAAGAGGTGGACCCGCTCGGACACCTTGCCGTGGCCGAACAGCATGACGCCGAGGAAGGTGGCTTCCAGGAAGAACGCGGTGAGTACCTCATAGCCGAGCAAGGGGCCGGCAATGTTGCCGATGCGCTCCATGAAGCCCGGCCAGTTGGTGCCGAACTGGAAACTCATGGTGATGCCCGAGACCACGCCGAGAGCAAACGAGAGCGCGAAGACCTTGGTCCAGAGCCGGTAAGCCTCGAGCCAAGCCGTATCGCGGGTGGCGAGCCAGCGCCAGCGGAAGAACAGCAAGGCCCAGCACAGGGCAATGGTGACGGTGGGAAACAGGATGTGAAAGGTGATGTTGGCGGCAAACTGGATGCGCGCCAGCACAAGGGGGTCAAAGGCTTCCATGGTGGTGTTCAGGGGAGGGTGTAGGGATTCGGGTCAGGGGCGGATGCGTCGCCGTCGGTCTGTGCGCGCGCTCGCCCCGATTCATCCACGCGCGCGGGGGCGCGCTATCGCGGTGCAGGCGGGGTTGGAACGGTCGGTTTTTCCGCTGGCCGGCTCTGTCTCGCGGCACGAGGTGCGGCAACACGAGTGTAAGAGGGGGGCGGCGGCGACGTTCTGCGAGGTTCTCGTCGGGGTTCGGAGCGAGATTGCGAAGCGTCAATCGGTGCGTGGAGCCGGCTTGCAGCGGGGTTGATCCCTCAGGGGAATCCCGCTGGGCGAGGGCGGATACAAGTGGTGTCAGGGCAAGCTTTAACGGATTTTTGATTTACATCAATATTACCATAGGGCTCCCGGAAAGCTGAAGTCAGGCACAGGACAATCGCATCAACCGGCGGCGGTCAGAAGCGATCAATTGTCCGCTGACGCGATCGGGGTCGGGGGGGCTGGGTCGGTGCCATGGGGCATTCCCGGTGCGCAGCCGCCCTAGGTGTTCGGGTAGTTCGGCCCCTCGCCGCCCTGCGGCGGCTGCCAGTCGATGTTTTGGCCCGGGTCCTTGATGTCGCAGCTCTTGCAGTGGATGCAGTTCTGGGCGTTGATGCGCAGGCGCGGGGGGGCGCTTGCTTCGCGTTCGACCTCGTAGACGCCGGCCGGGCAGTAGCGCTGCTCGGGGGCGTCGTAGCGCGGCAGGTTGAGCTGGGCGAAGAGGCTTTCGTCCCGCAGCTTGAGGTGGCAGGGCTGGTCTTCGGCGTGGTTGGTGTTCGAGAGGTAGACCGAGTCGAGCCGGTCGAAGCTGAGCACGCCGTCGGGCTTGGGGTAGGCGATCGGCGCGCACTCAGCGGCCGGGCGCAGGGTTTCGTGATCGGCGGCCGGGTGGTGCAGGGTCCAGGGCGCGCGGCCACGGAAGACATGCTGGTCGATGCCGAAAAGCAGGCTGCCGAGGTAGAGGCCCTTGGCGAGCAGGGGCTTGAAGTTGCGCGCGGCGTGCAGTTCTTCGTGGAGCCAGCTGCTCCGGAAGTCTTGCGGAAACGCTTCGAGCCGATCGCCCCGGCGCCCGGCGGCGAGCGCGGCGGCGCAGGCGTCGGCGGCGAGCATGCCGGACTTCATCGCGGCGTGGATGCCCTTGATGCGCGCGGCGTTGAGGAAGCCGGCGTCGTCGCCGATCAGCGCGCCGCCGGGGAAAACGAGTTGCGGCAGCGACTGCAGGCCGCCGGCGGCGATGGCGCGCGCGCCGTAGGCGAGGCGGCGGCCGCCGGCGAGGGTGGCGGCCAGCGCCGGGTGCGTCTTGAGGCGCTGGAATTCCTCGTAGGGCGAGAGGTAGGGGTTGGCGTAGCCGAGGCCGACGACGAGGCCGACCGAAACGAGGCGCTTTTCCGGTGTGCCCCAATGGTAGAGGAAGCCGCCGCCGTAGGTGTCGGGATCGAGCGGCCATCCGGCGGTGTGCACGACGCGTCCGGGCGCGTGCTGCGCGGCAGGGACTTCCCAGAGCTCCTTGAAGCCGAGCCCGTGGACCTGCGGGTCGCACTCGTGGCGCAGCTTGAAGCGCGCTTCGAGCTGTTTGCCGAGGTGGCCGCGGCAGCCTTCGGCGAACAGGGTGTAGGCAGCGCGCAGTTCCATGCCGGGCTGGAAGGTCGGGCCGGGCGTGCCGTCCTTGCGGCGGCCGAGGTCGCCGGTCACGACGCCAGCAACTGCACCGTCTTCGCCGTAGAGCACTTCGGCGGCGGCGAAGCCGGGGTAGATTTCGACGCCCAGCGCTTCGGCTTCGCGCCCAAGCCAGCGGCAGAGGTCGGCGAGGCTGACGATGAAGTTTCCGGCGTTGTGCAGGCAGGCCGGGAGCAGGGCGTCGGGCAGGCGCCAGTGGCGCGTCTGGCTGAGCAGCAGGAAGGCGTCTTCAGCGACGGGCGTGGCGAGCGGGGCGCCGCGCGCCGCGTGGTCCGGCAGAAGTTCGTCGAGTGCGCGCGGGTCGAGGACGGCACCGGAGAGGATGTGGCCGCCGAGTTCGGCAGATTTTTCGATCAGGCAGACGCTGATCTCACGCCCGTTTTGGGCCGCCTGCTGCTTGAGCCGGATTGCCGCCGCCAGACCGGCAGGGCCGCCGCCAACGATGACGACGTCAAATTCCATGGCTTCTCGCTGCATTGCGTTCTCGGTGGCGTGGATGGGCGCCGCGGCGCCGGTTGTGACGGGAGGGGCGATCGGCTAGAGTACGCCAGCCCGTTCGCCGGCGTCATCGTAGGGAATCGGCCCGGGCAGCGTCAAGCGCGCAGGCGTGGGGGCGTCGTTCCCCGCAAGCCTGTGCTGCGCAGCACGCGTTCAAGCACGCTTCGGGAGAACGGGATGCAAGACGAACAGAAACCGGAGGCCGGGGCGCTCGGCACGGCCGCGCCGGAGACCTGGTGCGAAGTGCAGCGCAGCCGGATTCCGATCCGCTGGGGCGACATGGACGCCTACGGCCACGTCAATAACGCCGTCTACTTCCGCTACATGGAGCAGGCGCGGGTCGATCTGCTCGAACGCCTGGGCATGCCGATCGACACGGCCACGCAAGGGCCGGTGATCGTGCATACGGCCTGCACCTTCCACGTACCGCTCAACTACCCGGGCGAGGTCGAAGTGCGTGTTTTCGGCGGCCCGCTTGGGCGCAGCAGCATCCCGACCCGCTACGAGCTGCGCAAGCTGGGCGAGGAGACGCTGTACGCCACCGGCGAGGCGACCATCGTCTGGATCGACGTGTCGACCGGCCGCTCGGTGCCGCTGCCCGATGCCTTGCGCACGGCCCTGGGCCGCTGAGCGATGTTCTACTACGTCCTCAAGGTGGCGCTGACGGCTGCGGTGATCGTTGCCGTGAGCGAGATCGCCAAGCGGCACACGGCCCTTGCGGCCCTGCTCGCCGCCTTGCCGTTGACCTCGTTGCTGGCCTTCGTCTGGTTCCACCTCGAGGGGGCCAGCGCGGTGCAGGTGGCGGCGCTGTCGCGCGGGATTTTCTGGCTGGTGCTGCCGTCGCTGCTGTTCTTCGTGCTTTTCCCGACGCTGCTGGAGCGCGGGGTGAGCTTTTGGTGGGCGCTGGTCGCTGCGGCGGCGGCCACGGGCGCCGTTTATGCCATGCTCTTTGCGCTCTTGCAGCGCATCGGCGTGCGCATCGAATGATCAAGGATCGGGAGGGATACTTGAGTACGATCGGCAACATTTTCTGGTTTGTTTTCGGCGGCGCGGTGATGGGCTTGGGCTGGTGGCTCGCCGGCCTGCTGTGTTTCCTCTCCATCATCGGCATACCGTGGGGGCGGGCGTGCTTCGTCATCGGCGGCTTCGCCTTCTTCCCCTTCGGGCGCGACGCGGTCGACCGCGAGGACCTGACCCGGCGCGGCGACCTTGGCACCGGGACGCTCGGCTTCCTCGGCAACGTGATCTGGTTCGTCGTCGTCGGCGTCTGGCTGGCGATCGGCCACCTCGTGTCGGCGCTGGCCTGCTTCGTCACCATCATCGGCATTCCCTTCGGCCTTCAGCACCTCAAGCTCGCGGTGCTGACCCTGGCGCCGGTCGGCAAGACCATCGTCGACAAGGAGGTCGCCGCCGCGGTGCGCGGCGAGGCGGCGCAGGACGCCTTGAACAAATACCGGTCGTGAGGGCGCATGTTTGCACTGACCCGACGCTATTACGTGCAACTCTCCGAGAACCGCGTGCGCGTGCGCGACCTCGATTCGGGGCGCGAATGCGAGCGTCGCGCCGAACCGCCGTTTTCGCATCCGCGGATGCTGGTCGCTGACTTCTCCGCCGCGGAGGCTTGCCTCAAAGGCGCCCTGCGCGAACTCGGCAGCGGCGGGCTGGCGCTCAAGACCGAGGTGCTGATGCATCCGCTCGAGCGCCTTGAAGGTGGGCTGACGCCGATCGAAAGCCGTTGTCTGGAGGAATTGGGGGCTGGCTGTGGCGCGGGCAAGGTGCGTGTCTGGACAGGCGCGCGGCTGGGCGATTCAGAGGCGCGCAGCCGCCTGGACGGAGGCTGACGATGCGCGATCGTAGCCTGTGGCGACACCGCCTGGTCGGTCTGGCGCGCGAGGGTGCGCTGAACGCGGCTGGGCTCGAATTGGCTTTGCGCCGTCTTGCGCTCCTGCCCACGCCGGCCGACTGGCGGCGCTTGGCGGATCGGCTGCTACTCGCGGCCGGGCTGGTTTTGCTGCTCGCCGGCGTGCTTTTTTTCTTTGCCTTCAACTGGAGTGCGCTGCACCGCTACGCGCGCCTTGCCTTGGCCGCCGCGCCGCTCTGCGTCGCCGCGCTCGCGGCGCTGTGGTGCGGGCGGGGCTACGAGCGCCATCCCACGCCCGAGGGGCTGCGGCGCTTGCAGGCGGCGCTCGGCGCGGCCGTGGTCCTTATCGGCGTTCTGCTCGCGGTGATCGGGCAGATCTACCAGACCGGGGCTGATAGCGAACTCCTGTTCGCCGGCTGGGCACTGCTTGCGCTGCCCTGGGTATTGGTCGCGGCGGCACCGTGGCTGTGGCTGTTCTGGCTGCTCGTCGTCAATGTCGCCGTGCTGCTCTTCTTGGCTGGGCGCGCGGATCTGTGGGCGGCGCTCGTCCTGCCTGTCGGCAGCCTGTGGTCGCCGCTGTGGCTCAATCTCGCGGTCCTGGCGGTCTGGGAGGGCCTGGCCGCATGGCGCGGCGTGGCGCGGCCCGACTACGCGCCGCGTTGCGTCGCGGTGCTGACCGCGATTGCGGCGACGGCCTTCGCCCTGGCTTGGGTCTTCCGTTCCACGGGCGACGGTTGGCCGGGGCAGGACTGGGCGCCCGTCTTTTATGCTGGCTGGGCTGTGGCCCTGAGTCTTTATTACCGGCACTTCCGGCGCGATCTGGTGCCGTTGGCGCTGGTCGCGGGTTCGTTGGTGATCGTCGGCAGCGCCGGGTTCGGGCGACAGATTTTCGTCGTCCAGCGCTTCGACGTCAGTGGCTTCCTGCTGTTGGGGGCGATCGTCGCCGGACTGAGTGCGGCAGCCACCGTCTGGCTGCGGCATACGGCGCGGCGTTGGCAGGCACACGCCGAAAGCCAGCTCAAAGGCGAAGCGACGGATGGGGCAAAGGACGAGGCGAAGGGAGGCGCGGCATGAGCGCGCGGCAAACATTGGATGCCTTGGATGAAGCCTTGCGCGCGCAAGGCGCTTGGCGCGGCGCGCCGGAAACCGGTGTGGCGGACGTGCTGGCCGCCCCTGTCGACATGGCCGGTGCCTCGCGCTGGGTGATGGCGGTACAGATTGGCGGTGCCTGGCTGGCGGCCATTTTTCTGCTGCTCTTTCTCGGCATTGGCACGGCGGCGCTGATCAAGTCCGCCACCGGCTGGGCGGTGCTGGGCGTGGCGCTGACGGGGCTGACCGGTTTTGCCTTCGCTCAATGGCGCGGTCCGGTCGTGCGCCAGTTCCTGCTTGTCGCCAGCCTGGCCGGACACGGTGCGCTGCTGCTCGGGGCGGCCACTTTCGACGAGGCACGCGGCCACGGCTTTGCCGCCATTGCGGTCTATGAGGCGGCCTTGCTTTTTGCGGTTGGCTGGCAGCCGCATCGGCTGGTCGCCGCGCTGATGGGCTGCGGCGCGATCCTGGCGGCGCTGATCGAGTTGCGTGCTGAGGTTTTCTTGCATTGGGCACCGGCAGCGTTCTGGCTTGCCGCCGTGCTGCTCTGGGCGAGCGAACGGCGCTGGCTGGCGCACCCGCGTGCGGGTGCACTCGAAGCGCTGGCCCTCGCCCTGACGCTGGCGGCCTTGCAGGGGGCGGTGTTCGGTGTGTCCTGGTGGGCGCTGCCCACCTCCGGCGCGGCCATGCCGGTTCGGCTGGCAATGGGGGCAATCAGTCTGGCGACCTTGGCGTGGCAGGCGCGTGGCCTGCGTGGCTTGGCTTATGGCCGCGCTGGGCGGGCGCTGGGCGGCGCGGGGCTGCTCGGCTTGGCCCTGGCCGCGACCTGGCAGGCGCCGGCCGTGGCGATGGGGGTGACGCTGCTGCTCCTTGTCTACGCGCGCGGACGGCGCGTCTTGGCGGGTTTCGGCGCCGTGGTCGCGGTGCTGGCGCTTGGCCGCTATTACTACGATCTGCAGGCGACGCTGCTCGTGAAAGCCGGTTGGATGGTGCTCGGCGGCGTTTTGCTGCTCGCCGCGCGGGCGCTCTTGGGCGCTGCGTTCCGGGGCGGCTTTTCGGCACAGGAAACGGGGCGATGAAGGCAACGAATTGGCGCTTGCACGTCATTGCCCTGGGGCTGCTTGGCGTGCTGGGTGTGGCGGGCTGGAGCGTGTGGAGCAACGAACGCATCCTCGCCGAGGGGCAGGTGGTGCATCTGGAGCTGGCGCCGGTCGATCCGCGCTCCCTGATGCAGGGCGATTACATGGTGCTCAATTACGCTGTGGCCGATGCCTTGCGCCGCATGGCGGGCGCGGAACGTCGCGCCGACGGTTTCGCCGTGTTGCGCCTCGATGCGCAAAGGGTGGGGCAGCTCGTGCGCACCGCACCGACGCTGGCCGAAGCCGCGCCGGGCGAAGGCGAGGTGGCGCTTCGCTACCGGGTGCGGGAACGGCGCCTGCACGTGGCGACCAATGCCTTTTTTTTCCAGGAGGGGCATGAGCCGGTGTTCCGCGACGCGCGCTACGGCGAGTTCCGGGTCGGGGCCGGCGGTGAGCCGCGCTTAGTGGCCTTGCTCGATGAGCGCTTGAGACGATTGGGCGAAAACCGCTTCTGAGTGGTCGGTGCCGATGGCGGGCGGTCTTCCGGTCGCTCAAACCAGGGTGAGGTTGTCGGTCGTGGTGCGCAGACGTTCGGCGAGCTTGAGCGCGAGCGACTGGTAGAAGCGGCTGGAAAGCCCGGGAACCGAGGCGAGAAGGGCGTGGACGTCGGCTTGGGCGAGGAGGTCGACCTCGCAGGATTCGACGGCGATCACGGTGGCGCTGGCCGGGCGGTTGTCGATGAAGGAGACTTCGCCGAAAACTTCGCCAGGAACCAGGGTGGCGATGTGCTGCGTCTTTCCCCCCGGCCGTTTTTCGACCAGCACCCGCCCTGAACGCAAAACGAAGATGCCCGGCGTCTGGCCGCCTTCGCGCAGGACGACGTCGCCTGCGGCGTAGCTGATGTGGCGCGCGCGCTCCGCGAGCAGGCGGAGGTCGTCGCCGGTAAGGAACTGGAAGACATCGCTCATGCCCGTAAATTAAGCTGAATGCGTGGTGAGATCAAGTGCTTGATTATGATGACTTTGGCATTCTAACTTCACTTTTTTGATGTCCTTGGCATGCGGAATCGGGTGTTAAATGCGACGGCGAAGGGCGGGCTGCGCCGGATTTTCTGGCGTGCAGCCGCTGCCCTCAAGGCACGATGAAACGGTTTTTTTGTTCGGAATCGTGCATGAGTTGCCGAAAAGGTGCAGAATTCCGAAAAATAAAGAACATGCCGGAGGGGGCGATTTTTCGCTTGCGCGTTGAGTGCGGCGTGCGTGGCTACCTCCGGGGCGTTTTTCTGTCTGTCTATCGCTGAATCGGGAGGAATGGGATGAAGAAGCTCGCACTCTTTGCACTGGGTATGACCACGGCTTCGCTGGCTTTCGGCCAGCAGTCGGTTGCGGCTTACACGACGCTCGAGGAGCCGCACGCCAAGCAGCTTTTCGAACGCTTCGAAAAGGACACCGGGATCAAGGTTAACTGGCAGCGTCTGGCCGGTGGCGAAGTCGAGAGCCGTCTTGAAGCCGAAAAAGCCAATCCCCAGGCGTCGATCTGGGTGGGCGGCGTCGGCCTCAACCACATGAGCGCCAAGGCCAAGGGCCTGACCGCACCGTACAAATCGCGTGCGGCCGACAACACCCCGGCCCAGTACCGTGACAAGGACAACTTCTGGATCGGCCTCTACGTCGGCCCGCTGGCCTTCATCACCAACGAGAAGGTGGCCAAGGAGCAGGGTCTGACCCCGCCCAAGTCCTGGGCCGACCTGCTCAAACCCGAGTACAAGAACAAGGTGCGCGTGGCCAACCCGACGACTTCGGGCACGGCCTACAACGTGATCACCACGATGCGCTACGTCTTCAAGGGCGACGAAGAGAAGACCTTCGACTACCTGCGCAAGATGGACGCCAGCATCAACCAGTACACCAAGTCCGGCGCTGCCGGCAACAAGAGCGTCGCCATCGGCGAGATCCCGGTGGCCATCGGCTATGCGCACGACATGGTCAAGCTCAAGGTCGAAGGCGCGCCGGTGGTCATCACCGTGCCGTCGGAAGGCACGGGTTACGAAGTCGCCTCGATGTCGCTGGTCAAGGGCGGCAAGGACGCGGTCAACGCCAAGAAGCTCTACGACTGGGTGCTGACCAAGCCGGCGCAGGACCTCATCGGCAGCTGGTACGTGGTGCCGCTCTCCAAGCTGGCCGAGAAGAATCCGGTCGCCTTCAGCCTGGAAGACGTGAAGACCGTGAACCAGGACCTGCAGTGGGACGCCGAGAACAAGACGCGCCTGCTCGAGCGCTGGACGAAGGAAATCGGTTCGAAGCGCTAAGCGCTTAAACGACCGATCGGAAGGAAAAGCCGGGGCGCCGCGGTGCCCCGGCTTGTTTTGATACCAGGAGAAGGCCCTGTTTACCAAAAAGAAAATCATCGTCTTTCTGACGGCCTGCGTGCTCTTCCTGATTGTCGACCTGTGGATGTTCTCCGTCCTGCGCGACAGTCACGAGAAGACCGTGCTGCAAGGCAAGAAGGAACTCGTTACGGCGCTGGCGCGCTCGGCGCCGGGGGAGGGCAGCGACGCCTCCGTCTGGCTGTCGGAAGCGAAACGCTCGTACCCGGAATTGCACCTGCTCTTCATGCGCGGGGTGCCGGGCATCGACGACGTCAAGGAGCATGCGCTCGACGTCGACCTGTTGCGCGTCTGGCAGGATCGCAAGGCGGAACGCACCTTCCTGACGGCGGTCGAGGCCGCCTCCTACCTTGAAACCTACGTCCTCGATGAGGCCGTGCGCATCGGCAGCAAGGATTCGCTGCTCGTCTTCGCGCCGGTGGTCAATGCCGAGGGCGATACGGCGATCGGGGTCATGGTCGCGGCGATCGACGAGAGTGTCCTGACCTCCTTCCTCAACCTGACCTACGCCTTGTCGGCGATTGCTTTCGCGCTGTTCGCCGTCGGTTTCGGCATCGCCACCTTCTCGCGCGATCCGCCCACCGGTTACGCGATCCTGGTGCTCTTTGCCATCGTGCTGGTCTTCGTCGCCTACCCGCTGTTCGAGGCGGTGCGGCTGACCTTTGTTCAGGAAGGGCGGTTCTCGCTCGGCATCTGGAAGGAAATCCTGACCAACCGGCAATACCTCTCGGCGCTGGCCGGCTCGATCGAACTGGGGGTGTGGACAGCGACGATCTCGACCATCATCGGCTTCCTCTTCGCCTTCTTCGTCTCGCGCACCAGCATGCGCGGCAAGAAGTTCGTTACCGCGTTGGCGACGCTGCCGGTGATCTCGCCGCCGTTCTCGCTGACCCTCTCGATCATCCTGCTGTTCGGCAACAACGGGCTGATCACCAAGGGGCTGCTGGGGCTGGAGAACTTCTCGATCTACGGGCTCACCGGCCTGACCATCGTGCAGACGATCTCGATGTTCCCGATCGCCTTCCTGACCATGGTCGGTGTGCTCGAGGCCATCGATTCGACGCTCGAGGACGCCAGCCTCGACCTCAACGCGACGCGCTGGCAGACCTTCATGGGCGTGACCCTGCCGCTGGCCATGCCGGGCATCCTGTCGTCGTGGCTCCTGGTGTTCACCAACTCGCTGGCCGACTTCGCCAACCCGCTGCTGCTCTCCGGCAGCTTCCGCGTGCTCTCGGTCGAGTCCTACATCGAAGTCACCGGCATGAACCGCCTCGGCAACGGCGCGGCGCTGTCGATCCTGCTGCTGCTTCCGACGCTCACGGCCTTCTTCGTGCAGCGCTCGTGGGTGGCCAAGAAGTCCTTCGTGGTGGTCACCGGCAAGCCGTCGGGACGGCTCTCCGACCTCGCTTCGAAGCCGACGCGCTGGATGCTGCTGGGCTTCGTCAGCCTGGTCAGTCTGTTCATCGTCTCGCTCTACGGCACCATCGTCGCCGGCTGCTTCGTCAAGAACTGGGGCATCGACTACACCTTCACCACCGAGAACATCGTCGAAGCGCTGCAGCGCGGCAAGGACGCGATGTTCCAGACCATGACCCTGGCCGGTATCGCGACGCCGATCGCCGGCATCATCGCGATGATCGGTGCGGTGCTGGTGGTGCGCAAGCAGTTCCCCGGCAAGCGCATGCTTGAAGCCTTGATGATGACGCCTTTCGCCGTGCCCGGCACGCTGGTCGGCATCAGCTACATCCTGGCCTTCAACGAGCCGCCCTTCCTGCTCGTCGGCACCGGCGCGATCCTGGTGATCTGCTACGTGATCCGCGAGTTGCCGGTGGGTCTTGAAGGCGGGGTGGCGACACTGCGCCAGATCGATCCGGCCATCGAGGAGGCGGCGTCCGACCTTGGCGCCGACCAACCGACGGTGTTCCGCACGGTGATCCTGCCGCTGATCCGGCCGGCCTTCATCTCCAGCATGTCGTACACCTTCGTGCGGTCGATGACGGCGGTCAGCGCCATCGTCTTCCTGATCAGCGCCAAGTGGTATCACATCACCATCCAGATCTACAACTTCTCCGAGAACATCCGCTTCGGTCTGGCCAGCGTCCTGGCCACCGCGCTCATCTTCGTGGTGCTGGCGGCGTTCGGTATCATGCGCCTCCTGGTGCGCAAGAGCGAACATCTCGAGAAAACCGTGACCGTACAGTAAGAGGAATTCATGGAAAAACTATCCGTTCCGGTGTCGCTCGAGAAAGTGACCAAGACCTTCCGGGACCCGAAGACCAAGTCCGATGTGCATGCCGTGCGCGAAGCACAGTTGGAGATCGGCGGTGGTGAACTGGTGACCCTGCTCGGGCCTTCGGGCTGCGGCAAGACGACGATGCTGCGCATGATCGGCGGTTTCGAACTGCCCACCAGTGGCAAGATCGGCATCGGCGGCGTGGATGTCACCTTCCTGCCGCCCAACCAGCGCGCCACGGCGACCGTCTTCCAGTCCTACGGCCTCTTCCCGCACCTCGACGTGTTCGACAACGTCGCCTACGGCCTGCGCGTGCGCAAGGTCGCCGAGCCGGAGATCGAAACCCGCGTCATGGAGGCGCTCGACCTCGTCGGCCTGAAAGCACTCGCCAAACGGGCGCCGGGGCGCCTCTCGGGCGGGCAGCAGCAGCGCGTCGCGCTGGCGCGCAGCCTGGTGGTGCGGCCGCAGGTGCTGCTGCTCGACGAGCCATTGTCCAACCTCGATGCGCTGCTGCGCGAGCAGATGCGCGTCGAAATCCGACGCATCCAGAAGACGCTCGGGATTACCGCGATCTACGTCACGCACGACCGTGTCGAGGCGATGAGCCTTTCCGACCGCGTGGTGGTGATGAAGGAAGGCGTCATCCAGCAGGTCGGCTCGCCGTCGACGATCTACGAGAAGCCCGACTCCAAGTTCGTCGCCGGCTTCGTCGGCAAGGTCGCCTTCTTCCCGGTCGATGTGCCCGACAACACGCTCACCGGCCCGGTGCCCTGCCTGCTGGCCGGCAAACCGGTCACTGCCGGCTCGATGGCGCCCGGCGTCGGCAGCAAGGCCTTGCTGATGGCGCGCCCCGAATCACTGCGCTTGGGCGAACCGGGCGAGGGCGCCTGCGACGGGACGGTGTCGACCAACGTCTATCTCGGTTCGAGCGTCGAGAGTTTTGTCGCCACCGAGTACGGCGAAATCCTGGTGCAGATCGACGACCCTTCGGAAGACCGCGTCAAACCCGAAGGTTCGCGCGTCTCGATCGCCTTCGACGAAGCTCGGGTACGCCTGTTGCCCGAGGCGTAATAACGGCCACTAGGCAGCGCAGCGCGCCCGTCAGACGACGGGCGCGTTTTTTTGCGCGTCGCGTTTTAAGCGGCGAGCCGCGCCTGTGCTTGAGCACGGCGCATCAGTTCGCTGTCGGGGCGGTCGCCGAGTGCTCGGATCGCCCGCAGGCAGCGATACTCCATGAGGACCAGCGTGTCCTTCTTCGCTTCAAATTCCATGCTGCTCAGCTGCTTGCGGTTTTTGACGAGTGTGTCGCGGAACGCCGCGATCTCGGCATAGGTCGGGATGTGGGGGAGCGCCATGATTCCGTAGTCATTGTGTGTCGAGACGCGACAATGACATTGAACTGGCACAAAAGGTTCCTGGCCGGCGCTGTTCCGCAGCACCGGCCTAGCTTTTTTCCACGGGCTCCGTTCCGAGCGCCTTGCGCAGTCTCCAGGCGGTGTGCGAGCCGATGCCGACCGCGCTGCCGACGATCCAGAACACGCCGCTGATCCCGATCAGCGTGCCGAGCGTGCCAAAGAGGGTCGGCATGATCACGCTCGAGCCGTTGATTGTCATCATGCGCAGGCCGAGCGCCTCGCCGTGCCGATGCGTCGGGGTGATCTGGTGCAGGGTGCTGAGGATCATCGGCTGTACCGAGCCGAGTGCGAAGCCGAGCAGCACCGAGCACAGGCCCATCGCCAGCGGGGCGTGCAGCAGCGGATAGACGGCGAAAAGCAGAGCGGTGGCGGTCATCGCCCCGGCGATCACCGCCCATTCCCTGATCCGCGCGGCAACGAGCGGCATCACGGTACGGATCAGCGTTGCGGCAATGGCGAAGGCCCCGAGGATGCTGCCGATGACCGAGGCGCTGAGGCCGCGTTCGTGACCGAGCACCGGCAGGACGAAGGTATGCACGTCCCAGCACGAGGAAAGCAGCCAGTTGATCAGCAGCAGGCGGCGCATCTGGGGCTCTTTCAGAAGCTCCCAGGAACGTTGGCGGCGGGCGTCGGCCGGCGGTTTGGTCGGCGCCAGTTCGCGCGTGCGGCGGGTGAGCAGCCAGGAGATCACGGGCAGTACGGCCATCAGGGCGAAGGCGGCGCGAAAGCCGGCATGATCGATCATCAGGCCGGCGGTGAAGGGGCCGAGGAAGTTGGAGACCGAAGGACCGATGGCCAGCCAGCTGAAGACTTTTTTCAGCTGCGTCGGGTCGGTCGTCATGCAGCCGACGTGGCGTTGCAACGAAATCAGTGCCGCCCCGGTCGAGCCGCCGGTGAGCAGTGCGGCAAAGCAGAGCACGGGATACGTCGGCCATACAGCGGCGAGGACGGCGCCGAAGACGGTGCAACAGATGCTGATCCGAACCGGCCGCTTGAGGCCGTGCCGGTCGGCGAAGCGCCCGGCGGGGATCGAAAGAAAAACCTGGGTGAGCGAGAAAAGGGCGAGCAGGACGCCCACTGCGACGGCGCTGTAACCCTGGCGCAAGGCCAGCAACGGCGCGGCCATGCGGATGCCGGCCATGCAGGCGTGGATGCAGATCTGGACGATAATCAGCCGGGCGAGGGCTGCGTTGAGGGAAACCTTCGGACTGGAAGCGCCGGACGGCGTGGGGCTAGGGTCGGGGTCAGGCATGCGTGTGCTTCGGAGGGCTCTGGATCGGGGGGGAAAGGGAGATGCGGCGGGCGTTCAGCACGGGATCAGCTCCTGGCGGTAGCGCTGCCAGTTGCGCACGTAGCGTTCGGCGCTTCCCGGCAGGCGCGCGACTTCCTCGTCGCTTAAGGTGCGCACGAGGCGGGCCGGTGAGCCGAGGATCAGCGAGCGGTCGGGGAAGGTCTTGCCTTCGGGCACCAGGGTGTGCGCGCCGACCAGGCAGTCGTTGCCGATCCGGGCGCGGTTGAGGATCACCGCGCCGATGCCGATCAGGCAGCGGTCGCCGATCGTGCACCCGTGCAGCATGACCATGTGCCCGACGGTGACCTGGCGGCCGACCGTGAGGTGAAGGTGAAAATCGGTGTGCAGAACGCTGCCGTCCTGAATGTTGCTTTCCTCGCCGATCGAGATGGCATCCTTGTCGCCGCGCAGCGTGGCGTTCCACCACACCGAGGCATTGCGCGCGAGCCGCACCTGGCCGATGACGTTGGCGTCGGGGGCGACCCAGCTTTCCGGGTCGAGGTCGGGGGCGAGGTCGCCGAGGCGGTAGATGGGCATGGCGGGGCCTATGGGGTCATTGGTAGCGTAGTGCTTCGATCGGGTCGAGGGCGGCGGCCTTGCGCGCCGGGTAGAAACCGAAGAAGACGCCGACGCCGGCGGCGACGGCAAAGGCGACCAGCACCGAGCCGCCGGATATGACGATGACCATGTCGGTCAGCGCGTTGATCAAGAGCGCGCCGCCGATGCCGAGCACCAGGCCGATGAAGCAGCCGGTGATCGAAATCATGATCGCTTCGAGCAGGAATTGGGTCAGGATGTCCTTCTGGCGGGCACCGATGGCCATGCGGATGCCGATTTCACGCGTTCGCTCGGTGACCGAAACGAGCATGATGTTCATGATCCCGATCCCGCCCACGAGCAGCGACACCGAAGCGATGGCGCCGAGCAGCAGCGACATCACGCGCGTCGTTTCGGCGGCGGTGTCAGCCGCGGCGGCGAGGTTGCGGATGTAGAAATCGTTGTCCTGGTCGTCGCGCAGGCGGTGGCGTTGGCGCAAGAGCGCGGTGACCGATTTTTCCACCCCGGGCATGGCTTCGGCCGACGCGGCCTGGACGATGATCGAGCGCACCGAACCGGCGAAGCGCACCCCGAAGAGTTTGCGCTGGGCGGTGGTGAGCGGTACCAGGATGGTGTCGTCCTGATCGCGGCCGTCGAGGTTCTGGCCCTTGGCACCGAGCGTGCCGATGATCTCGAACGGCGTGTTGTTGATGCGGATGGTTTTGCCGATCGGATTCTCGCCCGGCTCGAAAAGGTTTTCGACCACCGTGATGCCGACCACGGCGACGCGCGTCGCCGAGCGAACGTCGGTTTCGTCGAAGCCGTAGCCGCCCGAGAGCGCCCACGAGCGCGCGTCGAGGTAAGAGGGCGTGGTGCCGACCACGGCGGTGCTCCAGTTCTTGGCGCCGTAAACCACCTGTTGCGTGCCCTGGTGCACCGGGGCGACCTGGGTGATGTCGTCGAGTTCTCCGATGGCGTCGGCATCGCCGATCTTGAGCGTGTAGCCGAAGCCGCTGCCGGTGCGTACGCCGCTTTGCTGGGTCCAGCCGGAGATGATGACGTAGAGGTTGCTGCCCATGGTGCTGATGGTCTGCGCGACGGCGTACTGCGCACCCTGGCCGATGGCCATCATCAGCACCACCGAACCGACGCCGATCACCATCCCGAGCATGGTCAGCGCCGTGCGCAGGCGGTTGGCGCCCATCGCGTGCCAGGCTTCGCCGAGCATCGGCCTTAGCATGGCGTGCCCTCCTTGCCCGGCGTCGGGGCATCGCTGACGATCAGGCCGTCGAGGAAGCGTACCTGGCGTTTGGTGTGCGCGGCGATGTCGGCCTCGTGGGTGACGAGGACGATGGTGATGCCCTCGGCGTTGAGCTGGCCGAAGACGCCCATGATCTCTTCGCTGGTGTGGCTGTCGAGGTTGCCGGTCGGCTCGTCGGCGAGGATCAGGCTGGGCGCGTTGATCAGCGCCCGGGCAATCGCCACGCGCTGCTGTTGGCCGCCCGAAATGCGTGAAGGCAGCGATGCCGCGTAGCCGTCGAGGCCGACCTTGGCCAGCATCTGCCGGGCGCGGGCGCGGCGCTCCTCACGTTCGACGTGAGCGTAGACGAGCGGCAGGGCGACGTTGTCTTCAAGGCTCATGCGCGGCAGAAGGTTGAAGCCCTGGAAGACGAAGCCAATGGTGCGATTTCTGAGGATGGCGAGTTCGTCGCCGTGCATCTGTGCGACATTGCGTCCGACGAGGAAATAGTCACCCATGGTCGGTGTGTCGAGGCAACCGAGCAGGTTCATGAAGGTCGATTTGCCCGAGCCCGACGGGCCCATGATGGCGACGTATTCGCCGCGGCGAATGCTGAGGTCGACGCCCTTCAACGCCGGGAACAGGCCGGCGGCGGTGACATAGGATTTACCGAGGCCGGCGACGCGGATGACGTCGTCGCGGTCGGGGGCGATCGGCGTACTCATCGCGCGGGGTTCTGCGGGAAAGGCGGTTGCATCATGCCGGCCTCAGAACAGGCGCACGCCGACGCTGCTCGGCTTGCTTGCCGCCTGCGTCGGATTGTCGCCGACGATGACGCGGTCGCCGACCTTGAGGTCGCCGCCGGTGATCTCGGTGTTGCGCCCGTCGGTGATGCCGATCTGGACGCTGACCGCGCGCATGGTCTTGCCGTCGATGACATGCACCGTGCCGCTCGAGAGGTCGCGCTTGCGCCCGCGCCCCTCGCCGCTGCGCGGTGCGGTGCCGTTGTTCGAACGGCTGGTGCTGGCCGGCTTGGCGGCTTTTTCTTCCTTCTCGCGTTCGGCGTCCGAGGGTTTGAAACGCAGTGCAGCATTGGGCACTTGCAGCACATCCTTGCGCTGGGCGACGGCGATCGTGACGTAGGCCGTCATCCCTGGCAGCAGGACATGGTCGGCGTTGTCGAAGGAGACGCGCACGTTGTAGGTGACGACGTTCTGCACATTGGTCGGGTTCAGGCGGATCTGCTGCACTTCGCCGCTGAACTGGCGGTCGGGGAAGGCGTCGACGGTGAAGCGGACCTTCTGGCCTTCCTTGATCTTGCCCACGTCGGCCTCGGCGAAGCTCGAGTCGATGCGCATTTCGGAGAGGTCCTGGGCGATCTTGATCAGGGTCGGCGTCTGGTAGCTGGCGGCGACCGTCTGGCCGAGGTCGATGACCCGGTCGACGACGATGCCCGAGACCGGAGAGCGGATCACGGTGTAGCCGAGGTTGACCTTGTCCTTGTCAGCGGCGGCCTGGGCCTGGCGCAACTGGGCTTCGGCCGAGCGGCGCGCCTGGATGGCCTGGTCGAGTTCTTGCCGCGAGACGTATTCCTCCTTGAACAGGGCCTGCATCCGGGCCTCGTTGGCGCGGGCCAGGTCGAGCGTCGCCGCGACGTTGCCGATGCTGGCCTCAGACTGGCGCGACTGGGCCTCGAACAGCGAGCGATCAAGTTCGAGCAAGGGCTGGCCTTTCTCGACCTTGTCGTTGAAATCGACGAACAGCCGGGTCACGGTGCCGGAAACCTGGGTGCCGACGTTGACCAGCACCACCGGGTTGAGCGTGCCGTTGGCCGAAACGCTCTGGGTGATGTCGCCCTTGTCGATGGTCTGCAGACGGTAGCGCTCCTCAAGTGAGGGCTGGCTGAAGGCGCGCAGCAGGCCGTACGCGGTGGCCAGCACGGCCAGGACGAGCGCGGCGAGGAGGATGAGGGTACTGTTCTTCGCTTTCATGGGGCGGGTCTTTCGCCGGGCGGGAGGAGCAGGCGGTTGTCGAGGGCGCCGACGGCGCGGGCCAGCGTCGCGCGCGACACATGCCAGTCGAGCAGCGACTGAATGCGTTGCAGGCGGGCTGAGGCAAGTGCGCTCTGGGCGTTGAGGACGTCGAGGATGTTGCCGACGCCGGCCTTGTAGCGGCCCAGCGCGACACGTTCGGACTGCTCGGCGCTGGCCAGCAGGTCGGCGGTGGTGCGCACCGTCTGGGTCGCCGTGGTGAGGTTCTGGTACGCCGTCCAGACGTCGAGCGCCACCTGCAGGCGCAGGTCTTCGCGCTGCGCGGAAACCGCCTCGGCCTGGGCCTCGGCCTTGCGCACGGCATAGGTGGTGGCAAAGCCGGAGAAGATCGGCAGGGTCAGCGTCAGGCCGACGCTGTTGCCGTGCGTATGAGCACCGTCGAGGTTCTGCCAGGTTGGCCCGGCGCCGAGGCTGAGTTTCGGCAGACCGTCGGCCCGGATCGCGTCGATGTTGGCGCGCGCGGCTTGGTATTGGGCTTCGGCAGCCTTGAGGTCCGGGCGGCGGGCGCGCGCCTGTTCGATCAGCGCCTCGATGTTGCGCTCGAAGCCCGGGTCGAGGCGCGGCGGGGCGGTTTCGGCGAGGCGCAGGGGTTGGCCGGCATCAAGCCCGATGACGTTGGACAGGGTGCCGAGCGCGGTCTGGTGCGCGCCTTCGGCGCGGATGCGGGCAAGCGTTGCCTGCGACCAGGCCGTCTGCGCCTGCAAGCGGTCGGCCGGGGTCGCCGTGCCGACGCGGTAGCGCGTTTCGGCGGCAGTGAGGCTTTCTCGGCTGGCTTTCTCGGATTCAATCGCGGCACTGACCGCGGCGCGCGTCGCCTGGGCGTTGTAGTAGCTTTGAAGCGCAGCGAGGAACACGCTCTGCACCGTTGCGTCGAGGCTGTGGCTGGCTGCAGCGAGCAACTGGCGGGCGTTTTCGAGGTTGGCCGAGCGGGCGCCGAAATCGTAGAGCAGCCAGGACAGGGTGAGCGCGGCGTTTTCTTGGCGCATCGTGCCACGACGATCGCCGTCGATCTGAACGCGGTTGCTGACCGCTTTGCCGTCGAGGTTGGGCAGGTAGTCGCCGAGAGCGCTGCCGACCTGTGCCGCCTGTACCCGCGCCGTAGCCCAGGCCTGGCGGGTCTTGGGGTTGCGGCAGAGGGCTAGGTCGACGACCTCGAGCACGTTGTAGACGGTGTCGGCCGCCGGGGGCTGGCAGGGCACGAAGTCGGGACGTTCGGGGAGGTTCAGACGCGCCGGCGGCGGCGTCATCGCTTCGGTGGAAAAAGGATCGGGGCCCGTGAAAGCGTGCGCACCGACCGCCGGAACGAGCGCCGCCAGGAGCAGGCAGCGGTAGGGGCGGCGGGAAAACACGGCGCCGGGAAGGGAACGGCAAGGCATTGCGGCGTGGCCCGAAAGGAAATTTCCGCTAGTATAACGGCCTTCCCGCGCGCCCACATTGCGCCACTCTTGCGTCATGTAAGCAAATGTATCGGTCGTGCTTTGGCCTGGAGCGCGGGGTTGGCACGGCTCGCTGCGGCGACGCCGGTTTCATCCATTCCGGCGGACTTTCGGGATGCGCCGATGAATGCGAATGGGGTGGCGGATGCAATCGCGGCATGGACTGCGCGGCGTTCGTCGGCAAGTTCCTACGCTCGGCGCCCCGTCCCAAGGTCGGTCGACGCGTTTTTTTGGCGGTTCAATGGCCCTCAAGGCAACCATCTTCAAGGTCGAGTTGGCGCTTGCCGATCTCGATCGCAACCTGTACGACACCTTTAATCTGACGCTGGCGCGTCATCCCTCGGAGAACGACGCGCGGATGATGGTTCGGCTGCTGGCCTTCGCCGGTTGCGCCGATCCGGCGCTGGCGTTCGGGCGCGGCCTGTCGACCGATGATGAACCCGACCTTTGGCGTCGCGACCTGACCGGGGCGGTCGAGCAGTGGATTCTGGTCGGATTGCCCGACGAGCGCGAGGTGCGCAAGGCCTGCGGCCGTGCCGCCGAGGTGGTCGTCTTTGCCTACGGCGACAAGGCTGCCGACGTGTGGTGGACGCAAAGCCGCGCGGCGCTGGAAAAGCAGGGCAATCTGCGCGTGATGCGCATCACTGCGGCGGAGTGTGAGGCGCTGGCCGCGCTCGCCGAACGTTCGATGAGCCTGCACTGCACGGTGCAGGACGGCGAGTATTTGATCGCCGGTCGCGAGACGACGGTGCGTGTCGTTCCGCAGTGTTTTTTCGGCGCTGCGGGTTGAGCGCTTCGAGCGTGTTTAGTGCCGGTGTTCGGCGCCGAGTGCCCGGGCGAGTTCGTCGAGGCTGAGGTCCAGGCTGCGGAACAAGGCCTTGGCGAGGCGGCTCTGCGGGTTGTAGTCGAGGCTCAGCAGCGGCTCGTCGCAGCGTCCTTCGGCATTGAAGCGCGTGGACAGTCGGCCGTTGCTTTCGCGCAGCGCGAGTTGCGCCGCGAAACGCTGGGCCGATGACAGGCGTTCTGCACCCGAGCCGCCAAGCTTGAGATCGTAAAGGGCGAGGTTGCCCGGCGCGCGCAGGCGGTTGTCGCGACAGTCGGCGTTGATCTCGAGGTCGATACGGCCAGAGGCGAAGGGCAGGCGGCCCCGGGCGATGTAAGGTTGGATCGCGGCCAATTCGACGTGGCGCAAGCGGAGCTGGAAGCCGTATTCACGTTCGCGCGGAACGAAGTAACCGTCGAGGAAGACTGAACTCGCTGAGTTTGCCGAGCCCGCCGCGGGCGCGTCGCCGACCGTCGCCGTGAGGGTCAGGTGGGTCTTGTCACCCAGGTCGGGCAACTGTAGTGGGGCGAGTTTCAGGTCGAGGTTTTCCAGTTCGATGCGGTGCGTCGGGCGGGTGACGACGAAGTCGCTCAGCTCAAGGCTGGAGTCCACCATCTCCAGGCGTTTGATGCGCAACGAGGTGCGTCCGCTCTTCTCCGCGTCGGGCTTGGCGGTGCGCTCGCTGCCCGTGGCGACGGGCGCAGGCGATGGAAGGCTGAGGGTTTCGGCGGGCGTGGTCGGGTCGGGCAGCGGCAGATCCCAACCCTCGTCGAGACGGCGCAGGCTGACCTGACCGCCTTCGATGCGGACTCGCTCGAGTGTGAACCGGCCGAACAGGAGGTCGGAATAATCGGGGCTGAGCAGCACGCGGCGGGCCGTCAGGACGTCGGCGGCCGGACGTTCGGGGTGGCCGATGCGCAACTGTTCGAGCGTGATGCCCGAAAACCCGAGCCGGATTTCGTCGGCCGAGCCATAAGGACCGAGCGCGGCGGCGATGCGTTCGCGCCAGTGATCGTCCAGGCGGCACAGACCGGCCCAGACCCCGGCAACGAGCATGGACAGGGTACTGATGACGACGGCAACGGTGATGAGGCGGAGACGCGAGGCTGGCATGCAGATCGGGCCGGGGCGGAACGAAGGGGGCGTGCGGAGAAAAGAGCGGCAGAAACAGAACAACAGCAAGAGGCTAAGCATAGCAGCCCAGGTGCTGTTTTGTCCTCCTCCGCCCTTTTGATCCGGGCTTCCAGGCTGCGCTCGGGGCCGCTTTGGTCTATGCTGGGAATGGCGTTGGGAGTGCGCTCTAGCGCGTGACCGGTGTTCCCAACGGGTTGTCGAGGAGCATGAACATGGATGTGAACGCCGTTCAACCGGCGCAAAATGCGTCGGTCGGCCGTAGCACTGGCGCCAATACCGCCGCGACGCAGCAGGACGAGGCTGCAGGTCTGAGCGAGCGCTTGGCGCGCGAGGCCCGTCAGTCCGAACAGTCGACGCGGGCGCAAGAGGCGCGCCAGGCGCAGCGCAGCCAGCAGACGCAAGCGGCGAACGAGGCCGCGGCTGCCGAGCAGGCTCGCGCCGAGGCGCGGCGGGCTGCGCCGACGGTCAACGCCCAGGGGCAGACCGTCGGGACCCGCGTCAATACGACGGCCTGAAGCCGCGCCCCTTGCGATCGGGGGCGCCGTCCGGAGAGCCCGGGCGTCTGGCGTCTGGCGGGTAGTCGCGTTTGGCCTTGACTGGTCAGGGCGCGTCTTGCCTTCAGGCCAGACGCGCGAGCGCCCAAGTGCCGCCGGCCAGCGCAGCCGCCAGCCCGGCGAGCAGCAACGCGGCGCGCTCCCAGGCATAGAGCGAGGGGCGCTCCTTGCGGTCGGCGATGGCGAAGATGTGCACAGCGCCACAGACCACGGCCAGCCCGATCAGCAGCGGTACGCCAACAGCCTGCAGTTCGGCGCGGTTGAGCGCCAGGAGGCGGCCTTCGTGCCAGGGCACGGTGAACAGGGCGCCGAACGTCCAGAGCAATCCCCAGCCACCGAGCGCGCAGAGCAAGCCGAGAATGCGGGCCAACCAGGCTTCCATGTTCATTCCTTGGTGTCGTGCCAGGGCGCCGGAGCAAAACGCGAGCGCAGGGCGTCGAGGTTGAGTTCGTGCAGTACCGCTTCGAGGCGCTCCAGGGCGTCGCGACGGGGGCGCCCGGTGTGGCGGGCGACGATGAGTTCATTCTTCATCGAGTGCTCCCAGCCGACGAGTTCGGTGACCGTCACCTGATAGCCGCTGGCTTCGAGCTGCAGGCAACGCAGGGCATTGGTGACCTGGCTGCCGAATTCGCGGGTGTGAATCGGGTGGCGCCTGAGTTCGGACAACGCGGTTTTTCCGAACGACTCGTTCTTCAGCCGCCGCAACTCGGCAGCAACCTCGGCCTGGCAGCAAGGGACGAGGACCAGCGCTCCAGCGCGCTTGGCGAGCGCGAAGCGGATCGCGTCGTCGGTGGCCGTGTCGCAGGCGTGCAATGCGGTGACGACCTCGACGCGGGCGGGCAGCTCGGGTGCGGCGATCGATGCATCGACCGAGAGGTTGAGGAAATGCATGCGGTCAAAATCGAGCCGCCCGGCCAGCTCGCGGGAGGCGTCGATCAGCTCAGGCCGGGTTTCGATGCCGTAGATGCGGCCGCCCGAACGCGCCTTGAAATACAGGTCGTAGAGGATGAAACCGAGGTACGACTTGCCCGCACCGTGGTCGACGAGGACCGGGTCGCTGCCGGGGGCGTGCGCATAGGCCTCGTCGAGCAAGGGGTCGATGAACTGGTAGAGGTGGTAGACCTGCTTGAGCTTGCGCCGCGTGTCCTGGTTGAGTCGGCCGTCACGGGTCAGGATGTGCAGCGCCTTGAGCAGTTCGATCGACTGGCCGGGACGCAGGTCGAGGTCGGCGAGCGGATTGGTGGAGGACGCGGTGGGCGGCGTGGCCGCGGCGTGTTTCTTCTTCATGGTCGGTGGCGGGAGCGAGAGGGGCGATTATCGGCGATAATGGCGGCCTTCGCATCCTTTGTTCCTTTTCAGAGTTGGGCGGTACGCATGGCTATCCAGTGGTTTCCCGGGCACATGACTTCGGCGCGCAAGAAGGCGGCCGAAACCATGGCTTCGATCGACGTGGTGATCGAGGTGGTCGACGCGCGCCTGCCTGAGGCCAGCACCAACCCGATGGTGCGCGAGCTGCGTCTACAGCGCCAGCGCCCTTGCCTCAAGGTGCTCAACAAGTCCGACCTCGCCGATCCGCAGGCCACGCGCGCCTGGATCGATTTCTACAACCGCCAGCCGGGCGTCAAGGCCGTGGCCATCACCAGCAAGAACGCCGGTGAAGTGGCGCGCCTGCCGCGCTTGTGCCAGAGCCTGGCGCCTCACCGCAACGACAACGTGAAACCGTTGCGCATGCTGATCATGGGCATCCCCAACGTCGGCAAGTCGACGCTGATGAATGCGCTGGTCGGGCGCAAGATCGCCAAGGTTGGTGATGAGCCTGCGGTGACCAAGTCGCAGCAAATGTACATGCTCGACTTGCGTCACCAGATCACCGACACGCCGGGGCTGATGTGGCCCAAGATCGAGCACGACAGCGACGGCATGATGCTCGCCGCGAGCCATGCCATCGGCCGCAACGCGGTGATCGACGAGGAGGTGGCGGTGTTCCTTGCCGGCCTGCTGCTCGAGCGTTATCCGGCCCTGATCAAGGCACGCTACGGCTTCGCAGTCGACGGCGTCGACGCGGTGGCGGTGGTCGAGGGCGTTGCCAAGCGCCGGGCGTTGGTGATGCGCGGCGGTGGTTACGACTTCGAGAAAGCTTCGTGTGTGTTTTTGCAGGATTACCGCGACGGCAAACTCGGACGCATCAGCCTGGAGACGCCGCAGACGCGCGAACGGATGCTGGCTGCCGCGGCCGAACGAGTACAGGCGCTGGCGGCTGAAACGCCGAGTGCGAAAGACGAGAAAGGCCGGGGAGCGACTCAGGACGAGGCTGCAGACGATCTGTCGGCCTAACCGCCGTTGGCGGCCGCGGCGCGGTGCGCCGGGATGATGGGCGCAGGCGCGATGCTGGCCGGTGCTTCAGCGACGGGTTTGCTGATGTACTGCTTGGCCAGCGGAATCAGGGTGTGCCAGGCGTACCAGCCGCCGAAGCCGAGGGCGGCGCTCCAGAAAACGAGCTGGACGACGAAATAGATGGCGTTGCGTTGCTGCCGGCTGATCTTGCAGCCGGGGTCGGTGGCGCCGCAGCGCGGGCAGGCGAGGGCCGAGGTGTCGACCTGATGACCGCAGGCGCGGCATGGAACCAGTGACATTACGCTATCCTTGTTTCGAAGCCTGGCCGATTATAGTGCGCCACGGGGCCTCCGGGCTATCCAAGGCATACGCCGTCCGCATGCAGCGGTGGTGAAAAGGACACTCGATGGAAAAGCCGATGGAAGATCGTTTGACCGAACTCGAAATCAAGTTGAGCCTGACCGAAGACACGGTCGACGAGCTCAATCGCCTGGTCTTTGAACAGCAGCGCCAGCTTGAGCTGATGCAGGCGCAGTTGCGCCTGCTCTATGCCCAGCTCCAAAGCGCGGGCGGGGCGGCCGAGCCGCGCAGCCTGCGCGACGAGATTCCGCCGCACTACTGAGTTACGGGGCTGTCTGCCGGCTGGGCTTGGAGGGATTGGACGGCTTGGTCGGTTTTGTCGTCGCGGCCGTGTTTTCCGCCGCACGCGCGGGGGCTTCCGGGTGGTGCTCCTTGATCCCGGTGACCATTGCCTTGATCAGCTGGGTGCGTTCGATCCGCCCCATGACGAGGGCCGCCAGCGCGTGCAGGGTGGCGCAGGCGATCAGCGCGTCGGCCAGCGTCTCGTGCAGTTCCTGCAGCCATTCTTCGCCCCAGAAGGCGTCGCTCGTCTGCAGAAAACCGGTCAGGCCCAGGCCCAGCACCAGCGCACAGAGAACGAAGATCATCAGGGCACCGACCGGATTGTGCCCGGGCTGGAACGTATGTTGTCCTTTCAGCAGGTCGAGCACATGCCGCTTGAGGCGAGTTGGCGTCGGGAAGAAATCGTCGAAACGTGCGTGCCGGCTGCCGACGAATCCCCATACGATGCGCGCCAGAACGAGTGCGCTGGCCGTGTACCCCAGCCAGCGATGCAGCGTCTCGCCGTCGTCGAGCAGGAAAGCGTTGACCAGTACGCAGCCGACCAGCGACCAATGAAAAAGGCGGACAAAACGGTCCCAGACCGCAACACGGACGACTTCTGAAGGCGCTTGCATCGACGTCCTCGTGGAAGAAATGGTGGGGGCTGAAAGAGGGCGCGGCGCGCCCTGCGGCGATTACTTGGATTCGAGAACGGCGGCCGTCTCGGGGTTGAAGTAGATTTCGACCTTCTTGCCCGCCTTGTCGAAACCGTAGATTTCGTAGCACTTGCCCTTGCTGACTTTGAAGGTCTTGATCTGGTAGCCCTGAGCCTCCATGCGCGCGCGGAAATCGGATTCCTTCATCCATTTTTCCTGCGGCACGGTGCAGGTCGGGCCGGCGAAAGCCGAAGCGGAGGCCAGGGCGGCCAGGCTGGCCAGCAGGACGGTGAGCAATTTATTCATCGGTATTTCCTTTCGCAGGTGAAGGTCAGCAGATCATTGGTCGTGTCCGGGACGTTCGGAAGCCGCGGGGCACGGGCCGAATTAAACGAAAGCCGCCTTAAACCAGACTTAAAACCTGAACTTCACTTTCCGGATCGGTGCTGCCGATGCCGGTGGCCGAGGTTTCGTGCGATGATCCAGGGCGCCGGCGCGTCTAACCGGCGAGGAGAGGAGCGATGCGGATTTTGCTGGTCGAGGACGATGTGCTGATCGGCGACGGTGTGAGTGCTGGGCTTAAACTGTGCGGCCATGCGGTCGATTGGGTGCGCGAGGGCGAGAGCGCGTTGCGCGCCCTGTTCGACCACGATTACGACGCCTGCATTCTCGATCTCGGTTTGCCGGGACGTGACGGCCTGAGCGTGTTGCAAAGCGTACGCGAGCGCGGTTTGCGCGTGCCGATGCTGATCCTGACCGCGCGTGACAGCCGCGAGGACAAAATCGCCGGCCTCGATTGCGGTGCCGATGATTACCTGACCAAACCCTTTGACCTCGACGAGTTGCTGGCGCGTTTGCGCGCGCTCGTGCGGCGCGCCGCCGGCGAGTCACGTCCGCGCCTTAAGCACGGCAAACTCGAACTCGAGCCGGCGAGCCGGCAGGTCTGGTACGACGCGCAGCCGGTCGCCCTGTCGGCGCGCGAATACGCGCTGCTCGAAGACCTGATGCGGCACAAGCAGCAGATCCGCTCGCGCGCCCAGCTCGAAGAGAGCCTCTACGCCTGGGGCGAGGAAGCGGGCAGCAACATCGTCGAGGTGTATGTGCATCACCTGCGCCGGAAATTCGGGCGCGAGACCATCCAGACGGTGCGTGGCATGGGCTATCGTCTCTCGGGAGACGTCTGATGGGCGGGATCGAAGCTCCGGACGGGCTGGCGAAACGCCGGCCGTCCTTGCGCTGGCGCCTCTTGGCCCTGGTTTCGGCGGCGGCCCTGCTGACTCTGGCGCTCGCGGTGAGCGCGAGCTATCGGCGCGCCAAGCATGAAATCCAGGAACTGATGGACGGCCAGATGCTGACCGTCGCGCAGTTGGCCCTACTTTCTGCGCGCCAAGCGCAGACGGGCGCCGATTTTTCCGCGTTCGTCGCCCAGCTTGAGCGCGGGCGCGCCAAAGCACCGATCAAGGTGCCGCTCGAAGTTCGCTTGATCCGGGGCGACGGCCAGGTGCATGCACAGAGCGCGGGGGCGCCGGCAACCGCGGCGAACGGGGCGGCGGGGTTCGCCGACCTTGTTCTTCCGGGCGGGGCGTGGCGCCGACTGACCCTTTTCGAGGCGCCGGAGGGCGCACGCGTCGAGGTATTCGCCTCGGTCGCGCGTCGCGACAAGGAAGCATTCGAGATTGCCGCCAAGACGGTGCAGCCACTGTTCGTCGCCTTCCCGGCGCTGCTGCTGTTCATTTTTGTCGCCGTGCGGCGCGGCCTTCAACCACTCGAGTCGATGGCCTCCGAAGTGTCGACGCGGACTTTCGACAACCTGGCGCCGGTGGCTTCGTCCAAAGTGCCGCGCGAAGCGCTGCCGTTGGCCGAGGCGATCGACCGGCTGCTGGCGCGTCTGGCCGCCGCGCGCGACAACGAGCGGCGGTTTACCGCCGACGCCGCGCACGAGCTTCGCACGCCCCTGGCGGCGATCCGCGTACAGGCGCAGGTGGCGCGCATGGCTCCGGAAAGCGAGGCGCGGGAACGGGCGTTGAGCAATGTCATCGCCGGCCTGGATCGTGCGACGCGTCTCGTCGAGCAGTTGCTGCGACTGGCGCGCCTCGATCCATTGGCACGTTTGCCGCAGACGGAAACGGTGGATTTTGTGACGTTGCTTGAAGGGGTTTTCGTCGAACTGCGCGACCATTATCCGCAGGCCGAGCTGCGCCTCGAAATCAGCGGCAGTGACAGCATTCCGGGCGACACCGACCTGCTGCGGGTGGCCTTGCGCAATCTCGTGGATAACGCCGTGCGTTATGCCGACGGTGCGGCGGTGGCGCTTTTCGTGCGTCGCGACCCCGAAGGCGACGCCTTGCTCCTCGGCGTTTCCGACGACGGCCCCGGCGTTGCCGACAACGAACTGACGCGCCTGCGCGAACGCTTCTACCGCAGCCCGACGGTACAGCCCTTGTCGGGCAGCGGCTTGGGGCTGGCGATCGTCGAACGCATCGCCGAACTGCATGGCGCCACGCTGCGCCTGATCAATCGCCCAGAAGGGGGCTTCGAGGCGGCCCTCCGCTGGCCGTCGGAGGGCCGCTGAGAACCGGGGTTACATGCCCAGCGACTTGAGCAGGTCGTCGTGTTCGCTCGCCGGGTGGGCGGGTTTGGTCGTATGGGACGGATTTGCAGTGGGTGCGGCCGAGGCTTGGGCGAAGAGGGCCTCGGGGTCGTGCGCTCCTTGGGGTTCGAAGTCGCGCAAAGGGATGAATTCGGTCCGGTCGATCGCCAGTTCGAGGTAAAAAAGGTTGTGTCCGCCAGTGTAGAAGGTGACGCGGCGGGCCTCGGGCTTATCGAGATTGGCGTCGACGCTGAGCACCACCTGGCGGTTGAGGGCCAGCATCTTGGGCTGGCTCTGGGTGACGTGGGTTTCCAGTTCGCGTTCGATCTTGCCGGTGAAGTCGCCGACGATCTGGTTCATCAGTTCGCCCATCGTGTTGCCGACTTCATCGGCGGTGAAGGTGCTGGCGAGGCTCGCTTTATCCATGCCCATGTTGAGCATGTAGCGGGCATATAGCTCCATCGCCGCCGGGGCGGTGAAGTTGATGATCACCAGCCCCGAAAATCCGCCGTCGAAAAGGACGAAACACCCCAGGTCGGGTTTGAGGCAGGTCTTGCCGATTTTCTGCACCATGCCGGAATAGCGGATTTCGCTGTGCGTGGCGAGCGTGAGCACTTTGCTGACCGAGTCGCAGAGCCCCGAAAGGAGGTGCTCGGTGCCGTAAACAACGTTTTTTTTCCGGGTGCTCATGAGTATCGTCCTTATGGATTGCGTCTGAATTGAAACGTTGCGGGGGCTTTGCGCTCTTTCCACCATAGACACGGGAAGGGGGGCGGAGCAAACCGCGTGAGCGGTCCCGCCGCGTCAGCGCCCCGGCACAGCCTTGAGCTGAAGGGCCCGCTTACCGAGTTTACCGACCACGTGCATCTCGCAGGGCTTGCAGTCGAAACGCAGGGTCAGCTTTTCCTTGCCGTTGATCAGCACCAGTGGGTCGGGGCGGAGGCCTTTGACCTGCTTGGGGCAGAGGTTGAAACTGTAGCGCAGGCAGTGCTTGGTGATCATCAGCGAGACTTCGCCGCGTTCCTGCTGGCATTCGAAAGCTGGGGCGATGACGCGTACACCGTGCTTCTCGTAGAAGGCGCGCGCCCGGGCATTGAAAACGTTGCCGAGGTAATCGAGCGTCTCTTGCGGGTAGGGGGGCGGCGGCGCAAGCGGGACGGCGCGCGCAGGCCGGCGGTAGGCCGCACGGCGTGCGGTCTCGAGGGCATCGACGAGCGCCCGGCGCAAGCCGTTGAGTACCGCCGCAGGCAGGAAGCGCGGCCCGCGGGTGTCGATTTCGATCGATTCGGCGCAGTAGATCGTGGTGCCGAGCTTGCCCAGGCCTTCGCGCAGCGTTGCTTCGGCGCGTGCGGCATCGCGGGCGGCGTCCAGCGGGTGTTCGATTTCGGCCTGCGCGACGATGCCTTCGTCGTCCGTCGCGCTCAGGGCGTAGCCGCTTGTGGTCTCGTACAAGCGCAGACGGAGCGGGATGCGCCGTTCGGCCGAGGTTTTTTCCAGCTGGCGTTCGAACTCCTGGTCGCGGTTACGGTAGAGCGCCGTACCGACGGCCAGATCGTCGGGCAGGCGGCCGCCGCTCAAGGCCGGATAAAGACGGTAGCCCGCGCCCTGTTTCTCGACACGGTTGATGCGCAGGCCAACGAGCTCGCCGTGTGCGTCGTAGTAGGCGATGCCGTCGCCGTTGTTCAGTGTGTTGCGGGTGTCGACGTCGGCAAAGTCGCGCCCCAGACGCAGGACCGTGCCGATTGGTTCGCCGGTGAATTTGGGCGAGTCGAAAGCGCCGACGTCCACGTGCCGGGTGTTGACGAAATAGTCGGTGGCACCGCGGTTGAAAGTCTTTTCCGGCTGCGGGACGAAGTGGTGCGTGGTGCGTCCGGAGGACGCGCGGCGAAAGCCCGCCAGCGTCTCCAGCTCGGCGTCGAGGCGCTGGCGGTAGTACGCGGTGATGTTCTTGACGTAGGACAGGTCCTTCAGGCGGCCCTCGATCTTGAATGAGCGGATGCCGGCCTCGATCAGCGCGCGTAGATTGTCGCTCTGGTCGTTGTCCTTGAGCGACAGGAGGTGCTTGTTCTCGGCGATCACGCCGCCCTGTGCGTCGCTCAGGGTGTAGGGCAGGCGGCAGGCCTGCGAGCAGTCGCCGCGGTTGGCGCTGCGCCCGGTGGTGGCGTGGCTGAGGTTGCACAAGCCGCTGTAGCTCACGCACAGCGCGCCATGTACGAAGAACTCGAGCGGGATCGTGGTCTGCGCGGCGATATCGCGAATCTGCGCCAGCGAGAGTTCGCGCGCCAGGACAATCTGGGAAAATCCGACGTCCTGGAGGAAGCGCGCCTTCTCCGGGGTGCGGATGTCGGTCTGGGTGCTGGCGTGCAGCTGGATTGGCGGCAGCTCGAGTTCGAGCAGGCCCATGTCCTGCAGGATCAGTGCGTCGGCACCCGCCTCGTAGCATTGCCAGGCCAGCCGGCGGGCGGTTTCGAGCTCCTCGTCCTTGAGCAAGGTGTTGAGCGCGACCAGCACCCGGGCGTTGAAACGGTGGGCGTGATCGGCGAGGCGGGCGATGTCGGTAAGACTGTTGCCGGCGTTGGCGCGAGCACCGAACGAGGGGCCTCCGATATAGACGGCGTCGGCACCGTGGTCGATGGCGGCGATGCCGAAATCGGCGTTCTTGGCCGGAGCGAGGAGTTCGATGCGGGGACGGGAATCGGTCATGCGAAAGGGCGTTGGCGGCGGAACAAAGGGGCGATAAAAGCCAGAAAGGTGATTTGTTGCAGTCGGGGCGGATTGTAACCTATTGATCGTAAAGGCGAGTTTTTCTGTGGGAGGGGTTTGCACTTTTTTTGCGGTTTTTTCGAAAAAAAGTGTCAACCGGCAGAAACGCCTCCGCGTTATTAGGCTCATGTTGAACCACCAACCGCACCAAACGGAGTCGAACATGGGCAGTCTGAGCAACGAATCCTTTGACGAGTTCCTGGATTCCCTAAAACAAGCTGGCGTCGCCATCAGCAACGAGCGCGAACTGCGCGAACGTCTCGCCGAAGCCCAGCGTTGGCGCTTTGCCTTCGCCACCCTGGCCTCGAACGGTCGTCCGCTCGGCATCCGCTTCGAAGACCAGAGCGCCGGCGGCAACGAAGCCGAGATTCACCGCGCCTTCGAAGCCTTCCAGTTCCCCGCCAGCATGGAAGCCGCCTTCTCGGCCAGCCTCCGCGCCAGCCACTAAACCCCGATACTCTGCGCGCCCGTCCTGAGGGCGCGCCTGCAGGACCTGTGCTGGGGGGCTGGCAGCGTCACCGCACGCAAGAACGCTCCTTCTTTCATCCGATGAAATGAAAACGGCCCGCCTTCGCGGGCCGTTGTTTTTTCTGCGGCGGAAACAGACGCTGAGACTCTGAAAACTGAGTTTCGCCGCCAGGTGCTGGGAAGCCTTTGGCTTCCCAGTCCCGCAGATTAGCGACTGATCGGCTTGTAGCGGATGCGCTTGGGCTTGGCGCCTTCCTCACCCAGACGTTTGCGCTTGTCTTCCTCGTACTCCTGATAGTTGCCGGTAAAGAAGCTCCACTGGGACTCGCCTTCGCAGGCCAGGATGTGGGTGCAGATGCGATCGAGGAACCAGCGGTCGTGGCTGATGATCAGCGCGCTGCCGGCGAATTCGAGCAGGGCGTCTTCGAGCGCGCGCAGCGTCTCGACGTCGAGGTCGTTCGACGGTTCGTCGAGGAGCAGCACGTTGCCACCGGTCATCAGCGTCTTGGCCAGATGCAGGCGGCCGCGTTCGCCGCCCGAGAGTTTGCCGACGACCTTCTGCTGGTCGCCGCCCTTGAAGTTGAAGCGGCCGATGTAAGCGCGGCTGGGCATCTCGAACTTGCCGATCTGCAGGATGTCGCGGCCTTCGGCAAGCTCGTCGAAAACGGTCTTTTCGGCCGAGAGGTCAGCGCGGCTCTGATCGACGTAGGCCATCTTGACCGTCGGGCCGACGACGACTTCGCCGCTGTCGGGCTGCTCCTGGCCGGTGATCATGCGGAACAGCGTCGATTTACCGGCGCCGTTGGGGCCGATGATGCCGACGATGGCGCCGGCCGGGATGGTGAACGACAGGTTGTCGATCAACAGGCGGTCGCCAAAGCCCTTGGATACATTGTTGAACTCGATGACCTTGTCGCCCAGTCGCTCGGCGACGGGGATGAAAATTTCCTGCGTTTCATTGCGTTTCTGGTACTCGTAGCTTGCCATTTCCTCGTAGCGGGCCAGGCGCGCCTTGCTCTTGGCCTGGCGCGCCTTGGGGTTGCTGCGCACCCATTCGAGCTCCTGCTTCATTGACTTCATGTGCGCGTCGACTTGCTTTTGCTCCTGCTCGAGGCGCTCTTCCTTCTGCTCCAGCCACGAAGAGTAGTTGCCCTTCCACGGGATGCCGTGGCCGCGGTCCAGTTCGAGGATCCATTCGGCGGCGTTGTCGAGGAAGTAGCGGTCGTGGGTGACGGCCACCACGGTGCCCGGGAAGCGGCACAGGAACTGCTCGAGCCACTCGACCGACTCGGCATCGAGGTGGTTGGTCGGTTCGTCGAGCAGCAGCATGTCGGGCTTGGACAGGAGCAGTTTGCACAGCGCGACGCGGCGCTTCTCACCGCCCGAGAGGTGCTTGATCGGGGCGTCCCAGGGCGGCAGGCGCAGCGCGTCGGCGGCGATTTCCATCTGGTTCTCGAGGTCGGAGCCGGCAGTGGCGATGATCGCCTCCAAGCGGGCTTGTTCCTCGGCCAGCTTGTCGAAATCGGCGTCCGGTTCGGCGTAGGCGGCGTAGACGGCTTCGAGCTTGCTCTGGGCTTCCATCACTTCGCCCATGCCCGACTCAACTTCCTGGCGCACGCTCATTTCGGGATTGAGTTCAGGTTCCTGCGGCAAGTAGCCGATGCGGATGCCGGCGAGGTGCTGCACCTCGCCTTCGTATTCCTTGTCGACGTTGGCCATGATGCGCAGCACGGTCGACTTGCCCGAGCCGTTGAGGCCCAGCAGACCGATCTTGGCGCCCGGGAAGAAGGACAAGGAGATGTCCTTGATGATCTGGCGTTTCGGGGGGACGATTTTGCTCACGCGGAGCATCGACATGACGTATTGGGCCATAGCTCTGAAAACGGATGCGGGATGGTGGGGGACAAAGACGCAAGTGTACCCGAGGCATCGCTGCTTGCGCGAGCCTCGGGCGGTTTGATGGAAGGATTAACGCGGGCGCAGCGCTTCGTCGAGCGCGATGTCGACCATCAGGTCGTTCGACAAACGCTCGAGGTCGGCGATCAGGGCGCGGGCGTCGAGACTGGCGTCGGCGGTGAGTTCGGCGCTGGCGTGGAACATCGAGGTGGCCGACATCGGGGCGCTGGCCGTGCGCGTGACCAGTTCCTCGACGTTGACCGCGTGCCGGGCGAGAACCTGGGTGACTTCGCGCACGATGCCGATGCGGTCGTGCCCGACCAGTGAAAGCTTGAGGCGGCGCGTTGCGGCGCATGCACTTGGAGGCGACGAGGCTTCCGCCCGAACGCGCAACCCGGGCAGCGTGGACAGCGCGGCATTGAGGGCGTCGAGCCGGGCTTCAGGAAGGTCGACGCAGACGATCCCGGCGAACTTCCCGGCCAGGTGCGACATCGACGATTCGCACCAACTGCCTTCGTGGGCGCTGATGGCGCTGGCGAGCTGCTCGACGAGGCCGGGGCGGTCGTCGCCGATGACGGTGAGGACGACCGAGGTTCGGGCTTGGGTCATGGTGAGGCCTTCCTGACGTTGCGTGATTTTGCGGATGGCTTCGATTCTAGCGCTTCCATCGGCACCAAGGGGGACTCGGTCGGTGCTTAGTCGGTGCTCAAGGTCAGCACGAGCTGGCGTTCGGCGACCAGATCGCCAGGGGCGACGAAGAGTTCGACGACGGTGCCGCTGTAGGGCGAAGGAATGTCCAGAGCGACCTTGCCGGTTTCGAGGACGATCAGGGTGTCGTCGCGTTCGACGCGCTGGCCGGGGAGCACCAGGACATCGTCCACGCTGACTGCGCCGCTGCCACAGTTGCCGCAGGATTCCCAGCATTCGGGGTATTTGGGCAGACGGATTTCGACGATCGAGGACATGAAGCAGGGCGGCGGCGGAGGTGGTCGCGCGGGAGGCGGTGCGGACATTATCCTTGCGTGGGTCACCGTTGTGACAGCGGGAATTCGGGTGCTTACAGATTGTTACGCAAGCACTGCAAAGCAACAACAGACGACGGATTCAGGGCTGCCTAGAATGGGTTCGTTGCTTCAGCGTTCCCCCGCTGATCAATGTATGGCCCTCCCTGGCCCATCGCAATGATGGGACTTTTAAACCCGCAGCCGACTGCTGCGGGTTTTTTTTATCCTGAATTCGCTTTTCGTGCAAGTTGCTGGCGCAGGCCTCGGCTTGCCGTTCGCTTCGCTTGTCTGGATACTCGGCTCAGCGTTTGGGCTAAGCGCTTGATCATCGAGGAGCCGGAGTGCGTCTTTTCATTGCCTTGCTGCCGCCACCACCTGTCGTTCAGGCGCTCGAACGTCTGAGCGTGGCGGCCGTTGCGCATTTCGAGGGGCGCGCGACGCAGCCTGAAACCCTGCACCTGACCCTGGCCTTTCTCGGCGAAGTGGCGCCCGAGACGCTGTCTGCCGTCGAATGTGCCTGCGCTGAGATCGCGAACGACCCGGCGCTGGCCGGTGGTTTCGAACTTCGCCTGGATCGGCTGGCGTGCTGGCGGCACAACCGTTTGCTTTGGGCCGGGTGCCAGATGCCGCCGGAGGCCTTGCTGCGCCTTGCCGAGGGTTTGCGCCAGAGGCTGTCGGAACCCGGCAGATGTCACGTCGGGATGACCCCTCATGTCACCTTGGTGCGCCGGGTTGCTGCGGTCGACCGGGCGACGGAAGTGTCGTGCGAAGCGTTGCTGGCGGACGTTTGTCCGCAGGGGCTACCGGTATGGCCGGTGGGGGGCTTGGCCTTGGTCGAATCCAGGCTGCTCGCCGCGGGCGCCGAGCATCGGGTGCGTATGCGCTACGCCTTCGGCGGCGGCAATTCGGTGGCGTCGGGCTGAGCCCGTTCCCCGGCGAGGCGCTCGAAGGCCTGGTTGACCGAGAGGAAGACTTCGCCCGAGAGGTCGCGCCAGAGCGGGGCTTGGACGAGCCGATCCTGGACCGGCCCTTTGACTTCGGCCAGGTGCAGGCGGATGCCGCGATCGGAAAGTTCGCGGTTGAGGTCGTGCAGCGTCTCCGCCGCCGTGGTGTCGACGCGGTTGACGGCGCTCATGATGAGCACGACGTCGCGGGTGGCTGGGGCGTGCTCGAGTTCCGCGAAGAGCCGGCTCTCGACGGCGGCAAGGTTGCCGAAAAAGAGGCTCTCGTCGATGCGCAGGAAGAGGGCGCCGGGGATCGTTTCGACGCCGTGGCGCTCGACGTTGCGGAAGTGCTCGCTGCCCGGGATGCGGCCGATGACGGCGATGTGCGGCGTGCTGGCGCGCAGTACCAGGGTGGCGAGCGAAAGGCCGATGCCCAGCGTGATGCCCGCTTCCAGCCCCAGAATCATGACGCCGAGGGCGGTGCCGAGCAGGGCCAGGGCGTCGGCGCGGTCGTAGGCCCAAGCCTGGCGCAAGGTCTTGACGTCGATCATGGCCAGGGCGGCGACCATGATGTTGGCCGCCAGCACCGCGAGCGGAAGGCGGGCCAGCCAGTCGGTCCCGGCCAGGACGATGGACAGCAGGATCAGGGCCGAGACGATGCTCGCCAGCGGACTTTGCGCGCCGGCGGCGACGTTGATCGCCGAGCGCGAGACGCCGCCGCCGACGGGCATGCCGCCGGAGAAGGTGGCGACCAGGTTGGCGCTGCCCAGACCGATCAGTTCGCGGTTGGCGTCGATGCGTTCGCGGCGCTTGACGGCCAGGGCCTGCGCCATCGAGATGTTCTGCACCATGCCGATCAGGGCGAGCAGGGCCGCGGGGACGAGCAGTTCCTTGAAGGTTCCGGCCGAAGGGAGTTGCAGCGCAAACGCGGCGGCACTCTGTTCCACGTGGCCGACGACGGCCACGCCGTGCTTGAGGTCGAGGTCGAGGCGCACGACGGCGAAGGTGGCGACGGCGATGACGACGAGCGGGACGAAGCGGCCGACGAATCCGGCGGTGGTGTCCGAAAAGCCGGCGCGGACCAGCAGCCTGGGCAAGCTGCGCCGGGAGAAGAGGAGGATGAGGAGCGACAGCGCGGCGATCAGTAGCGTGAGCGGATTGACCTGAGTCAGGGATAAATTCAGCAGGTCGCGCAGGGTGCCCAGGCGTCCGCTGCCCGTCAGGCCAAGCAGCGGTTTGATCTGGCTCAGGACGATCAGGACGGCCGAGCCCGAGATGAAGCCGCTGACCACCGGGCGACTGAGCAGTTGGGCAAGGAAACCCAGGCGCAGCAGGCCAAAGGCCAGCACCATGAGGCCGGAAAGAAGCGCCAGCCAAGCCGCCAGTTCGAGGTAGTGCGGGCTGGCGGGGGCGGCCAGCGGGCTGAGGACCGAGAAGGTCATGATCGCCGTGATGGCGACCGGGCCGACGGCCTGGGTCATGCTGCTGCCGATCCAGGCATAGATGAGGACCGGGAAGATGCCGGCGTACAGCCCGGCCTGCGGTGGCAGGCCGGCGAGCAGGGCGTAGGCGAGGCTTTGCGGGATGACCAGGATGCCGACGACGAGCCCGGCGACGAGGTCCGTCGCCAGCCGGTCGCGCGGGTAATGCGCGATCCAGGCAGGGAGGTGACGCTGCCAGAAGCTCATGAGGCGATGTGGGTGATCCGGGATTCCGGGGGCGCCGCTTTAGCGCAGGATCTCGAGCAGTTCGACTTCAAAGACCAGCGTCGCGTCGGGCGGGATCGTGCCGGGAATGCCGCGGCTGCCATAGGCGAGCTTGGACGGACAGACGAGGCGCGCCTTCTCGCCGACCTTCATGGTCTGCACGCCTTCGGTCCAGCAGGGGATCACGCGCTGCAGGGGGAAGCTCGTCGGCTGGCCGCGCTTGTAGGAGCTGTCGAATTCCTTGCCGTCGACGAGGGTGCCGCGGTAGTGCACCTTGACCGTGTCGCTGGCCTTCGGTTGCTCGCCTTTACCGGCTTGCAAGGTGGTGATGGCGATGCCCGAGGCGGTGGTGCGCTCGGCTTTTGCGGTGTTTTGGGCGTTGGCGGTACCGGCGACGAGCACGGCGAGGGTGGCGAGGGTGAGGGTGTTGAGGCGCATGGTCTTCCAGACGGGACGAATAAAACTCAAGGTTCGACAGTGTACCGTTCCTCAAGCAGGGTTTCGATGTCGTCGATCAGTTTTTCCGGCGCGTCGTTGGGCGCGTAGCGGCGCACCACCCGGCCGTCGCGGGCGACGAGGAACTTGGTGAAGTTCCACTTGATCGCCGTGCTGCCTAAAACGCCGGGCGCAGCGGTCTTGAGGTGGACAAACAGCGGGTGTGCGTTCTCGCCATTGACCTCGACCTTGGCGAAGAGCGGGAAGCTGACGCCGTAGTCGAGTTCGCAGAAACGGGCGATTTCCTCTGCCGTGCCCGGCTCCTGGCCGCCGAACTGATTGCAGGGGAAGCCCAGGACGCAGAATCCACGCGCCTTGTAGCGCCGCTCCAGGGCTTCCAGGCCGGCGTATTGCGGGGTGAAGCCGCAGCGGCTGGCGGTGTTGACGATCAGCAAGACCTGACCGGCGTAGTCGGCGAGGGCGACGCTGCCGCCTCCCAGCCGCTCGGCCGAGAAGGAGGCGAGGGGGTGGGAAGCGGTGGGCATGGCCGTTCTCCGGAGTGAAAACGACGAGCTTAAGCGATTTCGTCCATCGGCACGCAACTGCAGAACAGGTTGCGGTCGCCGTGCACGTCGTCGATGCGGTTGACGCTCGGCCAGAACTTGTTGGCCGCCACCCACGCCAGCGGGAAGACGGCCTCCTCGCGGCTGTACGGCCGCGTCCAGTCACCGATGATGTCGGCCTGGGTGTGCGGCGCGTTCTTGAGCGGATTGTCGTCGGCTGGCCAGATGCCGCGCTCGATCTGGTCGATCTCGCCACGGATGGCGATCATCGCTTCGATGAAGCGGTCGAGTTCGGCCTTGGACTCGGACTCGGTCGGCTCGACCATGATCGTCCCGGCGACCGGGAAGCTCACCGTCGGGGCGTGGAAGCCGTAGTCCATGAGACGCTTGGCGATGTCGATCTCGGCGATGCCGGTGGCCGCCTTGAGCGGGCGGATGTCGAGAATGCATTCGTGCGCGACGCGCCCCTGCGTGCCCGTGTACAGCACCGGGTAGTGCGCGGTGAGGCGGCGGGCGACGTAGTTGGCGTTGAGGATTGCCGTCTGCGTGGCCAGCGTGAGGCCGCGACCGCCGAGCAGGGTAATGTACATCCAGGAAATCGGCAGGATCGACGCCGAACCCCAGGGCGCGGCGGAAACGGCGCCCTGGCCGGCGTGCGGGCCGGGAATCGGCTGCACGACGTGGTTGGCCATGAAGGGCGCAAGGTGCGCCTTGAGCGCGATCGGGCCCATGCCCGGCCCGCCGCCGCCGTGCGGAATGGCGAAGGTCTTGTGCAGGTTCATGTGGCTCACGTCGGCACCGATCTCGCCCGGCGAGGTGAGGCCGACCTGGGCGTTCAAGTTGGCGCCGTCCATGTACACCTGGCCGCCGTGCTGGTGCACCGTGGCGCAGACTTCTTTCACTGCTTCCTCGAACACGCCGTGCGTCGACGGGTAAGTGAGCATGATGCAGGCGAGGTTGGCGCTGTGCTGTTCGGCCTTGGCCTTGAGGTCGGCGACGTCGATGTTGCCGCGTTCGTCGCAATCGACGACCACGATCTGCAGGCCGCACATCTGCGCCGTGGCCGGGTTGGTGCCGTGCGCCGATTTCGGGATCAGGCAGATGTTGCGGTGGCTTTCACCACGGCTCGCATGGTAGCGGGCGATGGCGACGATGCCGGCGTATTCGCCTTGCGCACCCGAGTTCGGCTGCATGCAGATGGCGTCAAGACCGGTGATCTCGCGCAGCCCGGCTTCCAGGCCAGCGATCATTTCCAGGTGACCCTGTGCCTGGTCGAGCGGGGCGAAGGGGTGCAGGTCGCCGAATTCGGGCCAGGTGATCGGAATCATCTCGCTCGTGGCGTTGAGCTTCATGGTGCACGAGCCGAGCGAGATCATCGAATGGTCGAGCGCGAGATCCTTGTTCTGCAGGCGCTTCAGGTAGCGCAGCATCTCGTGTTCAGTGTGGTAACGGTTGAACACCGGGTAGCTGAGGATGGCGTCCTGGCGCAGCAGCGCGGCCGGCAGGGCGCTGGCCTGGCCGGTCAGCTCGGCGTCGAGCGCGGCAAGATCGACATCCTGGCCGGCGAAGGCGCGCACCAGCGCGGCGACGTCGGCGCGCGTCGTCTTCTCGTTGAAGGCGACGCCGAGGATGCTTGGGCCGACCTGGCGCAGGTTGAAGCCGGCGTGCTGGGCGGCGGCATAGACTTCGTCGGCGCGCTGGCTGAGGTCGAACTGCACGGTGTCGAAGAAGCTCGCGTGGCGCGGCGCAAGGCCGGCGGCGCGGCGCAACGCTTCGACGAAGAGCACGGTCAGGCGATGGATGCGCGCGGCGATGGTGCGCAGCCCCTGCGGCCCGTGATAAACGGCGTACATGCCGGCCATGTTGGCGAGCAGCACCTGCGAGGTGCAGATGTTGGAGTTGGCCTTCTCGCGCCGGATGTGCTGTTCGCGCGTCTGCAGGGCCATGCGCAGCGCTTTCTTGCCGCGCGCGTCGACCGAGACGCCGATGATCCGGCCGGGCACCGAACGCTTGTGCGCGTCGCGGGTGGCGAAGTAAGCGGCGTGCGGGCCGCCGAAGCCCATCGGGATGCCGAAGCGCTGCGTCGAGCCGAGGGCGATGTCAGCACCCAGTTCGCCCGGTGATTTGAGCAGGACGAGGGCCATCGGGTCGGCGGCGACGGCGACGATGGCGCCGGCAGCCTTGGCAGCAGCGATCGCGGCGGAGAGGTCGGTGACTTCGCCATCGGCGGTCGGGTATTGGAAAAGGGCGCCGAAGGGCGTTTGCGCGGCGGCCTCGGCGGGCGCACCGACGACGATTTCGAAACCGAAGAAGCCGGCGCGGGTGTGCAGCACGTCGAGCGTCTGGGGCAGGACACCGGCATCGACGAAGAAACGGTTGGATTTGGCGTTGCTCACCCGGCGGGCCATGGCCATCGCTTCGGCGGCGGCGGTCGCCTCGTCGAGCAGCGAGGCGTTGGCGAGTTCGAGACCGGTGAGGTCGATGACCATCTGCTGGAAGTTGAGCAGGGCTTCGAGACGGCCTTGCGCGATCTCGGCCTGATAAGGCGTGTAGGCGGTGTACCAGCCCGGATTTTCCAGCACGTTGCGCAGGATGACCTTGGGCGTCAGCGTGTCGGCATAGCCCAGGCCGATCAGCGATTTCTTGATCACGTTCTTGCCGGCGATGGCCTTGAGCGCAGCCAGCGCTTCGGCTTCCGGGCGCGGCTCGGGCAGGGCCAGCGGGGCGCGGCGGATGGCGGCGGGAACGGTCTCGTCGATCAGGGCGGCGAGGCTGGGCGCGTCGATCGCGGCGAGCATCTCGGTGACGTCGGCGGGCGAGGGGCCAAGGTGGCGGGCAATGAATTCATCACGCTGTTCGAGCGCGGCAAGCGGCTGAGAAAGGATTTCGGTCTGGGACATGGCGGTTTCCTGCGGATCGTCTGGGCGCGCGCGACGCGGCGGTGGCGATGGCGCGCAAAGGCGCGGACGACCGGCGCTGCGGCAGAGGCTGCGCCGGTCGTTCGTGAGGCGGCTTTATTCCTCGCAGCTGGCGGTGTAGCCGGCGGCGTCGAGCAGGGCGTCGAGTTCGCCCGGATTGGTCGGCTTGAGCTTGAACAGCCAGGCGGCGTAGGCGTCCTGGTTGACCGACTCGGGCGCATCGACGACGGCGTTGTTCACTTCCAGAACGACGCCGCTGACCGGGGCATAGACGTCCGAAGCGGCCTTGACCGATTCGACGACGGCGGCTTCCTGGCCGGCGGAAAGTTCGGCGCCGAGCTCGGGCAGGTCGACGAAGACGAGGTCGCCGAGCAGTTCCTGGGCATGCTCGGTGATGCCGACGGTGACGGTGCCGTCGGATTCGCTGCGCACCCATTCGTGGCTCTTGGCGTACTTGAGGTTGGTCGGGACGTTCATGGGGGCTCCTGGATCGTTTGTTGGTTTGGGAGGAGGGGGCGGCACGGGGTGTCCGTGCCGCCAGAAAAGCTTATTGGAGCTGTGATTTGCCCTGGCGGACAAAGCAGGGTTTGACGACTTTGGCGGTGAGGCGCTTGTCACGGATTTCGACTTCGACCGTGTCGCCGACGGCCACGCCGAGCGGCAAGCGGGCGAGGGCGACCGACTGCTGCAGGGTCGGCGAGAAGGTGCCGCTGGTGATCTCGCCTTCGCCCTGCGCAGTATGCACCTTCTGGTGCGCGCGCAGCACGCCCTTGTCCTGCAGCACGAGGCCGAGGAACTGCGTTTTCTGACCATTGGCCTGGAGCGTCGCCTTGCCGATGAAATCGCGCTCGCTGGCGAGGTCGACGGTCCAGCCCATGCCGGCGTCGAGCGGCGAGACGGTCTCGTCCATGTCCTGGCCGTAGAGGTTCATCCCCGCTTCAAGGCGCAGGGTGTCACGCGCGCCGAGGCCGATCGGCTTGATGCCGGCGTCGAGGAAAGCCTGCCAGACGGCTTCGGCCTTCTCGGCCGGCAGCGTCAGTTCGAAGCCGTCTTCGCCGGTATAGCCGGTGCTGGCGACGAAATAGTCACCGACGATGACCGAGAAGAAGGGCTTCATGCCCTCGCTCGCCGTGCGCGTCTCGGGCAGCGCCTGCCAGAAGCGTTCCTTGGCCTGTGGGCCTTGCACGGCGATCATCGCCAGGTCGCGGCGTGGCGTGATCGTCACCTGCATTTGCCACTCGGCGAGGCGGGCGGCCATCCAGGCGAGGTCTTTTTCGGCCGTGCCGGCGTTGATGACGACGCGATAGACGTTGTCGGCCAGGTAATAGACGATGAGGTCGTCGACGACCCCGCCGCCCGGGTTGAGCATGGCGCTGTAGAGCGCCTTGCCGGGCAGCTTGAGCTTGTCGACGTTGTTGGCGATCAGGCGGCTGAGGAAGGCCTTGCTGTCCGGACCGACGACGTCGACGGCGCACATGTGCGAGACGTCGAACATGCCGCTGTCGCGGCGTACCGCGTGGTGTTCCTCAAGCTGAGAGCCGTAGTGGAGCGGCATGTCCCAGCCGCCGAAATCGACCATGCGCGCGCCGAGGCGGCGATGCGTGTCGTTGAGGATAGTTTTCTGGGGCATCTTGACCTCGAATCAAAAACGAAAAAAGGGCGAACTCTCGCGAGTTCACCCCTCTGTCCTTGATACCTGAGAGATTTGCGTCGCGCCCAGACGGCTAAGGTGGCGACGTTGCCCCATCGGTGGATGCCTCGCGTTGCGGGCACCGCTCTCCAGAGTTTTCGTGCACAAACGGTCCTTTTGCCTGAGCGTTTCCGGGTGGATTGCGCCTTCGGCGGCGGGTCGTGGCCGGATTTCCGGTGGCCCGCGCTCTCCCATTTGCCGCTGCGACTATACCGCGAGCGACATGCGGCCAGCAAGTGCGCGCCGACGCGTTACCATGGAAAGGTGTGACAGCAATGGAGGGGGCATGCGCCTCTTGCTCGTGGAAGACGATCCGATGATCGGCGCCAGCGTCCAGCGCGGTTTGCGCCAGGACGGGCACACGGTCGACTGGGTGCGCGACGGCGCGGCGGCCGACCTTGCCGTGGCCGCCGGCGTGCATGAACTGATCCTGCTTGATCTCGGCCTGCCGGGAAAGAGCGGGTTGGAATGGCTTGCGCAGTGGCGCGCGCGCGGCGTGACGCTGCCGGTGCTGATCCTCACCGCGCGCGACGCCGTGGCTGACCGCGTGCGCGGGCTCGACGCCGGTGCCGACGACTACCTCGTCAAACCGTTCAGCCTCGAAGAGCTCGCCGCCCGCCTGCGCGCCCTGGGACGACGGCAGGGCGGGCGGGCAGCGCCGCGCCTCGAACTCGGGCCACTGAGCCTGGATCCGGCGACGCACGAGGTAAGCAAAGACGGCCAGCCCGTCGAGCTTTCCGCGCGCGAATTCGCCCTCCTGCACGCCCTCATGGAAAACCCCGGGGTGCCGCTTTCGCGGACGCAGCTGGAAGAGCGCCTGTACGGTTGGGACGCGGAGGTGGCGAGCAATGCCGTCGAAGTGCATATCCACGCCCTGCGGCGCAAGCTCGGTGCGGAGTGGATCAAGAACGTGCGCGGCGTCGGCTACCGCGTGCCTGCCGAGGCCTGAGCCATGCGCTCCCTGCGCGCGCACCTGCTGGCCGGCGTGATCGGCGCCGTCTGCGTCGCCATGCTGGTCGGGGCCTGGGCGACCTATCGCCTCGCCCGCCAGGAGGCCAACGATCTCTTCGATTATCAGTTGCAGCAGATCGCGTTGTCCCTGCGCGACCAGACCTTTCTCGATGCCGCCGAACGCTTGGTGAACGACGAAGACCTCGATTACGTGATTCGCGTCTGGGACCGTTCCGGCCTCGTCGTCTACTCCTCGCGTCGGCCGCTGGTGGCGCCCGAGCTTACGCGCCTCGGGCTATCCACCGTGGCCGGCGAGGACGGCCCATGGCGCAGCTTCGCCTTGCAGTCGCGCGGGCTGACAATCTCGGTCGCCCAGCCACTGCGCGTGCGCGACCGGCTGGCCGCGGCGGCCGCCTGGCGCACCCTGCAGCCTTTCCTGATTCTGCTGCCGGCGCTGGCGCTGCTCATCTGGGGGCTTGTGCATCGCGGCCTGCGTCCGCTCTCGCGATTCGCCCAGGCGCTCAAGGCGCGCTCGCCCGAATCGCTAGATCCGGTGCCGGGGCTTGCCGCGCCGCAGGAAGTCGAGCCGCTGATCGCCGCACTGAACGACTTGCTGGGGCGCATGCAGGCGGCGCAAGCCATGCAGCGCGCCTTCGTGGCCGATGCGGCGCACGAGCTGCGCTCGCCGCTTGCTGCGTTGCAGCTGCAACTGCAGCTCGTTGAACGTGCCGAATCGACGGAGGCGCGCGTCGAGGCGATCGCCGAACTTAAGGCTGGTCTGGAACGGGCGACGCACACCGTGCAGCAGATGCTCACCCTGGCGCGCCTCGAACCAGGGGCCGCGGAACGGGTACGCGCCCCAGTGTCGCTGGCCGATCTCACCCGCGGCGTGGTACTCGAACAGGCGCCGTTGGCTGAGGCGCGCGGCATCGACCTCGGGCTGGTGGCGGCGGATGTCGCCGCCGTTGTTGCCGGCGATGCCGAGGCGCTGCGCATCCTGCTCGCCAACCTCGTCGGCAACGCCCTGCGTTACACGCCTTCCGGCGGACAGGTCGACGTGGCCTGCGGGATGGTGGACGGGCAGGCCTGTCTTGAGGTGGCCGACAGTGGCCCCGGCATTCCGCCGGCCGAGCGCGAGCGCGTCTTCGACCGGTTCTATCGCGGCGTCGTGTCGGGCGAAGGCGGCACGCGCGGCGGCAGCGGTCTGGGGCTGTCCATCGTGCGCGCCATCGCCGAACGGCATGGCGCGCACGTCATCCTGGACGAGGCCGTGCTCGGCGGCTTGCGGGTGCGGGTGATTTTCGCCGCAGACGCCAAGGCTTGAATTTCAATTTTGGCGGCTTTGAACGGAGGCTGCGACCGCTGGTCTGGAGGGCGCATCCAGCGGTCGTTTCAGCGTGCATGCCCGGAAACCCGCATCGGAATGCGCCTTCCAGGCCGGCTCGGCTCCGCGCACACGCTCTTACGCACCGTTACAGAGCCTTAAGTCGACCTTAAGTCTGCCCTTTCTAAGCTTTCGCCATGGCCCTGTCCGGGGTGTCCGGGCATGGGGTTCGACGGCGAGAACAGGAGGATGGAAATGGATAAACGTTCCTTGAAACTCAAGCGTGGGGCGGTGGCGGTGCTTGCTGTCCTGGGGCTGTTGGGCGCGTATGGACTGGGCAGTCTGCAGCCGTGGTCGGCGGCGCATGCCGAGACGGCAGTGAGCGCGCCGGTGGCGGCGCCTGCCTTGCCGTTGCCGACAGGCCTGCCGGACATGAGCGCGATCGTTGCCCGCAATGCGCCCGCAGTGGTGAATGTCAGCGTGGCCGGCAAGGTCCGGCGAACGGCGGAGGCGCCCGATTTTCCGAGTCTCGAACCCGGCGACCCGTTCTACGAGTTTTTCCGCCGCTTTCAGGGCGCGCAGCCGCACGGCGAGCAGCGCGTGCGCGGGCAGGGCTCGGGGTTCATCGTGCGCGAGGACGGCGTGATCCTGACCAATGCGCACGTGGTCGATGGCGCGGACGAGGTGACGGTGAGGCTCGCCGACAAGCGGGAATTCAAGGCCAAGGTGATCGGCGCCGACAAAGCGACCGACGTGGCGGTGCTCAAGGTCGAAGCGCGCGGCCTGCCGGTGGTGAAGACCGGTGCGTCGGCAAAGTCGCGCGTCGGCGAGTGGGTGCTGGCCATCGGTTCGCCGTTCGGTTTTGAAAGCAGCGCGACGGCGGGGATCATCTCGGCGCTGTCGCGGGCCTTGCCGGACGAGAACTACGTGCCCTTCATCCAGACTGATGTGGCGGTCAATCCAGGCAACTCGGGCGGCCCGCTGTTCAACATGGCCGGCGAGGTGATCGGCATCAACTCGCAGATTTACAGCCGCAGCGGCGGTTACCAAGGGTTGTCGTTCGCCATTCCGATCGAGGTGGCGATGAAGGTCGAAGGTCAGCTCATGAAGACCGGGCAAGTGCAGCGCGGACGTCTGGGCGTCACCATCCAGTCGCTCGACCAGTCGCTTGCCGACTCTTTCGGCTTGTCAAGTCCGACCGGCGCGCTGGTGAGCGGCGTCGAGCCCGGCGGCCCGGCGGCCAAGGCCGGACTCGAGGCCGGCGATGTGATTCTGGCGGTGAACGGGCAACCGGTCGACACCTCCAATGCCTTGCCGCCTTTGGTGGCCGACCTGGCGCCGGGCGAGACGGCCAAGCTCAAGGTCTGGCGTCAGGGGCGCGAGCGTGAAATCAAGGTGCAGGTTGGCCGCCAGGCGCAGGTCGCAACGGCGAAAGCGGGCGAATCCACGCCGGCCGTCGGCGGCCGGCTGGGGCTGTCCGTGCGTCCGGTCGAGGTTGGCGAAGGACGCGGCCTTTATGTCGAACAGGCGCAAGGGACGGCGGCCAAGGCCGGCATTCGGCGGGGCGACGTGATTCTGGCCGTGAATGGCGAAGCGGTGGCCAGCGTCGAGGCCTTACGTGCCCAGATTGGCAAGGCCGACAAGCGCGTCGCCTTGCTCGTCCAGCGCGGCGAAATGCGTCTCTTCGTGCCGGTCGACCTGGGCTGATGCCGGGTGCAAAGCCTGCGCGTCGGCGCAGCGCAGGCGGCAGCATCGGGTCAAGCGCGCGCCCGGGCGAGGCGGGCGGGGCGGTATGCTATGATTCCACGCTTGTTTTCCGTGAGCCGCCTTGCCCATCGTGACCGTCGTCGACCTCCACTGCCACTCCACCGCCTCCGACGGTCTGCTGTCGCCGGCCGAGCTCGTGCGTCGTGCGGCGGCGAACGAGGTCGAGATGCTGGCCTTGACCGACCACGACAACCTCGACGGTCTGGCCGAGGCGCGCGCGGTGGCCGAGGCGGAAGGGATGCGCTTCGTCAATGGCGTGGAAATCTCGATCGAGTGGGGCGGCCTGCAGGTGCATGTATTGGGCTACGCCTTCGACGCGATGGCGCCGGCGCTCAATGCCGGGCTGGAGCAGATCCGCTCCGGGCGCCTCGACCGTGCGCGGCGTATGGCCGCCGAACTCGAACGCGTGGGCATCCCCGGCGTCTTCGAGGGGGCTTTGCGCTACGCGGAGAATCCGACTCTGGTGAGCCGTGCCCACGTGGCGCGTTACCTCGTCGAGATCGGTGTCAGCAAGGATGTGCGCGGCGTTTTCGAAAGCTACATCGTGCCCGGCAAGCCGGGCTACGTCGAACACCGCTGGGCATCGCTCGCCGATGCCGTGGGATGGATCCATGCGGGCGGTGGCGTCGCGGCGATCGCCCACCCGGGGCGCTATAAATTCTCGCGCAGCGAGATGCGCACGATGCTGGATGAATTCAAGGCACTCGGCGGGCGCGGTCTCGAAGTCGTGTCGGGCAGCCATTCGGTGGACAATGTGAGCCTTTTCGGGCGGCTGGCGCGCGAGTACGGTTTCCTGGCGTCCTGTGGTTCCGATTTCCACGGCCCGGGCGAGAGCTACGTCGACCTTGGCCGCACGTCGCCCTTGCCGCTGGGGCTCACGCCGATCTGGGAAGCCTTCTGAGCATGGCGCGCTACCTCTCCCTGCACCCCGAAGATCCGCAGCCGCGTCTGATTGCGCAGGCCGCGTCGGCGCTGCGCGACGGCGGGGTGATCGCCGTGCCGACCGACTCGTGCTATGCGCTGGCCTGCGCGCTCGGCGACAAGGATGCGCTCGAACGCATCCGCCACCTCCGGGGCGTCGACGACCGGCATCACCTGACCCTGATGTGCCGCGACCTCTCCGAAATCGCCCAGTTCGCGCGGGTCGACAACGCCCAATATCGGCTGCTCAAGGCGACGACGCCGGGCAGCTATACCTTCATCCTCGAAGGCACCAAGGAGTTGCCGCGGCGGGTGCTGCATCCGAAGCGCAAGACCATCGGCCTGCGCATCCCCGCGCATCCCGTGGCGCAGGCTTTGCTCGCCGAGCTCGAGGGGCCGCTGTTGACCTCGACCCTGATTCTGCCGGGCGACGAAGCGCCGCTCACCGAAGGCTGGGAAATTCAGGACCGGCTCGACGACCACCTCGAACTCATCCTCGACGGCGGTTACTGCGGCACCGAACCGACCACCGTCGTCGATCTGACCGCCATGCCGCCGTCCCTGGTGCGCGCCGGGCGGGGCGACCTAACGCCCTTCGCTTTCGAGTGACCTTGCATGGACATTGCCGCGCTCGTTCAGAGCCTCACCATCTCGGCCCTGCCGATCATCTTCGCGATCACCCTGCACGAAGCTGCGCACGGCTACGCGGCCCGTCATTTTGGCGATCCGACGGCGTGGATGCTCGGCCGGATCAGCGCCAATCCGCTGCGCCATATCGATCCGATCGGCACCTTGCTGGTGCCGGCGGTCATCGTGTTTACGAGCTATGTGGCGCTCGACAGCGTGTTCATCTTCGGTTGGGCCAAACCGGTCCCGGTCAACTTTGGCCGCTTGCGCAACCCCAAGCGCGACATGCTCTGGGTGGCCGGTGCAGGGCCCGCGGCCAACCTCGCGATGGCGCTGGCCTGGGCGCTGCTGTTCAAGCTCGTCACCTTGATGCCGATCCATGCCTACAGCCTGCCGCTGGCCGAAATGGCGCGCATCGGGATCAACGTCAACATCGGCCTGATGGTGCTCAACCTGTTGCCCTTGCCGCCGCTCGACGGCGGCCGCATCGCCGTCAGCCTGTTGCCGTATCCGCTGGCCGTCCGTTTTTCGCAGCTTGAGCGCTGGGGCTTCCCGATCCTGCTGGTGCTGCTTTTCACCGGCCTGCTCGGCGACATCATGCGGCCCTTCGTCGTCGCGCTCAAACGCCTGATCGTCCTTCTCATTTCCTGAGTCTTTCTTTCCGAGTCTTCCCATGTACGCAGAACGAGTCCTTTCGGGCATGCGCCCCACCGGCAGTCTTCACCTCGGCCACTACCACGGCGTGCTGAAGAACTGGGTCAAGCTGCAGCACGAGTATCCCTGTCTCTTCTTCGTCGCCGACTGGCACGCGCTGACGACGCAGTACGATGATCCGCACGGCATCGCCGATTCGGCCTGGGACATGGTGATCGACTGGCTGGCGGCGGGCGTCGATCCGGAGAAGGCGACGCTGTTCATCCAGTCGCAAGTGCCGGAACACGCCGAACTGCACCTCCTGTTGTCGATGATGACGCCGCTCGGCTGGCTTGAGCGCGTCCCGACCTACAAGGATCAGCAGGAGAAGATGTCGAACAAGGACCTGTCGACCTACGGCTTCCTCGGTTACCCGCTCCTGATGAGTGCCGACATCCTGATCTACCGCGCCGACAAGGTGCCGGTCGGCGAAGACCAGATTCCGCACGTCGAAATCACGCGCGAGCTGGCGCGTCGCTTCAACCACATGTACGGCCGCGAGCCGGGCTTCGAGGAGAAGGCGAAAGAAGCGGTCAAGAAGCTGGGCAGCAAGAATGCGCGCTTCTTCGAAGAGCTGCGCAAGGCTTACCAGCAGGACGGTAACGCCGACGCCGTGGCGCGCGGCAAGGAGGTCATCGCCGCGGCGCAGAGCCTGTCGGCGGCCGACCGCGAGCGCCTGCTCGGGCATCTCGAAGGGACCGGCAAGATGATCCTCGTCGAGCCGGGCTACCTGCTCACCGAGGCGTCGAAAATGCCGGGCCTCGACGGACAGAAGATGTCGAAGTCGTACAACAACACCATCACTCTGCGCGAGGATGAAGCCTCGGTGACGCAGAAGATCAAGCGCATGCCGACCGACACCAATCGCGTGCGTCGTACCGATCCGGGCGACCCTGAGCGTTGCCCGGTGTGGCAGTTGCATCAGGTGTATTCGGACGAGGCGTGCAAGGACTGGGTGCAGAAAGGGTGTCGCAGCGCTGGCATCGGTTGCATCGAGTGCAAGCAGCCGGTGATCGACGGCATCCTCGCCGAGCAGGCGCCGATGCGCGAGCGCGCGCAGCGTTATCTCGATAACCCGAAGCTCGTGCGCGAGATCGTCGCCGAAGGCAATGCCAAGGCCAGCGCGCTGGCGCGCGAGACGATGCGCGACGTGCGCGCGTCGATGGGCCTGAGCTACGCCTGATCGGCGGGCGGCGGAGCGCGGAACTTGAGCGAGCAGGAACAGGCCTTGGTGGCGGTGGATTCCACAGCAGAAGCAGTGGAAGAGAGCGCTGCAGCCAGCCCCTTGGCGCGCATCTACGGCGAGCCGATGGTGCAGATGCCGCTCGACCTCTACATTCCGCCGGACGCCATGGCGGTGATGCTCGACGCCTTCGAAGGGCCGCTCGACCTGTTGCTGTACTTGATCCGCAAGGCCAACGTGAATGTCCTCGACATCCCGATGGCGCCGCTCACCGAGCAGTACCTGACCTACGTCGAGGCGATGCGCTCGCACAACCTCGAGCTGGCGGCGGATTACCTCGTCATGGCGGCGATGCTGATCGAGATCAAGTCGCGCATGCTGCTGCCGCGGCCGAAGGCTGTCGAAGGCGAGGAGGTCGAGGATCCGCGTGCCGAGCTGGTGCGGCGGCTGATTGAGTACGAGCAGATGAAGCTCGCCGCTGTGCGCATCGATACGTTGCCGCAGGCCGAGCGCGATTTCGTCTGGGCTTCGGCGCTGGTTGAGCGCTCGTTGTTGCAGCGCTTGCCCGACGTCGATCCCGAGGACTTGAAGAATGCCTGGGCGGCGATCGTGCGCCAGGCCAAGCTGCATTCGCACCACACGATCCAGCGCGAGGAGCTTTCGGTGCGCGAGCACATGGGGCTGATCCTGCGCCATTTGCGTGATTGCGGCGGTTTTGTCGAGTTCGTGGATTTGTTCGATACGACGCAGGGCGTGCCCGTGCTCGTGGTACATTTTTTGGCGATGCTTGAACTGGCGCGCGAGCACTTGCTCGTGATCACCCAGTCGGAAGCGTTTGCCCCGATTTACGTGAGGTTGGCCGATGGACGAGACGAACCTGCCGCCGGTGACGGAAACGTCGCCGGAAGCGAACGCGCAGACGACCGCGACGTCGCCCGATAATCCCCAGCAGCTCAAGCGGGTGCTGGAGGCCGTGCTGCTCAGCGCGCAGCAGCCGGTGTCGATGCTCGAGTTGCGCAAGGTGTTCGCCGACGCGATCGCTGCCGATGTGCTGCGCGTTCTGCTCGACGAAATCCGTTTGGAATGGACTGCGGCCGAGCGTCCGCTCGAGCTCGTGCAGCTGGCCAGCGGCTGGCGTTTTCGTACGCGCGCCGAATACCTGCCCTATCTGGAGCGTTTGAGTCCGGAGAAGCCGCCCAAGTATTCGCGCGCGGTGCTCGAAACCCTGGCCATCATCGCCTATCGTCAACCGGTGACGCGCGGCGACATTGAAGACATCCGCGGCGTGACCGTGGCCAGTCAGATCATCAAGGTGCTCGAAGAACGCGGCTGGGTCGACGTCGTCGGGCATCGGGAAACCCCCGGTCGTCCGGCCTTGCTGGCGACCACCAAGAAATTCCTCGACGACCTCGGGTTGCGCAGCGTCACCGAATTGCCGCCTCTCGAAGTCATGAGTCAAACCCTGGATTTAAGCGATGCCCAATAAACCCCGTAACACCCCCTTCCGTCCGCCGTCCGCCGAATCCGCACGCAGTCGGCGTGGGCAGGCCGCCCGTCAGGCGGAGCCCGAAGAGGGCGAGCTGCTCGACGAAAAACCGCGCGGTGCCTTGCGGCGTTCCGTGCGCAGCGAAACCCCAACCGGCAAGCGTGCGCGCCACGTCGAGCAGCCCGGCAAGCCCGAGCGTCTGCAAAAACTGCTCGCGCAAAGCGGTGTCGGTTCGCGCCGCGACATGGAAACCCTGATCGCCGAAGGGCGAGTCAGCGTCAATGGTGAGGTGGCCCAGATCGGCCAGTCGGCGTCGCCGGGCGACCGGATCAAGGTTAATGGCCGCTTGGTGCAGCTCAAATTCGCCAACCGCCTGCCGCGGGTGATCCTTTATCACAAGCCTGAAGGCGAGATCGTCTCGCGCGACGATCCGGGGCGGCGTCCCTCGGTGTTCATGGCCTTGCCGCGCATGAGCGGCGGGCGCTGGGTGGCGGTCGGTCGGCTCGACTTCAATACCAGCGGCCTGTTGCTATTTACCACCTCGGGCGAGCTGGCCAATCGCCTGATGCATCCGCGCTACAACCTGGTGCGCGAGTATGCCGTCCGGGTTCTGGGTGAGCTGCCCGCCGATGCGCAGCAGCGTTTGCTGGCTGGCATTGAGCTTGAAGACGGGCCGGCGCAGTTTTCCAGCTTTGTCGATGCCGGTGGCGAAGGTGCCAATCATTGGTACCGGGTGTCGCTCTTCGAGGGCCGGAACCGCGAGGTACGGCGCATGTTTGAGGCCGTCGGGGTGACGGTCAGCCGCCTGATGCGCGTTCGCTACGGTCCCATCGTGTTGCCGCCCAACCTGCGTCGTGGGCAGGTGGCCGAGTTGGGTGAGGCGGACGTGGTGCGTCTGATGAACGATTTCGGTCTGGGCGACGCTTTGCCGGCGCGGCGTCCGCGCGTGCCTCGCCAGCGCTGAGCGCCCTGTTTCGGTTTCGGGCGGTCGACGATGCGTGGCGCAGAATGCGCCGACGCAGGGCGTTTTGCATTTCATATTTTACGCGAGCGGATAATTTCGTTATAATCCAGCGGTTTTTCCGCTCGCCCCTCGCGGGGCATATTTTTCGGGGATGGGCGTTTCGCCCATTTTTTATTTGTGGCTATGGATTTGCACGAACTTCTTGAAACCACGGTGACCGGTCTGGGTTACGAACTCGTCGATGTCGAGCAGAGCCCTCGCGGCCGCGTTCTGCGCGTGTTCATCGACAAGCTGGACAAGCCGGGTGGCATCGACGTCGAAGACTGCGCGCTGGTTAGTAATCAGCTGTCGCGGGTGTTGGCCGTGGAGAACATCGACTACGACCGCCTTGAGGTGTCTTCGCCCGGGCTGGATCGGGTGCTCAAGAAGCCGTCCGACTTTGTGCGTTTCGTCGGTTCGGAGGTGAATCTGCGGCTGCGTGTCCCGACGAGCGGAGGCCGACGCAACTTCAATGGCGTCCTCCTTGCGTGTGAGGACGGCAAATTGCGTCTGGCGATCGATACGGGCGAAGTCGAGCTCGAACTGGGTAACGTCGATAAGGCGCGCCTGGTTCCGAAGTTCGACTAGATCATAGGCTGGATAGGGGGTAGAGGAATTATGAGCCGCGAAATACTGCTGCTGGTCGACGTGCTGGCGCGCGAGAAAAACGTGAGCAAGGAGGTCGTGTTCGGTGCGCTCGAAATGGCGCTGGCCTCGGCGAGCAAAAAGCGCATCCATGACGACGCCGACGTGCGCGTTTCGGTCGACCGCGAAACGGGCGACTTCGAGACCTTCCGCCGCTGGGCGGTGGTGGCCGAGGAAGACTACCTCAACGAAAACAACCAGACGCCACTCTCGGAAGCGCAGGAGCAGGATCCCGAGGTTGAGGTCGGCGATTTCCTCGAAGAGGCGATCGAGCCCGTCGATTTCGGTCGCATCGGCGCACAGGCTGCCAAGCAGGTGATCCTGCAGAAGATTCGCGATGCCGAGCGTGAGCAGATCCTCAGCGATTTCCTTGATCGTAAAGAGCATCTCGTCACCGGGACGATTAAGCGCATGGAGCGTGGCAACGCGGTGATCGAGGCCGGCAAGGTCGAGGCCCTGCTGCCGCGCGATCAGATGATCCCGCGCGAAAATTTGCGCATCGGCGATCGCGTCAAGGCTTTCCTGTTGCGCGTTGACCGTTCGGCGCGCGGGCCGCAGCTGATCCTCTCGCGTACCGCGCCGGATTTCATCGTCAAGCTTTTCGCCATGGAAGTGCCGGAAGTCGATGACGGCCTGCTCGAGATCAAGGCCGCTGCGCGCGACCCCGGTCTGCGCGCCAAGATCGCCGTCAAATCGAATGACCAGCGCATCGACCCGATCGGGACCTGCGTCGGCATGCGCGGCATGCGTGTCACCGCGGTGACCAACGAGTTGGCCGGCGAGCGCGTCGATATCGTCTTGTGGTCTGCTGATCCTGCGCAGTTCGTCGTTGGTGCTCTGGCGCCGGCTGAAGTGCTGTCGGTGGTCGTCGATGAAGACAAGCACAGCATGGACGTCGTTGTCGACGAAGCCAACCTCGCGGTGGCGATCGGCCGTGGCGGCCAGAACGTGCGTCTGGCCTCCGAGCTGACCGGCTGGGCGATCAACCTGATGACCGAGGAAGAGTCAAAGACGCGCGTCGATGCGGAGTCTGCGGCGATCCGCGTGCTCTTCATGGAAAAACTCGACGTCGATGAAGACGTGGCCAACATTCTGATCAACGAAGGTTTCTCGACCCTTGAGGAAGTGGCCTACGTGCCGCTCCATGAGATGCTCGAGATCGAAGCTTTCGACGAAGCGACCGTGCAGGAGTTGCGTGAGCGCGCCCGCAACGAGCTGTTGACCGAAGCCATCGTGGCTGAAGAGCAGCTCGAGAATGTGGCTGAAGACATGCTTTCACTTGAAGGCATGGACAAGACGCTGGCTGCGAAACTGGCCGCGCATGGAGTCAAGAACCGGGACGACCTGGCTGACCTGGCAATCGATGAGTTGGTCGAGATGACAGGGGTCGACGCCGAAAGAGCCAAACAACTGATTACCACCGCGCGCGCGCATTGGTTCGAGTAAGCGGAGGAGGGGATTTACACATGGCGCAAACAAGCGTTGCCCAATTTGCCAGCAGTTTGAAAATGCAGGTCGGCACCCTGATCGAGCAGTTGAAGCGTGCAGGCGTCGAGAAGAAGCAGGCGGATGACCAGCTGACCGAGCAAGACAAGGCCAAGCTGCTTGAGTACCTGCGGCGTTCGCACGGCGAAACCGAAGCGAAAACCAAGATCACGCTGACCCGCAAGGAAACGAGCGAGATTCGTGCACAGGATTCGCACGGCAAGTCGCGTACCGTCCAGGTCGAGGTGCGCAAGAAGCGCGTGCTCGTCAAGCGCGACGTGTCCGAGTTGCGTGCCGAAGCGACGCGTCTGCAGCAGGCCGTCGAGGCCGGGCAGGAGCCAGAGGTCGAGCGGGTTGTCGCGGAAGCGCTGCCGGTCGAGCCGGCGCCCGTGCCGGTGCCGCCGCCCGTCGTCGAGGTCGCGCCGCCCGTTTCGGAGCTGCCCGCTCAGCCCGAGCCTGAACCCGAGCCCGAGCCCGAGCCGGTCATCGAGCCGACGCCCGAGCCCGAAGTCGTTGCTGAAACGGCTGTCGAGCCGGAGCCGGTGGTCGAGGCCGAGGCGCCGGCTAAGCCGGAAGCCCCGGCCGGGGCCAAGAACAAAGGCGGTGACGCCAAGCCAGGCAAAGGTGCTGCGCCGAACAAGAAAGTCGTCAGTCGTGCTTCGATCATCGGCGAAGAGCAGCGTCGTCTGCGTGCCGAGGAAGAGCGCCGCGCCGCCGAGCTGCGCGCGCGCCAGGAAGCCGAATTCCGCGAAAAGCAGCAGCGCGCCGCCGAGTTGGTGCGCCTGAAGGCAGAGGCCGAGCAGAAGGCTGTGGCGGCCAAGGCGGCCGAGGCGGCCAAGAAGGCTGTCGCCGAAAAGACTTCGAACGACAAGTCGGAAGAGAAGCGTCCCGAGCGTCCGGCGGCCAACAAGCCGGCACAGGACAAAGACAAAAAGCCGGGCGCCGGGAAGAAGGAGCCCTGGAAGAGCGAAGGGACTGGCAAGCGCCAAGGGCCCAAGACGCGCGGCACAGCGACGCCGGCCGGCGGCGGCTGGCGCGACGGTAAGGGCGGCGGCAAGCGCGGCTCCCGTTCCGAGCGCGATGAGCAGCATGGCTTCCAGGCGCCGACCGAGGCGATCGTGCGCGATGTGCAGGTGCCGGAGACGATTTCGGTTTCCGATCTGGCGCACAAGATGGCCGTCAAGGCGACTGAAGTGATCAAGACCCTGATGAAAATGGGTTCGATGGTCACCATCAACCAGGTGCTCGACCAGGAAACGGCGATGATCATCGTCGAGGAAATGGGGCACCGTGCGGTCGCGGCCAAGCTCGACGATCCCGATGTCTTCATCGAAGAGGCGATGCAGAAGGACGTGCCGCTCGAGCCGCGTGCGCCGGTGGTTACGGTCATGGGGCACGTCGACCACGGCAAGACCTCGCTGCTCGACTACATTCGTCGTTCCCGCGTCGCTTCGGGCGAAGCGGGGGGGATCACGCAGCACATCGGTGCCTATCACGTGAAAACTGCCCGCGGCGTCGTAACCTTCCTCGATACGCCGGGTCACGAAGCCTTTACGGCCATGCGGGCGCGCGGCGCCCAGGCAACCGACATCGTCATCCTGGTGGTCGCGGCCGACGACGGCGTGATGCCGCAGACGCGTGAGGCCATCCACCATGCCAAGGCGGCGGGCGTGCCCATCGTCGTGGCGGTGAACAAGATCGACAAGCCGGAAGCCAACCCCGATCGCGTCAAGCAGGAGCTGGTGGCCGAGCAAGTGGTGCCGGAAGAGTACGGCGGTGATTCGCCTTTCGTCGCGGTTTCGGCCAAGACGGGCCAGGGCATCGACGAACTGCTCGAGAACGTGCTGCTGCAAGCCGAAGTGCTTGAGCTGACGGCACCCAAGGAAGCGCCGGCCAAGGGGTTGATCATCGAAGCACGTCTCGACAAGGGGCGCGGTCCGGTGGCGACGATGCTGGTTCAGTCCGGCACCCTGCATCAGGGGGATGTCGTGCTGACCGGCCAGGTTTACGGCCGGGTGCGCGCCATGCTCGACGAGAACGGCAAGTCGATCAAGGAAGCTGGCCCCTCGATTCCGGTGGAAATCCTCGGCCTTTCCGATGTGCCGTCGGCAGGTCAGGAGGCGATGGTTCTTGTGGACGAGCGCAAGGCGCGCGAAATCGCGCTCTTCCGCCAGGGCAAGTTCCGCGACGTCAAACTGGCGACCAAGCAGGCTGCCAACCTCGAAAACATCCTCGATCAGATGTCCGAGGCCGAGGTCAAGACACTCTCGCTGATCATCAAGGCCGACGTTCAGGGTTCGCAAGAAGCGCTGGTGCAGTCGCTGCAGAAGCTCTCGACCGACGAAGTCAAGGTCAATGTCATTCACGCGGCGGTCGGTGCCATCAGCGAGTCGGACGTCTATCTGGCGCAGGCCTCGAAGGCCGTCATCCTCGGCTTCAACACCCGTGCCGACGCTGGTGCGCGCAAGACGGCAGAGAGCGTTGGCATCGACATCCGTTACTACAACATCATTTACGATGCGGTGGATGACGTGAAGGCGGCGTTGTCGGGCATGCTGTCGCCGGAGAAACGCGAGGATGTGACCGGTCTGGTCGAGATTCGCCAAGTCTTCCGTGCGAGCAAGATCGGCACCATTGCCGGCTGCTACGTACTCGAAGGCGTGGTCAAGCGCTCCTCGCGGGCTCGTCTGTTGCGCAACAACGTCGTTGTCTGGGAAGGCGAGCTCGATTCGCTCAAGCGCTTCAAGGACGACGTCAAGGAAGTGCGCGGCGGTTTCGAGTGCGGTCTGTCGCTCAAGAACTACTCGGCGTACGAAGAGGGCGATCAGCTCGAAGTGTACGACGTGACCGAAGTGGCGCGGACGCTCTAAGTGACTGGCAACAAATCTTTTTCCCGTCGAGATCGCGTCGCCGAGCAGGTGCGGCGCGAACTTGCCGAGCTGATCCGCAGCGAAGTCAAGGATCCGCGCGTGGGCATGGTCAGCATCACCGATGTCGAGGTGACGCCCGATTATGCGCACGCCAAGGTCTTCTTCAGCACTCTTGGTGGTGCGGCGCAGGTGCCTGAAGTGCTGGCTGGCCTGACCAAAGCCTCCGGCTTCCTGCGACGCGAACTGGGGCGGCGGATTCGCATCCACACCACACCGCAACTGCATTTCGTCTTCGATGCCTCGCTTGAGCGCGGCATGGGGATGGATCAGCTGATTCGTGAAGCGGTTTCGCTTTCGGATCAGTCGCAGGACAAAACCGAAGACTGATTTTCGTGCGCGAAGCTCAGGTACGACGGGTCTGGCAGCGCGTCGATGGCGTTCTGTTGCTCGATAAAAGCAGTGGCATGACCTCGAACTCGGCGCTGCAAGCCGCGCGCCGTCTGTATTCGGCAGCCAAGGCCGGCCATACCGGCACCCTCGACCCCTTGGCGACCGGGTTGTTGCCGCTCTGCTTTGGTGAAGCGACCAAGTTTTCCGCCGACCTGCTCGACGCCGACAAGACTTACGAGGCCGACGTACGCTTCGGGGTCGTCACCGACACTGGCGACAGCGAAGGGCAGGTGCTCGAAACACGTGCGGCGGACGTTTCCGTGGCTGCGCTCGAAGCCGTGCTGGTCGGCTTTCGCGGACCGATCCGCCAGGTGCCGCCCATGTATTCCGCCCTGAAGCGGGACGGGCAGCCGCTCTACAAACTCGCGCGTCAAGGTGTCGAGGTTGAGCGCGAGGCGCGCGACGTGGTCATCCATGCGCTTGAGTTGCTCAGCTGCGACGTTGATCGTTGTCGTTTGCGTGTGCGCTGCAGCAAAGGCACCTACATCCGGACGCTGGCCGAGGACATCGGGCGCGTGTTGGGGTGTGGCGCGCACTTGACCGCCTTGCGCCGTACCGCAGTCGGGGAGCTTTCGGTCGTTGATGCGTTGAATCTTGATGCACTGACCGCGTTGGACGAGGTGGCGCGTTCACGGCATTTGCGCGCGCCGGACGCCTTGCTCCAGAGTCTGCCGGCAATCACCCTGGTGGGCACGGATGTGCAGCGCTTCAGTCATGGCAATCCAGTGTCCGTCGGTGGTGCGACATCGCTGGCGGCGGGTACGCGTTGCCGGGTCTATGCGGACGGCCGTTTGCTCGGACTCGGTGGGGTCGATGCTGCGGGGTTCTTGTGCCCGCGCCGCTTGGTCGCCGCGCCCTAAGACTCGGGGCGGGGTGACGAGGCTTGCCGCTTGCGGTGCTGGCGGGCTATAATCCGCCCCTCGCTTCGCCAAGCGAAATAACCGTTTTGTTTAACGGACGCTTTGCTCTATCAAACTGGGGCGGCGTCGTTTTTTATGAAAGAGAGTTTGACATGGCGATCAACGTCGAGCAAAAAGCTCAAATCATTTCCGACTACCAGCGCAAGGCTGGCGATTCGGGTTCCTCCGAAGTTCAGATCGCGCTGCTGACCGCACGCATCAACGACCTGACCGGCCACTTCAAGGAGCACGTCAAGGATCACCACTCGCGCCGCGGTCTGCTGCGCATGGTCAGCCGCCGTCGCAAGCTGCTCGACTACCTGAAGCGGACGAATGTCGATTCGTACCGTGCCCTGATCCAGCGCCTCGGTCTGCGTAAGTGATAATGACTGCCAAACCGCAACGCGGTTCGGAGTCGACTTGATCGGATCTAAAAACAGCGGCCAGCCCCTGCGGGCAGGGCCGCTGTTGTTTTATGCACGTTTTTTCGCCACTCAAGGCGTATTGCTGATCGCGTGCCGGGATTGTGGGCACGCACCCTATTGAGAGAGGAACTATGTTTACTATCGCCAAGAAGACCTTCGCTTACGGCGCACACCAGGTCACGCTGGAGACCGGTGAGATTGCCCGCCAGTCCGGCGCGGCCGTCGTCGTCTCCATGGACGACACCGTTGTGCTCGTGACCGTGGTCGGCAACAAATCGGTCAAGCCGGGGCAGGATTTCTTCCCGCTGACCGTGGACTACATCGAGAAGACCTATGCCGCCGGCAAGATCCCGGGTGGCTTCTTCAAGCGCGAAGGCCGTCCGTCCGAGAAGGAAATCCTGACCTCGCGCCTGATCGACCGTCCGTTGCGTCCGCTCTTCCCGGACGGCTTCTTCAATGAAGTCCAGGTTGTGGCGATGGTGATTTCGCTGAATCCCGAAGTCGATCCCGATATCCCCGCGATGATCGGCGCCTCGGCGGCGTTGGCCGTTTCCGGTATTCCGTTCGACGGCCCAATCGGTGCCGCTCGCGTCGGCTACATCAACGACCAATACGTCCTGTGCCCGACCAAGACCCAACTCGCCACGAGCCGTCTCGACCTCGTTGTCGCCGGTACCCAATCGGCCGTGTTGATGGTCGAGTCGGAAGCCGATGTGCTGCCCGAAGACGTGATGCTCGGCGCCGTGGTTTACGGCCATGAGCAGATGCAGGCCGTGATCAACGCCATTCATGAACTCGTCGAGGACGCCGGCAAGCCCGAGTGGGACTGGACGGCCCCGGCCAAGGACGAAGCGCTCGTTGCCAAGCTGAACGCGCTAGTCGAAGCCGACCTGCAAGAAGCCTTCCGCATCACCAGCAAGCAGCAGCGCACCCTGCGCCTGAAAGAGATCGCCGACAAGGCGGTGACGACGCTGACTGAGGGCGAGGGCGCCCCGGATGCCTCGACCGTTGGCAATCTGCTCTTCGAAGCCGAGTCGCGCATCGTGCGTGGCCGTATCCTGGCTGGCGAGCCGCGCATCGACGGTCGCGACACGCGTACCGTGCGTCCGCTGGCCATGCGTTCCAGCCTGTTGCCGCGTGCGCACGGCTCGGCGCTGTTCACCCGCGGCGAGACGCAGGCTCTGGTTGTCGCCACGCTGGGCACTGGCCGCGACGAGCAGATCATCGATTCGCTCGCTGGTGAATACCGCGAACGCTTCATGCTGCACTACAACTTCCCGCCTTACGCCACGGGCGAGTGCGGTCGCGTCGGTTCGCCGAAGCGTCGCGAGATTGGCCATGGCCGTCTGGCCAAGCGCGCGATGATCGCCGTGCTGCCGAAGCCGGAAGACTTCAACTACACGATGCGCGTCGTTTCCGAAATCACCGAGTCGAACGGTTCGAGCTCGATGGCCTCGGTCTGCGGCTCGTCGCTGGCGCTGATGGACGCCGGGGTGCCGCTCAAGGCGCACGTTGCCGGCATCGCCATGGGCCTGATCAAGGAAGGCAACCGCTTCGCCGTGTTGACCGACATCCTGGGCGACGAAGATCACCTTGGCGACATGGACTTCAAGGTCGCCGGGACCGACAGTGGCGTGACTGCCCTGCAGATGGACATCAAGATCCAGGGCATCACCAAGGAAATCATGCAGATCGCCCTGGCCCAGGCCAAGGAAGCGCGTCTGCACATCCTTGAGCAGATGAAGAGCGAGGTTTCGGGTCACCGTACGGAAATCTCGGCTTACGCGCCGCGCCTGTACACGATGAAGATCAACCCCGAGAAGATCCGCGACGTGATCGGCAAGGGTGGTGCGGTGATCCGTGCGATCACCGAGGAAACCGGGACCACGATCGACATCCAGGAAGACGGCACGATCACCATCGCTTCGGTCAATGGCGACGCCGCGAATGCTGCCAAGGCGCGCATTGAAGCCATTACCGCCGATGTCGAAGTGGGCAAGATCTACGAAGGCACTGTTCTTAAGCTGCTCGACTTCGGTGCCATCGTCAGCATCCTGCCGGGCCGTGACGGTCTGCTGCACATCTCGCAGATCGCGAACGAGCGCGTCAATGCGGTCGCCGACTACCTGAAGGAAGGTCAGAAAGTGCGCGTCAAGGTGCTCGAGGCCGACGAGAAGGGTCGTGTTCGCTTGTCCATGAAGGCGCTGACGCCGGAAGAGGGCGGCGCTCCCGCTCCGCTCGCGGCGCAGTAAGAAGACTTCGGCGTTCTGCACGGCGGCGGCTTTGCCGTTGCCGTGCGGTTCGCCAGAGAGTAATAAAAAAGGACGCCGAGGCGTCCTTTTTTCATGGTGCGCTGCGCGCCTTATTTGGCGACCTGGCGCTCGCGCACTTCCTCAAGGGTCTTGCAGTCGATGCACAGCGTGGCCGTCGGACGGGCTTCGAGGCGCTTGATGCCGATCTCGACGCCGCAGCTGTGGCAGTAACCATAGTCGCCGTTGTCGATGAGGGCGATGGTCTCATCGATCTTCTTGATCAGCTTGCGCTCGCGGTCCCGGTTGCGCAGCTCGATGGCGATGTCGGTTTCCTGGCTGGCGCGATCGTTGGGGTCGGCGAAGACGGTGGCTTCGTCCTGCATGGTGTGGACCGTGCGCTCAATGTCGTGCATCAGTTCCGACTTGAGCGTTTCGAGGATGGTCCGGAAGTGAGCGAGTTGCCGGCTGCTCATGTATTCCTCGCCCTTCTTCGGAACATACGGGGCGAATTGTTTGGGAAGCAGTTCTTCAGCCATAGCAGAAAACCATCCTTGAGTTACGAAAAAGGCGATTAAATATCAGAAAAGAGAGAGGGCTGCAAGCGACGTTTTTATTTTTCGATTGTGTCCCAAGCTGGGGGCGGCTTCCAGGGATTCAAGTGACGACGTCTTTTGGGCTGGTGAATGTCTTTGAGATTTTGCGGTGGATAAAAAAACGAATAAAAAAACATGAAAACGATTGACCATGTCCTGGCACATCTGTAGAATGCTTGTCTCTCGGGGCGTAGCGCAGCCTGGTAGCGCATCTGCTTTGGGAGCAGAGGGTCGTGAGTTCGAATCCCACCGCCCCGACCAGTTTTAGTTGTAAAAAGTATTGCAGGACCGGCGGGAAGCGATTTGCATCTATCAGGCAGCATGGCAGATCGTCGAACGACTTGCGCCCGTAGCTCAACCGGATAGAGCACCGGCCTTCTAAGCCGGGGGTTGTGAGTTCGAGTCTCGCCGGGCGTGCCAGACAATGGCGGTGTTAGCTCAGTTGGTAGAGCATCGGATTGTGATTCCGAGTGTCACCGGTTCGATCCCGGTACATCGCCCCAAACAAAAGCCCCCGCTGGCGCAAGCCGGCGGGGGCTTTGCCTATCTCCGAAGGGGATTTCGGTTAGCCCGGGCGCGTAGTCTACGTGGCTCCATTGCCTTAGCTCCCCGATTTGAACCAAGACCGGTCGTGTTTGCCTTAGTCCGGTACTTGTCCTTGCGTCTTCCGTTGTGGGGCGTGTCCTGCGCGTCCGAAAGCCCGCCAAGATGAAATCGAGCGTCGTTTTTTCTCCCGAAGTCGCCAAGCCGCTGTCCTCGTACCGTCCGTACTGGGCCAAGCGCTTCGGCATTGCACCTTACCTGCCGATGTCGCGTGCCGAGATGGACGCGCTGGGCTGGGATTCGTGCGACGTGATCCTGGTCACCGGCGACGCTTACGTTGATCACCCCAGTTTCGGCATGGCGCTGGTCGGGCGTCTGCTTGAGGCGCAGGGCTTTCGTGTCGGCATCATCAGCCAGCCCGACTGGCATTCGGCCGCCGATTTCCGCAAGCTGGGCAAGCCCAACCTCTATTTCGGGGTGACCGCCGGCAACATGGACTCGATGGTCAATCGCTACACCTCCGACCGCAAGATCCGTTCCGACGACGCCTACACGCCGAACGGCGAACCCAACAAGCGGCCCGACCGGGCGGTCGTCGTCTATGCCCAGCGTTGCCGCGAAGCCTATCCCGAAGCCAATGTAATCCTCGGCTCGATCGAAGCCAGTCTGCGCCGTATCGCCCACTACGACTACTGGTCGGACAAGGTGCGTCGCTCGGTGTTGCCGGACTCCAAGGCCGACCTCTTGCTCTACGGCAATGCCGAGCGCGCGTTGGTCGCGCTGACGCACCGGCTTGCGGCGGGCGAACCGATCGAGACGATCCGCGACCTGCGTGGCACGGCCTTCATGGCGCCGCGCCACTGGTTGCCGGGCGAGGACTGGTGCGAGATCGATTCGCGCGAGGTCGACCGGCCCGGGGCGCTGATCCGCCATCCCGACCCCTATGCGATGGGCGAAGAGGTGGCGCCGTGTACCGCCGATTCGAAGGCCGGTGTGCGCGCGACCGCAGTGCGCTTCGAGCGCCAGATGCCGCGCCTCGACCGGCGTCGCACGGTGGTGCGCCTGCCGGCGTACGAACAAGTGGTCGACGACCCTGTGCTCTATGCGCACGCTTCGCGCACCCTGCACCTCGAGTCGAATCCGGGTAATGCGCGCGCTCTGGTGCAGGCCCACGGCGAACGCGACGTGTGGCTCAATCCGCCGCCGATCCCGCTTTCGACCGAAGAGATGGATGGCGTCTATGGCGCGCCCTACCAGCGCAAGCCGCACCCGGCCTACGGCGAGGCGCGCATTCCGGCGTTCGAGATGATCCGCTTCTCGATCAATATCATGCGTGGGTGTTTTGGCGGGTGTACCTTTTGCTCGATCACCGAGCATGAGGGCCGCATCATCCAGAGTCGTTCGGAAGACTCGATCTTGCACGAGATCGAGGAGATCCGCGACAAGACGCCCGGCTTTACCGGCACCATCTCCGACCTCGGCGGGCCGACCGCCAACATGTATCGCTTGGCCTGCAAGGATAAGCGCATCGAGTCCTCGTGCCGACGTCTGTCCTGCGTCTATCCGGGCATTTGCGAGAATCTCGACACCGACCACACGGCGTTGATCGCGCTGTACCGCAAGGCGCGTGCAGTGAGGGGCGTCAAGCGCGTGCTGATCGGCTCGGGGCTGCGTTACGACCTCGCGGTGCGCTCGCCCGAATACGTGAAGGAACTGGTGACCCACCACGTCGGCGGTTACCTCAAGATTGCGCCGGAGCACACCGAGGCGGGCCCGCTGTCGCACATGATGAAGCCGGGGATCGACAGCTACGACGCGTTCAAGCGCATGTTCGACCGCTTCTCGCAGGCGGCAGGCAAGGAGCAGTACCTGATCCCGTACTTCATCGCCGCGCACCCGGGGACGAGCGACGAAGACATGCTCAACCTCGCGCTCTGGCTCAAGCGCAACGATTTCCGGCCGGACCAGGTGCAGACCTTCCTGCCCACGCCGATGGCGTTGGCGACGACGATGTACCACAGCGAGCGCAATCCGCTGGCCAAGGTGGGGCGTGCCTCGGGCCGCGTCGAGACGGTGCGTGGCGGGCGCCAGCGCAAGCTGCACAAGGCTTTTTTGCGCTATCACGATCCTGAGAACTGGCCGCTCCTGCGCGAAGCCCTGAAAGCCATGGGCCGGGCCGACCTGATCGGCAGCGGCAAGAAGCAGCTGGTGCCGAGTTTTCAGCCAGCGGGAACTGGCGGGGCAGGGCAGCGCGGCGTGGCGCGCGAGGCCTCAGGGGCGCGGGCGAACATGGCGGTCGGCAAGCGCCCGGCGGATGCGTCGCGGGCGCCCGTCAACTCCGGTCCTGCCGGCAAGTCTGCTCGGCCGGTCGGTAGCGCACCCAAGCGAGGTGTGTCGTTGCGCGCGGTCCCGGCCGGACGTGGTCCGAAGCCGGGGCGCGGGCGTTGATGCCGAGCCCTTCGTCCCCTTCTTCGCTCCCGGCGCGGAGCGTTCATTTTCAATCGGCCGCGCGCGCATGTGCCGGCGCCTTGTGCGCTGTGCTAAAATCACGGCCCTTTTCAAAGTCTTAGCCCAAAAATGTCCCGTTCCGTCCGTAACATCGCCATCATTGCCCACGTCGACCACGGCAAGACCACCCTCGTCGACAAGCTCCTGCAGCAGGCCGGCACCTTCGCCGCGCACCAGCACGTCGCCGAGCGCGTGATGGATTCGAACGACCTCGAAAAGGAGCGGGGCATCACCATCCTGGCCAAGAACCTGGCGGTCGATTACGAGGGTGTGCACATCAACATCGTCGACACCCCGGGGCACGCTGACTTCGGTGGCGAGGTCGAGCGCGTGCTGGGCATGGTCGACGGCGTGCTGCTTCTCGTCGATGCCGTCGAAGGCCCGATGCCGCAGACCCGTTTCGTGACCAAGAAGGCGCTGGCCCTGGGCCTCAAGCCGATCGTGGTGGTCAACAAGATCGACCGCGACGGTGCGCGCCCGGACTGGGTCGTCGATCAGACCTTCGACCTCTTCGACAAGCTCGGCGCCAGCGACGAGCAGCTCGACTTCCCGATCATCTACGCTTCGGCGATCAACGGCTACGCCAAGACCGAACTCGAGGCGCCGTCGACCGACATGCGCCCGATGTTCGAGGCTGTCCTCAAGCACGTGCCGCCGCCCGAGGCCGATGACATCGACGGCCCGCTGCAGCTGCAGATCGCGGCGCTCGATTATTCCTCGTATGTCGGCCGCATCGGCATCGGCCGCGTTCAGCGCGGTCGCATCAAGCCGGCGCAACAGGTGACGGTGATGTACGGCCAGCCCGATGCCGACGGCAAGTTCGCGCACGGCGCGCCGAAGAATGCCAAGATCAACCAGGTCTTCGGTTTCCAGGGCATTGAGCGCGTGGCGCTTGAAGAAGCCGTGGCCGGCGACATTGTGTTGGTGACCGGCATCGATGAGCTTTCGATCGGCTGCACGCTGACCGACGTGAGCGCGCCCGAGGCGCTGCCGATGCTCAAGATCGATGAGCCGACGCTGAACATGACCTTCATGGTCAACAGCTCGCCTTACGCCGGCACCGAAGGCAAGTTCGTCACCAGCCGTCAGATCCGCGAGCGCCTGCACAAGGAGCTGCTGACCAACATGGCGCTACGCGTCGAGGATACCGGCGACACCGATTCCTTCCTCGTCTCCGGTCGCGGCGAGCTGCACTTGACCATCCTGCTCGAGACGATGCGCCGCGAAGGCTACGAGCTGGCCGTCGGTCGACCGCGCGTGATCTTCAAGGACATCGACGGCGAGCAGTGCGAGCCGTACGAAATGCTTACCCTCGACGTCGAAGAGTCGCACCAGGGCGGCGTCATGGAGGCGCTGGGCTACCGCAAGGGCGATCTGCAGGACATGGTCTCCGACGGCCGCGGTCGCGTGCGTCTGGAGTACCGTGTCCCGGCGCGCGGGCTGATCGGCTTCCAGGGCGAATTCATGAACCTCACCCGCGGCACGGGCTTGATGAGCCACGTGTTCGACGACTACGCGCCGGTCAAGGGCGACATGCCCGGCCGCCGCAACGGCGTGCTGATCTCGGCCGAGCACGGCGAGGCGGTCGCCTACGCCCTGTGGAAGCTGCAGGACCGCGGCCGGATGTTCTCCTCGCCGGGCGACAAGCTCTACGAGGGCATGATCATCGGCATCCACTCGCGCGAGAACGACCTCGTGGTCAACCCGATCAAGGGCAAGCAGCTGACCAACGTGCGTGCCTCGGGCACCGACGAGGCCGTGCGCCTGGTGCCGCCGGTGCAGCTGACGCTCGAATCGGCGGTCGAGTTCATCGACGACGACGAGCTCGTCGAGATCACGCCGAAGAACATCCGCATTCGCAAGCGCCACCTCTGCGAGCACGAGCGTCGTCGCGCGCAGCGCAGCGAAGGCTGATCGGCGAAGCTGGCTCGGGTTTTCGAGCTTCAAGCAAAACGGCTCACCCGCGGGTGCGCCGTTTGTTTTTTGGTGCTTGAGGAGGCGGCCTGCGAGCGCCATTCCATGCGCCTTCCGGGCCGGCTGGAGAGCGCATCCAGAGGTCGTTTCAGGCCTACGCCTTGCGTGCCACCATGAGGAAGACCGGGTACTCGCGCGGCGCATCGCCGCGCAGCTTCTTCACCGTGTAGGCGGTATCGAAATGCACGTCGGTGTAGCCGCAGGCTTCGGCCAGCGCTTGCAGCGCCGCGCGAGCGAAGCCGTGGTGCACCTCAGTGTCGCCGTCGTCGTGAAAGCTGCCGTCCTCGGCGTCGAGGTCGGCGATGCACAGCGTGCCGCCGTCGACCAAGATCTCGCGCCAGGCTTCGAGAATGCGCCGGGTGTCGGCAACGTGGTGCAGGGTCATTGCCGAGTAAACGACGTCGTAGCGCTCGGCCGGCTTCGGGTCGGCGAGGAGGTCGATGCGCAGCGGCTGCATGTGGGCGATGCCGGCGGCGGCGATCTTGCCGCGCAAGACCTCGAGCATGCCGGTGGAGGTGTCGGCGAGGGTGATCGTGCCGAAGGCGTCGCGCAGGGCGAAGCTCAAGAGGCCCGTGCCGCAGCCGAACTCGAAACCATGCATCGGCGGCGCGAGGTGGGCGTGGCGGCGCATGCAGGCGGCGATCGCGTTGGCGCGCTCGACGTGCATCGGATTGGCGTCCCAGTCACTGGCTTTGTGGTCGAAACTCATGCGCAACCTCGGGCAAAGAAGAAAAGCTGGCATCATAAGCCCATAAGTCGCGGCGAAGTGCTTCCAGGCGCTGCGCGCGGCCGATTTGTCGCTTTCGGCGCGCCCCGGGCGAGGTTGCCGATGCGGCCTTCGGTTTTGCCTTCAATCCAGAGTAGAATTCAGCTCCTATGAGCTACCAAGTCCTGGCGCGCAAATGGCGCCCCAAATCCTTCGCCAGCCTGGTTGGCCAGGAACACGTCGTGCGCGCCCTGACGCATGCCCTGGGCGAACAGCGCCTGCACCATGCCTACCTCTTCACCGGCACGCGCGGCGTGGGCAAGACGACACTGGCACGCATTCTCGCCAAATCGCTCAACTGCGAAACCGGCGTGACGGCGACCCCTTGCGGCACCTGCTCGGCTTGTACCGAGATCGATGCTGGACGCTTCGTCGACCTGCTCGAGGTCGACGCGGCGACCAACACCCGTGTCGACGAGATGCGCCAGTTGCTCGAGAACGCCGTCTATGCGCCGACGCGCGGCCGCTTCAAGGTCTACGTGATCGACGAAGTGCACATGCTCTCGAACTCGGCGTTCAACGCCATGCTCAAGACGCTGGAAGAGCCGCCCGAGCACGTCAAGTTCATTTTGGCGACGACCGATCCGCAGAAGATTCCGGTTACCGTCCTCTCGCGCTGTCTGCAGTTCAACCTGAAGCAGATGACGCCGCCGCTGATCGCCGGGCATCTGAAGCACATCCTCGAAGTCGAGGGCATCGCCGCCGAGCCGGCGGCGCTCAACCTCCTGTCGCGTTCGGCCTCGGGCAGCATGCGCGACGCGTTGTCCTTGCTCGATCAGGCCATCGCCCACGGCGCCGGGCAGGTCGACGAGGCGCAGGTGCGCGACATGCTCGGCACCGTCGACCTCGACTATCTTTTTGCCATCCTCGAGGCGCTGCTGGCCGACGACGTGGCAGCCATGCTCGCAGTGGCTGACGACATGGCCTTGCGCAGCCTCTCCTTCGGCGTCGCGCTGCAGGAGCTGGCGAGCCTGCTCACCCGTGTGCAAGTCGCCCAGCTGGCGCCGCAAACGGTGTCCGAGGAGCTTCCCGAGCGGGTGCGTCTGCTCGACGTCGCTGCGCGCTTCGATCCAGAGTTCGTCCAGCTCGCCTACCAGATCGCCGTGCATGGGCGGCAGGAGTTGCCGCTGGCGCCCGACGAGCAGACCGGTTTTACGATGACCTTGCTGCGTCTGCACACTTTCCGGCCGCAAGCGGCGGGCGAGGGCGGTGGGCAGCGCACACCGCCGATGGCGGCGCCGCGCGCCGCGCGCCCCGCTACACCTTCGGCGGTCGCACCTGCGTCTGTCGCATCTGCCGCGCCGGTGCCCCCCATGGCGCCTCCGGCGCAGCCTGTGCCTTCCGCTGCAGACACGGCGCCGCCGCAATCTTCTGCGCCGTCGCTCGCCGCGAACGAACCGCTGCCCGCCGCATTGGCGGCCGATGCCGATTGGCTAAGCATCGTCGGCGGCATGAAAATCGGTGCCATGGCGCGCGAGCTGGCGCAGAACTGCCTGCTGCGGCGGGTGAATGGAACGCGGATCGTCCTCAGTCTCGCCCCGGCGCAGCGTCACCTGTTGATCAAGACGGCGCAGGACAAGTTGCAGCAGGCGCTTTCCGAGTATCATGCCTGCCCCGTTCAGCTCACGATCGAGATCGAGGACGTGGCCGGTGAGACGCCGGCGGCGGTGGCGCACAAGGAGCGTCAGGAGCGCCAGGCACAGGCCGAGGAATCAATCGATCAAGACGAGTTCGTGCGCGAGGCTGTCGCGCTTTTCGATGCCAAGGTGGTCGAAGAGTCGACCCGGCCGCTCTAGCCGGGGCCGTTCCGCCGTGGCTTAGTTTTTTCGTTCAACACATCCCTTTGAGGCAAGCACCATGATGAAAGGCGGAATCGCCGGCCTGATGAAGCAGGCGCAGCAAATGCAGGAAAACATGAAGAAGGCGCAGGAACAGCTCGCCCAGATCGAAGTCGAGGGGCAGTCGGGGGCTGGCATGGTCAAGGTGGTGATGACCTGCGCCCACGACGTGCGGCGGGTCAGCATCGATCCTTCCGTCATGGACGATCGCGAGATGCTGGAAGACCTCATTGCCGCCGCCGTCAATGATGCCGTGCGTCGCGGCGAGGAAACCTCCAAGGAACGCATGTCCGGCTTCACCGCCGGTCTCAATCTGCCCCCCGGCATGAAACTGCCGTTCTGATGACCACGCCGTCCAGCCTCGATGCCCTGATCGAGGCGCTGCGCTGCCTACCCGGTGTCGGCCCGAAGTCGGCGCAGCGCATGGCGTATTACCTGATGCAGCGCGACCGCCCAGGCGCAGGGCAGTTGGCCGAGGCGCTGCAGCACGCACTCTCCGCGCTGCGGCATTGTCAGCGCTGCAACACTTTCACCGAAGACGAAATCTGCGACCGCTGCCGTTCGCCCAAGCGCGACGCCAGCTTGCTCTGCGTGGTCGAAACGCCCGTCGACATGAACATGATGGAGCAGACGCACGCCTATTCCGGACTGTATTACGTGCTCATGGGGCGCGTCTCGCCGCTCGAGGGCATCGGTCCGCGTGAACTGCACTTCGAACACCTGCTCAATCGTGCATGCGACGGCGTGGTGCAGGAAGTTATTTTGGCGACGAACTTTACCAACGAAGGCGAGGTCACAGCGCACTATCTCAGCGAGATGTTACGCAGCCGTGATATTCGGGTGACCCGGATCGCGCGTGGTGTGCCGGTGGGTGGGGAGCTCGAATACGTCGATCCCGGAACCCTGGCGCAGGCTGTGCGCGAACGTCGGTCGCTGGCCGGAGAGGCTTGAAATATCTGGTTTTTAGGCGAGGTGCCTTCAATTGCGGGGGCGCATCGCGTATAATGCTTCGCTAATAGTTTCAAAATCGGATAAATTCGTTCTGAGGATCGGTGCGATGAGCAAAGAAGGCAAGATGGATTGCGGCAGGAGGCGTCTGATCGTTGCCACAGCGGCTGTCGGTGGCGCTGGCGCGGTTGCGGCGATGGTCCCGTTTGTATCCAGCATGTTGCCCTCCGAGCGGGCCAAGGCCGCCGGTGCGCCGGTTGAAGTCGATGTCGGCAGCCTGGCGCCGGGGCAGATGATCACCGTCGAATGGCGCGGCAAGCCGGTCTGGGTGCTCAACCGCACCCCGGAAATGCTCGACACTTTGCCAAAGCTCGACGACGCCGTCGCCGATCCGAAATCCGAAGTCAAGCAGCAGCCCGATTACTGCCGCAATGCCACCCGCTCGATCAAGCCGAACATCCTCATCGCGGTCGGGATCTGCACCCACCTTGGCTGTTCGCCCTCAAACAAATTCAAGAAGGGTAGCGAGGAAGGCATGACGGCCGACTGGCTCGGCGGTTTCCTCTGCCCCTGTCACGGATCGACCTTCGACTACGCCGGGCGCGTGTTCAAGAGCAAGCCGGCGCCGACCAACCTTGAGGTGCCGCCGCATACGTATCTGTCCGAGACGCGTATCCTGATCGGCGAAGACAAGAAGGGGGCCTGAGCATGGCTGGCAATCAGAATTTCGAGAAGTACAAGTCCGACGGCTCGCTCGCGGGCAACGTACTCGAGTGGGTCGATGCCCGCTTCCCGGCCACGGCGATGTGGCGCGGCCACCTCTCCGAATACTACGCGCCGAAGAACTTCAACTTCTGGTACTTCTTCGGCTCGCTGGCGATCGTTGTCCTCGCGATTCAGATCATCACCGGCATCTTTCTGGTGATGTTCTACAAGCCTGACGCTTCGCTCAATGCCGATGGCGTGCCGGTGGCCTTCGCCAGCGTCGAGTACATCATGCGCGACGTGCAATGGGGCTGGCTGATCCGCTACATGCATTCGACCGGCGCCTCGGCTTTTTTTGTCGTGGTCTACCTGCACATGTTCCGCGGCATGCTCTATGGCTCATACCGCAAGCCACGCGAACTGATCTGGGTGTTCGGCGTGCTGATCTTCCTGGTCCTGATGGCCGAGGCCTTCATGGGTTACCTGTTGCCCTGGGGGCAGATGTCGTTCTGGGGGGCGCAGGTCATCGTTAACCTGTTCTCAGCCATCCCGCTGATCGGCGAGCCGCTGTCGATCTGGATTCGAGGCGACTTCGTGATCGGCGACGCGACGCTTAACCGCTTTTTCTCCTTCCACGTCATCGCTGTCCCGCTCGCCTTGCTCGGCCTTGTCGTCGCGCACATTCTGGCGTTGCACGAAGTCGGCTCGAACAACCCGGACGGCATCGAGATCAAGGAAAAGCTCAACGAAAAAGGCATTCCGCTCGACGGCATACCTTTCCACCCGTACTACACGGTGAAGGACATCGTCGGCGTGGTCGTCTTCCTGATCGTCTTCTTCAGCATCGTCTTCTTTGCCCCCGAAGGCGGTGGCTACTTCCTCGAATACAACAACTTCTTCCCGGCCGATCCGCTCAAGACGCCGCCGCACATCGCCCCAGTGTGGTACTTCACGCCGTTTTACTCGATGCTGCGCGCCATGGTCTGGCCGCTCCTCGGGCTTGACGCCAAGTTCTGGGGCGTGGTGATCATGGGGGCCGGTGTCGTCATCCTTGCCTTCCTGCCCTGGCTCGACCGCAGCCCGGTCAAGTCGATCCGTTATCGCGGGCCGATCTACAAGGGCTTTCTGACGCTCTTCGTTATCTCTTTCCTGATCCTGGGCTACCTCGGAACCTTGCCGCCCTCGGCGGTTGGCGAAATCGTGTCGCAGATCTGCACCCTGATCTACTTCGCCTTCTTCCTGCTCATGCCCTGGTACTCGAAGATCGACAAATGCAAGCCCGTGCCGGAAAGGGTGACCTACAAATGAAAGCGAACGTCATGAAGAAGTTTCTCCTGGCGCTGCTCCTGGCCCCGCTTGTTGTGCTGGCCGCAGGCGGACACGTTGCGCTCGACAAGGCACCGAACGTCCAGGACGACCATGCCCGCCTGCAGAACGGCGCCCGGCTTTTCGTCAATTACTGCCTCAGCTGTCACGGCATGAGCTTTGTGCGTTACAACCGCCTGACCGAGATCGGCCTCACCCGGCAACAGATCGAAGACAACCTGATGTTCACTGCCGACAAGATCGGCGGGCAGATGCGCGTGGCCGCCCGCACGGCGGAGCAGAAACAATGGTTCGGCGCACCGCCGCCCGACCTGACGCTGGTTGCACGTGCGCGCTCTTCGGTCGATGCCCCCGGCGCAGACTGGCTTTATACCTACCTGCGCGCGTTCTATCGCGATCCGCAGCGGCCGACCGGCTGGAACAACACGATCTTCCCGAATGTCGGCATGCCGCATGTGTTCTGGGAATTGCAGGGTGAGCAGACGCTCGATGCCGCGACCGGCAAGCTCAGTCCCGCCGTTGGCGGGCAACTGTCGGCGGCGGACTACGATCGCGAGGTTGCCGATCTGGTCGGCTTCCTGGTCTGGGCCGGCGAACCCGGCGCGGGGTTCCGCAAGCAGCTGGGCCTGGGCGTTCTGGCTTTCCTGTTCGTGTTGTTCGTCGTCTCGTATGCCTTGAAAAAGGAATACTGGAAGGACGTCGAGAAAAATTGAGTAACCGCCTGATTTTCAGGTGGCGGAATCGATGCCATCCGGCTTCCTTCCGGTGGCAATCGCGATTCCGCCTTAGCTTTTTGGGGGTGTAGACCATGATGAATCTTTATTCCGGAACGACCTGTCCGTTCAGTCAGCGTTGCCGCATCGTCCTCTATGAAAAGGGGATGGACTTCCAGGTCATCGATGTCGACCTGTTCGCCAAGCAGGAAGACCAGGCCGTGGTCAATCCTTATGGCCGCGTGCCGGTTCTGGTCGAGCGCGACCTGATCCTCTACGAGCCGAACATCATCAACGAGTACATTGACGAGCGCTTCCCGCATCCGCAACTGATGCCGCCGGATCCGATCATGCGTGCCCGTGCTCGTCAGCTCCTGATCACGATGGAGCGTGAAGTTTTCTCGCACATCGAGGTGCTGGAGAAAAACCTGAAGACGGCCGATAAGGCGCGTCAGGTCATCCGCGACCGCCTGACCGAGATGGCGCCAGTGTTCGTCAAGCAGAAGCACATGCTCGGCGAAGACTTCTCGATGCTTGATGTGGCCATTGCCCCCTTGCTCTGGCGCCTCGACCACTACGGGATCGAGTTGCCGAAGGCGGCTGCGCCGCTGATGAAGTACGCCGAACGCATCTTCAGCCGCCAGGGTTTCATCGATGCCCTGACGCCGTCCGAAAAGGCCATGCGCCGCTAGGGCTAACTGCTGCTGATCTGGTGTAATCTCCGGCCGGCGCCCCGATCGGGGCGCCGGCCCCTTTCCCCCTGAATGCCTTGATTTTATTCTCTGTCCTGCCGTGAGTCTGCCCTCGACCAAGCCCTACCTGATCCGTGCCATCCACGAATGGTGCAGCGACCATGGGTTTACGCCCTACATCACCGTCAACGTGAATGAGCGGACCCGCGTTCCGCGCGAGTTCGTGCGCGACGGGCAGATCGTCCTCAACATCGGTTATGAGGCCACGGGGCATCTGAGCATCGCCAACGACGGCATCAGCTTCCAGGCGCGTTTCGGCGGCGTGGCCCGCGATCTCTATGTGCCGATCGGCGCCGTGACCGCGATCTATGCGCGTGAAAACGGTGCCGGCATGGCGTTCGATCCCGACCTTGAGAGCAGCGAGAGCGATAACGCATCGGCGCCCGAGGCCTCGTCTCGCGACGACGACACGCCCCCTCCGCCGCCGCGTCCCAAGCTGCAGCGCATCAAGTAATCCCCGAGCTTCACCTTTTCGTGCCGCCCCGGTGCAGACCGCGGCGGCGTACCCGTGCGTGCCGGATCGGTGTGCAGCGCGTGCGTTCTTGTCACAAAATTGGAACTTCTCCCGGTTATCCTTGCTCATTTGCTTCCTGCCGCGATTTCTCGTCGGCGCTTGATCGAAACGCTATGAACTTGACCAACATCATCAGGGAAATCGCCCGTGGTAAGGAGGGCGCCCGCGACCTTCCTGCCGACGAAGCGACACGCCTCTACGGTGCTTTGCTCGACGGTCAGGTCGGCGAGCTGGAAAGTGGCGCGATCGCCATTGCCCTGCGCATGAAAGGCGAAAGCGAGGCCGAGCTGGCGGCGTTTATGGCCGCGATCGATGTTCGGTTGCCGGCGCTGGCGATGCCCGCCGGGGCCCTGCGTCCGGTCGTGGTACCGACCTACAATGGCGCGCGCCGGGCTGCCAATCTGACGCCCTTGTTGATGCTGGCCTTGCGTGAATTCGGGGTGCCGGTGCTGGCGCACGGGCTGCTCGAGGATTTCGGGCGAGTGACAAGCGCCGAGGTTCTGGCTGTGCTCGGAGTAACCCCCGCCGTTTCTCCGGCGGCAGCCGGTGTCGAACTCGGCGAGCAGGGCGTCAGTTTCCTGCCCACGCCGCAGCTGCTGCCGGGACTGGCGCAGCAGCTCAACTTGCGGGCGCGCCTCGGCTTGCGCAATTGCGCACATAGCCTCGTCAAAATGCTCGATCCGTTTGCGGGAGAGGGCGTCGTCCTTGCATCGGCGACACATCCGCCCTATATCGAATCCATGCGTACCCTTTTGTGTGCCAGGCGACAGCGGGCCTTGCTGTTTCGGGGCTGTGAGGGCGAACCTTACGCCAATCCGAAGCGCTGCCCGCGTCTCGAGGGCATCGATGAGTACGGTGTCGTGAATGTCCTCTTTGATGCCGAAGGGGATAGCTTGCGCGCGCTGCCCGACCTGCCTGCCGAGGCGACGGCGGTCGCCGCAGCCCGCTGGATCGAACAGGTTTTGGCTGGAGAGGCGGTGTTGCCCGGTCCGCTTGCCAAGCAGCTGGCAGCCTGTCTGCTGCTCAGCGGGGCGAGTGTTGACCTCGATGCGGCCGAGCAACGCGTGGCCCATCGTTTCCGGCGAGTCTGAGTCATCAAAAAAGCAATGATCGGACGCACAAAGATTGCAAAAGCTCTGGTTATAATCGCCGACAGTTAAGGTTTCTTTTTCTTTTTTTATCAGGTATATCAATGGAAATTCTTGCTTTGCTGATGTCCCCGGAGGTGTGGATAGCATTCTTCACGCTGACCGCGTTGGAGCTGGTTCTGGGGATTGACAACATCATCTTCATCTCGATTCTTGTTGATCGACTGCCGCTTCATCAGCGCGAAAAGGCGCGCAAGATCGGGTTGTTCTTCGCGATGTTCATGCGCATCGCCCTCCTGGCGCTGCTGTCCTGGATGGTCGGTGCGACCGAGCCGCTGTTTACCGTGCTCGGGGCGCCGTTCTCGACGCGCGACCTGATTCTGCTCGGCGGCGGCCTGTTCCTGATCTGGAAGAGCACGCAGGAAATTCACCAGTTGCTCGAAGGCGAAGAGGGCAGCGAAAGCAATGCCGTCGAAGCGACCTTTACGGCCGTCATCATGCAGATCATCGTCATCGACCTGGTCTTCTCGCTCGATTCGATCATCACTGCGGTGGGCATGGTCGAACACATCGAGGTGATGGTTGCCGCGGTGGTGGCCTCGGTGGTGCTGATGATGCTCTTTGCGCGCACGATCGGGAATTTCGTCTCGGCGCATCCGACGATCAAGATGCTGGCCCTGTCCTTCCTGCTGGTCGTCGGGGTTGCCCTGGTTGCCGAAGGTTTCGGTCACAAGGTGCCCAAGGGTTACATCTACTTCGGCATGGCGTTCTCGCTGGCGGTTGAGATTCTCAACATCCGCATGCGCAAGAAGCATGTCGCGCCGGTGAATCTGCACGAACCGTACGCGCCGGCCAAAGACAAACCGAACGAACAGTGAGAGGTCGCAGCCCCTCTAGATGGACTTATTTCTACTGGTTGTACTGATTCTGCTGAACGGACTGCTGGCGATGTCGGAGATCGCCGTGGTCTCCGCACGCAAGGCGCGGCTGCAGAAACTGGCTGACGATGGGAGTCCCGGAGCACGCTCGGCGCTCGAATTGAGCCACGAGCCTTCGGGCTTTCTGTCGACCGTTCAGGTCGGCATCACCACCGTTGGCATCCTGAGCGGGGCGATCGGCGAAAACGCCATCGCCGACCCGCTGACGCAGTGGCTGGCCGGGTTTTCCTGGCTTGAGCCCTACGCGCGCGGCCTGGCGTTGACGCTGGTCGTCGTCGGGCTGACCTATGTCTCGGTTGTCATCGGCGAACTGGTGCCTAAACGGCTCGGCCTGCTCGCACCGGAGGCGATCGCTTCGCTCGTCGCCTCGCCGATGAATCGGCTGGCGCACATGACGAAACCGCTCGTCTGGCTGCTGGCCTCGTCGTCGACCGTCGTCCTCCAGTTGATCGGCGCGCGCAAGCGCGGCGATCCGCCGGTGACCAACGACGAGATCAACGTGCTGATGGAACAGGGTGCTGAAGCCGGGATCTTCCACGAGAGCGAGCAAGCCATCGTTTCGAACGTGCTGCGTCTCGACGAGCAGCGCATCGGCGCGATCATGACGCACCGCAAGGACATCTACGCCATCGACCTCGACGAACCCGAGGCTGTGGTGCGCGAACGTCTCGCGGAGAGCCCCTATACCCGGGTCCTGGTCTGCCGCGACGGGCTGGAACGCATCGTCGGGATTTTGCGCACCGCCGATCTGTTGCAGGCCTCGCTCGCGGGCGCGCCGCTCGACATCGAACGTCACCTGCGGGCGCCGCTCTATGTGCCAGAAGGGGTGACAACGACCCACCTGCTCGAGAGCTTCCGCCGCGATCGCCAGCAATGCGCCCTGATCGTTGACGAGTACGGCGAGCTGCAAGGCCTCGTGACCTTGACCGACGTGTTGACCTCGATCGTCGGCGACCTGCCTTCGGCCGAAAGTATTGGCGATGACGAGCTCGTGCGCCGCGTCGATGGCTCCTGGCTGGTCGATGGCAGCGTTTCGATCGAGCGCCTGAAGCTCGCGCTCGAGATCGTCGATGCGTTGCCGGGCGAGGACGAGAAAGCCTATAACACCCTCGGCGGTCTGGTTATGTATGTGCTCGGCCGCATTCCAGGCGTGGCAGACCGCTTCGAGCTCGTGGAACACCGCTTCGAGATCGTCGATATGGACAAGAACCGGGTCGACAAGGTCCTCGTCACCTCACTGGTCAACGACGCGCAAGCGTCCGCAAACGCACCCGACAAGGAGTAGGGATGGATGCTCAGATCACCGACGTTTCGCGCGTCATTCAGCTGGCCGTTGCGCCGGTCTTCATGCTCACCGGGATCGCCACCCTGATCAACGCCATGAACACCCGTCTCGGGCGCGTCGTCGACCGCAGTCGCATCGTCCGCGAGCGGCTTAAACAGGGCGGTTCGGCCGAGCAGCTCGATGAGTACACCCGCGAGCTGCGTGTTCTCGTGCACCGTAGTCGCCTCGTCTACCTGGGAATTCTCTATTCCGTGCTGGCCGCCTTGCTGGTCTGCCTGGTCATTGCCGGGGCCTTCATCGGTGCGCTCAATTCCGTCGATCTGGCGAAAACCGTGGCGATCATGTTCATACTGGCGATGACCTCGATGATCATCTCCCTGGGCATGTTCCTGCGCGAGGTTTATCTCGGCGTCGGCGCCGGTGGTGCGGGGAGCTTGCCGGAGCGGTAAGCCGCCGCACGATCCCATGTGGCCTTACGAACCGGCCCCGCCTCTGCGGGGCCGATTTTTTTGGGGCCACGCCTTGCCGCGCGGGGAACGATAAGCCCTTGATCTTTATTCACACATCAAGGATCGACTGCGCTAAAATGCCGGCTTTTCAAAGGGGAGGGGCTATGCTGGAGCGATATTTTCAGCTTTCTGCGCACGGTACCAGCGTGCGAACCGAGGTGATGGCAGGGGTGACGACCTTCCTGACCATGGCTTACATCATCTTCGTTAACCCGGACATCCTGTCCGCCTCCGGCATGCCCAAGGATGCCGTTTTCGTCGCCACCTGCCTCGCGGCGGCACTCGGTTCGGCGATCATGGGCCTGTATGCCAACTACCCGATCGCGCTGGCGCCCGGCATGGGCCTCAACGCCTACTTCGCCTTCGCCGTGGTCCTGGGCATGGGCTACACCTGGCAGGCTGCGCTCGGCGCAGTGTTCATCTCCGGTGTGCTGTTCATCCTGGTCAGCTTGTTCAAGATCCGGGAAGCCGTGGTCAACGCCATCCCGCGCTCGCTCAAGTTCGCCATCTCGGCCGGCATCGGCCTGTTCCTGGCGATCATCGGCCTCAAGAACGCCGGCATCATCACCGGCCACCCCGCGACGCTGCTCACTCTGGGCAACCTGCATAACCCGGGCGCCTTGCTGGCCATCGCCGGCTTCATCCTGATCGTTGCCCTTGAACAGCGCAAAGTGCCGGGTGCAATCATCATCTCGATCCTGCTGGTGACCGTGGCTTCGGTGCTGCTCGGGCTGACCCCGTTCGCCGGCATCATTGCGCCGCCGCCCTCGATCGCGCCGACCTTCATGCAGATGGACATCGCCGGGGCGCTCAATGCGGGCTTGCTCACCGTGGTCCTGACCTTCTTCATGGTTGAGCTGTTCGACGCCTCGGGCACGCTGATCGGCGTTTGCCACCGCGCCGGCCTGCTCGACAAGGACGGCAAGCTGCCGCGCCTGAAGCGCGCGCTGCTGGCGGATTCCGCGGCCATTGTCGCCGGTGCCGGCCTCGGCACCTCGTCGACCACCGCCTACATCGAATCGGCCGCCGGTACCTCGGTCGGCGGACGCACCGGCCTCACTGCCGTGGTCGTCGCCGGGCTCTTCCTCGCCGCCCTGGTCTTCGCGCCGCTGGCCGGCACCGTGCCCGCCTTCGCGACCGCGCCGGCCCTGTGCTACGTCGCTGTGCTGATGATCCGTGGCCTCTCCGAGATCGACTGGGACGACCTGACCGAAGCCGCGCCGGCCGTGGTGACCGCGATCAGCATGCCCTTCACTTTCTCGATCGCGCACGGCATCGCCTTCGGCTTCATCACCTACGTGGCCACCAAGCTGCTGGCGGGGCGGAGCAAGGACCTGTCGCCGATGGTGGTGCTGATCGCCGTCCTGTTCGTGCTCAAGTTCGCCTTCCTGTAAGCGAGCGATGGACAGCGCATACTTCGACCAGCGCGTTCGCGTCGTTCCGGACTGGCCCGAACCCGGTGTCCTGTTCCGCGACATCACGCCGCTGTTGCGCGATGGGGAGGCGTTCCGGAACCTGATCGACACCTTCGCGCTACGTTACGCCGACGCCCGCATCGATGCCATCGCCGGCATTGATGCGCGCGGTTTCATCATCGGCGCGGCGCTGGCCTACCGGCTGCGCTGCGGCTTCATCCCGGTGCGCAAGGCCGGCAAGCTGCCGTACGAGACGGTGCGCGAGTCTTACACCCTCGAGTACGGGCAGGCCACGGTCGAAGTGCATACCGATGCGGCCGAGGCCGGCGAGCACGTGCTGATCGTCGACGACCTGATCGCCACCGGCGGGACCCTCCTCGCCGCCGCGCGGCTCATGGAGCGCCTCGGGGCGCGCATCGTCGAAGCCGCCGCGGTGATCGACCTGCCCGCGCTGGGGGGCGCCGAGCGCCTGAAGGCCGTGGCGCTGCCGTACTACACGCTATTGCGCTACTGAAGTCGGTCGCGCATCCCGTTCAACGCCGGTTCGCATGAACCGGCGTTTGTTTTTGCATGCGTCGGCGTTTGCCGGATAATTCCCGAATCCTGACTTTCTCCGGGGCTGCCAGAGGGTACTCATGTCTACAACCGCTTTCGTTCTTTTCGGCCACGGCGCGCGCGATCCGCAATGGGGCGACTCGATGCGCCGCGTCGCGACGGCCTTGCGCGAGCATGCGCCCGAGCAGCGGGTCGAGCTGGCGTTTCTCGAATTCATTGCGCCCGACCTCGCGGCCTGCGTCGAGGCCCTGATCGCTGAAGGTTATCGTCGGCTCCTGATCGTGCCGCTGTTCATCGCTCAGGGCGGCCACCTGAAAAACGACGTGCCGCGGCTCATTGACGCCTTGCGTGCGCGTCATCCCGCGGTCGAACTCGTGCTTGTGCCGCCGGTCGGAGAGGCGGAAAGCGTGGTCCAGGCGATGGCGGCGCACGTCGCCACCCTGGCGCGGAACTGAGCCGGGGCGCGCTCAGAACACCAGGCGGTCGCGCAGCAGCGTTCCGGCCGCCTGCAGGCGCGGCAGGGTCGGCAAAAGGTTGAGCCCGGTCTCCTGGCGCAGTACGGTGGCGCGCTGGGTCAGGTCGTCGAGGTGGACGTCGACTTCGTCGTTGCCGCGCGCGAAGGCGATGGTGTTGCCGCTCTCGCAAGACGGAAAGACCAGCACGCGGTTATCGAAGGCTTCGGCAATGCGCTCCTTGCTGGCGGAAAAGCCACGCCGACGGCTGAGCAGGTTGATCGCGAGCAGGCCGCCGTCGCTCAGGCGAGCCCGGCAGGCCTGGTAGAAGGGCAGGGTGTCGAGCGGCCCCGGGCTGCCCTTGTGATCGAAGCCGTCGACCAAGATGCAGTCGTACTGTGTTTCGCCCGCGAGCATGAAGCGCGCGCCGTCATCGATGTGGATGCGCAGGCGCTGCGGGTCGTGCGGGAGCTTGAAATGCAACCGGGCGACGACTTCCACCTGCGGATCGATTTCGACGACGTCGATCCGCGTCGCCGGCAGCTTGTGGAAGATGAACTTGGCCAGCGAGCCGGCGCCCAGGCCGATCAGCAGGGCGTTGCGCGGCCACGGCGTTTCGCGCAGCAGCAGACCGGCCATCATTTCGCGGGTGTAGGCGAGCTCGAGGGCGTTGGGGCGCTGGATGCGCATCGCCCCCTGGATCCATTCCTGGCTGAAATGCAGATAGCGGACGCCCGCCTCTTCGCTGACGTCGATGAAATTCTTGGGCATGGGAGAAGCCGTCTTGGGCGGCGGACAAACTTGCGAACCCGGCATCTTAGCCGCTTTGCCCCGCGCTGGCGACCTGGCCTGCGGTGCGCGTGTTATCCTGCCCCGTCAAGCCCTCGGGGCGATGCGTGAGAGCCATGATGCGGGAAAGCAAGCGGAACAAACCTTCTTCGGCCGTCAGAGCCGATACACCGGACACGGCGACGGCGCGACCTTTCGCCTCCCTGACGCCCGAAACCCTGTTCGCCGCGCTCGACGGCATCGGCCTGCATGCCGACGGCCGCTTGCTGGCGCTCAACAGCTACGAGAACCGGGTCTATCAGTTTTACGAGGATGCCGATGCGGAGCCCGTGGCGCGCGTCGTCAAGTTCTATCGCGCCGGGCGCTGGAGCGATGCGGCGATCCGCGAGGAACATGCCTACTGCCGCGAACTGGCCGAGCGCGAATTGCCCGTCGTCGCACCCCTCTCGATCTCGGGCGAGACGCTGTTCCGGCACGACGACCTGCGTTTTGCCGTTTATCCGCGCCATCCCGGGCGTCCGCCCGAGTTCGACTACGGGCGCAACCTCGAATGGATGGGGCGTTTTCTGGGACGGATGCATGCCGTCGGTGCCTTGCGACGCTTTGTCGCGCGACCGAAACTTGATGTATCGAGCTTCGGCGAGGCGCCACTCGCTTTCCTGCGGCAAGGGCATTTTTTGCCGCCCGAGCTGGCCGACGTGTACTTCGGTGTTGCCGCCCAGGCCCTGGACGGCGTTCGCCACTGCTATGCGCGCGCCGGCCAGTTACGTGACCTGCGCCTGCACGGCGATTGCCATGCCGGCAACGTGCTGTGGAGCGAGGGCGACGAGGGCGGTCCATGCTTCGTCGATTTTGACGATGCCCGCCAAGGGCCGGCGGTGCAGGACCTCTGGATGCTGCTTTCCGGCCCGCGCGCCGAGCAGGAGCGGCAGCTCGCGGAAGTACTCGACGGCTACCGCGCTTTCTACGACTTCGACCCGCGCGAGCTGCACCTCATCGAAGCCTTGCGCACCCTGCGCCTCATCCATTACGCCGGCTGGCTGGCGCGACGTTGGGATGATCCGGCGTTTCCCGTCGCCTTCCCGTGGTTCGGGACGCCGCGCTACTGGCAGGACCGCATTCTCGAACTGCGCGAGCAGATCGCCTTGATGGACGAAGCGCCGCTGGCCTGCGCCTGAGCTGGCACGGCTTATGCGTCGTTTGGCTCGGCTGACGGACGATGAATCGCCGTCAAGTCGGTTGTCGGCCATTGGCCGGCGCCAACATCAGGAGCCAGGAGGTGGGACCATGTTGAACGTCACGCTCAAGCCTTCCGACACCATCGAGCAACTTTTGCCGCACGTCGAAACGGCGATGCAAGCCGGCGAAGTCTGCCGCGTCGCCAACATCGATTGCCTCGATCTCTTTGAAATCACCGCCCTGCGCCTGCTGGTCGGCGCCCGGCACCTCCTCGACGCGGCCAACGGCCAGGAAATCTTCGCCCGCCCGGGATTCCAGCTCATTGGCGTGGACTCGGCCGGCGAGGAACACGCACTGGGCTGAAACCCAATCTCGATGCGGCCTTGGGGCCGCCGCCGCAGGCCTATCGACGGGCTTTCCGCGCTTGGCTATTCCCATTGACCGCGCTGGGACGCCGCCTGATACTGTCGCCACGATCATCGGCTTGGCATATCGATCAGTGCGACGGCGGAGGGCAAGGTGGCGGCGTACGGTGAGCGGAAAGACAATTCGGTTCAGTCGCTGAACCGGGCACTCGACATGCTCGAGGCGCTCGGGACGCACAAGGACGGCCTCGGCATCACGGCGCTGGCGCGTGCCACCGGCCTCTCGAAATCGACGGCGCACCGCCTGGCGGCGACGCTGGTCGAGCGCGGTTTCGTCGAGCAGACCCTGCACGGCGGGGGGTACCGCCTGGGCCTCAAGTACATCGAGATCGCCAGCTACTACATCAACAGCCTCGAGTTGCAGACCGAGGCGCGTCCTTACCTGCGCGAAATCACCGCCGACCTCGGCTTGACCGCGCACCTGGGCATTCTCGACGGCCACGAGGTGGTTTATGTCGAGAAGCTCGACATCCTGCCGGGCATCCGTCTCTATTCGCAAATCGGGCTGCGTGTGCCGTCGTACTGCTCATCGCTCGGCAAATGCCTGCTTTCGGGCTTGTCGGGCGAGGAGTTGCACACCTTGATGGGCGGCTGCGCCTTCGAAACCTACACCGAACGCACCTTGCCGGGGCTGGAGGCGCTCAAGCAGGAACTGCGCAAGGTGCGAACCCAGGTCTGGGCCATCGACGACGAGGAGTACGAAGCCGGGCATCGTTGCGTCGGCGCGCCGATCTTCGACTATCGCGGCGATGTCGTGGCCGCAGTCAGCGCCAGCGGCCCGGTGACGCTGCTTGACGACGCGCTTTTGCCGCGTGTGATCGAGAAGGTGAAAGCGGCGGCGTGCAAGATTTCACTACGCCTCGGTTACGTCCGCTGAAGCGCCCGCCGGCTGCCGCGCTGGATGCCCGGTGCCGGCGGGAGATCGACTTCAGGCGAGGACGTTCTTGAGCACCACGGTCTTGAGGCGGGTGACTTCGGCGAAGGTCGAGAGCACGCCTTCGGTGCCCAGGCCCGAATACTTATAGCCGCCGAAGGGCATCTCGAAGCTGCGGTAGAAGCTCGCACCGTTGATCACCACGCTGCCGCATTCGAGCGCGGCGGCAGTCTTCATTGCCGTCTTCATGTCGGCACTGAAGATGCAGCCCGCCAGGCCGAATTTCGAAGCATTGGCGATCTCGATCGCTTCGTCCAGCGTGTCGAAACCGATCACCGAGACAACCGGGCCGAAGATTTCCAGGTCGCGCGCGACGTCCGCAGTTTTCGGAATGGCGTCGATCAGCGTCGGCGCGAAGAAGGCCCCCGTGCGTTCGCCGCCGAGTACTAGCCGCCCGCCCTGTTCGACAGTGCGTGCGACCTGCGCTTCGACTTGCCGGGCTGCTGCTTCGGTGACGAGGCAGGCGATCTGGGTGTCTTCCTTGTCCGGGACGCCGACCTTAAGCGTTTTCATCCGTGCCGCAGCTTTGTCGACGAAGGCCGCGCGCACTCGGTTATGCACCAGGAAGCGTTTGGAGGCGCAGCAGACCTGTCCGGCGTTGTACATCCGGCCCCAGATCATTTCCTCGACCGCCAGATCGAGGTCGGCGTCCTCATGCACGATGAAGGCGTCGTTGCCGCCCAGTTCGAGCGAAATGTGGGCGAGGTGGCTGGCGGCATTCTTTGCCGTCTCGATGCCGACGGCGGTCGAGCCGGTGAAGCTGATTTTGTGTACATCTGGATGCGCGGTGAGCGCTGCGCCGGCCTTGGCGCCCTGGCCGGTAATCACCTGGATTGCGCCGCCGCGCACGCCGGCTTCGAGCATCAGTTCGGTGAGCTTGATCAGGGTCAGCGGGTTCTGGTGCGGGGGTTTGACGATGGCTGCGTTGCCGGCCATCAGCGTCGGCGCCACCTTCTGGTCGAAGAGGTCGCAGGGGAAATTGAAGGGGATGATGCAGGCGACGACGCCAATCGGCTCGCGCAGGGTCAGCTGCAGCGTGCTTTCCTGGCCGGGTTCGCTGCCGTTCGGGATGACGTCGCCGTAGAGGTGCTTGGCCTTCTCGATGAAAGCTTCGAAGCCAATGAAGATGTTGCCGATTTCGGCGCGCGCCTCGCGGATCGGCTTGCCGGTTTCCGCCGACAGCGTGCGCGCGAGCGCCTCACGCCGCTCGTCGACGAGGCTAAGGAAACGGCGCAGGATGGCGGCGCGCTGATGCACGGGTACCTTCGCCCACGCCTTTTGCCCCGCCTTGGCTTTGGCCACGGCCAGGGCCACGTCGTCGGGGCCGGCGTCAGGAACGGTGTCGATCGCCTCGCCGGTGGCGGGATTGGTGATGGTGATGGTGGTCCGGTCCAGCGCGTCGACCGGGAGGTCGCCGATGATCATTTTCATGTGCTTGTCTCCAGAAAAAATTTAGGCGGCAGTTTTGGCCAGCGCGGTGAAGGACAGCATCAGGCCACCGCAGGTATTGTTGCCGTCATCCTCGTAGCCGTATTCGCCGAAGGTGAATTCGCAGATGAAGGGGGTGTCGCCGGCTTCGCGCTTGATCCGCTCGGCAACTTCGTCGATACGCTCGCCGATCCCTGCGCGTCGGCCGCCGCAATGCACGAGATGGAAAGCACCTGCCGGTGCGGCCAGCTTTTCCTTGACGCGTTTGAGGGCGTCGCCGGTCGAGGCGATCAACTCGTCGACCGTCGTCTCCATGCGGATCACCGTGGTGCCGACGGCCAGCTTGTTGCCGATGTCCATCGAGCCGTCGTCGTGGCCGTACATCGGGTGACGGATCGCCACCAGTTCGCCGAGTCGATCCTTGACGCCGAGCGGAGAGGTAATGGTGGCTACGAGCAGGGCCATGCCCTTGAGTGCAGCAGCATCGGTGCCCAGCCACTGTGCGTATTTTGTGAGCGCCGGAACGCCGTCGATCTCGATCAGGCGGCGGTGGCCGTCGACCTTGGTAATGATCCCCATGTCGGCGGTTTCGCGGTAGGCGCCGGTGAAGTGATTGGCCATCGCCGCGCGGGTGTAGAAGAACGCGACCGCGACCCCGTCGGCATGGGCCCCGCTTTCGGAGAACACCTTCCACTGTCCGGCGATGGCGTTGTCCGCGGCGCTGCCGCCGAAGAAGGGAATGCGCCCGACGACGTCGCTGATGCCCTTGAGGAAAAACTCCTCTTCGCCCGGCGGCGCCACGAGGTGGAAGTAATCCGGCGCCTCGTTGCGTCCGGCGGCCCGCATTGCTTGGCGCGCCACTTCGGCGCCGGTGCTGCGGGCGCAGCCGCCCTTGGGCAGGCTGGCGATGCCGACGCACAGCTCGGGGTCGGCGAGGGCGAGCAGGGCGACGAAGCCGCGCTCGCCGCTGATGAAGCCTTCCGGGGTGATGACCCCGGTGAACGAGGTGTTCCCGATCAAGGGTACGCCCGGCAATTCTTCGCGGATGCCCTGAAGGACTCGATCCATGTCGTTGTCGGCGCCGGCGTAGACGAACGCCATCTTGATGCCGCCCAGCCCGACCTTCGCTTTGGCCGCCGCTTCCCGCCCGGCGAGGTAGGAATCGGCGTTGGTGCTTGAACCCGTGTTTGCTTTTTGCATGACCACACTCCCGAAAATGTCGCGTTGTATGCGGATGTACTTGATCCCGAGATTCGTTGCCGTGCTGCTGCGTCGGCATCCTAGGACCGGGCCGGGCGGCGGGTCAAAGGGCGGCGTTTCGGTGTTTGGAACGTCTGTTCCGGATCACGGAACAGGCGCTGGAAGGACCTGTGGACGCGGGCCGCAGCGCTGCTGCAGGGCGCGTGGATTGGACGTTCCGGAGGGGCTCAGGGTTCGAGAGCGGACGGGGGCAGCCACTCGATCTGTCCGCGCCCCGATTCGCCAAGTCTTTCGATCAGTGCGTCGGCTGCGGTTTCCGACAGACTGAATTCGAAGCTGACACGGTGCCCGTGCTCGGTCCGGATCAATTTGGCTGCGTGGAGCTCGAGTTCGCGCCTGATTGTGCCTTCCAGCGCATAGGGGGCGCGGCAAGCGAGGGTCTTGAATTCAACGATAGCGATTTTTTCCGCGCCGAGAAGGGTTTGGGCGATAGCGTCCGTGTAGGCGCGCACGAGCCCGCCCGCGCCGAGTTTGACGCCACCGTAGTAGCGTACGACGGTGGCCAGGACGCCTTCGAGGTCTTGATGGCGCAGCACCTCCAGCATCGGTCGTCCGGCTGTTCCGGACGGCTCGCCGTCATCCGCTGCGGCGGAATGTCCGCCGGCCAGCAAGGCCCAGCAGACGTGCGCGGCGCCCGGGTGCCGCGCACGCAACGCCGCGACGATGCGGAGGGCGCTGACACGATCGGCAACGGGCTGGACACAGGCGATGAAGCGGCTCTTCTTGATGAGCAGTTCACCGTGTGCGGGAGTGGGGAGGGTTTTTGGCATAAGGCATGACTCGGGGGGAAAGAATACCCGAGGCGTGTGTTTTGCCCAAAGCACGGAGACTTAAAGCGCGAGGATGCATTCTCGCGTCGTAGAGGTGGTTTCCGAAATCATGTGTCCAGGCCGAGTGCGACGTTGGCCACTGCAGTCAGCGCATGATCGACCTGTGAAACGTGGCGAACGCCGTCAATGCTTGCGGCGCCTTCCAAACCGATGACTTGTTTCCCGAACTGCAAGCCCAGCGCAACTTCTGAAAGCGTCCCGTAACTGTCGCCTACAGCGATCAAGCAAAGCGAGGCTTTCGCAATCAGGGCGTTTCGTGCTTCACCGATGCCGGTGGCGAGGGCAAGGCTGACGAAAGGGTTGGCGAAACTCGCATCGCCTTCCGGGAGTAGCCCGACTGAAATCCCCGCACCTTCCTTTACCCCCTGACAGACAGCCTCCATGATGCCTTGTCGTCCTCCGCATAAAACTGGGAATCCCATGCGAGCCAAGTTGTAACCAAGCTGATGGGCGACGAGCAGGCTTTTCGCTGTGGCCTCTCGAGGCCCGATGACCCCCACAGGAATCCTTAATGGATACCCGCTCTGGCGTTGCAGCCATGTGGCCGCAGCAATGGAGTCGAGGGATTCGGTTTGGCTGGGTAATGCGGATGAAATCCAAGTGCGGTTGGGAGCGTCGAATAATTGAGCGTTGGCGTTGTAGAGGCGGTTGTTGTTGCGGTCGAGTTTAAAGATGACGTTCATGTCGTTGACCAAACCATTCTCCGGTCGTCATCACCGTGGCACAGGTGGCGGTAATCAACAACGCCAGGGCTGCGGCTGCAGGAAAGTCGGATCCGGTTTCGGAAATCAGGCTGTAGAGTTGCAGGGGGAGGATCTGGAGCTGCGTGCCGACCAGTGCCAGCGCTGTTCCATAGGCGCCGAAGACGACGGCCGCCACCAGGCAGAAAGCTGCGCCGAGTGGTGCGGCGACTTGTGGCAGAAGAATCTGGCGCACGGCCTGTTGAGGTGTGGCGCCGAGCGATTCCGCAGCCAGGAGTTGTGCACGGTCGAAATTGACGAGCACCGGCAATAAACTCATGACAACCCGCGGAATGAGGTAGTACGAAGAGGCAAAGGCCAAGCCCCACCAAGTAAACAGTGCTTTGCCCACCAGGCCGGTGTCGAACCCCAGAAAACCGAGCAACTGCGTAAAAAATCCGGCCCGCCCGTATCCGAGGATGAAGCCATAGGCGACGATCAGGCCGGAAAAAGTCAGCGGCAGCGCAATGATAAGCGAATAAAGTGTGCGTTTTTGCTCCGCCAGGCTGGACAGGTGCAAGGCCACCAGAAAACCGACCAACGTTGAAAGCGTGGCGGCGAGTAGGGTCAGCGAGAGGCTGCCGGCGAGCGAGCTCCAGAACCCCGGTAGGGCGATGACGCGGACGAAGGCCTGGATGCCGTCGCTGAACGCGTCGATCGCCAGCGTGGCGGTCGGCAGGACGAAGAAAAAGGCGAGAAAACCCAGTGCCGGAAGTGCCAGCCAGAACATTCTACGCTTGCGCATGACCATCGCCCTGTCGTGTCACGTTGCCTTATTTGCTGCCGGTGGCCGCCGCCCAGCCTTTGTCGATGTCCGTTTTGCGCAGGGCTGCGGCCTTGACGTCGAGCGGACGGACTTGTGGCACGGCCGGTAGTTTATCCGCGACGTTGTCCGGTAGGCTGACGCCTGGAACAGACGGGCGGACGAATCCTTGGGCAAAGATGCGTTGCCCGAAATCGGTCATGATGAAGTTGAGCCACAATTTTCCGGCGTTGGGGTTTGGCCCCTTTTCTACCAGGCTGATGCCGTAGGGAGCGGCCGCCGAGGCTTCTTTCGGGATGACCACGGCAATCGAATCGCCAAGTCCGTCGATGTGCTTGGCTTTGAGCCCATCGTTTTCATAGGAGATCCAGATCGGGATCTCGCCCTTGATGAACTGGGCATACGGCGTCGTCCCGAGAACGCGCAGGACGTTGCCCGATTGGTGCAGCTTGCCGAGGTAGTCGAGGCCGGGCTGGACGTTGTTCATGTCGCCGCCCGCCCCGAAATTTGCGGCGAAGGTCAGCACCTGTCCGACGCCGGTCGAACGCGGGTCAAGATAGACCACGGAGTTCTTGTATTCGGGCTTGAGCAGATCGGCCCAGGATTGCGGCACGTTCTTGACTAGTTTGGTATTAACCAGAAAAGCCACCGTCAGCGAGTGGATCGTGAACCAGCGACCGTCTGTTTCGCGGAAAACGGACGGCAGCTTGTCAAAGTTCACCGGCTTGAAGGGCGCAGTCAGCCCCTTGTTCGCGGCATCGACCGCGGAGGCGGCGAAATAGTAGGCGGTATCGGCTTGCGGACGGTTTTTGGATTTTTCCAAAGCGACAACCGTGGCGGCGGAACCGAGATCGTTATAGACGATCTCGACTTCGGGATAGCGTTTCTTGAACGCGGCGAATTGCGCCGACCAGTTGGCCCAGGTCGGGCCGGTGTCGAAACTGACGACCATCCCTTCTTTCCTGGCCGCTTCGTAGAGCGTCTTCTCCCCGGGGTAAAGCTCGGGGCTGTCGAGAATCGTTTGTGCGGATGCGCAAACGGCGAACAGGGCCGTGGTGGCCGCCAGCAGGTAACGCGAGTAGTTCATCGTCCTCTCCTCCTTATGGCGTGGATAAAAACTGCACCGCGTCGCGGGGCACGTGGATTTGCGTAAAAGGGGTGCGCAAAGGGGTGTCGACCCACAGCAGGGTTGTGCCTACGCTCAGTCCGACTTCGCGGCGAGCACCGTGGAAACGGTCGTGAAGAATCCGGGCCGCGAAAATATTGTCGGTCACGGTTTCGGCGTCGTTCGCGGGCTGGATGCGCTCCGGGCGGATCAGGAGTTGAACCGGCGCGCCTTCCGGCCGCAGGTGCAGATGCGTGTGCAGCTTGCCCAGGCTCGTTTCGACGTGTTCGGGGCCCGTCACCCGACCATCGAGAAAGTTGGCTCGACCGATGAATCCGGCGGCGAACGCATTGACCGGGGTGTCGTACATGGCCTGCGGCGTTGCCGTTTGGACAAGTTGGCCGTCACGCAGGAGCACGATCCGGTCGGCGAGCGAGAGCGCCTCATCTTGATCGTGGGTGATGAGCAGGGTGGCGATCTTCTGTTGCTTCTGGATGCGTCGTATTTCATCCCGCATGCTGACGCGGGTCGCCGCGTCGAGCGCGGAAAGGGGTTCGTCTAGCAAGAGTACGCGCGGTTTGAAGATGAGTGCACGCGCCAGCGCCACGCGTTGCTGCTGACCGCCGGAGAGTGCCGCGGGGAGACGTTCACCGAGGTTTTGGAGGCCAACCAGTTCCAGCATGGCATCGGCTTCGCGGCGCCTTTGATCAAGCGCGATTCCGCGTACGCGCAACGGATAGGCCACGTTTTCCCAAACACGCATGTGGGGGAAGAGGGCGTACGATTGGAAGACGATTCCACATTGGCGATCGCGCACACTAAGCGCTGTGACGTCTTCACCCGCCAGACACACCCGCCCCTGCGAGCACGGAAGGAAGCCGGCGATGAGCTTGAGCAAGGTGGTCTTGCCGCATCCGCTCGGGCCGATGCAGACCACGAGTTCTCCTTCTGCGATGTTCAGGTCGATGTCCCGGATGCCGGCTTTGCCGCCCGGATAACTGAAACTGGCGCGTTCAATCTGCACCGCGGCGAATTCATTGGGCGTCATGCATACTCCGTTGAACGACTGGTGGCTCTGCGGGCAGACCATGCGCCGCTGATCGATGCCACGAGCGCCAAGGTCAAAAGGACGACGGTGGCTGCGCAGGCAAAACCGGTGGCGCCGTAAAAAGCTTGTAACAGGACGACCGGGTATGTCCGGTTGAGGAAACCGGCCACCAGATTCGAAAACTGGAACTCACCGATCGACAAGGCGGTGACGACGATCAGTCCTGAAAGGATCGAATGTCGGACTGCCGGAAGAACGATGTGGAAAAAGCGTTGGCAGGCGCTGCTTCCGAGAGACTCTGCCGCGTCTTCCAGGCTCCGCAGGCCAAGGCGTTGCATGTCGGCGACCACGGTTTGCAGGAAGTACGGGAGCCCGAGCACGACATGCCCGGCAACCAGCAGCCAGATGCTGCCGAGCCAGGGGAGCGTGTCGGAGGAAAAAACGAGGATAAAACCGAAGGCGAGCACCAGGGCGGGCAACGCAACCGGAAGCTGATACAGAATCCGAACCAGCGCACGGACACGCGGGTTGGTCGTGTGCAGGATCGCATACGCAAGGGGTAAACCGAGCAGCACCGACGTCACCCCGTAATTGAGTAGCAGGTGGAATTAGAGTCCAATCCCAACG
>NZ_JASDTF010000020.1:0-19663 GCF_041441355.1 Propionivibrio sp.
CTCCCACCACCCCCACCCCACAAACAAAAAGCCCATGCCTTCAAAGACATGGGCTTTTTGCACAGAACACAACTCAAAACGACGCAATAAATCAGGAAACCGTCACCTTCGCGAACTTCCGCTTACCCACCTGAAGCACGAGCGTCACACCAGAAGGAATCAGCACATCTTTGTCGCCCACTTTTTCGCCATCAGCTTTCACTCCGCCCTGAGCGATCATGCGCATCGCCTCCGACGTGCTGGCCGTCAACCCCGCCTGGCGCAACACCTGCACAATAGAAAGACCACCATCAATCGATGCCAGGGTAACCTCAGCAATGTCATCGGGAATCGCTCCTTGCTTGAAGCGCGCCTCGAAATCCGCCAAAGCATCGACCGCCGCCGCCGCCCCATGGAAGCGGGTCACGATTTCCTGGGCGAACATCACTTTGACGTCACGCGGGTTGCGCCCTTCGCCGACCTCGCGCCGAAAGCGGGCAATCTCTTCTGCCGAACGGAAGGAGAGCAGATCGTAATAACGCCACATTAAGTCGTCAGTCACTGACATCAGCTTGCCGAAGATCTCGCGCGGCGGCTCGCTGATCCCGACATAGTTGCCGAGCGACTTCGACATCTTATTGACGCCATCGAGCCCCTCGAGCAAGGGCATCATCAGTACACACTGAGGCGATTGCCCATAATGTTTCTGCAGTTCGCGTCCAACCAGCAGGTTGAACTTCTGGTCCGTTCCGCCCAACTCGACGTCGGCCTTCATGGCGACCGAATCGTAACCCTGACACAGAGGATAGATGAACTCGTGAATGGCGATCGGCTGACCACCGCGATACCGCTTGGCAAAGTCGTCGCGCTCGAGCATGCGCGCCACCGTATATTGGGCGGCGAGACGGATCATGCCCGAGGCACCGAGCGGCTCAATCCACTTCGAGTTAAAACAGATTTCGGTTTTCTCGGGATCGAGAATCTTGAACACCTGATCCTGATAGGTCTTGGCGTTTTCCAGCACTTGCTCACGCGACAAAGGCGGACGCGCCGCATTCTTGCCACTGGGGTCACCGATCATCCCGGTGAAATCCCCGATCAGGAAAAGGATATGATGCCCCAACTCCTGAAAGTGGCGCATTTTGTTGATCAACACCGTATGCCCAAGATGGAGATCGGGCGCCGTCGGATCAAAACCTGCTTTGACCCGCAACGGACGCCCGCTCTTTAGCTTCTCGGCCAACTCGGACTCAATTAGCAGCTCATCCGCACCTCGCTTGATCAGCGCAAGACTCTCTTCAACACTCGCCATGCAAACCTCGTTTAAACGCCCAAAGTATTCAGTGAGGTGCTTTTTTGTTAGACTCGCCGGAGTTTTTTTAGCCGGCAGTCGATCATGGAACACCCGAAGAGTCCGATTCTAGCGCATTCCAATCGAACCATCGAACGCCTGTTGCGCCACCGCTGGGCCATCGCGGGCGTTGGTAGCGTTGCGCTGTTTGGGGTGGTGACCGCATTCGCCACGGCCCCGGCCGGAGAAGAAGAACCCGTACAACTGCAGACGGTTCTTGAGCAACTCTCGACGCAATCGGCCGTCTTGCTCAACAGCACCGAGCATGTTTTCCTGCGCGAAGAGCGCATCCAGCGGGCCGACAACATCGCCTCGCTTCTCACTCGCCTCGGCATCAGCGAACCCGCCGCACTCGATTTCATTCGCCGCAACGAGGCTACGCAAGCCATTGCGCGCCAACTGCGCCCGGGCAAAACGGTCACCGCACGCACCTCCGAACTTGGCAACCTGCACACACTTTACTTCCCGCTCAACGGCAAGGATGCGGTGCTCGTGGTCGAGCGCAGCGGAGACAGCTTCCGCGCCAGCGAACAAACGCTGCCGCTGCAAACCAACGTCGTCGTCCGCTCAGGCGAAATCCGCAACTCGCTCTTCGGCGCCACCGACGCTGCCGGCATTCCCGATGCGATCGCCACTCAACTCGCCGAAATTTTTGCTGCCGACATTGATTTTTACCGCGACCTGCGCAAGGGCGACCGTTTCTCGATCGTTTATGAAGCCATGACACATCATGGCCAACCCGTGCGCAGCGGGCGCATCCTCGCTGCCGAGTTCGCCAACAACAACCGCAACTACAGCGCCTACTGGCACCAGGGCAGTCAAGGCAAAGGCGGTTACTACTCAGCCGACGGCAAGCCCATGCGCAAAGCCTTCCTGCGCACCCCCCTCGAATTTTCGCGCGTCACATCGGGCTTCTCCAACGCACGCCTTCACCCCGTCCTGCAGATCACTCGCGCTCACAAAGGCATCGATTACGGCGCCCCGACTGGGACAAAAGTGCGCTCGGTCGCCGACGGGGTGGTCGATTTCGCCGGCCGTCAAGGCGGTTACGGCAACCTGATCGTGCTCAAACACCAAGGCGCCTATACGACCGCCTACGGGCACCTCAACGGCTTCGCCAGCGGGATCAAGAAAGGCGCACGCGTCAGTCAAGGCGACACCATCGGCTACGTTGGACAAACTGGGGTCGCCACCGGCCCCCACCTGCACTACGAATTCCGCGTCAACGGACAACAGGTCAACCCGATGGCCATCAACCTGCCGGCGGCACAGCCACTCGACGCCCAACAAATGGCTACCTTCAAGAAATCGAGCAGCGCCCACCAGACGCACCTGGAGCTCGCCAAGCAACAGACCGTTGCCAGCATCGAATAATCGGCACATCCCCAATAAAAAAGGCGGCCAGTAGCCGCCTTTTTTATTGGGGAATCCGTTTTATGCGGAAAACGAAGAGCCGCAACCGCAAGTCGAGGTCGCATTCGGATTCTTGATCACGAACTGCGCACCTTCCAAGCCTTCCGTATAGTCGATTTCCGCCCCGACCAGATACTGGTAACTCATCGGATCGACAAGCAGCGTCACGCCATTCTTCTCCATCGTTGCATCGTCCTCATTGGCCACCTCGTCAAAGGTAAAGCCGTACTGAAAGCCCGAGCAACCACCGCCCGTCACAAAAACTCGAAGCTTGAGCTCCGGATTGCCTTCTTCTTCGATCAATTCCTTGACCTTGTTCGCCGCACTGTCGGTAAAAACAAAGGGGCTGGCCAGTTCAGTCGTCGTGTTCATTGCGTTCCTTCCAAAATCAAACGTTGACCACCGCGGTTCTCAGTTGCTCGAGGCGGCCAATTTAAGCTCAACCGTCTTGGCGCTTGTCTGATGCACGAGGCGCCCTTGAATCACCGCGCCTTGCTGCATCTCGATCTGGTGGTATTCGACGTCCCCTGTGACACAAGCCAAAGGCAGGAGTTCCAGAGATTCTGCGGCAAAAACCGGCCCGACCACAGTACCATTGATCACCACGTGCCCAACCCGGATCGCCCCTTCCACCCGGGCTTTCTCGCTCACCACAAGCGTCCCGCCTTGTGCGTTCTCGCTGCAGATGTTTCCGTGCACTTCGCCGTCGACGCGCAAACCACCGGAAAAAAAGACGTCGCCCTCGATTCGAGTCCCTGCGCCGATCAAGCTGTCGATGCTGTTTTGCGGCGCATTGCCTTTGCGTTGCCCAAACATATTTTTCTCCCTTTAAAGCACGACCGACTGCCTCGCCCGAACTTGCCCCTCCTGCAACAAGCGAGCTTCGATCGAGTGGACGACGATCCCGGCCGGCACAGAAAAAGTACCGTCAAGCCGTTGAAAATACTTGAATTCAACACGACTGCGTTGCGCCGCGCCTTCGCCTTCGGCGGGGACGTCGATAGTAACATCTTTCCCTGCAAGCCGCCCTTTGACGACCAAGGCAAGCGCTCCTTTGAACTCTTTGCCCTGCCGGCTACCGTTATTGACCAACAGCATCCGGTAGCGGTATTCATTGCCGCCCTCGACCACTTCGCCGACGCGCAAGTGATCGATCCGCACCGCCGCGTCACCGACCGCTGCCGGACCGGTCATCAAGCCCTCATACAAGGCAAGATCTTCCTTGAGGGAAGCATTCTCAGCTTCCAGGGTGCGCACCTGGGCCGACAATTGCCGCAAAGCGGCCTGCTCAATCTGCAGACGACTCTCGCCGGCACCAGCAAGCGCACGCAACTTAGTCAACTCGCCGTCGAGCTCCATCACGTGATTGCGCAACGACTGGATCTCCTTTCCGGTCTCATCGCTGCGAAACCCTGCCATCCGCAAGCCGGTGTCGTAGACCCAGGCCGCCAGCAGCACAGAAAGCGACAGCACCCCGACCATCACCAAGGCACGCCAGTACCACGCGACATGGGTCCGGATCGCCATCTTCGGGGCACTGATACCCACGAAGCGCTGGCGCAGACGTTTAAACCTCAAGGCAGCACCGGGAGCTGCCATAAGCCCTGGGTCTCCGGCAGACCGAACATGAGGTTCATGTTCTGAACCGCCTGCCCCGCAGCCCCCTTCACGAGATTATCGATCACCGACAACACAACCAGGACATCGCCGCCTTGCGGACGATGTACGGCAATCCGGCAAAGGTTTGCGGAACGCACCGAGCGGGTTTCGGGATGCGACTTTGCCGGCATAACATCGACGAATGGCTCGTTCGCGTAGCGCTCTTCAAAAAGCTTCTGGAAGTCGGCCTCACGGGTCACGCGCGCGTAAAGCGTGGCATGAATGCCGCGGATCAACGGCGTCAAATGCGGGACAAAGGTCAGACCAACCGACGCGCCGGCGAAGTTACCGAGCCCCTGCCGAATTTCGGGCAGGTGCCGATGCCCCGGCACTCCGTAAGCCTTGAAATTATCGGAAGCCTCGGAGAACAGCGAGGAGAGTTCGGCCTTCCGACCGGCCCCCGAAACACCGGACTTCGCATCGGCCACGAGGTGGCCAAGATCGACCAAACCCGCTTCGACCAAGGGCATGAAGCCCAGCTGTACCGCCGTCGGATAGCAGCCGGGGTTGGCTACCAGGCGCGCCGCGCGGATCGCATCGCGATTGGCCTCGGGCAAACCGTACACCGCCTTTTCCACCCACTCCGGGCTGGCATGCGGCATGCCGTACCACTTTTCCCACTCTGCGACATCCTTGATGCGATAGTCGGCAGCCAGATCGATGACGCGCACACCAGCATCCAACAGGGCAGGCGCCTGCTGCATCGCAATCCCGTTCGGCGTCGCAAAGAAAACCACGTCGCAGGCGGAGAGGTTGCATGCCGCGGGATCTTCAAAGCGAAGATCGAGGCGCCCGCGCAAGTTCGGATAGACACTCGCGACCGGCGTCCCGGCTTCGCCTCGCGACGTAATGGCGACAATTTCAACGTCCGGATGCTGCGCCAACAGGCGCAACAACTCGACACCGGTATATCCGGTGCCACCAACGATACCGACCTTGATCATGCGAATCTCCTCAAACAGGCTCAGGATGATAGTCTGCAGCAGCAAAAAAGACAAAAGCCGCCCAATGGCGGCTTTTGTGGAACGGCGTAAGCGACTTAGCGCTTCGAGAACTGCTTGCGACGACGCGCCTTGTGGAGACCGACCTTCTTACGCTCGACCTCACGGGCATCGCGCGTCACAAAGCCGGCCTTCGACAGAACGGACTTCAGTTCGGCGTCGAACTGGATCAGGGCACGGGTGATGCCGTGGCGAACAGCGCCGGCCTGACCGGATTCACCGCCACCAGAAACATTCACCTTGATGTCGAAGCCGGCGACCTGCTCGACCAGCTCCAGCGGCTGGCGAACGATCATGCGACCGGTTTCACGCGAGAAGTATTCGTCGAGCGGCTTGCCATTCACAACGATCGCGCCCGAGCCACGCTTCATGAACACACGCGCGACGGCGCTCTTGCGACGACCGGTGCCGTAGAAGAAATTATCAGCCATTTCGACCTCTTAGAGTTCCAGAACCTTCGGCTGCTGGGCAGCGTGCGGATGAGCGTCGCCAGCGTAGCACTTCATCTTCTTGAGCATGGCGTAGCCGAGCGGCCCCTTGGGCAGCATGCCCTTGACGGCCTTCTCGAGGACGCGGCCCGGGAAGCGCTGCTGCATCTTGGCAAAGCTGGTTTCGTAGATGCCACCCGGGAAACCGGTGTGACGGTAGTACATCTTGTCTTCGGCCTTGTTGCCGGTGACGCGAATCTTTTCGACATTGGTGACAACGATGTAATCACCCGTATCGACGTGCGGAGTGAACTCCGGCTTGTGCTTGCCGCGCAGGCGGCGAGCAATTTCGGTGGCGAGGCGACCCAGCACCTTGTCCGTGGCATCAACCACGTACCACTCGCGCTGCACCTCGTGCGACTTGGCGGAGAAAGTCTTCATTTAAAACGCCGTCCTTTTATGCCCGATAACGGAAAGCCGGGCATGTTATTGCAAAACAACGCACTGTGTCAATGCCTGCCTTGCAGCATGAAGAAACACACCATCCTGTTTCGGCTCATTGCGAGCACACAGGCCAGTGCAGTCATGATCGTGGGAATCGAGAAGCCGAATTGTATACACCCGCCGAAGCAATCACAAGCGTTCCGTGCCCATCCAATCCCACTACAATGCGATCTCACGTTTTTTTGGAGACAGCATGGACTGCACAGTGAAATGGACCGGCGAAGGCATGTCCTTCCTCGCCGAAACCGGAAGCAACCACGCCCTGATCATGGACGGCGCCCCGGAGGCCGGTGGCCGCAACCTCGCCCCGCGCCCGATGGAACTCTTGCTTGCCGGCACGGGCGGCTGCACCGCATTCGACATGGTCATGATCCTCAAGAAAGGCCGACACGCCATCTCCGGCTGCGAAGTCAGCCTCAAGGCCGAGCGCGCCGAAACCGAACCCAAGGTCTTTACCCGCATCCACTTCCACTACACCGTCCGCGGCAAGAACCTCAAAGCGGAAGTGGTGGCACGCGCCATCGAACTCTCGAAGAGCAAGTACTGCTCTGCGTCGATCATGCTGGGCGAAACCGCGAAGATCACCCACGACTTCGAGATCGTCGAAGGCTAGGTGCTAAAACCCCGCGGAATCAAGCTCGCACCGATTCAACCCTAGAAAAAATAAGCCGTGCGCGTCATGACTTTGGCCGCGACGCGCATGGCAACCTTGGCGGGCGCGGGCAGTTCCACCGCACCGAGGCGCACCGCCAGATCCGCATGCTCACGCTCATCAACCTTCATTTGCGCGACGATCGCCCGTGATTTGACATCCTGAGGCGGCAAGCGTCCGAGGTGGTCGTTCAGATGCGCCTCAACCTGGCGTTCGGTTTCGGCCAAAAAACCGAGATTCCAGCGATCGCCGAATTTCCCCGCCAACACACCGAAGGCCAAAGACCCGCCGTACCACACGGGGTTGAGGATACTGCGCCGCCCACCAAGCTCAGCAATGCGCCGTTCGGTCCACGCCAGATGCTCGACTTCTTCATCCGAAGCACGTTGCAACTCACCGCGCAACGCCGGGTCACGACAGGTTAAAGCCTGTCCCTGATAAAGCGCCTGCGCACAAACCTCGCCGACATGGTTAACGCGCATCAAGGCCGCAGCATGGCGACGCTCGGCCTCCACCATCTCGCCCTCAGCAAGGGCCGCACCAGGGAATGGACGCACCGAGCGTGCAGGAGCAAACAACGTCCGCAACGCACGATCCACCCCAAGAATTAACGCATCCACGGCCGACCTCCGTCACTTGCCGAAATCGATCTGTGCTTTCGAACGCATTCGACGCAGAATGTCTTCAACCTTTGAAAGCACCACCACGCCGTCACACATGTAGTTCGTATAAAGCTCGACATGGTGATTATTCGTCCCACCCCGGATCGCCGTCCATTGGTTGGTGCGCGCCTTTCCCCAGGTCTTATCCAAACGCCCGAAAGCATAGAATCGCCGCTCGCCGGTCGCGCAGCGCAGACCTTCGTAGCTCACATTGCGCGCCCCACCGGAGCCGATAACCACGATGGTGTAGCGCACCACACCATCGCTGCCGATCGACACGGACTTGGTGTCGACCATGAATTGCGTATCCCGAACCGCGCCAACCCGGAACGAAAGGAGATCAGCCTCCTGCGGATAAGGCGGCAGAACGACTTCGACCTCCGTCCACGGTTTAGCATCGTATTCGTCGTCGAAATTCGGGTTGGCTGACGCAAAACCAGAGACACACGCCGCCAGAGCCCCCACCACAACCCACTTGATCCGTCCGCGCATCACTCCTCCGGAATCAGGAATCCGCTTCATCCTTCACCGACTCGTCGACACGCGGGCGTTCACGCGGCTCGCCGCGACGTCCACGACGCTGCTCGATATCGAGGAAACGGGACAACTCGCTCAGCGCCTGCTGATAGACCCCGCGCTTGAATTCGATCACCGCCTCGAGCGGCACCCAGTAGTAATTCCAGCGCCAAGCGTCGAATTCGGGATGATCGCAGGCACGCAAGGAGACATCGCTGTCGCGCCCGACCAGTCGAAGCAGATACCAAATCTGCTTCTGTCCGCGATAGCTCCCCCGCCACTCGCGCTTAATCCAATGCGTCGGCACATCGTAACGCAGCCAATCCTTGGTTCGACCCAAGATGGAGACGTGCTCTGGGCGCAAGCCGACCTCTTCGTAGAGCTCCCGGTACATGGCCTGCTCAGGCGTTTCGCCGCGCTTGATGCCGCCTTGCGGGAACTGCCAAGAGTGTTCGCGGATGCGCTTACCCCAGAAAACCTCGTTCTTCGCGTTACACAGAATGATGCCGACGTTCGGGCGATAGCCTTCACGGTCAAGCATGATACAAACCTGCAAAATAGTTAGTTGCCCGCATTTTTCCACATTTCACGCCCCTTGGAAAGCAGGCCACGCCTACTCTTGCAGGCGGCTGAGCACTGCTCACGCGCGCAGTCTGGAGAGGAGTCCTGTAGAATTCCGACTTTCCATTCCAACCGCCCTTGATCCCTATGCGCACTTCGCAATTTTTCGTTTCCACGCTCAAGGAAGCACCGTCCGACGCCGAAATCGCCAGCCATAAGCTGATGCTGCGCGCCGGCCTGATCAAGCGCCTCGCCGGCGGCATCTACACCTGGATGCCGATGGGGCTGCGCGTCCTGCGCAAGGTCGAGAACGTCATTCGCGAAGAAATGAACCGCGCCGGCGCGATCGAATTGGTCATGCCCGCCGTCCAACCCGCCGAGCTGTGGCAGGAATCGGGGCGCTGGGAAAAATACGGCCCCGAGCTGCTGCGCCTGAAAGATCGCCACCAGCGCGACTTCGTCATCGGCCCGACGCACGAGGAAGTCATCACCGACGTGGTGCGCAAGGAAGTGAAGAGCTACCGCCAGCTGCCGCTGCACTTCTACCAGATCCAGACCAAGTTCCGCGACGAAATCCGCCCGCGCTTCGGCGTCATGCGTGGCCGTGAATTCCTGATGAAGGACGGCTATTCATTCCACGCCTCGTTCGCCGACCTGCAACGCGAATACGCCAACCTGTACGACACCTATTCGCGCATTTTCACCCGCCTGGGCCTTAAATTCCGCGCCGTCGCTGCCGACACCGGCTCGATCGGCGGCACTGGCTCGCACGAATTCCACGTCCTCGCCGACTCGGGCGAGGACGCCCTGGCCTACTGCCCGACCTCGGACTACGCCGCCAACGTCGAACTCGCCGAAGCCCTCGCGCCCAGCCACACGCGCCAAGCCCCGGCGCAGACGATGGAAAAAGTCGCCACCCCGGGCAAAACCCGCTGCGAAGACGTCGCTGCATTCCTCGGCCACCCGCTCACGCAAATGGTCAAGGCCATCGCCGTCATGCGCAAGACCGATGGCGAGGATTCGGAATTCGTCCTGCTCCTCCTGCGCGGCGACCACGACCTGAACGAAATCAAGGCGCAGAAAATCATCGGCGAGTTCCGCTTTGCGCAAGACGAGGAGATCGTCGCTGCCCTCGGCTGCAAGCCCGGTTACATCGGACCGGTCGGCGCCCAGGACATCCCGGTGTTCTGCGATCGCAGCGTCACTGCCCTGAGCGATTTCACCTGCGGCGCCAACGAGGCCGGCCACCACATCCGCGGCGTCAACTTCGGCCGCGACCTGCCCGAGCCGACCGTCGCCGACCTGCGCAACGTCGTCGCCGGCGACCCCTCGCCCGACGGCAAAGGATCGCTCGAGCTCTGCCGGGGCATCGAGGTCGGGCACATCTTCCAGCTGCGCACCAAGTACGCCGAGGCGCTCAAGTGCTGTTTCCTCGACGAAGCCGGCCAGAGCCAGGTGATGGAGATGGGCTGCTACGGCATCGGCGTCACGCGCATCGTCGGCGCGGCCATCGAACAAGGCTACGACGAGCGCGGCATCGTTTTCCCGGCGGCGATCGCCCCCTTTGAAGTGTGCATCGTGCCCATGGGCTACGCTAAGAGCGAGGCGGTCAAGACTGCGGCCGACGCGCTCTACGCCGAACTCAAGGCAGCCGGCGTCGACGTGCTGCTCGACGATCGCAACGAACGCCCCGGCGTGATGTTCGCCGACATGGAGCTGATCGGCATCCCGCACCGCATCGTCGTCGGCGAACGCGGCCTGGCCGAAGGCAAGCTCGAATACAAGGGACGCCGCGACGCCGATGCGCAACTCATCGCGCGCGAAGCTGCCGCAGGCTTCATCCAGGAAAAACTGTGCGCCGGATCGTCCAGCAGCTCCTGCTGATCGCGCTCCTGCTTCCGCTCGTTGCGCTGGCCGGCGCACAGAAGTACGAACCGTTGTCGGCCAGCGTCCAGGCGGCGCTCTCGGGCGCCATCGCCGACCAGGCGCCGCCGCGCAGCTCCTTCGCCAACCCGCTCGAGGCCGCCGACTGGCTGACCGAAATGTCGGCCCGCCTCGAACGCCGCATCGCCGACCGCGAGGCACGACATGAATTCCTGCGCGCGGTGCACTACGAAGCCACGCGCGCCGGGCTCGACCCGCAACTCGTGCTCGGCCTGATCCAGGTTGAAAGCGGCTTCAAGAAATATGCGGTGTCGTCGGCCGGCGCGCGTGGCTACATGCAGGTCATGCCCTTCTGGGTCAAATTGATCGGGCGCCCGAACGACAACCTCTTCCACCTGCGCACCAACCTGCGCTTCGGCTGTACCATCCTGCGCCACTACCTGGACATCGAACAGGGCGACCTCTATCGCGCGCTCGGCCGCTACAACGGCAGCCTCGGACGCCCCGAATACCCGAACATGGTGCGCGCTGCATGGCACAACCAGTGGGCCTTTGCGCCCGGCCGGATCGCCCGCCAATAGGACCACTCAGGCCGACACAAAACCCATCAGACAGCCGACGCCGGCCGATGACACCAATGCCACGGCTCGAAGGCATAGCCTTGCGGATTACCCTCCGGGAACGACAGGTAAAAATCAAAATCTGCGGCATGCGCCGTCAGCCAGGCGTAGGCCGGCGTTTGCGCAAAGCCAGGCTGCAGTGGAACCTCGCCCGAAACGCTCAAATCGACGGCACAACCGCTGTGGTGCTCGCTGAACCCCGGAGGCGCGCAGACCTTTAGCACGTCAACGACAACCTCTCCTCGCGCCAACTTGTGTCGCACAATCTCGGCCTGGCGCTCAACACTGCGAAAAGCGGAAACCAACCGCAACGCAACCCCGTCATTCAGCGCAGCCGCTTTCATCGACCGCCACGCCAGCGCAACCTCTGGTACGAGCAGATGCAAACGCCCGTCGTCACCCATCTCGGCCTCGACCAAGCGCTCGGCTTCGGGGAATGCTCTCAGGCCACGCGCCTCGATCAAGGCTGGCGGAATCCCGAGTTCATGCAGGATCGTCGCCAACATCGGAGGCATCAAGACCTCAACGCATTCCTGGCAGCATGCCTTTCATGCCGCGCATCAGCTTGGCCATGCCGCCCTTGGAGAACTGTTTCATCATCTTCTGCGTCTCTTCGAACTGCTTGAGCAGACGGTTCACCTCCTGCACCTGCACCCCCGCCCCTGCGGCGATGCGCCGCTTGCGCGAAGCCTTGAGCAGTTCAGGCTTGCTGCGCTCAAGCGCGGTCATCGAGTTGATGATGCCTTCGATGCGGCGGATCGTCTTGTCCTCGGTGCCGGCCGGCAACTGACTCGCGGCCTGCGCAAACTGCGCCGGCAGCTTGTCGATCATCGAAGTCAGCCCGCCCATCTTGCGCATCTGGCCAATCTGCTCCTTGAAGTCATTGAGGTCAAAGCCCTTGCCCGATTTGAGCTTCTTGGCAAAATCGAGCGCCTGCTGCTCGTCGATGCCTTTCTTGGCCTCTTCGATCAGCGACAGCACGTCGCCCATGCCGAGGATGCGCGAGGCCATGCGCTCGGGATGGAAGGGCTCGAGCCCGGAGAGTTTCTCGCCAACCCCGGCAAACTTGATCGGCTTGCCCGTAACATGGCGCACCGAAAGTGCCGCGCCGCCACGCGCATCGCCGTCAAGCTTGGTCAGGACGACACCGGTGAGCGGCAAGGCCTCGTTGAATGCCTTGGCCGTGTTGATCGCATCCTGACCGAGCATCGCATCGACGACGAACAGGGTTTCGATCGGTTTGATCGCGGCATGCAACTCGGCGATCTCGCGCATCATCGCTTCGTCGATCGACAGGCGGCCCGCCGTGTCGACGAGTACCACGTCGTGGTAATGCCGGCGCGCCCAATCGACCGCACGTCGAGCGATATCGACCGGCTTCTCGTGCGCCTCGGAGGGGAAGAAATCGATCCCGGCCTGCCCTGCGACGGTCTTCAGCTGCTCGATCGCCGCCGGACGATAAACGTCACACGAAACCACCAGCACTTTCTTCTTCTGGCTTTCACGCAAGAGCTTCCCGAGCTTGCCGACCGTCGTCGTTTTACCCGCGCCCTGCAGACCGGCCATCAGCACCACTGCCGGCGGCTGCGTGGCGAGATTCAAGCCGCTGTGCGTCTCGCCCATCAGCGCCGTCAGTTCGCGATGCACAACGCCGATCAAGGCCTGCCCCGGCGTGAGCGAACCGATCACTTCCTCGCCGACCGCCTTTTCCTTCACCGCATTGATGAACGCCTTGACCGCGGGCAGTGCCACGTCGGCCTCAAGCAGCGCCAGACGCACTTCGCGCAAGGCCTCGGCAATATTGGTTTCAGTCAAGCGCGCTTCGCCGCGCAGGCTTTTCATCACGCGCGCTAGGCGCTGAGTCAGGTTATCGAGCATTTGAATCCGGGCTTGGGGTAAACTTGAATGATGCCTGACATTCTACTGCAGCTTCTGCCTGCCATCGCGCCCGCCCTGCTCTACGCAGTGCTCGGCTTCTATTTTTGGCACAGCCGCTGGCGGAACGCCCCAAGCTCCGAGAAAGCCATGCAACCTTGGGAGCAACAGGCGATCGGCCTCGCTCTGCTTCTTCACGGTGCCGACATCTACACCGACATGTTCAGCAGCGGCGGCATGCGTTTCTCGTTCAGCATCGCCTTGTCGCTGATCACTTGGCTCGCGGTCCTCATTTACTTGATCGAAAGCGGAAAATCCCGCCTGGAATCACTCCAACCGGTGATCATGGCCCTGGCCTCGCTCTCGACCCTGGCGACCGTACTCTTTTCGCAAACACACCTCATCGCGCACACGGCATCCTGGGCCTTCCGCCTACACTTTATGGCCGGCATGCTGGCCTACAGCCTGTTTACTCTCGCCGCCCTGCACGCCGTGTTCATGGGACTGGCCGAACGCAGCCTCCACCACGCCCGCCTCGATGGCCGGCTCAGCCGGCTGCCTCCGCTGTTGGCCATGGAGGCACTGCTCTTTCGAACGATCGCCTTAGGCTTCATTTGCCTCACCGTGGCCTTGGGCAGCGGCGTCGTTTTTTCCGAAGACATCTTCGGACGCCCCTTCCCTTTCGGGCACAAGACCATTTTCGCACTTCTGTCCTGGCTCATCTTCGCCGCCCTGCTGCTCGGGAGAAAACTTCGCGGCTGGCGCGGACGCATCGCCCTGCGCTGGACCCTCGCCGGCTTCCTGGCCCTGCTCCTGGCTTACATCGGCAGCCGCTTCGTGAGCGAAGTTCTACTCGGACGAATCTAAGGCAAAGCCCCTCGCCAAGGGCCCCGGCACGGCCTCTCGCTTTACAAACCCGGCGCCTGCATGCATCATCGAATAAGCATACTCGGTCGTGCCGGTCGCTGTTCGGCCGTAAGCGCATGACGCTTTTGACAGAAGAACATAGCGGATGGCAGCCACACCCACCCCCTCGGCCCTCAGCGGCCTGGCACGCGCCCTCGTTCAAGCCGGCCGGCTCAAGGAAGCCGAGGCCGAGGCCATGCTCGTTCAAGCCACGGCAACCAAGACCAGCTTCATTGAACAATTGGTCGCGGCCAAAAAAGGCAACAGCGCCGACATCGCCCGCTTCGCCGCCGACACCTTTGGCTACCCGCTGCTCGATCTCGCCGCCTACGACGAAGCCCACCTGCAGAAAACCGCGATCGACCGGAAACTGATCGCCACCCACCGCGTCATCCCGTTGCACAAGCGCGGCAACCGCCTCGCGGTCGCCACCGCCGACCCGACCAATCTGCGAGCGCTCGACGAAATCCGCTTCCAGACCGGAATGGCCGTCGACCCTGTCGTCGTCGACGAAAAGCTGCTGGCCCCGCTGGTTGTCAAGCTATCCGAATCAACGGAAGAAAGTCTCAAGAACCTGACCAACGAGGACATCAACCTCGAATTCGACGAGGACGACGGAAACGAAAAAACTGAGGACTCCAGCGCGGGAGACGTCGAAGATGCCCCGGTCGTCAAGTTCATCCAGAAGATGCTGCTCGACGCGATCAACGACGGCGCCTCCGACATCCACTTCGAGCCTTACGAAAAAACCTACCGCATCCGCTTCCGGGTAGACGGCGCCCTGCGCGAAATCGCCGCTCCGCCGCTGGCGATCAAGGAAAAAATCGCTTCGCGCATCAAGGTCATCTCGCGCCTCAATATCGCCGAAAAACGCGTCCCTCAGGACGGACGCATGCGCCTCGTCCTCTCCAAGAGCCGCGCGATCGATTTCCGGGTCAGCACCTTGCCGACGATGTACGGCGAGAAGATCGTGCTGCGCATCCTCGACCCCAGCAGCGCCACCCTCGGCATTGACGCGCTCGGTTACGAGCCCGAACAAAAAGCCCTGTTGCTCGATGCTGTTCAGCGCCCCTACGGCATGGTTCTTGTCACCGGCCCGACCGGTTCGGGAAAAACCGTCTCGCTCTACACCTGCCTCAACATTCTCAACAAGCCGGGGATCAACATCTCGACGGCTGAAGACCCTGCCGAAATCCCGCTCCCGGGAATCAATCAGGTCAACATCGACGACCGCCAAGGCCTGACCTTCCCGGTCGCGCTCAAAGCTTTTTTGCGCCAGGATCCGGACATCATCATGGTGGGCGAAATCCGCGACCTCGAAACCGCCGAGATCGCGATCAAGGCTGCTCAGACCGGCCACATGGTGCTGTCAACGCTGCACACCAACGACGCACCCTCGACGCTGACCCGGCTGATGAACATGGGAGTCCCGACCTTCAACATCGCCTCGAGCATCCTGCTGATCACCGCCCAGCGCCTGGTCCGTCGGCTCTGTACGTGCAAGCAAAAGGTCGAAGCGCCGGTCGAGACCCTGCTCAACGCCGGCTTTCTTGAAAGCGATCTCGACGGCGGCTGGTCGCTCTACGGCCCCGGTAGTTGCGACCGCTGCAAAGGCAATGGTTACAAGGGGCGCGTGGGGGTCTATCAGGTGATGGCGGTCAGCGAGGAAATCCAGCGTCTGATCATGGGCAACGGCACTGCCCTCGACATTGCAGAGCAAGCTCGCCGCGAAGGCGTCAATGACCTTCGCCGTTCGGGCTTACTCAAAGTCAAACAAGGCCTGACGTCGCTCGACGAGGTCCTCGCCAACACCAACATCTAATAGCACGAAGCACGACGGGGGAAAGCAGGATGGCGACCGAAGCAAAGCCGATTAAACGTGGGCCGGAGATCAAGGAATACACCTTCGCCTGGACAGGAAAGAACAAGGCCGGCAAGGTCGTGCGCGGGGAAATGCGTGCTGGCAGCGAAGCCGTCGTCAACGCCACCCTGCGTCGCCAAGGCATCCTCGTCACCTCGGTCAAGAAACAAACCTTCCGCCGCGGCGGCAAGGTCAGCGAAAAGGACGTCGCCCTGTTCACGCGCCAGTTGGCGACAATGATGAAATCCGGCGTCCCGCTTCTGCAGACCTTCGACATCGTCGGCCGCGGGCACGACAATCCCGCCGTCGGAAAATTGCTGCTCGACATCAAGACCGACGTCGAAACCGGCAGCTCACTGTCGCAAGCTTTCCGCAAATTCCCCCTCCATTTTGACCAGCTCTACTGCAACCTGGTCGCCGCTGGTGAACAGGCCGGCATCCTCGAATCGCTGCTCGACCGGCTGGCCACCTACAAAGAAAAAATGCTGGCGATCAAAGCTAAGATCAAATCGGCGATGTTTTACCCGACCGCCGTCATGATTGTCGCTTTTATCATCACTGCGATCATCATGATCTTCGTCATTCCGGCGTTCAAGCAGGTGTTCACCGGCTTTGGTGCCGACCTACCCGCACCGACGCTGATGGTCATGGCCATCTCGGATTTCTTCGTCGAATACTGGTACCTAATCTTCGGCACAATCTTTGGAGGCGCTTGGAGCTTCTTTTATACCTGGCAACGTTCGGAAACCATGCAGATTGCGCTTGACCGACTCTTCCTGCGCCTTCCCGTTTTCGGGCCGATGATCCGAAAGGCGGTCATGGCGCGCTGGACCCGCACCCTTTCGACCATGTTTGCCGCCGGCGTGCCGCTCGTCGAGTCGCTCGACTCGGTCGGCGGCGCGGCCGGGAATTACGTTTACAAAATCGGCACCCGCCAGATCCAAGGCGAAGTCAGCACCGGCACCAGCCTGACCAACGCGATGCAGAACAGCGATCTTTTCCCAAACATGGTCATCCAAATGGTCGCCATCGGCGAAGAGTCGGGCGCCCTCGACAGCATGCTCGGCAAGGTCGCCGACTTCTATGAACAGGAGGTCGACGACGCCGTCGCTTCACTCTCCAGCCTGATGGAACCGATCATCATGGTGGTACTCGGGACGCTCATCGGCGGCATGGTGGTCGCGATGTACCTGCCAATCTTCAAGCTGGGTGGTGTCGTCTGATGTCCGAAGTTTTTGCTCCGCTGCTCGCCGACCCCAAGCTGTTTGTCGCCGCCACCGGCATCCTGGGCCTGCTCGTCGGCAGCTTCCTCAACGTCGTCATTTTCCGTCTGCCGAAGATAATGGAGTACGACTGGCAATGCCAGTGCGCCGAATTGCGCGACGAACCGCTTCCCGACACATCCGCGCCTTCGCTCGTCCAACCACGCTCGACCTGCCCGCAGTGCGGGCACCCGATCGGCATCCTCGAGAACATTCCCCTGCTCAGCTTCATGCTCCTGCGTGGCCGCTGCTCGGCGTGCAAAGCGCCCATTTCTTGGCGCTACCCTCTGGTCGAGGCGAGCTGCGGACTCCTTTCGGCTGGCGTTGCGCTGAGTTTCGGGCCGTCGCTGGCGGCGGCTGGCGCCCTCCTGTTCATCTGGACGCTGATCGCGCTCACCTTCATCGACTTCGACACCAAATACCTGCCTGACGCACTGACGCTTCCGTTGCTTTGGTGCGGACTGCTCTTCAACCTCGGCGACACCTACACCTCACTCTCCTCCGCGGTGATCGGCGCCATGGCCGGCTACTTGGCCTTGTGGTCGGTCTATTGGCTGTTCAAGCTCGCCACGGGGAAAGAAGGCATGGGCTACGGGGACTTCAAGCTGCTCGCCGCGCTCGGCGCTTGGCTCGGCTGGCAACTGCTACCGCTGGTCATCCTGTTGTCCTCGCTGGTCGGTGCCGTCGTTGGCATCGTGCTCATCGTTCTCGCCCGACGCGGACGGGACATCCCGATCCCTTTCGGCCCCTATCTGGCCGCAGCAGGTTTGCTGGCCATGTTCTGGGGCGAGGAACTCACGCAAGCGTATTTGCGTCTTCTGTAAACGTCTCAAACCAGGGCATTCGTTGCCACTTTCTTGGCTGGCGTGGCATGAAGTATCGTCCGCGCCTTCGGGTATAATCGAGAATTTGCTGCCGATTTAGGGTTGAAAATGCCGATCTATGCATATCGCTGCTCCGCTTGCGGCTTTGAAAAAGATCATCTGCAAAAACTGAGCGACCCAGTGCTCGTCGCCTGTCCGTCGTGCGGGCAGGATGCCTACGAGAAACAAATCACCGCCGCCGGCTTCCAGCTCAAGGGGAGCGGGTGGTACGCGACGGACTTCAAGAACGGCAGCCAGCCGGCGAAAGCCGACGCCCCCGCGTGCCAAGCCTGCCCCGGAGCCGAGGCGTGCGCGGCCAACTGATCAAACGCTACTTCATCACCGGCCTCCTGATCTGGGTGCCGCTGGCGATCACCGCCTGGGTGCTGTCGGTCATCGCCGGGCTCGCGGACCAGTCGCTGCGCCTGCTGCCAAAATCGGCGCACCCGCAGGCGATCATCGGCGTCGACATCCCCGGAGCGGGCATCGTCCTGACGCTGGCTGTCATTTTCGTCACCGGGCTGCTGGCCACCAACTTCATCGGTCAGCGCCTGGTCGGGTGGTCGGAAAAACTGCTCGCCCGGATTCCGGTCGTCAGTTCGATCTACAACAGCGTCAAACAGGTGTCCGACACCTTGCTTTCCTCCTCGGGGAACGCCTTTCGTCAGGCGCTGCTGATCCAGTACCCGCGCGAAGGCGCGTGGACGATCGCATTCCTTACCGGCAAGCCCGGCGGAGACGTGGCCAACCATCTGGATGACGACTACGTCAGCGTCTACGTGCCGACGACGCCCAACCCGACCTCGGGCTTCTTCCTCATGCTGCCACGCCGCGACGTCATCGAACTCGACATGAACGTAGACGAAGCGCTCAAGTACATCATCTCGATGGGCGTCGTCACCCCGCCGCCCCGCACCGGTGCCACGCCCAAGCACCGAGTCTCCGGTTCATAAATTTGCACCACCTTCCACCACGAAACACGGAACCAGCATGCGTACTCATTACTGCGGACAACTCAACGCTCAACTCGTCGGCCAGGAAGTCACCCTGTGCGGCTGGGCCCATCGCCGGCGCGACCACGGCGGCGTGATCTTCGTCGACCTGCGCGACCGCGAAGGCCTGGCTCAGGTCGTCTGCGATCCGGACCGCCCGGAGATGTTCGCCACCGCCGAATCGATCCGCAACGAATTCTGCCTCAAGGTTACCGGCAAGGTGCGTCCGCGCCCGGCCGGCACGGTCAATCCCAACCTCGCCAGCGGCGAGATCGAAGTGCTGTGTCATACGATCGAAGTGCTCAACCCTTCGGTCACCCCGCCCTTCCAGCTCGACGAGGAAAACCTCTCGGAAACCGTGCGTCTGCAGCACCGCGTCATCGACCTGCGCCGCCCGCAGATGCAGAAGAACATGCTGCTGCGCTACAAGACGGCGCGCGCCTTCCGCCGCTTCCTCGACGACGCCGGCTTCATCGACATCGAGACCCCGATGCTCACCAAGAGCACGCCCGAAGGCGCCCGCGACTACCTCGTCCCGTCGCGCGTTCACTCCGGGCAGTTCTTCGCCCTGCCACAATCGCCGCAGCTCTTCAAACAGCTCCTGATGATCGCCGGTTACGACCGCTACTACCAGATCACCAAGTGCTTCCGCGACGAAGACCTGCGCGCCGACC
>NZ_JASDTF010000021.1:0-48163 GCF_041441355.1 Propionivibrio sp.
ACGGCGAACACCTCACTCCCTCACGCTGTTACACCACTTCCCGGGACACCGCCAGTGTCTGCGCCGATTTGCCTACCTGTGTTTCCTGCGTGAGGATGCGGACACGTCCTCCCGAGAGTTCTTCAATCAGCCAGGCATGGTGGACATCAAGACGGTCTTCCGGGGTCGAGCCGGCCCAGCCGTGCCAAGCAACTCGTGCTGCTTGACCGATAACTGGAGCAACGTGCTCGACCACCTGCGCTTCAACGGGAAAGCCGAAAGTCTCGAAATAGAAACGGTCACCATTGGCCAGTTCGGGCCCTTTGCCATCGTAGAAACGCGTATTGGCCGAATTGGCGTAGTAGCTTGGCCACAGCTGCGGCGTATTCAGAAGCGGCCAAATTTCTTTGACGCTTAGGCCGGTGACGATAACTTCATTGGAGCAATAGTTGTCCGTGAAGCCGGGAACATAACCGGCAGGCCAAAGAATGTCGCTCATGGTGCTTTCCTCGATTAACTTGGTACAGAAGCGGGTACTTTACTTCTGGCGCCGATTCGAATAAATCACCATAAAATCACATTATTTATTACACCAAAGAACAAATAATGCGTACTTTCGATACCACCCAGGTCGGCAGTATTGAACTCTTCTGCAAGGCAGCGGAGTTTGGCAGCTTCTCCGCCGCCGCAGAGGCATTGGGGCTGACGCCAGCTTCGGTCAGTCGGTCCATCAAGCGTCTGGAGGAGCGTCTGGGGGTCCGCCTCTTCTCACGGACAACCCGCAATGTGCGGCTCACCAATGAGGGGGAGCTTTATTGGCAGGAGTGCAGGCAGGCGTTGGAACAGATTGCCGAGGTAGAACGGGCTATTACCGGCAATCAAAAAGTACCCAGTGGCTTACTACGCATCAGCGTGGGGACGCTTTACGCGAACTATCGCTTGCTGCCCGTGCTTCACCACTTCACAGCAGCGTATCCGCAAATTGAATTGGAGTTGAGCCTATCCAATCGCGTGGCCGACATTGTTGATGAGGGGTATGACTTGGCCATCCGTACCGGTACGCCACAGGACTCACGCCTGATTGCGCATAAATTGGAGGATGCAACAGCGGGCATCTTTGCAACGCCGGATTATCTTGCGCGGAAAGGCGTGCCACAGAACCTGGATGACCTGGCCCATCATGATTGTCTGCAATTCATCTTGCCAACGACCGGCCGCGCCATGCCCTGGATATTGAAGATGCCGGATGGCCAGGACCTGGACTATATGTCCCGTAGCCGTTTCCGGGTTCTCGACGATGCGTTTGGCTGTATCAGTTGGGGCAATGCTGGCGGGGGACTATTCCAAATCTATCACTTCATTGCTGAGCCGGCAGTGGCTCGAGGCGAACTGGTTGAAGTGCTGCAAGGGTATGCCGGAAGGTCACGTCAGTTCTCAGTAACCTATCCGCAGAACAGGCATATGTCGGCCAGGGTCAGAGCGTTTGTGGATTTCATGTTGGAACGGCTTCGGTTTCCTGCCAGAACCTAGCTATTGAGAGTGCTTGATATGCTTGGGTACTGACTGCTTCGAAATCGAAACGGTCATTCATCCGTCCAAATTAGCCACTGGCTGACGGTCGGCTTCTGGCCGATTTCGGACAACGGGGACTGGGCGCAATTTGCCCCTCGTTCATCCTGATTAAAGGCTATCCTACGCCTTGCCATCGGCATGATCAATTGCTCGCAGTTGTCCTCCTTTCCTTGGGCATTCGCGCCGGGCTCATTCAGGGCAATTTGTCGCCACCCGCAGCGTTTCGCCGAAGTTGCTTTGCTGGGCGAGCGGCAACTCGCGCGGGAGGTCGAGGCAGCGCTTGCCGGTGAAGCGGAGTCGCCGCGTGCCGTCGGCGAGCAGAGTTTCCTCGGCGCGCTCCAAGGGCCGTTGAAGTCGCCGGGCGAGGGCTGGCAGGGCGGCGTGCGCTTCGTCTGCGTTCAGGGGCGGCACGGGCGATGGCGCGGGTTTGCCCTTCTCAACAGCAGTGCTCGAAGGAGGCTGCCGGGCAAACTGTCGTGCCTCAGCGCGTGCGGCGTCGAGATCGATCGGGGCTGGGGGCGGCGGGGTATCCTCAGGTGCCCATCGTGCTGCGGGCGTTGCCGGATCGCGCTTTACGGTGATGGCCGTGGGGTGTTCTGCCTTGCGCGGGCGGGGGGGAGCGCCGGTTGCCCGCACCGGATCGGCGTGCGCCCGCGGGGCGGCCGACAAACGCACGGCGAGGCGCGCCTCGGGATTGAGGTGTGGTGGCGCGGCCGGGGGCGTTCGGGTGGTGGTTGTGAGCACCAAGGCGTGGCCGAGGAGCGAGGCGAGGAGGGCGATGAGCAGCCCGGCCTCGCGCTGCGGCCACGTTCGTGTATCAGTCGTCGTCCGAGGCGGCTCGGGCATCGTCGGCGTCGGGGCAATATTCGAGCAGGTCGCCGGGTTGGCATTGCAGGTGGTGGCAGATCGACGCCAGGGTCGAGAAACGCACGCCTTTCACCTTGCCGCTTTTGAGCAGCGAGAGGTTCTGTTCGCTGATGCCCACCAGTTCAGCCAGCGTTTTGGAGCGCATCTTGCGCTTCGCCAGCATGACATCGAGATTGACGCGTACCGGCATGGCTTTAGACGATCTCCGCGTTTTCGGCCTGCACCTGCTGCGCCACGCGCATCACCTGAACGAGCAGCAGGACCACGGCACTGAGCAAGCCGAGCAAGAGGTCGGACGATTGCACGCCGATCGTCAGCTGGCGCGCACCGGGCGGCTGCGTGAGGGAGAGGAGCAGGGAGAGCAGCGTCGGTTGCAGGAGCTGCAGCACGGCCGCTGCGACGAGGGCGTGCCCCAGGTGCCGGAAGGCGCGCAGCACGGCATCGGAAAACAGCTGCCCAGCCACGTATTCGCGGCAGACTTGGCGGAGCGCGAGCAGCGCCAGCACCAGCGCGCCGGCCGGCAGCAAGGCCGTGCCGGCCGCGATGGCGCGTTGCGCGGGCGTCCATTCCAGCGTGGCGAGCCATGCGCCGAGGCCCGCCGTTTGGCTCAGTCCGGCCGCGTCGGTCAGAAAGGGGGTGAGGACCACCACCAGCGGAATCACGATGGCCAGGCCGAGCGCAGCGTGTTCAAGGCGTCGGGCGCTGCGAACGAAGGTTTTGCCGGGGCGGGGTTCGCGGATATCGGTCATGGACTTGTCCTCCTTGTACGATAAAAATTATCGTTTTATTTTAACTAATGATTGCATTATTGCAATTTTATTTTTGTGCTGCCTGAGGAAGCGCCGTTGACGCGGTACATGGCTCGCGTGCTGATGTGTTGGGTTGCTTTGCGGTTTAAATGGCTTGGCGCCTTGTAGCTCAGTCAATTTGCGGTGCTCTTGTCATGGCGCTCGCGCGGCGTATCATGGCCGCCGCGGCGTTCATCCGACATAAAAATGGCCAGGGAGAATTTCGATGCCTCGACGTTTCAGCCGTAGCGCGTTTTGTTTTCTGGTGTTGCTCGTGGGAATGTACGGCACCTCGCCGTCTCTTTATGCAACCAGCCCGGGGGACGATGAAGTCTTCCCTTCATTGTTTGCGGAAATCAAAGCTGGGCCGCCTGCAATCTCGGAAGCCGAATGCCGCAGCAAGCGGCATGCCCTGTGGGTAACGGCGGAATGGATCGAAAAGGGACGATTTTCGGATACGAAGACAGGTGGTAGCGCCTGCATCCGTTATTTTCCGAGCGCGGACGTTCCTGATGCGAAAAAAGTGCTGGTCTGGATTCATGGTGACCGGGTCGAGCCGTCGGGTATCAAGGGCGCGACCTACCTAAAAACGATCGGCGAGGCGGAGAAGCTGGCCAAAACAATCGGGATGCCGACGATTTTTTTGAGTCGCCCGGGGGTGTATGGGTCGACTGGTGCGCCACATCCCTATGTCAGGCGGACTCCTCAAGAAGCGGCCTTGGTGGCTGCTGCAATTGATGCGCTCAAGGCGAAGTACGGCTGGTCGCGCTTATATCTTTCCGGGCAGAGTGGTGGTGGTGGTTTGGTGGCCGCGCTTTTGACACTGGGGCGGCGTGATGTCGACTGCGCCTCGATCACGAGTGGGTCCGTCGCGACGAAACTGAGTTTGGTCGAGCGACAGAGGCCAAATCCAGGAATGGAGTGGGAAGGGCGATACACCTATGAGATGCATGATCCGATTGAACATGTGACGGGGGTTGCTCGAGACGAGTCACGGCGAGTTTTTGTATTCGCCGACCGACTGGATGTACGCGTCGGTTACCAGTCACAGCGCAGCTTTTACCAGAAACTCGCAGAGCAGGGGCATCACGCCGTTTTCATTGAAGGGTTCGCGAAGGACTCACTGCATCACACCCTGACGTCGATGGGGGTTTTGGCCGTGAGTTTGTGTGCCCAAGGGGTCGATGACGACAAAATCGTTGCCCAGGTGATACAAGGTGATGGAGAGCAGAAAACGCGAGAGATCTTGCGTGCTCAGCATACTCAAGCTCAAGGCGAGTGACCGACGAGAACTCGGTTCCGCAATACAAAAAGCCGCCCGGATTATCGGGCGGCTTTTTTGCGTGATCGCTCAGGCTCGGCTTAACGGAAGCCGGCGCGGTCGTAGATCATCTGTGCTTTGGCGCGGTACATGGCGAGGGCGCCGACCGGCAGGGTGTCGGCCTTGAACTTGCCGAGCTGGGCCAGGGCGGGGTTGTCGACCTTGACGCTGGCGACGGCCGGCCATTCGTTGTTGCCGTCGGCGAAGTAGCGCTGCGCGTCGTCGCTCGCCAAGTACTCGAGGAACTTCACCGCGGCGGCTTTGTGCGGCGCGTTCTTCAGCATGCCGGCGCCGGAAACGTTGATGTGCGTACCGTGGCCGGCCTGGTCGGGCCAAACGACGCCGATCTTGGCGACGATTTTCTGATCCTCGGGCTTGGTCGAGCGCATCAGGCGGGCGACGTAGTAGCTGTTGGAGATGGCGACGCCGCATTCGCCGGCGGCGACGGCCTTGATCTGGTCAGTGTCGCCGCCCTTGGGCGCGCGGGCGAAGTTGGCGACCATGCCGCGGGCCCATTGCTCGGCCTTGGCTTCGCCTTCGTGGGCGATGATCGAGGCGAGCAGCGAGAGGTTGTAGGGGTGCGAACCCGAGCGCGAGCAGACCTGGCCCTTGAGCTTGGGGTTGGCGAGGTCGGCGTAGCTTTGCACGTCCCCGGCCTTGAGGCTGTCCTTGGCGTAAACGATGACCCGGGCGCGGGTCGAGAAGGCGATCCATTCGTCGGTGCGCAGGTGCGCCGGGATGCGCGCATCGAGCGTCTTGGACTCGACCTTGGCGAACAGGCCGAGCTCTCGCGCGGCCGCCAAGCGGGCGGCGTCGACGGTGATCAGGATGTCGGCTGGGCTGTTGGCCCCCTCATTTTTCAGGCGCTCGAGGAGTTCTTCCTCCTTGCCTTCGATGCGGTTGATGCGGATGCCGGTTTTCTTGGTGAAGCCGGCGTAGAGCGCCTCGTCGGTCTGGTAGTGGCGGGCGGAATAGAGGTTGAGGACCTTCTCCTCGGCGTGGGCGCCGGCGGCTGCGAGCGTCAGGGCGAGGGCGGGTAGAAGGGTTTTCAGTGCAGCGTTCATCGTTCGGGATTCTCCGTTAGAAAATGAGAACGTATCTCATCGTCCATGTTAATCGCTGTCCCGAGTTTTGTAAATGATAAGAATTCGCATCGGCGGGTTGAAGGGGCCGTGCGGCAGGCACAGGCGTGAAAAAAGGACGCCGTGGCGTCCTTTTTGGTCTGCGTGCGGGTGGCTCCGTTACTGATCGACGAGTCGGCGGGCGCCGTTGTAGCGCTTGACCCAATACCCCTGGCTCATGTCTTCGACGCGGACTTCGGCGCCGGCACGGGGCGAATGCACGAAGCGGTTGTCGCCGAGGTAGATGCCGACGTGCGAGAAGGCGCGGCGCATGGTGTTGAAGAAAACGAGGTCGCCCGGCTTGAGTTCATGCTTGGCGATGGTTTCGCCGACCTGGCTCTGTTCCTTGGCGGTGCGCGGCAGGGTCTTGCCGAGGGCGTCCTGGAAGACGAGTTGGACGAAGCCGCTGCAATCGAGGCCGCTGTCCGGATCGGTGCCGCCGCGACGGTACTTGATGCCGACGAGCTCGAGACCTTTGAGGATGAGCGCCTGCGCACTGTTCGTATACCGCTCGAACAATGACAGCTCTTCCCCCGCCCTGTATTGCTGTTCCGTCGCCTGCGCCGGTGCGCTGGCTGCAAAAGTGAATCCGAATGCGACGGCCGCAATCAGGTTTGTAATGGCTTTGTAACCTGACATGGGGCGCGAATTTAAAAGAAAAGCGGCGATCTGTAAACCCTAGGGGGCGATTGTGCACCGATCGTCAGTCATCTCGCATGCATCGTGAATAGTGCCTGGCGGCGGGTTCAGGCGCCAGGTTGGCGCGGGCTGGCGAGCAGCGCGCGGGCCGCGGCGACGCCGCTGCGGACGGCGCCTTCGAGGGTGGCCGGGTAGTCGGCGCAGACGTAGTCGCCGGCCAGCCAGAGGCCGTTCAGGGCAGTGGCCGTGGCCGGGCGCGGCAAGTCTGGCGTGCAGGCGAAGGTGGCGCGCCGTTCGCGAATGCTGCGCACCCAGTGCGGTCGCGGCAGGCGACGGCCGAGGCTGGCTTCGAGTTCTTCGTGCAGGACGGCCGCGAGCGCCGGGTCGGCGAGGTCGTCCCAGGCGCCTTGCGCGCTCATGACGAAGGCTAGGCGGCCGGGGGCGTCGCCCAACTGGCCGCGGTCGAAGACCCATTGCCCGAGGCCGCGCCCAAGCCCGCCGGGCAGGCCCAGCATCGGCTCGGGCAGGGTGAGTTCGGGCGGGTAGTCGGCGTAGAGCGTGCCGATCGGTTCAAAGGCGTAGCTCGCGAGTTGGGCGGCGACGGATGCGGTTTGCGGCAGCGCAGCGAGCAGGCGGGCGGCGTGCTGGGGAGCGACGGCGAGGACGACGTGGTCGAAATTTGGGTCGTCGAGCAGCGGCGCGAGGGCGTCGATGCGGCAGCCGCAACGGACGTCGCCGCCGTGCGTAGCGACGAAGGCGGCGGCGGGCTCGGGAAGCAGGCGGCCGAGGTCGGTGGCCGGGAGCAGCAGGTCGGTGTCGGCCCGCGCACCGCCCAGGCTGTCGCGCAGGACGTTGGCGAAAACCTGGGCCGAGGCGGCCTCCGGTGGAGTGTTGAGCGCGGCGACGCAGAGCGCTTCCCAAAGGCCTTTGCGTAGCGGGCCGCGCTGGCCGTAGGCATCGAGCAGTTCGGCCAGCGGTTGGTCGGCCGGCAGACGGTAGTGCTGGCAGCGCAAGGCGAGGGCGAAGCGCGCCGCGGCCCTTTTTTCGGCCCACGTACAGCCGTCGGCGCCGAGCAGGCCGGCGGCCAGGTGCAGCGGCGCGGGCAGGCGCGGCAGGGCGAGGCGCAGGCCGCGGGCCGGGTAGTGCAGGGTGAGCGGGCGGCGTTGTAGTAGCTGCTCCGGGTCGGCGCCGATGCGGCGCATCAGGCGCAGGGTTTCCCGGTAGGCGCCGATGAGCAGGTGCTGGCCGTTGTCGAGCTCGCGTTCATCAAGTCGGGTCCGTCGGGCCCGCCCGCCGAGCTGGCGGCCGGCTTCGAAAACGACGGGGCGGGCGCCGGCGGCGGCGAGTTCGACGGCCGCGGCGAGGCCGGCCCAACCGGCGCCGACGACAGCAACGCGCAAGGCGGTGCTCATCGGCGGATCAACTGCGTACCCAGGTGAGGCCGGCGAGCCAGAGCTTGCGCAAGGGCGTGAGCGAGGTGCGCTGCTTGAGCACCAGGCAGCCTTCGGCTTTGATGACGTCGAGCACGTCGCGGTAGATGGCGGCCATGATCAGGCCGGGGCGCTGCGTCTTGCGGTCGCTGGCCGGCAATTGGGCCAGGGCTTGCGCGTAGTAATGTTCGGCGCGCTCGATCTGGAATTCCATCAGCTTGCGGAAATTGTCGGTCTGGCGCGCTTCGAAGAGGTCGTCCACCGTGACGCCAAAGCGCTTCATTTCGTCGAGCGGCAGGTAAACGCGGCCGCGCCGGGCGTCTTCGCCGACGTCGCGGATGATGTTGGTGAGCTGGAAGGCCATGCCCAGATCGTGCGCATATTTCTGCGTGTGCCGGTCCTGATAACCGAAAATTTCGGCGGCGAGCAGACCGACGACGCTGGCGACGCGGTAGCAGTAGAGCGAGAGCGCGGTGAAGTCGAGGTAGCGCGACTGGGTGAGGTCCATCTCCATGCCGTCGATGATTTCGCTGAGCAGCTCGTGCGGCAGGTTGAAACGTTCGGTCGCCGGGCGCAGCGCCTGGCCGATCGGGTGCTGCGGGTTGCCGGCGTAGACGCGGGCGAGCTCTTCCCGCCACCAGGCGAGCTTGGTGGCGGCGATCTGCGCGTCGTGGCATTCGTCGACCACGTCGTCGATCTCGCGGCAGAAGGCGTACAGCGCGGTGATCGCACGCCGCCGCTCGGGCGGCAGGAAAAGGAAGCTGTAGTAGAAACTCGAACCGCTGGCGGCGGCCTTGTCCTGGCAGTATTCGTCGGGCGTCATGCGCGGGTCCTGTGAGTGGTGCGCGGAGTTTACATAAAGAGCGCGCGGCTGCCCATGTGCAACCAGTCGCCCGCGCCGAGCGTCGGGCGCTGGCGGAAGACGTCGCCGCGCACGGCGGCGACGCGCTCGGCAATGCGCAGGCCGCCCTGGATGGTGAGGCGGATTTCCCAACCGAGCCGGCCGGGCAGGGCGTGCACCAGCGGTGCGCCGTCTTGGAGCAGGCGGCGGGCATGGTCGAGCTGGGCGTCGATCAGCGCGGTCCAGGCGTCGTCGCAACGCCCTTCGGCGATCTGCGCTTCGCCGACGGCAAAACGGCGCAGTTCGTCCTGCGGCAGATAGACCCGGCCTTTTTGCCAGTCGAGCGCGACGTCCTGCCAGAAATTGACGAGCTGCAGGGCTGTGCACACGGCGTCGGAGCGGGCGAGGTGGATCGCTTCGGTGCGCCCGAAGAGGTGCAGCAGCAGGCGGCCGACCGGGTTGGCCGAACGGCGGCAGTAATCGAGCAGTTCGGCGCGGTCGGCGTAGCGCTTCTTGATTACGTCCTGGGCGAAGGCGTCGAGCAGGTCGCGCAGGAGTTGCACCGGCAGCCGCCAAGCGGCGACGACGGTGGCGAGTTCCGAAAACTCGGGGTTCTCGGTCGGGAGGCCGGCCTCGATGCGGTCGAGTTCGGCCTGGTAGGCGGCGAGCCCGGCGAGGCGTTCGGCGTCGCTCGCTTCGCCCTCGTCGGCGATGTCGTCGGCGGCGCGGGCGAAGCGGTAGATGACCTCGATCGGCCGGCGCAGGCGGGCGGGCAGAAGCAGGGATGCAACGGGAAAGTTCTCGTAGTGGTCGACGGGCATGGTGGCTTGCGGGAGCGGAAGCGGGTGGGCTGGCGGGCATGCGGCGCTTGGCGCCAGGGGCTCGCAGGCGGCTGACAGTATAGGGTTTTCTCGGGTAGAATGGCCGATTAGCGCGAGAGTGGCGAAATTGGTAGACGCACTGGATTTAGGTTCCAGCGCCGCAAGGCGTGGGGGTTCGATTCCCTTCTCTCGCACCACCGTCGAGCAGTCATCCGAGCAGCCGCCAACACGGCGCGAAACAAAAAAGTCTTCAAGGAGTTTCAATGGAAACCAACGTGGAAACCAACGCCAGCAACGCGACCGAAGCCGTGCCGCCGAGCGCGCTGGAGCGTCGTCTTGACCTCGCCGTGGCGATTGCCGACCTCGACAAGGAGATCGAGCAGCGCCTGAAGCGTCTGGGCAAAAACGCCAAGATGCCCGGCTTCCGCCCGGGCAAGGTGCCGGCCAGCATCGTCAAGCAGCAGTACGGCGCTCAGGCCCACAACGAGGCCATGAACGAAGCCATCGAGCGCGCCTTCAGCGACGCCGTGCGCAGCCAGCAGCTGCGTGTTGCTGGCTACCCGCGCATCGAGGCCAAGCAGACCGAGAGCACGACGCACATCGAATTTTCGGCCGTGTTCGAGGTTTATCCCGAATTCACGGTCGCCGACCTAAAGGACGTCGAGCTCGAGCGCGCCCAGCTTGAAGTCGGCGCAGCCGAACTCGACAGCACGCTGGACGTCCTGCGCAAGCAGCGCGTGAGCTACGAGCCGGTCGACCGCGCCGCCACTGCTGGCGACAAGGTGACCATCGACTTCCTCGGCAAGAAGGACGGCGAGCCCTTCCAGGGCGGCCAGGCGCATGATTACCCGTTCGTGCTCGGTCAAGGCGCCATGCTGGCCGACTTCGAGCAGGCCGTGACCGGCCTCAAGGCTGGCGAAGCCAAGACCTTCGAGATGACCTTCCCGGAAGACTACTTCGCCAAGGACCTCGCCGGCCAGAAGGTCAGCTTCGAGGTGACGGTCAAGGAAGTGCGCGAGCCGATCCTGCCCGAGATCGATGAAGCTTTCGCCAAGACCCTCGGTGTCGGCGACGGCAGCGTCGAGAAGATGCGCAGCGAGATCGAAGCCAACCTCAAGCGCGAAGTGAAGAAGCGTCTGCAGAGCAAGGTCAAGGACCAGGTCATGGAAGCCCTGCTCAAGGCCAACCCGATCGACGTGCCGAACGCGCTGGTCGAGATGGAAATCGAGCGTCTGATGAACGCCGCGCGGGCTGACATGGAGCAGCGCGGTGGCGCTAAGATGAAGGACTTCCCGATGAAGCGCGAGTGGTTTGCCGAGCAGGCCAAGCGCCGCGTGACGCTGGGCCTCGTGCTGTCCGAGGCGGTCAAGGTCAACCAACTGCATGCCAAGCCCGAGCAGATCAAGACCATCGTCGAGGAAGCCGCACAGAGCTACGAGCATCCGGAAGAAGTCGTGCGCTGGTACTACGCCCAGCCGCAGCGTCTTGCTGAAATCGAAGGCGTGGCGATCGAAGACAACGTTGTCGCTTGGGCGCTGTCCACGGCCAAGGTTGTCGACAAGCCCGTCGCCTTTGACGAGCTGATGGGCCAGCAGCAGGGCTGATTCTCCCGTAACAACGCAACACGCAAGGAGCAGGCATGAGTTTTGACCGTTTCGCAGCACAGACGCAGTGGGATCCGCAAGCGCTCGGCATGGTGCCGATGGTCATCGAGCAGAGCGGGCGTGGCGAGCGCGCGTACGACATCTACTCTCGCCTGCTCAAGGAACGAGTCGTCTTCCTGGTCGGCCCGGTCAACGACGCGACGGCCAATCTGGTCGTCGCCCAGTTGCTGTTCCTCGAAGCTGAGAATCCTGACAAGGACATCAGCTTCTACATCAACTCGCCGGGCGGCTCCGTGTCCGCCGGCCTGTCGATCTACGACACCATGCAGTTCATCAAGCCCGACGTGTCGACGCTGTGCCTCGGGCAGGCGTGCTCGATGGGCGCTTTCCTGCTCACCGCAGGAACCAAGGGCAAGCGCTTTGCCCTGCCCAACTCGCGCGTCATGATTCACCAGCCGATGGGCGGTTTCCAGGGGCAGGCCTCGGACATCGCCATCCACGCCAAGGAAATCCTGACCCTGCGCGCCAAGCTCAACGAGATCATGGCCCAGCACACGGGGCAGCCGGTCGAGCGCATCGAGCGCGATACCGACCGCGACAATTTCCTGTCGGCGCCCGAGGCCGCTGAATACGGCCTGATCGACAAGGTGCTCGCCACGCGCAGCGCTTGATTCGCAACACCGCAACAACCGCTCCAACCTGAGGTAGGCCGAGATGGCTGAGAAGAAAAACAGCAGCGACAAATTGCTCTACTGCTCGTTCTGCGGCAAGAGCCAGCACGAAGTCAAGAAACTGATCGCCGGTCCGTCGGTGTTCATTTGCGACGAGTGCATCGATCTGTGCAATGACATCGTGCGCGACGAGATCGGTGGCGACAAGGACGGCAAGATGGTCAAGCCGGACCTGCCCACGCCGCGCGAAATCTCGGCCCTGCTCGATCAGTACGTGATCGGCCAGGAAACCGCCAAGCGCATCCTGGCGGTGGCGGTGTATAACCACTACAAGCGCTTGCGCCATCAGGGCAAGGCCGACAATGAAGTCGAACTGTCCAAGAGCAACATCCTGCTCATCGGGCCGACCGGCTCGGGCAAGACGCTGCTGGCGCAGACGCTGGCGCGCATGCTCAACGTGCCTTTCGTGATGGCCGATGCGACGACGCTGACCGAAGCCGGCTACGTCGGCGAGGACGTCGAGAACATCATCCAGAAGCTGCTCCAGAAGTGCGATTACGACATCGAGAAAGCGCAGAAGGGCATCGTCTATATCGACGAAATCGACAAGATTTCGCGCAAGTCGGATAACCCGTCGATTACCCGGGATGTTTCGGGCGAGGGCGTGCAGCAGGCGCTGCTCAAGCTGATCGAAGGGACGGTTGCCAGCGTGCCGCCGCAGGGCGGGCGCAAGCACCCGAACCAGGACTTCGTGCAGGTCGACACCACCAACATCCTCTTCGTCTGCGGCGGTGCCTTCGACGGGCTGGACAAGGTCATCCGCAACCGTTCCGAGAAGGGCGGCATGGGCTTCGGTGCCGAAGTGAAGAGCAAGGACGACAAGAAGGCCATCGGCGAGGTGCTGCGCACCGTTGAGCCCGAAGACCTGATCAAGTTTGGCCTTATCCCCGAGCTGATCGGCCGTCTGCCGGTCGTCGCCACGCTCGAGGAACTCTCGGTTGAAGCGCTGGTGCAGATCCTGGTCGAGCCGAAGAACGCGCTCGTCAAGCAGTACCAGAAGCTCTTTTCGATGGAAGGCGTCGAACTGGAAGTGCGGCCCGAGGCCATGCAGGCCATCGCCAAGCGCGCCATCGAGCGCAAGACCGGTGCGCGCGGCTTGCGTTCGATCCTCGAGTCGGCTTTGCTTGATATCATGTACGAACTTCCCGGCTTGGAGGGAGTCACAAAGGTGGTGATCGACGAACACACCATCCGTGGCGAAGGCAAACCACTGCTGATCTACGCCGACACGCCGAAGGCCAAAGTCTCCGGCGCCAACTGAGCGTTCGGAGCCTACGCCCGAGTCCCGCGCCCGTTTTGCGGCGCGGCTTGAATTCCAAGGACTTGCCCCAAAGTATTGGGGCAAGTCCTTCTTCACTTAGAGCACAACGATGTCTACGACCCCAACTCTCCCTGACGAAGCCGTCGAACTGCCCTTGCTGCCGTTGCGCGACGTGGTCGTGTTCCCGCACATGGTGATCCCGCTTTTCGTCGGGCGGCCAAAATCGATCAAGGCGCTCGAAGTGGCCATGGAGGCTGGCAACGGCATCCTCTTGGTGGCGCAGAAATCCGCAGCCAAAGACGAGCCCGAGGCCGAAGACCTGTACGCCATCGGCTGCGTTGCCAACATCCTGCAAATGCTCAAATTGCCCGACGGCACGGTCAAGGTGCTCGTCGAAGGCGTGCGCCGCGCCCGGGTCGAGGGCGTGCAGTTGCGCGACGAGATGTTCGTTGCCGTCGCCCACGACGTTGCCGCGCGCGAAACCGCCGACCACGAAGTCGAGGCGCTGCGCCGCGCCGTGATCGCCCAGTTTGACCAGTACGTCAAACTGAACAAGAAGATCCCGCCGGAAATTCTGACCTCAATCTCGAACATCGAGGAAGCCGGTCGCCTCGCCGACACCATCGCCGCCCACCTGCCGCTCAAGCTCGAGCAGAAGCAGGAAGTGCTCGAGATGACCGAAATCCGGGCACGGATTGAGCGCCTGCTGGCGCAGCTCGAAACCGAGATCGACATCCTCCAGGTGGAGAAGCGCATCCGCGGCCGCGTCAAGCGCCAGATGGAGAAAAGCCAGCGCGAGTACTACCTCAACGAGCAGGTTAAGGCGATCCAGAAGGAGCTCGGCGAAGGCGAAGAAGGCGCGGACTACGAAGAGCTGGAGAAAAAAGCCAAGGCCGCCGGGATGAGCAAGGAAGGCATGGCCAAGGTGCAGTCCGAGCTCAAGAAGCTCAAGCTGATGTCGCCGATGTCGGCCGAAGCGACCGTGGTGCGTAACTTCATCGAAACGCTGATCGGTCTGCCGTGGCGCAAGAAGACGCGCATCAGCAAAGACCTCTCCGAAGCCGGCAAGGTGCTGGACAAGGATCACTGGGGCCTGGAGAAGGTCAAGGAACGCATCCTCGAATACCTCGCGGTGCAGCAGCGCGTCGAGCGCCTCAAGGCGCCGATCCTGTGCCTTGTCGGGCCTCCTGGCGTGGGCAAGACCTCGCTCGGCCAATCGATCGCCACGGCGACCGGGCGCAAATTCGTGCGCATGAGCCTCGGCGGCGTGCGCGACGAGGCTGAGATTCGTGGTCACCGCCGCACCTACATCGGTTCGATGCCCGGCAAGATCCTGCAGAACATGACCAAGGTCGCGGTCAAGAACCCGCTCTTCCTGCTCGATGAAGTCGACAAGATGGGCCAGGACTTCCGCGGTGACCCGAGCTCGGCGCTGCTCGAAGTGCTCGATCCGGAGCAGAACTCGACCTTCGTCGACCACTACGTCGAGGTCGAATACGACCTCTCGGAAGTGATGTTCGTTGCCACCGCCAATACCCTCAACATCCCGGCACCGTTGCTCGACCGCATGGAAGTCATCCGCCTCTCGGGCTACACCGAGGACGAGAAGATCAATATCGCCCAGCGCTACCTGCTGCCCAAGCAGATGAAGGCCAACGGCCTGAAGAAGAGCGAGCTGACGGTCGCCGAGAGCGCGCTGCGCGACATCGTCCGCTACTACACCCGCGAGGCGGGGGTGCGGGCGCTCGAACGCGACATCTCGAAGATCTGCCGCAAAGTCGTCAAAACGTTGTTGCTCAAGAAGAGCCAGGCCAAGATGGCGGTCACTGCGCGCAACCTCGACAAGTTCCTCGGCGTGCGCCGTTACACCTTCGGCGTTGCCGAGCGTGAGAACCAGGTTGGTCAGGTGACCGGCCTGGCGTGGACCGAGGTCGGCGGTGAGCTGCTGACCATCGAATCGGTCGCCTTGCCGGGCAAGGGTAAAACCATCACTACCGGCTCGCTCGGCGACGTGATGAAGGAATCGGTCGAGGCCGCGCGATCGGTCGTGCGCGCCCGCGCGCAACGCCTGGGGATTGTCGACGATGCTTTCGAGAAAAAGGACATCCACATCCACGTGCCGGAAGGCGCGACGCCAAAGGACGGGCCATCGGCAGGCATCGCGATGACCACCGCGCTGGTTTCCTCGATGACCGGCATTCCGGTGCGTTGCGATGTGGCGATGACCGGCGAGATCACGCTGCGCGGCGAAGTGTTGCCGATCGGCGGACTCAAGGAGAAGCTACTCGCCGCGGTGCGCGGCGGTCTGGCCAAGGTCTTGATCCCTGAAGAGAACGTGCGCGATCTGGCGGAGATTCCCGACAACATCAAGAACAAACTTGAGATCGTGCCGGTGAAGTGGATTGACCAGGTGCTCGAACTGGCGCTTGAGCGCGTGCCGCAAGCGCTGCCCGAGGATGCTGCTGCAACGGCGCAGGCCAACGAGAAAAGCGAGAATCCGCCTGCACAATCGGTCGTTACTCATTGATTCGAAACAGCCCCTTCCGAATGAATTTTCGGAAGGGGCGCAAGCCTTGCAGCTTCTGGATTTGCCGCCTGTTTTCCGGGCTTGACATGCGGATTTTGGCCTTGCTATAAACGCCGGGCAGGGGTTCCTGCACCACTACTCTTTTCTGGAGGGCGTTTCGTGAACAAATCCGAGTTGATCGACCAGATCGCGCAATCGGCGGATCTGTCGAAAGCGGCCGCAGGCCGCGCGCTGGACGCGACCATCGCAGCCGTGAAAGTGGCACTCAAGAAGGGCGGTACGGTTTCGCTCGTTGGTTTCGGCAGCTTCTACGTCGGCAAGCGCGCAGCGCGTAGCGGCCGTAATCCACGCACTGGCGCAGCGATCAAGATCAAGGCAGCCAAAGTTCCGAAGTTCCGCGCTGGCAAAGGCCTCAAGGATGCGGTAAACTAGCGCGTTTTCCGCTTCGGCGAAGCGCGGGTGCTTAGCTCAGTTGGTAGAGCGCTAGCCTTACAAGCTGGATGTCGGCGGTTCGATCCCGTCAGCACCCACCAGCCCGATGAGCGCCAGAACGCGTCGGCTGTTGCAGTAAAACTGGAGTGGTAGTTCAGTTGGTTAGAATACCGGCCTGTCACGCCGGGGGTCGCGGGTTCGAGCCCCGTCCACTCCGCCAATTTAAAAGGCCGTCGATCTTCACCGATCGACGGCCTTTGTCTTTTCAGTCTCCAGTACTTCATGGCCGGCTCGCAGGGCGGCTTCGGCTGCGGCCTTGGAGCATTGGCCCCGAAGGGGCTCGCGTTCACCGCAGCTTGCGCAGGACCCTTTCAGCCTCGTGCAGTTGCTCTTCGGTCCAATGCAGGTCGCGTACCGTTTCGCTCTGTTCGTAGCGAATCCGGTCTTGCTCGTTCTGGAATTTTCGGTAGAGCCGCTGATAGTCTTCGTTCCGGTTCTTTGAACCCAAGCGATTTTCGAAGTCGAGTTGTTGGGCGCGAGATTGCTGTTCCAGCGATGCCAAGCGGCGCTCGAGGCGATCGATTTCGGTGCGGAAATGATAGACATCACGCCCGATCGTGTAGCGACGCCGGAATTCCGGCTCGATCGCGGCGGGGCACACCCCTTCGTAGGGTTCGCCGCGCAAGCCGAGGTGTACGGCGTTGCCCAGTTGGCAGTAGGTCTTCAGGCCTTCCTCCCGCCCCTTCAGGTACGCTTTCTGGTCGAGTTGGATATTCGCTTCGGCACAGTCGCTACGACGTTCGTTGAGCAGCCCCAGGCTCTTTCCGGCCAGCCCGTCGGTCAGGCCAATGTCGCGCCAGTTGGCGAACTGGCATTCTTTCTCGCTCATGGTCGAGCAGGAGGCGAGCCCCAGAACCAGGGCGCAGGCGGTGAGCAGGCCACGGAGTCCCAGCTTCGATTTTCCTGTGATCAACATCATTGGGCCTGTTCGGTGCGCCGCGCCTGGGCCATCAGGCGGTCGCGGCTGTGGCGCACGTGTTCGCGCATGGCCTGTTCGGCGCCGTCCGGGTCGCGGGCGTGGATGCTGTCGATGATGATGTGATGTTCGCTGGCGGTGATGTGCGCGGTGTTGTCGGGCTGGCGCACGCCGTGCAGGCGGTAGAGGCGGAGCAGCGAATAAAGGTCTTCGCAGAGCAGTCGGCGAATCCAGAGGTTGCGGCTGCCGAGCGCGATCTGGCGGTGGAAATCATTGTCCAGCCGGCTCGCGTACATCAGCTCCGAACCTTCGTCGATCAGCGACTCGATGCGCGCCGCCGTTTCGCGCAGTTGACGAATCTCGTGCATGGTCATCTGCTCCGCCGCTTGGCGACAGGCCATCCCTTCCAGGGCTTCGCGCATCGCCAGGAGCTGTTCCAGATCATCGAGCGACAACTGCACGACGCGTACCCCGGCGTGCGGCGTGCGCTCCAGCAGGCGGCGTCCTTCGAGGGTGCGAATCGCTTCGCGCAGCGGGCCGCGGCTGACGCCCAGGGTATCGGCGAGGTGTTGTTCACGCAGGCGCGCGCCGGGCGCAAGTTCGCCGCGCATGATCAGTTCTTCGAGCCGGGCGACGGTGTCGTCGATCATCACGCGCGGCGAGAGGAGGGCGGAGTCGGTCATCATGGCGGCGACTATACCATTGGCCGATGTGTTGACGATTCGTATGAATTGTCTACAATCCTCCGGGTCGTCAACACAAGGAACCGCCGACATGCCTTCCGTAGCTTCTTCCGTACCCATCCCCACTGTAAACATCCTGGTGCCCGTCGGGGCGCTCGGTCTTGGCGTGAAGGAGAGCGACGTCTTCGCCCGCCTTCCCGACGCGCATGCCATCGCCTGCGACGCAGGCTCAACCGACAGTGGTCCGGCTTACCTCGCCACTGGCGTCGCCAAATACTCGCGTGATTCGATCAAGCACGATCTGTCGATCCTGATGCGCGCCCAGGCGAAGGCCGGGATTCCGCTGCTCATCGGCTCTTGCGGCACCTCGGGCGGCGATCTGGCGCTTGAATGGACGCGCGACATCGCCCTGGAAATCGCCCGCGAACACGGCCTGACGCCGCGCATCGCGGTCATCTACTCCGAGCAGACCGCCGAAGGGATGATCGCCAAGATGGGCGAAGGGAAAATCACCACGCTCGCCCCGATGGAAGAGGTTTCGGCGGAACAGTTCTCCGTCTGCGACCACATCGTCGCCCTGATGGGGCCGGAACCCTACATCGCTGCGCTCGCGGCCGGCGCTGACATCGTCCTGGGCGGCCGTTCGACCGATTCGGGCGTACTCGCCGCGGTGCCGCTGATGCGCGGCGCGGGCGCAGCGCAGGCCTGGCACGCCGGCAAGATCGCCGAGTGCGGCTCGCTGTGCACGACGCATCCGCGCGAAGGCGGCGTGCTGATCCGCGTCGGGCAGGATGATTTCACGGTCGAGCCGCTGGGGATGAACAACCAGTGCACGATCGAGACCATCGCCGCGCACATGCTCTACGAGAACAGCGATCCCTTCCTGCTGCACGAGCCGGGCTGCATCCTCGACGTGACCGAGGCGGTCTACGAGGCCGTCGACGACCGTATCGTTCGCGTCTCGGGGTCGAAGCTCATTCCGCAGCCGTACACGATGAAACTCGAAGGCGCGCGCGGTTGCGGCTATCAGACGATGATGCTGGTCGGCATCCAGGAGCGCGAGGTTCTGGCCGAGCTCGACCGTTTCATGGTTCAGATGCACGAGGTGCTGACCAAGCGTGTGCACGACAACATGGGGTCACGCGCCGGCGACTTCGACATTTCTCTGCGCGCCTACGGCTGGAATGCGGTCTGCGGCCGTCAATTGGACCCCGGTACGCCGCCGCCGCGCGAAGTCGGGCTGATGTTCGTGGCCACCGCCGCGACGCAGGAAATCGCCACCCAGATCGCCAAGACCTGCAATCCCTGGCTCTTCCACCTGCCGCTCAACGCCTGTCAGGAGCTGCCGAGTTACGCCTTTCCGTTCTCGCCCGCCGAGGTCGAGCGCGGCCGGGTCTACGAATTCAAGCTCAATCACGTCGTCCACGTCGACGGGCCGATGGAGCTGGTCCGCACCGTGTGGATCGACACCAAGGAGAACGTCCATGCCTAAGGTCAGCGAAGTGTGCAGCCACGTGCGGTCGAAGAACGCCGGGCCGTTCTGGATCACCCTCGACCTGTGGTTCCCGGATCGCACGGCGTTTGACCGCTACAGCGTTTCGCCGGCGTTACAGCCGACCGCGATCGGCGCCCTGTACGACGTCGATCAGGCGCAGGTGAAGTTCTTCTCCGTGCCCAGCCTCAACGTCGTCAAGATCTCCTACCCGCGTCACCGTCCGCAAGGCGGTGTGTTCGAGCGCGACATGCACGGCGGACAGCAATTCCTGCCGGTGCTCGATCTCGAGCTGTAGTCGGTTTTTAGGCTAGAAAAGCGATGCTGCCCCGCGTGCCCCGCGCCGAGACGGCGCGGGCTCCGGGCCGCATGGCGCGTGGATTTTTAGGCGACGCGGGCTTCTGATATACTCGGCCCTCATTCACGGGCACAGGGCGGAGCTGGGGTGCCATGAACACTGAGTGCGCAAGCCTTTGATTCGTGCCGGGGGTTTTTGAATCGGAGGCTTGTCCCCGCCGTCCCGACCCAGGCGAACGCACGTTCGCCTTTTTGTTTTTTTGACCCACGCAACCCATAGAGCCAGCGGACAAACATCATGTTCGACGCCGTACGCAACAACAAACGTATCGTCCAGATTTTTCTCGGTCTGATCGCGCTGCCCTTCGCCTTCTTCGGCGTCGATTCCTACGTCCGCAACAGCGGCGTCGGCAACGACGTCGCCAGTGTCGGCAAAACCAAGATTACCGTGCAACAGTTCGAGCAGGCGCTGCGCGACCGCCAGGATCAGATGCGCCAATCGCTCGGGCCGTCCTTCCAGCCCGAGCTGATGCAGCGCCCCGAGATTCGCCAGGCCGTGCTCAACAACCTGATCGACCAGCGGCTGCTGCTGCTGGAAGCCGAAAAGAACGGCCTGCGCGTCGTCAATTCAGTGGTCACCAACGCCATCGGGCGCATTCCGGCCTTCCAGGAGGACGGCAAGTTCTCCCTGGAGCGCTATGAGACGATGCTGCGCGGACAAGGGATGAGCCCGCAACAGTTCGAGGCCAACATCCGCCAGGACCTGACCCTGCAGCAACTGCTGGGCGCGGTCGGCGAATCGGCGCTGGTCGGCAGCGTGCAGGCCGAAGCGCTGCTGCGCATCCAGAACGAAGAGCGTCGCTTCAGCGAACTGCGCTTCCAGCCCGAGCAGTACGCCGCCAAGGTCAAGCTCGATGCGGCGGCGGTGCAGAAGTTCTACGACGAGAACACCGCCAAGTTCGAAGTGCCCGAGCAGGTCAAGGCCGAATACGTGCTGCTCTCGCTCGACAGCCTGCTGGCGCAGGTCACGGTCAGCGACGCCGAGGTGAAGGCCTGGTACGAGGGCCGGAAGGACCGCTTCCAGCAGCCTGAAGAGCGCCGCGCCAGCCACATCCTGATCACTCCGGAAGGCGACGATGCAAAGGCCAAAGCACGCGCCGAGGCGCTGCTGGCCGAGCTGCAGAAGACGCCGGGCAAGTTCGCCGAGCTGGCGCGCAAGCATTCGCAGGATCCGGGAACCGCGCAACAGGGCGGCGACCTCGGCTTCTTCGGGCGCGGGATGATGGTCAAGTCCTTCGAGGACACCGTCTTCGCGCTGAAGGACGGCGAGTTGTCCGGCGTGGTCAAGTCCGATTTCGGCTATCACCTCATCCGCCTGACCGGGATCAAACCCGGCAAGCTGCGCTCGCTCGAGGAGGTGCGCGCCGAGATCGAGAGCGAACTCAAGCGCCAGGCCGCGATGCGTAAATACGCCGAGACGGCCGAAAGCTTCAACAACACCGTTTATGAACAGTCGGACAGCCTGCAGCCGGCAGCCGAGAAGTACAAACTCAAGGTGCAGAAGTCCGGCTGGCTGAGCAAGCAGCCCGACCCGCGCCAGCTCGCGGCCCTCGGCCCGCTGGCCACGCCCAAGGTGCTGGCCGGGTTGTTTACCGAAGACGCGATCAAGAACCGGCGCAATACCGAAGCGATCGAAGTCGGCCCCAACACGCTGCTCGCGGCGCGCGTGGTCGAACATCAGGCGGCGGCAGTGCGGCCTTTCGCCGAGGTCAAGGGCGAGGTCGAGACCCTGCTCCGAGCACGCGAAGCCGCGCGTCTGGCGCGCGAGGCCGGCGAAGCCAAGCTGGCGGAATTGCAGGCCGGCGGTGACAAGGCCGAGAAAGCGGACAAGGCGGCCTGGTCGCCGGTGCGCGGCGTGACCCGTCTGCAAGGCCGTCAGTTGCCGGCGCCGGCGGTGCAGGCCTTGTTCAAGGCCAAGGTTGATCAGTTGCCGGCCTATGCCGGGGCCGATCTGGGCGGGGGCTACGCGATCTACAAGATCGTCAAGGTCGAACGCCCGGAGAAGGTCGATCCGGCCCAGCTCAAATCGCTGCAGGAGCAATTTGCCGGCATCGTCGGGCAGGAAGACATGGCGGCCTACCTCGCGGCCCTGCGTTTGCGGCACAAGGTCGAAATCAACCGGGCGCTGGTCGCGGAAACCCGCGAACGCTAAGCGCTTCCGAACGTGCGCGGGTTTCGGCCCGCCGCGCGCCCAAGTGCCAAGAAAAACGCCGCCGGAGGCTGACCTCCGGCGGCGTTTTTTTGTGCGGTTGCTGCGTGATGCGGCTGCGGCTTAGGCCGGCATCGGGTCGGCGTTGCCGAGCGCGGTGGTGTTGAGGCCGCCGTCGACGTACATGATCTCGCCGGTCACTCCGCTCGCCAGGTCGGAGAGCAGGAAGGCCGCGGCGTTGCCGACTTCCTCGATGGTCACGTTGCGACGCAGCGGCGCGTGATGCGAGTTGTAGGCCAGGAGCTTGCCGAAGTTGCCGATGCCCGAGGCGGCCAGCGTCTTGATCGGACCGGCCGAGACGGCGTTGGCGCGGATGCCCTGCGGGCCGAGGCAGAAGGCGAGGTAGCGGGTCGCCGCCTCGAGGCTGGCCTTGGCCAGGCCCATGGTGTTGTAGTTGGGCATGGTGCGCTCGGCGCCGAGGTAGGTCAGGGCCAGCAGCGCCGGGTTGTTGCCCTTGAGCAGCAGCGGGCGTGCGGCCTTGGCCAGTGCCGGGTAGCTGTACGAGGAGACGTCGTGCGCGATGCGGAAGGCGTCGCGGGTGATGCCGTCGAGGAAGTCGCCTTCGATGGCTTCGGTCGGGGCGAAAGCGATCGAATGCACGAGGCCGTCGAGGCCTTCCCAGTGCTTGCCGAGTTCGGCGAAAAGGGCGTCGATCTGCGCGTCGTCGGCGACGTCGCAGGGGAAAACCAGCGTGCTGTCGAATTCGTCGGCGAACTTGCTGACCCGCTCGAGGAAACGTTCGTTCTGGTAGGTGAAGGCCAGTTGCGCGCCTTCGCGATGGCAGGCTTTGGCGATGCCGTAGGCGATGGAATGCTTGGACAGCACGCCGGTGATGAGAATGCGTTTGTCTGCCAGAAATCCCATGGGTTCTCCTGTGTTCCGATTAGATTTTTGTCCGGTGGCAGCGGACTGCCTGACCGCGCATTATAGGGGATTTGGCGCCTGCGCCGAAGTCGGCCGCACGGCGTGTGGCGAGCTTTTGCGCATGGCATCCGGCGGCGCAGCGCGAATCCACGTGTCGACGGAAAGCTGCGACAACAAAGTCGCGTTACACTTCGCCTCATGTTGCTTCGACGCCTCCTGCTCGTGCCCGTCTTCGTCCTGCTCGCCGCCTGCGGCGACGGGCGAGACGGTCCTTTGAATGATCCCCTGAATGATCCTTATCCGGCGAGCGAGCGCCATGCCAACATCCTCTACTCGGCGTTTACCGAGCGGCCCAAGCACCTCGATCCGGCGCAGTCCTACGCCGAAGACGAGTCGGTGTTCACCGGCCAGATCTACGAGCCGCCGCTGCAGTACCACTACCTCAAGCGCCCCTACACGCTGATTCCCGGCAGCGCCGCGGCGATGCCCGAGGTGCGCCTCTTCGACGCCCGCGGACAGCGTTTGCCGGACGATGCGCCGCCGGCGCAGGTCGCCTACAGCGAGTACGACGTTTCCATTACGCCGGGCATCCGTTTCCAGCCGCATCCGGCCTTCGCGCTCGACGCGAGCGGCCAGCCCCGCTACCAGAACCTCGACCGCGAGGCGCTGAGCGGCATCAATACGCTGGCTGATTTCACCGAACAGGGCACGCGTGAGCTGACCGCCGACGACTTCATCTATGGCATCAAGCGCCTCGCGCATCCGCGCCTGCATTCGCCGATATACGGCATGATGGCCGAACGCATCGTCGGCCTGAAGGCGCTGGGCAGCGCGCTGCGCGAAGCGGCGAAGGCCGAGCCCGCCGACGCCTGGCTCGACCTCGACCGCTATCCGCTCGAAGGCGTTACCCGCCTCGACCGCTACCGTTACCGCATTCGCCTCCAGGGCGCCTACCCGCAGTTCATGTACTGGCTGGCAATGCCCTTCTTCGCGCCGGTGCCGCGCGACGCCGACCGCTTCTACGGCCAGCCGGGCATGGCCGAAAAGAACCTGACGCTCGACTGGTACCCGGTCGGCACCGGGCCGTACATGCTGACCGAGAACGACCCCAACCGGCGCATGGTGCTCTCCCGCAACCCCAACTATCGCGGTGAAACCTACCCCTGCGAGGGCGAGGAAAGCGACCGCGCCGACGGGCTGCTCGACGACTGCGGAAAACCGCTGCCGCAGATCGACCAGGCGGTGTTTACCCGCGAGAAGGAAAGCATCCCGTACTGGAACAAGTTCCTGCAGGGCTACTACGACGCCTCGGGCATCGCCTCGGACAGCTTCGACCAGGCGGTGCGGATGAGCGTTGGCGGCGACGTGCAGATCTCCGATGAGATGCGCGACAAAGGCATCCGCCTCATCACTTCGGTGCGTGCCTCGCTGTTCTACATGGGCTTCAACATGCTCGACGCGACGGTCGGCGGCGCCGGGCCGGGGGGCGTCGGCGCCGAGCGGGCGCGCAAGCTTCGCCAGGCGCTGTCGATCGCCATCGACCAGGAGGAGTACCTGTCGATCTTCATGAACGGGCGGGGCGTTCCGGCGATGGGGCCGATCCCGCCCGGGATTGCCGGCGCGGCGGACTTCAACCCGGTGGTCTACGACCTCGTCGACGGCCAGCCCAAGCGCAAACCGGTCGAGGCCGCGCGGCGCCTGCTCGCCGAAGCCGGCTGGCCGAACGGCCGCGACGCCAAGAGCGGCGAGCCGCTGGTTCTCTACCTCGACACCACCGGCGGCGGCATGGGCGACAAGTCGATGAGCGACTGGCTGACGCGCCAGTTCGCCAAACTCGACATCCAGCTCGTGGTGCGCGCCACCGATTTCAACCGCTTCCAGGACAAACTCAAACGCGGCGCGGTGCAAATTTTCTTCCTCGGCTGGGGCGCCGATTATCCCGACCCGGAGAACTTCCTCTTCCTGCTCGCCGGCAGCGAAGCCGGCGGTACGGGCGGCGAGAACCGTACCAACTACGTCAATCCCGAATTCGACCGCCTTTTCGCGCAGATGAAGGACATGCGCAGCGATGGGCCGGACGCGGCCCGCCGGCTCGAACTGATCGCGCGCATGGTGGCCATCCTGCAGCGCGACGCGCCCTGGATCTTCTGCTTCCACCCCAAGCGCTACACGCTCGCCCACACCTGGCTGCAGAGCCGCAAGCCGAGCGAAGTCGGCAACAACATCCTCAAGTACCAGCGCATCGACGCCGCCGAGCGCCAGCGCCGGCGCGCCGAGTGGAACGCGCCGGTGTTCTGGCCGCTGGCTCTCCTGTTCGCCGCGCTGGCCGCGGCGGTGGTCCCCGCCGTGCGCGCCTACCGCCGCCGCGAGCGCGGCACGGCGCGGAGCTGATCCCATGTTCGCCTACCTCGTCCGCCGCCTGCTCTACGCCATCCCGATCCTGATCGGGGTGAACCTCATCACCTTCGCGCTGTTCTTCATGGTCAACACGCCCGACGACATGGCGCGCATGCAGCTCGGAGTCAAACGCGTGACGCCCGAGGCGATCGAGAAGTGGAAGGCCGAGCGCGGCTACGACAAGCCGCTGTTCATCAATCCGGCTGCTTCCGGCGCGGGCGCCGTCACCGAGACGATCTTCTTCGAGAAATCGGCGCGCATGTTCATCGGCGATTTGGGCCGTGCCGAGGACGGGCGCGACATTGCACGCGAGATCAGCGCGCGCATGGGGCCGTCGCTGGCCATCGCCCTGCCGACCTTCCTGCTCGGGCTGTACGTGACCGTCGCCTTCGCCCTGCTGCTGGTCTTCTTCCGCTCGACGCCGCTCGACTTCTGGGGCGTCGTGTTGTGCGTGGCGATGATGTCGATCTCCGGCCTCTTCTACATCATCGGCGGGCAGTACCTCATCAGCAAACTGTGGCGGCTGGTGCCGATCTCGGGCTACAGCGGCGAGCTCGATGCCTGGAAATTCCTCATCCTGCCGGTGCTGATCGGCGTGGTGGCCGGGCTGGGCGCCTCGGCGCGCTGGTACCGTACGATCTTCCTCGAGGAAATCGGCAAGGACTACGTGCGCACCGCCCGCGCCAAGGGTTTGTCCGAACGCAGCGTGCTGTTCGGGCATGTGCTGCGCAATGCGCTGATCCCCATCCTCACCGGCGTGGTGGTGCTGATTCCCTCGCTCTTCCTCGGCTCGCTGCTCACCGAATCCTTCTTCGGCATTCCCGGCCTCGGCAGCTACACCATCGACGCCATCGCCGCGCAGGACTTCGCCGTCGTCCGCGCCATGGTCTTCATCGGTTCGGTGCTGTACATCGTCGGTCTGGTGCTCACCGACATTTCCTACACCCTCGTCGACCCGCGCGTGCGCTTCGAAAAATGAACTTCATGCCCGTGCTCCTGTGGACCGACGCCCTGATCTGGCTGCTCGCCGTCGGGGTCGGGGCTTTCTTCTGGCGCGCGCGCCGTCTGCCGCTGGTGCGCGCGGCGCTCGCTCGCGTCGGGCAGAGCCGACCGGGCATGGCGGCGGCGACGGTGCTCGCCGCCTTCATCGCGATCGGCTTGCTCGACTCCTTGCACTACCGCCCGCCGCTGGCCGGCGAAGCGGGGCAGAAGACGGCCTACGCCGTTGAGGTGCGTTCGCTGCTCGATGCCCTTGCCGAACCGCTGCGCGCGCGCAACGAGAAAACCTACTCGGCGCCGCTCGCCACCCGCGCCTACGCCAAGGAGACGGTCGAAGTCGCCGGGCCGGACGGGCGACCGGTGCAGCAGCGCGAGTTTCCGCGCCTGCGTTACGGCGGCGCGCATCTGGCCGACGAAGCCGGCTGGGGCGCCGACCTGCTGCGCCTCTCCCTTCTCGGGCTCGGGGCTGCGGCCCTGCTCTGGTGCGCCCTGGCGGCCGGCTGCGCGGCCCGTCTGGCGCGGCGTTCGGGCACCTCCTTCCGCGCCGCCTGCGGACAGCTGGCGCGTGGTGAGACGGTTTTCGCCTGGAACGCGGTGCTGCTCGCGTTGGCGGTGCTGCTGGCCGTGTTCGGGCCGCTGCTGGCGCTGTCGTCCGGCTACCACGTCTTCGGCACCGACAAGGTCGGCCAGAGCGTCTTCTACCAAGTGCTGAAAAGCATTCGCACCGGGCTGGTCATCGGCCTCGTCACCACCCTCGTGATGCTGCCGCTCTCGGTGCTGCTGGGCGTGCTCGCCGGCTACTTCCGCGGCTGGGTCGACGATGTCGTGCAATACCTCTACACCACCCTGAGCTCGATTCCCGGCGTGCTGCTGATCGCCGCCGCGGTGCTGATGATGCAGGTCGTGATCGACACCCATCCGGAATGGTTCGCCACCGCCGCCGAGCGCGCCGACCTGCGCCTCCTGGCGCTGTGCGTGATCCTGGGCTTAAGCGGGTGGACGGGCCTTGCCCGCCTCCTGCGCGGCGAGACACTGAAGCTGCGCGAGCTCGACTACATCCAGGCGGCGCAAGCCTTCGGTGTCTCCGACGCGCGCATCTTGAGCCGCCACATCCTGCCCAACCTGATGCACCTCGTCATCGTCGCGCTGGTGATGGATTTCTCCGGCTTGGTCCTCGCCGAGGCGGTGCTCTCCTACGTCGGCATCGGCGTCGATCCGACGATGATCAGCTTCGGCACGATGATCAACAACGCGCGCATGGAACTGGCGCGCGAACCCATGGTGTGGTGGTCGCTGGCCGCCGCCTTCGTCTTCATGTTCACGCTGGTGCTGGCGGCCAACCTCCTGGCCGACGCCGTGCGCGACGCTTTCGATCCGCGCCGGAGCTGAGCCGATGACCGCGCCCCTGTTGTCCGTCCGCGACCTTTCCGCCGGCTTCGTCGCCGGCGAACGGGTGCTGACCGCCGTCGATGGCGTCTCCTTCGACCTCGCCGCCGGCGAGACGCTGGCCCTGCTCGGCGAGTCGGGCTGCGGCAAGTCGGCGAGCGCGCTGGCGTTGATGCGCCTCATGCCGCCGGGCGGGCGGGTGCTCGGCGGCGACGTCCGGTTCGCCGGGCAAGACCTCTTCGGCCTGCCCGAAGCGGCGATGCGCGACGTGCGCGGCGGCGGGCTGGCGATGATCTTCCAGGAACCGGCCACCAGCCTCAACCCGGTGCTCACCGTCGGGCGCCAGATCGGCGAGGCGCTCGCCCGCCACCGCGGCCTTTCCGGTGCCGCGGCGCACGCGCGGGCGCTTGAGCTCGTGAGCGCCGTGGGCATTGCGGACGCCGAGCGGCGGCTGGGCGAATATCCCTTCCAGCTCTCGGGCGGGATGAAGCAGCGGGTGATGATCGCCATCGCGCTCGCCGCCGACCCGCGCGTGCTGATCGCCGACGAGCCGACGACGGCGCTCGATGTCACCATCCAGGCGCAGATCCTCGACCTCCTGCGTCGACTGCAGGCCGAACGCGGCATGGGCATGCTGCTCATCACCCACGACCTCGGCGTGGTGGCGCGCATGGCGCAGCGCGTGGCGGTGATGTACGCCGGCCAGATCGTCGAGGAAGCGCCGCGCGAGGCTTTCTTCAGCGCGCCGGCTCACCCCTACACACGCATGCTCTTTGCCGCGCTGCCCGACCTCGCCACGCGCGGCGGCACGCTGGCGACGATTCCCGGCCAGGTGCCGGCGCTCGACGAATTGCCTTCCGGCTGCCGCTTCGCGCCGCGCTGCCCGCAAGCCGTGCCGCGCTGCCGGGCTGAAGCGCCCGCACTGCGGGCGCTCCCGGGCCGTCCGGAGGCGCGTGTACGTTGCCACCTGGCCGAGTCGTTGGCCCCCGCCCTTGGCGCTGCGCCGGCAACGCGCATCGAAACTGCGCACGCTTCCGCTGTCGCTGTCTCCACCGCGGTCCTCGACGTCGCCGACCTCGCCGTTCACTTCCCGATCAAGCGCGGCCTCTTCAAGCGCACCGTCGGCCACGTGCGCGCCGTCGACGGCGTCTCGCTCGCCCTCGCGCCCGGGCGCACGCTGGCGCTGGTCGGCGAATCGGGCTGCGGCAAAACGACGGTCGGCAAGGCCGTGCTGCAACTGATCAAGCCCACGGGCGGCTCGGTGCGCCTGGCCGGGAAAGAACTCGTGGGCCTTTCTCGCGGCCAGATACGCCCCTTGCGCCGCCGCCTGCAGATGATCTTCCAGGACCCGTTCGCCTCGCTCAACCCGCGCCTGCCGGTCGGCGAAATCATTGCCGAGGGCATGACCGCGCTCGCCGAAGGCGCCCGTCCGCAGGCCGAACTCGACGCCGCAATCGCCGCCTTGCTCGCCCAGGTCGGTCTCGATCCCCGTGCGGCGCAGCGCTATCCGCACGAATTCTCGGGCGGGCAGCGGCAGCGCATCGCGATCGCACGGGCGCTGGCCGTGCAACCGGAGGTGATCGTCTGCGACGAGCCGACCTCGGCGCTCGACGTTTCGGTGCAGGCGCAGATCCTCAACCTGCTGCGCGGCCTGCAGGACGAGCTCGGGCTCGCCTACCTCTTCATCACCCACAACTTCGCCGTCGTCGACCACCTCGCGCACGACGTGGCGGTGATGTACCTCGGGCGCATCGTCGAGCGCGGCACGGTCGACGAAGTGCTGCGCACGCCGCGCCATCCCTACACGCAGGCGTTGCTCGCTGCGGTGCCCAGCCCGCGTCTGGACGATCAGAAAGCCGTCCAACGCCTCCCAGGCGAGACCCCGTCGCCCGCCGCACCGCCGGCCGGCTGCCACTTCCACCCGCGCTGCGCGCAGGCGAACGACGCCTGTCGGGCGAGCTACCCGGAGGCGACGCGCTTGTCAGCGACGCACGTCGTGCATTGCCACCGACTTTGAATTGGCTTTGATTTACCGGATCGAGGCGTGAGACGACCGCTCTGGTTTTGGCTCAGGCGTGGCCGTTGAGCAGGTAGTTGAGGGCCAGCATGGTGACGATGCCGCCGATGGCCGGAATTGCGGTCCGGCGGACGATCTCGAAAGGCGAACAGCCCGCCGTTTTGCTGACTGCGATGATGACCCCTGCGACCGGGGAAATCGATCGGCCCATGCCGGCCATGAGTTGCATCGGCAAGATCATGGTCACGGCACTGACCCCGTATTTGGCGGCGATGGCCGGTGCCAGACCATTGAAGGCGAAGAAGGCGGCGACGCCGGAGCCAGTGATGACGCCGGTGACGCAGACCATCAAGGTCATGGCCACCGACATGGCGTTGAAACCGAAACCGGCGTGCTGGGTGAGGTCGATCAAGGCATTGACCGTGCCGAGCGCCTGTAGTCCCTGGGCGAAGACATCGGCGCAGACGAGCAGGGAAACGATGCTGGTGAACGCGTTGCCGACGCCGGCGAAGTAGGCTTGAAATCCCTTGAAGGCGGCATGCACGTCACGTTTGACGACGAGTTCGCAGCCGAGTCCCGCACAGGCGCCGATGATCATGGCCGTGACCACATCCATGGCGATGTGGGCCACCATCAACGGGCTGAACACCACGATCAAGGCGATCGGCAGGAGCGGAATGAGCGCGTAGAAACCCGGTGCATCCTCCTCTTTTGCCTGATCTGGCGGCAATACCTCCTGAGGGGCTATGCAGTGCCCCGCTTTGCGGTCGAAATAACGGGCCGTGAAGTAGACGAGTACGGTGACGACGAGGATGACGCCAAGGGCGACCGGAATCTGGTGTTTCACAAAATAGACGGCAGTTGGAATGCCTGCCGTCTTGGCGGCAAGGTTGGCGGTCCCGACCGCCGGGCCGAGGTCCATGAAACCGCTTAAACCGATCATGGCTGCCGCGGCGGGCTTGCTGACCCCGATGGAGACCATCAAGGGGAACAGGGTGACGAGCAGCAGCATGGCGAGGCCGGCGGCGCTCGGGATGGCGATGTGCAGTAATTGCCCCAGGACGTAGCCGGCGGCAAGCAGGACGTAAGGCGCTTTGAAATAGGTCAGCGGTTTGACACAAAGCCGGACCATGGCTCGTGTTGCGCCGATGTGATCCATGTATTCCGAGAAGCCGGCCGAGGCCATGATGATCAGGCCGATGCCGGCAATCTGGGTGGTCAGCGAATTCTTCACGAAAGCAAAAATGTCGAAACCCGTCCAGCCAACGCTTTTGGCTTTCTGATAGAGGATCGACTGTTCGGGGAAGAGTGCGACGGTCAGGGTGAGCAGCGTCAAACCCGCGAGGAGCAGCACGGTTTGCGGGTGGTAATTCCGGATGATCAGGCGTGCGGCGATGGCCGTGATCGCGATGCCGAGGATCAGGCTGAGCATGGGGTTCCCTCCGATGGGCGTTTACTTTCTTTTAAAAATTGTCCTGTGACCGTGTCGAAGCCGCCTTGCGGACTTTTTTGCGCCTTCTGCGGCATGTCGTCTGTCACGAATGATCTGGAATGATTTGGAAATGGGCGGTGCGTTAAGCGTGCTGCAGGAAGTCGGCAATCAATCCGTTGTAATACTCCGGGGCTTGAAAGTACGGGCCGTGTCCGAGTCCGGGCATGTTGATGTGCCGCTCATGGGGGGTTAGCGCCAGCAGGTCGGCCTGTAGCCGGGGTTGGACGACCCGGTCGGACGCACCGGTGAGAATCAGGGTCGGCATCGAGAGCGAGGGCAGCAAGGGGCGATTGTCCGCCAGTTGCAGCATGCGTGTCGCACGGCGCAGGCCTTCTGGGCGCACTTCGCTGGCGACTTCCGCAGCCAGGGCCAGCGTTTCGGGCGGGCAGGACTCGGGTAGCAGATCGCGTGCCCGTCGCATTCCATACGCTGGCGCGCCCAGTTCGGCGAATTCGCGCATGCGGTTCTCGAACTTTTCCGACATCGGGGCGGTTTCAGGCTCGGCGTAGCCCGGATGGGTACATGAGAGGACGAGTCGGCGGACCTGCTCGGGGTAGCGTGCCGCATAACGTGCGGCGAGGGTCCCGCCCATCGAATGCCCGACGAGGAAGATCGGCCCTTCAGCGACGTGGTCGACGAATTCGGCCAGCGCGGCGAGGTAAGCATCAATGTGTGCTTCAACGAGGTCGGAACCGCCAAATCCAGGGGCGTCCCAGGCCATCAGGCGATAATTTTGTCCGAGGCTGCGGTCCTGGAACTGATAGCTCCAACTCTTGGCGTTGCCGAGCAAACCGTGCAGGAAGAGGAGGTTCTGGCGCTTCTTTCCTTCACCGGTTTCGCGGTAGGTGAGTCGACCGTGCGTCAGTTGGGCCGTTTTGAGTTCCGGGAGCGGGACGGTGAAGGTGCTGAGGGGCTGAGTCATGGCCGCGATTTCACTGGGTTGGAGTCGATGCCAAAAAATATAGCATTGGCTTTGTTATCACCTTTATGCATAGAATCTATTGGTTGATAACAAAAACGGATGTGTTGAGTGAACATCAAGGCCCTGCGTGCCTTTCGTCTGGTGGTCAGCGAAGGGTCGGTCAACGCCGCGGCAAAAGCCCTTTGCCTGAGCCAGCCGGCGGTCAGCCGGCTGATCGCCCTGCTCGAGAGCGAACTTAAACTGACGCTGTTTTTGCGCGACGGACGGCGTATGGTGCTGACCGAGCAAGGGGCGGCCTTCCTGCAGGAGGCCGGTCGCATCCTGGCCAACCTCGACGACATTCCGCGCATCGCCAGCGAGATCCGCAGCAGCGGCATTCAACGCCTGCGCCTCGTGACCATGCCGCGTGTGGCGATGAGCCTGGTTTGTCCGGCCGTGGCCGAATTCGGCCGGCGACATCCGGAGGTCTATGTTTCGCTCGATCTGAAAAACCGGCGCGACATGGAGCAGTGGATCGCCGGCAAGGAGTATGACCTTGGCGTCGGTGGGACGCCGGTGGGCCATCGTGCGGCGGTGGGGCGTTCGTTGGTGCGCGTGCGGATCGGCGTGCTTCTGCCGGCAACGCACCGGCTGGCTGCCCAGGCCGAGATCGACGGTTCCGACCTCGTTGGTGAGCGACTGATCGCCCAGATGCCTGGACTTCAGTTCCGGGAGCAGGTTGACGAAATATTCGCCAGCTGCGGTGTAAAGCCCTGCTATCGGGTGGTGACCTCGTCCTCGCAGATGGCGACTCGGCTGGTGATCGAGGGCGCCGGGCTTACCCTGATCGACCGTCTGAGCGTACAGGCCTTTTTGACGCCCGAGGTCGTTCTGCGCCCCTTACGCCCCGAGCGGTGGTTCGACTTCGGGATTATCCGGGCACGCGAAGGCCGTCCGAACCCGTTGGCCGAGGCGTTTTCCGAGTGTCTGCGCGAGGAGATCGAACGGCGCCTCGTGCCGGGGGAGGTCGAAAGGGTCGATGCGGGCTAAGGCTGAGCAGGGTTTTGGCATTCGCCTTCGCCTGCTCGCCGCCTTGTCCGAGAATCCTCAGCGCTTGTCGGCGCCCGGGTTCTGCGCCAGTTGGATGGTCAGCGTCTGGCCGGCGGCGAGGGTCTTGGCGGTGACGCGGTTCCAGCGCAGCAGGTCGTCCTGGTCGACCTTGAACTGGCGGGCGATCGAGCTGATCGTGTCGCCGCGCTTGACGGTGTAGCGGGTGACCTTGGTCGTCGCCTTCTTGCTTGCCGTCTGCGTATTCTGCGGATTTGCGGCCTTGCCGCCCTTGGCTTCGGGCTTGCTGCGTTCGACGGCGGGCTTGCGCTCAGCCGGCGCGGCGACGGCAAGTTTGGCGCCGGCCGCCAGGCGGTCGGACTTGAGGCCGTTGCTGCGCTTGAGTTCGGCGACGCTCATCCCGTAGCGCTTGGCGATCGTCGGCAGCGTCTCGCCGCGGCGCACGGTGTGGGTCACCGTCTTGCCGCCGCGATCGTGGTTGAGGTCGGGCAGGCGCGGCTGCTCGGGCAGCGCCTCCATGTCGACGGCTTCGCCGCCTTCCTGCCCGGCGACGAGCAGGGTGAAGCCCGGCGGCAGGGCGATGCGGCCCTTGATGCCGTTGGCTTCCTTGAGGCGGGCGACGGTCATTCCGAAGCGCGGGGCGACGGTCTCGAGCTTCTCGCCCGGGCGCAGGGTGTAGGCCTGCCAGGCGGAGAGCGGCTTGTTCTGTTCCTTGTGGTCCTCAAGGTTGCTCTGGAAGGTCTCGAGCTTGTCGGCCGGGATCACCAGCGCCGTGTCGGCCGGGATCACCGGGCGGTTATGCGCCGGGTTGAGGGCGACGAATTCCTGCACCGGCATCTCGGCCAGCTCGGCAGCGAGCTTGACGTCGATGTGCGCGTTCTTGATCACCGTGGCGAAGTAGGGGCGGTCGGGAATGGTCGGCAGCCCGAGTTCGGCGATCATCGCCGGCGAATTGAAGATGTTCTTGAGCGCCTGCAGCTTGGGGACGTAGTTGCGCGTCTCGTTCGGCATCTTGAGGCTCTCGTAATCCGTCGGCAGGCCGCGCGCGCGGTTCTTGGCCACCGCCCGGGCGACGGCGCCTTCGCCCCAGTTGTACGAGGCCAGCGCCAGGTGCCAGTCGCCGTGCATCTCGTAGATCGTCTGCAGGTAGTCGAGCGCGGCGGTGGTCGAGGCGATGATGTCGCGGCGCTCGTCCTTCCACCAGTTCTGGTCGAGCTTGTAGCGCTTGCCGGTGGCGGGGATGAACTGCCACAGGCCCATCGCCTTGGCGCGCGAGTAGGCCATCGGGTTGTAGGCGCTCTCGACCATCGGCAACAGCGCCAGCTCGGTCGGCATGCCCCGTTTTTCAAGTTCTTCGACCACGTGGTGCAGGTAGCGGCTGCTGCGCTCGACCATGCGGCGCATGTAGTCGGGCCGGTTCATGTACCACTGCTGGTGGTAGAGCACGAGGTCGGACGAAATGTCGGCCATGCCGAAGCCGCGCCGCAGGCGGGGCAGGATGTCCTCGTCGTTCAGCTCCATCGTCGGCTCGGGCACTTTGGTCAGGTACACGGGCGGCTGCTGGGTGAGGTCGACGCCCGGGACGAGCGCCGGCGGCAGCTTGAGCTCGTTGACCTTGAGCGGCGGCAGGGCGGCCGCGGCGTCCACGGGCGACGCGGGCTGGGCGATGCTCAAGGACGGCTCAAGCGTGAGCGACAGCGACAGCGGCGTTTCGCCGCTGGCCTGCGCGGCGGCGCAGGTCAGCAGGCTGAGCGTCAAGAGTGCGGTTTTGTGCGACATCCGTTCCTTCTTTGTTCTTTCGCCCGGAAAGCGGACGGCGTTCCCCCTTGGGTTCCGTTCCGGCACGTAGGCGGCAGGGTGCCGGGCAGACTGCGGCGGATTATAACCCATGCCCAAACAGGTGTTTACCAGGGGGGGCTGTGCCCCAATCGAGCCCTGGCCGCCTCGGGGAAAGCCTGGAACGGCAAAGCCGGGGCGGCGGAAGAGCGCCGCGGAGGGGCGAGCGGGCGGCGCTGAAAGCGCCAGTGGACGGGCCTTTGCGGCGAGTGTGGTTTTTTGTTGGAAAGCGTGGGTTTTTTCGAAGGATCGGCGGGAATTACGTATTGTTGGGCCTTGCCGGCGTTCCTAGACTGGCCTACGGGCGATGGAAACGAAACACAACGCAACGAACGGAACGACAAGGCGATGAGCGGCAAGACGATCGTTGGGGTGTTGTGGGGGCTGGCGTTCTGCATGTTGCCGGCCTGGGTCTGGTTGGCCGCCGACTGGCGGCTCGGTGCCGGTGCGGGCGTGCTCTTTTCGGGCGTGCTGGCTTGGGTTGCCTGGCGTTTGAGCCGCGTGGACCTTCCCCCGGGCGCGACCGAAGCGGCGCCGGTCGACCTCGTCGTCGCGCCGGTCGAGCACATTCCCGCGCACTTGCGCGAGCTGCTCGAAGGTCTGCTGCCGTTGTGGGGCAAGCACATCGGGCTGGCGCGCAGTCAGAGCGCGAACGCGATCGACGGCCTCTCCGAACAATTCACCGCACTCAACCGCCAGCTGCGCGAAGCGGTGGCGATGTCCTCTGACGGCGGCGGGCAGAGCGTGGTGGGCAGCGTGCAGCGGGCGCAGCAGGAGCTGCCGCGCGTGTTTGACGCCCTGGGCGCGACGCAGGGGACGCGTGAGCGCTTCCTGGCCGAACTCGAGGCGATGACGCGTTTCGTCGACCAGCTCTCGAGCATGGCGGCCGACGTCGGCAAGCTCGCGTCGCAGACCAATCTCCTGGCGCTCAACGCGGCGATCGAGGCGGCGCGGGCCGGCGAGGCCGGGCGCGGCTTCGCGGTGGTCGCCGACGAAGTGCGCGAACTTTCCAGCCTGTCGGGCAAGACCGGGGCCAACATCACCGAAAAGGTGACGGCGATCAACCGCACGATCCTGCAGCTGATCGAGATGGCGCGCCAGAGCAGCAAGAACGAGCAGCAGCTGATCGACCAGGCGCAGGGCGTGGTGCGCGACGTGCTCAGCGATTTTTCCAGCGGCGTCGCCGGGCTTGAGCAGCGTCTCGAGCACTTGCAGGCCAACGGGCGGGAAGTCGAGAGCACGGTCAACGGCGTGCTCGTCGAACTGCAGTTCCAGGACCGGGTGAGCCAGATCCTCGGCCACGTCCAGGACGACGCCGAACGCTTGCGGCTGGCCGTGGCTGAGGACCGCATCCCCGAGTCCGGGGCCTGGCTGAAGACGCTGGAAGCCAGCTACACCACCGCCGAGCAGCGCGACATCCATCACGCCCGTGAAGTCCGCAGCACGCCGCAGAGCACTGACGTCACTTTTTTCTAAATCCCGCGCGGGCCACCGCCCTGGAGACACCCCATGGCTAAAACCATCCTCATCGTCGACGACTCCGTGAGTTTCAGGCAAGTGGTCAGTCTGGCGCTCTCGGGCGCCGGCTACGACGTGATCCAGGCCTGCGACGGCAAGGACGCCCTGAGCAAGCTCGACGGTCGCAAGCTCAACCTGATCGTCTCCGACGTCAACATGCCGGTGATGGACGGGCTGAGCTTCGTGCGCGCGGCCAAGCAGCTGCCGGCGTACAAATTCACGCCGATCATCATGCTCACCACCGAGGCCGGCGAAGACAAGAAGGCCGAAGGCAAGGCGGCCGGCGTGCGGGCCTGGGTGGTCAAGCCCTTCCAGCCGCCGGTGCTGCTCGACGCGGTATCGAAGCTGGTGTTGCCGTAGGCGCCGGCCGACGCCGGGCGCGAACGAGACGGAGGCGAGAGTGGACGCAATGGACCCCATGGACGAAGGCGGCAGCAAACGGCTCATCGAAGAACACGACGGCAGCACGGTCAGCGCCGTGTTGCAGGGCGACCTGACCGTCGCCGCGGTCGATGCGGTCAAGGACGAACTGTTCGCCCTGCTCAACAGCGAGCTCATCCGGCTCGACCTCGGCCAGCTGGAGGAGGTCGACACCTGCGGCCTGCAGTTGCTGCTCATCTTTCAGCGTCAGGCCGCGATCCACAAGCGCACGCTGGAGGTCATCGACGTTCCGCCGCAGCTTGCTGATTTGCTCGACCTCTACGGCCTGAGCGGTTTTCCCGACGTTTCGGCGCAGGAAGGACAGGCATGAACACCACACCGGCCACCGCCGTTTTCTTCGAAGAGGCGCAGGAACAATGCGCGACGCTCGAGGCCTTGCTGCTCGAGCTGAACAAGAACCCGCACGACGACGACGCGCTCGGGGCGATGTTCCGCAGCGCGCACACGATCAAGGGCTCGTCCGGCCTGTTCGGTTTCGACGGCATCGTCGACTTCACCCACGTGATGGAAAACGTGCTCGACCGGATGCGCAAGCACGACCTTGTCGCCAGCGATTCGCTGATCGATCTGCTGCTGCGCTGCAACGATTACCTGCGCGAAGTGCTGCGCGAGTCCGAACTCGACGTCGGCAAGGCGATGAGCATCGGGCCGCAGGGCGTGCCGCTGGTCGAGGCGTTGCGCGCCTTCGGTTCGCCGGCCATCGCCGGCGGCGCGGGGCCTGGAGCGGTTGCCGAAGCGCCCTTGACCCTGCTGTCGGCGGCGAGCGAAGCGCAGGCATCGGCCAGCGGCGACTGGCACCTCTTTCTGCGTTACGGCGAGGATTTGTTCCGCAGCGGCTTCGACCCCAGCACCTTCCTGCGCTACCTCGAACGCCTGGGCGAACTGCGCGGGGTGTTCACCCTGCTGCGCCAGCCCGACGTGATCAGCAGTTTCGACCCGACCGACTGCGTGCTGCAGCACGAAGTCGTCCTCAACAGCAGCGCCGACGAGGCCCGGCTGCGCGAGGCGTTCGAGTTCATTGCCGACGACAGCGCGATCGACATGCTGCCGCCGCATGCGTCGCTCTCCGCCTTCAAGGTGCTGGCCGAGAACTACGGTGGCGACCCGGTGGCGCACCTGAAACGCTGGGAAAAGCAGGGCTTCCTCAGCGCCGACGAAGTGCGTGCCGTGCTTGCCCCCGCCGTGCAGCAGGGCGCGCGGCCGGTCGCCGTCGACGAGCCGGTGGTCGAACGGCGGCGCGCCGAGCGCTCCGACACCTCGCGCTTCATCCGTGTCGAGGCGGCCAAGATGGACGCGCTGATCAACCGCGTCGGCGAGCTGGTGATCGCCACCGCTAGCTCGCGCGTGCATGCGCGCCAGTCCGGCGATAGCGAAACGATCCAGTCGCTCGAGGTCTTGAGCCAGCTCGTCGAGGGCATCCGCGACGACGCGCTGACCCTGCGCATGGTGCCGATCAGCGAGATTTTCAACCGCTTCCCGCGCATGGTGCATGACGTGACTCAGCGCCTGGGCAAGGACGTCGAGCTGGAAATGGTCGGCGCGGAAACCGAGATCGACAAGTCGATGGTCGAAAAACTCACCGACCCCTTGATGCACATCGTGCGCAACGCCATCGATCATGGCATCGAGCCGCTCGAGCAACGCCTGGCTGGCGGCAAGCGGGGGCAAGGGCGGCTGATCCTCAAGGCCTACCACGACACCGGCTCGGTGGTCGTCGACGTGATCGACGATGGGCGCGGCATGGACACGCACAAGATCTTCGCCCGCGCGGTGGAAAACGGCCTGGTGCCGGAGGGCAAATCGATGAGCGAACAGGAAATCCTCGGCCTCCTGTTCCTGCCCGGATTCTCGACCGCCGAGAAGGTGAGCGACCTCTCCGGACGCGGCGTCGGCATGGACGTCGTCAAGCGCAACATCGAGGCGCTGCGCGGCGAGGTGAACATCATCACCGTGCCGGGCGAGGGCAGCACGGTGCGCATCCGCCTGCCGCTGACCCTGGCGATCATCGACGGCTTCCACGTCGAAGTTGGCGGCAGCGCCTTCGTTCTGCCGCTCGACATGATGTCCGAATGCCTCGACCTGCCCGAGGTCGAGATGTCGCCCGACACCAAGCAGCTGCAATTGCGCGGCGAGTGGATTCCCTACGTCTCGTTGCGCGAGCTGTTCGGCTTCCCGCCTGCCGCCGGGGCGGAGTACGTGATCATCGTCCAGTTTGGGCAGTCGACGGCGGGCATCGTGGTGGATGAACTCGTCGGCGACGTGCAGGCGGTGATCAAGCCGCTCGGCACGATGTTCCGTTCGCTGCGCGGCATCAGCGGCTCGACCATCATGGGCAACGGCACGCTGGCGCTGATCCTCGACGTGCCGCAGATCGTGCATCTGGCGGTCAAGCGCGAGGGGCGGCTGCTCCACGCGCGCAACGAGCGCCTGACCCGCGTCGAGGCGCGTGCCGACAAGTTGTGTTCCGATCCATCCGGCGCTGCCGGCAAGCCTCAGTCATCGTCCTAACCGCATCAGGAGGTAGTCAATATGAACGCTTCGCAAAGCATGACCGTCGCCCGCCGGCTGAGCTTGGGCTTCGGACTGATCATCCTGGTGCTGATCGCCATGGTGACGGTGACTTTGGCCGGCTTGTCCACCATCAACCAGCAGATTTACGAGATCACCCAGATCAATGCCGTGCAAGGGCGGCTGGCGACCAAAATGGTCGATTCGGCGCAGGAGATGCGCGTCCAGTACCGGCAATTGATGCTGGAAAATGATCCGGCGAAGAAGAAGGAGAGTGCGGCGCGGCTGAGCAAGGCGCGCGAGACTTACCTGAAGGCCGAAACCGAGATCAAGGCCTTGTTCCAGAAATACGCGGCGCAGATGTCGGCCAGCGAGCGCGACCTGATGAGCCAGCTCGCCAACCAGAAGCCGGTGGCCTTCGCTTCGATCGACAAGCTCGTCGAGTTTGACACTCAGGGCAAGGAGGCCGAAGCCCTGGCCGAGCTGAACGCGGTGACTTCGCCGCAGATGGCCAAACTCAACGAGATTCTGCGCAACCTGGCCGACGAGGAAGACCGGCTCAACGACGTGGCCGGGCAGGAAGCGAGCGCGCAAGGCGCGGCGATGCGCTGGCAGATGATCATCGGCGCCACGGTGGGCGTCGTGCTCAGCGTCGTCATCGCGCTGCTGGTCATCCGCTCGATCCTCAACATCCTCGGCGCCGATCCTTCGGTGGTGAAGGAGATCGTCGAGCGCGTCGCGCAGGGCGATTTCACGGTGCAGATCGACCTGCGTCCGAACGACCGGACCAGCCTGCTCGCCAGCCTGTCGGCGATGGTCGGGCAGCAGCGCGAGGTGCTGTCCGAAATCCGGCTGATGTCGAGCAACCTGTTCAGCGCCTCCGAGCAGCTCTCGTCGACCGCCACGGGCCTGGCCTCGGGCGCCGCGCAGCAGGCGGCGAGCGTCGAGGAGACGAGCGCTTCGATCGAGGAAATGTCGGCGACGATCAACCAGAACACCGACAACGCCAAGGTCGCCGACGGCATCGCCTCAAAGACCGCCGGCGGCGCCAACGATACCGGCAAGGCCGTGGACAACATGGTGCATGCGATGAAGGAAATCGCCGGCCGGATCACGATGATCGACGACATCGCCAACAAGACCGACCTCCTGGCGATCAACGCCGCGATCGAGGCGGCGCGGGCCGGTGAGCACGGCAAGGGCTTTGCCACGGTGGCCGTCGAGGTGCGCAAGCTTGCCGAGCGCTCGCAGGTCGCGGCGCGCGAGATCGGGGAGCTGGCCGGGCGCTCGGTCGGCATTGCTGAGAAGGCGGGCGGCCAGCTGACCGAGATGTTGCCGGGCATCGACCAGACGGCGACGCTGGTGCAGGAAATCGCCGCCGGCTCGCGCGAACAGGCCACCGGCATCCGCCAGATCAACCAGGCGATGACCCAGATCAGCCAGACGATGCAGAACGCCGCGGCGTCTTCCGAAGAATTGAGCGCGACTGCGGAGGAAGTGAGCGCTTCGGCGAGCCAGCTGCAGAACCTGCTCGAACAGTTCAACCTCGGGAACGGCGGGCGCGCTCGCAATGCTGCCAAGGCCGTGCGGCGGAGCAAGGCGCCGGCCGTCGAGCATGCCTCGGTTGGGGCCGTCGAAAGCGGAGCGGAGGATGACGGCGAGCCGCTCGATGCGAAAAAATTCACGCGCTTCTAGGGTGCCGGAGGACGATCATGGGACGCCTGGACAGCAATGCCGCAGCCGAGGGCGGAGGAATGGCGCACTGCGTCACCTTCGTGCTCGGCAAGGAAATTTTCGCCATCGACATCCATCACATCCGGGAGATCATCGAGTACGAGGAGATCACGCCGGTGCCGATGATGCCCGTCTTCGTGCGCGGGATCATCAACCTGCGCGGCTCGGTGGTGCCGGTCATCGACCTCTCGATCCGCTTCGGCCGCGAGCTGACCCAGGTCAAGCCGACGACCTGCATCGCCATCCTCTGCCTGGACGAGAACAGCGAGTTCTCGACGCTCGGCATCCTGCTCGACGGGGTGCGCGAGGTGGTCGAAATCCCGCATGCGCAGATCGAGCCGACGCCCTCTTTCGGCACCGGTTTGCGCAACGATTTCATCAAGGGCATCACCACCGTCGACAGCCGCTTCGTCGTCATGCTCGACGTGCAGCAGGCGCTGTCGATCGATGAATTGACGCAACTGGCCGACGAGGTGGGTCGGGCGCAGATCAGCGAACACGTGACGACGCAGGAGGCCGGATGAACGGATGCGCGAGAGCCCTGTCGGGAGCGGGACGGGCATGTCGAACCTGAATGTCGGAGGCGTCGTGGCGGACATCAACGCGCGCGAATTCGAGCTGTTCCGCAAGTTCATGCTTGCTGCCTCGGGTGTCGACCTCGGACCGACCAAGCGCGCGCTCGTCCAGGCCCGGCTCTCGCGCCGCGTCGCGCAGCTCGGGCTGAAGAATTTCAGCGACTACTGGCAGGCGGTGAGCGCTCCCGGGGCCGAGTCCGAACGGCAGTTCGTGGTCAATGCCTTGTCGACCAACGAGACCTTTTTCTTCCGCGAAATCTCGCATTTCGAGTGGCTCGCGGAACGGGCGAGGCAGCACATGGCTCGCGGCGAGCGTACCTTCCGCGTCTGGTCGGCGGCCTGTTCGAGCGGCGAGGAAGCCTATACGGCAGCGATCGTGCTCAAGGAAACCTGCGGCAACCAGTGCGACTTCGAGGTGGTGGCCACCGACATCAACACGCAGGTCCTGCGCGACGCGCGTCGTGCCGTGTATCCGCGCGGGCGGGCGCAGAAGGTTCCGGTTCACCTGCTGCACCGTTACTTCATGTTCGGCCGTGACGAGTACCGCGACATGCTGCGCGTGGTCCCGGAACTGACCGGGCACGTGCGCTTTTCGAAATTCAACCTGCTCGGGAGCGAGGAAGCGTCGACCGCCGACATCGGCGGATTCGACGTGATCTTCCTGCGCAACGTGATGATTTACTTCAACGATGACACCAAGGCCGAAGTGCTCGAAAACGTCGGCCGACACCTGCGTCACGACGGTGTGCTGATCATCAGCCATTCCGAGACGCTCAACGGCATTCGGACGGAGTTCACGGCACTCCGGCCCTCGCTCTACACGCTGCGCCGGAACGGAGGGAACGGGACATGAAAGCGAAAATCCGCGTGCATATCGTCGACGACTCGGCCGTGGTACGCGAGGTGCTGACCACGGTGCTGTCCAAGGCCGGCGACATCGAGGTGCTGCACGCCTCGCAGGACCCGGTGTTCGCGCTTGAACGCATGCAGCGCGACTGGCCCGACGTGATCATTCTCGACATCGAAATGCCGCGCATGGACGGGCTGACTTTCCTGCGCAAGATCATGCGCGAACGACCGACGCCGGTGATCATCTGTTCCTCGCTCGCCGAAGAAGGCATGCCGGTGACCCTGCAGGCGCTCGAGGCCGGGGCCATCGCCATCGTCACCAAGCCCAAGATCGGCTTGCGCAGCTTCCTCTCCGAGTCCGGCCAGCAGTTGATCGACGAAGTGCGCGCGGCGCGCGGCGCGCGGCTTTCCAACCTGCGGCCGGCTGCGGATACGCCCACAGGGCTGGAAAACCGGGTGAAGCTGACTGCCGACGCAATGCTGCAGGCGCCCAGCGGACGCACGATGTTCCGCACCACCGAGCGCATCGTCGCCATCGGCACGTCGACCGGCGGGACCCAGGCGCTCGAATACGTGCTGCCACGCCTGCCGCGCGACTGCCCGGGGATCGCCGTCGTGCAGCACATGCCGGAAGCCTTTACCGCGTCCTTCGCGCGCCGCCTTAACCAACTCTCGCAGATCGAGGTCAAGGAAGCGGCGAGCGGCGACCGGCTGGTTGCCGGGTTAGCCCTGATCGCGCCGGGCGGCAAGCACCTGATGGTCGTGCGCAGCGGCACGCAGTACGTGGCCGAGGTCAAGGACGGGCCGCTGGTGTCGCGCCACCGGCCGTCGGTCGACGTGCTCTTCCGCTCGGTGGCGGTGTGCGCCGGCGCCAATGCAACCGGCATCATCATGACCGGAATGGGCGACGACGGCGCCCGCGGGCTCAAGGAAATGAAGGACAGCGGCGCGCGTACGGTGGCGCAGGACGAGGCGAGCTGCGTCGTCTTCGGGATGCCGCGCGTGGCGATCGAAATGGGGGCGGCCGACCACGTGCTGCCGCTGGCCCAGATTCCAAAGGCGGTGTGCGATGATTAGCGAGAGTTCGAGAGCCAACCACCTGCCCCAATGGGCCGGGCGGACGGCGCTGGTGGTCGACGATTCGCGCAGCACGCGCATGGAGATGTCGCGCATTCTCCACCTGCTGGGCTTCGCGCGTGTGCTAGAGGCCGAGGAGGGGCGCGGGGCGCTCAAACTCCTGGAAAACGAGCGCGGCATCGATTTTCTCCTCACCGACCTCAACATGCCGGTGATGGACGGGGTCGAGCTGCTCTCCGAGATCGAGCGGCGTTATTCGCAGCGCTTTTTCGTTGCCGTGATGAGCGGCGTCGACCCCAGCCTGCTGAGCGCGGTGCGCGAGATTGCCGAGAACAGCGAGTTCGAGATGATCGGCATCCTGCCCAAACCCGTTTCGGCCGGCGCGCTGTGCAAGGCGCTGGCCAATGTCGATCCCGACCGACATGCCAAGGACGCCGTAAAACACGCACCGCTCAGTCTGAGCACCGAGGAGTTCCGGCAGGCGCTCGAATGCGACGAGATCGTCGTCTTCTACCAGCCGAAGATCGAGCTGGCTTTCGGGCGGGTGTGCGGCATGGAGGCGCTGGCGCGCTGGAAACATCCTCAGCATGGTTTGGTGCCGCCCATCGTGTTCATCGATTTCATCGAGGCCGGCGAGTTGGCGTATCCGCATTTTTTCCACCAGGTCGATGCGGCGATGCGCATGCTCAAGCGCACCGAAGCGATCTGCCCGGGCCTGACGATGAACGTGAACCTCCCGGTGGTGTTGCTGGTGGTGCCGGACCTGGCCGACAAACTCCTGGCCTGTGTGAATGCGCATGGCCTCTCGCCCGATCAACTGACCCTGGAAGTGACTGAAACCTCGGTGATGTCCAACCTCAAGGCCAGCCTGAGCACCCTGACCCGGTTACGGCTCAAGGGCTTCGGAATTTCGATGGACGATTACGGCACCGGCTATTCGTCGATGCAGCAGCTCGCCAAATGCCCGTTTACCGAACTCAAGATCGACAAGTCCTTCGTCCACGACGCCAGCCGGAACCGCAAACTGCTCTCGATCCTGACCGCGGCGATCAGCATCTGCGATCAGCTGGGCCTCTTTTCCGTCGCCGAGGGGTGCGAGACTGAAGACGACTTGCGCCAGATCACGGCCCTGGGGTATAAGGCGACGCAAGGGTATTACTTCTCACCCCCTTTGCCCGAGGAGGCCTTGCTCGCCTATCTGGAGGCCGGAAAGAACCGGCGTGCGCCGACGGCGGCCGAAAGCCGCGCGCGTTAGGTTGCTGGCGTAGCTGCCGCCTGCGCTGCGGGTTCCGGGCGTCTTGGGCGGGGGACTGCGCCGAGGGCGCCGATGAGGGTATAGATGATTCTTCTGGTCAGCGAAGATCGCCGTTTTCTCGAACTCTGGCGTTCTCTGTTGCGCGAGCATCTGGGGCCGGGCGACCATGCCGCGACCTGCGCTCGCCTTGCGGATGCGCTGGGGCTGGCCGAGCGCGGGCGTTTGAGCTTATGCGTCGTCGATACCCTCAGCCCGCTGCACACAACCCTCGGGGCGGATGGCGAACTGGCGCAACTGGCGCGGCGCGCCCGCGTGCTGCTGGCGCGTACCGAGTTCTCGGTTGCCGCCGAAGTGGCGGCCTTGTCGCTCGGGGTGGCCGGCAGTTGCGCCGCCACGCTGGAGCCGGCTGAGCTGGCGCGGATCGTCGAAGTCGTGCTCAAGGGCGGCGTCTGGGTGTCGCGCCAGGCCTTGCCGGAGATGCTCCTGTTGTTGCGCCAGGCCGCCGCGCCGAAACCGGCGGCGAACGCCAACCCCATGCTTGAACGACTGACTCCGCGCGAACGCGAAATCGCCGGCTTGGTCGCGGAAGGCGTGGCCAACAAGGTCATCGCGCAGCGCCTCGGGCTTTCCGACCTGACGGTCAAAGCGCATTTGACAGCCATTTTCCGCAAGCTCGGCGTGCCGAGCCGGGTGAAGCTCGCGTTGCTGCTCAGCGCGTTCACCAGCGAAGCGCCCGCCTGATCCCGGCGGCGGCCGCTTTCGCGCCGCCCCCTACCTTGGTCGTATTTTCATCTTCCAGCGCCTCCCTAGACTACGGAGGGTCTAGCTCTTTCCTTTTTTCGCTGGAGGACTGTCATGGCCAAGCAAATCGTCACCAAGACGCTCGAATCGGGCGCCAAAGTTTCCTCGATCGGGACCGTCAAGAGCGTCATCGGCGTCGTTACGGCGACGGGCAGTGATGGCGTCGTCCGCACCTTACAGGTCGGCGACAAGGTCTTCATGAACGACATGATTCTGACCTCAGCCTCCGGCGCGGTATTGGTCGAGTTCAACAACGGAGGAAGTTTCGACCTGGGCCGTGATTCCTCGGCGACCCTCGATCAAAGCGTCTTCCAGCCGACGCCGGCGCCGTCATCGGAAGGTGCCAAGGAGGACGTGGCGTCGCTGCAGGCCAAGATCGCGGCCGGCGTCGACCCGACGCAGGTGACCGAAGCCACGGCGGCCGGCCCGGGAGCTGGCGGTGGCGGCGGTGATGGAGAAGGCAGTAGCTTTGTCGTCGTCGATCAACTGGCCCCGCAAGGGCTGGTGAATAGCGGTTTCCCGACCGGGCCGATCGGCTTTGCCCTGCAGCAGCCGACGGGTGAAGTCCTGCCACCTGAATCCGAGCCCTTGCCAGCAGTAACGATTGGTCTGGACGTAACAGTCGAAATCGTCGATCAACCCCCCAACAGCGAAAACCCGAGCGATCCGAGTTTGCCGACCATCGTTGGTAACAATGCGTACATCCCTGAAGGAACGGATGGTGAGAGCGCCTTCAACACAGTGACCTTCGTCCTGCGCCTGAGTACGCCGTTCAACCAAGACGTGACGGTAACCTATGAAATCCGCCCCGGGGCCGGGCCCAATGCGGCCCTCCCGGGGACCGACTATCAAGGCGTGCTGACTGGAACGGTGACCATTCCGGCCGGAACGACCGAATTCCCGGTTGTGGTGAATATCGTTCCCGATCACTTGGATGAAGGGCCGAACACCTTTGCCGGTGCCGAGAACTTCTTCATCATACTGACCGGCGCGACCAATGCCACGATCGACCCGGCCAACAACACCGCGACAGGGTGGATTGTTGATGACGACACGACGCCAGTGGCGCGTAACGACGTCAATGCCGTGGGTGAAGACCGGTGGACCGGTGAAGGCGAAGGCGGCTTGTTGGTACAGGCTACGGGCAATGTCATCACCGACAGCCCAGGGAGTGATTCCGATGTCGATGGCGATACGCTGAGCGTGGTCGGTATTCCGCCGGGCGGAGTGGATATCCCAGGGGTATACGGCATCCTGCATCTCAATCCCGACGGCAGCTACGTCTATACGCTCAATAACGCGAGCGATGCGATCCAGTCCCTCGATGACGGCGACACGCTTCAGGACCAATTCACCTATACCGCGACTGACGGCTACCAGAATTCCAATCAGGCCACGCTGACGATCACCATCACCGGCACGAACGACGCGCCGGTGGCCCAGGCGGACACCAACTGGGGTCTTGAAGACGGCGGCGAAGTGGCGGTGAGCGGCAATGTGCTGCAGACGCTCGCCCATGCGGGCGCGCCGTCGGGCACGTTTGGCGACGTGGCTGACACGGACGCGGACGGTGGCGACACGCTGAGCGTGGTCTCGGTGGGGGGCAGTGCCGGCAATGTCGGTGTTGCGATTGCCGGTCTGTACGGCACGCTGACCCTGAACGGCGACGGCAGCTACAGCTACACGGTGGATCCGACGAAGACCCAGTTCCTGGACGACGGAGAAACGGCGAGCGACGTGTTCAACTACGTGGCGAGCGATGGCACGACGGGTGCCGATTCGACGCTGACGATCACGATCTTTGGCAACAACGACGCGCCGGTGGCGAAGGCCGACACTAACTGGGCGCTGGAAGATTCGAGCGCGGCCAGTGGCAACGTGCTGCAGACCCTGGATCACAGCAGCGTGTATGGCAGCTTCGGCGACGTGGCGGATACCGACGTCGATGTCGAAACGCTGGCGGTGACGACGACCGGTACCTTCTTCGGCAACTACGGCGTGCTGACCCTCACCGGTACCGGCGCCTACACCTACACGCTCTACGCCTCCGAAACGGCGGCGGCAGCGGCCGGGCACCCCGGTGGCTACGACGCCGTGCAGGCGCGTGACGTGGGCGATCCCGCGCTGACCGAAGTCTTCAACTACACGGTGAGCGACGGTACGGCACCGGCCGATGCCACGCTGACGGTTAGCATTTTTGGCAGCAACGACGCGCCGGTGGCGAAGGCCGACACTAACTGGGCGCTGGAAGATTCGAGCGCGGCCAGTGGCAACGTGCTGCAGACCCTGGATCACAGCAGCGTGTATGGCAGCTTCGGCGACGTGGCGGATACCGACGTCGATGTCGAAACGCTGGCGGTGACGACGACCGGTACCTTCTTCGGCAACTACGGCGTGCTGACCCTCACCGGTACCGGCGCCTACACCTACACGCTCTACGCCTCCGAAACGGCGGCGGCAGCGGCCGGGCACCCCGGTGGCTACGACGCCGTGCAGGCGCGTGACGTGGGCGATCCCGCGCTGACCGAAGTCTTCAACTACACGGTGAGCGACGGTACGGCACCGGCCGATGCCACGCTGACGGTTAGCATTTTTGGCAGCAACGACGCACCGGAGGCCAAGGCCGACACCAACTGGGCGCTGGAAGACGGCAACGCCGCGAGCGGCAACGTGCTGCAGACGCTGGATCACAGCAGCCTGGTGTTTGGCACCTTCGGCGACGTGGCCGACAGCGACGTTGATGTCGAGACGCTGACGGTGACGACGACCGGTTCGTTCAACGGTAACTACGGCG
>NZ_JASDTF010000021.1:48263-70642 GCF_041441355.1 Propionivibrio sp.
CCAGCGACGGGACGGCGACGGCGAATGCTTCGCTGACGGTCAGCATCTTCGGTGCCAACGATGCGCCGTCGGCCCAGGCGGACACCAACTGGGTGCTGGAAGACGGCAGTGCCGCGAGCGGCAACGTGCTGCAGACCCTCGCCCATGCGGGCGCGCCGTCAGGCACGTTCGGCGACGTGGCGGACACGGACGTGGATGTCGAGACGCTGACGGTGACGACGACCGGTTCGTTCAACGGTAACTACGGCGTGCTGAGCCTCTCGAGCACGGGCGCCTACACCTACACGCTCTACGCCTCCGAAGCGCAAGCGATCGCGGCCGGGCATGCGGGCGGCTACAACGCCGTGCAGGCGCGGGACGTGGGCGATGCCCCGCTGACCGACAGCTTCAGCTACACGGCCAGCGACGGGACGGCGACGGCGAATGCTTCGCTGACGGTCAGCATCTTCGGTGCGAACGACGGTCCGAAACTGGACGTGAACGTCGATGGCATCGGTGACCTGGTCTATGAATCCGGCCTGCCGGCCGGTTCGGGAACGGCGCCGACCAGCACGCAGGCCGTCGGCAGCTTCACGATCGCCGATACCGACGGTCTGGACGACATCGACTCGGTTTCCTTGGGCAGCAACGTGATGACCCTTGGTGGCGGGCCGGGGCAGTTTGCTTCGTTCAATGCCATGGTTGGCCAGTCGATCAACACGACCAACGGCACGGTCACGCTCACGGGTTATGACGGCAACGGGACCTTCTCGTACAAATTCGACCTCACGAGCCGCACCACCGACCTGGCCGGGGATGAAGTGAACACCTTCAATGTCTCGGTCAATGACGGCACGCTGTCGGCGACGCGCACGATTACCGTGGGCATCATCGACGATCTGCCCATTGCGCGCGATGTCAGTGCGACGGCACGTGCGGGTGAAACGGGAACGGTCGATGTGAGCTTCGTCATCGACGTTTCTGGCAGTATGGACGGGGCAGTCTCCGGTGTTCCGGGCTATCCCGACACCCGTCTGGGGCTCGCGCGCTACGCCATGGAGCAAATGCTCAACAATCACCCTGAGGTTAAGAACGTCCAGGTCGTGATGTTCGATACCGATGCCCAGCACACAGTCTGGATGACCCGCGCCGAGGCGATCACCTATATCCAGACGGCGGCCAACTGGAATTTCGGTGGAGGTAACACCGACTACGACGTGGCGCTCAACGAGATGATGAGCAACTACGCCGGTATTCGTCCGGCCGGAATGGCCGAGAAGACGGTCGTCTATTTCATGTCCGATGGCGAGCCGAATACAACGAGTCAGTCAGGGGGCGATGCCGGTATCACCACCAATGGCACCGGTACGGATGTTTCCATCGCCGAATGGGAGGCCTTTGTCGGTAATCCGACGAACAACATCTCGGACGTCTTCGCGATCGGGATCGGCAGTGGCGTCAATTCGGCCGACGTCAACAACCTCAATCCGATTGCCTACCCGAACACCGATGTCGCTGCACCGATCGGCCAGCAAGACCATGTGGTCATCGTCCCGAGTTCGGATCTGACCTCGCTGACCGCGACCATCGATGCCCTGCTGACCAGCATCCTCACGCCGGTGACCGGCAACCTGCTGGTCAACAGCACCGCGGGTGCGGATGGGTATGGCACACCGCAGCTGGTCTCCGTGTTCTACGACGCGGATGGCGCAGGTCCGGGGGTCGGGCAGACCTACACCTTCAGCGGTGCGAACACCCAATTCACGATCAATCTGGGCGCCACGCGCGGTACCTTGCTGGTCAAGAACGACGGTAGTTACACGCTGACCCCGCCGATGGGTGATGCCGATACGACGCCGTTCAAAGTGCAATTCACCCTGCGCGATGGCGATGGCGATTTCTCGAGCGCCTTCCTCAACATCACGCTGACCGAGAATTCGCCGCCGAGCCTGTCGATCGTCGGTAACGGGCAGATGGTGTACGAGGCCGGGCTGTCCGACGGTAGCCATGCTGGCAACACGCTGACGCTCGTGAGCGGGAGTTTCACGGTCAGTGACCCGGATGCCACGGACACGCTGACCATCGTTCCGGGAACGTATGCCGGCAGCTATGGCAATCTGACGATTGCCCTGGTTGGCGGAACGTATACCTGGTCGTATCAGCTCAACAACAACGTCGACAACAACGCCTCCGGATCTAACATCGAGCCGGGACGCGACACCTTCAACGTGACGGTGGTCGATGGTCACGGCGGCAGCGCGATGCAGACGCTGACGGTCAATATCGGCGACGACGCACCATTGAATTTCACGCCGCAGGTCGGGGCAATGAACAATGCAAGTGGCACGACCCTGAACAGCTGGCTGGATGTCGATCAAAACATCGACAACAACACCGGTGCGGATCAGATGGGCACGATCACCTTTGCCGGGTACACCAACGGTCAGGCAATGACCGGGGTGACGTCCGGTGGGGCGCAGGTCTACCTCTACCTCTCGTCGGACGGACAGACGATGGTCGGCTCCAAGCTTGCCGGTTCGACCTACACCACGGCATCGTCGACGACAGCCTCCAAAGTCTTCACCCTCGACCTCAACCCGGACGGCAGCTACGCGACGGCCAGTGATGACTACACGATGACCCTGTCGCAGGCGATCGACAACGGTGCTAAGGTGACCTTCAGCAACCTCTCGGGAACCGGCCCCGCCGGCAATCCGCCTTGGAAGGTGGTTGAAACGACGACGGGCGAGAATGCAGGACGAGACCTGCTCTTCACCCCGATCGGTGCCACTAGCGTGAATAGCGACTCGAATGACGTTGGGGTCGGTTCGCAATTCATCGACTTTACCCAAGGGCTGCGGATCGATTTTGCCAACATCTCGTTGATCACCAGCGGCAATCAGGTGACGGACTACAGCTTCAACTCACACTATCTGATCAACAAATTCGCGTTTACGGTCGATCAGATCTCGAGCGGGACTGTGGCCGATATGACGATCAAGGTCTGGGATGCCGGCGACAATAAGATCTTCACTGATGACACGCTCCGTCAGATTGGTCAGGTCGATGTCTATCGCGGAGGGACGCTGATTGCCTCCGCGACGGGGGATGGCACGGTTGCCGGGCTTGGGTTCGACTTCCAGGATGGTGGTGGTACAACGGGGAATGATTTCGTTACCATCACTAACCTCCTGGCCGGCGACAAGATCGTCACAACGGGCCTCACGGGTTATGACCGCGTTGAGATCGTCAACGCCGGAACTGGCGGCACCGATGGCAAGTTCTCCTTGAGTCATCTCGAGCTTCAGAGTTTGACCTCCGGCAATCCGGTCGACCTGAACTTCAATCTGAAACTGACCGACGCAGATGGAGATACCTCGTCCGGAAAGTTGAACCTCAGTCTTGAGCCCAGCGCACTTGCGGGTAATCAGACGTTGACCGGCACGACCAGCGCCGATGTGCTGTACGGTGGTGGCGGCAATGACAACATCAGCGGCCTGGCCGGCAACGATACGCTCGCCGGTGGCAGTGGCAACGACACGCTGCTCGGTGGTGACGGCAACGACATCCTGACCGGCGGCCTCGGTGACGATATCCTGACCGGCGGGAACGGCCATGATACGTTCGACTTCAATGCCGATAGCTTTAGCAATGCCGCTGCCGACCGAATCACCGATTTCAAGATCGGAAACTTCGCGGCCGATGCCAATGCCGACGTCCTCGACATCGGCGACCTGCTGACCGGCGCGCACGCCAACAACAGCGCGATTCCGACCGACATCGGGGCGGCGATCTCCGGCGGCTTCCTGCGGGTTGAGGCGGTTGATGCGACGACGGCGAGGATCGTGCTCGATACCGACGGTACCGCCAGCAGCAGTGGGGCAAGCGTTCCGGTGGTCACGCTCGCCAACCTCACGGGCGGCTTCGACGCGGCAACGCTGCTCACAACCTTGCTCAATAACGATCAGCTGAAGTAAGGCGTCTGTTCTTCGGGCAAAGGAGGAGGCGTCGCCTCCTCCTCCGAGGAGTACAACCAGGGAAGGAGGATTGGACAGCCGAATTCAGGAGGAGTAGAAAGGCAACCGTAACGCTGATCGTCGTAGCGTATTTCATCGATCAATGGGAAAAGGTCTGAACGATGAAGAAAACCGGGAGCGATGTCCTGAACGACCGCCATGATTTTTTTACCGCCGACAGTGGAAAGGTTCCGCTGGGCGACGGGCTGTCCGAGGCCCAAGGCAAGGTTTCAGAGGGCGCTCGTGGCTCGGACGTACTCGATCTCGGTGACGTCCTTACGGGCGCCGAGACCGGGCACGGCGTGCTTCCAGCTGAGCTTGGAGCGGCGATTTCCGGCGGTTTCCTGCGCGTCGAGACGGTCGATGCGACGACAGCGAGGATTGTCCTCGACACCGATGGCAGCGGCAGCGAGGCCGCGACGGTGCCAGTCGTGACGCTCGCCAACCTCTCCGGCGGGTTCGATGCGGCGACCTTATTGGCGACCTTGCTCAATAACGACCAACTGAAATGACGGGACGGTTCGGTGAGCCGAATCAGGCTCGCGGAAATCACCTTTGTGCATGTCTTTAAACCCTTGTGTTAGCAGGGGAAAGTCAGGTGTTGCGTACGCCACAACACTTGCCGCGGATTGCGGCCGGGCGATGAAGATGGCGTTGGACAAGGGGGGCTCGGAAGGAGTAGAACAACAGCGTAGCGTTCATCGTCGTAGCGAATCACACCAATTAACGGGGAAGAGGGTTGAACAATGAAGAATACAGTCCGTGTTTCCGTTGTTGCCATTGCCGTGGCAGCCATGTTCTAGGCGCCTGCCTTTGCGCAGTCGCTGCAGGATTCAGTCAGCATGGCGATCAAAACCAATCCGGATGTGCTGGTCGAGACCAATCAGCGCCTGGCTAACGACGAGGCCGTTAAAGGCGCGCGCGGTGGCTTCTTCCCCAAGGTCGACCTGCTGGCGGGGACGGGGAACGAGTGGAGCGATAACACCACCACCCGTGCCCTGGGCTACAACGACTGGCGCAAGCTGAATCGTCAGGAAGCCCAGATCACCCTGACCCAGATGTTGTTCGACGGCTTTGCCGTGAGCAGCGAAGTCGGGCGCAACAAGGCCCGCGTCGAATCCGCAGCCTGGAAGGTGCTTGGCACGTCCGAAGCGGTGGGTCTGCGGGTGGTCGAGTCGTACCTCAATGTCCTGCGCAACCAGGAGATGGTGCGTCTGGCCAAGGAAAACCTCAATGCGCATACGCGCACCATGGATCAGATCGACATCCGCTCGCAAGGCGGTATCGGGCGCAAATCGGATCAGGAGCAGTCGGCCGCCCGTCTCGGCTTGGCCCGTGCCAACTTGGTTTCGGCCGAAGCCAACCTGCGCGACGCCGAGATCAACTTCCAGCGTGTGGTCGGCAGCAAGCCGCTCGCGCTGACCAAGCCGTCTGCGCCGGATGCCGGGCTGATCCCGCGCAACGCGGATGGCGCCGTCGACACAGCGGTGGCCAATCACCCGATCCTCAAGTCGGCCGGAGCCGACGTCAAGGCGGCGGAATACCAGCGTGAAGCCGCGAAATCGGGCTATTACCCGCGCTTCGATCTCGAGCTTGGCTACGGGTAACAACAAGAATCTCGACGGCGTCAAAGGCGATAACGACGAGAAGTACGCCATGCTGCGCATGCGCTACAACCTCTTCCGCGGCGGTTCGGACATGGCGCGCGTCAGCGAGACGACGCACCTGACCAACGAAGCGCGTGAGGTGCAGAACCGCACTCAGCGCCAGGTCGAGGAAAGCACGCGCTTGTCGTGGAACGCCTACACCTCGGCGAGTGAGCGCTTGCCGGGCCTCAAGACGCACGCCGACATGAGCATCGCGACCAGCGAAAGCTATGCCAAGCAGTTCAACCTTGGTCAGCGTACCCTGCTCGACCTGCTTGATTCGGTGAACGAATCGTTTACTTCCCAGATGAACTACACCTCGGCCATGTACCTCGAGATGTTTGCTCGTTACAGGGTGCTCGCCGACATGGGACAACTGCTCAGCTATCTGGGCGTGCAGGCGCCGGAAGAAGGTGCGCTGTCCCAATAAAGTGATGTAAAGGACGGCCCGGAGTCGATGTCCTCCGGGCCGTTTTTGTTTTCGCCTCGCCCTCGGTTGAAGGCGAGAGAACTGGGCTTGGAACGGGCGGATGCGAATGATGGCTCGTTGGCGTCTCCAGTCGTTTTGGCGCATCGGACGCGGATGTCTGGCGGCCGTTTGCGTTCTTCTGGCGGTGTGCTGGAGTGCGCCGTGGCCGTTCCTGGCGGCGTCGGACCTGCCGCGCATCCAGTTTACGCCGCACATGCTCGATGTCGCGGAAAAGAAACACGGGCCGCTGGCACGACAGCGTCTCGAAGCCTGGCAGAAGGTGGCTTGGTCGTCGCGCGAGCGACCGGAGATCGAGAAGCTTCGCCAGGTCAACGATTTCTTCAACCGCATTCCCTTTGTTTCCGATGCCGAGCACTGGCGGGTGAACGATTACTGGGCGACGCCGACCGAGATGCTGATGACCAACGGCGGCGATTGCGAAGACTATGCCATCGCCAAGTACTTCACGCTGCTCATGCTTGGCGTGCCGATGGAAAAGCTGAAGATCACCTACGTCAAGGCGCGCAATCCGCAGTGGACGCCGCCCAGTCAGGCGCACATGGTGCTCACCTACTATGCTGATAACAAAGCCATTCCGCTGGTGCTCGACAATCTGATTCCCGAGATTCGCCCGGCCAGCCAGCGTTCCGATTTGACGCCGGTCTACGCCTTCAACGGCGCTGGACTGTGGCTCGCGCAACAGCGCGGTTTGGGCAAGACGGTGGAAGGCGGTTCGAACAACATCGGTTTCTGGCGCGATCTCATCGCGCGCATGGGCAAGGAATTCGACTGAAGCCGCGGGCTTCCGGAGGAGAGAATGCGATGACCCTTTTACGTCAGTTGATCCTCGTCATCACCACGCTGTTCGTGCTGCTGTTTGCCGGAACCTTTGCCATCAGCGTGCATAACACGCGGGCCTATCTCTCCGAGCAGCTCAAGACCATTTCCCAGGATACGGCCACTTCGCTGGGGCTCACGCTTTCACCGCATTTCGCCGAGGACAGCGAAATGGTGGTGATCGAGCGTCTGATCGACGCCGTCTTCGACAGCGGCTACTACCGGGAGGTGGTGCTGCGCGGCGTCGATGGCGAGCTGCTGGTCGAAAAACGCGCACCGAAGGAACTGGAGGCCGTTCCCGCCTGGTTCGTCTCCGCCTTTCCGCTCGAGACACCGCGCGGCGAAGCTTTGATCATGGCCGGGTGGCAGCAGGCCGGGACGATCTACGTGGCGGCCAACCCCGGGCATGCTTATACGAAGTTGTGGACCAACAGCGTTCAGTCCTTCTGGTGGTTTCTCGGGGCTTCGCTCCTGACTTTTGTGCTTGGGGTCGTTCTCCTGCATTTCGTTTTGCGTCCCCTGCGCGCGGTCGAGGCGCAGGCCAAGGCGATTTGCGATCGCGAGTATCCGGTCCAGAAGCATTTGCCGTGGACGCTTGAGCTGCGTAGCGTGGTCGAGGCGATGAACCGGATGACGACCAAGGTCAAGGAGATGTTCGAGGAGCAGTCGGAGACGATGGAACGGATCCGGGCCGAGAATTTCCGCGACCCGGTGAGCGGCCTGGCCAACCGCCGCTACTTCGACATGCAGCTGCGCTTCCTGATCGGTGCCGAGGATCGCTTCCTGAGCGGCGCGCTCATCCTGCTCGAATTGAAGGATTTGCGGCGCCTCAACGAACAACTCGGGTTCGCCCGGGTCGATGCCTTGCTCGAAGGACTCGGCGCGCTGATCCAGCGGCATTGTGGTGCCTTGAGCGGCGTCGACCATTTTGCGGCGCACATCGCCGGCGCGGATTTCGCGATCGTTCTGGCCGACGTTTCGGAGGCGGAAGCCGATGAATTCATCACCCGGCTCATGCAGGCGCTGCCGCAATTGCACGATGCGGGGCTGATCGATACCCTGGACATCGCGCACGCTGGCCTCGTCTGCTACACGGGGCAAACCCTCGGCGATCTCCTTTCGCAGGTCGACTCCGCCCTGCGCGCCGCCCAGGCCAAGGGCGCCAATGCCTGGCAGATCCAGCGCGCGGCTGCGCGGGCCGTGGCCACGCGGTCGGCCAGCCAGTGGTCGGAAACCCTGCGGCGCATCCTCGCCGAAGATCGTGTCCTGCTCTTCCGTCAGGAGGTGCGGCGCGTGGCTCCGGCGGCAACGGTTCACCATCAGGAGGTTTTGCTGCGCGTGATCGACGATGGCGGCGTGGTCGTTCCCGCCGGGATTTTCTTGCCGATGGCCAAGCGTCTGGGCCTGATCCAGGAATTCGATCGTCATGTCGTGCGCGAAGTCATGGCGCGCCAGAAACGCGGCGACACGCTCGGCGGCCTGATTGCGGTCAATCTTTTCCCCGCTTCGATCCTTGATCCGCAGTTCGTCGACTGGCTTTGCCAGGAGTTGGCGGCGGCCCCCGAGCAGGCTTCGCAGCTGATGTTCGAGATCGCTGAATACAGCGCCACGGAAAATCTCCCAGCCCTGCGCCTCTGGGTCAATCGCCTGCGTCAGCTGGGCGCGAGGACGAGCCTCGATCACTTTGGAAAGGGCTTTTCCTCCTTCGGCTATTTGTGCGATACGCGCATCGACTGCCTGAAGATCGACGGCAGCTTCATCACCGAAATCGAACGCAGCAAGGACCATCGTTTCTTCGTCGAGTCGGTGGTCAAGATTGCGCACGGACTCGACATGAGCGTCGTCGCCGAATCGGTCGAGGAAGGGCGTGCTGCCGAGATTCTGGCCGAACTGGGGGTCGACGCCGTTCAGGGCTACGGCATCTCGACGCCGGTGCCCTGGCCGTTGAGCAAGTGATCGCCGCGCGCGCCTGTGCCCAAAACTCCTGCACGATCGGGCGGGGCTTCTGGCGCAATCGACCGGATGCCCGCTGCGCTGCAGCTGGATGCCGTAGGCGCCAGGGGGCAAGCGGGGTGCGCCCTGGCGTCGGCCTGCAGGGCGCATCCAGACGCCCTTCCAGGGCATTGCCTGCGCATGCTCGCGCGCATTCGCGAACGTTCACGGCCACAGAGGCAGCGCAGTAAAGCACGGTGGGTGCGGAGAAACCTGGGCTGGGCGTCCTGCCGTGTGCGCCGGGATTTCTGCGGCCCGGCGCACGGGGGCGGGAACGGTGGGCTTAGCGTTCGCGCATGGCCTCGCTGCGAGCCTTGACGATGGGCTTGAGCAGGTAGGCGAGGACCGACTTTTCGCCGGTCGAGATGTGCACCGACGTCAGCATCCCGGGGATGATCTGCAGGGGTTTCTCGCTGGTGCCGAAATAGCTGCGGTTGGTGCGCACGCGCACCAGGTAGAAGCTCTCGCCCTTGTCGTTGGTGATCGAGTCGGCGGTGATGGTTTCGACCACCGCCTCGAGCCCGCCGTAGATCGAGTAGTCGTACGCCGTCACCTTGACGAGGGCCTTCTGTCCGGGGCGCAGGAAGCCGACGTCGGAGGGACGGATTTTAGCTTCGATCAATAGACGGTCTTCGATCGGGACGATTTCCATGACCTCCATGCCGGGCTGGATGACCCCGCCGACGGTGTTGATTTTGATCGTCTTGACGATGCCGTTGACCGGCGAGCGCACCGTCGTGCGGGCCAGGCGGTCCTCCATGGCGACGTTGGTGGCGGTGATTCCGGCCAACTCGGCACGTGCCTGGGAGAGCTCGATCGCGGTGTCGGAACGGAATTTCGCGCCCGCCCCCTCGAGTTTGGTCACGGCTTCCTGCAGGCTGGCTTCCATGCGTGGGATCGAAAGCCGGGTGGCTTCGAGTTCGCCGCGCAGATCGTTGGCCTGGCGCTCGAGGCGCAGCAGTTCGACGTCGGAGATGACCTGCTGCTTGGCCATCGGCCGCGTCATGCTGACTTCCGACGAGATCAGGCGGTAGCTCTCGGCGAGTTGCTGGGCGCGGGCGCGCTTTTCGGCGAGTTCGTGCTGGCGTTGCTGGACTTGCTGCTGGAGGACGCCCTTGGCGGCTTCCTGTTCGTTCTGGCGGGTGACGTAGAGGTCGAATTCCTGTTTCATGACCTGCGGGTTTTCGCGTTCGAGCTCGGGGTTGGTGACGAGCGGCCGGTCGTGGGCTTCGGCTTCGAGGCGAGCAATCTTGGCCAGCAGGGCGTGGTATTTGGCCTTGGTTTCGCCGAGCGAGGAGGAGAAGCGGGTCGGATCGATGTGCAGGACGATCTGGTCGCGCTGGACGAGATCCCCGACCTTGACCGGGATGCCGTTGACGATGCCGCCCTCGAGGTTCTGGATGACCTGCACCTGGCTGCTGGGAATGACCTTGCCTTCGCCGACGGTCACTTCTTCGAGGTGAGCCAGCGCCGACCAGACGAAGAGCAGCAGGAAGCAGGTGAAGGTCGCCCGGACGATGACAAAGTTGAGGCGGGCCGGGCGCAGGAAAAAGGCCGACAACCGATCCGGCATGTACTCGGCTTCGGTGCGCTGCTCGCGCGTTCCGCCGGCAGCGGGAAAGAGAAAAGCGTCGACAGCGGCGCGTGCACGTTCGATGAAGGGGGGCTTAGACATGGATCTTCCCTCCGGAGAGGGCGTCGAGCACTTGCTGCTTCTCGCCGTCGGCGATGATGCGTCCATTGTCCAGCACGATCAGACGGTTGATGAGGGTGAGCAGCGAGGCCCGGTGGGTGACGAGCAGCAGGCTGTGCTGCGGCCCGAGGTAGGCGGCGAGTTTCTTCTTGAGGGTTTCCTCGGCGCGGTTGTCGAGCGAGTTGCTCGGTTCGTCGAGCATCAGGAAAGGCGGATCCTTGACCAGCGCCCGGGCGATGGCGATGGCCTGGCGTTGGCCGCCGGAAAGCGCCTCGCCGCGTTCACCGATCTGCATGTCCAGCCCTTTCGGGTGCCGGGCAACGATTTCCATGACGCCTCCGAGTTCGGCTGCGCGCAGCATGGCGACATCGTCGGAGAAGGCGCTGCCGAGCATCAGGTTGTCGCGCACCGAGCCGGCGAAAAGCACGATGTCCTGCGGGACGTAGCCGATGTGGTGGCGGATGTCGGCCGGGTCGATCTGTTGCATGTCCACACCATCGATCCAGATCGAACCACTGGATGGTTGGTAGATGCCGAGGATGAGTTTTTCGATCGTCGTCTTGCCCGAGCCGACGCGTCCGATGATGCCGACGCGTTCTCCGGCGCGGACCGTGAAGCTGACGTTGCTCAAGGCGTCGAAATCCTGGCCGGGGTAGGCGAAGGAGACGTTGCGGAATTCGATGTCGCCGCGGAAGTCGGGGCGGTGCACGAACTGCTTGGCGGGCGGGCGCTCGACGGGCAGCTTCATGATCGCGTCGATGCCCGCGAGGGCCGTCTTGACCTGATAGAAGCGGGTGAGCAGGGCCGCGATCTGGGCAAACGGAGTCATCGCGCGCGCGACCAGCAGGCTGCAAGCGACCAGGCCGCCGACCGAAACGTTGTGCGCGCTGATCTGATAGACGCCGACGATCACCACCAGCACGACCGCGAGGTTCTGCAGGAAGGCGGCCTGGTTGGTGATGACGGCCGAGAGCAGCTTGGCCGCGAGGCTCTGCCGCCCGATTTCTCCGATGGTCTGCTCCCAGATGCGCTGCATGCGGCTTTCGGCCGCGAGTGCCTTGAGCGTGTCGATGCCGCCCAGGGTCTCGATGAGTGTCGCCTGCTTGAGCGAGGTGGCGCGCATCACCTTGCTGACCAGCACCGACAGACGCGGCTGGAGGAACAGACCGATGCAGACGCTGAGCGGAATGAGCACCAGCGGCACTGCCACGATCCAACCGCCCACCCACCACATGATGGCGAGGAAGAGCAGCGCGAAAGGCATGTCGATCAGCGTGGAGACCGAGGCCGACGTCATCATCTCGCGGAAGCCCTCGAATTCCTGCAGGTTGTTGGCCAGGCTGCCAACCGAGCGCGGGCGCACCGCCGAGCGCAAGCCGAGGATCTGTTCGAAGATGGCGGCGAGCAGGATGACGTCGATCTGCTTTCCGGCGACGTCGAGGAAATAGCCGCGCAGGCTGCGCATCACGAAGTCGAAGACGTAGGCGATGCCGAGGCCGAGGGCCAGGGTCCACAGCGTGACGTAGGCCTCGTTGGGGACGACCCGGTCATATACGTTCATGATGAACAACGGGCTGAGCAACGCGAAAACGTTGATCAGGAACGAGGCGATGAGCACTTCGGAATACAGCGGCCAAGCATGGGCGAGGACGCCCCAGAACCAGTGCTGCTGGCGCGGGACCGCGCTTTGAACGTGCTCCTCGGCGTATTTGAAGCCGGGTTTGACATAAATGACGCCACCGGCGTACTGCGCTTCGAGCTGCGCGGTGCTCAAGCTGCTTTCGCCCCCGTTCGATTCGGGCTGCAGGATCGTCCAGCGCTGATGTTCGGCGTCGAAAGAGAGGGCCACGCAGGCCCGCTGATCGTTGAGCAGGAGAACGACGGGCAGGGTGTTGGGGGAAATCTCGGTGAGCTGGCGACGCATCACTCGGGCCGACATCTCAGCCCGGGCGGCCGCGCGGACGAAGAGCTCTGGGCTCAGCCGGCCGTTTTCAAGCGGCAGCCCCGAAACCAGGGTCTGGACCGAGTAGGGGCGCTGGTAATGCTTCGTCAACAGGACGAGGCATTCGGCGAGCGCGTCGAATGGGCGGCTGGCGGTGCGTGGCAGAGGCCAGGGATCGGAGGTGATGGCGGCTGACTCCATTGGGCGACGGTCTGAAAAGAGGGTTGCCGGTCTACGGAGGCGGCCATGATTGATGCGATTTCAACTGCGGACGCCGGGCGCGCGGCAAGGGCCGCGCCTCGATTTCACTATAGAGCGCCATGCGAAAAAAAAAGGCCAAGCTTGCGGTTAGTGTGATTTTTTTGGCATTTCCTGCCCAGGAATGTTGCGTCCGGAATACCCCATGACCCGGGCGACGTAGGCCAGGGTCTCCTGGTAGGGGGGGATGCCGCCATAGCGGTCGACTGCTTTCTCGCCCGCGTTGTAGGCGGCGAGCACACGTACCGTGTCGCCAGCGTAATAGGTTTTGAGCCAGCGCAGGTAGGCCAGCCCGCCGTGGATGTTCTGTTCGGCGTTGAACGGCTGGCGCACGTTGAACCGTTCGGCGGTGGCCGGGATCAGCTGCATCACCCCCATGGCGTTTTTGGGCGAGACGGCCCAGGGGTCGAGGTTCGATTCGACGGTGGCGACGGCGAGCGCCAGGCGTGGATCAACGCCGTATTTCGGTGCCAGGGTGCGGATCAGGCGTACGATTTGCTGCCGCGGAGGCGGAAGTGCACGCAGGTAGGCATCGAGGTCGAACTGCTGGTAAAGGGCGAAGAACGTTGGCGTCTCGGAACAGGCCAGGCCCGTGCTACCGAGGCGCGGACTCAGGCTTTCGAGCGCATCCTGAGCGGCGTGATGACCAAGCTGGCTGGCGGCGGAGAACAGGCACGCGGCGGAAAGCAGTGGGCCTTTGCCGCGTCCGAGGGCCAGTTGCAGGCGCGCTGAGCGGTAATACCCTTCGGCGCTGCCGAGCAGGCCCGCCTGCTGGTAGAGGAGCGAAGCGAGCGGGCGATTCTGGCGCAGGCCGCGACCGCTTTCATTGGCCCAGGCCTGGGCCAGAAGCGCACGTACCCGTGGCGACTCGGCCTCGTCACTGCGTGGCGCCGCCAGCGCGTATGCGTTGCCGCAAACAGGGAGCAACCACAGGGCGGCAAGGAGGCATGCCAACGGGTTCGTAACCCCCCGCGTTCTCCGTCGGCAGGGCAACGGAGACTCTTGCCGCGGCGGGGCGTGCTTCGCGCACCGATGCGCGTCGATCGGAGTGAACATGCGCGGCGCCTCCAAAAGGTTGGGGCGGGCTGTGAGGGGCTGTCAGGGGGTGGGGTTGGACAAAGTGGGTGCGTCAGCGGGGATGCCCTGGCCGACGGAGCGACGCTCCCACTATAGACAAACCGGGCGCTTTTTTCTTCGCCGATGCCGACTCTGCGATGCGCAGAACACGATGGGCCGGCCGCCTGGTCGCGGCGAGGTTTTGCACTCGATCAGGATCAGGGCAGCAGGATACCGCCTTCGTCGAGGCTGAGTTCCTTGAACAACTTGGCGCGCCGGTTTTGCTGGAGGAGCAGTTTCTTCTGCACGGCCGGGGGCAGGTCGGTGAGGACGATCAGGTTCTTGGCGATCAAGAGTTCGATGACGTCTTCGATGACGCGGATCATCGCCAGATCGTCTTGCAGGGAAAACCCCTCGCCCTTGGCCGTGTCGCTGAAGAAAGCCAGTACCTCGGGAGCGTCGGACGACAGGTATTCACTGCCCGGTTCGGCGTGCTTGTACAGCGCGACAATGTCCCCTTGGGGATTGCGCATGACGTAGGGCATGGTGTTCTCCGTCGGTGTTGGGCGTTGAGCGCAGGCCTGATTGTGCCACGAGCGCGTCGTCGGCTGTAGTCCTGCGTCGCCGAACTCCGCTGCAGGGGAAAAGAGGCGTGATGGCGCGCTTTAGCGTACGAGCTCCCGCCACAGGACGCGCGTTCCCGTGAAGCCCTGGTTGAGCGCGGAGAAGGGGATCGGCGGCACCAGGGGCGGCGAGCCCGAGGTGATGACGTACGGAATTGGGGTGTTGTTGATGACCACGTAGCTGACGCCGACGATCGGTGAGGCGGTCTTGAGCCCGACGGTACTGCCGCCGGCGACGGTACCCCCGGTGCGGTAGTCGACGTAGTTGATCCAGCCGTAGCCGCCCGGGGTGCAGGCGGTGTTCGAGGGCACGATGCTCGGCACGAGCAGGGTGCCCTGGATGAGCTGGCTGCCCACGTTGGCGCGTTCGCCAGTGTCCGGGAAATCGAAGAACCAGCCACGTCCAGTGTAGAAATTGACCGTGTTGCTGGTCCCGGTGCGCGTTCCGGTGCTGGTATTGCTCAAGGTCTGGCGGACGAGGGTGGTGCGCGGATTGACGAGGGTGCTGGTCGCGTCGTCGTCCTTGATCGCGTACTGACTTTGGATCTGGGTCGTCGTAAGGTCGCTGGTTTCGAGGTATTTCCCGGTATTGACGAAGATCACCCGCTTGCCGTTGATCTGGCCGAGCGTCGGCGCCGTGGTGATCGGCTGCGGCTGGCTGGCGCCGGTGTCGGCGAACAGCGTGGCGAAGCGCAGTGCGTGGCCGGTGCCGATGACGGCGCTCTGGCTGCTGTTGAGGTCAAAGCGCCAGAGGTTGCCGAGGAGATCGCCGCCATAGACGTAGCCGGCGAGGTTACCCGCCGGTTCATTGTTCCAGACGGTGATGCGGCCGAGTCCACTGGGCGTGGTGGCGCTGCCGACCCCGGTGGAGATCTTGCTGAGGATGGTGCCGTGCTGCGCGTCGAGCACGTAGAGGTAGCCGAAGCCGGTCGCGCCGGGGCTGACGTTGTTGTAGCCGGAGGTGACGAGGACGTTCCAGGTGCCGTCGGCGCGGCGCACGATGATGGGTTCGGCGTACGAGTAGCCGAGATCGTCGTCGGTGATCGAGCCGTTGCCGGAGGTGGGGGTGAATTCCCAGAGCAGGGTGGGGGCGGTCGGGTCGGTGATGTCGAGTGCGAAATAGCCGCGGCCGCCACCGCCGAGCCCGCCGACGAGAATGGTCCGCCAGGTCGGCGCCGTGCCGCCGCCAGCGACGCAATCGGCATCACAGCTGCAATTGGCGGTGCAGACGTCGCCGGTGGCCGCGTTGCCGTTCACGTAGTTCTGGTGCAGTGCTTCGTAGTGCTGGTCGGCGAGCCGCCAGAGGTTGGGGATGACCATGCTCGGGACATAGCCCCAGCGCTCCTGCCCGGTGTCGGCGGCGATGGCGTGCAGCATGCCGTCGTTGGCGCCGAGGTAGATCGTTCCGGGGCGGCTGGCGTGGGTGCTGGCGAACGTCTGGTAGCCCGGATAGGGGTAGCCGAAGTTCGGCGGACCGAGATAGACCGGCTGCGAGTCGAGGATGTCGCCGAGCAGGGCGTCGCGGTAACGGAACAGGCGGTTGGCGGCCGGGTTGGTCGGACGGTCTTCGTAGGCGTACTGGCCGCGCAGGTAGTTGAGCAGGTTGGCACCGGTGGCGACACTCTGCTGGGCGGTGCTGAGCAGCGACCACTGGCTGAGCTGGCTGACCTTGGCGGCGGCGAAATGGGCGGGGTTGGCGGCGGCGTAGGCGGCGTCGAAGTCGATCAGCGCGGTAGCGCCGGCGTTGGCGGTCTTGATCGTGCGGTTGTCGCTGGTGTCGGCCGCGCGGCCGTTGTTGGTGCCGGTGCAGGAGATGGCGACGGGAACCTTGCAGTTGGTGCCGTCGAGCGTGCCGTTGGGACAGATCACCGAGTTGGGCGTGACGCAGTTGTACACCGTCGTCGAGCCGGTGGCTTCGGGGACGATCGATCCGGGCGAGGCACAGGTGTCGGGAACGACGTTCTCGACGCACCAGTTGGCGTTAAGGTTGATCGTGCCTGTGTCGAGGTTGATGCTCCGCGATTCGAGGTTGCCTTTCCAGAGTGCGGTGGTGTAGCTCGCGAGGTAGGCGTAATTGTTGCCTGAGATGGGGTTGAGCGTGCTGGTTGCGGCGGCGGCCGAGTTGCCCTTGCGCGTGCTGATGCTGGCCAGCGCGTTGGCCAGACCGGCCGAGAGGCTGCTTGGGTCGGCGGCGCTGAAGTAGGCGCCGCGCCCGTTAACCGCGGCATGCCAGAGGTCGTCGATGTTGGCCGGTGAGTCGGAACTGGGCGTCGGCCAGTTGCAGACCGTGCCGTTGCTCTGCCACGAACAGACCGGAGGCGTGGCGCCGTTGTTGGCAGTCAGTCCGAGCTTGACCGAGACGAAGTCGCCGCTGCTGTCGGTGAGGTAGCTCGGCGAGTAGAGCATCCGGCCGCTGGCACCCAGACCGAAGGTGAAGGTGGTCATGTGCTGGTTGGTGTTGTTGTCGGTGTTGGTGGCGAACACCGTGTTGGGCGTGCACAGTGCGCCGACGGTGGCGGGCGGGACGACGGTGCCGCAGTTGTTGAGCGCCGGGGTGCGCAGGTTGGTCTGGTAGTAGTACATCGCCACGTCGGCGAGTGTGTCGGAGGTGCCACCGACGCTGCCCAGCGTGGTGACCGGGCTGCCGACCTGGACGCGGGCGCTGGGGTTGGGATTGGGCAGGGTGATGCTCGATTGGCAGGTCGGGCCCAGGATCGCGCTGCCGCTGTTGACCCAGTTGCAGTTCTCGCTGCCGGCGACACCATTGACCGTAGTGACGCTGCAGGTGCCCGTTTGCGGCTGCGTCTTGAGCCGGCGCCGGCCGCCGGAGCAGCCCGAGGTGGAGGTTGAGTAGCTGTCGCGGGTGTAGGTGGTGGTGACCGTCGTTCCGGCTTGGCCGCCGTCGTTCATTGGCCGCTGGGCGCTGCCGTCCTGGTTGCCGACTGCCGTCGAGCCGTCGAGTTGAAAGCCGTCGTTGCCGTTCCAGTAGCCGTCGGTCGAGAGGATGGTGAAGTTCTGCTGGCAGGAGTACTGCAGGGGGTCCGTCGTGTTCGAGAGCTTTCCGGCGTAGTAACGGCCGGCGTTGGCGAGCGCTTCGCGCAACGGCGTCGAACCCGTCGGGGCGACGTTGTAGAAGGTCGTGTACCAGGTGCTGCGCTGTCCGCCGGAGAAGGTGTCGAGCGCGACCTGCGGTGTCCCTGAGTTGCTGATCTTCATCAGGCCGACGCGGTAGCTGTCGTCGAGATTGGAAAAGGCGACGCCGGTGGCCGTCTTCATCATCTGCATGCGCGTCCGGTAGTAGCTGTACCAGTTGGCGAAGTTGGTTAGCTTGGCCGGCGTGGTGTCGGGGAAGACGTCGGCGGTGAGCGTCATCGAGCCGCTCTTGCTGATCACCGGCGTGAAGTTGGCGGCCGAGGTCGGGCCGCTGATCGTGACCGTACTCCCGGTGGCCGTGGCGCTGTAACCGTTCTGGGTGATCTTGGCGGCGATGAGCCCCGCGAGCGTGCTGCTGCTGGTGCTCGCGGCCGTGCCGGACGCCATGATCTGGACGCCGTTCACGGTGATGCCGCTGACCGAGGTGGACGAGGTGCCGTTGACCACGATCGTCGTCGTCTCGGTGCTCGCCAGGCGGCGTTTGGCGAAAACGGTGGAGGTCGAACTCAGGGCGACGTTGCATTCGGTATAAAAAGCCGAGCTGGTGTCGTTGTAGTCCTTGTAGGTCACCGTGCCGGTGTACAGGTAGTAGAAGGCGCCGTAGGGACCGAGCGAATTGCTGCCGCTGTTGCCGAGGTAGGAGCCGTAATTCGAGTAGGTGCTGTTGGCGGCTTCGGGAACGAAGCGGTTGGCGATGAAGGCGCTGTTGAGGTCACGCGTGGTGCTGCTGGTGTCGAAACCGTTGTCGTGCGCGGCGGTGAAGCTGGCGTTCGGGTAGGGCGTCTTGTCGGAGGCGAGCGGCGGAGTGTAGGTGAGGTTGGGGTTGTAGTAGACGCCGTTGCACTGGCTGCTGTGGTAGCCGTATTTGGTGCGGAAATCGTCGGCGGCGTCGGGCAGGTAGGTCCAGGTCATGCTGCCGGAATCGTCGAGGACGAGCAGCAGGTTGGGCTGGACGGTGGTGGTGGTCGAGGCGATCAGCGGCGTCGTGGCGAGATCAACGAGGGCCGCGCGTGCTTCCGGCGGCGCGACGCCGAACGTCAGGATCGAGAGCGCGATCAGGAGTTTTGAAGCGCTGCGGTTCGGATGGAGCATGGTCGCGTCCTCGTCAATAGACATAGGCCTGGATGTAACTGGTCGTCGCTTTCGGACCGCTGCTGCGGACGGTGATGCGCAGCATGGGCGACAGGGCCGTGGGCAGGGTGACCACGTCCTGCGGCCGCTTGGTCTGCATCCCGCTGCTGCTGTCGCTGGTGCCGGCGAAGAGGCAGCCGGCGCTCTGGATCGGCTGGTTGGCGGTGCGGCACATGCGCTGGATGAGGTAGCTGACGGTGTTGCCACTGGCGTCGGTGCCCACGAGGACGCTGCCGTTGGCGGCGGTCCAGGTCGCGTCGGCGGTGAGGTCGAGTGCCGGGTCGGCGCTGGAGAAATAGCCGGGGCGGGCCACGAGGTCGGTGCGGTTGAAGGGGTGGGTGCCGTCGGTCTGGACGCTGATCCCGGCACTGGCGGTCTGGGTCTGGGTGAGCCAGGCGAGCGCGGCCTCGACGCCGGCATCGCCCGAGGTCGTGGTGCTGCGGCGGAAAGCGAGGTTGCCGGCGATCAGGGTCGAGGTGTCGACGGCGCGGATCAGCGCCACCGCCGCGAGCGACATGACGACCATGGCGATCAGGGCAAAGAAGAGGACGAGGCCGTGCTGGCGCTGTGGGCGGTGTGGGCGGGGCGCGAGGGTCGGAGTCATGATGGCAGCAGGGGGCGGGCCCAGATGACGTTGCGCAGCGGGATGATGGTTTCGAGGACGCGGTAGCGGTAATGCTGCCAGTCCGGGTCGTTGCTCAGGTCGATCGTCGGTGCCGGCGAGGCGGCGCTGCCGGCCCAGGCGCAGAGCCCGGTCGGGGCGTCCGCAGTGGTCGAACTGCAGGCGTTGCTGACGAGGTCCCGCTCGTAGTGGGCGTTGCGTGCGACGAGTGCCAGACGCACCGCCTTGATGCGGTCGCGCTCGGCGCTGGTCGGCGCGTTCCAAGGCGCCGTTCCGGCGTCGACCCAGGCGGCGACGGTGTTCGAATTGGGCGTTGCGGCCACGCCGTACTGGGCCTTGAGGGCCAGGATGCCGGCGACGACCGGGGTGCCGTTGGCGAGCAGGTTGCCGTTGGCGACGCTGTAGGTGGTGCGCGTCCAGCTGCCGAGGCAGGCGAGGTAGCTGCCGAGGCCCACGCCGGTGGTGTCGCCGAGGACGACGCTCGAGGTGTTGGGCGGGGCGCTGGCGACCGGCGGAGAGGCAATGTCGGTCGGGCCGGTGATGCGACTGATCGTGCAGGCCACGCCGTTGATGACCAGCGCGAGGTCGCCGACCCGGCAGCCGTAGTTGTTGCCCGGCGGGCTGCCCAGCGTCGCCACGTTGCCGACCAGCGCGCTGATGGCGTTGGGAATCCCGCCCATGGTGGTGTTGCCGTAGCTTACCGTCAGGCTGTCGCTGGCGCCTGGACCATTGCCGCCAGCTCCGATGACCGCCGGCGCGAGGTCGAAGACGACGCGCGGCGTGGCCGGATTGCTGTCGTCGTCCCAGAGCGGGGCCGGGTTGCAAGTGTAGGGATTGAAGTCGGTCGTCGTCAGCAGGCCGTAGCCGGCCATCTGCAGGTCGCGGGCGATGAGGTAGAGGGCGATGTTGTCGCTCGTTTGGGCGTCGGCCGAGCCGGTCGTGGCGCGCTTCTGATCCTCGAAGACGGAAAACACCTGCATGATGACCAGCGTGGTGACGAGGCCGATCACCAGCGCCACCATCAGTTCGATAAGGCTCAAGCCGTTCTGGCGAAGCGCGGCGGGGGCGTTCTTCATGGCCTCAGAATCCCGCGAGGTTGAAACTGGTGACCAGGCTGTGCGGCGCTTCGCCCGGCTGTTGCCAGGCGACGGTGACCACGTAGGCGCTGCCCGCCGCCGGTTGGACAATGCTCAGCGTGCCACCGGGCAGGCCCGAACTGCCGCTGATGTCGGTGCCGTTCTGCAGGTAGTTGGCGGCATTGTTCGGATCGGCCCAGATGCGCCCGATTTCGCGCTGCGCAACGTAGCTGGCCTCGGCGCGGTACTTGGCTTCCGAGGTGCCCTTGACCATGCCGGCCTGCAGCCCGACGAGGCCGAGAATGCCGAGCGAGAAGATCAGGATGGCGATCAGCGCTTCGAGCAGGACGACGCCGTGCTGGCGAAGGGCGAGGGGCGTGGAGAGCGGTTCGCTGAGGTTCATGGCGGTGAGCTCGCGGATTCAGCAGTGGCGCGGGTCGGCGGTGTCGACGTTGGGGTTCGGGTCGCAACTGCGGACGATGCCGCCGACGCCGACGAGGATGCGCAGGGGGCGGCTGCTGCCGGCGCTCAGTGCGCTCGTGTCGACGTCGATCTGTGTGATTGCCGCGCTGCCGTTGGCGTTCGCGGCCAGGGTGCCGATGCTGGTGTAGGTGAGGGTGTTGGTCGGAAGGCCGCCGCCGGCGGGGTTCGGCAGCACCGTCAGGGTGATGCTGGGCGGGACTTCGGCGGCCGGACGCGTTTCAATGACCTGGTTGGTGTTCAGGTCGGTGACCGTCCAGAACGCGCCGTTGCCGAGGCTGAAACTGGTGCCGATGTTGCGCTGCACCGCTTCGGCGCGGGCGCGCAGCATGCCGTGCGTCAGCGACTCGGTGGCGTTGCGGATGTGGCTGTTCTGGATCCACTGGGCGAACGCCGGGGCGCCAAGCGCGATCACGATGGCCAGAACGACCAGCACGACGGCCAGCTCGATGAGCGAGAACCCCGTCATCCGGCCTTGGCGACACGGGGCGCGCGTGGTGGCGATGCGCGGTTTGGCGCGCTGCGGGCCGCGCATTAGCATGCGCCTCCCTTGTTGCTGATCCAGCACGCGGCGTTGCCGGCCCAGCCGCGCCCAGCGGGCGCCCCCGTCACTGTGCTGGTGCGCGTGCCGTCCTGGTTGACGGTGAAGGTGAAACCGGCCATTGCGCCGACGCCGACGGCCTGCAGGGTGTACGCGGTCGCGGTTGGTGCGGCGACGCAGGAGACGTTGAAGTTGGCGTTGATCGCCACGGCGGCGACCGGACATGCCGGCGCGTTTACGTAGGTCCGGTTGTCCTGGAAGAATTGCTCCATCTGCACCCGTCGGCCGGCCAGTTCCGAGGTGGCGCCTGGGATGCGGCTGCGGGTGACGTAGTCGGAATAGTTGGGCAGCGCGATCGCGGCGAGGATGCCGATGATCGCGACGACCACCATGACTTCGATGAGCGTGAAGCCGCCGGAATGGGTCGGGGCGTTGCGGCGCTTGCCGCGGTTCCCCGTTCGCACGAAAGGCCTGCGCATGAGGCACCTCCCTTTTCGCGAGCCTGCCCGGAGAAAAACGTCGTGTGTGGCGGCTTGGCGGCCGCAAACACTGCGTTGGAGAGGGGTTAAGCTCAGCCTAGCCGGCTTTGGCGATTAGTAAAGCAAGTGCGATGCGCGGTTTTTTTCTGGTGACGAATGGTCGGGCGGGTTTCGAGGCCGGGCGAAGGTGGCGCTGCAAGCCCGTCGGGATGGGCGTTGCGGCCGGACTGGGCGGCAGTACCGATGCGCTATGCAGCGCAGCGGAAAACCGTTGGTGCCGTAGAGAAGAAGCGCGAGCGGGAGAGAATGGCCGGCTTGCGTGGCCTGGCGTTTGGCGTCCCCACGGGGATTCGAACCCCGGTACCTACCGTGAAAGGGTAGTGTCC
>NZ_JASDTF010000022.1:0-68430 GCF_041441355.1 Propionivibrio sp.
AAGCGGGTGGCGTTCCACAGCTTGTTGCAGAAGTTGCGGTAGCCCTCGCAGCGCGAGAGGTCGAACTTGATGTCGCGGCCCGGGCTGGCGAGCGAGAGGAAGGTGAAGCGCAGCGCGTCGGTGCCGAAGGCGGGGATGCCCTCGGGGAATTCCTTGCGCGTGCGCTTTTCGATCTGCTCGGCCTGCTTGGGGTTCATCAGGCCGGTGGTGCGCTTCTGCACCAGGTCGTCGATGCCGATGCCGTCGATCAGGTCGATCGGGTCGAGCACGTTGCCCTTGGATTTGCTCATCTTCTGGCCTTCCGCGTCGCGGATCAGGCCGTGCACGTAGACGTGCTTGAACGGGATCTTGCCGGTGATGTGCTTGGTCATCATGACCATGCGCGCCACCCAGAAGAAGATGATGTCAAAGCCGGTGACGAGCACCGTCGAGGGCAGGTAGAGGTCGAGCGCGGGGTTGGACTTCTCCGGCCACTCGGGCGTCCAGTCGAGCGTCGAGAAGGGCCACAGGGCCGACGAATACCAGGTGTCGAGCACGTCCGGGTCGCGCGTGAGCGGCCCGGTCTGGCCGTTGGCCGCGGCCTGGGCCTTGGCTTCGGCTTCGTCGTGGGCGACGTAAACGTTGCCGGCTTCGTCGTACCACGCCGGAATCTGGTGGCCCCACCACAGCTGACGCGAGATGCACCAGTCCTGGATGTTGTTGAGCCACTGGTTGTAGGTGTTGACCCAGTTTTCGGGGACGAACTTGATCTCGCCCGAGGCCACGCATTCGAGCGCCTTGCCGACGATGCTGGTGCCGTCGGCGCCGGGCTTGGACATGGCGACGAACCACTGGTCGGTGAGCATCGGCTCGATGACCACGCCGGTGCGGTCGCCGCGCGGCACTTTCAGTTTGTGCTTGTCGGTCTTGACCAGCACGCCCGCTGCTTCGAGGTCGGCGACGACGGCCTTGCGGGCGTCGAAGCGGTCCATGCCGCGGTACTTCTCGGGCGCGTTGTCGTTGATCTTGGCGTCGAGCGTGAGGATGGAGATGATCGGCAGCTTGTGGCGCTGGCCGACGGCGTAGTCGTTGAAGTCGTGCGCCGGGGTGACCTTGACGCAGCCGGTGCCGAATTCGAGGTCGACGTAGGCGTCGGCGATGATCGGGATTTCGCGGTCGGTCAGCGGCAGCTTGACGCTCTTGCCGATCAGATCCTTGTAGCGCGGGTCTTCCGGATGCACCATCACCGCGGTGTCGCCGAGCATGGTCTCGGGGCGGGTGGTGGCCACCGTCAGGCTGCCCGAGCCATCGGCGAGCGGGTAGCGGATGTGCCACATGAAGCCGTCTTCTTCCTCGCTCACGACTTCGAGGTCGGAGACCGCGGTGTGCAGCACCGGGTCCCAGTTCACGAGGCGCTTGCCGCGGTAGATCAGGCCTTCCTTGTGCAGGCGGACGAAGGTTTCGGTGACGATCTTCGAGAGGCCGGCGTCCATCGTGAAGCGTTCGCGCGTCCAGTCGGGCGAGGTGCCGAGGCGGCGCATCTGGCGGGTGATGGTGTTGCCCGAGAATTCCTTCCACTCCCAGACTTTTTCGAGAAACTTCTCGCGCCCGAGGTCGTGGCGCGAAATGCCTTGGCCGTCGAGCTGGCGTTCGACGACGATCTGCGTGGCGATGCCGGCGTGGTCGGTGCCCGGCTGCCACAGCGTGTTGTCGCCGCGCATGCGGTGGTAGCGGGTGAGCGCGTCCATGATCGCCTGGTTGAAACCGTGCCCCATGTGCAGCGTGCCGGTGACGTTGGGCGGCGGCAGCAGGATGCAGAAGGCGTCTTGTTTGGCGGTGTCGAGGCCGGCGGCGAAGTAGCCGCGGCCCTCCCATTCGGGATACCAACGACGCTCGATGTCGGCCGGTTCAAAGCTTTTGGCGAGTTCCATGGCGGTGCGCTATGTGGAAGAGAAGAAACCCTCGATTATACCGGACGCCGGCAGGCGCCGGGACGCGCCGCGAGGGAAAGGCGCCCCGCCGAGCCGTCCGGCGGGGAGGGGGGCGGCGGGCGGATCAGTCTTCGCGCGCGGCGGGGCCGTGGCGACGGACGAAATCGCGGCAGGCGTCGCCGACGCTGGCGGCGATGCCTGCGCGCAGCTGCTCGCCGACGTCGATGAGGACGGCTTCGACCAGCGTCGGGAGCTCGGCGGCAAGGCGCCGTTCGACGCTCTGCGCCAGTTCGGCACCGAGCTCGCAGGCCAGGCGGGCGCTCAGGCTGCGGGCCAGCTCGTCGGCCAGGCGCTCGCGCAGCGCGGCCTCGTCGGGCAGCCCGGTGCAGGGGACCGTTTCGGTCAGGAGCGGCAAGTCGTCACCGACCACTTCGGTCAGGAGCGGCAAGTCGTCGCCGGCCGGCTCGGGCGGGGCGGGTGGCGGAGGCGTCGTCGGTACGGCGACGAAGCGGCGTCGGCGCATCAGTGCGTCGGCGCGGTCGACCACGTTCTCAAGCTCGTTCATCGGCGCGCCTCCCCGAGGTCGATGTACTGCACTTCGTAGCCGCGATCCTTGTAGAAGCGGACGCGCTCGCGCCCGGCCAGGCGCTCGCCGTCGTCCTGGCCGACGACTTCGATCACGCTGGTGAAGCGGGCGAAGGCCGGCGGCACCTCGAGCGAGAGGTTGAACAGGCGGTCGGTCTGCGCCGGCGTTTCGAGCTCGGCGCAGATCAGTACCGGCGTCTCGCCGGCAAGCGGCGAGGCGGCATCGACGTGCGGGATGAAACCGGTGGGCGGCTGCACCCACAGCTGGCGGTCGAGCGCCTCGGCGGTTTCCTGCTCGGGCGCATAGACGAGGATGGGTTTGCCTTGCGCGTAGGCCTTGCCGATCAGCGCGGCGGTGGCGGCGATGCGGTCAGGGGTGTTGTGATAGAAGAAAATCTTGGTCAAGCGAGTTTCCCGGCGCGGTCAATCAGGTAGTGCGCCAGCAGCGGCACCGGGCGACCGGTCGCGCCCTTGTCGGCGCCGCTCTTCCAGGCGGTGCCGGCGATGTCGAGGTGCGCCCAGGTGTACTTCCGGGCAAAGCGCGAGAGGAAGCACGCGGCGGTGATGCTGCCGCCCCAACGTCCGCCGATGTTGGCCATGTCGGCGAAATTACTTTTAAGCAAGTCCTGGTAGTCGTCCCACAGCGGTAGCTGCCAGGCGCGGTCGAGCGCCGTGCCTCCCGCGGCGAGCAAGTCGGCCGCGAGTTCGTCGTCGTTGGTGAAGAGGCCGGTGGCAACGTGGCCAAGAGCGACGACGCAGGCGCCGGTGAGTGTGGCGACGTCGATGACGGCGGCCGGTTCGAAGCGCTCGGCGTAGGTCAGCGCGTCGCAGAGGATCAGGCGGCCTTCGGCGTCGGTGTTGAGGATTTCGATGCTCTGGCCGGAGAGCGAGGCGACGATGTCGCCGGGCTTGCTCGCCGCGCCGTCGGGCATGTTCTCGGTGGCCGGGACGATGACGGTAAGGTCGATCGGCAGCGCGAGCTGTGCGACGGTTTTCAGCGTGCCGAGGACGCTGGCGGCGCCGCACATGTCGAACTTCATTTCGTCCATGCCTTCGCCGGGCTTGAGCGAAATGCCGCCGGAATCGAAGGTGATGCCCTTGCCGACCAGAACCAGCGGGCCCTTGCTCTTTTTGCTGCCTTTCTTGGCCGGCGCGCCGCGGTAATGGGCGACGATCAGCTTGGGCGCCTGGCGCGAGCCCTTGGCGACCGAGAGCAGCGAGTGCATGCCCAGCTGCTCCATGTCTTCGCGCTCGAGCACTTCGAGCTCGAGGCCGAATTCGTCGGCGAGTTCGCGCGCCGTACGCGCCAGGTACTCGGGCGTGCACACATTGCCCGGCAAGTTGCCGAGATCGCGCGCCAGGGCGCAGCCTTCGGCAATCGCCAGCCCCTGGGTGAGGGCGGTTTCAGCGGCCTTCTGCTCGCCGTCCTTGGCGACCGCGAAGGCGAGGTGGGTGAGCGCCCGCTCATCGGCCGGGCTGCTCTTGAACTGGTCGAAACGGTAGCTCGCATCGCCAGCAGCGATCAGCGCCTGGCGGACCTTCCAGGCCGGCGAGCGTTCGCCGACGGCGAGCGTCGTCAGGTAGACGACGGCGTCTTCGGCGCCGGTCTGGGCGAGCGCCTTGAGGGCGTTGCGCAAGGCGGCGGCGTAGGCCTTGTCGCCGAAATCGTCGCGTTTGCCGAGGCCGACGAGCAGCACGCGCGCGCAGACGGTGCCGGGCAGGTCATGGAGGACGAGGCTGCTGCCGGCCTTGCCGGAGAGGTCGCCGCGTTCGATCAGTTGGCCGAGGCGCTTGCCGCTGGCCTTATCGAGGCGGCTCGCCGCCGCGTCGAGCGTCCCGTCTTCGAAGACGCCGACGACCACGCAGGCGCTCTTCTGCTTCTCCGGGACCCCTGTTTTTATGCTAAATTCCACCGCCTTGCTCCTCGGCAATTGCTGTTGTTCGAAACAGCGCCGATTATCCCCGCAGTTTTTCGACCAAGTCAAAAAATGATCTTCCAGCGCGCGACCCGGCGCGAGTTTACGCAATCGGCGGCGGGCGTCTTCGTGGCGCTCTTCGCGATCCTGCTCACGACGCAACTGATCCGCCTGCTCAGCGAGGCGGCGTCGGGGGCGGTCGCGCCGGAGGCGGTGGTGGCCCTGCTCGGCTTCTCGGCACTGCATTACATCCCGGCGCTGCTGTCGCTTTCGGCCTTCGTCGCCATCTTGTTGTCGCTGTCGCGCGCTTACCGCGATTCGGAGATGGTCGTGTGGTTTTCGTCCGGCGTTTCGCTGCTGGCCTGGATTCGGCCGGTGCTGGTCTTCCTCGCGCCGCTCTTGATCGCCATCTCGGCCTTGTCGCTGTTCGCCTCGCCCTGGGCGCTCTCGAAGAGCGCCGAGTACCGCGGCGCCTTGAGTTCGCAGCGCGACGCCGGGCAGGTGTCGCCGGGCGCTTTCCAGGAATCGGCGTCGGGCTCACGGGTGGTCTTCGTCGAGGCGGTCGCTGACGACCAGACCTTCGTGCGCAACGTCTTCGTGTCCTCGGTCGAGAATCAGCGCTTGGGTGTGACCATGGCGACGCGCGGACACCAGGAAATCGCCGAGAACGGCGATCGCTTTCTCGTCCTTGAGAACGGGCGGCGCTACGAGATCATCCCGGGGACGCCGGAATTCCGCGTGCTCGAGTACGGGCGCTATGCGGTGCGCATCGAAACCAAGGAGTCGCGCGGGATTGAGCGTACACCGCGCAATACGCCGACACTCGAGCTGATGGCCATCGACCAGCCGGCATACCGTGCCGAACTGATGTGGCGCCTGAGCGTGCCGATTTCGGCGGTCGTGCTGGCGCTGCTGGCGATTCCGCTGTCCTTCGTCAATCCGCGCGCCGGGCGTTCGGCCAACCTCTTGCTGGCCTTGTTCACCTACCTGCTCTACAACAACCTGATGACCATCAGTCAGGCCTGGATCGCTGGTGGACGCACGTCCTTTGCCGTTGGCTTGTTCGGAGTGCATCTGATCATGCTGGCGGTCCTGCCCTTCATGTTCTACCGGCGGATCGCGATTTTCTCCCTGGGGCGCTGGTTCCGATGAAAATCTACCGTCGCTACCTGTCGCGCGAGGTCGTCGCCGCGATCGCCCTGGTGCTCGCCGGTTTCCTGGCGCTGTTCGGCTTCTTCGACATGATCACCGAGGTCAAGAGCGTCGGCCAGGGCGATTACCAGCTGCGCCACGCCATCGCCTTCGTGCTGCTGCGCATCCCTGGGCGGGTCTATGAACTGATGCCGATCGCCGTGCTGATCGGGACGCTTTACGCGCTCTCGACCCTGGCCCGGCACTCGGAAATCACGGTGCTGCGCGCGTCCGGGATGTCCACCCCGACCCTGCTCGGCGTGCTCTTCCAAGTGGCCGCCGTGTGCGCCGTGCTCACCTTTGTGATCGGTGAAGTCGTTGCGCCGCCGGCCGAGCGGGCCGCACAGCAACTGCGCCTGAAAGAGCGCGGTCGCACGGTCAGCCAGGATTTGCGCAGCGGCCTGTGGGTCAAGGATGAGCGGATGTTCATCAACGTCCAGGTGGTGCTTCCCGATCATCGCCTGCGCGGCATCCGCATCTACGATTTCGACGAGAAGGCGCAATTGCGGTCGGTGATCGAGGCGGCCGAAGGCGAGTATCTGCCGCCCGACGGCTGGCGCCTGAAGGACATCGTGCAGACGCGTCTCTACGGCGAGCGCTCGGAAATTCGCCGTTTGGCCGACATGGAGTGGCGCTCGGCGCTCAACCCGGACATCCTGTCGGTGCTGATGGTTTCGCCTGACCGCATGTCGCTGCCGCACCTGTCCTCGTACATCAAGCACCTCTCCGAGAACAACCAGAAGACGCAGCGTTACGACATCGCGCTGTGGAAGAAGATCGTCTATCCGCTTGCAGCACTGGTGATGGTGGCCTTGGCGCTGCCCTTCGGCTACACCCACAACCGCGTCAGTGGCGTCAGTCTGAAGATTTTCGCCGGGGTGATGATCGGCGTCTTCTTTCACATGCTCAATGGCCTCTTCTCCAACCTTGGCGCGATCAACAGCTGGTCGCCAGCGCTCAGCGCGTTGGCGCCGTCCTTGCTCTTCCTGGTGGCCGCTGCGGGAATGATCTGGTGGGTCGAGCGCCGCTGAGCGCGGCGTCTAGCGTCTCGCTTTAGTGCCGTTCGCTGTGCGTCGTTTCTTGCGCGCGGCGATTTCAGTGGCATTTTTCAGCGGCATGAGTGCGCGCCCGGGCAAGGCTGGGGCGCAGCGCGAACCGCAGCCGCCGGTGTGTTCAAGGGTTTTGTCCTTGGTTGCGCCAGCCTTGGCGCGGTGGTGTGATGGCTAGGAAAGCGTGAGTCGGGTTCCGGCCAAGCGGTCATGCAGGAACTGCCTGTCGCGGTCGACCAGGGCCCACAACAGGCCAACGCCAGCCAGCAACAGGCTCGGCCAGCACAACACGAAGCGCAGGATGGCTTGGCCCGGGCTGACGGCGCCGCCGTCGGCAGCGACCAGACGGATGCGCCAAGTCTTCATCGCCAGCGTTTGCCCGCCGTGTGTCCAGAACCAGGTGAAATAAACGCACAGCACCAGGAAGAGGTGCGCCCACAGGACGCCAGGGCTCGCGAGGAAGCGGGTCAGGGCGCCAATCAGAATGTGCGGCAGAACGAAAGCGAGCAGCAGCACGCCGACGAGCAGCAGGGCCTCGTAGGCCATGCCGGTCAGCCGGCGCATGAGGCCGGGGGGGGCGCTCGGCATGGTCGATCAGGGTTGGGTGGGGGGCAACGGCAGCGCGTTTGCGTTCGCGGCGTTTGGCGAATTCGAGGGGGGCGCCACCGCGGGTGCCGTTGCCGGGTCTGCTGCTTGTGCGGACGGTGCGGGGAGGGCCACGGCTTCGGTGGGGGCGCCGACCGGCGGCACGGCGGGCTGGGCTTGCACGGTGGCCGGGTCCAGGGGCTTTTCGGCGGGCAGCGGAAGGGCAGCGGGAGCTGGCGGCTTGGCGGTCACCGTGGGGGGGGGGGTCGCCGGGCGCGGCAGCGGTTTGGTCGGGACGGGCTTGACCTCCGGCACCGTGCTGGCTTCTGCCTTGAGCTTCTGTTTCTCGCTCTCGGGGAGGCTTTGGTATTCCTCCCACTTCTGCAGCAGTTCCTGCTTCTTGTCGGCCGGCAACTGAGTGGCCGACTTGAACTTTTCACGCACCAGTTGGCGCTCTTCCGGCGTCAGTCTGTCCCATTCCTGCATCTGTTCCTGGATGCGGCGCTGTTCTTCGGGCGATAAAGTATGGAAGCGCAGGGCGATGCCCAGCCATTTCTTTTGCCGGTAATACTCCATCGAGTCCCATTCGTCACTGAGCGGGGCGAGGACGATCCGCTGCTGGACGGTGAGTTCGGTCCATTTAGGCTGCGGCGGGGTCGCGATGAGCGACGGGCTGGGCGTGGCGCACCAGGCCGAGTGGGTGGTGAGGGCGAAAGCGAGCGCGGTTGCGGCGAATGCTATGGCGAATTGCGATTTAACCATGCAGCGAAGCCCTTGTCGGTGAATGCGCGCAACGGAATTTCATCGGTCAGCAGGGCGCTGTCAATGGCGCCCAATTCCGTGATGCGCTGGTCGGCCGTCCAGTAGGCGGCGATGCCGAGGCCAACGACGAGGGCAAGGGCGGAAATGACTTGGCGAAAGCGCAGGTGATCGGTGCTGAAATGAACGAAGCTGCCGGCCGCGGCGAGGAGCGAGCGGGTTTCGGCCTGCTTTTGGCAGGCCAGCGCCTTTTCGCGGGCCTCGGCAAGGCGCGCCAGCGTCTCGGGTTTGACTTCGTGAAGCCCGAGGTTAAGGTGCTGTCTGACCTTGAAGCCGAAATGTTGTTCGTTCATAGCGTGATTCCTTTTGCTTTCAATGCCGCCGCCAGCGCGTGTGTGGCGCGCGAGCAATGGGTTTTGACGCTGCCTTCGGAGCAGCCCATTGCGGAGGCGGTTTCCGCGACGTCCATGTCTTCCCAGTAACGCATGAGGAAGGCTTCTCGTTGACGTGGTGGCAAAGAATTTATTTCTTTTTCTATTATCTCAAGAACTTGGCTTTGCTGGAGGGCGCCTTCCGGGGTGTCCGGCGTGTAAGACTCGGATTCGACCTCGAGAGTTTCCAGCGGGTCGTGCGTCTCGTCGTCGTCCGACGAGAAGGCGGACAGCAAGGTGGTCCACAGCGAACGGACCTTGCTGCGCCGGTAGTGGTCGCGGATCGTGTTCTGGATGATGCGCTGGAAGAGCATGGGGAACTCTTCTGCCGGGCGGTCGCCGTATTTTTCGGCGAGCTTCATCATCGAATCCTGCACGATGTCGAGCGCAGATTCTTCGTTGCGCACGGCGAACATCGCCTGCTTGAAAGCACGGCGCTCCGTTGCGGCTAGGAAATCCGACAGTTCGCGTGAGCTGGCCAGAGTCGATGTCCTTGTTCGTGCTGTGCGGGGGAGCGAATTGGGCGCGGAACCCCGCAGGGTCTTTGCTTGACCAATCGGGGTCTAGGCGATAACGTTATGAGCTTTTTCGGGGTTTCGGCTGCGTGAGGCAAGGATCATGACCATGATGACCGGTGCGGAGATTGTAATCAGGTGCCTGCAGGAAGAAAAGGTCGAATGCGTATTCGGCTATCCGGGGGGCGCCGTACTCCACATTTACGACGAGCTGTACAAGCAGGATGCGGTCAAGCATGTTCTCGTCCGCCACGAACAGGCCGCGGTGCATGCCGCTGACGCCGTTGCCCGGTCGACGGGGCGGGTCGGGGTGGCGCTGGTGACCTCGGGGCCGGGTGCGACCAATGCCGTGACTGGCATCGCCACGGCCTATATGGATTCGATACCGATGGTGGTCATCACCGGCCAGGTGCCGACCTCGTACATTGGTCAGGACGCCTTCCAGGAGTGCGACACGATTGGCATCACGCGTCCGTGCGTGAAGCACAATTTCCTCGTCAAGGACGTTAAGGACATCGCCCCGACCATCAAAAAGGCCTTCTACATCGCCAACAGCGGCCGGCCCGGCCCGGTGGTGGTCGATATTCCGAAGGACATCACGGCGGCCAAGTGCAAGTTCGAGTACCCGCAGGAGGTTCACCTGCGCTCGTACAATCCCGTGGTCAAAGGGCATCACGGGCAGATCAAGAAGGCGGTCAACCTGCTGCTCGGCGCCAAGCGCCCGATGATCTATACCGGCGGTGGCGTGATCCTGTCCGATGCCGCCGAACAGCTCGTGGCCCTGGCCCGGGCGCTCGGCTTCCCGGTGACCAACACCCTGATGGGCCTGGGGGGCTTCCCGGGCACCGATAAGCAATACCTCGGCATGCTTGGCATGCATGGCACGCTTGAGGCCAACATGGCAGTGCAGCACTGCGACGTGCTACTGGCCGTCGGCGCCCGCTTCGACGATCGCGTGATCGGCGACCCCGCGCATTTCGCCTCGCATCCGCGCAAGATCATCCACGTCGACATCGATCCTTCGTCGATTTCCAAGCGCGTCCGCGTCGATGTGCCCATCGTCGGCAATGTGCGCGATGTCCTGGCCGAGATGCTCTCTCTGGTGCAGGCCGAACCGGCGCGCCCGGAAATCGCCGAGTGGTGGCAGGAGATCGAGGGCTGGCGGGCGCACGAAAGCCTCAAGTACGTGCAGAACGGAGGCATCAAGCCGCAGTTCGTGATCGAGAAATTGTGGGAGATCACCGGCGGCGACGCCATCATCACCTCCGACGTCGGCCAGCACCAGATGTGGGCGGCGCAGTACTACAAATTCGACAAGCCGCGCCGCTGGCTTAACTCCGGTGGCCTTGGCACCATGGGCGTCGGCTTGCCTTACGCCCTGGGGGCGGCGATCGCCAACCCCGACCGCCAGGTGGCCTGCATCACCGGCGACGGTTCGATCCAGATGTGCATCCAGGAGCTGGCGACGGCCAAGCAGTACAATCTGCCGGTCAAGATCATCGCCCTCAACAACCGCTTCCTGGGCATGGTGCGGCAGTGGCAGCAGATGTTCTACAACGGCCGCTATTCGCAGACCTACATGGATTCCCTGCCCGACTTCGTCAAGCTGGCCGAGGCTTACGGGCACGTCGGCATCCGCGTCGATACGCCCGAAGAGGTTGAACCGGCGTTGCGCAAGGCCTTCATCGAGCACAAGGACGACCTGGTCTTCCTCGACATCCGCACCGAACGCGAAACCAACGTCTATCCGATGGTCGCCGCCGGCAAGGGCTTGTCCGAAATCATCATGGCCGAACCGCTCTGAGGGAACCTTTCATGCGACACATCATCTCCATTCTGCTCGAGAACGAAGCCGGCGCCCTGTCCCGGGTGGCCGGGTTGTTCTCGGCGCGCGGTTACAACATCGAAACGCTGACCGTGGCGCCGACCGAGGACCGTTCGTTGTCGCGGCTGACCATTGTCACCAGCGGCAGCGACGAGATCATCGAGCAGATCACCAAACAGCTGAACAAGCTGGTCGACGTCATCAAGGTCGTCGATCTTTCTGAGGCCGCGCATATCGAGCGCGAGCTGATGCTTATCAAGGTCCGCGCCACCGGCAAGGACCGCGAGGAAATGAAGCGCATGGCCGATATCTTCCGCGGGCGCATCATCGACGTGACCGAGACAACCTACGTCATCGAGCTCACGGGGAGCGGTTCCAAACTCGATTCCTTTATCCAGGCGATCGATGCGGATCTCATCCTCGAAACCGTACGCACCGGCGTCAGCGGCATCGGCCGCGGCGACCGCATTCTGAAAGTCTGACCCGCGCCACGGGAACACTTCGCAAGAAAGGAAAACGATGAAAGTCTATTACGACAAGGATGCCGACCTCTCCCTGATCAAAGGCAAGAAGGTCACCATCGTCGGCTACGGCTCGCAAGGCCATGCCCACGCCCAGAACCTGAAGGACTCCGGCTGCAAGGTCACCGTCGGCCTGCGCAAGGATGGCGCATCGTGGAGCAAGGCCGAGAAGGCCGGCCTCAAGGTTGAAGAAGTCGCCAAGGCGGTCAAGGGCGCCGACGTCGTGATGATTCTGCTGCCGGATGAGAATATCCCGGCCGTCTATTACAACGACGTCGAGCCGAACATCAAGAAGGGCGCCGCACTGGCCTTCGCACACGGCTTCAACGTGCATTACAACCAGGTCGTGCCGCGTGCCGACCTCGACGTGATCATGGTCGCGCCGAAAGGCCCGGGCCACACCGTGCGCTCCGAGTACCTCAAGGGGGGCGGTGTGCCCTCGCTGATCGCCGTGCACCAGGACGTCTCGGGCAAGGCCAAGGACATCGCGCTGTCGTATGCCGCGGCCAACGGCGGCACGAAGGGCGGCGTGATCGAGACCAACTTCCGCGAAGAGACTGAGACCGACCTCTTCGGCGAGCAGGCCGTGCTTTGCGGCGGCGCCGTCGAACTCGTGAAGATGGGCTTCGAGACCCTGACCGAAGCCGGCTACGCGCCGGAGATGGCCTACTTCGAGTGTCTGCATGAGCTCAAGCTGATTGTCGATTTGATGTACGAAGGCGGCATCGCCAACATGAACTACTCGATCTCGAACAACGCCGAGTACGGCGAGTACGTGACCGGGCCGGAAGTCATCAACGAAGAGTCGCGCTACGCCATGCGCAATGCCCTGAAGCGCATCCAGAGCGGTGAATACGCCAAGATGTTCATTCTGGAAGGCAAGACCAACTACCCGTCGATGACCGCGCGCCGCCGTCTGACCGCCGAGCATCCGATCGAGCAGGTCGGTGGTAAACTGCGCGACATGATGCCTTGGATCAAGAAGAACAAGCTCGTCGATCAAAGCAAGAACTGAGCGTCGGGCTGAGGATTTCGGGGTGAGACTTCGGAGCGTTGCTCCGCGTCTCACCCCGAGTCGTAATCCGGGTGTCGCCCTTTATTCCCTTACAGGTTGTCCATGAATTATCCGCATCCGTTTCTGGCCCGCGAGGGCTGGCCCTTTATCGCCCTGTCGCTGGCGCTGGCCTTGTTGGCTTCATCGGCCGGCGTCTGGTCCCTGCCGTTCTGGCTGATCTTCGTCTTCTGCCTGCAGTTTTTCCGTGATCCTGCTCGGGTGATCGCCGGCGGGGCGAAGAGCATCGTCGCTCCGGCCGACGGGCGCATCGTCGTCGTCGAGGAAACGGACGATCCTTATCTCAAGCGCCGGGCGCTCAAGGTCAGCGTGTTCATGAACGTGTTCAACGTGCATTCGAACCGCGCCCCGATCGCCAGCCGCGTGGAGCAGAAGTGGTACAACCCGGGGCGCTTCCTCAATGCAGCCCTCGACAAGGCCTCGGTCGAGAACGAGCGCTGCGCGCTGCACCTCAAGACCGCGGATGGGCGTGATGTCACCTGCGTGCAGATCGCTGGCCTGGTGGCGCGGCGCATCCTGAACTATGTCGAGCCCGGCACGGCACTGAGCGCGGGGCAGCGTTACGGCTTCATCCGCTTCGGTTCGCGCGTCGACCTGTACCTGCCGCTCGATACTCAGGTCAAGGTGGTGATCGGCGACAAGGTTTCGGCATCGAGCACCGTGCTCGCGGAACTCTCCTGAGTCAAGCCGGCATCCAGAAAAAGCGCGTCGAATGACGCGCTTTTTTTATGGGCGGCCTGGCCGCGTGCGACGCACGTAGGCAATGGCGCTCCAGAAGTAGAGCGCGGCGAGGAGGGTTTCGAGCCCGGCGAGGCCGCGGCTGGAGCCGGTGTCGGTGGTCGCCCGGACTACGCCTTCGCAGAGGTAAAAAAGGATCAGCAGCGTCGACCACTGAAAGGTGTAGCGACGCCCTGCGAGGACGCCACGCAGCGGTAGGAGCAGGGGAAGGCATTTGAGCGCCAGCCACGAACCGCCAGGGATGACCGGGGCGAGCCTGAGTTCCCACGCGAGGCAGAGCAGGATCAGGGCAATGAGGCTGCTGGCGGCGATGCGGTGCGCGGTGACGGCGTTCATGGCGAAGGGGGCGGGCGAAGGGGCGACAGGCTATCATAGGACGCATGTCGACGACTGCTTTGCGCGTTGTGGTCCTGTTGCGGACCGTCTTGCGCCGCTTTTTTGCGGAGGGGCTCGATCAGTCGGGCGCGAGCTTGGCTTACCTGACGCTGTTCTCGCTGGTGCCCATGGTGGTCATCGCCTTCGGGGTGATGTCCTTGTTGCCGGGCATCGAAGCCTATGCCTTGCAGCTTGACCGGTTTCTTGCCGGCAGCATCTTGCCCGAACGCAGCGGCGGGATGATCGTCGATTATGTTCTGACGTTCTCGCGCAACGCTTCGGAAATGACCTTGTTCGGCCTGGCCGGCCTGTGTCTGAGCGTCTTGTTCCTGTTACTGAACATGGAACGTGCGTTCAACGACATCTGGCGGGTTTCTGGGCGCTCGGTATGGTGGCGGCGTCTTGGTGTGTATGTCGGTGTACTCGCGTTCTGGCCGCTGGCGGTCGTCGGCGTCGGTTACATCACTTACCAGGCGGTGGTCGTTTCGCTGGGCTGGTTTGAGCAGCCCGGCTGGATGCGCGTGCTGTCCTTGCGTCTCGGCGGTTTGTTGGCGACCGCGTTTTGTTTCACCCTGCTTTACGTCTGGTTGCCGAACGCCAAGGTGCGGTTTTGCGATGCCGGGCGCGGCGGTTTTTTTGCTGCGCTGGCTTTCCTCGGCATGCAGAAGGGGTTTGCCGCTTACATTGGCCTGGTGCCGACTTTTTCGCTGCTCTACGGGGCTTTCGCCGTCGTGCCGATCTTCCTGTTCTGGCTCTACCTGTCCTGGTGTCTGGTGTTGCTCGGTGGGCTGGTGGCCGCCGAGTGGCCGCGCCACTGGTGATTCCAGTGCGAATAGAGCGAAAAAGGGTCGGTCCTGGTGGGCGACAGCGGTGCCGGAACACACCTCCTTGTCGTCTCGTTATTTGCCGGCTTTGCGGTGGCTGGAATCCGCAGCGCGCGGGTTAAAGCGCAGGCGGTTCGTCGTTTTCAATATGGAACAGGGCGATGCGCGCGTTGCGTTCCTCGCAGCCGAGGCTGCGCATCTCGCGGATTTCGAGGTTGTGCCGCTCGGTGACCAGCAGGAACTCGCAGGGCGCGTCGGGCAGGGCATGGCTGGGGGCGACCAGCAGGGCGCTGTTGCGCAGCGGCGGGATTGGCGGGAGGAGCAGAACGGCGTGCCGTTCTGTGGGGGTGTCGCTCGAGGCGGGGCGGATCAGGCTGGCTGGTGCAGCGTCGCCGGGCAGAATTTGTAGCCCGACTTCGATGTGTTCCGGGTGGGCCGACTCGACCCGGCGCACGATGCACAGTTGCCAGCGGTCGCCGGTTTCGGTGCGCAAGGCGGCGATGTCTCCGGCGGCGAAATTGCCGGTGTCGCCCGAGACGTGCATGGCGGCGTACCCGTCCGGGCTTTCGTTGATGATCATCCACTGCGTGCTGGGTGGGGGATGGTTCGCGGCGTGGCGAAAGAGTTCGCGCAAGGCGTCGAGTCCGGCCAGGAGTTGGCCGCGGTAGCCTTGGCGGCGGCGCGGGAAGCGGCGCTTGGCGGGTGAGTTCCAGCGGCTGGCCAGACGGCGCAGCAGGCTGCGTCCGGACGGGGTTTCGGCGAAGCCGGGAAGTTCGAGCGCACGCGCGCCGATGCCGCGGGTCAGTGCGGCTTCCTGGACCCGGAGCCTGGCGCATAAGCGCTTGCAGGAAAAGGCGAACGGAATGGCGAGGTCTGGCGGTGGGCGGAAGGCCGAAAAGGCGGGGGCGTCGCGGGCGAGGTCGAGAATGAAGGTTGGCGGGGATTCGCCTTCGGGGTCGATCAGGCCGCGGCTGTGTGCCAGAAGGTCGGCTACGAAGCGGTTTTCTTCGACGCTGAGCGAGGTGGGTTGGGCGCAGGCGTGGAGGATGGTGGCGAAGTAGGTGTCGGCAAGCGATTGCCCGTCCGGGTCCGGGTGCGTGTCGAGGAGGTCGAGCGCCTGGGCGCGCTGAAAAACGTGGTGCAGTTCCCGCCAGAGGTCGTGTCCTGCGGGGGCGGCAACCAGCGCGCTGAGCTGGAAGTGCCGTCCGAGACAGCGCAGGGCGCGCCATAGGACGAGCTCTGGCGGATGGCCGAGGTTGTGGGCGAAGTGCACACCGAGGCCGTGGCGCGGGCTGTGTTCGCTGAGGCTGCCGAGCAGGGCGCGGGCAAGGTTGAGCAGGCAGTCCTGCGCAGCGCGCAGGGTCAGTTTTTGTTTGCGCGGAAGGGGGAGCGGCAGCGTGGTGAGCGTTGCGGCGGTTCCGTCGAGCGCGGCGTGCAGGCGGAGGTAGAGTGCGTCGAGGACCGCCATGCGTTGCGGCAGCGTCGCCGCGCATTCGCCGAGCGCCTGCAGATGCTGCAACTGATTCGCGTATTCGTCGCTATCATGAGGGGCGCGGGGAGTCCTCAGCCATCCTTGGAGGCGAGCGATGCCGTCGGGTTTTCCCGGGGCCTGGTTTGCAGCAGAGATGAACGAAGGGCTCATGGTTCGGCGCTGGACTCAAAGACGCGCTGGTCTGAGTGTAGACCGCGCCGGGCGGCGTTCGTTGCGGCATACGTCACGCCGGCGTGCATTTGTCGACGGCCGTCCGCAGCCGGTCGTACGCATCGGAGCGGGGCGGGTTTGGGCCCTGTTTGGAGTAGCGGCTTGTTTTCCCGCGCTTTCTTGTTATAATCTTGCCCTTTTTCTGATTTCGGAATAGAGATCTCCTATGGTTGTTATTCGACTCGCACGCGGTGGCGCCAAGAAGCGTCCCTTCTACAACGTGGTGGTGGCGGACTCCCGCACCCGTCGCGATGGCCGTTTCATCGAGCGCATCGGTTTCTACAACCCGATCGCCTCGGAAAAGGAAGAGGGTCTGCGCATCGCCGCCGACCGTCTGAGCTACTGGCAGCAAAATGGCGCCCAGCTCTCGCCGACGGTCGCCCGTCTGGTGAAGAAGGCGGCCGCGCCGGTTGCCGCCTAAGCGACCTCTCGACGCTTGACAGAGTCTTCTGCCTTGTCGGCCCAACCTCCGGTTGCGGCCGACATTGTCGTTCTCGGCAAGATTGTTTCGGCTTACGGGCTGCGCGGTGCGGTGCACGTGCATCCCTTCGCCGACGATCCGGCCGCTTGGGCGCGGATGAAATACTGGTGGCTGGGCCGTGAAGGTGAGGCGCCGGAACGCTGGCAGCCGCAGCGCTTGATCCGTTGCCGGACGCATGGCGATTCCTGGGTCGCCCAGTTCGCCGGTTTCGACGACCGGAACGCGGCCGAGGCCGCCGCCGGCCTGTTGATCGGTGCGCCGCGGGAAGCCCTGCCGGCGACCGGGACGGATGAGTATTACTGGGGCGATCTGATCGGCCTGGACGTGGTGAATACCAAGGATCAGCCGCTCGGGCGCGTGCTCGGGCTGATCGAAACGGCGGCCAACGACGTGTTGCGCGTCGGCAATGGCGACGGACAGGAGCAACTCCTGCCCTTCGTTGCGGCGGTCGTGCTGGACGTGGATTTGTCGACGCGCCGGGTGCGCGTCGAGTGGGAAGCCGACTGGTGAGTTCTGCCGCTCGTGGGCGGGCCGCCGGACCGGTGCTGGTCGCCGATGCGGTGACGCTGTTTCCGGAGATGTTCGCGGCGATCACCCAGTCGGGGGTGACGCGGCGGGCGCTGGACGAAGGACGTTGGTCGCTGGCGTTCACAAACCCGCGCGACTTTACGCAGGACTTGCACCGGACGGTCGATGATCGGCCCTACGGTGGCGGTCCCGGGATGGTGATGTTACCGGCGCCGCTTGAAGCGGCGATTGCTGCGGCGAAGGCGCGCCAGGCGGCGCAGGGCGTCGCGGCGAGCCGGGTGGTCTATCTGTCGCCGCAAGGCGCGCCGCTCACGCATGCGCGGGTGATGCGCTTCGTCGAGGCGGCCGGGCAGGAAGGCGTGGTGCTGCTGTGCGGGCGCTACGAAGGGATCGACGAGCGGCTGATCGAACGCTGCGTCGATGAGGAAATTTCGATCGGGGATTTCGTGCTTTCAGGTGGCGAACTCCCGGCGATGGCGCTTTTGGACGCCGTCGTGCGGCAACTGCCGGGCGTGCTCAACGACGCCGCTTCGGCAAGCGAGGATTCGTTTGTGGCGGGCCTGCTGGATTGCCCCCACTACACGCGGCCCGAGGAATACGCGGGCCGGCGGGTGCCGGATGTGCTATTGTCCGGCCACCACGAGCAGATTCGTCGCTGGCGCCTCAAACAGGCGCTGGGACGGACGTGGCAGCGGCGGCCCGAGCTGTTGGCGGGGCGGATGCTGTCGAAAGAGGAAACGCAACTCCTGGTGCAGTTTCAGGAGCAATGCGGTCAGGAAACCAAAAAGGAGTCTTAAAAATGAATCTGATTGCGCAACTCGAGCAAGAAGAAATTGCCCGCCTGGGCAAGACCATCCCCGAATTTGCCCCCGGCGATACCGTTATCGTCCAGGTCAAGGTCAAGGAAGGTTCCCGTGAGCGTCTGCAGGCCTACGAAGGCGTGGTTATCGCCAAGCGTAACCGCGGCCTGAACTCGAGCTTCATCGTCCGCAAGATCTCGTCGGGCGAAGGCGTCGAGCGTACCTTCCAGACCTACTCGCCGCTGGTTGCCTCGATCGAGGTCAAGCGCCGTGGCGACGTGCGTCGCGCCAAGCTGTACTACCTCCGCGAGCGTTCCGGAAAGTCGGCGCGCATCAAGGAAAAGCTGGTCCGCAAGCAGAAGGACTGATCGTACGCCACTGCGCGCCGCCGGGCGGCGCGCAAGGCCGAAATGCAACGGGGCGTTCCGTCAGGATACGCCCCGTTTTTTTGCGCCCTGATGGTGGGCGCAGGTGAGAACACTCAGGCCGGCGTTTTTTGCGCGCACTTCGGCGCGCTCTCGATCAAGGCGTAGGCCGAGTGGTTGTGGATCGACTCGAAGTTTTCCGATTCGACCACGTAGGAATGGATGCGCGTTTCCTGGTTGAGGCGGGCGGCGACGTCGCGCACCATGTCTTCGACGAACTTCGGGTTGTCGTAGGCGCGCTCGGTGACGTATTTCTCATCGGGGCGCTTGAGCAGGCCGTACAGCTCGCAGGAGGCCTCCTTCTCGACGAGTTCGACGATCTCCTCGATCCAGATGTGATCCTTGATGTGCGCGGTGATCGTGACGTGCGAGCGCTGGTTGTGCGCGCCGCGCTCGGAGATCTTCTTCGAGCATGGGCACAAGCTGGTGACCGGGACGACGACCTTGACCGTCGAGGCGATCTCGCCGTGGCAGATTTCGCCGGTGAGCGTCACGTCGTAGTCCATCAGACTCTGCACGCCCGAAACCGGCGCGGCCTTGTTGATGAAGTAGGGGAAGCTCATCTCGATGTGACCGGTCTGGGCTTCCAGTTTTTGCACCATTTCGCGCAGCATGGCGGGAAAGTTCTCGATCGAGATCTCGCGCTCATGGCTGTTGAGAATCTCGACGAAGCGCGACATGTGCGTGCCCTTGAAGTTGTGCGGCAGGCCGACGTACATGTTGAAGACAGCGATGGTGTGCTGGATGCCGCCGCTGCGGTCGAGGACCTTGACCGGGTGGCGGATGGCCTTGATCCCGACGCGGTTGATCGCGATCTGGCGGGTGTCGGCCAGATTCTGCACGTCGACCATGGCGGGAGCGGGTTTTTCGTTCATGGTTTTTCCTGAGCAATGGAGGCCGCGCTTGCGGCCTGGGCATCGGTGAGCGCCGTTCTGACGGTTGCGACGATGCCGTCGCGATCAAGGCCGACTTCGGCCAGCAGGCGGGCCTGGTCGCCATGATCGATGAAGCGGTCGGGCAGGCCGATGCGGATAAAGCGCACCGGGCTGCCCAATTCGTCGAGGACACGCGCGACTTCCGAGCCGGCGCCGCCGATGAGGGCATTCTCTTCGACGCTGACGAGCAAAGAATGTTCCGCAGCCAGCTTTGCGATCAGTTCGCGGTCGATCGGTTTGACGAAGCGCATGTTGGCCACCGTGGCGTCGAGCGCCTCGCCGGCTTCGAGCGCCGGGGTGAGCATGCTGCCAAAGGCGAGCAGGGCCACGCCCTGGCCCTGACGGCGGATTTCTCCCTTGCCGAGCAGCAGCGTCGTCAGCTCGGCGCAGGTTGCCACGCCGGGGCCGGTGCCGCGCGGATAGCGCACTGCCGACGGGCCGTCGTGGCGGTAGGCCGTGGTCAGCATGCGCCGGCATTCTTCCTCGTCGGCCGGCGTCATGACGACCATGTTCGGGATGCAGGTGACGTAGGAGAGGTCGAAGGTGCCGTGGTGCGTCGGGCCATCGGCGCCGACGAGGCCGCCGCGATCGAGGGCAAAGACCACCGGCAGGTTCTGCAGGGCGACGTCGTGCAGCAACTGATCGTAACCGCGCTGCAGGAAGGTCGAGTAGATGGCGACCACCGGCCGCAAGCCCTCGCAGGCCATGCCGGCGGCGAAGGTGATGGCGTGCTGCTCGGCGATGCCGACGTCGTGATAGCGCTCAGGGAACTGCTCCGAGAAGCGGATCATGCCCGAGCCTTCGCCCATCGCCGGGGTGATCGCCACCAGCTTGTCGTCTGCAGCAGCCATGTCGCACAGCCATTGGCCGAAGATCTGGGTGTAGGTCGGTCGCGCGCCGCCTTTGCCTCCCTTGCCGCCTTCGATGCCGACCTCCGGCTGGAACTTGGAGACGCCGTGGTAGAGGATGGGATCGGCCTCGGCGAGCTTGTAGCCCTGCCCCTTGCGGGTGATGACGTGCAGGAACTGCGGCCCTTTGAGCTTCTGCAGGTTCTGCAGGGTGGGGATCAGCGAATCGAGGTCGTGGCCGTCGATCGGGCCGATGTAGTTGAAACCGAGTTCCTCGAACAGGGTGCCCGGGGTGAGCATGCCTTTGACGTGTTCTTCGAAGCGGTTGGCGAATTCGAGCAGGCCCGGCGAGACGCCGAGCACCTTCTCGCCGGCGCGGCGCGCGGCGTTGAAGGCGCTGCCCGAGAAGAGGCGGGCGAGGTATTTGTTGAGCGCGCCGACGGGCGGCGAGATCGACATGTCGTTGTCGTTGAGGATGACGAGCATGTTGGCGTCGGCAACGCCGGCGTTGTTGAGCGCCTCGAAGGCCTGGCCGGCGGACATCGCGCCGTCGCCGATGATGGCCACCGTCTTGCGGTCGTCGCCCTTGAGCTTGCAGGCCAGAGCCATACCGAGCGCGGCCGAGATCGAGGTCGACGAATGGCCGACGCCGAAGGTGTCGTAGTCACTTTCGCAGCGCTTGGGGAAGCCCGAGACGCCGCCGTGGCTGCGCAGCCGGGCCATGCCTTCGCGCCGGCCGGTGAGGACCTTGTGTGCGTAGGTCTGGTGGCCGACGTCCCACACCAGACGGTCGCGCGGGGTGTCATAGACGTAGTGCAGGGCCAGCGTCAGCTCGACAGTCCCGAGGTTGGACGAGAGGTGGCCGCCGGTCTTGGAGACCGATTCGACGAGGAAGGCGCGCAGCTCTTCGGCGAGCTGGGGCAGCTGCTTGCGTTCCAGCGCGCGCAACGCGGCCGGCGAACCGATGGTGTCGAGCAAGGGGTAGCTGGTCATGGGGTGTAATCCCGAATCCGTGAGTTCTGTTCCGGGCCGCGGGCGGCCGGGCTTAGAACGATCGATGGGTGATGAAATCGGTCAGTTCGCGCAGGCGCCGGGCGCGCTCGCCGAAACCGGAAAGCGAATCCAGCGTCTGGCTGCGCAGTTCGGCAGCGAAATCGCGCGCGCGTTCCAGACCGAGCAGGCTGACGTAGGTCGGTTTGTCGGCTTGCGCGTCCTTGCCGGCGGTTTTGCCCAGGGTGGCGGTGTTGGCGGTGCAGTCGAGGATGTCGTCGACGACCTGGAAGAGCAGGCCGGCGCGCTTGGCGAAGCGGTCGAGCGCTTCGCGTGCCTCGGCCGGGAAGTCGTCGCCGCACATCGCGCCGAGCAGTACGGCGGCGCGGATCAGGGCGCCGGTCTTGAGTGCGTGCATGAGTTCGAGTTCGGCCTGTTCGAGCGTGCGCCCGACGGCGCCGAGGTCGATGGCCTGGCCGCCGGCCATGCCCAGAGAGCCGCTGGCGTGCGCCAGGGTGCGCACCATGTCGAGCTGGCGGGTCGGGGTGCCGAGACTTTCGCGGGCGAGCAGCTCGAAGGCCAGCGTCTGCAGGCTGTCGCCGACGAGCAGCGCGGTCGCCTCGTCGTATTCGACGTGGCAGGTCGGCCGGCCGCGACGCAGGACGTCGTCGTCCATGCAGGGTAGGTCGTCATGCACCAGCGAATAGGCGTGGATCAGTTCGACCGCGCTGGCGGCGACTTCAATGCGCTCTGCCGGGGCAGCGGTCAGTTCGCCGGCGGCGAAGGCGAGCAGCGGACGGACGCGCTTGCCGCCGCCGAGGCTGGCGTAGCGCATGGCCTCGTGCAGCCGGGCCGGGATCGAGGTTGCGGAGGGGAGCAGGCGGTCGAGCGTCTGCTCCATGCGTGACTGGGTGCTTTGCATCCAGTCGACGAAAGGAAGGGCGGTGTCGGGGGTCATGATTTGCCTTCGCTGGCGGCGTCGAAATCGCGCAGGCTGCCATTCTCGAGAATCTGGATGCGCGCCTCGGCGTCGTCGAGCTTCTGCTGGCAATGCTTGAGCAGGGCGCTGCCGCGGCGGTAGGCGACGATCGAATCCTCGAGCGAGAGTTGGCCGCTTTCCATGCGCTGAACGATCTGTTCGAGTTCGGCGAGCGCGGTTTCGAAACGCAGTTCGCCCGGGTCGGCGGAGGAAGCGGTGCGCTCCTCGGAAGAGGGGGCTGAAGCGGGCGTGCGCGCCATCGGAAAATACTCGCTGGAAACGGCGCAAAATAACGCAAAGAGGGGGGGACGGTCAATCGGAAAAGGTCTAGAATCCGCTCTTTACGCATCGATCGCCCATGCCAGCGGGTTTGGGCCACGTCTCCCCCATGCAAGCCTTGTGGATGGTTGTCGCCAGTTTTCTTTTCGCCTGTATGGGCGTGTGCGTGAAACTGGCGGCCGACAGCTTTTCGACCGCCGAAATCGTCTTTTACCGTAACGCCATTTCCTTGCTCCTGATCGCGGCGCTGGTCGGCGTCCGCCGTGTTCCGTTGCGCACCCCGCACTGGCGCTTTCAGTTGTGGCGCGGCGCCAGCGGCTTCGTCTCGTTGTGCTTCTATTTCTACGGCATCAGCCTGTTGCCGCTGGCGACCGCGGTGACCCTGGCCTACACCGCGCCGCTGTTCCTCGCCCTTTATCTGGCCGCCTTCGGCAAGGCGCGCCTCAATGCCGGCATCGTGGCTGCGCTGGGCGTCGGTTTTGCCGGAGTGGCGTTGCTCCTGCGACCGAACCTCGACGGGGCGCAGTGGCTGGGCATCACGGTCAGCCTGGTGAGCGGCATGCTGGCCGGGATCGCCTATTTCAACGTGCGCGAACTGGGCGAGCGCGGCGAACCCGAGGAACGTACCGTGTTCTATTTTTCACTCCTGGCCACGGTCGGGAGCGGGCTGTGGTTGGCCGTGGCCGAGCGGCATCCGGTCGAAGACCTGCGCGGCGGCCTGCTGCTTCTGGGCGTCGGCGCTTTCGGTGTGCTCGCCCAACTGGCCATGACGCGCGCCTATAAACGCGGAAAGACGCTGGTGGCGGCCAGCCTGGCGTATTCGGCGGTGATTTTTGCCAGCCTTTTCGGTATGCTGATTTGGCAGGAGACCTTATCTTTCGAGGCTTGGTTGGCGATCGCTCTGATCGTCGCCAGCGGGGTGATGGCAAACACTTTTTCGAACGTCCGACCGGCCGCTAACGCTTGAGTTTTTTTCGATCTTTCCAGCCATTCTCGACAGATTCAATCCACCGGAGCGGAGATCACCATGATCGTCGTACAACAACAACCTCAACGTGTCGAAGTGAATGTCTACGGCGAGTTTACGCTGGCCGACTATCGGGAATTCGAAGACATGGTCAATTACAAGGTCCGCTTTCAAGGGCCGGTGGACCTGTACTTCGATCTGCGCCAGATGGCCGACTTCACCCTTGATGTGGCCTGGGAGGAAGTGGTTTTCGCGCGGGCGCACAAGCACAGTTTCAAACGCATCGCGGTGATCACGCATAGCGAGTGGGTGGCCTGGAGCGCCTGGCTGTCGCAGATTTTCGTCCAGGCCGAGATGCGCCTGTTCGACAACGAGGAGGAGGCCCGGAGCTGGCTCGAGGAAGGCGAGGGCGACGGCGGCTTCAGTTCGACGCTGGTGTCCTGCGCCACGCTGGCCGCGCACCTCGACGACCCCAACTGGCGCATCATCGACGTCCGTCATCAACTCTCTGACGTCGGCTACGGCCGCCGCGTCTATGCCGAGAACCACCTGCCCGGCGCGCTCTTCCTGCACCTCGACGACGACCTCTCGGGGGAGAAGACCGGCCGCAACGGCCGCCACCCGCTGCCCGACTTCGATGCGATGCGACGCACCTTCGGGCGCTGTGGGATCACCCCGGAAACGCAGGTTGTGGTCTATGACGACGCCGGTGGCATGGTTGCCGGGCGCCTCTGGTGGATGCTGCGCTGGCTGGGCCACGAACGTGTCGCCTTGCTCGACGGCGGCTTCGGGCAGTGGGTCAAGGAAGGCCGGCCGCTCGACCCGGTGGTGCCGATCGTCGCGCCGGTCGACTTCGTCGGTGCGCCGCGCGACGGCTGGACGGTCGACGCCGCCGAAGTGCTGGCCAACCTCGGCAACCTTGAGCGCTGCGTCATCGACGCGCGCGGCCCGGACCGCTTCCGCGGCGAAAACGAGACCATCGACCCCGTCGGTGGCCACATCCCCGGCGCGCGCAACCGCTTCTTCGGGCGCAACCTCGGCGAAGACGGCCTCTTCCGCCCGGCCGACGAACTGCGGCGCGAATTCGTCGAGCTGCTCGACGGCCTGCCGCCCGAACAAGCCATTCTGCAATGCGGCTCCGGCGTCTCGGCCTGCCTCAACCTGTTGGCTATGGAACGCGCCGGCCTGCCGGGCGCCAAGCTCTATCCGGGCTCGTGGAGCGAATGGTGCAGTGACCCGGCCCGCCCGGTCGAACGCTGAACCTTCGCCGCAGGGCGGAAAACGAAAAGACCGGCGCGAAGCCGGTCTTTTTTTGCCCAGAATGTGCCCTGGCCGCCAATCTCCATGCGCCCTCCAGGCCCGCTGCAGGGCGCAGCGGGCGTATCCTGGCGGTGAGGGGCTGTGAATTGAGTTATTTCTTCGTTTCGGCAATGAACTTCGCGATGCGCTCGGTGAGCGTCTTCAACTCCGCCTCAATCTGCTGCTCTCGCGTCCGATCAAGTACCGCATATTTGCGCTCCTCCGGGTCGTAGGCGCGCGGCAGTTCGAGCAATTCGGCAAACAGTTCCGCCACCCGGGTCATGTCTGCAGCAAAACCTATGCGCGGGTCGCCCGGGCGATGACCGAGGCGTTTGTAGTCGCTGGCAGCGGCGCGGAATTCGCTGCTGACGCGCGGATAAAGCGTTTCGATCACCTCGTGCTCGTCGCGCCGGCCGGCTGAGACGTCGTCGTCCGCCTGTTTGAGCGTGTTGATGGCGTCGTTGAACTGCTGAAATGCCCGTTTGGCGATCGCCGGGCTTTCGACCAGGCGGCGCTGGTCGAGCGTTGCTTCCGGAGCGGTGAGCCCCACGCTCAGCAATACCGAGCTTAGGGTCAGGAAGGCGATTCCGGTTCGTCGGCCGGTGAGGCGGCGGAAGCTCTCGAGGTCGAAGCGTTCGGGCAGCAGGTAGGCCGCGAGGCTTCCGCCGAGCAGGCCGCCGATGTGCGCGGCATTGTCGATGCCGGCGTGCGCGAAGCCTTGTAGCAAGGAATAGACGAGGAAGCTGCCGACGCCGGTCAATGTTTCCTTGCTGAAGGCTTTGGGAATGCGTTCGCGGTGCTGGAGAACGGCGACGAGTAGGGCGCCGGCGACCCCGAAGACCGCGCCCGAGGCCCCGACCGAGACCGCGCTCTGTGCCGCGAAATGCAGGCTGAGCGCGCTGCCGAGCAGGCCAGCGCCAAAGTAGATGAGCAGGAACTGGCGCGTGCCGTAAATGCGTTCGACGAGGACGCCAGCCGAATAGAGGCCGAACATGTTCATCATCACGTGCAGTACGCCGCTGTGCAGGAAGGTCGCGCTCGTGAGGCGCCAAAATTCGCCGCGCTGGACTTCCGAGGCCGCATTACCGCCCCAGAGCAGTAAGAGATCGCTGGGCGTCTGTTGTAGACCGGCGCCTCGGTTCAAGGTTAGTAACCAGACTCCGAGGTTGAGTGCGATCAGGAGATAGGTTGCCCACGGGCGCGGTTGCAGGGCTTGAAGTCCGGCTTCGAAGGACTGGGCCTGTTGGGCGTCGTCAATGTCCTGCTGGGCTTGCGTGCGGTCAAAACTCGGGTGGCGCGCGTGGTGGGCGAGCAGGGCGTCGAATACGCGGGCCTGGTCCTCCGGCGAAAAAGCGTTGAGCGACAGACTGGGGTCGCCCGAGAGCCGGCTCCAGAAACCTCGCTTGGGGGCGGTAGCAGCGCTTTTGAGGCGGAAGCGGATGAAGTTGTGACCTTGGACGGTTTCCTGCCCGATCGAGGCAATGTCGGCCCAGCGCAGGCGTTTCGATTGGCCGCTCAGGTTCGGGGCGTTCAACTCGTCGTCGGTCAGGATAAGAAGCGGTTTTCCGAAACCGAGTTGCTTGCGCGACAACCGGTCTAGGGCGAACGCGAGGCCGGCGGCGAGGGCGCAGACGACTGCGTTGAAGGTGCTAAGTCCGTTGGCTGCGATGAGGGCGGCCGGCGTTCCGAGCAAGATGGCGATCAAAAGGAAGCGCATGCGGGTGATACCGTTGCGCTTGGAGGCGTGGAAGACCTCCGGAGTCGGAGACGTCATGGGTGAGGCTCCTTGTGCTTTTGTCTAGCCGTTGGGGATGGGTAGCACAGGAGCATAGCATGGGCGGGCGTCTACTCCGGGAGGTACGCCAGACACGCCTGTCCATGCGGCCTCCCGGACTGCGGCAGGCCGCAGTGGGCGGTCGTGGGCGGCGGGGGCGGATCGCCTTATTTCCCGCGCTCCGTCGCGGGCTCGATGTGGATGCCCTGCACAGGGCTGTAGTGCAAGGGAAGGCCGAGAATGGCGGACCAGCGCGAACTCAGTTGGCGGAAGAAGTCGCCCTCCTGCAGGCGCGTGAATTCGCTTTGCCAGCGCGCCCGCGTGTCGGCCGGGGTGCCCTTGGAGAGCAAGATGTAGGCGGCGCGCTCCTCGATCACGTAGGCGAGGCGCACGCTCTGGCGCGCACTGCCGATGGCGTCGAGGTCGGCGCCCACCTCCAGGTCGGAGAGCACCGCCAGATCGACGCGGCCGGCGAGCAGCATGCGCAGGCTCTGGGCGTGCGAGTTGGTCGCGTACAAAGGGAGCTTCTGCTCGCCCACCCAGGCGGCGCGCCAGTCGCCGCGCATTCCGGCGATCAGAGGGCGTTCCTTGCGCAGGGCGTCGAGCGAGGGGTAACGGCGAACATCGTCGGCACGCGCGAACAGCGCATGCCGGCGCGTGGTGACCGGGCCGACGAAGGAAAAGCCGAGCGCTTCGCGTTCCGGCGTGCGGGCGGCGGTAAAGATCACCACGTTGGCTGCGCTTTGGGCGATGGCAAAGGTGCGCGGCCAGGGATAAATCTCGATCGGCGTCTTCAGCCCCTGGCGCTCAAGGAGCGTGCGCACGATGTCGACGGTGATCCCGGTCAATAAACCATCGCGGGTGTAGTTGGTCGGCGCCTCTTCGGTGGTGAGGACGCGCAAGGGCTGCGCGCCGGCCTGCGGAACGGAAGACACAGCAAGGAGCAGGGCGCACAGCGCCAACAAGCTGTGAAGAGGGCGTGGGCGGAGGGGCAACGCAGGCCGTCCTGAACGATGCGGGAAAATGAAGGGGCTTTCGGAGTATTGACCATGGCCCCGGCAATGCAAGTTCGTCGGGCGGGCGCATGGCTGGGTGCGCCATTCCATGCGCCTTCCAGGCCGGCTGCAGGGCGCGTGGGATGTCGCTTTCTGGGCTTAGAGCGTTGCTGCGAGGCGGGTGCCTTGGTCGATGGCGCGTTTGGCGTCGAGCTCGGTGGCGAGGTCGGCGCCGCCGATCAGGCTCAGGCGGACGCTGGCGGCGCGCAGTTCGGCTTCGAGCTCGCGGCACGGTTCCTGCCCGGCGCAGACGACGATGTGGTCGACCGGCAGGCAGCAGGGTTCGCCGTTGAGGATCAGGTGCAGGCCGGCGTCGTCGATGCGTTCGTAGGTGACGCCGCCGAACATCTGCACGCCGCGCCGCTTGAGCCGAGCGCGGCGAATCCAGCCGGTGGTGCGGGCCAGGGTTTCGCCGAGCCGCCCAGGTTTGCGCTGCAGGAGCCAGACGGTGCGCGGGCTGCGCACCGGGGCGGGGGCTTTGAGGCCGCCGCGTGCGGCGTAGCTTTCGTCGATCCCCCATTCGGCTTCGAAGGCGGCGAGGGCCTCGGGCGCGCCGAGTGCGTCGTGTGCGTCGTGCGCTGCGTCGGGCGGGTGGGTGAGCCATTCGGCAACGTCGAAGCCGATGCCGCCGGCGCCGATCACGGCGACGCGTTTTCCGGCCTGGCGGCGGCCTGCCAGCAATTCGGCGTAGTCGAGGACTTTTGCATGGTCGTGGCCGGGAAGGTCGAGCGCACGGGGGGTGACGCCGGTGGCCAGCACCACGTGGTCGTAGCCGGCGGCGATCAATTCGGCGGCGCCGATCCGGCGGCCGAGGCGAAGTTCGACGCCGGCGTGGCGCAGACGGTGGTCGAAGTAGCGCAGGGTTTCGGCGTATTCGGCTTTGCCGGGGATGCGGCGGGCGAGCTTGAACTGGCCGCCGATCTCGGCGTCGGCTTCGTAGAGCGTGACGGCGTGGCCGCGTTCGGCGGCGGTGGCGGCGCAGGCCAGCCCGGCGGGGCCGGCGCCGACGACGGCGATGCGGCGCGGCGCGGCGGTGGCTTCGAGCTTGAGTTCGGTTTCGTGGCAGGCGCGCGGATTGACGAGGCAGGAGGCGATCTGGCCGGCGAAGACGTGGTCGAGGCAGGCCTGGTTGCAGGCGATGCAGGTGTTGATTTCGGCGCTTCTGCCGCTCGCCGCCTTGCGCACGAAGTCGGGGTCGGCGAGCAGCGGGCGGGCCATCGAGACCAGGTCGGCGCGCCCTTGCGCGAGGAGGTCGTCGGCGACCTGCGGGTCGTTGATCCGGTTGGCCGCGATCAGCGGCACGGAAACCTCGGCTTTGAGCTTGTGCGTCACCCAGGCGAAGGCGGCGCGCGGCACCAGGGTGGCGATGGTCGGGATGCGCGATTCGTGCCAGCCGATGCCGGTGTTGATCAGCGTCGCGCCGGCCGCTTCTACGCCGCGGGCGAGGGCGGCGATTTCGTCCCAGCTGCACCCGTCTTCGACGAGGTCGAGCAGCGACAGGCGGTAGATGACGATGAAGTCGGGGCCGACGGCGGCGCGCACGGCTTTCACCGCTTCGATGGCGAAGCGGTTGCGGTTTTCGCTGCTGCCGCCCCATTGGTCCTGGCGGCGGTTGGTTCGCGGGGCGGTGAACTCGTTGATCAGGTAGCCTTCGGAGCCCATGATCTCGACGCCGTCGTAGCCGGCCTGGCGGGCGAGCGAGGCGCAGTGGCCGTAATCAACGAGGGTGGCGCGCACGCTGTGAGCGCTCAAGGCCCGCGGCATGAAGCGGTTGATCGGCGCGCGCAGGCGCGAGGGGGCGGCGGCCAGCGGATGGAAGGCGTAGCGCCCGGTGTGCAGGATCTGCAGGGCGATCCGCCCGCCGGCGTCGTGCACTGCGGCGGTGATGCGCCGGTGCTTGCCGACCTGCCAGGGAAAGCTCAGCTGCGCCGCGTGCGAGTGGCCGCGCCCGGAGAGGTTGGGCGAAAAGCCGCCGGTGACGATCAGGCCGACGCCGCCGCGCGCGCGTTCGGCGTAGAACTCCGCCAGCCGGTAAAAACCGTGCCGGGCTTCTTCGAGGCCGGTGTGCATCGACCCCATGAGCACCCGGTTGGGCAGGGTGACGAAACTGAGATCGAGCGGGGCAAGCAGGTGCGGAAAAGCAGGGGCGGGCATGCGTTCCTCTCCTGGCGGATGCCCCCTATCTTGCCAGAAGGTCCACCGCTTGTGGATTCGGTTTTCATGCCGATGGAATTATGGCGCGGGGTTTGCGGTCAGGCTGTCCAGTGCACCGCTCAGGGCGCGTTCGAAGATCGCTTCGGGATGAACGATGGCGGCCTTGCCGTCGCGGATCTGGCGCACCAGCGCTTCGGGCGCAATCGAGATGGCCTTGGCGGCCTGATGATTGCTGAAGAGCAGGATGCCGCGCTGCGGGCTGATCCAGTTGAGGCGTTCGCGCGTGCTGTGGCCCTGATCGTCGCGGAACTCGACCCAGTCACCACGCTTCAGGGCGCCGACCTCGCGCTGGATTTCGCGTTCGTCGGCGCGCCACACCGGCGGGGCGCCGACCAGAATGACGTCTTCGACTTCGACGCCGTGGTCGAGGCTGCGGGTGACCAAAAGCTCGCCTCCGTTGCTGGACGACCAGTCGGTCGTCGGCGTTGCGGGCGGCGGCGGGGCGTCGGTCGTCGGCGCGGCTTCGCCGCGCAGGGCGGCGGCGTGCAGTTTGACGAGGGCGTCGAAGAAGCCGCCGCGCGCTTCGTGCGTGGTGCCGGTGCGGTCGAGCCCGCGGTTGAGTCCGGAGAGCAGTTCGGGCAGCAGGGAGACGAGGCGCAGCCGGTCGTCGGGGCCGCGCTTGGCTTCGACGCTCCACGCCAGGTCGCCCATCAGGCTTTGGGTGCTGTCCCAGAGACGTTGGCCGCTGTCGTCGTCGGGGGCTGCGGTGGCGGCGGCCAAGGCGGCCTGCTGGAGGACGCCGAGCCAGTGTTCGTTAAGGAAGGCGTGCAGCGCGGCGGGCAGGGCGCGCAGGGCGAGGAAGTCGCGCAGGGCGCTTTGGGCGCGTTCCCAGGCGGCGCTTTCCTGTTCGCGTTGCAGCACGTGGTTGGCCGCGGCCAGGGTGGTGTCGTCTTCTTCGGCGTCGTGCGTGTCGACGAAGGCTTCGAGTTCGGCCAGGGCTTCGCCGAAGACTTCGACCTTGTCTTCAAAATTGGCCTGAATGCGGTCGACGAGTTCGGCCAGTTTGGCGTAGAAGGGGTCGTTCTCGTCGACCTCGTCGCCCCAGCGGATGGCGACGCCGGCAATGCCGCCGAGAAAGCGGCGCGTCGGGTGCTGGCGGTCGGCGAAGAAGCCGGGGTTGAGCATCGCCACCTTGAGCACCGGGATCTGCAGGCGGCTGAGCAGGGCCTTGATCGCCAGCGGGACGTGTGCGTCGTCGAAAATGAAGTCGAAGAGCATCGCGACGATGTCCAGCGTCACGGCTTCGAGGCCGCCCAGCTCCTGGGCGCCGGGCGAGTCGCGGACGACTCGAACCTGATTGACCAGGGCCTGCATCTCACCGTCAAGGGTAAGCGCCGGGCCGGCGGGAGCTGTCATTGGCTGCGGCAGGCCGGCGAGCGCGCCGCGCAGCAGGATGTCGATGCTGGCGGCGTCGATTGGCGCGGCGTGCCCCGGCTGTGCCGTGCCTGCGAAGGCGGTCAAGGCGGCGGGGAGTCCCGCCAGCGGTTGCGCTGGCCCGCCGGCGCTGGCGCCCGGGAGGGTGCGCAGTTCGGCCAGGCGCTGCAAGGCGGCGAGGATGCTACCGTCGTCGCGCGCGGCGGTTGCGGCAGCGGCCGAAGCTGCGCCGGCTGGGGCCGCGGGCGTATCGGTGGTGAAGCTGCTGCTGCGCCGGTAGGTGCGTTTGAGGTCGGGCAGGATGCCGCGCTCGATGAGCATGGCATTGACCTGCTGGTAGATCGGCGGCAGGCCGGCATGCAGGTGGCGTTCGATGCGGCGGAGCAGGATCAGGCGGTTCTCGGCGTCGTCGCCGATGGCAACGCAGGCGTTGGACAGCGCAGTGCAGACGATGCCCGGCGCGAGCGGATTGTCTTCGTCGCAGGGCGTTTCGCGGTCGAGCAGCAGCGCGACCCGGCGGTTCAGGGTGTAGAGCTCCTCGTCGCATGACTCGGAAAGCTGGGCGGAGAATTCGCGCAGGACGATGTGCTCGCTGAGCACGGCATCGTCCATCAGCGACAGCCCGGAGGCGTCCGAGAACGCTTGCGCATCGTTGCCGTTGCGGCCGGCGTCAGCGCCGGCGACCTGGCCGAAGGTGCGGCGGAAATGTTCGACGTATTGCGTCCAGCTGCTCTCGATGTCGGCGCGCAGGTCGAGGTAGCGGGTCTGCAGCAGGCGGTCGCGGGTCGAGTCGGCGAGCACGAAGAGTTCTTCGCCGATGGTCGGCGCGAGGGCGCGCAGCCACAGGCTGAGCCGATCGAGCAGTAGGTCGCGGCATTCGCCGAGCAGGCGCTGCCCCGGGCTGCGGCCGTTGGGCAGGGCGTTGAGCGAGACGACCTTGAGGTTCATGTCCGCCTCCGCGCGGGGGCGGCCGCCGAAAAGCCGGAGGCGCGACGTGAGCCGTCGATGCCATGCGTGCGGCGGAGGGGCGGGTGATGTGGCGAGTTGAAAAACATGTCAGACCCCGTTCTGGTGGTCCCGCTACCTTGGCCGCAATCGGCTGTAGGCCGGAGACTTTGCGTCGCCGCCTTTCGGCGGTTTTGCCCTGTTTCAGAGACCGCGGTTGGCGGTCTGGCCAAAAATCGGCGCGCGGATGTTGCGCCGAACGTTCCCATGGTATCCAACTCCATCCGGAAATCAAGCCTTTGCAGACGGACGGCGGCGGTTTAGCGCCCGTCGGTGTGGCGTGCCAGTGCCCAGGCGACGTGTTCGCGCACCAAGGGTGACGGGTCGTCGGCGCGCTGGACGAGGGCGGTGCGGGCGTGGGCGTCCGGTGCGGCGTTGCCGAGGGCGACGGCGAGGTTGCGCAGCCAGCGCTCGTGTCCGATGCGGCGGATCGGGCTGCCCGCCAGACGGGTTTCGAACTCGCTTTCGCTCCAGGCGAAGAGTTCGGAGAGCGTCGCCGCGTCGAGGCCGTTGCGCACGGCGAAATCGGGGTCGCCAAGGCGGGCGAAGCGGTTCCAGGGGCAGCAGAGCTGGCAGTCGTCGCAGCCGTAGATGCGGTTGCCGAGCAAGGGCCGGAATTCGAGCGGGATCGGCCCCTTGAGTTCGATCGTGAGGTAGGAAATGCAGCGCCGGGCGTCGAGTTGGTACGGGCCGACGAAGGCCTGCGTCGGGCAGACGTCGAGGCAGCGGGTGCAGCGGCCGCAGTGTGCTTCCGCCGGTGCGTCGGGGGGCAGCTCAAGGGTGGTGTAGATGCCGCCGAGAACGTGCCAGGAACCTTGCCGGGAGAGTGTCAGGGTGTGCTTTCCCCGCCAGGCGACGCCGCTCTGCTGGGCCAGTTCGACCTCGAACACCGGCGCCGAGTCAGTGAACACGCGGTAGGCGAAGACGCGCCCGTCGGCCGGCGGGTGCGCGCGCAGGTGTTCTTCCAGGCGGGTGGCGAGCTTTTGCAGGCGTTGGCGCAACGTGCGATGGTAGTCGCGCCCGAGGGCGTAGCGGGAAACGTAAGCCAGATCCGGGTTGGTGAGTACCTGCTCAGCATCTGCGCCGCTCGGCCAATAGGGCAGGCTGGCGAGGATGGCCGAGCGGGCGCCGTCCAGCAGGCGCTCGGGCTGCGCACGCAGCGCGGCGTGTTTGGCCATATAATCCATTTCCCCGTGCCGCCCTGCGTGCAGCCAGCCGGCGAGGCGCTCCGCCGCCGTGGCGAGCGCGGGGCTCGCGAGTCCGGCGATGCCCACGCTGCTAAAGCCGTAATCCTGGCTCCAGCGCCGGATCAGCTCGGGCAACGGCGTGCGCGCCGCCACGTCTGGCGCGGCGTTGCCCGGCGCGGTTTTCTGTCCTGTCTTTTCGGAGTGTTCCTCGTGCATAGCCCGAATCATAGCCTGCCTGCCGCGAACGCGGCGCCAGGGTCCGACGCACCCGAAAGCGCTTGCCTCACCCTGCGCCTGTCGGACGAAGCGGCGACGAATGCGCTCGGTGCGGCCCTGGCTGAAACCCTGGCGCCGGGGATGGTGGTCTGGCTCGACGGCGACCTTGGCGCCGGCAAGACGACCCTGGTGCGCGCCTTGCTCCGTGCGCTCGGGCACGCCGGCCCGGTCAAAAGCCCGACCTACACCCTGGTTGAGCTTTATTCGGTTTCGAGCTTATACTTGTATCACTTTGATTTTTATCGGTTCAATGATCCAGAAGAGTTTGACGATGCAGGGCTGGGCGAGTATTTCCGGAGCGATTCGATTTGCTTGGTCGAATGGCCCGACAAAGCGGCAGGCCATGTTCCCCATGCGGACCTGGCGGTGGTCTTCCGTTTCGCCGATGCCGCGCCGGAGCACGGACGCGTCGTCGAGCTTGAAGCGCGCAGTGCCGCGGGGGCGCAATGTCTGAACGCTTTCCGCGCCCAGCGGGCGGGCCGCTTCTGCGTCGTCGCGAGCTGATCCGCGCCGCCGGCGCGTCGCTCGTCCTGCTCGTCAGCCCCGTCGGACGGGCGTTTGCGGCGGGCATCAGCGTGCTCGCCGTACGCGTCTGGCCGGCTGCCGATTACACCCGGGTGGCGATCGAATCGCGCCTGCCGCTCAAATACTCCCACTTCACGGTCAAGAACCCCGAGCGCCTGGTGGTGGACATGGAGGGCGTCGAGTTCGACAGCGTCCTCGAGAGCTTGTCGACCAAGGTTTCGCCGGACGACCCGAACATCAAGCTGCTGCGCGCCGGGCGCTTCAAGCCCGGGATCGTGCGCCTGGTGATGGAGCTCAAGCAGGAGGTGAAGCCACAGGTCTTCGTCCTGCCGCCGGTGGGTGAATACGGCCATCGTCTGGTGCTCGACGTCTACCCGCTCGAGCCGCCGGACCCGCTGGCGCAACTGATCGGGAAGGTCGATGCCCAGGCACAAGGCGCCGGGCAGGCCGCACCCGCGACCGAGCGACCGAGTGTGGCGGAGAGCGAGACGCGCGTCGAACGGCCCCGCGGCGGCAAGCCGGTGGTCGACCGCTTGGTGACGATCATGCTCGATCCGGGGCATGGCGGCGAGGATCCCGGTGCCGTCGGGCGCAGTGGCAGCTATGAAAAGCACATCACCCTGGCCATTGCCAAGCGGCTCAAGGCCAAGATCGACGCCGAACCGAACATGCGTGCGGTGCTCACGCGCGACACCGATTTCTTCGTCCCGCTGCAGATGCGCGTGCAAAAGGCGCGCCGCATCCAGGCCGATTTGTTCGTGTCGATTCATGCCGATGCCTTCACCCGCCCCGACGCCAACGGTTCCTCGGTCTTCGCGCTCTCCGAGAGCGGTGCTTCGAGTTCGGCGGCGCGCTACCTGGCGCAGAAAGAAAACGCGGCCGACCTGATCGGCGGGGTGAATATCGACGTGAAAGACCCGGTGCTTGCGCGCACCCTGCTCGATTTGTCGCAGACGGCGACGATCAGCGACAGCCTGAAGCTCGGGCGTGCGGTGCTCGACGAGATCGGCGGCATCAACCGCCTGCACAAGCCGCAAGTCGAGCAGGCTGGCTTTGCCGTGCTCAAGGCGCCGGACATTCCTTCGATCCTGGTCGAGACGGCCTTCATCTCCAACCCGGAAGAAGAACGGCGGCTCAACGACGACGCTTACCAGAACAAGATGGCCGAGGCGATCATCGCCGGCATCCGCAAATACTTCGCCAAAAACCCGCCGCTCGCCAAGTCGAGACTGGCGAAGATGTTTTGACGCGCAGCGGGGCGGAAAAGCGTTCGTCATCGCTTGCGCATTGTTTGCCGGGGGCGGCAGAGGGTATAGTCTTCTTGAAGAGGTGCCGGCGTCATTGCGCTGCGCGCCCCGTCGTCGCCCCCTTTTCAACCCGCCGGAGAACGCCATGTCGGATCATGTCTATAAGATGATCGAGATCGTCGGCTCCTCGCCCGTAAGTTCGGACGAAGCCATCCGCAATGCCATCGAGACCAGCGCGAAAACCATTCGTCACATTTCGTGGTTCGAAGTCGTCAAGACGACCGGGCACGTGGTCGAGGGTAAGGTCGCGCACTTTCAGGTGACGTTGAAAATCGGCTTCCGCATCGAAGACCAGTGAACCTGAGGCCGTAGCGGCGCGTTCGCCGCGGCGGTTTTACTCTTTTCCCGCCAGTCCTTCGCCCCCTTCCGGGGGGGGCGCCTTCATTCTCGATCGCTCATGTTGCCGAAAATTGTTTTTCTCGACCGTTCGACGGTGGCCGTGCCGGTTCGTCCGGTGGCTTTGCCGCATCTCTGGCAGGAGTATCCCGCGACGACGGGCGAGGACGAAACCGTCGCCCGCCTGCAGGAAGCCGCCGTCGCGATCACCAACAAGGTGCCGATCACGGCGGCCGTTCTGGCCCGCCTGCCGGCGCTCAAACTGGTCGCCGTGGCCGCGACGGGCTACAACGTGATCGATCTCGACGCCTGCAGGGCGCGCGGGGTGACGGTGTGCAATGTGCGCGACTACGCGGTGAGCGGGGTGGCCGAGCATTGCCTGATGCTGATGTTGGCCTTGCGTCGGCAACTGTTCGCCTATCGCAGCCGGGTGTTGGCCGGCGATTGGCAGCGTTCGCCGACCTTCTGCTTGCAGACGCCAAGCTTGTTCGAGCTGGGCGGCAGCACCTTGACGATCGTTGGTGGCGGCGTGCTGGGCCAGGGGCTGGCGGAGTTGGCGCGCGGGCTGGGAATGCGGATCGTGTTCGCCGAACATAAAGGCGTGGCGCACGCACGTTCGGGGCGGGTACCGTTTTCCGAGGCGCTGGCTGCCGCCGACGTGCTGAGCCTGCATTGTCCGTTGTCGCAGGAGACAAGGAATCTGATTGGCGCCCCCGAACTGGCGCAGATGAAACGTAGCGCCATCCTCATCAACACGGCGCGGGGCGGGATCGTCGACGAGGCGGCCTTGCTCGAAGCGCTGCAGCGGGGCGTCATCGCCGGAGCGGGCGTGGATGTGCTGAGCGAAGAGCCGCCGCGCAACGGCAATCCGCTGCTCGATGTCGATCTGCCGAACCTGATCGTGACGCCTCACATTGCCTGGGCCAGCGTCGAAACTGTCGAAAAGCTGGCCGAACAATTGATCGGCAACGTCGAGGCCTTCTTGCGCGGTGCGCCGCGCAACGTGGTCGTCTGAGCTTGCGGGGCGCCGCTCAGGCGGTGCCGCTCTGCGGCAGGCGCAGGTCGGCCGTGCCCTGGCACAGCGGGCGCGGGCATTCGCGCGAGGCGTCGATGCAGCCGCCTTCGGCGTAGATGCCGCGGCCGTCGCGCAGGCGCAGCATGCGGTCGAGAATGCGCCGGGCTTCGCGCGGGTGGGTCAAGGATTCCTGCACGCAGGCATCGACCACCGTTTCATCCATGCACAGGCGCCCCGGTTCGTCGGACGGGAGGGCGCCGTTACGCCAGTGGTAGATTTCGAGGCACTTGCTGGCCAAGGTGTAGGGTCGGTCGGCGCGCCAGAAATTCGAAAACTGGCCGCCGCCAAGGTAGAAGACCCAAGAGCCTTCGTAGCCGGGGATGTCCGCCGAGCGCGCGTCCGGGTTGCGGAACCAAACCCGGTCACCGGGGATGTAGTACCCCCCGGGCAGCGGGGTGTCGAGCGAACCGAACTCGTGCAGGAACGTATCGTGGAAGCGGCCGGACATGATGGCTTCCGTTTCCCATTGCTTTTGCAAGCTGGCGTAGAGCGCCGGGTTGTGTTCGGCGAGTTCCTGCGCGATGCCGAGCAGGAGCACGTATTCGGTGGCCCTGTAGCAGGAGAATTCGTACTTGTGCGCCGGGTCTTCCGGCTGTGTGGCTTTGAGCAGGGCTTCGATCAGCGATTTCCCGGGGCGCAGGGTGAAGCCGCGTTCGCTGTCGTAGGTCCAGTAGTCCCAGGGGCGTTCTGCTGCCTCGGTGTCGAAGGCCAGTTGCGTCTTGTGCGCGGCGGCGACGATGCGTTCGCGAACCCGGATGGCGGCGTCGAATTCGTCCAGCGTCGGGTATTCGAAGCGCAGGGGCGATCCTAGCAAGGCAGCAACGATTTCGCGGCGCAGTGAAAATTCACCGTGGCGTTCCAGTCGTTCGGCCAGCCCCAGTGTTTCGAAACGGGGCGTGAGCCCAACCGCGGCGTGCGCGGTGAGCGTGGCGTCCAGCGTGTCTCCGCGCCGTTCGATCTGCGTGTATTCGGCCAGTCCGAGCGCTTCCAGGCAGGCGTCGAAACGCTCGCGCGCCGACGGCGCGACCCGGTGCAGCCGGATACCGGCGATCTGTTCGCGTTGGCCGAAGCCAATGCGCCCGAGAAATTCCCTGTGCATTTTCTTCCTCCACCCCCCGCCGATGCCTTGTGTTTTTCGCATCGGTTCTGTTTATGGGGGGAGGATAACACCTCGAGCAGAGGGTGGTGCATCCGATTCATTACATTTTGTTACACGTTTTTCGTCTGGTGAAACGCGGGGCGGCGCCTCTGGCGCAAGCAAGCCCGACGCCCTTGTCCTGGCGCCGGGACGTCGGGGCGCGTGCTTGGCTCAGTTCATCGTCTCGTACAGCGGTAGCGTGAGGAACTCGGGGTACTCCGGTGCCAGGCTCATGCGCTCGAAGAGGCGTGCGGCCTGCTCGTAGGTGCTGCCGTCCTCCTCTTGCGCGGCGATCGTGGCTTTGACCTTGGGCAGTTCCTCGCCGATCAGCCGGCGGACCAGGTCGGCGTCGACCTTGCGACCGTCGTCGAGGACGCCTTTGGGCGACACCACCCATTGCCAGACCTGCGAGCGCGAGATCTCGGCCGTTGCGGCGTCCTCCATCAGGTTGTGGATCGGCACGCAGCCGTTGCCGGCCAGCCATGAACCGAGGTAGTGAATGCCCACGTTGATGTTGTTGCGCAGGCCTGCTTCGGTGATCGGCTGTTCGGGACGGAAGTCGAGGAAGTCGGCGGCGGTGAAGGTCTCGTTGCGCTGCTTGTCCCACTGGTTCGGGCGCTCGCCAAGCACCTTGACGAATTCCTCCAGGGCGATCGGCACCAGGCCCGGATGTGCGACCCAACCGCCGTCGAAACCATCGTTGGCATCGCGCGTCTTGTCGTGGCGGATGCCGGCCAGCGCTTTTTCATTGGCTTCCGGGTCGTTCTTGATCGGGATCAGTGCGCTCATGCCGCCGATCGCCGGTGCGCCGCGTTTGTGGCAGGTGCGGATCAAGGCCAGGGCGTAGGCGCGCATGAACGGCACTTCCATGGTGATCGCGCTGCGGTTGGCGAGGCAGAAGTCGCGGTTCTGGCGGAACTTCTTGATGCACGAGAAGATGTAGTCCCAGCGCCCGGCGTTGAGTCCGGCGGAGTGCTCGCGCAGTTCGTAGAGGATTTCTTCCATCTCGAAGGTGGCGAGGATGGTCTCGATCAGTACCGTGGCCTTGATCGTTCCGCGCGGCAGGCCGAGCTGCTCCTGGGCCATGACGAAAACCTCGTTCCACAGGCGCGCCTCGAGGTGCGATTCGAGTTTGGGCAGGTAGAAGAAGGGGCCGGCGCCGCGCGCCACCTGTTCGCGGGCGTTGTGAAAGAAGAACAGCGCAAAGTCGAAGAGCCCGCCCGAGACGCGCTCACCGTCGACGGTGACGTGCTTTTCATCGAGGTGCCAGCCGCGCGGCCGCACCTGCAAGGTGGCGATCTGCTCGTTCAGCCGGTATTCCTTGCCGGCTTCGTTGGTGAAGGCGAGGTTGCGGCGAACGGCGCGGTAGAGGTTGATCTGCCCCTGGATCTGGTTCTCCCAGCGCGGGCTGTTCGAATCCTCGAAGTCCGTCATGTACGAGTCGGCGCCGGAATTGAAGGCGTTGATGATCATCTTGGCTTCGACCGGGCCGGTGATCTCGACACGTCGGCGTTCCAACGCCTTGGGCAGGGGCGAAATGCGCCAATCGCCGTCGCGCACGGCGCGCGTCTCGGGCAGGAAGTCCGGTATCTCGTCGGCGTCGATGCGGGCTTGGCGGGCGCGGCGCGCGGCGAGCACGTCCAGGCGACGGCCGTTGAACGCGCGGTGCAACTGGGCCACGAAGGCCAATGCCTCGGGCGTGAGCACGGTGTCGTAACCCGCGTGCAGCGGGGCGTTGATCTGCATGCCCGCGGGCAGAGTGAGGTTGGCGATGCGATCCATGCGTTGGCTCCTTGTTCGGGCGTTCGGGAAGGGGGTAAGCGAATCCGAGTGTTTAAAAATTGGAACGGCGTACGGCGGGTGTGCTCAGCCATTCTAGGGAAGGACCGGACGCTTGATTAGAGGGCGAGAATGCAAACCATTTTTTCATTTAAGTATAAAATTTTGATTGCTTGTCGTTTAATTCGGTATTTAATGTAAGCATTCTGTAAGTCTTGTCGCACCGTGCCGTCGTAGTGGGCGATGGGCGGCGCATCCCGGAGAGCAAGATGGCGGATCGTTTGGCACAGATCGAGGCGTTCGTGAACGCGGCGACGCGCGGTAGCCTGTCGGCGGCCGCCCGGCAGGAAGGGGTGACGCCAGCGGTGATCGGTCGTCGCCTCGATGCGCTCGAAGCCCACCTGGGCGTGCGGCTCCTGGTGCGCAGTACGCGGCGCTTGTCGCTGACGTTCGAAGGACAGTCGTACCTGGAAGATTGCCAGCGGCTGCTGGGCGACTTGGCGAGTGCCGAGGCGGCGGTCATGCAAGGGGGCTTGCAGGCCTCAGGGCACATGCGGGTCTCGGCGCCGGCCGGTTTCGGGCGTCGGCACGTCGTCCCCGTGGTGGCGCGTTTCATGGCCGAGCATCCCGGGGTACAGGTGACGCTGGATCTGTCCGACCGTTTGGTCGATTTGGTCAACGAGGGCGTCGATTGTGCCGTGCGCATCGGCGAGATGCCGGATTCGAGCCTCGTGGGCACCAAGCTTGGTGAGATGCGACGGGCCGTGGTCGCCAGCCCTGAGTATCTGGCGCGTTGTGGCGTTCCGCAGACCCCGTCCGATCTGGCCCGGCACGAATGCCTGTCGCTGGGCCTGCAGCGCGGCTGGATGCTGCGGCCGAGCCCTGAAGCCGCACCCGTCGCGGTCAAGATCGGCGGTCGTTTTGCGTGCAACGACGGTACGGTGCTGCACGAATGGGCGGTGGCCGGCGCCGGTCTTGCCTGGCGTTCGCTCTGGGAGGTCGGGGCCGATTTGCGCGCCGGACGACTGGTAGCCGTGCTCGAGGAGCATGCGCCGCCGCCTTTGGGCATTTATGCGCTGTATCCGCAACGTCGTCATCTGCCGTTGCGCGTCCGCTTGTTCGTCGAGGCGTTGCGTGCGGCGTACGCTCAACCGGAGTGTTTTGCCTGACCTATTCGCGTTCGCCAAAAAGACGGGCAACGCAAGCGTTGCAGCCGCGCAAACCGACGAGCAGGCCGAGTCCGGACAGGGCGAAACCCAGATCGATGATCGCGCCAACGAAATTATGCGCCGGTTCGCCGTGCAAAGCCCAGCCGAGCGCCGGTAATGCGAGGACGAAGAACAGCGAGCCGGCGATCAGCCGTTGCCGTTTCCGCGGCGCATACGGGCGCGCTGCTCCGCTGCAGAGCGTGCCCACGAGGCGGCAGTAGCGGCAGGCGACGCCAGCTTGCGGCGGGTGGAGCGGACGGGGGGCAGAAAAGCGGCGCGGCATGACTGCCTTCCTTGGCAAGGAGAGCTTTCACTCAAGCAAAGCGGTGGCGCTGATGCAAGATCGATGTTGGAAGGGGCTTCAGTCAAAACGGTTGTTGAGTTTAGATGGCCCAGGGAAGGCATTAGGTGCGATTGGCGGGCGAAAAACGGGTTAATTGCTTGTGCCGCAGATTAATCAATATCAGTTGCTGCAAGCAGCTCGAATAGAGCTACCTTGACATAAAAAAGCGCTTGTCTGATCCCTTCATGCTTTGTTTCGATTAATACTGCTAAAACAACCAACGCCGGCGTTTAGCCGGCGTTGAGGTTGAGAGGTGTGGGGGTCAGATGCGGAATCGGCCGACGAGCTCGTGCAGGCGATGGGAGAGGGCGTTGAGCTCGCTGACGGTGGCGGTGGCGCGCTGGACGGCCTGATCGGTTTGCATGGTCATGCGGTTGGCCTGCTCGGCGGCGTTGGCCATCTCGTTGGTGGCGACGGACTGCTCGCGGGTCGACGCGGCGATGTCGCGGATCGAAGCGACGACGCGGGCGACCTCATCCTCGATGCCGGCGATCTCGGTGGCGACGGCCTGGGAGGCGGAGAGGCCGGTACCGACGGAGCGCTGGGTATCGTTCATGTCCGTGAGCGCCGAACGGATGTCGCCGTGGGTGGCATCGATCAGGCTGCCGATATCGACGGTGGCCTTGGCGGTGCGCTCGGCGAGCTTGCGGACCTCGTCGGCGACGACCGCGAAGCCGCGTCCGGACTCTCCGGCGCGGGCCGCCTCGATGGCCGCGTTGAGGGCCAGGAGGTTGGTCTGCTCGGCGATCTCGCGGATGGCCGCGATGATCGAATTCATTTCGCTCGAACGGCGGCCGAGCGAATCGAGGGTGGTGGCCAGGCGGCCGACCTCGGACGAGATCTGGTCGATGTCGCCCGAGAGGTCGTCGATGCCGCTGTTGAGCTGGGTGGCGTTGTCGCGGACCTCGAGGAACATGGTGCGCAAGGACGCGATGAAGCGGTTGAAGGCCTCAGCGGTCTGTCCGATCTCGTCGCGCGCGGTGACCGGCAACTGGCGGGTGAGGTCGCCCTGCCCGCCGGCGATCTCGGTGAGCGCATCGCGCAGGCCAAAGAGGTCCTTGAGCAGGCGGGCGAGGGCGAAGTGGGTGGCGACGGCGCCGAGGGCGGCGACGAGGACCCCGGAGAGGATCAGCGACCAGAGCAGGGTGGTGAGCGGGGCGAGGATCGCGGCCTTGTCGATGACGGCGGCGAGGGCCCAGTCGGCGCCGGGGATCGAGGTGACGGCGACGTACTTGGTGCGGCCGTCGATGGTCATCTCGCGCAGGGCGATGGTGTCGCCGGCGTTCTGGAGGGCGGCGGCGTCGAAGCCGGGCATGACCTCGGCGACGGGCTTCAAGGTTGAATCGGGCTTGGCGTGGGCGACGACCTTGCCGTCGCGCGTCGCCAGAAAGGCGTAACCGTCGCCGCGCAACTGGATGCGGGTGACGATGGCGATCACGTCTTCGAGCGTGATGTCGCCGCCGACGACGCCGGTGACGCCATGCGATTCGAAGGCGCGGGCGAAGGTGATGCCGAGTTTCTTGGTGCTGGCGAAGACGTAGGGTTCGGTGGCGATGGCGACGCGTTTTTCGACTGCCAGCTTGTACCAGGGGCGCGAGGTCGGGTCGTAGCCCTCGGCCGCTTTCTTGTCGGCGAGGTTGTAGAGCATGCGCTTGTCGGCGTAGCCGGCGAAGGTTTGCTCGAAACGACCGGCGTCCTTGCCGGTGTTGAGGAAGGGGCGCGGATCGGTGGCACCGTCGTTGAGGCGGGCCGCTGCGGCGCTCATCGCATCGCGCCGTTGTTCGGACCAGCGCGAGATGGCCTCGCGGTTGCCGCGGACGGCCGATTCGATCTCGTAGGTGACCCCGGTGACGATTTCTTCACGCATCTCCTTGTAGGCGAGGCTGGTGAGCGCGGCGACGACCACGCCGAGCAGAACGACGACGAAGGCGAGCAGGCGTTGCTTGAGTGACACGGTAAGACCTCCCTGGACAACGGTGGATGCAGGTGTGATGTATGCGCCTCTACGGCGTCTTTATCGAAGGCTTGAGGGTGAAATGTACGGTCAGGGGGCGGCCCAGGGGCGGACCGGGACCGTGGCGATGCTGTTGGCTGGGGCGCCATCGATCAGCTTGCGGCTGATGGCGAGATAAACGAGGGTGCGGTGCGACTCGTCCCACAGGCGGACGACCTTGGTTTCCTTGAAGACCAGCGAGGTGTCTTCGGAGAACACCGTCGCCTCCTTGGGCATTTTTTCCGGCAGGACGATCGGCCCGGTCTGCCGGCAGGCGAGCGCGAACTGCGAGGGGTCTTCGGCCAGACCGAGGCTGCCGCTGATACCGCCGGTCCGCGCCTGGCTCACGTGGCAGGTGACGCCGGGGATCTTCGGGTCGGAGAAGGATTCGACGCAGACGCGGTGGTTGGCGCCCAGCAACTTCCATTCGGTGGTGACGCAACCGACGCGCTCGGCCTGAGCAGCGAGCGGCAGGGCGAGGAGGGCGGCGGCGAGCGCGGCGAGGGGGCGGGGAGCAAGGGAAAAAGCGCAATGACGATGCATGGTGTAAGGATTCCGTACGGTGAACGACCAATGCCTGGGAGCGGCGGTTTCGCCTCGCGGTCTCGGTTTTCTGTGGGCTCGAAGCGCGCTGCATCCCTAGTTTAATGCCCTCGCTCCCGGCTGAGAATCTTGTGCCGGGTGGCGGGGTCCAAACCACATGGCCGCCGCGGCTTCGCCGGCGTCGCCGAAATCAGCGCGGCGCCTTGCCGAACGGGGCGCGAGGCGCAAAACGGAAAGGAAGTGCAGCGATGGGCATCCTCATCAAGAACGCGTCGGCCGCGGTGCCGGCGGACGAAATCACCCCGCGCGCGGTGTTCGAGCAACGGCGCCGGCTGCTGGCGGCGGCCGCTGCCGGAACCTTCGGTGCCGCGCTCGCGCCCTGGGGCTTGCGTCAGGCCTGGGCCGCCGGGAGCGAGGCGGGGCGCGGCGAGCGGCTGGCCGCGAAGCCGCATCCAGCCTACGCCTTGGACGCCTCGGATGCCGTCCTGACGCCGTACAAGGATGTCATCGGCTACAACAATTTCTACGAATTCGGCACTGACAAGGCCGACCCCGCGCGCGAAGCCCATCGCCTGCAGACCCGGCCGTGGACCGTTGCCGTCGAAGGCCTGGTCGGCAAGCCGCGCGTCTTCGACCTCGATGAATTGCTCAAGCTGGCGCCGCTCGAGGAGCGCGTCTATCGCCTGCGCTGCGTCGAAGGCTGGTCGATGGTCATCCCCTGGGTCGGCTATTCGCTGTCCGAGCTGATCCGGCGCGTCGAGCCGCTGGGCAGCGCGCGTTTCGTCGAATTCATCTCGCTCGCCGACCGGCGGCAGATGCCCGGCGTCGCCTCGGGCGTCCTCGACTGGCCCTACCGCGAGGGCTTGCGTCTCGACGAGGCGATGCACCCGCTGACCCTGCTCACACTGGGGCTCTACGGTGAAGTGCTGCCCAAACAGAACGGGGCGCCGGTGCGCCTCGTCGTGCCGTGGAAATACGGCTTCAAGAGCGCCAAGTCGATCGTGAAAATCCGCTTCGTCGCGCAGCAACCGAAGACCAGCTGGTCGCTGGCGGCGCCGCGCGAGTACGGTTTTTATTCCAACGTCAATCCGACGGTCGATCATCCGCGCTGGAGCCAAGCCAATGAGCGGCGTCTGGGCGAAAACAAGGGCGGCTTTTTCGCGCCGCGGCGCAAGACGCTGATGTTCAACGGCTACGCCGAACAGGTCGCCTCGCTCTATGCGGGCATGGACCTGCGCGCTAATTTCTGAGCGGGGCGATCGCATGCGTCTCGTTTTTCCGCAGGGCTTTGCTCTGGTCCGTCTGGCGCTCTTCCTGGCCGCCTTGTTGCCGCTGGCCCGGCTTTTCTGGCTCGGGACGGGCGACGGCCTGGGCGCCAACCCGGTCGAATTCGTGACGCGTTCGACCGGCACCTGGGCGCTCGTTTTTCTCTGCCTGTCGCTGGCCATGACGCCGCTGCGCCGCTTGACCGGCGACGGCCGCTGGCTGCGCCTGCGGCGCATGCTCGGACTGTACTGTTTCTTCTACGCCGGGCTGCATGCCGGATTGTGGCTCTGGGTCGAACACGCCTTCTCGTTGCTCGAGATGCTGCGCGATGTCGGCCGGCGGCCCTTCATTGCCGCGGGCTTCGCGGCCTTCGTGCTGCTCGTGCCGCTGGCCGCGACCTCCAACACGGCGTCCATCCGCCGCCTCGGGGCGAACTGGCAGCGCCTGCACCGGCTGGTCTATCTGATCGCCGTGGCGGCGATCCTCCATTACGGGTGGCACAAGGCGGGCAAGAACGACCTGGCCCCGGTGCTGCCGTATGCCTTGACGGTTGCCGGTCTGCTCGGCGTCCGCCTGTGGTGGGCGCTTGCAGCCCGGCTGCAGGGCAAGCGGGACGGCGCTCGACGGGAGAGCGAACGACGCCCTAGCCGTGGCGGAGCTTGAGCGTCAGAACGGTACCGGCGAGGACCAGGGTGACGGCATTGGCGACGATGATCGGCCACGCCTCGAGGAGCAGGCCGTACACCAGCCACAGCGCGACGCCGCAGGTGAACAGCAGGTACATGCGCAAGGAAATGTCTTTGGTGTGCCGGGTCTTCCAGGTCTGCCAGACCTGGGGCACGAAGGAGAGGGTGGTCAGGCTGGCGGCGAAGTAGCCGATCCATTCGGTCGAGAGCATGGGATCAGGGAGCAAGGGCTGACGGCGGGCAAGGGCCGGGAGCGCCTAGTATATGGGCGCGCGCCTGGGCCGGCCAGCGCGGGTTTGCGGAAGGCAGTCGGGCGCCGCACGGCGGAGTCGATGGCTGCGGCGAGCCGCCGAATGGCGCGGTGGTCGCTGTATCCGTCCCGTCCGCCGGAGAGGACGGACGAGACGTCATGGCCTCAGCTGTCCTTGCCGCGGCCGGTGGAGAGGGCCATGCGGCCGATCAGCCCGTCGCGCAGGATGAACTGGTGGTAGAAGGCGCCGACGATGTGCAGCGCCACGACCGCCGCCAGGATGCGCGCCGTGACAACGTGGATGGCGTAGAGCGGTTGCTGCGCGTAGGTGGTGGGAAAACTCGCCTCGCCGCCCTGAAAAACCGCCCACAGGGTTTCGGGCAGGTTGAACAGCGCCGCGATGCCGATCCCGCTGCCGACCATGGCCAGCACCAGCACGTCGAAGACGCGATGCACGAAAGGGACGATGCGGTCGGCGACGGCGATGCCCGAGAGCATCGGCGCCGGACGCCGGGTGTGCGGACGGATGAAGAGGCGGATCAAGGTCAGGCCGAGGATCAGTCCGCCGACCAGCATGTGTTTCAGGAGGGCGGTGGCTTTGGCCGGGTCGGTCGGCGCGATGCGCGCCATGACGAAAGTGCCCATGACCAGGGCGGCAAGGATCAGCACGGCGATCGCCCAGTGCAGGGCGCGCAGTGTCGGGGGGTAACGGTTCGGACGCACGGGAATACCTGAAACGAATAAGTTGAGGGCGGCAAAGGGCAAGGCCCGTCCGCCGGCACCTGGGCGCCGGGGGCGGAGACGAGGGGGCCGGGCTTAGCGGCGCTTGCCGGTGTCGGCGACGTCGAGCATGCGGCCGGGACGGTCGTTTCCCGAGGCGCGCGAGCCTTGCGGCTTGTTGTAGTTGCTCATGCGCTGCTGGTAGTCGCGGTTGGCGCGGGCGCTGTCCTGCTGGCGCCGGGCGTGGTCGCGGCGCGCCTGTTCGAGGCGCTGCTGCTCCTTGCGCTCGAGGTCGGCGTAGTTGTTGCCGGCCGACCAGGCGGCCTGGGTGGCGAGGCCGAGCAACAGGGCGAGGGTGAGACGTTTCATGCGGAGTTCTCCCTAGACGGACGGACCGGGTGCGCGGCATGGGCGCGGCCTCTGGTCCCGCTGGATGGTGAAGTAAGGAAAGGATGCATGCAGGAGTTTGGAGTGATGTGCCTGAGCGTCACGGCGGTGCGCGCGGTGCGTCAGGTTCCGCCGTTCTCGGACGTGACCGCGGGCGGCGTTACCTCGGGCAACGCTTCGAGCCGCGGATGGTTGACGAGGCCGACGGCCGCGCCGCGCCGGGCGCGCTGGCCGAGGTGCTTGTCTTCGGAGGCGAGTTCCTTGGGCTTGTTGCGGAAGCTGCCCTTGACGAGCAGGGTGGCGCCGCGGATCGGGAGCACGGCCTTGAGCGTCTCTTTGCCCTTGAGGCCGATGATCTGCACGCCCTTGCCGCCCGAGAGGCGCTTCATCTGTTCGAGCGGGAAGACGAGCAGACGGCCGTCGTCGGCCAGCGCGGCGAGGTGGTCGCAGCCCGTGATGCGGGCCGGCGGCAGGATTTCGGCGCCGTCTTCGACGGTGAGGAAGGCCTTGCCCGCCTTCTGGCGCGAGAGCAGGTCGGCGTAAGCGCAGATGAAGCCGTAGCCCGAGGTCTTGGCGAAGAGGAATTCCTCTTCCGCCTTGGCGACGAGGACGTGCGCGATCTTGCCGCCGCCCATGTCGACGAAGGACGGCAACGGCGCCCCCATGCCGCGCCCGTCGGGCAGGGCGGCGATCGGGACGGTGAAGGCACGGCCTTCGGTCGACAGGATGACGAGCGAATCGATCGCGCGGCATTCGAAGTGCGCGCCCGGCCCGTCGCCGTCCTTGTAGGCCACGGCCGAGAGGTCGAGATGATGGCCCTGGCGTACGCGCGCCCAGCCCTTGGCCGAGACGATCAGCGTCACCGGTTCGTCGGCGACGGCGGCGACTTCCGCGCGCGAGGCCATGGCCGCGGCTTCGATCACCGTGCGCCGGGCGTCGCCGTGCTTGGCGGCGTCGGCGCGGATTTCCTTGATCACCAGCTTGCGCAGCAGGGTGTCGCTGGCGAGCAACTTCTCCAGCTCGTCTTTTTCGCCGCGCAACTTTTCCAGCTCCTGCTCGATCTTGATCCCTTCGAGGCGGGCGAGCTGGCGCAGGCGGATTTCGAGGATGTCGTCGGCCTGGCGGTCGGAGAGCGCGAAGCGGGCGATCAGCGCCGGCTTGGGTTCGTCCGACTCGCGGATGATGCGGATCACTTCGTCGATGTTGAGGAAGACGATGTGCCGCCCTTCGAGAATGTGGATGCGGTCGAGGGCTTTGGCGAGGCGATGTTCGCTGCGCCGACGCACGGTGGTGACGCGGAATTCGCACCACTCGCCGATCAGGTCGGCGAGCGTCTTCTGGCACGGGCGGCCGTCAAGGCCGACGGCGACGAGGTTGATCGGCGCCGTGGTTTCCAGGCTGGTGTGCGCCAGCAGCAGGGCGACGAGTTCGTCGCGGCTCTGGCGCGAGCTGACCGGCTCGAACACGAGGCGGATGTCGTCGTCCTTGCCCGACTCGTCGCGCGCGCGTTCGAGCTGGGAGGCGAAAAGGGCTTTTAACTGCGCCGCCGACTGTTCGATCGCTTTCTTGCCCGGCTTGGGCTGCGGGTTCATCAGCGCGCCGATTTCCGAGAGTACTTTCGCGCTGGAGACGCCAGGCGGCAGCTCCTTCACCACCAGTTGCCAGGCGCCGCGCGCCATTTCCTCGAAGTCGTAGCGGGCGCGGACGCGCAGGCTGCCGCGTCCGCTCTGGTAGGCGTTGGCGATCTCGGTCGGGGTGGAAATGATCTGGCCGCCGCCGGGGTAGTCGGGGCCGGGCAGGTGTTCCATCAGCTCGGCGACGCCGGCTTCGGGGTGTTGCAGCTTGTGAATCGCCGCGGCGGCGACTTCGGCGAGGTTGTGCGGCGGAATCTCGGTGGCCATGCCGACGGCGATGCCCGAGGCGCCGTTGAGCAGGGCGAAGGGCAGGCGGGCCGGCAGGCAGGTCGGCTCGTCGAACGCGCCGTCGTAGTTGGGCTGGAAGTCGACCGTGCCTTCGCCGAGTTCGCCGAGCAGGAGTTCGGCGATGGGCGTCAAACGCGCTTCGGTGTAACGCATCGCTGCCGCGCCGTCGCCGTCGCGCGAACCGAAATTGCCCTGGCCGTCGACCAGCGGGTAGCGCAGCGAGAAGGGCTGGGCGACGCGCACCATCGCGTCGTAGGCCGAAGCGTCGCCGTGCGGATGGTATTTACCGATCACGTCGCCGACCACGCGCGCCGATTTCACCGGTTTGGCGCCGGCCATCAGCCCGAGTTCGCGCATCGCGAACAGGACGCGGCGCTGCACCGGCTTTTGCCCGTCCTTGACGTCGGGCAGGGCGCGGCCCTTGACCACGGCGACGGCGTATTCGAGGTAGTCGCGCGCCGCGCTTTCATGCAACAGCATGCTGTCGCCATCGTCGTCGCTGCTGACAGCGGCGGTTGGCGGCTGCGGCGGCTGCGGAGGTTCGTCCGGCGCGGCGACGGAAGGCGCCTGCGCGGGCTCGGCGGGGGATGCCGAAGCTTCGGCGGCGCCGGCAAAGAGGTCAGGGGTGACGGTGTCTTCGTGCTTGTGCGACATGTGTTCAGATCTCCGCGTCGATCAGCGCGCCGTTGGCTTCCATCCAGGCGCGGCGGCCGGCCGACTCGTTCTTGGCCATCAGCATGTTCATCACCGGCAGGGCGTCGTGGGCGGCGGGCAGGCGCACACGCATCAGGCGGCGGGTGTCGGGTGACATGGTCGTCTCCCACAGTTGCTCGGGGTTCATCTCGCCCAGGCCCTTGAAGCGCGAGAGGACGACAGCCTCGGGTTTGACGCCTTCGAGGCGCAGGCGGTCGAGGGTCGCTTCGCGTTCGGCGTCGTCGAGCGCGTAGAGTTTGCGCGGCGGGCGGTTCTTGCCCTGGCCGGGGACGTCGAGGCGGTACAGCGGCGGTTGCGCGAAATAAAGGTGGCCGCGTTCGACGAGCTTGGGAAAGTGGCGGTAGAACAGGGTGCACAGGAGCACCCGGATGTGGCTGCCGTCGACGTCGGCGTCGGTCATGATTACGACTTTGCCGTAGCGCAGGTTGTCGAGCACGCCGTCGGGCGCTTCGGGCGGGTGCGGGTCGATGCCCAGCGCCACGGCGATGTCATGCACTTCGCGGTTGGCGAACAGACTGCCGGGGTCGACTTCCCAGGTGTTGAGCACCTTGCCGCGCAGCGGCAGGATCGCTTGTACTTCCTTGTCGCGGCCCGATTTGGCCGAGCCGCCGGCCGAATCGCCCTCGACGAGGAAGAGTTCGTTGCGCTCGAGGTCCTCGCTCTGGCAGTCGGAGAGCTTGCCGGGCAGGATGGCGACCGCCGACTGTTTTTTCTTCTCGACTTTCTGCCCGGCGCGGGTGCGCGCCTGCGCGGCCTTGATCGCCAGTTCGGCGATCTTCTTGGCGGCGTCGGGGTGTTCGTTGAGCCACAGTTCGAGCGGGTCGCGCAGCATGCGCGCGACGAGGGCGACGGCGTCGCGCGAGTTGAGGCGTTCCTTGGTCTGGCCCTGGAACGAGGGATCGAGCACGCGGGCGGCAAGAACAAAGCTGATGCGGGCGAAAACGTCGTCGGCGGCGAGTTTGATGCCCTTGGGCAGCAACGCGTGGTGCTCGGCAAAACTCTTCACAGCATCGAAGGCCGCTTGGCGCAAGCCCGTTTCGTGCGTGCCGCCGGCCGGGGTGGGAATGAGGTTGACGTAGGACTCGCGCGCCAGGCCGCCTTCGGCCGTCCAGCACAACGCCCAGGCGGCGCCGGCGCCAGCCGGGAAGTTCTCGTCGCCGGCGGCAGCGTATTTCTCGCCGGCGAAAATCGGCGCAGCGAGTTCGCCGTCGAGCTGTTCGGCGAGGTACTGGCGCATGCCGTCGGCAAAGCGCCAGGTGGTCGTCGCGCCGTTTTCGATGCGCAGGCTGATTTCGAGGCCTGGGAGCAGCACGGCCTTGCTACGCAACAGGCGCTCGAGTTCGCCCTGCGGGATGTGCGGCGCGTCGAAAAACTGGGCATCGGGCCAGATGCGCAGGCGGGTGCCGCTGGCGCGCTTGGGTGCGTCCCCGGTACGTTCGAGTGGTTCGATGACGTTGCCGCCGGCAAAGGCCATGCGGAAGCGCCCGCCGTCGCGCGTCACCTCGACCTCAAGCCGCGTCGACAGGGCGTTGGTGACCGAGACGCCAACCCCGTGCAGGCCGCCCGAGAAGCGGTAGGCCGAGCTGCCGTCGTCCTTGTTGAATTTGCCGCCGGCGTGCAGGCGGGTGAACACCACTTCGACGGTTGGTACCTGCTCGACCGGGTGGATTTCGACCGGAATGCCGCGCCCGTCGTCCTCGACCGAGACCGAACCGTCGGCGTGCAGGGTGACCGTGATGCGTTTGCAGAAGCCGCCGAGCGCCTCGTCGGCGGCGTTGTCGATGGCTTCCTGAATAATGTGCAACGGGCAGTCGGTGCGGGTGTACATGCCGGGGCGGTGGCGCACCGGTTCCAGCCCCTTCAATACGGCAATCGATTCGGCGGTGTAGCTCATGGCAGGAATTTGGGTCTCCACGGATGGTCGGCCGGCGGGCGCCTGCTGGGCCACGGACGGCACATCAGGCGGCGGGCTGGAGGCATTCCGTGCGGGCCGTCCGCGGACGCGGTCCGCGCATCAGGCCGATGCCCTGCCGGCTGCAGGCGGCGATTTTACACCCCGGGGGCGGTGCCCGGTAGCCGCGTCGGCAGCTTGGGCGGCAAAGAAAAACCCGGCCGGGCTTGCGCCGGGCCGGGTTTGCGACTGCTGCCTCAGATTTAACGCAGGAGCGAGAGGACGTTCTGCGGGATCTGGTTGGCTTGCGAGACCATGGCGGTGCCGGCCTGCTGGAGGATCTGGGCACGGGTGAGCGAAGCGGTCTCGGCGGCGAAGTCGGCGTCCATGATGCGGCTCTTTGCGGCCGACTGGTTCTCACGCGCACCTTCGAGGTAGCTGATGGTGAAGGTCAGGCGGCTCTGGACCCCGCCGATTGCGGCGCGGTTGGAGGCGACACTGCCGAGCCAGGCGTCGATGCTGGAGAGCGCGGTGGAGGCGCCGCCGGAGGTGCTGACGTTGGTGCCGGTGACGCCGACGCTGGTGAAGGTGCCGGAGATGGTGTCGGCCGCATCGGCGCCGACCTGGAAGGAGAAGGTGGCGTAGACCGACTGGCCGTTGATCTTGGCGGCGCCCTGGATGCGGGAGGCTTCGGCCTGGAGGGCGGAGTACTCGACGTCGATCTTGGAGCGCTCGGTGTCGGAGAGGGTGCCGTTGAGCGACTGGGTGGCCAGTTCGCGCATGCGCTGAAGCTGGTCGGAGACGACCGAGAGGGCGGTGTCGGCGGTCTGGGCGTAGGAGATGCCGTCGGAGGCGTTACGCATGGCGACGGTCATGCCGCGGATCTGCGATTCCATCTTCTGGGCGACGGCGAGGCCGGCGGCGTCGTCCATCGACGAGTTGACGCGCAAACCCGAGGAGAGGCGCTGCAGGGCGGTGCTCAGGCCGGTGGCCGTGTTGTTGAGGTTGCGCTGGGCATTCAACGACATGACGTTGGTGTTGATGATTTGTGCCATTTGAATCTCCTAGAGGTCAGTTGATCACCTGCGCCGATACGTGTCCGGCGCCTTGAATCTCGCGGGCAGGTTGCGCGCCGTTAGATCTGCTTACGGCAGGAGAAAAGACAAACTTAAGGCCTTCGCGCGAAATAAATTACGGGGTCTTGGGCAGGGTGAGCGTCGGTGCGGCGGGTGTGCTTTCGCCGCTCTCGAGGCGGTATAGCCAGGCCAGCAGCTCGGCCACGGCGACATAGAGCTGCGGCGGGATGCGCTGGTCGAGGTCGACTTGCATGAGCAGCGATACCAGTTCCGGAGATTCATGCACGTAAACCCCGTTCTCGCGCGCCCGGGCGATGATTTGTTCGGCGAGTACGCCGCGTCCCTTGGCGACGACGCGCGGCGCGGCGTCGGTTTGGGTGTAGGCCAGCGCGACGGCGTGCTTGAGGTGCTCGTCACGTCGGTGCGTCACGATTTCCCTCGGGGGGTACGGGAGCGGTGTCCTCCGCCGCCTGATGGCTGACCGCGAAGCCGCCCAGCGTCAGTCCTACGGCGTCGAACTGTTGGCGCAGGGCGTCGCCGGCGCCGCGCAGCCGTACTTCGCTGGCATCGTTGGCGACGGCGAGACCGACGACGAGTTGGTCGCCGTTGAGCCGGATGCGGGCCTCGACCTCGCCCAGGTGTGGCAAGACGAGGCGCAGGCGCGTCGTCCAGGCATTGGCGGTGGCGTCTTCGTCCGGATTGCGCTGTCCGTCCTCCTCGATTTCCCAGCGCATGTCCTGCCCGGGCCAGACTTGCCCTTGCCAGGCGTAAACTTGGGTGGCGAGTGCATCGAGCTGTTGCTGCACGATCGGTTGGGTTTGAGGAGCGACGAGTTGTCCGTTGGGCGTAAGCGTCACGGCGGCGCGGGCAGACACCTCGCCGGAGGGCGGCGTTTCGCCGGCACGAGACGGGGCGGCTGCGAGGTTTTCGGCTGGGCGTGTCGTGGGCTGGGCTTCGCCGCGCGATGGCGCCGTTGCGCTTTCCGCGCCCTCTTGTGCCGCGGCTTGAGCGTGGGCGGCCGCGGTCGAAAGCCGCCCTTGCGGCTCCTGCAGCAGCGTGGATTGCGGTAGCCGTCCGGCGACCCACTCGGCCTGGTGCGCTTCGTAGAACATGCCGCTCTGGGTGAGCGCTTGGTGCAGGGCGGGGAGCAGGTCTTTCCCTTGGCTGGGCGGTGCGGTGAGCAGCGGTTGGTTGCCGTTGAGCGCCAGGGCCTCGCCGCTCTTGCCGCCGGGCTGGCGGGCGTTGCCGGCGAGGGCGCTGATCAGTTGGCCGGCCCGGCTCAAGGTGGCCGAGACCGATTCGGTGCCGCTGCCGCCCTGGGCGGCCGCCCCTTCACGGCCGATGACGGCGAGCGCCAGCTTGCCGTCGGATTCGGTGACCAGCAACTCCAGGCTGTCGCCGGCCTTGGCCGAGAAGGGCAAGGCGAGGGTGATGGCCCGTTGGTTGATCAGCGCGCGGTAGGTGCCGTTGGGCAGCAAAGCCTGAATCTGCGCCATGATCCGGTCGCCGGCAACCAGTCCCGAGAGGCGGTCGGCGATGTCCTGGGTGGGGGCGACGGGGCGTAACGCGGCATCGGCCGTGTTCTGCAGGCGGGTGGCGACGTCGGACGGGATGGACGACATGCGGGCAGGGGGCGGTCGAGGGGGCGTCGCCGTGAAGGACGACGGTGCGGAGTCGGCGCGTTAGCCTTCGAGCGGCGTCAGCGGGTGCCGGGTGAAGTTGTCCAGCAGCGGGGCGACTTGCTCCATCCAGGGCTTGGCGCGTTGGACGATGGCAGCCTGAGCGTAAAGGATACGTTCAATGTGCGCGCGCGCCTCGAGTCTTTGCTCCGGAGGGAGGGCTTCGAGCCGGTGTTGCGTCAGTTGCGCGAAATCCCGCTCGGCCTGCCGCCAGCCGGCCGCGACGCCATCCCAGTCGAGGGCTTCGGCACAGCGCGTCATGGTGGCGTGCGCCTCGTCGAGGTCCCGCAGCAAGGCAAGCGCCGCGCTCATGGTCAGCCGCCCACGCGACGCGATTCGGTGTCGTCGGCCTCGACCTGCTGCCCAATGGCGATCCAGGCGCTGTGGATTTCGTTGAGCAGGCCAAGCACTTCGTCGAGTGCGGCACCGTCGTTGTTGATGTTGGCGTGCAGCAGACGGCGGGCCATGTAGTCGTAGAGCGCGTAGAGGTTTTGCGCCAGATTGCCGCCGGCTTCAAGGTCAAGGCTGGCGCGCAAGCCGTTGAGGATGATGTCGATGGCCTTGGTGATCGCAGTCCCCTTCTGCGCGATGTCGCCCGCGTCGACGCCAGCGCGGGCGATGACAACCGCCTGCCGGGCGCCTTCGAAAAGCAGGACGATGAGCTGATGGGGGCTGGCCCCCTGGACGCTCGTTTCTAGACCGACGCGGCTGTAAGCGTTGGCCGGGTTGCTGCGGCTACCGAACATCGGAAAGATCCTTGATTATTTACTGAGCTGCGAAAGCTGCTGGGACAGGTAGGACGACGTCGTGGAGAACTTTGCCATCATGGTGTCGAGCGCCGTGAATTGCGCCCGATAGCGTTTTTCGACCAAAGCAAGTTGGCGGTTCATCTGGTCAATCCGATCGTCGAGGCGATCGCTCTGTGTGCTGAGCCCCTCGCTGCGCGCCGTGATCAGGCCGTTAACGCCGATCATGTTGCCGGTCAGCGTGGCGAAGCTCGTTCCATAGGCCGAGAGAGTTTTTGCAACCGAGGCGAAGTCCTTGTCCGTTGCCGACTTGAGCGTCGTGGCGTCGAGCTTCAGCGTGCCGTCGCTTTTCGAGACGATGCCGATGTCGGCGAGGTAGCTGTAGGCGCTACTGACTCCCGAAGGGATCGACGACAAGGCGGAACGCAACTGGCTGACAGCACTCGAGACCGTGCTGTCGCCGCTGAGGATGCCGGTGTTTTTGCCCGTGGCGTCGTACTTCGAGAGGTCTTTGAGGATGCTGCGCGCGTCGTTGTAGGCCTTGACGAAGGCCTCGGCCTTGCTCTGCAGACCCGAAGCGTCGTTGGCCACGGTCAGCGTGGTCGGCGCGTTGTCATTGGTTTTGGTCAGCGTGAGCGTGACGCCGGTGATGGCGTCGGTGACGACGTTCGAGCTGGCGTTGGCGATGGTGATGCCGTCGATTTTCAGGATCGCATCCTGGCCCGGATCCTTCTGCGTCAGATTGCCGGCGGTGGCCGGGGCATCAGGGTTGAAGGCGAAGCCGGACAGTGCGGTCGAAATCTTGATCTGGTTCGTCTCGCCTGAGGCTTCGCTGGTGACGACCAGTTGCGCGCCGCTGGCGCCATTGACCACCGTGGCCGAGACGCCAGCGTCAGAAGCGTTGATGGCCTTGGCCACGTCGGCGAGGGTGGAGCCGGGATTGATCGTGACGTCGATGGCCGAAGTGCCGGATTTGCGCACGAAGCTGCCACTTGCCGTGCTGCCGAGTTCGATTGTCAGTGTTCCGCCCGCAGATGGGTCCGCAGCGGCTGCGGAGAGCAGCTTGTGGGTGCTGGCCAGGCGTTCGATCTCGACACTGTAAGTCCCGCCGACGGCGTTGCTGTTGGTCGCGACGCTGGCGATGCTGGTGTCGGCAAGCGTGCCTTTGTAGGAGTACAGGCCACTGGCCGTCGACATGGCCTTGGCCGCGGTTTGCAGGTTGTCCAGCGCGCTCTTGATCTTGCCGATCGCCGAAATCTGGTTGTCGACCTTGCTCTGCTGGGTTTGCAGGCGCGTCAGCCCTTGCCCTTCGAGGGCCATCAGCTTGGTGACGATGTCGTTGACGTTCAGTCCTGAACCGATGCCGGGTGATGATATGGGCATGATACCTCCTTGCGATGAGGGACGCCCTAGGCCTGTTGGCGGATCAGGAGTCCTTGCAGGCGTTCGAGCGCCTGTGCGAGTTCGAGCATTTCCTTGGACGGGATCTGGCGGATCACCTCCTTGGTGCTGCGGTCGATGACCTTGACCACAGTGACTCCAGACTCTTCGTCAAGCGAGAACTGTATATCACTGGCCGTAGCACTGACAAATTTCTGGATTTTGTCGACCGCCTGGGTGAGTTCGTCCTTGTTCGGTTCCTTGGTCTCGCCAGCCTTGCTGGTCTGCTGATTTTGCGTTTCGGTCCGCAGCGCCCCGAGCGCGTCGCGTTGGCGATCTGCGTTCCCCGCTTTCTGGACGGCGGTAGACGCGGCATTGATCGGCAACGGTGGCAAAGAGGCGCTCGCACCGTCGATTCCGTTGATTCCCATGATCGTCTCCTCTTTGTCTTCGGCAAGGGCCGGTCGAAACTACGACCGGCCCGTGAAGTTTAGCCGAAGCCCGTCGTCTTAACGCAGGAGCGAGAGGACGTTCTGCGGGATCTGGTTGGCTTGCGAGACCATGGCGGTGCCGGCCTGCTGGAGGATCTGGGCACGGGTGAGCGAAGCGGTCTCGGCGGCGAAGTCGGCGTCCATGATGCGGCTCTTTGCGGCCGACTGGTTCTCACGCGCACCTTCGAGGTAGCTGATGGTGAAGGTCAGGCGGCTCTGGACCCCGCCGATTGCGGCGCGGTTGGAGGCGACACTGCCGAGCCAGGCGTCGATGCTGGAGAGCGCGGTGGAGGCGCCGCCGGAGGTGCTGACGTTGGTGCCGGTGACGCCGACGCTGGTGAAGGTGCCGGAGATGGTGTCGGCCGCATCGGCGCCGACCTGGAAGGAGAAGGTGGCGTAGACCGACTGGCCGTTGATCTTGGCGGCGCCCTGGATGCGGGAGGCTTCGGCCTGGAGGGCGGAGTACTCGACGTCGATCTTGGAGCGCTCGGTGTCGGAGAGGGTGCCGTTGAGCGACTGGGTGGCCAGTTCGCGCATGCGCTGAAGCTGGTCGGAGACGACCGAGAGGGCGGTGTCGGCGGTCTGGGCGTAGGAGATGCCGTCGGAGGCGTTACGCATGGCGACGGTCATGCCGCGGATCTGCGATTCCATCTTCTGGGCGACGGCGAGGCCGGCGGCGTCGTCCATCGACGAGTTGACGCGCAAACCCGAGGAGAGGCGCTGCAGGGCGGTGCTCAGGCCGGTGGCCGTGTTGTTGAGGTTGCGCTGGGCATTCAACGACATGACGTTGGTGTTGATGATTTGTGCCATTTGAATCTCCTAGAGGTCAGTTGATCACCTGCGCCGATACGTGTCCGGCGCCTTGAATCTCGCGGGCAGGTTGCGCGCCGTTAGGGGTGTTCACGGCAGCGAGGGGACGAAACTTTAGTTTTTTTTTGTGTTGTTTCTCCTGTTTTGAATCAGTGGGTTGTGGTGTTTTTTGAGTGGGTAAGGCCGAGTTCGCGCCTTTGCGGCGTGCCGGAGGGGCTCCGGCATGCCGTCGTGGCACCGGCTCCCCGGGCGTTACGGAGGCGGAAAACCGTGACGCTGATTCGGCCGCCCTGCTAGACTTCGGGCGCATGGCGCCACCCGCTCGGGCGGCCAGCGAACGCATCCCTTTTCAGTACAGGTGAACTCATGAATTTCGCTTCCGGTGACGCGCGTCGGCAGGCGGCTTTGGCGCAGCTTGCGGCCGCGTTTTCCGCGCACGATTTCCTCTCGGCCGAGCGCATCGCGCGCGAACTGCTGAGTGTCGATGCAGGCGACGAGGAGGCCCTGCATCTGCTCGCGCAAATCCTGAACCGGCAAGGGCGGGCGGCCGAAGCGGTCGAGCTGATGGGGGCGCTGTGCTCCTTCAACCCCCGCTATGTGGCGTATCACAACGACCGGGGCGTCATGTTGGCCGCACTGGGGCGCTGGCCCGAGGCGGTCACGGCCTATGAAAACGCGGTCGCCCTCGATCCGTGCCATGTCGATGCCCGTTTCAACCTGGCGCTGGCGCTGTTCCGCTGCAAGCAGACCGCGGAGGCACGGACGGCCTACGACGCGTTGGCGGCACTGACGCCGGACATTCCCGAGATGGACGTCCTGCACGGCGAAATCCTGCGGGCCGAGGGGCGTCCGGGTGAGGCCGTCGAGGCCTTGTCGCGGGCGATCGCCCAAGGTATCGACACGGCCGAGGTGCACGTCAATCTGGGGCTTGCGCTGGAGGATATGCACCGTGGTGACGAAGCCGAAGCGGCTTTGCAGGCCGCCAACCGTGCGGCTTCCGGGGGTGACGCGGCGGCGTGTTTCCACCTTGGCAACCGCTATCGCGATCAGGGGCGCAAAGACCTCGCCGAACAGTTCTACGGCCAAGCACTGCGCCTGCGTCCGGATTTCGCCGAGGCCTACAACAACCTCGGCCTGCTGCTGCAGGAGCGCGGCGAAGCCGAGCGCGCGGCGGCCTGCTTCTCGGAAGCGCTGGCGACCGATCCCATGCTCGATGCGGCGCACACCAACCGTGGCAGTGCCTTGCTCAAGCAAGGGTGGATGGACGGAGCGATCGACAGTTTCAAGCGCGCCCTGGAGATCAATCCCGCCTCGGCCGAGGCCTGGAACAACCTCGGCAACGTTTATTTCCGACTGCATCGCCTGGACGAGGCCGAAGCTGCCTACCTCGAATCGATCCGGCTCAAGCCGGACTATGCCGAAGCCGATCTCAACCTCGGCATCCTGCGCTTGCTGCGCGGCAACTTCCGGGACGGCTGGCCGAGCTACGAAAGCCGCTGGAAGATTCCGGGCGTGGCCGAGAAACAGCCGCGCTTCGCCCAGCCCGAATGGACGGGCGAGCCGCTCGCCGGCCGCAGCCTGCTCGTCTATAGCGAGCAGGGCATGGGCGACAACCTGCAGTTCGTGCGTTACCTGCCGCTGTTGCGGGCGCGCTACCCGGATTCGAAAATTTATTTCTGGTGTCTGCCGCCGCTCTACCGGCTGTTCGCTGCGAACGCCGACGCGTGGGGCATCGAAGCGCTCCCGCCGACCGTGGCCGGCGGCCTGCCGCCGTTCGATCTGCACATTGCCCTGCTGTCTTTGCCTTGGCGCCTGGGCACCGAGCTGGCGACGATTCCGGCCGAGGTGCCTTACCTCCGCCCCGATCCGGCGCTGGTCGAGCGCTGGGGCGCGCGCCTGCAGGGTTTGCCGGGCAAGAGGGTTGGCGTGGTCTGGGCAAGCGGCGAGGTCTATACCTTCCATCGCTTCCGCACCGTTCGCTTGCGCCAGCTCGAAGCCTTGCTTGCCGTCGAGGGCGTCAGCTGGGTGTCGCTGCAAAAAGGTGGCGGTGCGAGTCAGATCGAGAGCGAAGGGCTGTCCGACCGGATTCTCAACGTCATGGACGAGGTCGAGGATTTTGCCGACACCGCGGCGCTGATCGCCAACCTTGACCTCGTGATCAGCGTCGATACGTCGGTGCCGCACCTCGCCGGTGCGCTGGGCGTTCCGGTGTGGCTGCTCGACCGTTTCGACACCGACTGGCGCTGGCTGCTCGACCGCTGCGACAGCCCCTGGTACCCGTCGATGCGCATCTTCCGTCAAACGGTGTTCGGCGATTGGGAGACAGTCATGGCGCCGGCCGCGCAGGCCTTGGCCCACTGGGCGGGCCGTGCCGAAGCAGCGCCTGGAATCGCAACGAAATCCGTACCTCGGCTCGAGGCGGCTGGGGGCGTGCCGCTCAAGCTCAACCTCGGCTGCGGCAGCCGCAAGATGGCGGGCTTCGTGAACGTCGATTGCTTTGCCGCTTGCCGGCCCGATCTGGTCGTCGACCTCGAGCGTACGCCGTGGCCGTGGGAAAACGACAGCGTTGACGAGATCAAGCTGGTCCACGTGCTCGAACATCTCGGGCAACGCACCGAAACCTTCCTCGCCATCGTCAAGGAAATGTACCGCGTGTGCCGCGACGGCGCGCGCATCGAGATCATCGTGCCGCACCCGCGCAGCGACAACTACCTTGGCGACCCGACGCATGTTCGCCCGGTGACGGTCCCGATGCTGCAGCTCTTCGACCAACGCCTGAATCGCCAGTGGGCGGCGATGGGGGCCGCCAACACCCCGTTGGGGCAGATTTGCAGCGTCGATTTCGAGGTCGAGAGCCGCGAGCACCGGCTCGGTGCCGCGTGGCAACGCAAGCTCGATGCCGGGGAAATCAGTGAAGACGAAATGCATTTCGCCGTCCTGCACTACTTCAACGTGGTCGAGCAAACCACCATCGTCTGGCGCGTGCATAAAGGGCGAATGGCGTGATGCGGGCGGTGGAGGTCGAACGCGAGGCGCGCGCGGCGCTTGACCGTGGCGACGATGCCGAGGCGTGCCGACGGCTTGAAGCCCTGTTGCACGAGCAGCCCGCGGCCTACCCCCAGCGTTGCCTGCTCGGCTTTATTCACCATCAGGCCGGTCGTTTGGGCGAAGCGCGTGCGGCCTACGAGGCGGCACGGGCGATCGCGCCGCCCTCGCCCGAGCTGCAGCAGAACCTCGGCCAGGTTTACCTGCGTCTGGGTGAAGCCGGGCTTGCCGTGCAGGCGTACGAAGCCGCGCTGCGGCTGGCCCCCGAGGCGCCTGAGCTGCTCGATGCCTTGGCTGCTGCGCATCAGGCTGCCGGTGATCTGCCCGGTGCCCTGGCCTGTTACGAGCGTATCCTGCAGCGCGATCCGCGCCACGTGCCGGCCTTCGTCGGCATGGCGGAAGCCTTTGCCGACCACGGCTGGGTGGACGACGCCCGGCGCAGCCTGGAAACTGCGCTGACGCTGGCGCCCGACCATCTGCCGGCGCTCAACCTGATGGGCGTGCTGCATTTGCGCGCTGGGCGCTATACCGAGGCGGCCTGCTGCTTTGAACGGGCCGTCGCGGCTCGTCCCGGCGATGCTGGCCTGTTGCGCAACCTGGCCATGACCCGCGCCGCCCAAGGCGAGCATGCTGCCTGCGGTGCGCTGTGCGACGCCGCGCTGGCGCTGGCGCCGGACGACCCCGACGTGCATTTCACCCGCGCCAGCCATCTGCTGCTGGTCGGTCGCCTTGACGAGGGCTGGCGCGAGTATGAATACCGCTGGGCGTCGCGCGAGCGCGCCAGCGCCGTGAAGCCGCCGCCGACCCGCCTGCCGCGCTGGTCGGGCGAGCCGATCCCGCGTGCCGGGAGCGCGCTGCTGGTCTATTCCGAGCAAGGTTTCGGCGACGCCCTCCAGTTCGCGCGCTACCTGCCGCTCGCCGCCGCGCGTTTCGAACGTGTCGGCCTCGTCGTCAAGCCGCCGCTGCGCGCCCTGTTCGCCCGCAGCTTTGCGGGATGCGCCGAGGTTTTCGAGGCCCCTCCGGACGAATCAGACTGGACGCACCATTGCCCACTGATGAGCCTGCCGCTCGCCTTCGAGACAACCCTCGCCACGATCCCGGCACAGGTGCCCTATCTGCAGCCCGATCCGGCGGCCGTTAGGGCCTGGCGCACGCGCCTCGCAGCGCTGCCCGGGCTCAAGGTCGGAATGAACTGGACGACCGGCAAACGCGCGGTGCACAAGCAGAGTTTTGAGCTTTCGCTGCGCGATCTGGCGCCGCTCTTCGCCTTGTCCGGCGTGGCCTGGATCAGCCTGAGCAAGGAGCCGCTGGCGCCTGCGGACGCGGCGTTGCTGGCCGCATCCGGCGTGCACGACTGGCGCGATGAGCTGGCCGACTTCGACGCCACGGCGGCGCTGGTCGCAGGCCTCGATCTGGTCATCAGCGTCGATACCGCCGTCGCGCACCTCGCGGGCGCCCTGGCCCGGCCGACCTGGCTGCTCAACCGCGCCGAGAGCGAGTGGCGCTGGTTGCTCGAGCGCGAGGATTCGCCGTGGTATCCGACGATGCGCCTCTTCCGCCAGCGGGTTCCGCGGCAGTGGGACGTGCCGGTGGAGGCTGTGCATGCGGCCTTGCGCGCACGTCTGGCCGAGGGCTCAGCATGAGCAGGGGCGCAGGCGGTCCCGCGCTGGCCCTGTTTTCCGAAGGGCTTGCGCATCAACAGGCGGGCCGACTGGCGGCCGCGCGCGTCTGCTACGAGCGCGCATTGGCGCTCGATCCAGGGCAGACCGACGGTCGCTTCCTGCTCGGGCAGACGCTCTACGACAGCGGCGAGCATGCGACGGGCGAAGCCATGATGCGCGCGGCGATCGCCGCGCGGCCACAGGCGGCGAACTACCATGCCGGGCTTGCGCTCTCCTTGTTCAACGCCGGGCGGTTGTCTGCCGCCAAGGACGAATTCTGGGCGGCTTTGCAGGGGCTGCCGCAGGATCCCTCGTTGTGGCGCGGCATGGCGCTGTGCTGCATCGACAGCGGCGAACTCGACGCCGCCAGCGAGGCCGCGCGGGTCTGGGCGCAGCTCCAGCCCGGCGACGCCGAAGCGGCGCGCCTGAACGCACAGCTCGAATCGCAACGGCAGTACGACTGCGGGGTCGCGCTCGAAGCTGAAGGCCGCCACCAGGAGGCTTGCGCGGCCTGGCGTGCCGCGCTGGTGGCGGCGCCTGGCGCCGTACCGGTGCTGTTGCGACTCGGTAACCGGCTGGCCGCCCTCGGTGAGCATGCCGAGGCCGAAGCCTGTTACCTGCGCGCGATCGATGTCGAGCCCGCGGCGGCGGCCTCTCACTTCAACCTGGCGATGCTGCGCCTCGATCAGGGGCGGCGCCTCGACGCCGCGTCTGCTCTCGAACGCGCCGCCGAACGCGCGCCCGACGACGGTCTGGTCGCTGCCCACCTCCTCTTCCAAAAGCTGCACCTGTGCCGCTGGGACGGCATCGAAACGCTCGTTGCCAAGGTCCGTGCCGCAGTCGAAGCGGGGCGTGCCGACGTGCCGCCTTTCGTCGTCTTCGCCATGCCGGGCACGGACGCTGCGCTACAGCGCCGCTGTGCCGAACATCACAGCGCCTGCCTGCGCCGCGCCGAACTGCCTGCGTTCCGGCGCAGCGCGCCGCGTCGGCCGGGGGCGAGCGAAGGGCGTAAACGTCTGCGCATCGGCTACCTGTCGTCGGACTTCAAGAACCACGCCACCGCCTACCTGATGATCGAGATGCTCGAAGCGCACGATCGCGCGCGCTTCGAGTTCTTCCTGCTTTCCTACGGGATCGACGACGGCAGCGAGCTGCGCGGGCGTCTCGAACGCGCCGGCGAGCATTTCATCGACCTCGCCGGGCAGCCCGAGGCCCATGCCGTGCAGTGCATCGCCGACCTCGACCTCGACGTACTCGTCGATCTGAAGGGCTACACCGAAGGCAACCGCAGCGACTGGCTGCAGTATCGGCTGGCGCCGGTGCAGGTGAACTGGCTGGGCTATCCCGGCACGCTCGGCGCGCCGTGGGCCGATGTCCTGTTCGCCGACGCCGTGGTCGCGCCGCTTGAGCACTCAGCGCAGTTTTCCGAACGCGTCGTCCATCTCCCGGGCTGCTACCAGCCCAACAGCCGCGCTCGCCCCTGTGCGGCGCGCCCGACCCGCGCCGTCGAGGGCTTGCCCGAGGAGGCCTTGGTGCTGTGTTCCTTCAACCAGACCTACAAACTTACCCCGGAGGTCTTCGCCGTCTGGCTCGAGGCCTTGCGTGAAACGCCGCACGCGGTACTCTGGCTGTGGGCCTCGAACCCATGGGCCGAGGACGAACTGCGCCGGGTCGCGCAGGCGGCCGGTGTCGATCCGATACGCCTGATCTTCGCCGAAGGGCGGGCGCAGCCCGAACATCTGGCGCGCCTGCCGCTGGCCGACCTGGCGTTGGACACCTTCCCCTGCAACGGCCACACCACCACCTCGGATGCCCTGTGGGCCGGCGTGCCGGTGCTGACCCGGCAGGGCGAGGCTTTCGCCGCGCGCGTGGCGAGCAGCCTGCTCGCCGCCGCCGGCCTCGATGACCTGATTGCCGTTTCGCTCGCCGACTACCGCAGCCGCCTGCTGCGCTGGTGCGCCGACGCCGCCTGGCGTGCGGACCTTGCCGCCCGCGCCGGCGCCTTGCGCGAGACGAGCCCGCTCTTCGATGCGACGGCGTTTGCGCGCAAGCTGGAGGCGGCGTATCTGGAACTTGCAACGGAGCGGGGTTGCGCATGGTCCCCCTGACCACGGTGCAAGGGTTCGCTCCCGAAGCGCTGCGCGCCTTACTCGGGGCGCGCCCGCTCTATCTCTGGGGCAGCGGCGATGTTGCGCTGGACGTATTGACCAGCCTGCGCCGTATGGGCTTCTCTCCGTGCGCCTTCTTCGATACGCGGGTGCGCGCCGGCGAATCAGTACAGGTCTGCGGCCTGCCTTGCCTGCCGACGCAAGCCGTACTCGGGTCCCGTGCCGTGCCGCGCCCCTTCGTCGTGATCGCCAGCGCCGACTACCGGCTCGCAGCGGCACGCGCCTGCGTCGACGCAGGCTTCGCACGCGGCCGCGATTTCATTGATCAGTTCGACATTCCGCGCCCGGTCGCCGTCGTTGAACTTTGCGCACCGGACGGACGTTGCATGGCCGCGGCCGCTTTCGAACGCCTGCTCGCCAAGCTGCTCGCCGATCAGCCGTTGCTCTGCCATCTTGAGCTTTCTTGGCAGGGCGATCCGGGGCGCCATCCCGAACTTGCGCGCCTCGTCGCCTACGCCGAACGTTTCGTGCCTTGCACGGTGAATACGGCCTTGCATACGCTGGACGACGTGCAGGGCGTTCTGGCGGCTGCGCCCACCCGGCTCAACTTTATCGTGCGCGGACACGGTGCGAGCTACGACGCTGCTTTCGGAGTGGGCTCCTGGGCGCGTGCGCAGGCCGCGCTTGAGACCTTGCGCGCGGCCGAAACGCCAGATCGGACGGGCGCGCGGATCATGCTGCGCTACCTGCGCGCGCCCGAGGCGGCCTCGGAGACTTTCTCCTTCTGGCAGGGGGAGGTTGCCGGAAGCAGCTTGCGCTTGAACATCGAGTGGCCTTACGTGACGCCTTACGACCTCGTTCTCGCTTACTGTCGGGAGGGTGTCCACCCGGCAGGCGAGGCCGGCCAATTCGCGGCCCTGCCGTGGTCCTTGGAAACCGCCTTGCAACTGGCGGCGAGCGAGCGCGATCAGCCTTGCCTGTCGCAACGGATTTTCCCGGTGATCGGCGTCGATGGTGCGGTGGCGGCCTGTCATCTTTACCGAGCTGCGCTGCTCGCCCCCGACTATTTGGCCTGCGACTGGTCGGCGTTGCTCGCTGCGCGGCGGACCTGCGTACCCTGTCAGGAGTGCCAGGCTCAGGGCCTGCATCGCCTCGACATCGAGGTGCAGGCACGCCGGCACCCAGCGTGGCGCGTACGCTTGCTCGGCAAGGCCGCCGATTGAACGCCGAAGTTGCGCCGGGCACTACATTTTGTGCCGCGCCTGCCGTTATACAAATGAGACACTCTCTCGTCTGTGTGCCCTTCGGCAGCTGCGGGAGCAGAAACGAACACAGGAGAGCGTGATGGAATCCATGCCGGCGATGACGATCGAACGTTTCCGTAGCCTGGTCGGCGAGCGGACGATCTACATCTATGCGGTCAATCTCGAGGGCATCGGTTACCTCAAGCGTTTCCTGCATTACGGCTTCAAGGTCGGTGGTTTCATCGACTCGCGCAGTTTTCCTGGCAATTGCCGACGCGGCCAGCCGGTAACCCATCCTGACGCCTTTTTTACCGGCCCGCGTGATGACGCGTTGGTGCTGATCACCGCCAAGCACCGCCAGACGCGGCGCCTGGCCATCGAGCAGTGCGAGCGTGCCGGCCTGCGGCGACACGAGAGTCTGTTCGTCGCCTCCGACCTGTGCGACTACTACCCGACAATCGAGATTGCCGGCAAATGCAACCTGCGCTGCATCTCCTGCAACATGGGGCTGCCCGGCGCCAACAAGAAGGGCGGCTACATGCGCGCCGGGACGTTCGCCCGCGTGCTGGCCAAAATGCAGACCGAAATTCCCTTCCTCAATTCGCTCTACCTCTACCTCTGGGGCGAGCCGCTGCTCAATCCCGACCTGCCCGAGATCGTCCGTATTGCGAGCGAAGCGGGTGTGGCCTGCGAAATCTCGACCAACCTCAACGAAGCAAAAAACCTCGAAGCGCTCGTCGCCGCCAATCCGGAAATCATCGTCGTGCCCTGTTCGGGTGTCGGCGAAAGCTTCGAGATGACGCGTACCGGTGCCGACTGGAACAAGTTCCACGCCAACCTGCATGCGCTGCGTGCCTTGATCGACGAACACGGCGTCGAGACGACGGTGCGCGTGCATTACCACATGTACAAGCACAACCTCGGCGCCGAGTACGAGGAAATTGAAGCACTGAGCCAGAAACTCGGCTTCCAGTTCCTGCCCATCCTGGCGCAGATTTTCCCCGAGTACGTGCTGCGCCATGTGATGTACGGCGAGCCGATTCCGGCGCCGATGCAGCGCGCCAACGAGCTTCTGATCTATCCGATCGAGGATCAGCTCGCCTACGCGCGGCGCAACACCGATAAGAGCTGCTTCATGATGAAGGTCTTCCCAGTGGTGCGCTGGGACACCTCGACGGTGCATTGCAGCAACCTGACCTTCCCCGTCCTCAAGTCGAGTTATCTCGACGCGAGCCTCGACGAGTTGCTCAAGATTCGTAGCGACAACGATTTCTGCAATCAATGCATCGAACACAGCATGCACCGTTTCTTCGACGTCTCGGCCTCGGTGCAGACCGTCGACGGGCAACGCGTCGTGGTGCGCGATTGAGCGTAAGCCGACAGGGCTGGGCGCGCATGACCGCCGCATCGGTTAGGATGACGGTCGCGAACCACGCATCACCTCTATCAGGGAGTCGGACCTCGCCATCTGGACGGGGTCGAAGAACATGAGCGGAACCGCCTTACTCGTTGGCAGCAGCTTCAGCGCCATTCCTCTCTTTTTCGCCCTCAAACGGCGCGGCTTACGCGTCGAGGTCTGCGGCAACCTTCCCGGCGACCCCTGCCACCAGTATGCCGACGCGTCGCATGCCATCGACTATTCGGACCGCGAGGCGCTCCTCGCCGTCGCGCGCGGCGGGCGTTTCGACTACCTCGTGCCCTCGTGCAACGACTACGCCTATCTCGCGTCGACCTGGGTTGCGGCGCAGCTGGGATTCCCGGGGTTCGATCCGGTCGACATGGCGATGATGATGCACACCAAGCATCGCTTCCGCGCCTTCGCCGAAGCCGCGGGCGTCCGCGTTCCGGCCTCGCTGCGCCTGGCGCCGGGCGGGCTGCCCGAGCTGGGGCGTTTGCGTGCGCCGTATCTCGTCAAACCGGTCGACAGCTTCAGCGGTCGTGGGGTGACGCGCGTTGAACGTGCCGCTGATCTTGCCGCCGCGATTGACCGGGCGCGCGCCGCCTCCCGCGACGCGACAGTGGTCATCGAGAATTTCGTCCCCGGCCGTCTGCACAGCCACTCGGCCTTCATCGCCGGGCAGCGGGTGGTGGCGGATTTTTTCGTCGACGAATTCTGCACCGTCTATCCCTACCAGGTCGATTGCTCGAACCATCCTTCGGCCTTGGTCGATGGGCTACGCGGGCGTGTGCGCGCCGAGATCGAGCGCCTGGCCGCCGCGGCCGGGCTGGCTGATGGCCTCGTGCACACCCAGTTCATCGCCGACGGCGACGATTTCTGGATCGTCGAATGCATGCGCCGCTGTCCGGGCGACCTCTACAACCGGCTGATCGAAATCTCGACCGGTGTGCCTTACACCGACCTCTACGTGCGCCCGTTCGTCGGCGAAGCGCTGACGCCCGAGCCCGCCTGCACCACACCGCGCTTCATCGGTCGGCACACGATCTCGCGCGCCGCCGAATGCGTTGCGCTCTCCTGGTCACACCGTCTCGGCGAAACGCCGCTCGACATCGTGCCGCTCAAGCTCTCCGGCGAGCGCCTGAGCGCCGCACCTTTTGACAAACTGGCGATTTTCTTCGCCGAATTTTCCTCGGCAAAATGTCTGCACGAAACCGTGCCGCGCTTCGCCGATCTCGTCACGAGATCGTGTCCCGGGACGTGGTGTAAGAAGCGTCAGCAGAAGCGGTCAGCGGGT
>NZ_JASDTF010000023.1:0-17645 GCF_041441355.1 Propionivibrio sp.
GACCCGCTGACCGCTTCTGCTGACGCTTCTTACACCACGTCCCGGGACACGATCTTGCCCCACACGTTGACGCCGCCTTCGGAACGGAAGGCTTCGTAGATTTCGGCGATTTCCGTCGACGGGGTGATCGGGTATCCGATGACGCCGCCGCAGACGTGACCCATGACATGTGCAACCGCGCCGTTGCCATGGATGACGGTAGGAATGCCGGGGTACTTCGCTGTTTTCGCTTTCATGATGGCTGTTCCGAGAAATGTGGGATGAATAAGCTGCAGGACGACAGATTTACTCTTCTTGTTCTGAAACCTGGATCAGAAAGGCTTCCACGGCATTTCCTGGGCCTCGGGCCGGCGGTTTCGCCGTGGCGTGCTTCGTTTCGAGACATCTCCTGGTTTGTTTTATGGGGCTGATCGGGGTCGTCGGCGGCAGGGGCGAAAACCCCCAGTGAAAACCCTTTTCATAGCGCGGTTCATTCTAACAACGTTTGCACGTTGATCGCGATAAATGAAATCAAATTTCATAACAGGAAAGCGGAACTTCTCCGTAAGCTATTGAATATAAAGAGTGCGTTTTGAAACCCTTGCAGTTGCTGGGTTTGCGCGCGGTGCATGGCTGGAGGCGCCATTTGGTGCGCCTTCCAGGCCGGCGGCAAGACGCGCGGAGAGGCGACTTGGTTCCTGTTAAGAACCAACTTATGCGGCCGTGGAAGCGGAGTCAAGCCGCAGGGGCAAGCTCGGAGGGCCGGCACAGGACAAAAAAATAGGGCGGCCGAAGCCGCCCCGAATCGAGATCTGAACTCTGAGGTCAGTTGTTCTCGGGCACCATGTCGATGGCACCGCAGGGGCATTCTGCGGCGCAGACGCCGCAGCCCTTGCAGTAGTCGTAGTTGAACTGGAAGCGCTGGCCCGGACCGAGCTTGATGACGGCGTTGTCGGGACAGACGCCGTAGCAGTTGTCGCACTCGAAGCAGTTGCCGCAGGACAGGCAGCGGCGCGCTTCGAACAGGGCGTTGGTCTCGTCGAGACCACCCTGCACCTCGTCGAAGGTCGACTGGCGGCGGATGATGTCGAGCATCGGACGCACGGTCTTCGGCGCGTCGGAGTAGTACCACGGGTTGAGGCGCTCGAAGGTGGCGATCGACTTCTTGGCCGGGGCGGCGTACGTCTCGCCGCGCAGCCAGGCGTCGATGTTGCGCGCCGCCTTCTTGCCGTGGCCGACGGCGACGGTGACGTTGCGCTCGGTCGGGACCATGTCGCCGCCGGCGAAGATGCCGGCATGGCCGGTCATCAGGTTGGCGTCGACCTTGACCACGCCGTCGCTGACTTCGAGGCCGGGAACGTTGTCGAGCAGGCCGAGATCGACGTCCTGGCCGAGGGCGAGGACGACGGAATCGGCTTCCAGCGTCTCGTATTCGCCGGTCGGTTGCGGGAAGCCCTTTTCGTCGAGCTCCATCTTCTCGATGGTGATCGCTTCGTCGCCGGCCTTCTTGATCGTCGACAGCCACTTGATCATGATGCCTTCCTGCATCGCTTCTTCGACTTCGAAGTCGTGCGCGGGCATGTGATCGCGGGTGCGGCGGTAGACGATGATCGGCTCGGCGCCCATGCGCTTGGCGGTGCGGGCGACGTCGATGGCGGTATTGCCGCCGCCGTAGACCACGACGCGGCGACCGAGCATCGGCTTGTCTTCGCCTTCCATGCTGCGCAGCACCGAGACGGCGTCGACCACCTTGGAGACGCTGCCGGCCGGGATCGCCGCACGCTTGCCGATGTGCGCGCCGACGGCCAGGAAGGCGGCATCGAAGCCGTCGGCCTTCATCGTATCGAGGATGTTGTCGACCTTGGTGTTGAGCTTGACCGTGACGCCCAGATCGATGACGCGCTGCATTTCGGCGTCGAGCACTTCGCGCGGCAGGCGGTACTTGGGAATGCCGAAGCGCATCATGCCGCCCATCAGCGGGCCGGCTTCGTACACCGTGACGCGGTGGCCGAGGCGGCGCAGGTGGTAGGCCGCGGACATGCCCGAGGGGCCGGCACCGACGACCAGCACGTGCTTGCCGCTTTCGCGGCTCGGGGCGGTGTATTTCCAGCCGCGCTTGATGGCTTCGTCGCCGAGGAAGCGTTCGACCGAGTTGATGCCGACGGCGGCGTCGAGCTGGCCGCGGTTACAGGCGCCTTCGCAGGTGTGGTAGCAGACGCGGCCCATGACCGCCGGGAAGGGGTTGTCGCGCGTCAGGTGCTGCCAGGCCTTCTCGTAGTCACCCGATTCGGCGTGGAACAGCCAGCCCTGGATGTCTTCACCGGCCGGGCACTGGTTGTTGCAGGGCGGCAGGCGGTCGCGGTAGACCGGGCGCTCGGTACGCCACGAACCGGTGTGGTTGGCCAGCGACGAACCGGGGTCGAGGGTGATAGCAAACGGCTTGTTCATCAGTTCGTCTCCGTGTCGAGCAGCTGGTATTTGCGGATGTTCTTGTCCGCCAGAGCCTGCAGGCGGGCGATGGTGTCCACGGCGGGGTTCTTGCCGAAGAGGTGGGCGTAGCGCTTCTGCGGACGCAGGTAGTCCTCGACCGGCAGCACCTTGCGGATCTTCGATGAGCTGGTGACTTCGCCGTACTCGGCTTCGAACACCGGGAAAACGCCGGTTTCCTTGGCCAGACGCGAGAGCTGGATGGTCTGGTTGGACGGCGAGCCCCAGCCGAGCGGACAGGGCACCAGGATGTGGATGTAGCGGGCGCCGCGGAAGGTCATCGCTTTCTTGACCTTGTATTCGAGGTCGCGCAGGTCGGCGACGGTGGCCGTCGCGACGTAGGGGATTTCGTGCGCCATCGCCAGCGCCGGGACGAACTTGCCCTGACCGAAGGCGTTGCCGGGCTCGGGGCCGACCGGCATGGTCGTCGCCGTGCGCGCGGCGGGCGGGGTCGCCGAGCTGCGCTGCACGCCGGTGTTCATGTAGCCGCCGTTGTCGTAGCAGATGTAGAGGACGTCGTCATTACGCTCGAACATCCCCGAGAGGCAGCCGAAGCCGATGTCGGTGGTGCCGCCGTCGCCGCCCTGGGCGAGGACGCGCACGTCGCCGACGAGTCCCTTCTGGCGCTTGACCTTCATCGCCGCGGCGATGCCGGTGGCGACCGCCGGGGCGTTGCCGAACAGCGAGTGGATCCACGGAATCTGCCAGGAGGTTTCCGGGTAGGGCGTGGAGAAGACTTCGAGACAGCCGGTGGCGTTGGCCGCGATCAGCTGGTTGTTGGTGGCATGCATTGCCGCGTCGACCGCGTAGCGGGCGCCGAGCGCCTCGCCGCAGCCCTGGCAGCCGCGGTGGCCGGAGTTGAGCGAGTTGGTGCGCTCCATGTTGGCCTGGACGCTGCGCTGCTCGGGGTCGAGCAGGCGGTTGCCGACGGTGAAGGTGCCGGTCTGGTAGAACTTGACGGGTTGGAAGCTCATGCTCGTGTCCTTTAGCTGTGCTGGGCAACGTGGCTGCAGCCGACGTCGCGCAGGATGTTCTCGGCGGCCGGGCCCGAGCGGCGGCGCTGACGCTCGCGCTCGAGTTGCTTGTTGACGACGTTCCAGTCGAGGTCGAGGAAGGTCAGCGGCGGCAGCTCGTCGGCGAGCGCCTTGGCGAACACTTCATGCAGCGACTTCTTGGTGATCGGACGGCCGCCCAGGCCGGCGACGACGGTGTAGTCGAGGATCTCGACGCCGTCCATCGCGGTGCGGATGTCGGTGGCCAGGATGCCGCCGATGCCGACGGCAAAGGTCTTCTCCAGCACCACTACGCGCTTCTTGCCGCTGAGAGCCTTGCGCACGGCTTCGAGCGGGAAGGGGCGGAAGGAGATGACGCCGAGGACGCCGACCTTGTGGCCGGCTTCACGCATTTCGTCGACGGTGTCCTTGATCGTGCCGAGCACCGAGCCCATGGCGACGATGACGGTATCGGCGTCGTCCATGCGGTAGCCGCGGATAAGGCCGCCCGAGTCGCGGCCGAAGCAGGCCTTGAACTCGTCGCCGAGCTGCGGAATCATTTCCAGCGCCTGCATCTGCTTCTCGTGCGCCAGGTAGCGCACTTCCATGAAGGCCTCGGGGCCGACCATGGCGCCGATCGAGACGGGGTCGTTGGTGTCCAGCACCTGGCGCGGCTCGTACGGGGGCAGGAAAGCGTCGACCTGCTCTTGCGTCGGCATGTCGACGCGCTCGTAGGCGTGCGTCAGGATGAAGCCGTCCATGCACACCATCACCGGCATGCTCAGCGCTTCGGCGAGCTTGAAGGCCTGGATGTGCAGGTCGAGGGCTTCCTGGTTGGTCTCGGCGAAAATCTGGATCCAGCCGCTGTCGCGTTGCGAGATCGAGTCGGAGTGGTCGTTCCAGATGTTGATCGGGGCGCCGAGGGCACGGTTGGCGACCGTCATGACGATCGGCAGGCCGAGCCCGGAGGCGTTATAGACCGCCTCGACCATGTACAGCAGGCCTTGCGAGGCGGTGGCGGTGTAGGTGCGCGCGCCGGCCGCTGACGAACCGATGGCCACGCTCATCGCGGCGAATTCGGATTCGACGTTGATGAACTCGCAGTTGGCGACTTCGCCGGCTTTGACCATCTCGCCGATGCCTTCGACGATGTGCGTCTGCGGGGAAATCGGGTAGGCACAGATCACCTCGGGCCGGCACAGGGCGACGGCTTCGGCGACGGCGTGGGAACCTTCCATCTGCTTAAGCATTGACACTCTCCTTGCACGCGCCGCCGATGAGGGCGCGGACCATTTCAAAAGCCTCGGTGGCGGCGGCGAAGTTACCCTGGGCGACCTTGCCCGAGAACTTGGTCTCGATGGCCAGGCGGATCGTTTCGAGCTGGATCAGGCCGGACATCGCGGCAAAGCCGGCGAGCAGCGGCACGTTGGGCACCGGGCGGCCGACGTGCTTGAGCGCGAGGTCGGTGGCCGGCAGGGCGCAGAGGCGGTTGGCCGGCCAGCTGGCGGCGATTTCGCCAAGCCCGATTTCCTCGAAGCTGTGTTTGGTGTTGATCAGCACGTAGCCGTCGGGCTTCAGGCCGGCGAAGACGTCGATCTGGCGCAGCAACGTCGGGTCCTGGATGATCAGCGCATCCGGCTGCATGATCGGTTCGCGCGAGCGGATTTCCTTGTCGTCAATCCGGCAGAAGGCGACGACGGGCGCGCCCGTGCGCTCGGAGCCGAAACTGGGGAAGGCTTGAGCGTGCCGCCCTTCCTGAAATGCAGCGATCGACAACATTTCTGTCGCGGTCACCACGCCCTGGCCGCCTCGGCCGTGAATGCGCACTTCAAACATAAACACTCCGCTGGTTGAGGTTGGAGAAACCGTTCCGAACCCGGGCCGGTGGGCGTCGGGGGAAGGTACGGCTACACCGGTGAAGACCTTATTTTAGGCGGGGGTTTTTGTGCTTTGAAGTCCTACACTGCGAAAAGCAGTTTTGCATTGTAAAAATGCGGCTTCGTCATAAATGCCAATAGAATTTCACGGCAGCAGGTGCATGTTCTATTTGGCTGATTTTTATTGGTTTTGTGTGTTGCTTCCGAATCGGAATATGGTAATGACAAAAACGCAAAAAGCAGCTTGCTGCAAGGCAGCAAAAGACGGCAAGACTTATATAAGACAGGCTGGAATGAGAATGGTTCTCTCGATTTCCGAGCGCTCACTGCCTGCCGGCGGAGATGTCAGGCCGTGGCTGGGCTGCCGATGACGGAAAGATCAATGGCCGGCCGCGTCCGCCGCCCGTCGAGGCGGCGGACGGCACGCATTCTGCGCGCGGCCGGAATCGGAATCAGACGACCTCGAGGTGGCCGATGCCGGAGTTGAGGTCGCGGTCCTTTGACGCTTGGCCGTGCAGTTTGATCTGCAGGCGCAGGTCGTTGATCGAGTCGGCATTGCGCAGGGCGTCTTCGTAGCCGATGCGTCCGGCCTCGAAGAGGTCGAAGAGTGCCTGGTCGAAGGTCTGCATGCCGATCTCACGCGAGCGCTTCATCACTTCCTTGATCTCATGCACTTCGCCTTTGAAGATCAGGTCGGAGATGAGCGGCGAGTTGAGCATGATCTCGATTGCCGCGACCCGCCCCTTGCCATCCTTTTTGGGCAGCAGGCGTTGCGAGACCATGGCGCGCAGGTTGAGCGAGAGGTCCATCAGCAGTTGCTGCCGGCGCTCCTCGGGGAAGAAGTTGATGATCCGGTCGATGGCCTGGTTGGTGCTGTTGGCGTGCAGGGTGGCAAGGCACAGGTGGCCGGTTTCGGCGAAGGCGACGGCGTAATCCATCGTCTCGCGGTCGCGGATTTCGCCCATCAGGATGACGTCGGGCGCCTGGCGCAGCGAATTCTTCAGCGCCGCTTCCCAGGAGTCGGTGTCGATGCCGACCTCGCGCTGGGTGACGATGCAGCCTTTGTGCTCGTGCACGTACTCGATCGGGTCCTCGACGGTGACGATGTGGCCCTGCGAGTTGCGGTTGCGGTGGTCGACCACCGCGGCGAGCGAGGTCGTCTTGCCGGTGCCGGTGCCGCCAACCAGGATGACCAGCCCGCGCTTGCTCATCGCGATGTCCTTGAGGACCACGGGCAGGCCCAGCTCGTCGATGGTCGGGATGCTCATGTTGATGGTGCGCAGGACGACGGCGATCCGCCCCTGCTGGACCAGGGCATTGACCCGGAAGCGACCGATGCCGGTGGGAGAGATCGCGAAGTTGCACTCCTTGGTCGATTCGAACTCGGCCGCCTGGCGGTCATTCATGATCGCCCGCGCCAGCTCAGCCGAATGCTGTGGGCTGAGCACCTGGTTGGAGACCGGCATGATGCGGCCGTCGACCTTGATCGCGGGCGGAAAGTTGGCGGTGATGAAAAGGTCCGAGCCGTTTTTCTGCGTCATCAGACGCAGCAGGTCGTGCATGAATTTGAGGGCCTGATCGCGTTCCATGGTGTGCCTCGCGGAAATGCCGATGGGTGATGGGGCGTGGGGGCTTAGGCGCCCGGGAACGCGTCCTTGTTGGCGGCCTTGCCGCGCGCTTCGATGGCCGAGACGACGTTGCGCCGCACGAGGTCGAGCAGGCACTGGTCAAGCGTCTGCATGCCGAGTTGGGCGCCGGTCTGGATCGCCGAGTACATCTGCGCGACCTTGCTTTCGCGGATCAGGTTGCGGATTGCCGGAGTGCCGATCATGATTTCGTGCGCCGCGACGCGGCCGGCACCGTCCTTGGTCTTGAGCAGGGTTTGCGAGATCACCGCGCGCAGCGATTCGGAGAGCATCGAGCGCACCATCTCCTTTTCGGCGGCCGGGAAGACGTCGACGACCCGGTCGATGGTCTTGGCCGCGCTCGAGGTGTGCAGCGTACCGAAGACGAGGTGGCCGGTTTCGGCGGCGGTGAGCGCCAGGCGGATCGTTTCCAGGTCGCGCATTTCGCCGACCAGGATGACGTCCGGGTCTTCACGCAGCGCCGAGCGCAGGGCGTTGGAGAACGAGTGGGTGTGCGGGCCGACCTCGCGCTGGTTGATCAGGCACTTCTTCGATTCATGCACGAATTCGATCGGGTCCTCGACGGTGAGGATGTGCGCGTGCTGGTTTTCGTTGATGTGGTTGATCATCGCCGCCAGCGTCGTCGACTTACCCGAGCCGGTGGGGCCGGTGACGAGAACGATGCCGCGCGGATATTCGGAGATGTCCTTGAAGACGCGCGGGGCGTTGAGGTCTTCGAGTGTCAGCACCTTCGACGGAATGGTGCGGAAGACGGCGCCGGCACCGCGGTTCTGGTTGAAAGCGTTGACCCGGAAGCGCGCCAGGTTGGGGATCTCGAACGAGAAGTCGCACTCGAAGTTGTCTTCGTAATGCTTGCGCTGGGCGTCGTTCATGATGTCATACACCATGGCGTGGACGTCCTTGTGCTCCATCGGCGGCAGGTTGATGCGTCTGACATCCCCGTGCACGCGGATCATCGGCGGCAAACCGGAGGAAAGATGCAGGTCGGAAGCCTTGTTCTTGACGCTAAAGGCCAGGAGTTCAGTGATGTCCATGCGGGGGCAGTCCTCGGCGGTGGGGGCGGCGCGATGCTATACTCTGGCGCCGCCTGATCGTCTGATTATGACTACAATCTCCGCCAACCTGCAAGCCGTTCGCGCGCGCATCGCCGCCGCTGCCGAGGCTTGCGGCAGAAATCCCGCTGGCATTGCTCTGCTCGCCGTGAGCAAGACCTGGCCGGCCGAGGACGTTCTCGCCGCGGGCCGGGCGGGGCAGTGCGCCTTCGGCGAGAATTACGTTCAGGAAGGTGTGGCCAAGGCCACGGCGCTTGCGGCCGAGGGATACGAATGGCATTTCATCGGTCCCCTGCAAAGCAACAAGACGCGCAGCGTCGCCGAGACCTTCGCCTGGGTGCATTCGATCGATCGCCTGAAGATCGCCGAACGGCTGTCCGAGCAGCGCCCCGAACACCTGCCGCCGCTGGAGGTGTGCGTGCAGGTCAACGTGAGCGGCGAGGCGAGCAAGAGCGGCGTCACCCCGGCCGAACTGTCGGCCCTGGCGCACGCGGTGGCGGCGCTGCCGCGCCTGCGGCTGCGCGGGCTGATGGCGATCCCCGAGCCGGTGGACGATTTTGAGGCGCAACGCGCGCCTTTCCGCCGCCTGCGCGAACTGCAGTCGGCCTTGTGCGCCGAAGGTCTGGTGCTCGACACCCTGTCGATGGGGATGAGCCATGACCTCGAAGCCGCGGTCGCCGAAGGCGCGACGATCGTGCGCGTCGGCACCGCCATTTTCGGCGCCCGGAGCCGTCCGGGCGCTTGAGCTTACCGTGGATGAAACGACAATGAAGATTACCTTCCTGGGCGGGGGCAACATGGCCAACGCCCTGATCGGCGGCCTGCTGGCCAACGGCTTCTCGGCCTCGGAGATCGCGGTCATCGAGCTGAACGAGGACAACCGCGCCCGCCTGAGCGCCGACTACGGCGTGCGCTGCCATGCCGCCCCCGACGCGCAGGCCCTCGATTGCGAGGTGCTGGTGCTGGCGGTGAAGCCGCAGCAGATGCGCGCGGCCTGCGCCCCGCTCCTGCCCTGGCTCAAGGCGCAGCTGGTGATCAGCATCGCCGCGGGCTTGCGCCTCGAGGATCTGTCGCGCTGGCTGGGCGGACACGCCAAACTGGTGCGCACGATGCCCAACACCCCGGCCCTGATCGGCGCCGGCGTCAGCGGCCTCTACGCCGCCGCGGCCGTCAGTGCCGCGGAGCGCGAGGTGGCGGCGCGGGTGATGGCCGCGGTGGGCAGCGTGGTGTGGGTCGACGACGAAGCGCGCATCGACGCGGTGACCGCGCTTTCGGGCAGCGGCCCGGCCTACGTTTTTCTGTTCATCGAAGCCCTGCAACAGGCCGCGGCCGATCTGGGCATCGCGCCCGAGGAAGGACGGCGTCTGGCGGTGGAAACGGTGCTCGGCGCGGCGCGCCTGGCGGCGCAGTCGAGCGAACCGGCGAGCGTGCTGCGCGAGCAGGTGACGTCCAAGGGCGGCACCACCGAAGCGGCGCTGCGGGTGATGGCCGAGCGCGGCGTCAAGGACGGCATCGTTGCCGGCGTCATGGCGGCCAACGCCCGCGGCAGCGAGCTTGGCGCCCAACTCGGCAAGGACTGATCCATGCTCAATCTTCTGTTCCAGGTGTTCCTGCTCATCGTCAAGTCGGTTGCCGGCTTCTTCTGCGTGCTGCTCCTTGTGCGCTTCTACATGCAGGTTTTCCGCGTTTCGTTCGCCAACCGCTTCGGCAACTTTGTCGTGCAGCTCACCAACTGGCTGGTGGCGCCCTTGCGCCGGGTGCTGCCGAGTTTCCGCGGCCTCGATCTGGCCAGCCTGCTGCCGGCCTACCTGTTGCAGGTCGTCGTCGTGGCCTTGCTGGTCGTCGCGGGCGGCGGCCTCGCCGCGCTGCCGCCCGAACTCTTGGTGCCGCTGATCTTCTGGCGCGGGCTGCTCGCCGTGCTGCGCCTCTCGGTGTACATGCTGATCGGGGCGCTGCTGCTGCAGGCGGTGCTCTCCTGGGTGCAGCCCTACGGCCCGCTGACGCGGCCGCTGGCGCAACTGACCGATCCTTTCCTGGCGCCCCTGCGCCGCCTGGTGCCGCCGATCTCCGGCTTCGACCTGACGCCGCTGATCGCCGTCCTGCTGGCCAACATCGTCCTGATTTTCCTCTGAGTCGGTGATGGGCGCGGACGCCCCGGTTTGGCTGCGCCGCGCCGAAGGACGGGCGACGCTGGCGGTGCATGTGCAGCCGGGGGCGAAGAAGAGCGGCGTCGTCGGCGAGCACGGCGATGCGCTGAAAATCCGCTTGGCCGCGCCGCCGGTCGACGGCAAGGCCAATGCCGCGCTGATCGAATTTTTGGCCACCCGGCTGGGGGTCGCGCGTGCTCAGGTGACGCTCAAGAGCGGCCAGACCAGCCGGCGCAAGGTCCTGGAAATCGACGGGGCGCCGGCGGACCTGGTGGCCCGGCTGACGCCCGAGCCTTAAGTCCGGGGCGCGCCGCGCCATGCGGGACGGGCACCGGATAGGGGCTAAACCAAGCTTGAGTCCAGCCTAGCATCAAGCCTGGAAGCGAGTGTGGATGCGCCCCCCAGCCCGGCTGCAGGGCGCGCCGAATGGCGCTTCTGACCGGAAGTCAGCGGTCGAGGGCGTCGAAGACGACGCGGCCGGCGACCAGCGTGGCCTGGGCCCGGCCTTCCATGACGTAGCCCAGGAACGGGGTGTTCTTGCCCCGGCTCTTCAGCGCCTCGGGCTGCACGCGCCAGGTGTCCTGCGCATCGAAGAGGCAGACGTCGGCCGGCGCGCCGACGGCCAGCGTGCCGCCTTCGACGCCCAGCACGGCCGCCGCGTCGCAGGTGATGCGGGCCAGCGCGGTGGCGAGTGGCAACTTCATTTCCGTCGCCCACTTCAAGGTCAGCGGCAGCAGCAGTTCGAGCGCACTGGCGCCAGGCGCGGCCTCGCCGAACGGGCGCTGCTTGTCGGCGGCGTCGACCGGGCTGTGGTCGGAGCAGATTGCGGCCAGGCCGTCGGCAACCGCGGCGCGCAGGGCATCGCGGTCGCTCGCCGTGCGCAGCGGCGGGTCGAGACGGGCGTTCGCATCGAAGAAGCCGATGTCCATGTCCGTGAGGTGCAGGTGGTGGATGCCCACGTCGCAACTGACGGCGAGGCCCGCGGCGCGTGCCTCGCGCAGCAGGGCGATGCCGGCGGCCGAGGAGATCCGGGAAAAGTGCAGGCGCGCACCGCTGGCGCGGGCCAGTTGCAAAGCGGTGGCGAGGGCCACCGTCTCGGCGCAGACCGGAATGCCGGGCAGGCCGAGGCGGGTGGCGACCTGGCCGTCGTGCGCGACGCCGCCTTGCACCAGGGCGCGATCCTGCGGCTGCAGGCGGACGGTGTAGCCGAAGGTCGCGGCGTATTGCAGCGCGCGCAGCAGGACGGCGGTGTCGGGAAGCGCTGGCTGGACGGGCGAGAACGCGATGCAGCCGGCACCGGCCAGCGCGGCCAGCTCGGCAAGCTTTTCGCCGTCGAGGCTCTGGGTCAGCGCGCCGAGCGGATAAACGCGGGCGAGGCCGAGCGCGGCGCTGCGCTGGATCAGGCGTTCGACGCGGTCGGGCGCGTCGAGCACCGGCGCGGCGTCGGGCGGGCAGGCGATTGCAGTGACGCCGCCGGCGACGGCGGCCGCGAGCTCACTTTCTACGCTTTCGAGCGTGCCCAAGCGGGCGGCGAGGCGGGCGGAGAGGTCGATCAGGCCGGGGCAGACAACGAGGTCACGGGCATCGATCGTCCGGTCGGCGACGAAGCCGTCCGGCGCCGCGCCGCGGGCAGCGATGCGGCCTTCGGCGAGGTAGAGGTCGGTGACGGCATCGAAGCCGCTCGCCGGGTCGACGACGCGGCCGTTCTGGATGTGGATGCGGGTCATGGGGCGCTTTGTACCTTGTCGCTAGCGGTTACCGGACAGGAGGCTCATCACCGCCATGCGCACGGCGATGCCGAAGCTGACCTGCGGCAGGATCACCGCCTGCGGCCCGTCGGCAACCTCGGCCGCGATCTCGACCCCGCGGCTCATCGGCCCCGGGTGCAGGACGATGGCGTCGGGGCGGGCGAGCGCCAGGCGTTCGCGCGTGAGCCCGTAGCAGGCGAAGTACTCGCGTGCCGAGGGCAGCGCTGCGCCGTCCAGGTGAGGGTTCGGCAGCGGCAGGGTGATCACCACGTCGCAGTCGCGCAGGCCGTCGTCGAGGCGGTGACAGACGCGCACGCCGAGCCTTTCGACTTCGGCCGGAAGCAGCGTTTGCGGGCCGACGGCGCGCACCTCGGCGGCGCCCAGGGTGTTGAGTGCGTGGATGTCCGAGCGCGCGATGCGCGAGTGCCGGATGTCGCCGACGATGGTCACGATCAGGTTGGCGAAGTCCTGCTTGTAGTGGCGGATCGTGTACATGTCGAGCAGGCCCTGCGTCGGGTGGGCGTGGCCGCCGTCGCCGGCGTTGATCACGCTGACCTTGTCCTGACCCTTGCGGCGCAGGTGTTCGCTAATCAGGTGGGCGGCGCCGCTCGAGGTATGGCGCACGACGAGCATGTCGGCGTGCATGGCGACGAGGTTGTCGACGGTGTCGAGCAGGGTTTCGCCGCGGGCGGTGGCCGAATGCGCCGCGTCGAGGTCGATGACGTCGGCCGAGAGGCGCTTGGCCGCGATCTCGAAGGTCGTTCGGGTACGGGTCGAGGGCTCGAAGAAGGCGGTGAACACGCTCTTGCCGCGCAAGAGCGGCACTTTCTTCACCTCGCGGTTGGAGACTTCAAGGAGGCTCGAGGTGGTGTCGAGGATGTGGGTCAGGACCTGCGCCGACAGGCCGTCGAGGGTGAGCAGGTGCTTGAGTTCGCCGTGGCGGTTGAGCTGGGGGTTAAGCATGCGGGTCGCACCTCCACTGCAGGCGGCCGTCGGGCGTTGCTTCGAGGATCAGTTCCTCGCGCTCCGCCAGTTGCGGACGCCAGACGCAGAAGTCGGGCTGGCAGGGCAACTCGCGCCCGCCGCGGTCGGCGAGCACTGCGAGCTGGATGCGCCGCGGGCGGCCGTAGTCGAAGAGTTCGTTGATTGCGGCGCGCGTGGTGCGGCCGGTGAATAGCACGTCGTCGATCAGGATCATCGGCCGCGCGTCGACGGCGAAGGGCAGCTGCGTCGGCTGGACCTGCGGGTGCAGGCCGCGCTGGCGGTAGTCGTCGCGGTGGAGGGAAACGTCGATCACCCCCGCTTCGCCGGGCAGGCCGAGCAGCGCCTGCACTCGCCGGGCAATCCAGGCGCCGCCGCTGTGGATGCCGACCAGCGTGGTGTCGGCTTGCAAGCTTGGCCGGATCAGCGCGGCCAGCTCGGCGCACTGGGCTTCGGCGTCGGGGAGTGGGCTTAACATGGGCGATCAGGACAGGGATTCAAGGGCTCAAGGGCTCAAGAGCCGGGAGCGTCCTCGGCGGGGCGTTCGAAGTGGCATTGCAGGATGATCTGGGCGGCCATGGCGTCGAGGTGGTCGCGTGCGCCGCGGGCGTTGAAGCCGGCTTCGCGCAGGCGTTCCTCGGCCTCGACCGAAGTCAGTCGCTCCTCGGCGGTCTCGACCGGCAGGCCGAAGCGGCCGCGCAGTTGGTTGGCGAAGCGCGTGCAGCGCGCGGTCATCGCGTGCGGCGTGCCGTCGAGCGCGAGCGGCAGCCCGACGACGAGGCTCTGCGGCTGCCATTCGCGCAGCAGTTCGGCGATGCGGGCAAAACGTTCGGCGTTGGCCTCGCCGCGGATCACGGTGAGCGGGTGGGCCTGGCGCAAGGCCCATTCGCCGACGGCGACGCCGATGCGCTTTTCCCCGAAATCGAAGGCGAGCACCGTCCCGTGCCGGGCGGGGACGGGGTCAGGCATGCCCGGCTTTCTCGGCGAGGCGGGCGAAGTCGATGCCCAGGCGCTCGAGCGCGGCCGGCAGGCGGTTTTCGTGCGGTTGGTCGAAAAGTATGGCGGCGTCGGCGGGCACCGTCAGCCAGGCGTTCTCGGCGATTTCGTGTTCAAGCTGGCCGGCGCCCCAGCCCGAATAGCCGAGGGTGACGATCAGGTCGGCGGGCTCCCCGTCGCGGGCGACGGCCTGGAGGATGTCGCGTGAACTCGTGAGGCCCACCTGCTCGGTGACGGCCAGCGTCGCCTGCCATTGCCCGAGCGGGCGGTGCAGGACGAAGCCGCGGTCGGTCTGCACCGGGCCGCCGAAGAAGACGGGAATCTTGGCGAGGTTGGCGGCCTCGGTGGGCAGGTCGGTCTTTTCGAGCAGGGCCGCGAGGTTCATGTCCAGCGGCCGGTTGACGATGACGCCCAGGGCGCCCTGCGTGTTGTGCTCAGCAATGTAGATGAGCGACTTGGAGAAAAACGGATCATCCATCGCCGGCATGGCAATGAGAAAATGATCGGTCAAGTTGATGCTCTGCATGCTGACCATTTTAATCGCTCCAGCCCGGGAGACAAAGGGATGCGTGTCGTCCCCGCCCGGGACGGGGGTAGGGAGAAAGAATGAAATTCGACCGGCTTCTTGTCTGGTTCCGGCGCGATTTGCGCGACCACGATCACACCGCGCTGAGCGAAGCCCTGCGGCGCGGGCGCGAAGTGCATTGCGCCTTCGTTTTCGACCGCGACATCCTCGATGATTTGGCCGATCGCGACGACCGGCGCGTCAGCTTCATCCATGCTTCGCTCGTCGAGCTCGACGCGGCCTTGCGCGCACGCGGCGGCGGCTTGATCGTGCGGCACGGGCGGGCCGGCGAGGAAATCCCGGCGTTGGCCGCCGAACTGGGTGTCGACGCGGTCTTCGCCAACCGAGATTACGAGCCGGCGGCCAAGGCGCGCGATGCCCACGTGGCCGAGCGCCTGCGCGCGGACGGGCGCGGTTTCGAGGCGTTCAAGGATCAGGTGCTGTTCGATGGCGTCGAGGTGCTGACGGCCGCCGGCCGCCCCTACACGGTCTATACGCCCTACCGGAAGGCCTGGTTGCGCCGCTTGGCAGCGGACGAGCCGCTCGATGCGGGCGGCGGGGTCGGGGCGCTGGCGGCTTCGTTCGCGGTCGGGGGCGTGCCGCCCGTGTCGGAGATCGGGTTCGCGCCGGCCGAGCTGACCGGCTGTGGAACGGCTCCGGGCATGCGTGGGGCGCGACAGGCGCTCGCCGCCTTCGTGCCGCAGCTGTCGGTGTATGCCGAACAGCGCGATCTGCCGGCCTTGGACGCGACCTCGCGTCTGTCGGTGCACCTGCGTTTCGGCACCCTTTCAGTACGCGCGGCCGTGCGTGCCGCGCTCGAGGCCGGTGCCCTGCGCGGCAACACCGGGGCCGCCTGCTGGCTCGATGAGCTGATCTGGCGCGAGTTCTTCAGCATGATCCTCGATCATTTTCCGCACGTGGACGGGCACGCCTTCCGCCCCGAATACGACGCCCTGGCTTGGGAAAGCGGCCCGCAGGCCGAGGCCGATTTCGCGGCCTGGTGCTCGGGCGCAACCGGCTATCCGCTGGTCGATGCGGCGATGCGTCAGCTGCTCGCCACCGGCTTCATGCACAACCGCCTGCGCATGCTCAGCGCCTCGTTCCTGGTCAAAGATTTGGGCCTTGACTGGCGGCGGGGCGAGGCCTGGTTCGCGCGCCAGCTGCTCGATTTCGACCTGGCGGCGAACAACGGTGGCTGGCAGTGGAGCGCCTCGACCGGTTGCGATGCGCAGCCGTATTTCCGCATCTTCAATCCCTTGCGCCAGGCCGAACGCTTTGACCCGGACGGCGCTTTCGTGCGCCGCTGGTTGCCCGAACTGGCGGGGATTCCGGGCGGGCGGATTCACGCGCCGTGGACGCTGGCACCGCTCGAAGCCACAGCTTACGGACTGCATCCCGGGGTATATCCGCCGCCGCGAGTCGAGCATGCGCAAGCGCGCCAGCAGACGCTGGCGCGCTATGCGGCGATCAGAAACACGGCTTGAGGCCGCCGAGCCCGGCTGCGCCGAGGCTCGGGGTCAGGCGTGGCGGCGGGCGCGGACGTAGTCGGCGATCAGCGCGAGCAATTCGTCTTCCTGGTAAGGCTTGCCGAGGTAGTGGTTGACCCCCAGCTCGAAGGCGTAATCGCGGTGCTTGTCGGCCGTGCGCGAGGTGATCATGATGATCGGGATGTCCTTCAGGCGCGGGTCGGCACGCAGATTGCGCGTCAGGTCGTAACCGTCCATGCGCGGCATCTCGATGTCCACCAGCATGACGTCGGGAAGGATGTCGTGCAGTTGCTCGAGCGCGTCGGTGCCGTCCTTGGCGAGCAGCACCTGATAACCTTCGCGGGCCAGCAGGCGGCCGGTGATCTTGCGCACGGTGAGCGAGTCGTCGACCACCATCACCGTCGGCAGATTGGCGGTGACCGCCGCTTCCCCGCTCAGCTCAGGCGTCGTCGGCACCGGAGTGACGAACTCGGCGACCGGGGCGCGGCTGCTCAGCGCGACCGGGTTGAGGATCAGCACCACCTGGCCGTCGCCGAGCACCGTGGCGCCGTCGATGCCGATCACCCGGGCCAGTTGCGGGCCAATGTTCTTGACCACGATTTCCTGGTTGCCGAGCAGTTCGTCGACCTGGACGGCGATGCGTCGCGCGCCGCTCCTGAGCAGCAGCGTCCAGTACTGGCGGTGCTGCTCGGGCAGGGCCTGGGTGTCGCCAAGCAGGTGTGGCAGGTAGTTGAACGGGTAATGATGGCCCATCCACTCGGCGAGTCCGGCGTCGCGAATCCGTGCCAGGGCGCTTTCCTTGAGGTCGAGGACCTGTTCGATCATCGACGAGGGGATGGCATAGCGCCGGTTGCCCGCGCGCACCAGGAGCGACTGGGTCACCGCCAGGGTGAGCGGGATGTAGAGGCGGAACTCGGTGCCCTGGCCGGGGGTCGAGAAGATTTCGATGCGGCCGCCGAGGCTGCCGATCTCGGTCTTCACCACGTCCATGCCGATGCCGCGCCCGGAAATCTGCGAGACCTCGCTGGCGGTCGAGAAGCCCGGGGTGAAGATGAAGTTGGCGAGCTGCGAAGCCTCGAGTTCTTCGTTGGCGGCCATCAGGCCGTGCTCGATGGCGCGCGCGCGGATGCGCTCGAAATCGAGGCCGGCGCCGTCATCGGAGAGGCTGAGGATGATTTCGTTGCCTTCCTGCTTGAGCCCCAGCGAGATTTCGCCGATGTCGCGCTTGCCGAGCGTCGAGCGGGTTTCAAGCGGCTCGAGACCGTGCGCGATGGCGTTGCGCAGCAGGTGTTCGAGCGGCGCGGCGATCTTGTCGAGAACGCTGCGGTCGAGTTCGACCTGGCTGCCGCGGATTTCCAGGTTGGCGCGCTTGTCGAGTTCCTTCGAGGTCTGGCGGACGATGCGGTAGAGGCGGTCGGCGAGGCTGCCGAACGGCACCATGCGCACGCTCATCAGTTCTTGCTGCAGCTCGCGGTTGAGGCGCGCCTGGGCGACGATCGCGGCGTTGGCGTCGTCGAGGTTCTTGAGCAGACTCTGCTGGACGGTGGCGACGTCGTTGACCGACTCGGCCATCATCCGGGTGAGTTCCTGGAAGCGGGTGAAGCGGTCGAATTCGAGCGGGTCGAAGGCGGTGTGAATCGCCCCGTCTTTAGTAGACGCTCTTCTGCTGGTTGAAATACTGCTTTTCG
>NZ_JASDTF010000024.1:0-16953 GCF_041441355.1 Propionivibrio sp.
CCGCCTGCCAGCCGTAGCTGCCGCCGCGCAGCCAGTGGTTGGTGTTGGCCAGCGCGACGGCCCCGAGGCCGTTCTGCTGCGCCAGCTCGATGGCTCGCGCCATCGCCGCGTGGGCATTGGTGTTGCCGAGCCCGCGCCGCCCGTCCCAACGCTCGAAGGCGCCCATGCCTTCGACCTTGACCGGTTCGGCGGCCAGATCGATGTAGCCCTTGTCGATGTACTCGACGACGCGCGGGAAACGGTTGACGCCGTGCGAGTACACGCCGTCGGCACTCGTCTCGGCCATCAGTCGCGCCGACAGCGCGGCGCGCTCCACCGGGCAGCCGCGCCCGACGAGGATGCGTTGAAAGGTCTCCAGCAGTTCTGTGTAGGCGATGCGTGGCATGGCGTATAAATCCCGCTCCTCGACGGTTTAAGGCTTACTTCGCGGCCGCAGGGGCACACTTGTCGACGGCTTCCCAGAGGCCGTTCAGATACACCGCGCCGAGCGCGCGATCGTAGAGGCCGTAGCCCGGCTTGCCGGTCTCGCCCCAGATCATGCGCCCGTGGTCGGGGCGCCAGTAGCCGGTGAAGCCGACGTCATGGTAGGCCTTGACGATGGCCGCCATGTCGAGCGAGCCGTCGCACGAACGGTGCGTCGATTCGTAGAAGGTGCCGTCCGGCTCGACCTTGACGTTGCGCAGGTGACCGAAGTGGATGCGCCCCATGCCGCCGAACTCGCGCACCAGGGACTCGATGTTGTTGCACAGGTCGGCGCCGAGCGAGCCCGAACAGAGCGTCAGGCCGTTGGCCGGCGAATCGACGATATTGACGAGGCGGGCGAGGTCGTCGCGGTTCTTGACGATGCGCGGCAAGCCGAAGATCGGACGCGGGGGATCGTCCGGGTGCATCGCCATTTTGACGCCGGCCTCCGCAGCGACCGGAATGATCGCCTTGAGGAAGTATTCGAGGTTGGCCCACAGTTGTTCTTCGCCCACCGCCTTGTATTCGTCGAGCAGCGCCTTCAATTCCTCGGGCTTGTAGCTCGCGTCCCAGCCGGGCAGCGAGATACCCTTTTCCGGATCGATCTTGGCCACCGCCGCAGCGTCGAAGGCCAGCGTCGTCGAGCCGTCGGGCAGCACCTTGGCCATCTCGGTACGCGTCCAGTCGAAGACCGGCATGAAGTTGTAGCAGATGACCTTGACGCCGACCGCGGCGCAGTTGCGGATGTTCTGCTGGAAGTTGGCGATCAGGCGATCGCGCGAAGGCTTACCGAGCTTGATGTCCTCGTGCACCGGCACGCTCTCGACCACCTCGAAGGCCAGGCCGGCACCATTGATGCGGTCGCGCAGGGCCTGCAGCTTCTCGACCGGCCACACCTCGCCGACCGGGACGTCGTAGATCGCCGAGACGATGCCGTACATGCCGGGAATCTGGCGGATGTATTCGAGTTTGACGGGATCACTCTCGCCGTACCAACGGAAGGTCATCTTCATGGTGTTGTCCTTTTTCTCTCGTGTTTCCGCGCGTTCAGGCGGCGGGACGAACGGCGCAGGCCAGGTCGGCACGGCGCCCGAGTTCGATGAATTTTTCTTCGAGCTGGCGACGGAAGCCGGCGTCGTCCGCCAGATCGCGTCCGAACACGGCCTCGCAGGCCAGCAGGTGAGCGACCACGTCGGCCGGCTGGCTGGCGCGGCGCGCGCGCGCCAGAAGCTCGACGGCGAGCGGATCGTTGAGCTGCCCGTCCGGCGTATGCGCCACCTTCACGACGAAGTGCATCCAGCCGGCAACGGCGGTGGCCAGGGCCGGCACCGGCAGGCCGCGTGCCAAGCGCGCGCGCAGCGGCGCGAGCAGGCGTTGCGGCAGTTTCTGCGAGCCGTCCATGGCGATCTGCAGGGTGCGGTGTTTGAGCGCCGGATTGCAGAAGCGGCGACGCAGGCTGGCAACGTAGTCGGCCGGATCGACGCCGCTCGGGGCATCGAGCACCTCGCCCACTTCCTTCCACAAGGCATCGAGCACGCCGACGATGAACTCGGACTGCATGGCGTCGGCCACCGTCTCGCGGCCGGAGAGCTGGCCGAGGTAGGCGAGCGTCGAATGCGCGCCGTTCAGGCAGCGCAGCTTCATGTCTTCCCAGCGCTCGATCTCGTTCGAGAACACCGCGCCGCCGAGGGTCCAGTCGGGGCGGCCGAGGGTGAAGTGATCCTCGATCACCCACTGAGTGAATTCTTCGGCCACCACCGGGCCGGCGTCGTCCATGCCCAGCACCGCGGCGACGTGCGCCACGTCGGCGTCGGTCGTTGCCGGGGTGATGCGGTCAACCATGGAGCACGGGAAGGCCACTTCGGCCTCGATCCAGTCGGCCAGGGCGGCGTCGATGATACGCGCATAGGCGACCACGGCGGCCTTGGCGCGACGGCCGTTGTGCGGCAGGTTGTCACAGCTCAGAACGGTGAACGGGGCGATGCCGGCGGCGCGGCGCAGGCGCAGCGCCTCGACGATCAGCCCGAGGATGGTCTTCGGCGCGCGCGGGGCAGCGAGGTCGGCGACGATGGCCGGCGCTTCGCGTTGCAGGGCGCCGCTCGCGGGGTCGATGTAGTAACCTTTTTCGGTCACCGTCAGGCTGACGATGCGCGTCGTCGGCGCGGCCATGCGCGCCAGCACGGTCGGCAGGTCGTCAGCGCCGAGCACTTCGACGATGGACCCGATGACCTGCAGACGCTCGCCTGCAGCGCTCATCTCGGCCAGGGTGTAGAGTCCGTCCTGCGGCGCCAGCGCCGCCTTGACCCGGCCGGAGACGAGGCCGGCGGCGACGATGCCCCAGCCCAGGTCGCCGGATTCCAGGACGGCGTCGGTATAGACCGCCTGATGCGCGCGATGGAAAGCCCCCAGGCCAAGGTGTACGATGGCCGGGACCACGCGCCGACGGTCGTAGGTCGGGCGTTTCACCGTGGCCGGCAAAGCGGCGGCGGTCGCTTCAGACAGGTGCATGAGCTGCTCTCCAGAGGGTGCGGACTGCCATAGGATACAAAAAATGGAACACAATTCCAATGAATACTTGTATGGTAGTAGATGAATCAAGCAGATGTCACGCAGAAACAGGGGTGCAGCATCGCTCAAAAAACACCGAGGCGTGGTCGACGGGTCATCGCGCAGGGCTCGGCGGCGACGGAAAAAACAGTGACGTACCCGGCATCGCATGGGTGCCGCCGAACGACGTGATGGCGCGAAAGATACGCTGCCGGAAACCTGCCGCCACTTCGTGAGCGTCTGCGCATATTCCAGTCGCAAGGCTTGGGGTAAAATTATAGGGATGAACATGGACACTTTCGACACACTGCCTTCGGGCGTATTCCGTCCCAAGGAGTCGCTCTCGATGGGCGCCCAGCTGCACCGCATCCTGCGCAATGCGATCATCCAGGGCGAACTGGTTCCCGGGCAGGCGATCTCCGAAGTGGAAATGAGCAAGCGCTTCTCGATCAGCCGCCAGCCGGTGCGCGAGGCGTTCATCAAGCTCGCCGAGGAACGCCTGATCGAAGTGCTGCCGCAGCGCGGCACCTACGTGCGCAAGATCTCGGTCAAGGAGATGCTCGGTGCGCGCCACGTGCGCGAGATCATCGAAGTCTCGATCGCGCGCGAGGTCGCCCTCACCCGCGACGCCGACCTGATCGCCCGCCTGCGCCAGAACATCGCCGCGCAGCGCGCCGTCGAACCGGGGGATCGCAAGAGCATCCTGCTCATCGACGACGAACTGCACAAATCGCTGGCGCTGTTCGCCGGGCGCGAATACGCCTGGCGCGTCACCGAAAACATCAAGTCGCAGATCGACCGCGTGCGCTTCCTGACCTACGACATGGCCAAGCCGACCGCGCAGATCATCACCGAGCACGAGGCGATCGTCGACGCCATCGAAGCGGGCGACCCCGACGCCGCCGCGGCGCAAATGGAAAGCCACCTGCGCGAGATCCTGACCTCGCTGCCGATGCTCGCCGAGCGCTACCCGGAACACTTCATCGACGACTGATTCACTGATTCCGTTCATCGATCTTTCGTGACGCCAGGGCGAACCGACAGCGCCGGACGCCCGCTCACGGAGGATGAACCCCGCCCTCGGCTAGGAGGCTCCATGGCTGCTCCCCTCAACGTCGCCATCCTCGGCTACGGTTTTGCCAGCAAGGTTTTCCACGCCCCGCTGATCGCCAGCGTGCCCGGCCTGCGCCTGACCGCCATCGTCAGCCGCGACCCGGCCAAGGTCGCCGCCGACTGGCCCGAAGTCCCGGTCGTGGCGACGCCCGAAGCCGTCTTCGCCGATCCGTCGATCGACCTCGTCGTGGTGCCGACGCCCAACCCGACGCACGCCCCACTCGCCCGCGCCGCGCTCGAGGCGGGCAAGCACGTGGTGGTCGACAAACCCTTCACCGTCACCCTCGCCGAAGCGCGCGAGTTGCACGCCGTCGCCGAACGCTGCGGGCGCGTGCTCTCGGTCTTCCAGAACCGGCGCTGGGACGCCGACTTCCTGACCCTGCGCGACGTCATCGCCGGCGGCGAACTCGGGCGCCTCGTCCATTTCGAATCGCATTTCGACCGCTACCGCCCCTACCTGCGCAACGCCTGGCGCGAAGAAGCGGCGCCCGGCATCGGCCTGTGGTACGACCTCGGCGCCCACCTCGCCGATCAGGCGCTGCAGCTCTTCGGCACGCCCGACAGCATCACCCTCGACCTCGCCGCGCAGCGCGACGGCAGCCGGGTCTGCGACTGGTTCCACGCCATCCTGCGCTACGGCGCGCTGCGCTGCGTGCTGCATGCCAGCACGATCACCGCGCAGCCGGCGCCGCGCTTCACGGTGCATGGCACGCTGGGCAGCTTCGTCAAATGGGGGCTCGACCCGCAGGAAGACGCGCTCAAGGCCGGGCAACGTCCGGCCGCAAGCGACTGGGGCCACGACCCGCTGCCGGCGCAGCTCACCACCTACCCCGACAACGCACCGCAGACGCGCACGCTCGCCTGCCGCGCCGGCGACTACCCGGCGTACTACGCCGCGGTGCGCGACGCCATCCTCGGCCACGCCCCGAACCCGGTCGATGCGCGCCAGGGCATTCGCGTCATGGGCCTGCTCGAACTCGGCGTGCGCAGCCATGCCGAAGGGCGCACCCTGCCCGTGCTCGAAGCCGACCTCGCGCCCTGAGCCCCAGGCACAGGCCAGGAAGGCGCGTCCCGCTTAGCCTGCAACCGGCCTGCAGGGCGCACCGGCCGGTCATCCTGGCACGCAGAGATGCGGGTACGCCGCAGTCCGCTGTTGGGCGAACAAAACCCCCGAAGGAAAAGGGGCGCAGAACGAAAGCCCGGCCGAGTTCATGCTCTTGGGCTTGCCCAGGGTCAGGGCGCGCCTTTCAAATCTCCAGCGCACACACCATGTAATCGCTCGGCCCGGGGTAGGTCGAAAGAAGCCGACGCTGCTCGGGCGAGAGCTCGGCGACCACCGCGTACCCGCGCTTTTGCCAGAAGGCGCGCGAATCCTGCACCGACACCAGCGCCGAGTGGGTCAGCCCGAGGGCGCGCGCATGCACCCAGGCGTGCTCGATCAGGGCCCGCGCCGCGCCCACACCGGCAGCAGCGGCGGCGACCGCGAGGTCATGCAGGTAAAGGCAGTCGCCCGCGGGCTGTGGCTCGAAATCGCCGTGCAACGGCGTCAGTCGCCCCCGGCTCGAACGGTAGCCGACGAGGTAGGCGCAAACGCCGGTCGCCGCCTCGGCCACCCAAGCGGTTTCGGGCGCAACCGCAAGGCGACGGCGGATCACGGCCTCGGGTTCGACGGTCTGCGCCCCGTAACAAGCCGCCTGGATGGTCAGCACGGCGGGCACATCGTCGGCGCCCATGGCGCGCAGGCAGAGCGCGGGAGAAACGGCGGGGCTGGATTCAGCCGGGCCGAAGGAAACAAACGGCAAAGGCATCGGCACGCAAAAAGGCGGCATTATCCCGCAGCGCCGCCCGCCGACCAAACCGAGTGCTGCGCGTCACAAAGCTCTCGGCGGGACGGCCCCTAGGCGCAGCGGGCGCGCAGCCAGGCGTCGATGCAAGCGCCGGCCAGCGCCCGGTTGGTATCGACACAGAGCGGCAGATGCACCGAACGGATCCGCTCGTAAGCGAGGGGCACCTCGGTGCAACCGAGGATGAGGTGCGTCGCCCCGCGTTCGAGCAGCGCGTCGCCGACCGCCTCGAGCAGCTGCGCCCCGGCCTCGACATCGCCCGCCTTGACGGCGTAGCAACCGGGGGTGAACAGGCGTTCGACTTCGTCGTCGCTGGGCACCAGGCAGTCGAACCCGGCGTCGGCGAACCGCTGTTGATACATCCCGCAGGCCAGCAGGCCGCGGGTGGCGATCAGCCCCGGCCGGACCGGCTCGTTCGCCCCCAGCGCACGCACCCGATCCAGCGTCGCTTCAGCGATGTGGATGAGGGGCACCGGGCTGGCCGCCGCCAGATCGTCGTACCAGCGGTGCGCGGTATTGCACGGAATGGCGATGTGCGTCGCCCCCGCCGCAACCAGACGCTCCAGTCCGGCGAGCATGGCCGGCAAGGGCGATTCGCCGTGTCCGGCGAGGAAGTTCTGACGGTCCGGAATCTGCGCCACGTTCCAGGCCACGACGGGGACGTGATCCTGGTCGCGCGCTGCCGGCATGTCCTGCACCAGCTTGTGCAGGAAATCGACGGTGGCCAGCGGCCCCATCCCCCCCAGCACGCCCAGCAGATACCGTTGCGCCATATTCCCTCCTACGGGTGCGGCAGCGGGTCGGCCATGCCGAAGGCGTCGCGGTAGGCGAACAGCCCGGCCGAACCGCCGGTATGCACGAAAACGACGTTCTGCCCGCGGCGGAAGCGCCCCTTGCGGATCAGGTCGATCAGACCGGCCATGCCCTTGCCCGAATAGACGGGGTCGAGGAGGACACCTTCATACTGGGCGAGCAGCGTCACCGCCTCGATCATCCCCGAGGTCGGGCGGCCGTAACCGGCGCCGACGTAGTCACAGTCGGCCTGTACCGCCTCGCGCCGCAGTTCGCCGCGCAGGCCAATCTTCTCCCAGGTCAGAGCGGCGAGCTTGAAGACGTTGGCCTCCTGCGCCTCACGCGCCGCGCGCACGCCGATGCCGAGCACCGGGATGCCGCTGTTCATGCCCTCGAAGCCGACCACCAGCCCGGCCTGCGTGCCGCAGCTGCCGGTGGCGTGAACCACGGCATCGATCGGCAAACCGCGCTCGTTGACTTGTTGCAGGATTTCCTGCGCGCAGACCACGTAACCGAGCGCGCCGAGGGCATTGGAACCGCCACCGGGAATCAGGTACGGCCGCTCGCCCTGGGCGCGCAAGCGCTCACCGACGGCCAGCATCTCGGCGTTCATGTCCAAGCCCGCCGGACGCACCTCGAGCCGCGCCCCGAACAGGCGGTCGAGGAAGACGTTGCCGCTGCCGTAGTAATCGCTCGCCGCACCGTCGACGCGCTCTTCGAGCAAGGCCGTCGCGCCGAGACCGAACCGGCAGGCCGCGGCGACCGTCTGGCGTACATGGTTGGACTGCGTCGCGCCCTGGGTCACGAGATGGGTCGCGCCTTCGGCCAGCGCATCGCCGACCAGGAATTCGAGCTTGCGCGTCTTGTTGCCGCCGCTGGCAAGCCCCGTACAGTCATCGCGTTTGAGATAGATTTCCGGGCCGCCAAGCAGTTTGCTCAGGCGCGGCAGGTGTTCGAGCGGGGTCGGAGCATGCGTCAGGCGCACACGGGCGAAGCGGGTCAGGTCCATGAAACGCTCTCTTTCGAAAAGTCACAACGATGAATTCAAAAGACACTCAAGAGGATCTTACTCCGATGGATTCGGCCAGCCAAACCCATGATCATAAGTTGAAACACAGGGATCTCGATCGACAACCACGCGATGCTCCCGCGGCCGATCTGCTTCCCCTGATGCCGTAGGACCCGCCTGCTTCAATCACCCACGACGGCGATCGTCATTATTGCCATAGCATCTAAAACGCCTTGATCTGGACCGCTCCAGCGTCTAGAACCGAAGCTGATATTGCCGCAAACCTTTGACGCCGCGCCGGACTCACGCGGTCCTGTTGCAAAACATCCGAGAACGCTCGGCGATCCGCCAAAGGCCGATGAAGTATGCCCCTCTTTTTCAGGGAAATGCCGACATGACCCCCAAAACCATCGCGCTTGCTTGCGTCCTGTTCATGACCTCAACCACGTTCGCAATCGCCCAGCAATTCGTGTACCCCGCCAAAGGGCAATCGCCGGAACAACAAAAAACAGACGAAGCCGCCTGCTATTCATGGGCCGTGCAACAGTCGGGCTACGATCCGGCCCGTCCGCCCGCGGCGCCCACGGCCGCGCCGCAGCCGACAACCGCCACCGGCAGCACCCCAGGGGCCGGGGTTCGCGGCGCCGCGCGCGGCGCCCTCGTCGGCGAAGTCGTCGGTGGGGATGCCGGCACCGGCGCGGCGGCCGGGGCAGTTGCCGCGCGTAGCCACAGCCGGCGACACAATGCGGAAACCAGCCAGCAGGCCAAGCAACAGCAGAGCGCCACGACACAAACGCAGCAAGCCTCTTTCGGGAAAGCGCGCGCGGCCTGTCTTGAAGGGCGCGGATATAGCGTCAAATAGACGGCCGAGAGAATCAAGCCAGCCGCTGCAGCGAGGCCTCAAAGCCCGCATCTTGCATCTAGTGCCCCGCCCCCCAAAAAAAACGCCGGCAGCCATGGCTGCCGGCGTTTTTTGATCGGTGCTTCGATCGACAACGCAACAATCAGAACGGGATGTCGTCGTCCATGGTGTCGAAGCTCGGCGCCTTCTTGGCCGGCGCGGGGCGCGAACCGCCGCCCGAAGACGACGACGGCATGCTGCCGCCGTACTCGGCCTCGCCGCCCGACGAGGACGCCGCGCTCTGACGGCCGCCGAGCATCTGCATTTCGGTCGCTTCGATTTCGGTGGTGTAACGCTCCTGGCCTTCCTTGTCCTGCCACTTGCGGGTACGGATACGGCCCTCGATGTACACCGACGAGCCCTTCTTGAGGTACTGGCCGACGATTTCGGCGAGCTTGCGGTAGAACACGACGCGGTGCCATTCGGTCACTTCCCGCTTCTCGCCGCTGTTCTTGTCCTTCCACGATTCCGTCGTCGCCAGACGGACGTTGGCGACCGCCTCGCCGTTGGACATGTAGCGGACTTCCGGGTCGGCGCCGAGGTTGCCGACGAGGATTATTTTATTGACCGAAGCCATGTTGCCTCCATGATGGGTATGATGAAGCCGGCCCACGGCCGGTACTCTGGGACGCGATTATAAAAGAGAAACGTCCGTTCCGATTTCAGTTCGGCGCGAAAGAGAATGGCGGTAAGAACAACGGACGCGCGCGGAATCAGGCCGAGGGCTCGCCGCGCCGGGCCGGAACCACCAGCCCCCCGGCGATGCCGAGCCAGACGAGGCCCAGCAGCGCGCAGGCGAGCCACACCGCCTGCGGCCCGGCAAAAGCCGCCAGCGCCCCGCCCAAGGCGCCGCCGGCAAAGAGACCGAGAGACTGCAGTGTGTTGTAGACGCCGAGCGCGGCGCCTTTGGCGTGCGGCGCGGCCAGACGGGCGATCAGCGAAGGTTGCGTCGCTTCGAGAACGTTGAAGGCGACGAAGAACACGAGCAGCCAGAAAAAGAGCCCCGGCAGGCCCTCGGCCAGGTAGGCGAAGCCCAGTTGGGCGATGCTCAGCAGGGCGATGGCGGCAAGGAAAACCGCCCTCATCCGCCCCTTGCGTTCGGCGGCGATGACCGCCGGCACCATCAGCGCCAGCGACAACAGCACGGCCGGCAGATAGAGCTTCCAGTGCGCGCCGACAGCGAGCCCGCCGCGTTCGATCAGCGCCGCCGGCAACAGCACCCACATCGCGGTCTGCACGAGGTGGAGGATGAACACGCCGGCGTTCATGCGCAGCAGCTGCGGTTGCACGAGCACTTCGCGGAAGCCCGCCCAACCGGGCTGACGGGGAATCGCTGGCGCCACCGGGACGACGCGCCAGACAACCACGATCGCCAGCAGCGAGAGCACGCCGGTGAGCACGAACATGCCGGGCAGACCGACGAGATTGAACAATAAGGGTGCGGCAACCATCGACATCGCGAAGACGAGGCCGATCGACCCTCCGATCATGGCCATCACCTTGGTCAAATGCTGCTCGCGGGTAAGGTCGGCCGCCAGCGCGGTGACCGCGGCCGAGATCGCCCCGGCCCCTTGCAGGGCGCGACCGACGAGGATGTCCGGCAAGTCGGTGGCCGCCGCCGCGATGAAACTGCCGAGCGCGAAGAGGAGCAGCCCGGCGACGATCACCGGCTTGCGCCCGTAGCGGTCGGACGCCGCGCCGTAGGCGATCTGCAGACAGGCCTGGGTGATGCCGTAGGCGCCGAGGGTGAGGCCGATCAGCGCGGTATCGTGCCCCGACGGCAACGCGCGCGCATGCACGGCGAACACCGGCAGGATGAGGAAGAGCCCGAGCATGCGCAGGGCAAAAACGCCGGCCAGGGCGACACCCGCGCGCCGTTCGGCGGACGTCATCGGATCGCGGGTCGGAGGGCGCATGGTCTGGACGGCAATAAAAACAGGGAACCCGCCTTGGTCCGGACGGTCGGAATTGCGCGTATATTAACAGGTTTGCTTCACCCCACCGGCACAGCCCCCCATGGACGGACTTCAGCACATCAGGATACGCGGCGCGCGCACGCACAACCTGAAAAACATCAACCTCGACCTGCCGCGCAACCGCCTGATCGTGATCACCGGTCTCTCGGGTTCGGGCAAGTCTTCGCTCGCCTTCGACACGCTCTACGCCGAAGGCCAGCGCCGCTACGTCGAGTCGCTCTCGGCCTACGCCCGGCAATTCCTGCAGATGATGGACAAGCCCGACGTCGATCTGATCGAAGGCCTCTCGCCAGCAATTTCGATCGAGCAGAAGGCGACCAGCCACAACCCGCGCTCGACGGTCGGCACCGTCACCGAAATCCACGACTACCTGCGCCTGCTCTTTGCCCGCGCCGGAACGCCCTACTGCCCGGAACACGGCCATCCGCTCGCGGCGCAGACCGTGTCGCAGATGGTCGACCACGTCCTCGCCCTGCCGCCCGACAGCAAACTGATGATCCTCGCCCCGGTGGTCGCCAACCGCAAGGGCGAGCAACTCGAACTCTTCGCCGAACTGCGCGCCCAGGGGTTCGCCCGCCTGCGCGTGGACGGCAAGATCCACGAGATCGACGCTCTGCCCAAACTCGCGAAGACGCAGAAACACAGCATCGACGTCGTCGTCGACCGGCTCAAGGTGCGCGATGACATGCGCCAGCGCCTCGCCGAATCCTTCGAGACCGCACTGCGCCACGCCGACGGCCGCGCCATCGCGCTGGAGATGGACAGCGGCAAGGAGCACCTCTTCTCGGCCAAATTCGCTTGCCCGGTGTGTTCATACGCCTTGCAGGAACTCGAACCGCGCATCTTCTCCTTCAACAACCCGATGGGCGCCTGCCCCAAATGCGACGGCCTGGGCGTCATCCAGTTCTTCGACCCCAAGCGCATCGTCACCCAGCCGACGCTGTCGCTCGCCGCTGGCGCGATCCGCGGCTGGGACAAGCGTAACCAGTTCTACCACCAGCTGCTCACCTCGCTCGCCGATCATTACGGCTTCGACATCGATACGCCGTTCGAGCAGTTGCCCGAATCCGTGCGCGAACTCGTGCTCTTCGGTTCGGGGCGCGAAGTCATCCGCTTCTGCTACCTCAACGAAAAGGGCACACGCTTCGACCGCAGCCACACCTTTGAAGGCATCGTCCCCAACCTTGAGCGGCGCTACAAAGAAACCGACTCGGTCGCGGTGCGCGAAGAACTCTCCAAGCTGATCAGCAACAAGACCTGCCCGCATTGCGACGGCGCCCGCCTGCGCAAGGAAGCCCGCCACGTGTGCGTCGGCGAAGGCGAACAGGCGCTGACCCTGCACGCCATCAACCGCCTGCCGCTCACCCAGGCACTCGGCTATTTCGAGACCCTGCAGCTCTCGGGCAACAAGGCCCAGGTCGCGGAGAAGATCCTCAAGGAAATCGTCAGCCGCCTGCACTTCCTCACCGACGTCGGCCTCGACTACCTGTCGCTCGATCGCTCGGCAGAAACCCTCTCCGGCGGCGAGGCGCAGCGCATCCGCTTGGCTTCGCAGATCGGCTCCGGACTCACTGGCGTCATGTACGTGCTCGACGAACCGTCGATCGGCCTGCACCAGCGCGACAACGACCGTCTGCTCAAGACCTTGGCCCACCTGCGTGACCAGGGCAACACCGTCATCGTCGTCGAACACGACGAGGATGCGATTCGCAACGCCGACTACGTCGTCGACATCGGTCCGGGCGCCGGCGTGCACGGCGGCGCCATCGTCGCCGAAGGCACCCCACAGCAGATTGCAACCCATCCCGATTCGGTCACCGGCGACTACCTCTCCGGCCGGCGCGCCATCCGCGCCCCGGGCAAGCCGCGTCCGATCGATCCGGAACGCATGCTTCGCGTGCGCGGCGCCCGCGGCAACAACCTGAAGAACGTCGATCTCGAACTGCCGGTCGGGCTCTTCACCTGCATCACCGGCGTTTCCGGCTCGGGCAAGTCGACGCTGATCAACGACACGCTCTACACCGCCGTCGCCCGCCACCTGCACGGCGCCAGCGCTGAACCCGCCGAACACGATGTCATCGAAGGCCTCGAACACTTCGACAAGGTGATCAACGTCGACCAGGCGCCGATCGGGCGCACACCGCGTTCCAACCCGGCCACCTACACCGGGCTGCTGACTCCGATCCGCGAACTTTTTGCCGGCGTCCCCGAGTCACGGACACGCGGCTACGGGCCCGGTCGTTTTTCCTTCAACGTCAAGGGCGGACGCTGCGAAGCCTGCCAGGGCGACGGCGTCATCAAGGTCGAGATGCATTTTCTGCCCGACCTCTACGTCGCCTGCGACGTCTGCCACGGCCAGCGCTACAACCGCGAAACGCTGGAAATCCAGTACAAGGGCAAGAACATCCACGACATCCTGCAGATGACGGTCGAACAGGCACGCGAATTCTTCGACGCCGTGCCCGTCGTCGCGCGCAAGCTGCAGACGCTGGTCGACGTCGGCCTCTCGTACATCACCCTCGGACAGAGCGCCACCACGCTCTCCGGCGGCGAAGCCCAGCGCGTCAAGCTGGCGCTCGAACTCTCCAAGCGCGACACCGGGCGCACCCTCTACATCCTCGACGAACCGACCACCGGCCTGCACTTCCAGGACATCGAGATGCTGCTCGCGGTGCTGCACCGACTCTCGGCGCACGGCAACACCGTGGTGGTCATCGAGCACAACCTCGATGTCATCGCCACCGCCGACTGGATTGTCGACCTCGGGCCGGAAGGCGGCGACGGCGGCGGCCGCATCCTGGCCACCGGTACGCCAGCCGCCCTCTGCCGCCATGCCGAAAGCCATACCGGGCGCTTTCTGGAGCAGCTCCTGGCCCGTCATGCCCTTGTCAAAAGGCGAAACAAGCCATAAAAAAACAACAAAAAAGCCAAAAGCGCCTGTTTTTCTGCCCTCCCCCCCCTTCCCACTGGGCGAATGAAGTGTAAGAATCGCAGCGGAGTTCCAGTGAGGCTCTCAACATCAACAACAGGAGATACTATGAACAAGTCTGAATTGATCGACGCAATTGCAGCGCGCACCGAACTGTCCAAGGTTGCTTCCGGCAAGGCCCTCGACGCCGTCATCGAATCCATCATTCAGGCTGTTGCCAAGGGCGACGGCGTGAGCCTCGTTGGCTTTGGTTCGTTCAAGTCGGCTGCCCGCGCCGCGCGCGAAGGCAAGAACCCGAAGACCGGTGAAAAGATCAAGATCGCAGCGACCACCGTGCCGAAGTTCTCCGCTGGCGCCACCTTCAAGGCCGCCGTTGCCACCGCCAAGGGCAAGAAAAAGAAGTAAGCCTCACCTCGCCTTGCTCCCAAAAAGGCTTGCCTGCGTGCAAGCCTTTTTCGTTTATCTCCCCGAGTCTTCCCCCCTCAACGTTCGCTCACCGGGAGTCAACCATGTCCAAGCTGTTCCGCCTTGCCCTCGCGATCCTCATCGCCACCCCCCTGACCGCTTCCGCTCAAAACGCCCCCGCCACCGAAGCGATCACGCTCACCGGCCCGGGCAAATTCGCGGGCGTCTTTGAAGTCAAGACACAAGCCACCATCGCTGCGGTCGATCCCGCCGCGCGCAGCGTCGTCCTCGCGCGCAAGAACGGCACGCAACTGACCCTCGTCGTCGGCGACACGGTCAAGAACTTCGAGCAGATCAAAGTCGGCGACCGCGTGGTCACCCGCCACACACAGGCCGTGGTCCTTGAAGTCAAGAAGGGTGGCGCCGGAATTCGCGAACGCACGGTCATCAGCGACAGCGGCAAGGCCGCGCCGGGAAGCAAGCCCTCCGCCTACGAGGCCACCCGGGTCAACTTCGTCGCCGACGTAATCAAGGTCGACAAGAAGGCCCAAACCCTCACCCTGCAGGGGGTGGAACGCAAAGTGACGTTGAAGGTCAAGGATGCCGAGCAACTGAACGCCGTCGAGAAGGGTGATCAGGTCGAAGGCGTCTATGCCGATGCTGTCGCGATCGCCGTCGAACCCGCACCGCGCAAGAAACCCCAGGCCACCCAGCCTCAATAAACCCGCGTGCACGACCCAACGCTCAAGTACTCAACAACGATTGACGCCTTTTTTTCCGGCACGTAAAATAAGCGCCTTGTCTGGGGGCGTAGCTCAGTTGGGAGAGCGATTGGTTCGCAATCAATAGGTCGGCGGTTCGATCCCGCCCGTCTCCACCAGATACACATCCGAAGCAGTCCGAAGAAGGCCGACAAACCAATAAGCAGCAAGGTTTTCGGCCTTTTTCTTGTCCACACCTGTCCAACGCGAACTATTGAAATCCGACGGTAAGTGGCGGCAACATTGTCGGTAAGCAAGTTACCGACAGAAGGTGTTACCGACATGCCGCTTACCGACACAGCGATCCGTAACGCCAAACCCGAAGAGAAGCCGGTAAAAATCGCAGACGGCGGCGGACTTTATCTCCTTCTGAACCCCAAGGGCTCAAAATGGTGGCGGCTAGATTACCGCTTCGACGGAAAACGCAAGACGATTTCCATGGGCGTCTATCCAGAAATCAGCCTGAAGGGTAATCCCCCCATCTTTAGGGGCTGCCAGAAGTAGAGCTATGCGGCCATGGCCAGCCGCTGCTTTGGGGTGATGCCGCCCAAGGCCATGTTGGGGCGCTCGTGATTGTAAAGCCAGAGCCAGTGGGTCGCGTACTCCTGAACCTCGGCAATCGACTCGAACAGGTAATGGCCGAGCCAATCGTAACGCACAGTGCGGTTGAAGCGCTCGATGTACGCGTTCTGCTGCGGCTTTCCAGGCTGGATGTAATCGAGGCGAACGCCATTTTTCTGCGCCCACTCGGTCAGTGCCTTGCCAACATATTCCGGCCCGTTGTCGCTGCGGATCGCCGTCGGCTTGCCCCTCCATTCGATGACCTGATCGAGCGCACGCACGACCCGCTCGGCGGGCAAGGAGAGGTCAATGTCCATGGCCAACGCTTCGCGATTGAAGTCATCGATGATGTTGAGCATTCGAAAACTGCGCCCATCGGCCAACTGGTCGTGCATGAAGTCCATTGACCAACACTGGTTAATCGTCTCTGGCACCGCCAGCGGCTCGGGTTTCTCGCGCACGATCCGTTTACGCGGCTTGATGCGCAGATTGAGTTCAAGCTCGCGGTAGATCCGATACACCCGCTTGTGATTCCAGCGGTAGCCCTTAACGTTTCGCAGGTACAGAAAGCACAGGCCAAAGCCCCAGTTGCGTTGGTTGTGGGTCAGGCGAATCAGATGATCGGCGATCGCTGCATTCTCCGCCGAGCTCTTCGCCGGGTAGCGGTAGCAAGTTTCGCTTATCCCAAACGCCGAGCACGCCACGCGTATGCTTGTACCGCGTTGCCGTACCGCATGGTGTGCCATCTCGCGCCGACGAGATGGCTTCACCACTTTTCTTCGAGAGCCTCCTTGACGATCTCCGCCTTTAGCCGTTCTTCTGCATACATCTTCTTCAGGCGAGCGTTCTCTGCTTCGAGCTCCTTGAGCCTGGCCATGAGCGATGCATCCATGCCACCGAATTTCGCACGCCACTTGTAAAACGTCGCCGAACTGATGCCGTACTCCCGGCATAACTCCGGCACCGGTTTGCCAGCCTCCGCCTGCTTGAGTACAGCGATGATCTGGCTGTCCGAAAACCTCGATTTCTTCATCTTGTAGAACTCCCTCTGTCCGAGAAAATTCTACTTCTGAACACCCTTATTTACCGGGGGGATTACCCTCTTTTGCCCCTCCCCGTTTGGCATAGTCAACGCCGAAAACATCAAATCCGCCAAATGCGCGGCTGTTAGCCGCCGATTGATGCCAGGCTGGGCGCCAACTACCGTAAAGCTCAGCTTCGTTGCAGGCGTCGATCGCAGAAACTGTCTCAAGCTGCCAAGGGCACCGGAAATGAACGCGGAAGTGCTCGTGTGCCGGGTATGCATAGGGTCTTCCATGTGATCCTAATGACCTGCGTTGAAGGGTGAGTGGCTGTGGCGAGTCATTTCAACCGAACTTGAACAGCGACGTCACCCTGCTTTAAGTATCGGTTTGGATTAGAGTCCTGTTACTGATCATTCCGTGTTTGCCTCAGCGAGTTGCTGAGCATATGCATCGTGGGTAATTCCTCCTAGAGCTTTCTTGTGGCGTTCGTGGTTGTATTCCTGACGCCACGCTTCGATGATGGTCTTTGCATGTCCTAGATGCTTCCGGGTGGTTATGCGCATTCAGGATTTTCCGGCGGTGTCCCGGGAAGTGGTGTAACAGCGTGAGGGAGTGAGGTGTTCGCCGT
>NZ_JASDTF010000025.1:0-15693 GCF_041441355.1 Propionivibrio sp.
AATCGTGCCGACGTTCACGTGCGGCTTCGTACGTTCAAATTTTGCCTTAGCCATTTTCTATCCTCGCAAAACCAAAGTTACTTCTTGTTGATCACGGCCTCGGCGACGTTCTTCGGCGCCTCGGCGTAGTGCTTGAATTCCATCGAATACGTGGCACGACCCTGCGACAGCGAACGGACCGTGGTCGCGTAACCGAACATCTCGGCCAGCGGCACCTCAGCCTTGATGGCCTTCATCCCGCCAGGCAGATCGTCCATCCCCTGAACGATGCCGCGACGACCCGAGAGGTCGCCCATGATGTTGCCCATGTAATCCTCGGGCGTCTCGACTTCGACCGACATCATCGGCTCGAGCAGCGTCGGCTGGGCCTTCTTCATACCTTCCTTGAAGGCCATCGAAGCCGCCATGCGGAATGCGTTTTCGTTCGAGTCAACGTCGTGGTACGAACCGTCGAACAGGGTGAACTTGATGTCCACGACCGGGAAGCCCGCCAACACGCCGCTCTTGATCGCGTCCTGAAGGCCCTTGTCGACCGCTGGGATGTACTCGCGCGGAACGGTTCCGCCCTTGATGGCGTCGACGAACTCGTAGCCCTTGCCCGCCTCGTTCGGCTCGATCTTGAGCCAGACGTGACCGAACTGACCCCGACCGCCGGACTGCTTGACGAACTTGCCTTCCTGCTCGACCAACTTCTTGATGCATTCGCGGTAAGCCACCTGCGGCGCACCAACGTTGGCTTCGACGTTGAATTCGCGCTTCATGCGGTCGACGATGATCTCGAGGTGAAGTTCGCCCATGCCCGAGATAATGGTCTGGCCCGACTCTTCGTCGGTGCGAACGCGGAACGACGGATCTTCCTGTGCCAGACGACCCAGGGCGATACCCATCTTTTCTTGGTCGCTCTTGGTCTTCGGCTCGACGGCGATGTGAATCACCGGCTCCGGGAAAACCATGCGCTCAAGCGTGATCTCAGCGTCCGGATCACACAGCGTTTCACCCGTCGTAACTTCGCGCAAACCGACGCAGGCCGCGATGTCACCCGCGCGAACCTCCTTGATTTCCTCGCGGTTGTTGGCGTGCATCTGCAGAATCCGGCCGATGCGCTCTTTCTTGCCCTTGACCGGGTTGTAGATGGTCATCCCCGACTCGAGAACCCCCGAATAAACGCGGATGAAGGTCAGCTGGCCGACGTACGGGTCAGTCATCAGCTTGAACGCCAGGGCCGAGAACTTCTCGTCGTCGGAAGCATTACGGGAGGCCGGCTGCTCGCGGTCGTCCTCACCGGCAACCGGCGGAATATCGACCGGCGACGGCAGCAGTTCAATGACCGCGTCGAGCATGCGCTGCACGCCCTTGTTCTTGAACGCAGTACCGCAAAGCATCGGCTGGATTTCGCAAGCGATCGTGCGCTGACGCAAGCCCTGAATGATCTCAGCCTCGCTCAACTCTCCCTGCTCGAGGTACTGATTCATCAGATCCTCGGAAGCCTCGGCTGCGGACTCGACCATCTTGGCACGCCACTCATCGGCCAGACCTTGCAGCTCGACGGGAACGTCCTGGTATTCGAACTTCATACCCTGGGACGCCTCGTCCCAGATGATCGCCTTCATCTTGATGAGGTCGATGACGCCAGCAAAGGTGTCTTCCTTGCCGATCGGAATCACGATCGGCACCGGGCTCGCCTTCAGGCGAGTCTGCATCTGGTCGACAACCTTGAAGAAGTCGGCCCCTTGGCGGTCCATCTTGTTCACGAAGGCCAGACGCGGCACTTTGTATTTGTTGGCCTGGCGCCAGACGGTTTCCGACTGCGGCTGCACGCCACCCACGGCACAATAGACCATGCAGGCGCCGTCCAGGACGCGCATCGAGCGCTCGACTTCAATCGTGAAGTCGACGTGCCCCGGGGTGTCGATGATATTGAACCGGTGCTCGGGATAGCTTCTGTCCATCCCCTTCCAGAAGCAGGTCGTCGCGGCCGACGTAATGGTGATGCCGCGCTCTTGCTCCTGCTCCATCCAGTCCATGGTGGCCGCGCCATCATGAACTTCGCCGAGCTTGTGGTTAACACCGGTGTAGAAAAGGATGCGCTCGGTCGTAGTGGTTTTGCCGGCGTCGATGTGCGCGCTAATACCGATATTGCGGTAGCGCTCGATGGGTGTTTTGCGTGCCACGATAGTAAGCCTTCGCTGATAAAGAACGAGCGCCGACGGCTAGGCCGCCGGCGAGGAACATACTCCGAATCAGAAGCGGAAATGCGCGAACGCCTTGTTGGCGTCGGCCATACGATGCACTTCGTCGCGCTTCTTGACGGCGCCACCGCGGTTCTCGGCGGCTTCGAGCATCTCAGCAGCAAGACGCTGGCCCATCGACTTTTCCGAACGTTTGCGCGCTGCTTCGCGCAGCCAGCGCATGGCCAGCGCCATACGACGGTTCGGGCGCACTTCGACCGGAACCTGGTAGTTAGCGCCACCAACACGACGGCTCTTGACTTCGACCAGCGGCTTCACATTGCCCATCGCCAGACCGAAGACCTCGACCGGGTCCTTACCAGACTTGGTGGAGATGATGTCGAATGCACCATAGACGATGCGCTCGGCAACCGACTTCTTGCCGCTGAGCATGATGGTGTTGATGAACTTGGAAACTTCAACGTTGCCGAACTTAGGATCCGGCAGGATATCGCGCTTGGGTACTTCGCGACGACGGGGCATATCAACCTCTCAATAATCAATTCAGTTGAAGGGAAAATCCCTTCTCGGCCGCCCAAAGGAACGACCACTTACTCGGACTGCGATTAGGCAGCCTTCGGACGCTTCGTGCCGTACTTCGAACGGCTCTGCTTCCGATCCTTGACGCCCTGAGTATCGAGCGAGCCACGGACCGTGTGATAGCGCACACCCGGCAAGTCCTTCACACGACCGCCGCGAATCAGCACGACCGAGTGTTCTTGCAGGTTGTGGCCTTCACCGCCGATGTACGAAATGACCTCGAAGCCATTGGTCAGACGAACTTTACAGACCTTACGCAGAGCAGAGTTCGGCTTCTTCGGCGTGGTGGTGTACACACGGGTGCACACGCCGCGCTTCTGAGGACAATTCTCCAGCGCCGGAACTTTGCTCTTGGCACGCACCGCTTCACGCGGCTTACGCACCAACTGGTTGATGGTTGGCATATTTCTATCCCTAATTACAGCTGCCCGCACGTAGAACCGACGTACTTACAGCCCAAATGGCCAAGGCGGAATCGCTTCCGCCCCGACCGTTTTTTTATAACTGACAGAGGCAATGATTAGCCTTTGCCAAGAAAGACCCGAGATTCTAGGTCCAAATCAAACCTTGAGTCAACCGACCAAGGGTTCCTGCTTGTCCTCACCGACCGGGGCTGCGTCGACGAAAACTGATTGCTCTTCAACAAGATCCGGGTTGTTCGCGTTCTGCTTGCGCATGCGATGGTAGGCCAGACCTGTGCCCGCCGGGATCAGACGACCGACGATCACGTTTTCCTTCAGGCCGCGCAACTCGTCGCGCTTGCCCATGATCGCGGCTTCGGTCAGCACGCGAGTCGTCTCCTGGAAGGAAGCGGCTGAGATGAACGAATCGGTCGACAGCGAGGCTTTGGTAATCCCCAGCAGAACCGGCTCCCAGACCGCCGGCAGCTTGCCTTCAGCGGCCATGCGATCGTTTTCGTCGAGCAGATGCGCTTTTTCCACTTGCTCGCCACGGATGAACTTGGTCTCGCCCGGATCGACCACGAAAGCGCGACGCAACATCTGGCGGACAATGACTTCGATGTGCTTGTCGGCGATCTTCACGCCCTGCAGACGATAGACGTCCTGAACCTCATCGGTGATGTACACCGACAGTGCCTCGACGCCTTGCAGACGCAGGATGTCGTGCGGGTCCGGCGCGCCGTCAACGATCAATTCGCCCTTGTTCACCACCTGGCCGTCGTGCACCAGCACGTGCTTGTCTTTCGGAATCAGGTACTCGTGAGTCACGCCATCGAGGTCGGTGATGACCAAGCGCTGCTTGCCCTTGGTGTCCTTGCCGAAAGAAACGGTCCCGGTGAATTCGGCCAGCATGCCAGCGTCCTTCGGGGTACGGGCTTCGAACAACTCGGCGACTCGCGGCAGACCGCCGGTAATGTCGCGGGTCTTGGCCGATTCCTGCGGCAGACGTGCCAACACGTCGCCGACCGAAATTTGCTGCCCATCGACCACGTTGATGATCGCGCCAACCTGGAAGGTGATGGTGACCGCGTGATCGCTGCCGTGCATGCGCACTTCTTCGCCGCTGGCGTCGAACAGCTTGATCTGCGGGCGCAAGCCCTTGCTCGGCGCCTTGCCGCCGCGCTTCGGATCGATGACCACCAGCGTCGACAGACCGGTCACTTCGTCGATCTGCTTGGCCACCGTCACACCTTCTTCGACGTTTTCGAACTTGGCGAGACCAGCGTATTCGGCGATGATCGGACGGGTGTGCGGATCCCAGGTCGCCAGCTTGGTGCCGGCCTTGACCTGCTGCCCGTCGGCCACTTGCAGCGTCGAGCCGTACGGCACTTTGTGCTTTTCGCGTTCGCGACCGTTATCATCGGCGATGACGACTTCACCCGAACGGGTAATGACGATCTTCTCACCCTTCGCGCTGGTCACGTAACGCATCGTGGCGGTAAAGCGCACGACGCCTGAACTCTTGGTCTCGACCTGGCTCGCCACCGCAGCACGCGAAGCCGCGCCACCGACGTGGAAGGTCCGCATGGTCAGCTGAGTACCCGGTTCGCCAATCGACTGAGCAGCGATGACACCGACCGCCTCGCCGACGTTCACCGGCGTGCCGCGCCCGAGGTCGCGGCCATAGCACTTGGCGCACAGGCCGTAGCGGGTGTCGCAGGTCAGCGGCGTGCGCACCTTGACTTCGTCGATGCCGAGCTGGTCGATCAGGTCGCAGAGATCTTCATCGATCAAGGTGCCAGCGTCGATCACCGTTTCGTCGGTTTCCGGATTGACGACATCGTAGACGGTGACGCGGCCGAGGATTCGTTCGCGCAGCGCCTCGATGACTTCACCACCCTCGATCAGGGCCTTCATCGTCACGCCGTTCTCGGTGCCGCAGTTGTCCTCGATGACCACGAGGTCCTGCGTCACGTCGACCAGACGACGGGTCAGGTAACCCGAGTTCGCGGTCTTCAGTGCGGTATCGGCCAGACCCTTACGCGCGCCGTGCGTCGAGATGAAGTACTGAAGAACGTTCAGGCCTTCACGGAAGTTGGTGGTAATCGGCGTTTCGATAATCGAGCCGTCCGGCTTGGCCATCAGGCCGCGCATCCCGGCCAGCTGACGAATCTGCGCTGCGGAACCCCGGGCGCCCGAATCCGCCATCATGTAGATCGAGTTGAACGACTCTTGCTTGACGGTATTGCCGTGGCGATCGACAACTTCTTCATGGCCCAACTGCTCCATCATGACCTTGGCCACCTGATCGCCGGTACGGCCCCAGATGTCGACCACCTTGTTGTAGCGCTCGCCGTTGGTCACGAGACCGTTGGTGTACTGGTTCTCGATTTCCTTCACTTCACGTTCAGCTGCGGCAATGATCTCGCTCTTCTGGCGCGGCACGAGCATGTCGTCCGCACAGATCGAGATGCCGGCACGCGTTGCCAGACGGTAGCCGTTCTGCATCAGCTTGTCGGCGAAAATCACCGTTTCCTTCAAGCCGCAGCGACGGAAGGCGTTGTTGATCAGCTTGGAGATTTCCTTCTTTTTCAGCGGACGGTCAAGCACGCTGAACGGCAGCCCCTTGGGCAGAATCTCCGACAGCAGCGCGCGACCGGCCGTCGTCTGATAACGGGTCAGCTTTTCCTGCCAGCCGTTGTTTTCGCTGCGCACGTACTCCTTGATCCGCACCGAGACCTTCGCGTGGATGTCGAGGGAGCCCGACTGCATGGCCCGCGTCACTTCAGCCAGATCCGAGAAGACCATCCCTTCGCCCTTGGCGTTGGTGCGCTCACGGGTGGCGTAGTAGAGCCCGAGCACGATGTCCTGTGAAGGAACGATGATCGGCTCGCCGTTGGCCGGCGAGAGCACGTTGTTCGACGCCAGCATCAGCGTCCGCGCTTCCATCTGTGCTTCGAGCGACAGCGGCACGTGCACGGCCATCTGGTCACCGTCGAAGTCGGCGTTGAACGCCGCACAGACGAGCGGGTGCAGCTGGATGGCTTTGCCTTCGATCAGGGTCGGTTCGAAGGCCTGGATGCCGAGGCGGTGCAGCGTCGGCGCCCGGTTGAGCATGATTGGATGCTCGCGGATGACTTCCTCCAGGATGTCCCAGACCACCGGCTCCTGGGTCTCGACCATCTTCTTGGCCTGCTTGATGGTCGTCGCCAGGCCCATGATTTCGAGACGGTTGAAGATGAAGGGCTTGAACAGCTCAAGCGCCATCAGCTTCGGCAAGCCGCACTGGTGCAGCTTGAGCTGCGGGCCGACCACGATGACCGAACGGCCCGAGTAGTCGACGCGCTTACCGAGCAGGTTCTGACGGAAGCGGCCGCCCTTGCCCTTGATCATGTCAGCCAGCGACTTGAGCGGACGCTTGTTGGCGCCGGTCATGGCCTTGCCGCGACGGCCGTTGTCGAGCAGCGAGTCGACGGCTTCCTGCAGCATGCGCTTTTCGTTGCGCACGATGATTTCGGGGGCCTTGAGCTCGAGCAGACGCTTCAGACGGTTGTTGCGGTTGATGACCCGGCGATAGAGGTCGTTCAGATCCGAGGTCGCGAAACGACCGCCATCCAGCGGCACCAGCGGGCGCAGGTCGGGCGGCAGCACCGGCAGAACTTCGAGGATCATCCACTCGGGCTTGATGCCCGACTTCTGGAAGCCTTCGAGGATCTTGAGGCGCTTGGAGAACTTCTTACTCTTGGTTTCCGAGGTCGTCGTCTCGAGTTCGGCGCGCAGGCGGTCGATCTCGCTGTTGACGTCGAGCGAGCGCAGCAGTTCGCGCACGCCTTCGGCACCCATGGCGGCACGGAAGTCGTCGCCGTGCTCTTCCATCAGCTCCAGACACTGCTCTTCGGTAAGCAGCTGGCCGCGCTGCAGATGGGCCACCATGCCCGGATCGCAAACGACGTAGGCTTCGAAGTACAGGACCCGTTCGATGTCGCGCAGGGTCATGTCAAGCACCATCCCGAGACGGCTCGGGAGGCTCTTCAGGAACCAGATGTGGGCGACCGGCGAAGCCAGTTCGATGTGCGCCATGCGCTCACGCCGCACCTTGGACAGCGTCACTTCGACGCCGCACTTCTCACAAATGACACCGCGGTGCTTCAGGCGCTTGTACTTGCCGCACAGGCACTCGTAATCCTTGATCGGTCCGAAAATCTTGGCGCAGAACAGACCATCGCGCTCCGGCTTGAAGGTGCGATAGTTGATCGTTTCCGGCTTCTTGACCTCGCCGTACGACCACGAGCGAATCTTCTCGGGGGAGGCAAGGCCGATGGTAATCGCGTCGAATTGCTCTTCTTGCGTTACCTGTTTGAACAAATCAAGCAGTGCTTTCATCTTTCACTCCATTCGGGGTGAGAACCCTAATTCCATTGGTCGCCGCCGCAGCGGCGACCGTCATTCCGTGGCCGAGGCCTACGCTCAGTAGCGCTCCAGATCGATGTCGATCGCCAGCGAGCGGATTTCCTTGACCAGCACGTTGAACGACTCCGGCATGCCTGCGTCGATCTTGTGGTCGCCCTTGACGATGCTCTCGTAGACCTTGGTCCGGCCGTTCACGTCGTCAGACTTGACGGTCAGCATTTCCTGCAGGACATACGAGGCGCCGTAGGCTTCCAGTGCCCAGACTTCCATTTCACCGAAACGCTGGCCGCCGAACTGGGCTTTACCGCCGAGCGGCTGCTGCGTCACCAGCGAGTACGGACCGGTCGAACGGGCGTGCATCTTGTCGTCGACAAGGTGGTGCAGCTTGAGCATGTGCATGTAGCCCACCGTCACCTTACGCTCGAACTGCTCGCCAGTACGGCCGTCGAAGAGGGTCATCTGACCCGACTCCGGCATTCCGGCCAGGCGCAGCATTTCCTTGATTTCCTCTTCCTTGGCGCCGTCGAAAACTGGCGTCGCGAAGGGCACGCCCGCTTCAAGGTTGCCCGACATCTCGATGATCTCGGCATCGGTCAGCGAAGCGATGTCTTCCGGCTTGCCGTTGGTGTTGTACACCTTGTCCAGGAACCCGCGCAGTTCTTGCGCGCTCGCCTGACGGCGCATCATCTCGCCGATCCGGAAGCCGAGCCCCTTGGCCGCGAGACCAAGGTGAACTTCCAGCACCTGACCGATGTTCATCCGCGACGGAACGCCGAGCGGGTTGAGAACGATGTCCACCGGGCGGCCATCGGCCATGTAGGGCATGTCCTCGACCGGGACGATGCGTGACACGACCCCCTTGTTCCCGTGGCGGCCGGCCATCTTGTCACCCGACTGCAGACGGCGCTTGACGGCCACGTAGACCTTGACCATCTTCTGCACGCCCGGGGGCAGTTCGTCGCCCTGGGTGAGCTTCTTGCGCTTTTCTTCGAACGCGACGTCGAAGTCCTTGCGCGTCTGCTCCAGACCTTCGCGCAGCGACTCGAGCTGCTGGGCGACATCGTCATCGGCCATGCGAATGTCGAACCAGTTGTGCGGCTCGATACCATCCAGGTAATCCTTGGCGATGGTCGTGCCCTTGGTCAGACGCTTCGGACCACCGTTGGCCACCTTACCGACGATCAGACGCTCAACACGGGCGAACGCGTCGCGTTCGACGATGCGCAGCTGGTCGGCCAAGTCAAGCTTGTAGCCACGCAGGTGGTCGTCGATGATCGACTGAGCGCGCTTGTCGCGCTCGATGCCTTCACGCGTGAACACCTGCACATCGATGACCGTTCCGGCGATCCCGGAGGGCACACGCAGCGAGGTATCCTTCACGTCGGACGCCTTCTCGCCGAAGATCGCGCGCAGCAGCTTCTCTTCAGGCGTCAGCTGGGTTTCGCCCTTCGGCGTCACCTTACCGACGAGCACGTCGCCGGCTTCGACTTCGGCACCGATGTAGACGATGCCCGAGTCATCCAGACGCGACAGCTGGGCTTCGCCGAGCGAAGCGATGTCGCGAGTGATTTCTTCCGGCCCGAGCTTGGTGTCGCGCGCGACGACCGTCAGTTCCTCGATATGGATCGAGGTAAAGCGATCTTCGGAAACCACACGCTCGGAGATCAGGATCGAGTCTTCGAAGTTGTAGCCGTTCCAGGGCATGAACGCGATCAGCATGTTCTGCCCGAGCGCCAGCTCGCCCTTGTCGGTCGAAGCGCCGTCGGCCACCACGTCGCCCTTGGCGATGATGTCGCCCACGCGCACCATCGGTCGCTGGTTGATGTTGGTGTTCTGGTTGGAACGAGTGTACTTCACCAGGTTGTAGATATCGACGCCGACCTCACCCGCCACCGTCTCGTCGTCGTGCACCCGCACGACGACGCGCGAGGCATCCACGTAGTCGACCACGCCGCCACGCAGCGCCTGGACGGCGGTGCCAGAGTCGACTGCCACGGTGCGCTCGATACCGGTCCCGACGACCGGCTTTTCCGGGCGCAGACAAGGCACGGCCTGACGTTGCATGTTGGCGCCCATCAGCGCACGGTTCGCGTCGTCGTGCTCAAGGAACGGAATCAGCGACGCAGCGACCGAGACGATCTGCCCCGGCGCGACGTCCATGTACTGCACGCGCGACGGCTCGGCCAGGATGGTTTCACCCTTTTCACGGCAGGTCACGAGCTCGTCGATCAGCGTTCCGTTCGCATCAAGCGCAGCGTTGGCCTGAGCGACGATGTAGGCACCTTCCTCGATCGCAGAGAGATACTCGATCTCGTTCGTCACCTTGCCGTCGGCGACCTTGCGGTAGGCCGTTTCCAGGAAGCCGTACTCGTTGGTACGGGCAAACAGCGCCAGTGAGTTGATCAGGCCGATGTTCGGACCTTCCGGCGTTTCGATCGGGCAGACGCGGCCGTAATGGGTCGGATGCACGTCGCGCACTTCGAAGCCGGCGCGTTCGCGCGTCAGACCGCCCGGGCCGAGCGCCGAAACGCGGCGCTTGTGGGTAATCTCGGAGAGCGGGTTGGTCTGGTCCATGAACTGCGACAGCTGGCTGGACCCGAAGAACTCGCGCACCGCAGCGCTGATCGGCTTGGCGTTGATCAAGTCGTGCGGCATCAGGTTTTCAGACTCAGCCTGCGACAGGCGCTCCTTGACGGCGCGCTCAACGCGGACGAGGCCGGCGCGGAACTGGTTCTCGGCCAGTTCCCCGACTGAACGCACGCGGCGGTTGCCAAGGTGGTCGATGTCGTCGATGTCGCCGCGACCGTTGCGCAGTTCGACCAGAATCTTGATCACTTCGACGATGTCGCGCGGCGACAGCGTCAGCTGTTCGCGCACTTCACCCGAGACGCCGAGCCCCTTGAGTTTTTCCAGCAGGGCGGCGCCCTCGCCTTCGGTCAGGTTTTCAGCGATCGCCCGCATGCCATAGAAGAGCTCGCCGATCATGGTTTCGACGGTTTCCGGCGTGCCGCCGGCAACCTCGATGATCGAGCCGACAATGGCCTCGTGCTTGGCCGGCACCTGCTTGACCATCACCTTGTATTCGATGACGTCCTTGCGACCAACACGACGATTGAACTTCATCCGGCCGACGCCCGACAGATCGTAACGCTCGTCGGAGTAGAACAGACCGTTGAACAGCAGCTCGACGGCTTCGTCCGTGGGCGGCTCGCCGGGCCGCATCATGCGGTAGATGGCGACGCGCGCAGCCTGGCGCGAGGCCGTCTCGTCGCTGCGCAGCGTCTGCGAAATGAAGCCGCCGCGGTCGAGATCGTTGATGTAGAGGGTCTGGACTTCTTCGATCCCAGCGGCAACCAGCTTGCCGAGCAGCGAATCGGTGATCTCGTCGTTGGCGTTGGCGAGAACTTCACCGGTTTCGGTATCGATGATGTTCTGGGCAATCGTCCGGCCGATGATGAAATCCTCGGGCACGGCGATCTGCTTGATCCCCGCAGCATCGAGTTCGCGGATGTGCTTGGCGGTGATGCGCTTGTCTTTGGCAACAATGACCTTGCCGGTGCGATCGCAAAAATCGAAGCGCGCCACTTCACCGCGCAGACGCTCGGGAACAAGGTGGAATTCAACACCCTTCTTGCTGATGCGGAAGGTGTCGAACTCGAAGAATTCGCGCAGGATCTGTTCGGGCGTGAGGCCAATGGCCTTGAGCAGCGTAGTCACCGGCATCTTGCGGCGACGGTCGACGCGGAAGAAGAGGACGTCCTTCGGATCGAATTCGAAGTCGAGCCACGAACCGCGGTAGGGAATCACGCGCGCCGAGAAGAGCAGCTTGCCGGAGCTGTGCGTTTTGCCGCGGTCGTGTTCGAAGAAGACGCCAGGCGAACGGTGCAGCTGTGAAACGATGACACGCTCGGTTCCGTTGATCACGAAAGAACCGGTGGTGGTCATGAGCGGGATTTCGCCCATGTACATTTCCTGTTCCTTGACCTCTTTCACCGTGTCCGGATTCTCGCGGTCCATGATGACCAGACGCACCTTGGCGCGCAGTGCCGAGGCGAAGGTCAGGCCGCGCTGCTGACATTCTTTGACGTCGAACGCGGGTTCAGCCAGTGCATAACTGACGAACTCGAGGCGCGCATTGCCGCTGTGGCTGACAATCGGGAAAATCGAGGAAAACGCCGCCTGCAAGCCTTGATTCTTGCGTTGTGCCGGGGGCACAGCCGCCTGCAGGAAAGCCGTAAACGACTCCAACTGCGTGGCAAGCAAGAACGGAACGTCAAGCACGCTGGCGCGCTTGGCGAAACTCTTGCGGATACGTTTTTTCTCGGTGTAGGAGTAGGTCATGGTCGCTCCGAGCTCAGAAAGCAAAATCCATTCGCGCCTCCCGGCCGACCTTACGTCGACCGGTACGCAACGGACAAACATAAACGCAAACGGTGCCGCACATTTTCTTCATCAACCGTATTGCCCTTACATTTGCACGCTGCCGCGCATTATTGTCTTGCAGCCGGAAAGCCTTGCTTTCCGATCAAACACAAATGGGCCGGCCGCTTTTTTGAGCGGCCAGCCCACCTGAAACAGGCGAGATTACTTGATCTCGACCTTGGCGCCGGCATCCTCGAGCTGCTTCTTGAGCGCTTCGGCGTCGGCCTTGGCAATGGCTTCCTTGACGGGCTTCGGGGCGCCGTCGACGAGGTCCTTGGCTTCCTTGAGGCCCAGGCCGGTCGCCGCACGGACAACCTTGATGACCTCGACTTTCTTGTCGCCAGCGGCGAGCAGCATGACCGTGAATTCGGTCTGCTCTTCGGCGGCAGCAGCTGCTGCGCCAGCGCCCGGGGCGGCAACCGCCATGGCGGCGGCGGAAACGCCGAACTTCTCTTCGAACGCCTTCACGAGGTCGTTCAGTTCCATAACCGTCATGCTGCCAACGGCTTCGAGGATGTCTTCTTTGGTGATAGCCATAATCGTTAAACTCCTAAATCTGGATTCGTAAAAAAGCAGTCAGTGGCGAACTCAGGCAGTAGCGCCTTCGCGTTGCTTGGCGAGCTGGCCCAGTGCGACGGCGAAGCCGGAAACCGGCGCCTTCATCACACCCAGCAGCTTGGCCAGCAGTTCATCGCGGCTCGGGATCGAGGCCAGGGCTTGCACACCGGCTTTATCGAGCACCTTACCCGCGTACGAACCCGCCTTGAGCACCAGCTTGTCGTTGGTCTTGGCGAACTCGTTGAGCACCTTGGCCGCGGCAACGGGATCCTCGGAAATGGCGTAAATCAGCGGACCCGTCATGTGACCGGCGAGGTCGGCAAAGGGGCTGCCGGCCACCGCACGGCGGACCAGGGTGTTCTTCAGCACGCGGAGATAAACGCCAGACTTGCGAGCCTGAGCACGCAGCTTGGTGAGGTGAGTCACCTCGATCCCGCTGTACTCAGCCACGACGATCGTCTGGGCATTGGCCACCTGCGCCGACACCTCAGCCACGACGGCTTTTTTGTCATCAAGATTGAGACCCATGGGTCTTTCCTCCTATCAAGTCAACACACGAAGCGACCACTTCGCCGCTTCGCACCCACGGCGACCTGAAACAAGAGCACCCGGTCCCTGGGGACGAGGCAAAATCCTGTTCGGGAACACCGTCTACGCAGGCCGTTTTAGGCGCTTAAACCCGGAATCCGGGCACCTGCGGTCTTTGACGATCTGCCGGTCGATAAACAAAAAACGATCGGCAGCCCAAAGTAATGCAGCGGGCCACAAGGGCCCGCTTGAAACTGTTACAGCGTTGCGGCGTCGACGCGGATGCCGGGGCCCATGGTGCTGGACACGGCGATCTTGCGCAGATACTGGCCCTTCGAGGCGGCGGGCTTGGCCTTGACCAGCGCATCAACCAGCGCCTTCAGGTTTTCCTGCAGCTTTTCCGGGGCGAACGAGGCACGACCGATCGTGCTGTGCACGATGCCGCCCTTGTCGGTACGGTACTGGACCTGACCGGCCTTGGCATTGCCGACGGCGGTGGTGACATCCATCGTCACGGTACCAACCTTCGGGTTCGGCATCAGGCCACGCGGACCAAGGATTTGACCGAGCTGGCCGACCACACGCATCGCGTCCGGCGTGGCGATGACCACGTCGAAGTTGATGTTGCCAGCCTTGACTTCAGCGGCGAGGTCGTCGAAACCGACGATGTCGGCACCGGCGGCCTTGGCGGCTTCAGCCTTATCGCCCTGGGCGAAAACGGCGACGCGCACGGTCTTACCGGTACCGGCCGGCAGAACGACCGAACCACGCACCAGCTGATCCGATTTGCGCGGGTCGATGCCGAGGCTAACGGCCACGTCGATCGACTCGTCGAACTTGGCGGTAGCGAATTCCTTGGCCAGCGACAGCGCATCGACGACCGCGTAGTTCTTGCTGCGATCGACCTTGCCCTGAACAGCCTTCTGACGCTTGCTCAACTTAGCCATCTCAGAGGCCCTCCACGGTGATGCCCATAGAACGGGCGCTGCCGGCGATCGTACGCACGGCCGCATCCATGTCAGCGGCGGTCAGATCGGGCATCTTCTGGGTTGCAATGGCTTCGCACTGGGCGCGGGTCAGCTTGCCAACCTTATCGGTATGGGGCTTCGGGCTACCCTTCTGGATGCCGGCGGCCTTCTTGATCAGAATGGTGGCCGGCGGGGTCTTCATGATGAAGGTGAAGCTCTTGTCCGCGTAAGCCGTGATGACCACCGGAATCGGCAGGCCGGGCTCGACGCCCTGCGTCTGGGCGTTGAACGCCTTGCAGAATTCCATGATGTTCAGGCCGCGCTGACCGAGCGCCGGACCGATGGGGGGCGAAGGATTGGCCTTGCCCGCCGGCACTTGCAGCTTGATGAAGCCGACAATTTTCTTTGCCACGGTAAAACTCCTATAAACGGGTTCGAACGCGCCGCGACGGCGCTCCCCAACGACAAACGCGACCCTCGGGTCGCACTACAGCATCACGCCGGCAAGCGCCGGCATGATGAATTCTTTTCAACTCAAGCCTTCTCGACCTGACCAAACTCCAACTCGACGGGCGTCGAACGACCAAAGATCGTGACCGAAACCCGCAAGCGACTTTTCTCGTAATTAACGTGCTCGACGCTGCCGTGGAAGTCGGTAAACGGACCTTCCTTGACCCGAACCACTTCACCCGGCTCGAACAGCACCTTCGGACGCGGCTTCTCGACGCCATCCTGCATCTGCTGCATGATCTTTTCGACTTCCTTCTCGGAAATCGGCGTCGGCTTGTTGGCCGTCCCACCTACGAAACCGGTCACCTTCGGCGTGCTCTTCACGAGGTGCCAGCTCTCGTCGTTCATTTCCATCTCGACGAGAACGTAGCCCGGGAAGAACTTGCGCTCAGAGATGCTCTTCTGGCCCGAGCGCAGTTCGACGACTTCTTCGACCGGCACCAAGATGCGACCGAACGCATCCTGCATACCGTGCCGGGCAACACGCTCGATCAAGGCGCGCTGAACGCTCTTTTCGAAGCCGGAATAGGCATGCACGACATACCAGCGCTTGCTCATCACTTTCTCCAGCCCAGAATCAGATCGTAGAGCACCCATTCGAGGCTCTTGTCAGCCACCCAAAGGAAGAGCGCCATGATGACCGCGAAGGCAAAAACCAGACCGGTCGTCTGCAAGGTTTCCTTGCGCGTCGGCCAAACCACTTTCTTGGCTTCGGCCACGGCTTCCTTGCCAAAACCAAAAAACTGCTGCCCAGGCTCAGTCTTCCATGCGACCGCGGTCGAAACGCCGAGACCGAGCAACACGGAAAGCACACGCAGGATCATCGCCTGCTCGGAGAGCAGGTAATAGCCCGCCAGCCCTGCCACCAGAAGCAACAGAGCCACTGCGAACTTGAATTTATCGGCCATACGTCAGCTAACCAGAGAGATGGCAGGGGCAGAGGGTCTCGAACCCCCAACCTTCGGTTTTGGAGACCGACGCTCTGCCAATTGAGCTATGCCCCTGCAGCAGAGACTACAGGCGCGCCACACAGGCAGCGCGCCAGGATTGGAACGAATTACTCGATGATTTTAGCGACGACGCCGGCGCCGACGGTACGACCGCCTTCACGGATGGCGAAGCGCAGAC
>NZ_JASDTF010000026.1:0-61782 GCF_041441355.1 Propionivibrio sp.
CGTGCCGTCGGCCATGCGCTTCTTGCGGTTGTAGGTCCAGGAGAAGGGCGGTTCGATGCCGTTCGAGGCGTTGTCGGCGAAGGCCAAAGAGATCGTGCCGGTCGGCGCGATCGACAGAAGGTGCGAGTTGCGCAGGCCGTGCTTGCGGATCTCGGCCTTGACGTCGGCGGGCAGGCGCGAAGCAAAGTTGCCGCCCGAGAGGTAGAGCTCGGCGTTGAAGAGCGGGAAGGCGCCGCGTTCCTTGGCCAGTTCGACCGAGGCGAGGTAGGCGGCGTTGCGCATGTGTTCGGAGATGCGCGCGCCCATGGCCGCCGCTTCCTGCGTGTCGTAGCGCATGCGCAGCATGCACAGGGCATCGCCGAGGCCGGTGAAGCCGAGGCCGACGCGGCGCTTGTTGGCAGCTTCTTCGCGCTGGCGGTCGAGCGGCCAGGCGGTGACGTCGAGTACGTTGTCGAGCATGCGCGTCGACACCTTGACCACTTCGGCGAAGGCGTCGAAGTCGAACTCGGCCTGGTTGGAGAAGGCGTGGCGGACGAACAGGGTGAGGTTGATCGACCCCAGGCAGCAGCAGCCGTAGGGCGGCAGCGGCTGTTCGGCGCAGGGGTTGGTGGCCTCGATCTGCTCGCAGTAGTTGAGGTTGTTGTCGCGGTTCATGCGGTCGAGGAAAAGAATCCCCGGCTCGGCATGGTCGTAGGTCGACTTCATGACCTGGTCCCAGAGGTCACGGGCGCGCACCTTGCGATAGACCCACAGGCCATCATCGCGCTGGAAGGCGCCGTCGCGCTTCATGTCGGCGTTGGGCTCGGCGCGGTGCACGAGCTCGACGTCGGTGTCGGCTTCCACGGCTTTCATGAACGCGTCGGAAACGCCGATCGAGATGTTGAAGTTGGTCAGGTCGCCCTGATCCTTGGCGTGGATGAAGTCCTCGATGTCCGGGTGGTCGCAGCGCAACACGCCCATCTGGGCGCCGCGCCGGGCGCCGGCCGATTCGACGGTCTCGCACGAACGATCGAAGACGCGCATGTAGGACACCGGGCCCGAAGCACGCGACTGCGTACCTTTGACCTGAGCGCCTTGCGGCCGGATGGAGGAAAAGTCATAGCCGACGCCGCCGCCACGGCGCATGGTTTCCGCGGCTTCGGCGAGCGCCGTGTAGATGCCCGGACGGCCGTCGACGACTTCGACGATCGAGTCACCGACCGGCTGGACGAAGCAGTTGATCAGCGTCGCGGAGAGGGTGGTGCCGGCGGCCGAATTGATGCGGCCGGCCGGGACGAAACCGTTTTCCTGCGCCCAGAGGAAGCGCTCTTCCCATTTGCTGCGCTGCTTCTCTTCTTCGACGGCGGCGAGCGCACGGGCGACCCGGCGGCGCACGTCGTGGACGTTGGTTTCGGTGCCCTTGGCGTACTTCTCGAGGAGAACCTCGCCGGAGATTTCCTGCTCGGTGAGGGGAGCGTGTTCAGGTGCTGCGGCGATCGCCGTCAGGGAGAGTTGTTGTGCGTTCTGGCTCATGGTCATCCCTTCGAATGATTATGTTGGCGAGCGCGCTGGCGCGCGTCCTCCGTCTGTTTTGGGTGAGGCGTGTTCTACGGTGTTGCCGATGGTTGCGGTGCAGCAGGCGCTCGGGGCTGGGACGGGTTCGAATGCAGGTCGGTCGATGCGCCCGGCGGGGCCGTGTATGTAGGCCAACGTTTTCTAAGCTACTACATTTAGTGTTGCCCGGCAAGAACTTGACTAGATATAGTTGTTGTGTCACGCGTAGGGGAATTGCCAAGGCGCTGAAAATGCGGGGGTTTGGCTTGCGGATTCCAGGTCGAAATGGAATGGACGAGGCCGTTGTCTGGCTGGAAAAACGGACGCAACTTTATTACAATGCGAAACGTACTTTCGTCATGTGCAATTGTGTGGCGGGTTGGGCAGAAAAACGCGCCGCGGAAACAGCCGGGAGCAAGGGCAGTCATCCGGCTATGGAGACGATCGTGCATCGCCATGGAAAAAGAGGGGAAATCGCATCACGGCCGACATTCGACCTCGGCCGGTTTGGTAAAATCCAGGTTCCGGAAAACGGCAACGGCTGACGCGCGTGCCGGAATCTAAGTTCCACGCTTCACGCGACCGCGTTCGCACCTTGGCTTCCATAGCTCCAGGCTCCACACTCAACACGCTCCAGCGCACTTACCCTGCCACGAACGCCCAGCGAGGCATCGGCAGGATTTTTAAGGGAAAGAGAAAAACATGTTCGTTTTTGTTTTGAACTGCGGCAGTTCCTCGTTCAAATACCAGTTGCTCGACATGAGCGACGAGCGTCGCGTGGCCATCGGCCTCGTCGAGCGCATCGGCATGAAGGATTCGGTCCTTGCCTATGAAACCGCCAACGGCGACAAGGTCAAGGAAGTTGCCGACATCGCCGATCACGAGGTCGCGATCAAGAAGGTGCTCGAGAAGCTGGTCGACGCCAACATCGGCGTCATCAAGTCGCTGCAGGACATCACCGCCATCGGCCACCGCGTGGTGCATGGCGCCGAGAAGTTCTCGGGTTCGGTGCTGATCACCGACGCCGTGCTCGACGCCCTGCGCGAAAACATCCCGCTGGCCCCGCTGCACAACCCGGCCAACATCACCGGCATCCAGGCCATGCAGCGCGCACTGCCCGGCGTGCCCAACGTCGGCGTCTTCGACACCGCCTTCCACGCCACGATGCCGGCCGAGTCCTACATCTACGCCGTGCCCTACGAGTGGTACGAGAAGCACCACGTTCGTCGCTACGGCTTCCACGGCACCTCGCACCGCTTCGTTTCGGAGCGCGCTGCCGAAATCCTCGGCATCGCCAAGGACCAGTTCAACTGCATCACCTGCCACATGGGCAACGGTTCGTCGTTCACCGCCGTCAAGGGCGGCAAGTCGTACGACACCAGCATGGGCATGACCCCGCTGGAAGGCATTGTGATGGGCACCCGTTGCGGCGACGTCGACGCGGGCATCCCGAACTTCCTGGCGAAGAACGTCAATATGTCGTTCGACGACATCGACGCCGCGCTGAACAAGCAGTCGGGTCTGCTCGGCATTTCCGGCGTCAGCTCGGACATGCGTGACGTCGAGCAAGCTGCCGCGGCAGGTAACGCCCGCGCCCAGCTGGCCCTGGACGTGCTGGCTCACCGCGTGCTGCAGTACATCGGCGCCTACGCGATCGAACTCGGCCGTGTCGATGCGATCGTGTTCACCGGTGGCATTGGCGAGAACGGCAAGGGCTTCCGCGCCCAGATCGTCGAGCGTCTGACTGCCCTCGGCATCAAGCTCAACGCCCAGGCCAACGACGTGCGCGGCAAGGAAGCGATCATCTCGAGCGACGATTCGCCGATCAAGGTCATGGTCGTGCCGACCAACGAAGAACTGGTGATCGCGCGCGACACCAAGGAAATCGTCGGCAAGTAATCCCGACTTCGGGAATAGAAAGCCCTGCGAGCCGAACGGCCGCAGGGCTTTTTCTTTGGTTTGGGCGTTGTGTGCTTGAACGCGTTTAGGCGCTTACACGTCTGCAGCTTTGCGGTAGCTGGCAAGTGCCGCCGTGGTCGAGGTGCCGGCGAGGACCGGTTTGGCCGGGTCGCCGAGGCCGAATTCGGCTTGCAGTGCCGGCTTGTTCTCGGCAATGAAATCGAGCGCGCGTTGCAGATTATTCAAGCGGTTGTCGATGAAATTGCCGGCCGAAGCCAGCAGGGTGGTGGCCTGGGTGAAGTGTGCGGCGAACTGCTGTAGCGTCGCCTGCACGCCAGACGCGTTTTTGCCCAGGGCATCGGCCAGGGGCTTGCCGTCGAAATTCGCGTGCTGGCTGCCGGCATCGATGCTCAGGCCGAGGTCGCCCAGTCCCTGGAAGCCATGGGCCGCGCCAGTGAAAATGTCCCCAATGATGTTGCGCAACTCGCTGCGTGTGACTTGCGCCGCCTGGTTGCCGTGCAGGGCGCCGCCCGGGAGGAAGTCTTCGGCAAAGCGGTCGATCCAGGCGTTGTAGGTGTTGCGGAAGTCGTCCATGCGGCTGGCCAGGGATGCGCTGTCGGTGGCGACCGCGGGCTGGCCCAGGTCGGCAGCCGCTTGGCTCAGGCTGTTGAGCATGCTGCGCATTTCGGTCAACTCGTTGCGTTGCGCAGTGTAGGTGGCTTCAGCCTGGTTGATGACGCTCATCATCCGATAGGCCAATTCCGGGTCGTGCAACGAGTTGACCCGGCCCGTGGCGCTTACACCCGGGATGGCGCTGCTTTCACCGACGCTTTGGCCGTTGAGCGCGGCGAGCGTGGTGAGGATGGTGTTGTTGCCTGCATCGCTGACGCTGCTGACTAGCGTGGAAAGGGATTGTGCCTTGAGCGTCGCCACTTGCAGGCGCAAGGTGGCACCGAAGTCCTGGGCACCTGTTTCGCCGGCCGCGGCGCCGGTTTTGGTGGGCGAGACGCTGCCGTTGAGGGCGGACGTGCCAAGACGTTCGGAAATGCGGTCGGTAGACATGAGGCCTCCTGCGGAGAACTGAGATCGCATCGCAGATTCTGCGATGGGGCAGGAGAACGCAGCAAGATTGAGGCCAGACGAACTCTTGGCCGCACGGACCGCAAAAGAGGCCGGGAACGGAGGACGCAGGTTGGCCCGGATGCGCCGCTTTTGCCGGATGGCGGCAAAAGCGGCGGGGGGACGGTCCTCTTTTGCCGCTTAGAAGAGTTTGAGCCCGTGCAGGAGGACGACGGCGATCGAAACCGGTGTGATGTAGCGCACGGTGAAGAACAACACGCGGATCAAGGGCTTGTTATCGATCGTGCCGTCGTTGCTGAGTTGCTTTTCGAGCTGCGGCAGGCCGTAGACCCAGCCGACGAAGAGGCAGATCAGGATGCCGCCGACCGGCATCAGCAGGTTGGAGCTGATGAAGTCGAAGAGGTCGAAGGCGTTCATGCCGAAGAGTTTGAGGTCGGCGGCGACGCTGTTCGAGAGGGCGGCCGGGACGCCGAACAAGCCGACGATGGCAATGGTGCACAGTGCCGCGGTCTTGCGCTGCAGGCCGAAGCGCTCGGTGAGGATGGCCGCCGGGACTTCGAGGATCGAGAGCATGGCGCCGACGCTGGCGATGGCGGTGAGGATGAAGAAGAGCGTCATGAAGATCGCGCCGCCGGGCATCGAGGTGAACACCGCGGGAATGGTCATGAAGACCAGTGAAGGGCCGGCGGAGGGCTCGAAGCCGAAAGAAAACACCGCCGGGAAAATGGCAATGCCGGCGAGCAGCGAGACGGTCAGGTCGGCGAGCATGACGCGGGTGGTCGTCGCCGGGATGTTCTGGTCGTCGCGGAAATAGCTGCCGTAGGTGAGCATGGTGCCCATGCCGATCGAGAGCTTGAAGAACGACAGGCCCAGCGCGGTGAGCAGGACGGCAGGGGTGATCTTCGAGAGGTCCGGCGCGAAGAGGAAGGCGAGGCCTTCGGCCGCGGCCGGGAGGGTCAGGCTGCGCACGCAGAGGACCAGCAGCAGGATGAAGAGCAGCGGCATCAGCTTGCGGGTGACGGCTTCGATCCCCTTGGAGACACCGAGCATGATGATGCTGCCGGTGACGCCAAGGACGACCCACTGCCAGAGCAGGGAGGAGAAAGGGTCGGAAATCAACGCACCGAAGGCGCTGCCGGCCACTTTCGGATCGGTGGTGGCGATTTCGCCGACCATCGACTTGAAGACGTAGGCGTAAACCCAGCCGGCGACCTCGGAGTAGAAGGCGAGGATCAGGACTGCGGCGGCGCAGCCCATCCAGCCGATGATCGTCCAGTAGCCCTGGCGCGGCGGCGAAAGGCGTTCAAAGGCGGTGATGGTGTTGGCGCGCGCGGCGCGACCGAGCATGGTTTCGGCGATCATCACCGGCAGGCCGACGAGCAGCGTGGCGAGCAGGTAAACGACCAGAAAACCGGCGCCGCCGTTGGCGCCGGTCAGGGAGGGGAATTTCCAGATGTTGCCCAGGCCAACCGCCGAGCCCAGCGTCGCCGCCAGGACACCGAAGGTGCTGGTGAATGCATCGCGTGATGTGCGTGCCATATGCCCTCGCTAGATGATTTTGGTTTGAGTTGTGAACGGAGAGTCGGAAATGAGGTGCGCACACGACGTCGAACCGGCCCGAAGCGGTGCTGGCGGGACGGTCCGGGGGCGCATGGCGTGTTCGGCTTAGTGTGCGGCGCTGTCGTCGAGGTGAGCGACGTCGTCGTATTCGCGCTGGTTGGCTTCGTGCCGGCGCTTGACGAGCAGCATGGCGCCGCTGACGAAGAGACCGAAAAGGGTGATGACCAGGTAGATCGAGAGGTCGAGCTTGATCATCAGGAAGTAGAGTCCGGTCATCACCAGAATGGACAGGTTCTCGTTGAAGTTCTGCACCGCAATCGAGTGTCCGGCGCCCATCAGGATGTGTCCGCGGTGCTGGAGCAGGGCGTTCATCGGTACGACGAAGTAGCCCGAAAGCGCGCCGACGAGGACCAACAGCGGGATCGCGAGCCACATCTGGGAAACGAAATTCATCACCAGGACGATGATGCCCATGGCGATCCCCAAGGGGATGACCTTGACCGCCTTGCGCAGGGTGATCCGGCGCGCTGCGGCGACGGCGCCGGCGGCGACGCCGAGGGCGACCACGCCTTGCAGCATGCTTGACTTGGAAAGGTCGAGCTTGAGCGCGACTTCGGCCCATTTGATAACGATGAACTGGAGCGTGGCGCCGGCGCCCCAGAACAGCGTGGTGACGGCGAGCGAGATCTGGCCCAGGCGGTCGCGCCAGAGCAGCTTCACGCAGTGCGAGAACTCGCGGATCAGGTAGGCCGGGTTGCTGTGCAGGGCCTTGTGGTCGACGCCGGTGTCGGGAATGTAAAGGTTGATGACCGAGGCCAAGATGTAGAAGGCGGCGATCACGGCCAGTGCCATTTCACCGACGGTGTCGATCCCGGTGTCGATCAGCGGCAGGTCGAAGGACAGCAGTGAGTGGGCGATGGCCGGCTGGATCAGGGCGCCGCCGGTGACCACACCGAGGATGATGGCGCCGACCGTCAGGCCTTCGATCCAGCCGTTGGCGACGACCAGCAGGCGATGCGGGAGGTACTCGGTCAGGATGCCGTATTTGGCGGGGGAGTAGGCTGCGGCACCGAGGCCGACGATGGCGTAGGCCAGCAGCGGATGCACGGAGAAGAACATCAGCGAGCAGCCGATGATCTTGATCGTATTGCTGATGAACATCACCCGCCACTTGGGCATCGAGTCGGCAAAGGCGCCGACGAAGGCGGCGAGGACGACGTAGGAAACGGTGAAGAAGGTCTTGAGCAGCGGCTCGTAGGCGCTCGGCGCGTTCATTTCGCGCAGGGCGGCGATGGCAACGATGAGCAGGGCGTTGTCGGCGAGCGCAGAGAAAAATTGCGCTGCCATGATGATGTAAAAGCCGAAGGGCATTGCGAACGACCGCTTGTCGGTTCTTAAAGAGGCGTGTTTATACCATGAAAGAAGTATGGTTGTGATTGCCCTTTGCCGTTTCAAGGTTCGCCGACAGGGGGTGGGCGTGCCCTCGGTAAGGGGAATTGAAGCCCACGGCAGGGGCTGAATCAGGCACAATGCCGGGTGTCGCGGCGTTCCCCGGTAGGCGCGCTTTCCGGAGGCGTCGGTTTTGCACGATCCGTGCGCAACGCTGCTTTCCTGTTTGTCATGCCTCGTCCGATTCAAGCCCGTATCGATCTGTCCGCCCTGCGGCACAACTGCGCGCGGGTGCGCAGCCAAACCCCGTCCGCCCGGGTGTGGGCGGTTCTCAAGGCCGACGCCTACGGCCACGGCCTGTTGCGCGTCGCCCGCAGCCTGGCGGCGAACGTGGAGGGTTTCGCCGTGCTTGAACTGTCGGCGGCCATCACCCTGCGCAATGCCGGCCTGAAACACCCGATCATGCTGCTCGAAGGCTGTTTCGAGCCCGCCGACCTCCAGCTTTGCGCCGAATACGGCCTGACCCCGGCAGTACATCATCTAGAACAACTGCGCATGTTCGCCTCGGTTCAGCTGCCTGCGCCGTTGCCGGTCTATCTGAAAATCAACACCGGGATGAACCGCCTCGGGTTCACCGCCCCCGAATTGCCGGCGCTGCAGGCGATGCTCGAGGCCAGTGAAGGCGTCGGCAAGGTCGGGGTGATGACCCATTTCGCCAACGCCGACGACGATCTGGGCGTGCAGTGGCAACTTGAGCGCTTTACAGAAATGCGCCAGGGCTGGCTGGGCCGCCTGCCCGGTGAAGTGTCGATGGCCAACTCGGCGGCGATCCTGCGCCATCCGCACACCGCAGCCGACTGGGTGCGGCCGGGGATCATGCTCTACGGCAGCAGCCCTTTCGCCGAGCACAGCGCCGAGGAATGCGGTTTGCGTCCGGTGATGACGCTGACCAGCCAGATTATCGCCGTGCAATCCCTCGGGGTCGGCGAGCGTGTCGGTTATGGCGGCATCTACACCGCGCAACGGCCGACGCGCGTGGGCATCGTCGCCTGCGGCTACGCCGACGGTTACCCGCGCAGCGCGGTTTGCGGTACGCCGATCGTGGTCTGCGGACGGCGTACGACGACCGTCGGCCGAGTGTCGATGGACATGCTCGCCTGCGACCTGACCGACATTCCCGAAGCCGGGGTCGGCAGTCCGGTCGTCCTCTGGGGCGAGGGCCTGCCGGCCAGCGACGTGGCCGCGGCGGCGGGAACGCTCGCCTACGAACTCTTTTGCGCCCTGGCTCAGCGGGTGCCGGTCGTCGAGGTCTAGCCGCATGGCCAAGGCGGCGAAAAACCTTTACGCCTGCGGCGAATGCGGCGCCACGGCGCCCAAGTGGCAAGGGCAGTGCCCGGGCTGCGGGGCATGGAACACCCTCGTCGAGACGCGTCCCGAACCGGCCGCGACGGGTAACCGCTTTGCCGCGCTGGCCGGGGCTTCGCGCTTGCAATCGCTGGCCGAGGTCGAGGCGCGCGAAGAGGATCGGCTGCCGACCGGCATCGCCGAATTCGACCGTGCGCTCGGCGGCGGGTTGGTGGCCGGCGGTGTGATCCTGATTGGCGGCGACCCCGGGATCGGAAAGAGCACCTTGCTCCTGCAGGCACTGACCGCCCTGGCCGAAACGCAGCCGGTGCTCTACGTGAGCGGCGAGGAGTCGGCGCAGCAGGTGGCGCTGCGCGCCAAACGGCTGGCGCTCGATACGCGGCGCCTGCAACTCCTGGCCGAAATCAATCTGGAGCAGATCGTCGCCACGCTGCAGGCCGAGCGGCCCAAGGTGGCGGTGATCGACTCGATTCAGACGCTGTGGTCCGAAGCCTTGAGTTCGGCGCCCGGCTCGGTCGCTCAGGTGCGCGAGTGCGCGGCGCAACTGACCCGCCTCGCCAAACAGTCGGGGATCACGGTGATTCTGGTCGGGCACGTGACCAAGGAAGGGGCGCTGGCCGGGCCGCGCGTCCTTGAGCACATCGTCGATACTGTTCTCTACTTCGAGGGCGACACGCATTCGAGCTTCCGCCTGATCCGCGCGGTCAAGAACCGCTACGGCGCGGTCAACGAGATCGGCGTCTTCGCCATGACCGACAAAGGGCTCAAGGGCGTCAGCAACCCGTCGGCGATGTTCCTCTCGCAGCACGGGCAGAACGTTCCCGGTTCCTGCGTGCTGGTGACCCAGGAGGGCACGCGGCCGCTGCTGGTCGAGGTGCAGGCGCTGGTCGACCAGGCGCACGGCAACCCGCGCCGGCTGACCGTTGGTCTTGACGCGCAACGCCTGGCGATGCTGCTCGCCGTCGTGCACCGGCACGCCGGCATCGCCTGTTTCGACCAGGACGTGTTCGTCAATGCCGTCGGCGGGGTCAAGATCGGCGAGCCGGCAGCCGACCTGTCGGTGCTGCTGGCCATCGTCTCCTCGCTGAAGAATAAAGCCTTGCCGGAAAAACTGGTGGTTTTCGGCGAAGTCGGCCTGGCCGGCGAGATCCGCCCCGCGCCGCGCGGCCAGGAGCGCCTGAAGGAGGCCGCAAAACTGGGCTTTACGCGCGCCCTGATCCCACACGCCAACGCCCCGCGACAGCCGATTGCGGGCATGCAGGTCATCGCTGTGCAACGGGTCGACGAAGCCGTGCAGCGCTTGCGCGAGCTCGACTGATCGATTGCGCCTGCGCACGTCCAAACGCTTTTTCCGGAGGAGGCTGGTGAATGCTCAGGGTGCTCGGAAAATCAACGTCGATCAACGTGCGCAAGGTGCTGTGGGTCTGCGACGAGCTGGGCCTGCCGTACGCGCTTGAGCCCTGGGGCAGCGGCTGGCGCGATCCCGTAACGCCGGAATTTATCGCCCTCAATCCCAATGCCCAGGTGCCGGTGCTCTGCGATGGGGATTTCGTGCTCTGGGAATCGAACACGATCTGCCGCTACCTCGCCACCCGGGCCGGGCGCCACGACCTGTTGCCGGAGGAACCTCGCGCCCGGGCGCTGGTCGAGCAATGGATGGATTGGCAGGCCACCGACCTCAACTCGGCCTGGCGTTACGCGTTCATGGCGCGGGTGCGGCAGCACCCCGATTTCACCGATGCTGGCGCCGACGCGCGCAGCGTGGCCCAATGGAACCGGCTGATGGCCTTGCTCGACCGGCACTTGGCGAAGACCGCCGCCTTCGTCGTCGGTGAGCGGTTCACCCTCGCCGACGTGGTGCTTGCCTTGTCGATCAACCGCTGGCGGATGACGCCGATCGTGGACCGTCCAACGCTGGCCGCGGTGGATCGCTATTACGCCGCCCTGGCTGAACGCCCGGGCTTTCGCCAACACTGCGACAACGGAAGCCCTTGAGCGTGAACGAACTGCTTTTTTCCTGGCGCATGCTGCGCCGCGATGCGGGCGCAGGTGAGTTGCGTCTCCTGGCAGCCGCGCTGGTGGTCGCCGTCGCGGCGCTGACGGCGGTCGGCTTCTTCACCGACCGGGTGCGTCAGTCGCTCGACCGGCAGGCCAATCAACTGCTCGGTGCTGACCTGCTGCTGAGCGCCGACCGCGCCTGGCCGGACACCTTGACCGACGCGGCCGAACGGCACGGACTGCGTGTGGCCACGACCCGGACGTTCCCGAGCATGGTGAGCGCCGGTGATGGGGCGACGCGGCGCGTTCAACTCGCCGAGATTAAGGCGGTGAGCGAAGGCTATCCTTTGCGCGGTGCCTTGCGCATCCGCGCGCCGCAGGCCGGCGGCGTCCAGGAGGGCGGTCTTCCAGCCGACGAAGCCGCGGTCGGCATTCCTGCGCCCGGTCGCGTGTGGCTGGAAGACCGTGCCGCGGCAGCGCTGGGCGTGCGGGTTGGCGATACGCTGGCCGTCGGACGCACCCCCCTCATCGTCGACGCCATCCTGACCCAGGAGCCCGACCGGGGCGTCAATTTCTTCAGCGTCGCGCCGCGGGTCATGATTCGCCTCGATGACCTCCAGGCGAGCGGCTTGATCGGCCCGGGCAGCCGGGTCGTCCATCGACTGCTGGTGGCCGGCGAGCCGGCCCAGGTCAAGCGTTTCCGCACCGAGGTCGAGGCGCAGCTCACGCCGGGGCAAAGGATCGAGGACGTCGATAACGCGCGCCCGGAAATCCGCAGCGCGCTCGAACGGGCGCAGCGTTTTCTCGGCATCGCCGCGGTGCTGACCGTTGTCCTTGCCGCCGTCGCGGTGGCCTTGGCGGCGCGCCGCTACATGCAGCGCCACCTCGATGCCTGCGCGGTGATGCGTTGCCTGGGCGCCACCCAGGCGCTGCTGATGCGCACGCATTTACTGCAATTCCTGATCCTGGGGCTGGCGGCCTCAGGGCTCGGCTGCCTTGTCGGCTACCTGGCTCACCATGTTCTGCATGCCTGGCTGGCCCAATTGCTGGCCAGCCCCCTTCCGGCGCCGGGCATCATCCCCGCGCTGCAGGGGCTGGCGGCCGGCATGCTCCTGCTCTTCGGTTTTGCGGTGCCGCCGCTGGTGCAGTTGCAGCGGGTGTCGACGCTGCGCGTGCTGCGCCGCGAATTTGGCAGCGGGCGCATGCCTGCCTGGCGTTTCCTCCTGGCTTACGCCCTCGGTTTCTTCGTCCTGATGGGGATGATGTTCTGGGTGGCTGGCGACGCGCGCCTCGGCACCTATCTGGTGGGTGGTTTCAGCGCGGCCTTGCTGGTTTTTCTGCTCCTTGCCCGGCTGATCGTTCGCCTGGTGGCGGCGCTGCGCGGCGGTTCGGGCGCGGTCGGCTGGCGCTTCGGCTTGGCCAGCCTGGAGCGGCACGCCTTGGCCAGCGTCGTCCAGATCGTCGCCCTGGCGCTGGCCTTCATGGCGCTCCTGTTGCTGACCGCGACCCGCAACGACCTGCTCGACGCCTGGCGCCGGGCGGTGCCGGCCGATGCGCCCAATCGCTTCGTGATCAACATCCAGCCCGAGCAGCTCTCCGGTGTCCGCCAGCGTTTTTCCGAGGCGGGCCTGAGCGCCGAGTTTTCGCCCATGGTGCGTGGCCGCCTGACGCAGGTGAACGCGCGCGAGGTCGGCGCCGGCGACTACACGGACGAGCGGGCCAAGCGCCTGATCGACCGTGAATTCAACCTTTCGTACCGCGCCGCGCTGCCGGACGGCAACCGGGTGACGCAAGGGCGCTGGTTCGCGCCCGGAGAGACCGCGGCGCCGTTGGCCTCGGTCGAGGAAGGACTGGCCAAGACCTTGGGCCTGAAAGTGGGCGACCGGCTGCGCTTTTCGATCGCCGGGGAAGCCGTCGAGGTGCGCATCGTCGGGCTGCGCAAGCTCAACTGGGATTCGATGCGGGTCAATTTCTTCGTCCTCACGCCGCCCGGCGTGCTCGAGCCGTATCCGGCGAGCTGGATCACCAGCATTCACCTGCCTGCAGGCCATGAGGCCTTTGTCAATGAACTGATCGCCGCTTATCCCAACCTGACCGTGGTTGATATCGCGGCCATCGTCGCCCAGTTGCAGGTAATCCTCGAACAGGTGGCGCGCGCCGTGCAGTTCGTTTTCCTGTTCACTCTGCTGGCCGGGGTGATCGTTCTCTACAGCGCCCTGGCTTCGGCGGCCGAGGAGCGGCGCTACGAGCTGGCCGTTCTGCGCGCCCTGGGCGCGACCCAGGCGCAGTTGCGGCGGGCCTTGTGCGTCGAGTTGGCGGCCATCGGCGCCAGCGCAGGGCTGATCGCCGGCGTCGGCGCGCTCGTCGTCGGGCAGGTCGTGGCCCGGCGGGTGTTCCAGTTCGAGGTGGCGGTCGATTACGCCTTGCCCCTCGTTTCGGTGATCGGTGCCGCCGTGCTGGTCGTCGGGGCCGGCTGGCTCGCCGCGCGGCGCTTGCTGCGCACGCCGCCGCTGGAGAGTCTGCGGCGCGGCGGCTAGGCCGAAATGGGCCGAAGCGGGTGGCAGCGGGGGCGGAAAGCCTGAGGCTGCACGCCTTATCCCGCTTGGCCTGCAGGCACGCTGGAGGGCGCGCCGGTGCTGGTCTTCAGGCCGCGTCGGGCAGTTCTTCGCGCCGCAGCATGAAGACGTAGCGGTCGCCGGCCTCGGTGTCGAGCCAGGTGAAGGGCGTGTCCGGATAAGCGGCTTCGAGCGCGTCGCGGTTGTGCCCGATCTCGACGACCAGCAGACCGCCCGGATTGAGGTGCGCGGCGGCCTGAGCGAGGATGATCCGGGTGAAGTCGAGGCCGTCTTCGCCGCTGGCCAGCGCGAGTTCGGGCTCCTGCCGGTATTCGTGGGGCAGGGTGTCCATCGACTCGGCGTTCACGTACGGCGGATTGGAGATGATCACGTCGTAGCGGCGGCCGGCGAGGCCGGTGAAAGCGTCGGATTCGATCAGCTCGAGGCGCGATTCGAGCGCGTAGTCGGCGACGTTGCGCCGGGCCACGGCGAGCGCATCGGGGGAGATATCGACGGCGTCGACGAGGGCTTCCGGGAAGGCGTGCGCGGCCAGGATGGCGAGGCAGCCCGAGCCGGTGCACAGGTCGAGGACGCGGCCGACTGCCCAGGGGTCGTTGATCCAGGGCGTGAGTTGTTCGCGCAGCAGTTCGGCGATGTGTGAACGCGGCACGATCACGCGCTCGTCAACGTAGAAGCGAAAGTCGCCCAGCCAGGCTTCGTGGGTGAGGTAGGCCGCGGGCAAGCGGGCCTTGATCCGGCGTTCGATCACCGCCAACACGGCGGCGCGCTCGTCGCTGGTCAGGCGGGCGTCGATGAAGGGCGTCAGGTTGTCGATCGGCAGGTGCAGGGTATGGAGGACGAGGTAAACCGCCTCGTCCCAGGCGTTGTCGCTGCCGTGGCCAAAGAAGAGGCCAGCTTCGTCGAAACGGCTGACCGCGAAGCGGAGCAGGTCGCGGATGGTTTCGAGTTCGGCTTGGGCTTGTTTGTAGATCATCGTGGATTCGCTGGACGTGCAGGAAGAAGGTTCTCGAGGATGCGTCGGTAGATGGCCGACAGTCGCGGCAGGTCGTCGACGGCGACGTGTTCGTCGATCTTGTGGATCGAGGCATTGACCGGGCCGAGTTCGATCACCTGTGGGCAGATTTCGGCGATGAAACGGCCGTCCGAGGTACCGCCGGTGGTCGAAAGCTCGCAGTCCTGGCCGGTCACTTCGCGCACGGCTTTGCGGGTTGCGTCGACAAGCGCGCCGTCACCGGTGAGGAAAGGCTTGGCGCCGAGCGTCCAGGCGATCTCGTAGTCGAGGCCGTGCCGGTCGAGCACGGCGCACAGACGCGCCTTGAGACTTTCGGGCGTGCTCACCGTGGCGAAGCGGAAGTTGAAGAGAATCTCCACGCTGCCGGGGATGACGTTGGTCGCGCCGGTGCCGGCGTGGAGGTTGGAAATCTGCCAAGTGGTGGGCGGGAAGAAGGCGTTGCCCTGGTCCCACTCGGTCGCCGCGAGTTCGGCGATGGCCGGGGCGGCCAGGTGGATCGGGTTTTTGGCGAGGTGCGGGTAGGCGATGTGGCCTTGCACGCCCTTGACCGTCAGCTTGCCCGAGAGCGAGCCGCGCCGGCCGTTCTTGATCGTGTCGCCCAGGCGGGCGACGGCAGTCGGTTCGCCGACCAGGCAAAAATCGGGGCATTCCCCGCGCGCCTGCAGCGCCTGGGTGACCGCGACAGTGCCGTCCACGGCGTCGCCTTCCTCGTCCGAGGTGAGCAGGAAGGCGATCGAGCCGCCGTGGTCGGGGTGTTCGGCGACGTAGGCTTCGGTGGCGGTGACGAAGGCAGCCAGCGAGGCTTTCATGTCCGCCGCGCCGCGGCCGTAGAGCAGGCCGTCACGGACTTCGGGAACAAAGGGGTCGCTTTGCCACCTCTCGCGCGGGCCGGTCGGCACGACGTCGGTGTGGCCGGCAAAGCAGAAGAGCGGCGCCGCGGTACCGCGACGCGCCCAGAGGTTGCTGACGCCGCCGCGATCGATGCGTTCGCAGCTAAAGCCGATTTGGCTCAGGCGTTCGGCGATGAGTTCGAGGCAGCCGGCATCCTGCGGGGTGACCGAGGGACGAGCGATCAGCGCGCAGGTCAGGGCCTGCGTCGCATCGCCGGCCGCGGTCGGCGTCAAATCATTTGGCATGTAGTTCTTCGGGGGCTTCGTTGAGGCTCAGCGAGAACTCCTTGAAGGAGGTGCCGCCGAGGTTGGTTTCCGAAAAATCGAGCGGGGTTTCGACGCGCAAGGTCGATTCCTTGGCCGTCGAGGGGATTTCGGAGTTGTTGATCAACCAGGAGAGGTTGGTCGGCGAATCGGCGTTGGCCAGCGCTTCGTCGAGGGTGATGGCCTGTTCGCGGAAGAGGCGGAAGAGGTCCTGCTCGAAGGTCTGCGATCCGGGCGCCAGGCTTTGCTCCATTGCCTCCTTGATCGCCAGGACTTCGCCGCGTTCGATCAGTTCCTGGACGTGGCGCGTGTTGAGCAGGACTTCGGCGGTCGGGATCCGCTGGCCGTCGGGCTTCTTGACCAGACGCTGCGAGACGACGGCTTTCAGGCTGGCAGCCAGGTCGAGGAAGAGCGAGGTCCGGCTCTCAAGCGGGAAGAAGTTGATGATCCGGTTGAGCGCGTGGTAGCTGTTGTTGGCGTGCAGGGTGCCGAGGCACAGGTGGCCGGTCTGGGCGTAGGCGATGGCGGCCTGCATCGTTTCCTTGTCGCGGATTTCGCCGATCAGGATGCAGTCCGGCGCCTGGCGCATGGCGTTCTTGAGCGCCGATTCCCAGCCCAGGGTGTCCATCCCCAGCTCGCGCTGGTTGACGATGGACTTCTTGTGCCGGAAGAGGAATTCGATCGGGTCTTCGATCGTCAGGATGTGACCGCTGCGGTTGGCGTTGCGGTGGTCGAGCATCGAGGCGATGGTCGTCGATTTGCCCGAACCGGTGGCGCCGACGATCAGGATCAGACCGCGCTTTTCCATGATCAGGTCGGCCAGCACGGTGGGCAAGCCGAGGGTGTCGAGCGGCGGGATGTTGCCCTGAATGTAACGGACGACGATCGAGATCGAAGCGCGCTGGCGGAAGAGGTTGACCCGAAAATTGCCGACCCGCGGGACGCCGAAGGAGAGGTTCATCTCCATCGTCGCCTCGAAGACCTTGGTCTGCTCGGGGGTCATCAGCTCGCCGGCGATCTTGTCGATCATCGCCGGGTCCATGATCTGCTGGTTGACCGGCAGGGTATTGCCCTGGATCTTGATGTGGATCGGCGCGCCGGCGGAGATGAAGATGTCCGAGGCTTGTTTTTCGGCCATCAGCTGAAAAAGCTTGTCGAGAATCATGGTGTCTCCGCCGGAGGGCTTGCGGCTCAGTCGCCGCGCAAGAGGTCGTTGATGCTGGTCTTCGAGCGCGTCTGAGCGTCGACCTTCTTGACGATGACCGCGCAGTACAGGCTGTGCGAGCCGTCCTTGGACGGCAGGTTGCCGGAGACGACGACCGAGCCGGGCGGGATGCGGCCGTAGCTGACCTCAGCGGTCTCGCGGTCGAGGATCTTGGTCGACTGGCCGATATAGACGCCCATCGAGATCACCGAGCCTTCGCCGACGATGACCCCTTCGACGACTTCGGAGCGCGCACCGATGAAGCAGTTGTCTTCGATGATCGTGGGGTTGGCCTGCAGCGGCTCAAGCACGCCGCCGATGCCGACGCCGCCCGAGAGGTGCACGTTCTTGCCGATCTGGGCGCAGGAGCCGACCGTGGCCCAGGTGTCGACCATCGTGCCTTCATCGACGTAGGCGCCGATGTTCACGTACGAGGGCATCAGCACCACATTGCGGCCGATGAAGGAACCGCGACGCGCAGTGGCTGGCGGAACGACACGGAAGCCGCCGCGGGTGAAGTCTTCGCGCGAATACTTGGCGAACTTGCTCGGCACCTTGTCAAAAAAGCGCAGCGCGCCGCCGTCCATGACGACGTTGTCCTCGAGGCGGAAGGAGAGCAGCACGGCCTTCTTGATCCACTGGTGCGTGACCCAGTCGCCGTCGATCTTTTCGGCGACGCGCAGGCGCCCGGCGTCGAGCTCGGCGAGGACGGCGGCGACCGCTTCGCCGATCCGGGCGGGGGCGGTTCCGGGTTGCAGGGAAGCGCGGTTTTCCCAGGCGTCTTCGATGATGGACTGGAATTGCTGCATGGTTCTTTCCTAGAGTTGGGACACAAATTGTTGGATACGGCCGGCGGCTTCGAGGCATTCTTCGAGCGGCGCGACCAGGGCGATGCGCACGCAGCCGGCGCCGGGATTGATGCCATGGCTGGCGCGGGCGATGAAGCTGCCCGGCAGGACGACGACATTATAATCGGCGTACAGGGCACGGGCGAACTCGGTGTCGGAGACCGGAGTGCGCACCCAGTGATAGAAGCTGGCATCCGGCATCCGTGCCCCGAGCGGCCCGGCGAGCAGCGGCGTGACGGCTTCGAATTTCTCGCGGTACTGGCGGCGGTTGTCGATCACGTGCGCCTCGTCGTTCCAGGCCGCGACGCTGGCCATCTGCACCGCCGGGCTCATGGCACCGCCGTGGTAGGTGCGGTAGAGGAGAAAGTCCTTGAGGATGGCGGCGTCGCCCGCGACGAAGCCCGAACGCATGCCGGGCACGTTGGAGCGCTTGGAGAGGCTGGAGAACATCACCAGGCGCTCGAAGCTGCGGCCCAACTGGCGCGCGGCCTGCAGGCCGCCGAGCGGGGGCTTGGCCTCGTCGAAGAAGATTTCGGAATAGCACTCGTCCGAGGCGATGACAAAACCGTATTTATCGGAGAGCGCAAAGAGCCGCTTCCAGTCTTCGAGGTTCAGCACCTTGCCCGTCGGGTTGCCCGGCGAGCAGACGAACATCAGTTGCACGCGCCGCCATTCGGCGTCGCTCAGGCTGTCAAAATCGAAGGCGTAGTCGTTTTCCGGCAGGGTATTGAGGAAGCGCAGGTCGGCCCCGGCGAGGTAGGTCGCGCCTTCGTAGATCTGGTAGAAGGGGTTCGGGCTGACGACCAGCGGCGCTTCGCCCTGCAGGGCCTTGGCCGTGGGGTCGATGAGCGCCTGGGTGAAGGCGAACAGCGCCTCGCGCGAACCGTTGACCGGGATGATCTCGCGCTCAGGATCGACGCCGTCCAGAGCGTAACGCCGCTGCAGCCATGCCGCGATGGTCTGGCGCAGGGCTGGCAGACCCAGCGTAGTAGGGTAGTTGGCCAGCCCGGACAGCCCCGCGGTCAGCGCCTCCTTGATGAAGGGTGGCGTCTCGTGTTGCGGTTCGCCGATCGACAGGCGAATTTCACGCAGGTTCGGGTTCGGCGTGACGCCGGCAAAGAGCTGGCGGAGTTTTTCGAACGGGTAGGGGTGCAGTTTGGCGAGGTTGGGATTCACGGTATCGGTAGCGAGCGGTCAGAAGGCGGATCAACACGGGAAGCGCCCGATTATACGAGGCATCCTGTCACGGCGGAAAGACGGGCGGCGGCGGCCGGGGTTTACGGAGCAGCACGTTCATGTCGCTGCGTACAGCGAGGGCATTCGGTTATCATGCCCGCTTCACGGATGAACGGGGTTGCGCATGCACACCGGCAAAACCAACATCACGACCATCGGCGGCGGAACGGGAACCTTCAACGTCCTTTCCGGGCTGAGCCGGAAAAGCGATCTGAACCTTGCGGCGATCGTCACGGCGGCAGATTCCGGCGGTTCGACCGGCGAACTGCGCGACGAGTTCGGCATTCTTCCGCCCGGCGACGTGCGTCGGGCGATCGTGGCGCTGGCCGAGGACACCGAGGTGGTGCGCCGCCTCTTCGAGTACCGCTTCAAGGAAGGCAAGCGCATCGCCGGCCACACCGTCGGCAACCTCCTATTGACGGCGCTTTCCGACATCATGGGCGACTTTGAGCGCGGCATCGAGGAACTCTGCACGATGTTCGACGTGCGCGGCAAGGTGATCCCGGTGACGCTCGACAATGTGCATCTCGGGGTGACGCTGGAGAACGGCGAGCGCATCGTCGGCGAGAGCGAAATCGATGTGCCCCGGCACGACGCCAACGTGCCGATCCGCGACGCCTTCTTGATCGGTGGCGGGCGCCTCAACCCGCGGGCGCGCGAGGCGATCCTCAACTCCGATTTTGTGATCATCGGCCCCGGCGACCTCTACACCAGCATCATTCCGAATCTTTTGTGCGAAGGGATGCGCGAGGCTTTGCGCGAGACGCAGGCGCGCATTGTCTACGTGGGCAGCATCATGACCAAGCACGGCGAGACTGACGGCTTCTGTCTCGAGGATTTTGTGCGCGTGCTGGAGCAGCACGTCGGCGAGGATTGCCTCGATTACGTGCTGGTCAATAACGGTGAGTTGCGCGGCGATCTGTTGGGGAAATATCAGCTCGAAAGCAAGGCGCCGGTGCGGCTCAAGCGGCGTGAAACACTGATCGAGCGCGGCATCAAGATCGTCGAGCGCGATTTCACCAGCGATACCGACTACATCCGGCACGATCCGCGCAAACTGGCGCGGGCGGTCGAGGATTTTGCCAGTGGTTGGATTCGCTGAGCGCTCGCGCATCAGTGCCCGCGCGATCGCCTGACAAAGGCTAGCTAGGTGCGGCGAGGGCGCCGGCTCAGGTGGTAGAACAGGCCACTGATGCCGATCGCGGCGAGCGCGGCGAGGGGGTAGGTGAGCGCGATGCCCAGCACTGGCAGACCAAAGCCGACGATGGCGAAGAAGGCCGTGTATGCCCCCGAACCGAGCACGATTCCGCGCAGCACCACGGCGCAAGCCTCGCTGCCTTGCTGGGCGTGCGCGAAGGCCGCAAAGACCAGACCGAAGACCGGGAAGGGGGCGATCAGCCCGCTCAGTTGCGGGCCGAGCTGGTTCGCCACCGCGGTGATGACGAGCACGAAACCGGTGGCGACCAGCATGCGCGCCGGAAGGTCCCAGCGCGGTGGCTTGAGCGCGATGGCGCTCGGCATGCCCTTGGGCATGATGCGCAGGATGCTGCCGATGGCCAGCAGCAAAAGAGCGAGCGCCGTCCAGATGGTCCAGTGTCCGAGGTTGAGGAGCGCGGTCGACAACAGGAAAGCGAGGCTCGCGCACAGGGTGCTGAGCGGCCAGCTGAGGCGCGGCGCGCTGCGGCTGTAGGCGAGGCAGAACAGGCAGATCGATACCTGGCCAAGCAGGCCGCCGACGGCCGCTTGTGTCGCGAACGCGGTCCCTTGCTCGACGGCCAGGAAGAATGACACCGGCCCGGTGGTAAGCGGCAGGCCGATCAGGAGGCCGCTCACCAGCGGCCCCCAGCGTCGCCCGGCCAGCGCGACGCCGCCGATCAGCAGCGGCGTCAGGCAGAGCTTGAGGACGAAGAGCATGGCGGTCGGAGGGCTGTGCGGCCGGGTTGGCTAGACGTTCTTGCCGACCATGATTTCGAGGATCTGGCGGTCGGTCTCCTGCATGCTGTCGCAGGCCAGCGCGCAGAGGTTGGCGATCGAGGCATCGACGCTGTCGTCAACGATGCCCTCCTGACCGCTGACGCGCGAGTTGTCGAGCGCCATCAGCACCGCTTTGTAAGCGGCGGCGGCCGAGGTCGAGACCTTCATCGCGCAACTGTTCGAAGCGCCGTCGCAGATCATCCCGGCAACGTCGCCGATCATGCTGCAAATGGCCATGCTCGCCGCGCCGTAGCCGCCGCGCAGCAACCAGGCCATGCCCGCGGCCGCCCCCATGGCGGCCGTGGTGACGGCGCAGAGGGCCGAGAGCTTGGGCAGCTTGCTGTGGATGTAGATGGCCATCAGGTGCGAGAGCATCAGCGCGCGCGCCAGCGTCTCGTCGTCGGCTTTGACGTGTTCGGCGACGACGACGACCGGCATGGTGGCCATGATCCCCTGATTGCCCGAGCCGGAGTTGCTCATCGCGGGCAGGGTGGCGCCGCCCATGCGGGCGTCGGAAGCCGCCGAGGTGCGCACCAGGATGCGCGTCTGCAGGTCGTCGGACAGCAAGCCGCGTTCGACCTGCCGTTTGAGCGTGGCGCCGATGTGCAGGCCGTAGTCGCCGCCGATGCCTTCTTGCGACAGTTGCGAGTTGAGGCGGGCAGCCTCGAGGATGAAGGCAATGTCGGCAAACGGCGCCGAGGTTGCGAAGTCGTAGACGCCCTGCGCCGTGGCTTCGTGCAGGCTATAGCTCTCGCCGCGCTCGCCGAAGCAGGGGTCGGCCTTGAACAGCGTTTCGCCGTTTTTCTCGATCAGGATGACGTTGGTGTGGGCGTCGGCGATGCACACCCGTGCCCAGTCCTCGCCGCGGCTCAGGCGCGCTTCCGAATAGAGGATGTGCGGCACGTCGGCAATGCCCACCGTAACCTTTCTGGCGGCGAGCAGGGCTTTGCCGGCGGCGACCGATTCCGGGCTGAGTCCTTTGAGCACTTCCAGTCCGCCGTCGGGATTGCCACCCAACGCGCCGACCGCAGCCGCGATCGGCAGGCCGAGCATGCCGGTGCCGGGGACGGTGACGCCCATTCCGTTCTTCATCAGGTTGGCCGAGACCTTGGCCTCAATACGTTCGGGGGCTCCGCCCAGGTGGCGGGCCGCGATGGCCGAGGCGAGGGCGAGCGAAATCGGCTCAGTGCAACCGAGCGCGGGGGCGATCTCGTGCTTGACGGCTTTGAGGAACTCCGGCCAGAGCTTGCGTTGGTTGTTCACGGGAAGAAGGAGGAGGAAGGGTTGAACATGGCGACGGGCGCTTGGAGCGCCCGTCGTGAAGGAAGGTTTGGCTCGCCTCAGGCGGCGCCGCAACACTGCTTGAATTTCTTGCCGCTACCGCAGGGGCAAGGGTCGTTGCGGCCGACCTTGGGGCCGTTGCGACGCTGCGTTCCGGCGCTGCGCTTGATGTGCCAGAAACGGTAAATGTCGGTCACGGCTTGAGGCAAATCTTCCTCGCTGTCGGCCAGCAGTTCGGCGCGCGCCTCGCCTTCGGGCCATTCCTCGCCGTGCTCGCGCGCGGCGGCTTCGGCCTCCCCGGTCAACACCATCAGCGGGAAGAGGCGTTCGTCGAGGTATTCGATCTCGTCAGCGCTTTCTTCGTCGAGGTCCTCGTCCTCGTCGCCGAGGGCTTCGAACCAGTCTTCTTCGGCCGCGTCGACGCCGGCCAGATAGGCCTGACACCAGGGCTGGTAGTCGCTCGGGCCGTTTTCGTCGTCGTCACGGCCATAGAGGTAGAGTACCGGCGGCTCGCCCGCGGCGAGGCCAGCCTCAAGTTCGCGCGCGAAGGCGCGCAGCAGCTCGGCGGCCTCGCGCCCCGGGGCGCTCGCCAGCGCCTCTTCGTTGCCCAGAACGTCGGCCAGCCAGACGTCCTCGGGCAGCGGTTGCGGCCCGCTGAGCACGGCGCAGAGATAGCCCTGAACTTCGTCGAGGCGCATCGCCTCGGGCAGCTCGGAATCGTCGAGCAGGCTTTCGAGACGGTCGAGATCCTCGTCCGCGAGGACGTGGTTGGTCGCTTCCTGGCGCTCGCTCATGGTCTTACCCCCGCGTGGTGGATTGGCTGTCGAATTGGGTGAGGTCGACGCGCGCAGCGGGCTGCCAGCCCGGCGCACGATGCTCGGCGACGACGTTGGTGAAGATGCCGCCGCGCACGAAGAATTTGGCGGTGACGCGCATGAAGCGCGGTTGCAGTTCGGCGACGAGGTCGTCGAGGATGCGGTTGGTGACGGCCTCGTGGAAACAGCCCTCGTTACGGAACGACCAGATGTAGAGCTTGAGGCTCTTCAATTCGACGCATTTCGTTTCGGGAATGTAATCGAGCAGGATGGTGGCGAAATCCGGCTGGCCGGTTTTCGGGCACAGGCAGGTGAATTCCGGAATTTCCATGTGGATGTGGAAATCACGCTGCGTTGCGGGGTTGGGGAAGGTCTCGAGGGTCTTGCTGGGTTGGGTGCTCATGGTCGTGCGGAAACGAAAAAGAAAGGCAAGGTGATATTATATGCCCATGAGCATTCGCGTGCCGTAAAGGCTGAGCGCTCCGTTTTCGCCCATCAGAAATCGTATTGCGCAGCCGACAGGCTGCGTTCTCATTCATGCGCCTGACAAAACTCAAACTCGCTGGCTTCAAATCCTTCGTGGATCCGACGACGATTTCCCTGCCGGGTCAGCTGGTTGGCGTCGTCGGGCCGAACGGTTGCGGCAAGTCGAACGTGATGGATGCCGTGCGCTGGGTGCTCGGCGAATCGAAGGCTTCCGAATTGCGCGGCGAGTCGATGCAGGACGTGATCTTCAACGGCTCCGGCGGGCGCAAGCCGGTTTCGCGTGCCGCCGTCGAGCTGGTCTTCGACAATTCGCTGGGCCGCATTGCCGGGCAGTGGTCGCAGTACACCGAGCTTTCGGTCAAGCGGGTGCTGACCCGCAACGGCCAGTCCGAGTATTTCATCAACAACCAGCAGGTCCGCCGCAAGGACATCACCGACCTCTTTCTCGGGACTGGTTTGGGGCCGCGTGCCTACGCCATCATCGGTCAGGGCACCATTTCGCGCATCATCGAGGCCAAGCCCGACGAACTGCGCGTCTTTCTCGAAGAAGCGGCCGGCGTCACCAAGTACAAGGAGCGACGCAAGGAAACCGAGAGCCGTCTGGCCGACACGCGCGACAACCTGGCCCGGGTCGAGGACATCCGCGGCGAACTTGGGCACCAGATGGAGCGCCTCGAAGCGCAGGCCGCGGTTGCCCGTCAGTACCGTGAGTACAACGATGATCTGACGCGCAAGCAGCACCTGCTCTGGCTGATCCGGCGCAACGACGCGCAGGCCGAGCGCGAACGTTTATTGCGCGAGGTGGACCGCGCGGTGGTCGACCTTGAAGCCCAGAATGCCGGTTTGCGCGAAACCGAAGCGCGCATCGAGGAGGCGCGCGAGGCCCATTTCACCCGCAGCGACGGTGTGCATGCCGCCCAGACCGGCTTGTTCGAAGCCAACGCCGAGGTGACGCGCCTCGAGGCCGAAATCCGACATCGGCGCGAATCGCAGCAGGAATACGAGTCGCGCGTCGCCCAGCTGAACAACGACCATACGCTCTGGCAGCAAGACCTTGAGCGCCTGGCGGAAGACTACGAGCGCTGGACCGAGCTCTCGGCCTTGTCGGACGACCGCGTCGAGCAAGGCGAGATGCGTCTTTCGGCGCAGCAGGAGCGCCTGCCTTTGGCCGAAGATCGGCAAGCGGAAGCGCAGGAGGCGGTCAGCCGGCAGCGGGCGGCGATGGCGCAGGCCGACCAGCGCCTGCAGGTCGAGTTGACCCATCGCGGCCATGCGCAGCGCTCCTTGCAGATCATTGCCGCGCGCCGTGATCGTCTGGTGCAGGAGCGTGAGGCGCTGCCCGAGCCGGACAGTGAAGAATACGAAACCAAGCAGGAGGAGCTGGCCGAGTTGCGCGAACGGATCGCTGACGCGCAAGACTCGCTTTCCGACCGACAGCAGGAAATCCCGCGCCTCGAACAGGCGCGGCGCGGTGTGCTGGCGCAGTTGCAGCAGGCGCAGAAAGAGCGTGCAGAAGCCAATGCCCGCCGCGCGACGCTGGAACAGTTGCAGAAACGCGTTCAGGGTGAAGGCAAACTGGGCGAATGGCTGCAACGGCACGGACTTGATCGGCATCTGCCCTTGTGGAAGGCAATGCACGTCGAGGCGGGCTGGGAAGACGCCGTCGAGGCCGTGCTGCGGGAACGCGTCGGCGCCCTGGCGAGCGAGACCTTCTCGCCGGAGTGGGACCACGACCGTCCGGGCGGCAAGCTGGCCCTGGTGATGCCCGATGCACAGCAACTGGCCGGTGCCTTGCCGCCGCCGGAAGGTCGGCTATTGGCGCACGTTCGTTGCACGGATGCCCGTCTCGCCACGGCGATCGGCGAATGGCTGGGGCGCGTGCACACGGCGTCCGACCTTGCTGCGGCCTTGGCCCGACGGGGCGACCTGGGGCCTGGCGAATGCTGTGTCACCGCGCAGGGGGACATCGTCGATCGTTTGAGCATCACGCTCTTCGCCCCGAGCGCCGCGGAACACGGGCTGCTCGAGCGCCAGCGCGAGATCGAGACGCTCGGCGAGCAGATCGGTGCGCTCGAGGCGCGCGTCGAAGAAGAACAGGCTCGCCTAGCCGCCCTCGAGCAACAGTTGCAGGACGCGCAGGATGAAGTCCAGGACGCCCGCCTGCGTCTGGACGATCTGCAGGAACGCGCGCACGCCATCCAGGTCGAGACGCTCAAGCTGGCGCAGGCGCTGGAGCGCTTCCGCGAACGGCAGGCGCAGATCGACGAGAGTCTTGCCGAAATGCGCGCCGAGGAAGAGAGCGAGAACGAGCGCCTGTTCGTCGCCGAGCAGGCGGTCGAAGAGCAGCGCGAGACGATTCGCCTGTTGCAGCACGAACTCGACGCGGCGCAGGCCGCGTTCGAACAGGCCGACCGGGCCTTGCGCGATGAGCGCGAGCAGGTGAGCCAGGTCGAGCGCGAACTGCGCGACGCGCAATTTTCCCAGCGCGAATGCCGCACCAAGATCGACGACATCGTGCGTAGCCGCGAACTGGCGCGCAAGCAGATCGAGCGCATCGTCGACGAACTGGCGCGTTGCACCGAAAATGCGGAGGCAATGCAGGCCGAGGACCTCGAGCCCAAGCTGCAGGCCGCGCTGGAACAACGCTTGGTGAGCGAACAGGCTTTGGCCGCGGCACGCGATGCGCTGGAGGCGGCGACGGCCGGTCTGCGCGCTCTTGAGGAGCAACGCATGAAGTCGGAGCAGGGTCTGGAGCCGTTGCGCGACCGGATCGGCGACCTGCGCCTCAAGGAGCAGGCGGCCGCACTCAATTTCGAGCAGCTCGCGGCGCAGTTGGTCGAGGCCGGCGCCGACGAGGCCGCTCTGGCCGACGCCGTACCGGGCGCCAAGCCGGGCGCCTTGCAGAGCGCGATCGGCGGCTTGCAGCGCGCCATCGAGGCACTGGGTGCGGTCAACCTCGCGGCGCTCGACGAACTCGAGTCGGCGCGCGAGCGCAAAGGCTTCCTCGATGCCCAGTCGGAAGACCTGGCGCAAGCCATGGAAACCCTGGAGAACGCGATCCGTCGCATCGACCGTGAGACGCGCGAACTACTCCAGACGACCTACGACACGGTCAACAAGAATTTCGGGGAACTGTTCCCCATCCTCTTCGGCGGTGGTGAGGCCAAGCTGATCATGACCGGCGAGGAGATCCTCGATGCCGGCGTTCAGGTCATGGCCCAGCCGCCGGGCAAGAAAAACTCAACCATCCATCTGCTTTCGGGCGGCGAGAAGGCGTTGACCGCGATTGCGCTGGTGTTTTCGATGTTCCAGCTCAATCCGGCGCCGTTCTGCCTGCTCGACGAGGTCGACGCACCGCTGGACGACACCAACACCGAGCGCTTTTGCGCCATGGTGCAGCGCATGTCGGCGAAGACGCAGTTCCTGTTCATCAGCCACAACAAGATCGCCATGGAAATGGCGCAGCAGTTGGTCGGCGTGACGATGCAGGAATCCGGCGTTTCGCGTATCGTCGAGGTCGACATGGAAGAAGCGCTGCGCATGCGCGAGCAGATCGTTTAGGGGTTCTCGATGACCGAACTGCAGTTGGGCCTTATCGTTTTGGGGGTGTTCGCGGTTTGCGGCGTCCTGATTTACAACAAGTGGCAGGAACGTCGGCATCGTGCGCTGGCCGAACAGGTGCTCGGGTCAGCGCATCAGGACGTGCTGCTTGACACCGCCCGTGCGGAGGCCGCGCCGCCTCAGGCGCCGCAGGCCGAACGCGAAGTCTTTTTTGCCGAGCCCGGCTTGACGGCGGCCCGTGCCGATGCCGCGGACGACGATTTCGATGCGCCCTCGACCAGTGAGCGTCCGGGGCCGGTCAGCCGCTTGGCTGAGCGTTTTTCTTTCGGGCGATCCAAATCCGCCGAGAGCGATCACGAGCCTATTGCCCCCGTGACCGAAGGGCAGGGCAAAGACCGCATCGAGCCGGTGCTCGGCGGTTCCGAGACCGAGCCGCCTGGGCGGCTTGAGCCAGGTTGGACCGCCGCGCCGCACCTTGAACCCTCGCCCGAACCTCAGGCGCCCGCAGCGACGTTCGAACACGAGGTGCCCGCGCCGGAGTTGCCGCGCATGCCGGCGGCGGAGCCCGTCATGACGGCTTCCGCGCCCAGCCGGACGTCGCCGATGGAGCGTGCCGAGCCGGCTGCCGAAACGCATCACGAAGCGAAGTGCGATGTTCGTCGCGAGGGCGGTGTGGGGATTACCCTGTCGCCCCTGATCGATTACGTGGCTTCTTTCGAAGCGGTCGAACCGACGTCTGGCGCGCGTATCCTCGAGCTGCCGCGCGAGGCGCTCGGGCGCGTGAAGAAATACGTGCAGTGCATCGGCTTTAACGAAACGAGCCACGAGTGGGAGAAGATCGACGTCGACCACGAAGGTGGTCAGGGTGAATACCGGCGCTTCCGTTTCGGGCTGCAACTCGTCGACCGCCAGGGGCCAGCCAGCGAAACCGACCTGTCGGTGTTTTGCATGGCCATGCAGGACCTCGCCGATGCGACCCTGTCCATTGTCGATCTACCCCAGCGGGGGCAGGCGATGAAGGCTGCCGCGGACCTCGACGCCTTCTGCGCCGGTGTCGACATCCAGATCGGGATCAACGTCGTCAGCCAGGCACAGCCTTTCCCGGGAACGAAGTTGCGGGCGCTGGCCGAGGCCGCTGGAATGACGATGGACATCGAAGGCCGTTTTGTTCGCTGCGATGAAGACGGCAACGTGTTGTACGTGCTGGTGAACCAGGAGGCGCAGCCTTTTGCGCCCGAGACGATGCGGGTGCTGAACACGCATGCGCTGACCTTCCTGCTCGATGTGCCGCGCGTTGCGCACGGCGACCGCGTCTTCAACCAGATGGTCGATCTGGCCAAGCGTTTCGCCGACGTTCTGCGCGGCACGGTTGTCGATGACAACCGCCGGCCGCTTTCGGAAAGCGCGCTCGATCCGATCCGCAAGCAGATCGGCCATTACCAGACGCTGCTCGCCTCGAGTCACCTGCCGGCCGGGAGCGAACTGACGCGCCGGCTCTTCTCCTGATTCGGCGCCGCGATGAATAACGTAGAACGCGCGCAGCATTTGCGCGCCGAGATTGCCCGTTACGACCACCATTACTACGTTCTCGACGCGCCGCTCGTTCCCGACGCTGAGTACGACCGCCTCTTTCGCGAGCTTCAGGCCCTCGAGGCGGCGCATCCTGAACTGCAGACGCCGGATTCGCCGACTTTGCGCGTCGGTGGAGCGGTGTTGGCGGCGTTTGCGCCGGTCCGTCATACGGTGCCGATGCTTTCGATCCGAACCGAGACCGATGTCGAGGCCAGCGGCGCTTTTGCCTTTGATGCCCGCATCCGCCGCGAGCTGCGGCTGACTGAGCTCGACCCTCCGATCGAATACAGCGCCGAACTTAAATTCGACGGGCTGGCGATCAGCCTGCGTTACGAAGACGGGCTGTTGGTGCGTGCCGCCACCCGTGGCGACGGCGAGAACGGCGAGGACGTCACCGCCAACGTGCGTACTGTCGGCGACATTCCGCTGCGCCTGCGCGGCGAGGAGGCCCGCGCTTTGCCCAAGGTGCTCGAGGTGCGCGGCGAGATTTACATGCGCCGGGCGGATTTCCTTCGTTTCAACCTCGAAGCAGAAGCGCGTGGGGAGAAAACTTTGGTCAATCCCCGCAATGCTGCCGCCGGCAGCATCCGCCAGCTCGACTCGAAAATCGCGGCGACGCGGCCGCTGGCGTTCTTCGCCTACGGTCTGGGCGAATACGAAGGCTGGTCGATTCCGGAAACCCACGCTGGCGTGCTCGATGCTCTGGCCTGTTTCGGTCTGCCCGTCTGCGCCGAGCGCGCCGTGCTGCAGGGGCCTCAGGCACTGGCCGATTTTCATGCCCGGATCGGTGCCCGGCGCGGCGACTTGCCGTTCGACATCGATGGGGTGGTCTACAAGGTCAATCGTCTCGATCTTCAGGCCGAGCTCGGCTATGTCTCGCGCGAGCCGCGCTGGGCCGTGGCGCACAAGTATCCCGCCGAAGAAGCGTGTACTGAGGTCTTGGGGATCGACATCCAAGTGGGGCGCACCGGGGCGCTGACTCCGGTGGCCCGGCTGGCGCCGGTATTCGTGGGCGGCGTGACGGTGACCAACGCCACCCTGCACAACGAGGACGAGGTGCGGCGCAAGGACGTTCGGATTGGCGATACGGTTGTCGTCCGTCGGGCCGGCGACGTGATTCCGGAGGTTGTGCGCATGCTGCCCGAGCGTCGACCGATCATGGCGCCCGAATTCGTGCTGCCGAAAACCTGCCCGGTGTGCGGTTCGCATGTCGTCCGTGGCGCCGACGAGGCCGTCGCACGCTGCAGCGGCGGGCTTTTCTGCCCGGCGCAGCGCAAACAGGCCTTGTTGCATTTCGCAGCCCGGCGGGCGATGGACATCGAGGGACTGGGAGAGAAACTCGTCGAGCAACTGGTCGATGCGGACATCGTGCGGACTCCGGCCGACCTTTACCGACTGGGTCTGCTTGCGCTCGCCAATTTGGAACGGATGGCCGAAAAATCGGCAAGCAACCTGCTCGAAGCGATCGAGCGCAGCAAGACAACGACCCTGGCACGCTTCATCTTTGCACTCGGCATTCGCAATGTCGGCGAAAGTACCGCGCGCGACCTGGCACGCCATTTCGGCGCCCTTGACGCCTTGCTCGAAGCCGATGAAGCGGCGCTCCTTGCGGTGCCGGACGTCGGCCCCATCGTCGCTCAGTGCCTCCTGCAGTTCCTCGCCGAGCCGCACAACCGCGAAGTCATCGAACAATTACGTGCAACCGGGATCGTCTTTCCCGAAGGTGAGGGGGAGGCGGCGGAACTCGGTCCCTTGGCCGGGAAAACGCTGGTGCTGACCGGAACGTTGCCGCAGCTTGCGCGCGACGAGGCCAAGGCCTTGATCGAGGCGGCAGGCGGAAAGGTCAGCGGTTCGGTCTCGCGCAAGACGCATTATGTCGTGGCAGGCAGCGAGGCTGGCTCCAAGCTTGCAAAAGCACAGGAACTGGCGGTCCCGATCATTGATGAGGCACAATTACGGATTCTTCTGAATCTTCCCGAGGGTGATACGACCCCATGAGCAAGGTGAAAAAGGCCGTTTTTCCGGTGGCCGGCTTGGGAACCCGCTTTTTGCCGGCGACCAAGGCGAGCCCCAAGGAAATGCTGCCGATCGTCGATAAGCCCTTGATCCAGTATGCCGTCGAGGAAGCTGTTGCGGCCGGGATCGAAGAGATGATCTTCATCACCGGGCGCAGCAAGCGCGCGATCGAAGATCACTTCGACAAGGCATACGAGCTGGAAAACGAGCTGGCGCTGAAAAACAAGACCGCCTTGCTCGAAGAGGTTCGCAACCTTCTGCCCAAGTCGATCAAGTGCATCTACATCCGTCAACCCGAGGCCCTTGGGCTCGGGCACGCCGTGCTGTGCGCGCGGCCGGCAATCGGCGATGAACCGTTTGCCGTGCTTCTGGCCGACGACCTGCTGGACGGCGAACCGCCGGTGATGCAACAGATGGCCGACGTCTTCGCCCAAGAGCAGTGCTCGCTGCTGGCGGGAATGAACGTGCCGCTGGCGGAGACCGCCAGCTACGGAATCGTCGGCAGCACGGCGCTCGACGATCGCCTTGAGCGGATCGAGCGGATCGTTGAAAAACCCGCGCCGGAGAAAGCGCCTTCGACCTTGGCGGTCGTCGGACGCTACATCCTCACGCCGCGCATTTTCTATCATCTGGAGAACGTTCGTCCGGGTTCGGGCGGCGAGATCCAATTGACCGATGCCATTGCCGCGTTGCTCGCCGAGGAACGGGTATTGGCCTATCGTTACCGCGGGACGCGTTTTGATTGCGGCAGCAAGATCGGCTACTTGCAGGCCACCATCGAATTCGCCCGGCGCCACCCGGAAGTTGGGGCGGCGTTTAACACTTATCTGAAGACTCTGGAACTAGCATGATGGACATTAAAGAGGCCAAGGATCTCCTTGCCGGCGCGGAAGTGATTCATTCCGCCGAGACGGTGGCAGCGGCGGTGACCCGCGTCGCAGCTGAAATCACCGAGAAGCTGGGGGACACCAATCCGCTCCTGCTGTGCGTGATGAGCGGCGGCGTGCCTTTTGCCGGCCAGCTGATGACGCAGCTGCATTTCCCGCTCGAGTTCGACTATATGCACGTGACGCGCTACGGCCAGGAAACCTCCGGCGGGGCCTTGTCCTGGCGCGCAGCGCCCTGGACTTCGGTCAAGGACCGCACCGTCCTGATCCTCGACGACATCCTCGACGAGGGCGTTACCCTGGCGGCGATTGTCGAGCGCATGAAGCAACTCGGCGCCAAGGCCTGCTACACCGCGGTGGCGACCGACAAGCTCAACGGCAAGGTGAAGCCGATCAAGGCCGATTTCGTCGCCCTGACCGTTCCGGACCGTTTCGTCTTCGGCTACGGTATGGACGTGCGCGGCACCTGGCGCAACCTGCCGGCGATCTACGCCATGAAGGAAGAAGGCTAAGCGCCTCATCTTCTCACCGGCGGGCGGCTTTGCCGTCCGTCCGCCGCTTCTTTCGTTTTCGGCGAAACTCCATTTTGGAATCGATATGCTTGCGGTGATCGGCGGCACGGGCCTGACCCAATTGGCCAACCTCAGCGTGACCCGGCGCGAAGTGCTGCGCACGCCCTACGGCGACCCTTCGGGGGCAGTGACCTTCGGTCTGCTGTGCGGGCGTCCGGTCGCCTTCCTGGCCCGGCACGGCTACGGACACACGATTCCGCCGCACGAAGTCAATTACCGTGCCAACATCTGGGCCCTGGCCAAGAGTGGCGCCAAGGCGATCGTTTCGGTCGCGTCCGTGGGTAGCATCCGCGCCGACCTCAAACCCGGGGATCTGGTCATTCCGCATCAGATCATTGACTACACCTGGGGGCGCAAGAGCACCTTCCATGAGGGTGACGATTGCCAGGTGACGCACATCGATTTCACCGAACCCTACGACGAAGCCTTGCGTCAGCGCCTGCTCGAAACCGCCAGGGCGCAAGGTATCGTGGTCGGCGATGGGGCGGTGTATGCGACGACCCAGGGGCCGCGCCTGGAAACGGCGGCCGAGATCAACCGTCTCGAACGCGATGGCGCCGACGTCGTCGGCATGACGGGGATGCCCGAGGCTGTCCTGGCGCGCGAGGCCGGGGTGCCGTACGCCGCGATCAGCGTGGTCGCCAACTATGCCGCAGGGCGCGGTGACAGCCAGCACGGGATCAGCTTCGAAGCGATCCAGAATGTCCTGGGTGACTCGATGCGCCACGTCCGTAACCTGATTGAAAGTCTGGCCGGCTGTGATGATACGTGCACTGCTTAAGCTGGGCGATGCGCGCCTGCTTCGGCGGGCGCAGCCCGTAGCAGCCTTTTCGACCCCGGCGCTGCGCGAGTTGGTCGCCGACCTGCACGAGACGATGCTTGCACACGACGGCGCCGGGATCGCTGCGCCGCAGATTGGCGTTGACCTGCGCGTGGTTATTTTCGGCGGCAAGCCGACCCCGCGCTATCCGGAATCGCTTGGCGTGCCTTACACGGTCCTCATCAACCCTGAACTCTCGCCGATTGGCGACGACGAAGCCGAGGGCTGGGAAGGCTGCCTCTCGGTGCCGGGCTTGCGTGGCCTCGTTCCGCGCTGGCAGTGTTTGCGCTACCGTGGTTTCGACGTCGAGGGGCGGTTGATCGAACGTACGGTCGAAGGCTTCCACGCCCGCGTCGTGCAGCACGAATGCGACCACCTTGACGGTTTGCTCTTCCCCATGCGAGTGCGTGACCTGCGCCAGTTCGGCTTTACCGACGTCCTTTTTCCAGACCTTTCGCCTGCTGCCGACGACTGAGTCGTTCGGTGTTCCGGCTTAGCACTTGAGGCGTTCGATCAACTCGGTTTCGAGCCGGATGCGGCGGGTACTGTCGACGAGGTCGCCGCCGGTGATCATGAACGTGTCCTCGACGCGTTCGCCCAGGGTGGCGATTTTGGCGGTGTGCAGGTTGGCGCCGTGCGCGGCGAGCGTGGTGGCGACGGTGTAGAGCAAACCCGGGCGGTCGGCGGCGCTGACCGAGAGGACGAAGTGCGATCCCTTTTCGTCGGCCTGGATGGTGACCTGCGGCTGGATCGGGAAGTGCCGGACCTGACGCGACAGGCGGCCGCTCGCTGGGGCTTCGGGGGCGCCTTGGCGCAACAGGCATTCGGTCAGCTCGTGCTCGATGTAACTGATCATGTCGCGGTCGCTGTCGCGCCCGCTCAGGTCGAGGAGCATGAAGCTGTCGAGCGCGTAACCGTGCTGCGTGGTGTGGATTTTGGCATCCATGATGTTGTACCCCGCACGGCTGAAGAAACCGGCCATGCGGGCGAAGAGGTCGCGCTGGTCACGGGTGTACACCATGACCTCGATCCCTTCCCCGTGACGGTTGAGGCGGGCCTTGACCACCGGTTGCTCAGGCGCGGTACGGTAGTGCAGGGCGCGGGCATGCCAGGCGATTTCGTCCGAGCTGTGGCGAATGAAGTATGCGGTGTCGAGCTGGCGCCACAGCGGTTCTTGCGCGTTGTCAGGAATGGCGTGGTAGCGCAAGAGACGAATCGCTTCTTCCTGGTGTTCCTGAATGATGCCTTGGCGCTTGGGCGCCGCGCCGCCCGAATTGAGCAGGCGCCGGGTCTGGTGGTAGAGGCTTTCGAGCAACTGCCCTTTCCAGCTGTTCCAGACCTTGGGGCTGGTGGCGCGAATGTCGGCCACAGTGAGCAGGTAGAGTGCAGTCAGATGGCGTTCGTCGCCCACGGTGGCGGCGAAGGCGGCGATCACGTCGGGGTCCGAGATGTCCTGTTTCTGGGCGGTGCTGGACATCGTCAGGTGGTGCAGGACCAGCCAGGCGATCAGCTCGGCGTCTTCGGCGGCGATCGCATGCTGGGTACAGAATTCGCGTGCATCGACGGCGCCGAGTTCGGAGTGTCCGCCGCCGCGACCTTTGGCGATGTCGTGGAAGAGGGCTGCGACGTAGAGCACCCAAGGGTTTTCGAAGTAGCAGATCAGCTGGCTGCAGAACGGGTATTCGTGGCTGAATTCCGTTTCGGAAAAGCGGCGCAGGTTGCGCAGAACGCGCAGGATGTGCTGATCGACGGTGTAGATGTGGAACAGGTCGTGCTGCATCTGGCCGACGATGGCGCCGAAGTTCGGGAGGTAATTGCCCAGAATCTCGAACTGGTTCATCCGCCGCATTTCATGCAGGACACCACGCGGTGCCTTGAACAGCAGGACGAAGTTGGCTTGATTGACCGGGTCGGCGCGGAACGCCTCATCAACCAGGTGGCGCGCCCGCCAGAGCGCGCGGATCGTCCTGGCCGTCATCCCCTTGAGTTCGTCGTGCGCCTGCATCAGCAGGAAAGCCTCGAAAATCGCGTGCGGCGTTTCGTTGAAGACGTTCTCGTGCGTTACGTCGAGCAACTGATGGGCATTCTGGAAGCGAGGGTTGATCGCGATCGGCGGGTGGTTTGGCGAGGGGAAAATGGCGGCGCCGAGGTTTTGCAGCAGGATGGTGTTGAGCTGCATGATCGCCTTGGCGGTGCGGTAGTACTCCTGCATCAGCTGCTCGCTGGGGCGGCGTGTAGGCGAGCCGGAAAACCCCAGTTTTTCGGCCAGCGCCGTCTGGTGATCGAAGAGCAGACGGTCTTCGCGTCGGCCGACGTGCAGGTGCAAGTGCAGGCGCAGGCGTTGCAGGAAGCGCTCGCGCCGGGCGAGCCCCTGTGCTTCGCGCTGGGTGATGAAGCCGTGCAGGTGCAAATCGTGCCAACTGTTGCCAAAGCCAGCAGCCTGGGCGATCCAGAGGATGGTCTGCAGGTCACGCAGGCCGCCGGGGCTTTCTTTGCAGTTGGGCTCCAGGCTGTAGGGCGATTCTTGATAGCGTAGGTAGCGCTCGTCCTGTTCGATGCGTTTGGCATGGAAAAAAGCCTGCGGATCGAGGCGGGACATGAAAGCGCTGCGCAAACGGCTATAGAGCCAGGACTCTCCCGTCAGGTGGCGCGCCTCAACGAGCGCGGTCTGGACGGTGAGGTCGTTCGCGGCTTCTTCCAGGCATTCGTCTACGGTGCGTACGCTGTGTCCGACTTCAAGCCCGATGTCCCAGAACAGGCTGACCAGGGATTCGAGCCGTTCGCTCGCAGCCTTTTCGAGCGGGCCGGGCAAAAGGATGAGCAGGTCGATGTCCGAGCCCGGCCAGAGTTCGCTGCGGCCGTAGCCTCCGACGGCGCACAGGGCAACCTGGCGCTGCAAGTCGAAGTCGTCGAGCAGCCCGATCAGCACCTGGTCGACGAGGGTGCTGCGGGCCTGCAGGGCTGCAGCGACGTCGCCAGCGTGGGCAAAATCAGTGGCGATGTTTTCCTGGCCGCGTTGAAGCGCGCCTTTGTAACGGGCGATCAGGCTGCGTCGGACGTCGAGCTCGGTGGTCATGCCGAAGATTTGAGTCCGTCCGGTGCCGGGCGTGCGCCGGACGAAAGCGTCAGCACTTCGAAGCCGGACTCCGTGACCAGGACCGTGTGCTCCCACTGCGCGGAGAGGCTGCGGTCCTTGGTGACGATCGTCCATCCATCCGCCAACTCGCGGATGGCAGCTTTTCCGGCGTTGATCATCGGCTCGATGGTGAAAATCATGTTGGGACGAAGTTCGACCCCGGTGCCGGGTTTGCCGTAATGAACGACTTGCGGCTCTTCGTGGAAACGCGCTCCAATGCCGTGGCCGCAGAATTCGCGCACGACCGAGTAGCCGGCCTTCTCGGCGTGCTGCTGGATGGCGTGGCCGATGTCGCCCAGGCGTGCTCCAGGGCGGACTTGCTCGATGCCCAGCCACAAGCATTCGAAGGTGATTTCGCACAGGCGACGCGCCTGGATCGACGGTTCGCCGAGCATGAACATGCGGCTCGTGTCGCCGTGATAGCCGTCTTTGATCGTAGTGATGTCGAGGTTGACGATGTCGCCGGACTTGAGCTGCTTATCGCCAGGGATGCCGTGGCAAACCTGATGGTTGACCGAGGTGCAGATCGAGTTCGGGTAGGGCTTATAGCCGGAGGGGGCGTAATTGAGGGGGGCCGGGATAGAGCCTTGCACTTTGACCATGTAGTCGTGACAGAGGCGGTCTAGCTCGCCGGTCGTGACACCCGGTTTGACGAATGGCGTGATGTAGTCCAGGACTTCGGCTGCGAGGCGGCCGGCGACGCGCATTTTTTCGATTTCTTCGGGGGTTTTGAGGATGATGCTCATCGCTGCGATCGGTGGGGGGAAAATCGAAAGGATAATGGATGGGGTAGGGCGTGGCAATTTGGCGCCCCTTAAGGTTGTGACCCCGGGCTTTGAGAGGAGTGCCCCGGCAATGGTGTTTTGATCCGAATCCTTCCATCTCGAGCCATGGGTTTCGGGTTTTCTACGCCTCTGGCGTGCTTTTCCTGGGGGACAGTGCTACAATTTGCGGGTTTTGCCGCTCCATGTCGGCAAAATACAGGCGTACCAAGGTGGTGCGCCCGGCGATTCCCGTTTTGGGTTCGCTGATTACGCACATCCGCCCGATCAAGGGTGCCCATCGTGAGGTGGGCGTAGCTGGGTGGATGGTGGCTTAACCCTGACTGAAAGAGATCATTATGTCTACGACCATGCGTCAAATGCTGGAGGCCGGCGTTCACTTCGGCCACCAGACCCGTTTCTGGAACCCCAAGATGGCACCGTACATCTTCGGGGCGCGCAGCAAGATTCATATCGTCAACCTCGAAAAGACGCTCGCCAAGTACAACGAAGCCATGGCTTTCGTGCGCAAGCTGTCGGCTAACAAGGGGACGATCCTGTTCGTCGGCACCAAGCGTCAGGCGCGTGACATCGTCGCCGAGGAAGCGAATCGCGCCGGTTCGCCTTTCGTCGATCAGCGTTGGCTGGGCGGCATGCTGACCAACTTCAAGACCATCAAGCAGTCGACGAAGCGTCTCAAGGACATGGAGACGATGATCGAAGACGGCTCGCTTGAAAAGCTGGGCAAGAAGGAAGCGTTGATGCACACGCGCGAACTCGCCAAGCTGCAGAAGTCGATCGGCGGCATCAAGGAAATGGGTGCGCTCCCCGATGCACTGTTCGTGATCGACGTTGGCTACCACAAGATCGCCATCAGCGAAGCCAACAAGCTCGGCATCCCGGTCATCGCCGTGGTCGATACCAACCACTCGCCGGACGGCGTTGATTACGTGATTCCGGGCAACGACGATTCGTCCAGCGCCATCCGCCTGTATGCGCGCGGCGTTGCCGACTCGATCCTCGAAGGCCGCAGCCAGTTCGTCGAAGAGATCATCGCGGCGGCTTCGGACGACGACTTTGTCGAAGAGTCCGCGGAGTAATCCGATTGCGTTCGCGACGGCCGGCGGATGTCGGCCGTTCGGGCGGCAGGTTTTGTATTGAACCAGGAGCGGCCGGTATTCCCGGCCGTATCCGCAAGTGGAGAGAATGAAATGGCGGAAATCACCGCAGCAATGGTCAAGGAATTGCGTGAAAAAACCGACGCGCCGATGATGGAGTGCAAGAAGGCGCTCTCCGAGGCCGGCGGCGACATGGCCAAGGCCGAGGAAATCCTGCGCGTCAAGCTGGGCTCGAAGGCCACCAAAGCCGCCAGCCGCGTGACGGCCGAAGGTATCGTCAGCGTCAGCATCTCGGCCGACGGCAAGCTCGGTTCGATCATCGAAGTAAACTGCGAAACCGACTTCGTGGCCAAGAACGACGATTTCCTCAAGCTGGCCAAGGATTGTGCCGAGCTTGTTGCCAGTCAGAATCCGGCCGACGTGGCTGCGCTCTCGGCGCTTCCGCTCGGTGACGGCACCGTTGAAACGACGCGTGCTGCTCTCGTGGGCAAAATCGGCGAGAACATGTCGATGCGCCGCTTTGTTCGCGTTGAAGCGCAGGGCAAGCTGACCTCGTACATCCACGGCGGCGCCAAGATCGGCGTGCTGCTTGACCTCGTCGGCGGCGACGAGCAGCTGGGCAAAGACATTGCCATGCACATCGCGGCCTCGAAGCCCAAATCGCTCGATGCCAGTGGCGTCTCGGCCGAAGCCATCGAAAGCGAGCGTCGTATCGCCATCGAGAAGGCGAAGGAAGCCGGCAAGCCCGAAGCGATGCTGGAGAAGATCGCCGAAGGTACGGTGCAAAAGTTCCTCAAGGACGTGACCCTGCTTGGCCAGGTTTTCGTCAAGGCCGAGGACGGCAAGCAGACGATCGAGCAACTGCTGAAGGCCAAGGGCGCTTCGGTGGCTTCGTTCGTGCTTTACCTCGTCGGTGAAGGCATCGAGAAGAAGGTGACCGACTTCGCCGCCGAAGTCGCTGCCCAAGCCGCTGCTGCCCAGAAATAAGCCGGAGAAAACCCATGACCGATGCTGCAACCCCGAAATTCAACCGTGTTCTCCTCAAGCTGTCGGGTGAGGCCCTTATGGGGTCTGATGCCTATGGCATCAACCGGCAAACCATCTCCGAGATCGTCGGGGAGGTGAAGAGCGTCGTTGATCTCGGGGTGCAGGTCGGTGTGGTGATCGGTGGCGGCAATATTTTCCGTGGCGTGGCACCGGCCGCGAACGGCATGGACCGCGCCCAGGCGGACTACATGGGGATGCTTGCGACCGTGATGAACGGCCTGGCGCTTCAGGACGCCATGCGTGTCGCCGGGATGGTGGCGCGCGTGCAGTCGGCGCTGATCATCGAGCAGGTGGTCGAGCCCTACATCCGCGGGCGAGCCATCCGTTACCTCGAACAGGGACGGACGGTCATCTTCGCGGGCGGCACCGGCAACCCGTTCTTCACCACCGATACGGCCGCTGCCTTGCGCGGCGCTGAAATCGGGGCAGAAATCGTGCTTAAGGCCACCAAAGTCGACGGAATCTATACGGCAGATCCGAAAAAGGACCCGACGGCCACCCGCTACGACCAGATCAGCTTCAACGAAGTAATGAGCAAGAACCTCGCCGTGATGGACGCAACCGCGTTTGCCCTGTGCCGGGATCGCAAGCTGCCGATCAACGTTTTCTCGATCTTCAAGCCGGGCGCGCTGAAACGCGTTATCCTCGGCGAGAAGGAGGGAACTCTGGTCTATTGCTGAGGGGAGAAAAAATGACGATCGCCGATATCAAGAAAACCGCTGAACACAAAATGCAGAAGTCGATCGAGTCGCTTAAGGCCGATCTGACCAAAGTGCGTACCGGGCGTGCGCACATCGGGTTGCTGGACCACGTGCAGGTGGATTACTACGGGTCGATGGTGCCGGTGAATACGGTGGCCAACATTACCTTGGTCGATCCGCGCACCTTGGGCGTTCAGCCGTGGGAAAAGAACATGGTCGCCAAGGTCGAAAAGGCCATCCGTGACTCCGACCTCGGCCTCAATCCGGCTACCCAGGGCGAGCTCATTCGGGTGCCGATGCCGGCTCTTACCGAAGAGCGTCGCCGTGACTTGACCAAGGTCGTCAAGCACGAGTGCGAAAATGCCCGCGTGGCGATTCGCAACCTCCGCCGTGACGGCAATGCTGCTCTCAAGGATCTCGTCAAAAAGAAAGAGTGCTCAGAAGACGAAGAGCGCCGCGCGCAGGATGAAGTGCAGAAGTTGACCGACAAGTACATCGCCGAAGTCGACAAGATGTACGCCCAGAAAGAAACCGAGCTGATGGCCATCTGAGGCTGTCCGGCTGTTTTTAACATGTCGACCTTGTTTTTCAGTTCGACCGAACGCGTCCCCGAAGTGCCGGACGTGCCGCACCACGTTGCCATCATCATGGATGGCAACGGGCGCTGGGCGAAGCAGCGTTTCCTGCCCCGTTTTGCTGGCCACCGGCGCGGCGTCGAAACGGTGCGCGAAAGCGTGCGTTTTTGCCTTGAGCACGGCATCGCCTACCTGACCCTGTTTGCCTTCAGCTCCGAAAACTGGCGGCGCCCGCAGGAAGAAGTCACGCTGCTGATGCAACTCTTCGTCAAGGCGTTGGAACAGGAAGTTGCAGCGCTGAATCGAAATGGCGTTCGTCTGCGTGTTGTCGGCGATCTTTCGCGTTTCGATCCCGCTTTGCAGGCACTGATCGCGGAAGGCGAGCGTGCGACCTCCGCGAATGACCGCCTGACCTTGACCATTGCGGCCAATTACGGCGGCCGTTGGGACATCATGCAGGCGGTCAATAAACTTGCGCTGACATCTCCAGAGAGTGCCGGACGTTGGCAAGAAGGCGACCTGACTCCGTTGCTCTCAATGAGTTATGCGCCTGAGCCGGATTTGTTCATTCGGACCGGCGGGGAAGAGCGGATCAGTAATTTCCTGCTCTGGCAGTTGGCTTACGCCGAATTCTACTTTACCGAAACCCTTTGGCCGGAGTTCGACAGTGCTGCCTTCGAGTTGGCGCTCCGCTCCTATCGCAAGCGTGAACGCCGCTTTGGACGGACCAGCGAACAATTGGTCGAACGGCAAGCTTCGGCATCGGCCTCTCCGGATTGACACGACAATGCTGAAAACGCGGATTCTGACCGCGCTGCTGCTGTTTGTTTTTTTTGTCTCCGCCTTGTTTGCCTTTCCTCACCTGGTTTGGGTACTGGTCGCAACGCTTGTGGCCAGTCTTGGTGCATGGGAGTGGGGGAGTTTCCAACGTTATTCATCAAGCTTACGCCTCGGATTTGCGCTGGCAGTCGCTGCCTTTGCCGCGACTGTCGTCGTGGTGAGTCCAGAAGCCTTGGGCTTGGGCGAGCCACTGAACCTAGAGCGTGCTTGGACCGTGGGGCGCTGGTTCTATGTGCCGGCCGCTGGTTTTTGGCTCATTGTTGTGCCTTGCTGGTTGCGCGGGCGATGGATGCTGCCGGCGCAATGGCGTGGGTCGCTCGTCGGTTTGCTGGTGATTTTGCCAACCTGGTTGGCACTGATCCAATTACGTCACCTCGGTCCATGGGTTTTGCTCGCCATCATGGCCGTGGTGTGGGTGGCGGACACAGGGGCCTATTTTTGTGGTCGTGCTTTTGGCAGACGCAAACTGGCGCCTAGCATCAGTCCGGGGAAAACCTGGGAAGGGGCGATTGGTGGGGCGTGCTTTGTCGTCTTATACGGGTTTTGCGCTCTTCAGCTGGGGTTTGGGTACGCGGTTCTGCGTGAATGGCCGCTGCTCGCGGGGGCGTTGCTTATTTTTGCTGCCTTAAGCGTGATCGGCGATCTCTTCGAATCTCTGCTCAAGCGCCAGGCTGGGCTGAAGGACAGCAGCGCGCTGCTGCCCGGTCACGGTGGCGTGCTTGACCGCATCGACAGCTTGACCTCGACCCTGCCGCTTGTGGCCATGGCTTGGCTGCTGACCGCCTCCTGATTCCCTTATCAGTCATGAAGACGCTTACCATTCTGGGCTCGACTGGGTCGATTGGCATCAGCACGCTCGATGTAGTGCGCAGGCATCGTGATCGCTACCGGGTCGAGGCGCTATGTGCTCACCATCAGGTTGACCGACTCTTCGATCAGTGCATCGAGTTTTCGCCGAGGTATGCCGTTCTGGCCGATCCTGGGCGCGCAGAAACGTTGCGGCAGCGCTTGAGGGCGGCTGGGTGCTCGACTCAGGTCGAGCACGGCCCTGATTCGTTGGCGCAGATGGCGGCGCTGTCCGAGGTGGATACCGTCATGGCGGCCATTGTTGGTGCGGCCGGGCTGGCGCCGACCCTGGCGGCGGCCCGAGCCGGCAAACGGATACTCTTGGCCAACAAGGAAGCGCTGGTGATGGCAGGGCCGATTTTCATGCAGACGGTGCGTGAGAACAAGGCGTCACTGTTTCCGATTGATAGTGAACATAATGCTATTTTTCAATCGCTTCCGAATGGTTTCTCAGGTGACTTGTCTGGTTCTGGCGTCACCGCGCTGCTGCTGACGGCATCCGGCGGACCTTTCCGTGCCGCGAACCTGCAAACCTTGCAGGCTGTTACCCCCGATCAGGCTTGCGCCCACCCCAATTGGGTGATGGGGCGCAAGATCTCGGTCGATTCGGCGACCATGATGAACAAAGGTTTGGAGGTCATTGAAGCACACTGGCTCTTCAATGCGCCGCCCGAACGCATCCAGGTCGTCATCCATCCGGAAAGCTGCATCCACTCCCTGGTTCAGTATGTTGATGGATCGGTCATCGCCGAGCTTGGTAACCCCGACATGCGCACCCCGATTGCGCATGCACTGGCATTCCCGGAGCGCATCGAATCCGGTGTGGCACCTCTGGATCTGTTTGCGTTGGCTTCATTCCACTTTGAGCGCCCTGACTTCCGCCGCTTCCCGTGTCTTGACTTGGCGTATCAGGCTTTGCGCTCCGGCGGTAGTTCCCCGGCGGTGCTGAACGCAGCCAATGAGGTGGCGGTTCAATCCTTTCTCGACGGTATGCTGGCCTTTACCCGGATCGCTGAGGTGAATGCCGAGGTGCTGGCGACGGTTCCGCAAATCCGGCTCGAGTCCCTGGCCGATGTCCTGCAGGCCGATGCAGAGGGTCGCGCTACGGCCAGGGAAGTCATCGCCCGGCAATTGCACAAATGAACGGTTTTCTCTTTTACGCTCTGGCGTTTGCCGTCTTGCTGGGCGTGTTGATCGTTGTGCATGAGCTAGGACATTTTCTCGTGGCCCGAGGGTGCGGGGTCAAGGTGCTCCGTTTCTCGGTTGGGTTCGGTCGGCCTCTGTTGACCATGCGCTGCGGTCGTGACCGGACGGAATGGGTGCTTGCTGCCTTCCCCTTGGGCGGATACGTCAAAATGCTTGACGAACGCGAGGGGGAGGTTGCGCCCGAAGAGCTGCCGCGCAGCTTCAACCGACAATCGGTGTGGAAACGGATGGCGATCGTCGTGGCCGGACCTTTGGCCAATTTTCTCTTTGCCGTGGCGCTGTACTGGGGGATTTTTTACCATGGCAGCGAGGAACTGCGTCCTTTGCTTGGTCGGCCGGTTGTCGAGTCCCCGGCGGCTTTCGCCGGCTTGATGGATGGTGAGCGCGTCGCAAAGGTCGATGGGGTCGAAATCCTGACTTGGCAGGATCTGCGCTGGGCGCTGATCAAGCACGCAGTCGATCGCGATTTTGTAGAGTTGGAGGTCATCAATCCGCAGCACGAAATTGCTTTCCGCCGACTCGATCTGGCCCGGGCGAGAAGTCAGGGCTGGGAAGGTGATGCGATCGAGAAGCTGGGCCTGACACTTTATCGGCCGCAGGTGCTGCCAATCATCGGCAGCATCGCTGCCGGGAGTGCGGCTGAGGCGGCGGGATTGCGCACCGGAGACCGGATTGTTGCCATCGGTGCGGTCGAGATCGACGCCTGGCAGGAGGTCGTGCAGCGGGTCCGCGCGGCGCCCGGGCAACAGCTCGTTTTTTCTGTGATTCGCGACGGGGCGTTGCAGCATTTAACCCTGACGCCGGCGGTACGCGATGAAAACGGTGTGCAGATCGGGCGGATTGGTGCCGGTGTGCGGGATGGAGCGGAGATTCGGCGTCAACTGATGGTGAATGTCCATTACGGCGTTTTTGAATCCTTGTTGCGAGCCGTTCAGGAAACGTGGGACAAAACGGTATTTAGCGTCGAAATGATCGGGCGCATGCTGCTTGGCGAAGTCTCTTGGAAGAACATCAGTGGTCCCGTCTCGATCGCCGACTATGCCGGCCAGTCGGCACGGCTCGGTGTCGACTATTACCTCAAGTTCATGGCCCTGGTCAGCGTCAGCCTCGGAGTGCTGAACCTCCTCCCCGTGCCGATTCTGGACGGCGGGCATTTGCTGTATTATGTCGCCGAAATCATCAAGGGCGGCCCGTTATCCGAGCGCAGTCTCGAAGTCAGCCAAAGGATCGGCATGGCTTTACTGCTTTTGCTCATGGCTTGTGCCTTTTACAACGACATCACTCGATTGTTATCCGGCTGATTTATGAAGAAAAACCTGATTGCGGGGTTGTTGGCGTCCGTGTTTGCAGCCGGTGCCTCGGCGTTTGAGCCGTTCGTCGTCAAGGATATCCGTGTGGACGGAATCCAGCGGACCGAAGCCGGGACGGTGTTCAGCTATTTGCCGATCAAGGTTGGCGAAACGATGAACGACGAAAAAGCCGCGCAAGCCATCAAGACACTCTTTGCGACCGGTTTTTTCAAGGACGTCCGCATCGAGATCGATGGCGGAATCGTGGTGGTCGTTCTTGAAGAGCGTCCGGCGATTGCGCAAATTGATTTTGTCGGCCTCAAAGAGTTCGACAAGGAACAGATTCTCAAGGGTTTGAAAGATGCCGGTTTTGCGGTTTCAAGGTCCTTTGACCGCGCCATGCTGGATCGCGCAGAACAGGAACTCAAGCGCCAATACCTGACCCGTGGCCTGTACGGCGTCAATGTGACGACGACCGTGACGCCGCTTGAACGGAACCGGGTGGCGATCAACTTTACGATCGATGAAGGCGCAGCAGCGCGCATCAAGAAAATCAACATCGTCGGCGCGCAAGCTTTCAAGGATAAGGATCTGCAAGATCAGTTCCAGCTCAGTACGACGAACTGGCTGAGTTGGTATACCAAGAACGACCAGTATTCGAAGCAGAAACTGGCGGCCGACCTTGAAGCGTTGCGCACCTACTACCTCAATCGCGGCTATCTCGAATTCAACATCGATTCGACCCAGGTCTCGATCAGTCCCGACAAAAAGGACATCTACATTACCGTTGGCGTCTCCGAAGGGGAGCGCTACGTCGTTTCTTCGGTCAAACTTGCCGGTGATCTCATTCTCTCCGAAGAAGAATTCCGGAAGTCGATGCAGATCAAGGCGGGCGATGTTTTTTCGCGCGAAAAGCTTAACGAAAGTACGAAGTCAATCAGCGACAAGTTGTCGGCGAAAGGTTATGCCTTTGCCAACGTAAACGCGGCGCCGGAAATCGATAAGGAGAAGCGCCAAGTCGCCTTTACCCTGTTTGTTGATCCCGGTAAGCGTGCCTATGTGCGGCGAATCAATGTCACCGGCAACACTAAAACGCGGGACGAGGTGATCCGCCAGGAAATCCGCCAGATGGAAGGCGGTTGGTACGACGATGAGAGGGTGAAGCTCTCCAAGCAGCGCATCGACAAGACCGATTACTTCAGTGAAGTGACGGTTGAGACGCCTCCTGTTCCGGGGACGACCGATCAGGTTGACGTGAATTTCAACGTTACCGAGAAATCGACAGGTAACGTTTCGCTTGGTGTCGGTTACTCGCAAGTAGAAAACGTGATGCTCAGTGCGTCCATCTCGCAGGCCAATATTTTCGGAAGCGGCAAGTTCGCATCTCTCCAAGTTAGTACAGGAAAAATCAACCGAGTGTTTTCAGTCGGTTATACCAATCCTTACTTTACGGTCGATGGCATCAGCCAAGGCTTCGATTTGTACCATAAGCGCTCGGAGCCAGATAAGCTCAAGCTCGGTTATTCATATGCAACAGAATCAACCGGTGGGGGAGTGCGTTTTGGCATTCCTATTGGGGAAAAAGAGTCACTCAATTTTGGCGCCGCGGTCGATTACACGGATGTGACGGTGGATATGCAATCTCCGTATACGCCTCTGCAATACAAACGTTTCAACGAAACACATTGCAATGGCAAGGAAAGTTGCGCGAATGCCACCGTGCCACTCACGGCATCCTGGATCAGCGATGGCAAGGACAGTGCAATCACTCCGACCAAAGGAGCATTCCAAAAACTGGCGTTTGAAATTAGTCCGCTCGGTGATCTGAAATATTACAAGGCGACGTATCAGCACCAGAGGTTTTTTGCGATTGCAAAAAATCTGACCCTGATGCTCAATGGTGAAGTAGGTTATGCCAAGGGCTTGTCAGGCAAAGAAATGCCTTTCTACAAGAATTTTTATGCCGGGGGTGGTTCTTCGGTGCGGGGCTACGAGGCGGCAAGCCTAGGGCCATACGAAATCGTAGCGGGCTCGAATGATGAAATGCGCTTAGGCGGCACCCGGCGTTTCGTCTTCAACGCGGAATTGATGATGCCGATGCCAGGGCTGGAAAAGTCTGTGCGTTTTGGTCCCTTCTTCGATGCCGGTCAAGTCTGGGCTGACAAGGCAGACATTGCCAAGAATTGCGTTCCGGGCGTGATCTGCGATCAAGGCCCAATCCGCATGTCGGTCGGGCTTGCGGCCGCTTGGACCTCGCCGCTCGGCCCCCTCAAGTTCAGCTTGGGCATCCCGCTGAACGATGAGAAAGATGATAAGATACAGCGCTTCCAGTTCCAGATGGGACAGACCTTTTAAGTCAGGAGAGAGAGCTTGAAAACGAAACTTGCCACGTTGATGGTCGCGTTGTCCGTTGTTTTGCCTGCGACCCAGGCGTCGGCAGCCGAACTGAAGGTCGGATACGTTAATACGCAACGCATTTTTCGCGATGCACCGACGGCGGTGAAGGCGCAAAAGCGCATCGAGGCAGAGTTCTCTAAGCGTGACCAAGATTTGCAGCGCATGGCTAAGCAACTGCAAGGTTTGCAGGAAACGCTGGAAAAAAATTCCGTCACCATGTCAGAGTCCGAGCGGCGCGGTAAGGAAAAGGAGCTCAACGACCTGTCGCGTGAATTCCAACGTCGTCAGCGCGAATTCCGAGAGGATCTAAATCTGCGCCAGAACGAAGAAAACGCTGCCATCATCGAGAAAGCGAACAAGGCGATCAAGCAGCTGGCGGAAAACGAAAAATTCGACCTGATCGTTCAGGATGTGGTTTGGGTCAGCCCTCGTCTCGACGTCACGGACAAGATCATCAAGGCCTTGTCCGACGGTAAATAATTTGCGCAACTCCGTGCGAACCGGCTTTCGCCTGGACGAGATCGTCGGGCGCCTCGGAGGCGTGCTCGAGGGCGACGACGGCTCTCTGGTCGTCACTCAGGTGGCCACTTTGGCTTCGGCTCAGGCCGGGCAGGTGGCCTTCCTCGCTAATCCGAAGTATCGGCAGCAGTTGGCAGCCACCCGCGCCTCAGTCGTCATTCTCTCCCCCAAGATGGCAACTGAGACGACATTGCCGCGTATCGTCCACCCCAATCCCTATGCCTATTACGCGCGCTTGGCGGCCTTGCTCAATCCCTCCGAGCAAAGACCGAAGGGCATTCATGCGTCGGCACAGGTCGCTTCGCGTGTACCCGGATCGGCCAGTGTGGGCGAAAATGTGGTGATTGGTCGCGGGGTCTGCATCGGTGAGGATGTCGTCCTCTATCCCGGCTGCTACATCGGCGATGGGGCGAGTATCGGCGACGGTTCTGTGCTTTATCCAAACGTCGTGGTCTATCGAGACTGTCAGATCGGAAAGCGCGCGGTCGTTCAGGCTGGTGCTGTGATCGGTGGCGACGGGTTCGGCTTTGCCAAGGAGGGCGAGGCCTGGATCAAGATTCCGCAGATCGGTCGAGTGCTCATCGGCGATGACGTCGAAATCGGCGCCAATACTTCGATCGACCGTGGCGCTCTCGACGATACCGTGATCGGCAACGGGGTGAAAATCGATAACCAGATCCAGATCGCTCATAACGTCGTCATCGGCGACCATTCGGCGCTGGCAGGGTGCGTCGGGATCGCCGGTAGCACACGCATCGGTCGTCGGTGTACGGTCGGTGGCGCGGGAATGATCGTCGGCCATCTGGAGATCGGCGATGACGTTCACGTTTCCGCCGGAACGATGGTCACCAAAAACCTGCGCCAGCCCGGTCAGTACACCAGCATTTATCCGCTCGAAACTCACGACGAGTGGTTGCATAACGCGGCGCAGATCAAGCGTCTGGCGCGGATGGCAGAGCGGATTTCCGAGCTTGAGAAAAAGCTCGAACAAATGGAGAAAAGAACTTGAATCAACTCGATATTCACGAAATTCTGCAGCATCTTCCGCACCGCTATCCCTTCCTTCTCGTTGATCGAGTTGTTGATTTCGAACCGGGCAAGTCGATTCATGCCTACAAGAACGTCACCATCAACGAGCCGTTTTTCGTCGGTCACTTCCCGCATCACCCGGTCATGCCCGGGGTGCTAATCATGGAAGCGCTGGCTCAGGCCGCCGGCATCCTGTCGTTCAAGACCATGGGCGTGAAGCCGGACGAGCATTCAGTCTTTTATTTCGTGGGCATCGACAACGCCCGCTTCAAAAAGCCGGTCACCGCTGGTGATCAATTGCACCTGCACGTTGAAATTCTGCGCCAGATGCGTGGCATCTGGAAATACAAGGCCGAGGCTCGGGTCGACGGCGAAGTGGTCGCCGAAGCCGAGCTGATGTGCGCCAAGCGCGACGTCTAAGCCGACTCTCCATTTTCCGAGCGAACCATGATCCATCCCACCGCCATCATTCACCCGGGCGCGAAGCTTGGCGCTAACGTATCGGTTGGTCCCTATTCGATCATCGGCGAAAACGTCGAGATCGGCGACAACACTTGGGTCGGTCCGCATGTCGTGATTTCCGGGCACACGCGCATCGGCCGTGACAACCGCATTTTCCAATTCTGCTCACTGGGCGAAGTCCCTCAGGACAAGAAGTACGCAGGCGAACCGACGCGTCTGGAAATCGGCGACCGCAACACCGTGCGCGAGTTTTGCACCTTCAACCTTGGCACCGCCCAGGACGTGGGCGTGACCCGTCTCGGCGACGACAACTGGATCATGGCCTACGTGCATATCGCCCATGATTGCCAGGTCGGAAACCGCACGACTTTTGCCAACAACGCACAATTGGCGGGGCACGTGCATGTGGACGATTGGGCCATTCTCGGTGGTTATACCGGCGTACACCAGTTCTGCCGCATTGGTTCGCACACCATGACAGCCGTCGGTACGGTCGTTTTGCAGGACGTCCCGCCTTACGTGATGGCCGCCGGCAATACGGCGACGCCCTTCGGCATCAATGCTGAAGGCCTCAAGCGCCGTGGTTTTACGCCCGACGCCCTGATGGCGCTCAAGCGCGCCTACCGGACCCTGTACAAGTCCGGGCTGATGCTCGACGAAGCACGCGGCAAGCTCGAAGAAGAAGCCAAGTCGCATCCCGAGATTCAACCGATCCTCGATTTCCTCGCGGTTTCGCGGCGCGGCATCATCCGATGACTTCCGGCGGTGTCGTGCGCATCGCCATGGTTGCCGGCGAAGCGTCCGGCGACCTGTTGGCGAGTCATCTGATCAAGGCCCTCAAGGCGCGTCTGCCCAATGCTCTTTTTTACGGCATTGGCGGCCCAAAAATGCAGGGGCAGGGGTTCGATGCCTGGTATCCCCTCGAAAAACTGGCGGTGCGCGGTTATGTCGAGGTGCTCAAACACTATCGGGAAATCTCGGGCATTCGCAACAGCCTGAAAAAGCGTCTGTTGGCCGATCCGCCGGACGTCTTCATCGGCGTCGATGCCCCGGACTTCAACCTGGCGGTTGAAAAAGCGCTCAAGCAGCGTGGCGTGCCGGCCATTCATTACGTGAGTCCCTCGATCTGGGCGTGGCGCGGAAAACGCATCCACAAGATCGGCGCGGCGGTCAATCGAGTCCTGGCGTTGTTTCCGTTCGAACCGGCCCTCTACGAGAAAGAGGGCATTCCGGTGACCTATGTTGGCCATCCGCTGGCCGACATGCTGCCGGTCGAAGATGGGCGGCGCCCGGCGCGGGAGCTGCTCGAATTGACTGAAGCACAGCCTGTGTTCGCCTTGCTGCCCGGTAGTCGGCAATCCGAAGTCGCTTACATGGCGGAAACCTTTATTGCCACGGCGCGCGAAATCCACGCACGTCTGCCGCAGGCGCTGTTCCTCGTCCCGCTGGCGACGCGCGAAACCCGCCTTCTGTTCGAAGCGGCCATCTATCGTGCCGATGCGAGAACCTTGCCCATCCGGATGTTATTCGGGCATGCGCATGAAGCCATGATGGCGGCGGACGCCGTTCTCGTTGCGAGCGGTACGGCCACGCTCGAGGCGGCCTTGCTCAAGCGGCCGATGGCGATCGCCTACAAGATGTCGCCGACTTCGTATCGCCTGATGAAGGGAATGGGTTATCTGCCGTACGTCGGCTTGCCGAACATCCTGGCTGGGAAATTCGTCGTTCCCGAGTTCATCCAGCATGACGCCACACCGGAAAATCTTGCCCAGGCGCTGCTCAATTTCTACACCGACAAAGAAACCTGCGCCCGGATCGCCGAGGTTTTTCACGACATCCATCTGCAGCTCAAGCAGAACACGGCGGAACGTGCTGCCAATGCGATCCTGTGCATGTTGCCGGCTGCCCGTCTGGCCGAAGCGCAGGCGACGCGATGAGCGTGCTTCTGGTGGCCGAGGGCTTAGCCTGCGGCGTCGATGAGGCCGGTCGCGGGCCGCTGGCCGGGCCGGTGGTGGCCGCAGCCGTGATTCTCGACCCGCTGCGCCCCATTGTCGGACTCAATGATTCGAAGAAATTGTCGGCCAAGAAGCGTGAGCGCTTGGCCGACGAAATCCGGGCCAACGCCCTGGCCTGGGCTGTTGCCGAAGCCAGCGTCGAAGAAATCGACCGACTGAACATTCTCCAGGCCAGTTTGCTGGCCATGCGTCGCGCCGTCGAACAACTGGGGACTGCGCCTGAATATGCGTTGATCGACGGCAATCGTTGCCCCGATGGATTGCCTTGCCCCGCGCGCGCGGTCATTGGCGGTGATGCCCAGTTCACGGCCATTGCCGCGGCCTCGATTCTGGCCAAGACGGTCCGGGACGCAGGCATGCTTGAGCTTCACGCGCGCTACCCGCAGTACGCTTTCGACCGGCACATGGGCTATCCGACCGCGCTGCACTTGACCGCGTTGCGCGAACACGGCATCAGCCCGGTGCACCGCCGCAGTTTCCGCCCGGTGGCTGAACTCGTTCGCAGACCATGAAGCTTGTCAGTTCTCGCGATAACGCCGACTACAAGGCGCTCAAGAAGTTGACCGAGAGCGGTCGCGAGCGGCGCAAGGCCGGCCGCATCGTGCTCGATGGGATGCACCTCGTCGAGACCTACCAGACGGCCTACGGCGTGCCTGACCAAATCGTCGTCAGCACTTCGGGAGCCTTGCGTGCCGAGATTGCTGCTTGGTTAGCGAGTTTTCCGCAGACGAGAGTCATCGTTCTGGAAGACGCACTCTTCGCAACACTGAGCGAAGTCGAGACGCCAAGCGGCATCCTCGCCGTCGTCGCGCGTCCGACACCACGCCAAGCGCTTTCGGAATGCGCCGACACGATCGTCCTCGACGGCGTGCAGGATCCCGGCAATCTGGGATCGATCCTGCGTAGCGCGGCAGCGGCCGGCTGCACTCAGGCCGTGCTTTCGGCCGACTGCGTCCAGGCCTGGTCGCCCAAGGTGCTGCGTGCGGCAATGGGCGCCCATTTTCAGATCGACTTGCATGAAGGCGTCGACCTTGGCGCCTTCCTTGCCCGTTTCCGCGGCCAGTCCGTGTTGACCGCCCTCGACGCGACACGCTCACTGTACGACCTCGACTTGCGGACGCCGACGGCCTGGGTCTTCGGCAACGAAGGGCAGGGGGTACGGCCTGAACTGCTCGCCTGTGTGCCCATGCAGGTGCTGATCCCCATGCCGGGAGCGACCGAGTCGCTCAACGTCGCTGCTGCCGCAGCGATCTGCCTGTTTGAAGCCGTTCGTCAACGGCTCCCGCGTACCTGAGCCGCGTTCGGCGGCCTCTTTTCCATTCGACTTATTCCTTACCGGCCAACGTGTCGGTGCCACCGCTCGCCATCACTGCATTGCCAGACGTGAATCAGGTTCTACAGTGAAGGGGAGGGTGTAGCCCTCAGAAACCTTCCTCGCCGGCAAGATTCAAACTCCGTGCGAGCGGTGAGCGCGAAGAAAAGCCCACTGCGGAGCGCCGCCGACGAGATGATCGGCTTGAGATGGGATTGACTGGGATTGGAATGACTCGGTACAGGAGGCCACGCGATGAGCATCTTAGCCCGCTACCAAAGTCGCTATGAATCGGCGCTCGAAGAAGAGATGTCGATTGCGGAGTACCTTGAGCTGTGCAAACGCGATCCCGGGGCCTACGCTTCGGTCGCCGAGCGCATGCTGACGGCGATCGGCGAGCCTGAACTGATCGATACCCGCCTGACTCCCCGCCAGTCGCGTCTCTTTGCCAACAAAATCATCAAGGTCTATCCGGCTTTCCGCGATTTTTTCGGCATGGAAGACGTCATCGAGCACGTCGTCGCCTACATCCGCCATGCCGCACAGGGGCTTGAGGAGAAAAAGCAGATTCTCTACCTGCTCGGCCCCGTTGGTGGCGGGAAATCCTCGCTTGCCGAGAAACTCAAGGCCTTGGTCGAGAAAGTACCGTTTTATGCGATCAAAGGTTCGCCGATCCATGAATCGCCCCTTGGACTTTTCAGCGCCGAGGAAGATGGGGCGCTGCTCGAAGGCGAATACGGCATTCCGCGCCGCTACCTGACGGGTGTCATGTCGCCTTGGGCAGTCAAGCGCCTGCATGAATTCCGAGGTGACGTCTCGCACTTCCGGGTGGTCAAGCTCCATCCTTCGGTTCTGCGCCAGATCGCCGTGGCCAAGACCGAGCCGGGCGACGAAAACAACCAGGACATCTCTTCTCTGGTTGGCAAGATCGACATTCGCAAACTCGAGGAGTACTCGCAGAACGACCCGGATGCCTACAGCTATTCTGGCGGGCTGTGTCTCGCCAACCGCGGCCTGCTCGAGTTCGTCGAGATGTTCAAGGCGCCGATCAAGGTGCTGCACCCTTTGCTGACGGCGACGCAGGAGGGGAACTACAAGGGTACCGAGGGCTTCGGGGCGATCCCCTTCGACGGGCTGATTTTGGCGCACTCCAACGAGGCCGAATGGCTGGCCTTCAAGAACAACCGCAACAACGAAGCCTTTCTCGACCGGATCTTCATCGTCAAAGTGCCTTACTGCCTGCGGGTTTCAGAGGAGCTGCGCATTTATCAGAAGCTCATCGCCAACTCCTCGCTCGCCGAGGCGCCCTGCGCCCCGGACACGCTGTCGATGATGGCCCAGTTTTCGGTCCTGTCGCGACTCAAAGCGCCCGAAAATTCATCGATCTATTCGAAGATGCGCATCTACGACGGCGAGAACCTCAAGGATACCGACCCCAAGGCCAAGTCCTACCAGGAATACCGCGACTACGCCGGCGTCGACGAGGGAATGACCGGTTTGTCCACGCGTTTCGCCTTCAAGATTCTGTCGCGCGTCTTCAACTTCGACCACCGAGAAGTTGCGGCGAATCCGGTTCACCTCATGTACGTGCTTGAGCAGCAGATCGAGCAGGAGCAATTCCCGCCCGAGGTCGAGGAGCGCTACCTCGGTTTCATCAAGGAATACCTGATGCCGCGCTACGCCGAATTCATCGGCAAGGAAATCCAGACCGCCTACCTCGAGTCCTATTCCGAGTACGGGCAGAACATTTTCGAGCGCTACGTGACCTACGCCGATTTCTGGATCCAGGATCAGGAGTTTCGTGATCCGAATACCGGTGAAATCCTCGACCGTGCCGCGCTCAATGACGAACTCGAGAAAATCGAGAAGCCTGCGGGGATCAGCAATCCCAAGGATTTTCGCAACGAGGTGGTGAACTTCGTGTTGCGCGCTCGTGCTCAACACGACGGCAAGGCCGTGGCCTGGACGGCGTACGAAAAGCTGCGGCTGGTGATCGAGAAGAAGATGTTCTCCAACACCGAGGAATTGCTGCCGGTGATTTCGTTCAACGCCAAGGCCAGCGCCGAGGATCAACGCAAGCACAAGGATTTCGTCGACCGACTGAAGGCGCGCGGCTACACCGAGAAACAGGTGCGACTGCTCTCGGAGTGGTACCTGCGCGTGCGTAAATCGTCGTAGGCGCAACACCAAGGCACGAAGGAGGCGCGAGATGACCGGCGTGCGCATCGTCGACCGGCGTCACGACAGCAAGAACAAGAGTTCGGTCAACCGTAGCCGGTTCATGCGCCGTTTCAAGGGGCAGATCCGGAAGGCGGTGGCCGAGGCGATCGGACGGCGTGCCATCACCGATATCGACGACGGCGAGAAGATCAGCATTCCTGCGCGCGACATCGCCGAGCCGCAGTTCCATTACCGGCGGGGAGGGGTATGGCAGGACGTACTGCCGGGTAATGATCGATTCCGGGCCGGCGACGAGAGCGACCGCCCCGTTGGTGGCGCCGGGCAAGCTGGGAGCAAAGGGAGTTCGGAAGGCGAGGGGAGCGATGACTTCGTATTCACCCTGACCCGGGAGGAATTCCTCGACGTTTTCTTCGACGATCTTGAGCTTCCCGACCTGGTGAAAACCCAATTGGCCCGGGTGCAGGACTTCCGCAAGGTTCGCGCCGGCTACACGAGCACCGGCGTTCCAACCAACATCAACATCGTCCGTTCTCTGCGCGGGGCGACTGGGCGAAGGATCGCGATGGGTGGCCCGCTGCGTCGGAAAATTGCTGAACTGGAGGCCCGTCTTGAGACGCTGGCAGCTGCCGGAGATGGCTCTACGCCTGAAGCCGAGGCCTTGCGCCAGCGGATCGAGTGCCTGCGGCGTCGGCTTGAGCGCCTGCCGTTCATCGACGATTTTGATCTGCGTTACAACAATCGGATTCGCATTCCATTGCCGACGACGCAGGCGGTGATGTTCTGCCTGATGGACGTCTCGGCGTCGATGGACGAACGCAAGAAGCAGATCGCCAAGCGCTTCTTCATGCTTCTTTACCTTTTCCTGACGCGCAGTTACGACCGGATCGAGGTGGTCTTCATCCGTCACCACACCGAGGCCGAAGAAGTCGATGAAGAGCGCTTCTTCCGTGCCCAGGATACCGGCGGAACCGTCGTCTCTTCGGCGTTGAGGCTGATGTCCACGATCATCAACGAACGTTACGCGACGGGCGTTTGGAATATTTACGGCGCACAGGCATCCGACGGCGAAGACAGCGACGGAGATACGCCGCTGTGCCGGGAAATCCTGGCGCAAGAGATCGTTCCCCGCAGCCAGTTCTTTGCCTACATCGAGATCAGCAACCAACCGGGGCAAAGTCTGTGGGACGAATACACCAAGCTCCGTGCCGTGCAACCGCGTCGCCTGGCGATGCAGCGCATCGGCGATTTACCGGACATCTACCCGGTGTTTCGCGAACTCTTCCAGAAAAGGCTGGCGCTGAAATGAGCGCAAAACAACGCCGCCGTCGCGCCCTTGAGGCGCAGTCCGAATGGACTCCGACGCTGATCGAGGCCTACGACCGGGAAATCGGCCGCGTCGCCCGTCAGTACGCCCTCGACTGCTTTCCACATGTCATCGAGATCATCACTGCCGAACAGATGATGGACGCCTATGCCTCGATCGGCATGCCTGTCTATTACCACCACTGGTCCTTCGGCAAACACTTCCTGGCCACCGAGCGCGCCTACAAGCGTGGTCAGATGGGGCTGGCCTACGAGATCGTCATCAACTCCGACCCTTGCATCGCCTATCTGCAGGAAGAGAACACGATGACCATGCAGGCGCTGGTCATCGCCCATGCCGCTTACGGACACAACTCCTTCTTCAAGGGCAATTATCTGTTCCGGACCTGGACGGCGCCCGACGCGATCGTCGACTACCTCGTCTTTGCCCGTAATTTCATCGCTGATTGCGAAGAAAAATACGGTGTCGACGAGGTTGAGCAGTTGCTCGACAGTTGTCACGCCTTACTCAACGTCGGCGTCGATCGCTACAAGCGGCCGCCACGGCTATCGCTGGCCACCGAACGGGCCCGGCAGAAGGAACGCGAGGCCTACCTGCAATCGCAGGTCAACGAACTGTGGCGCACCCTGCCGGAAAAGCAGCGGGGTGAACACAAGGCGCGCAAGCGTTTTCCCGAAGAGCCCGAGGAAAACCTGCTGTACTTCATCGAAAAAAATGCGCCGCTGCTCGAGCCCTGGCAGCGCGAGATCATCCGCATCGTGCGCAAGATCGGACAGTACTTCCATCCACAGCGCCAGACGCAATTGATGAACGAAGGCTGGGCGTGCTTCTGGCACTACACCTTGCTCAATGCCCTTTACGACGAGGGCTTGCTCTCCGACGGCTTCATGCTTGAATTCCTGCAAGCGCACACCAACGTGGTCTACCAGCCGCCGTACAACAGTAATTACTACAATGGGATCAACCCTTACGCCCTTGGTTTTGCGTTGTGGCGCGACCTGCGGCGCGTCTGTACGAACCCGACCGAGGAGGATCGCGCCTGGTTTCCGGAGATCGCCGGCAGCGATTGGCGGACGACCTTCGAATTCGCGATGCGCAACTTCAAGGATGAAAGTTTTGTCGGGCAATACCTCTCACCACAGTTGATGCGCGAATTCAGGCTGTTCGCGGTGCTCGACGACGACCGCGAGCGCCGCTTGAAGGTCGAGGCGATCCACGACGAGACAGGTTATCGTGCCGTTCGCAGCCTGCTTTCGGAGCAGTACGACCTGGGTCACCGAGAACCGAACATCCAGGTCTGGAGCGCGAACGTGCACGGCGATCGGACGTTGACCTTGCGCCACTATCTCCATCGGCGTCGGCCGTTGGCCGACAATCGCGATGAACTACTGCGCCATGTCGCAGCGCTATGGGGCTTTCCTGTGCAACTCGAAGAGGAGGACGAGAGCGGGCTGGTACGCCCGGTTTCGCTAATCCACGTCGATCGGCGGCGGGCAGTGGATTAGGCGTGGTCGTCCACGCCAACCCCACGCCAACCGCCCGCCGCGTGGGCGTCAGCCGCTGTTGCGCAAGCCTGCGGCGACGCCGTTGATCGACATGTGGATGCCGCGCTGGACGCGCTCGTCGCTCTCTCCGGCGCGGTGTCGGCGCAGAAGCTCGACCTGAAGGTGGTTGAGCGGGTCCATGTAGGGGAAGCGGTCGCGGATCGAGCGGCGCAGCAGCGGGTTGTCGGCCAGCAGTTCGTCCTGTTGGGCGATGGCCAGCAGATGCGTTCGCGTCAATTCGAACTCGTCGCGAATGCGGGCGAAGACGGTGACGCGCAGTTCGGGGTCGGTCACCAACTCGGCATAGCGTGCGGCGATGGACAGGTCCGCTTTGGCCATCACCATGTCCATGTTCGAGAGCAGGGTGCGGAAGAACGGCCAGGTGGCATGCATGCGCCGCAACTGCTCGAGGCCCGCCGGGTTTTCAAGCAGCCAGGCGCGGACGGCCGAGCCGAAGCCGTACCAGCCCGGCAGCATCAGGCGGCATTGCGCCCAGCTGAACACCCAGGGAATCGCGCGCAGATCCTCGATGCGTTCGGACGGCTTGCGCGCTGCGGGGCGGCTGCCGATGTTGAGTCCCGCGATTTCGGCGATCGGCGTCGACTCACGGAAATAACGGGAAAACCCCGGCGTTTCGTAAACCAGATGACGGTACGCCTGGAAGGCCAGCTCCGACAGGCGCTCCATCGTCGCGCGGTCAGTCAGTGGTTCGGTTTCCTTCTCCAGGTCGAGCAGCGTGGCTTCGAGCGTGGCGGCGGCGATGATTTCCAGATTGCGGCGGCCGACTTCCGGCGTGGCGTATTTCGAAGAAATCACTTCGCCCTGTTCGGTGATGCGAATCTGCCCGGAAACGGCGCCTGCTGGCTGGGCTAGGATGGCGTGGTAGCTCTTGCCACCGCCGCGGCCGACCGAGCCGCCGCGTCCGTGGAAGAGGCGCAGGCGTACGCCGGCAGCGGCGAAGACCCGGGTTAGCTCGATTTCGGCCTTGTACAGCTCCCAGCCGGATGTCAGGAAGCCACCATCCTTGTTGCTGTCGGAATAGCCCAGCATCACTTCCTGTTCCTGCCCACGCGATTCGACGAGCGCGCGGTAGACCGGCAGTTCGAACAGGCGCTGCATGACTCCGGCGCTGTTGCGCAGGTCGGCGATCGTTTCGAAAAGCGGGATGATGTTGAGGTCGGCCTCGGCGCGAGCAGTGCCGCCCCGCCAGCGCAGCAAGCCGGCTTCTTTGAGGAGGAGGGCGACTTCCAGCAGGTCGGAAACGCCGTCGGTCTTGGAAATGATGGCGTTGGGCAGGGCGGCTTCGCCATAGCGCTGGCGGAGTTCACGGACGGCAAAGAAAATCGCCAGCTCGCCTTGGCTTTCTTCCGTATAGGGGAGGAAGGGCGAATAAAGAGGGCGTGGCGAGGCGATTTCTTCGCTGAGCAAAGCGATGCGCGCCTCTTCGTCGAGCGCTGCGTAGCCGCCTTGCGGCAGACGACCGGCGCATTCGAGCAGTTCGCCAACCGTGCGGGCGTGGACGTCCGAGTTCTGGCGCAGGTCGAGCGGCGCCAGGTGGAAGCCGAAAATCTGGACGGCCCGCCGCAGGCGGCGCAAGCGTCCATCCGCGATCAGCTTGGCGCCGTGCAGGTGCAGGGAATCGGAGAGGATGTCGAGGTCGGCGCGCAGTTGCTCGGCACTGCTGTAGGGGTGCGCGTCTCCGACCGCATGCCGAAGCGCTTCGTGATGGTCAAGCGCGCGGGCCGTGGCGGCGAGGCGCGCGTAGATGCCGGTCAGGGCGCGACGGAAGGGTTCATCGACCCGGTGCGGCGAGTTGTCCGGCGAGCTTGCGGCCACTGCTTCCAGTTCAGGCGTGACTTTGAGCAGCGTGCGCGAGAGCGAGAGTTCGCTGCCCAGCGTGTGGACTTCTTCGAGGTAGAAATCGAGCACGGCCGTCGACTGGAGGCGCAAGGCGGTACGCAGGATATCAGCCGTGACAAAGGGATTTCCGTCGCGGTCGCCGCCGATCCAGCTGCCGATCCGGAAGAAAGGCGGCAGCTCCCATTTTGTTTCAGGGAAACGTCGGGCGAGGTGGTCGTGCAGCTGCGCGTACAGGCGGGGCAGTTCGCGGAGGAAAGTGTCGTCAAAATAACTGATGCCGTTGCGGATTTCGTCGACCACTGCGAGTCGATTGGGGCGCAACATGCGCGTCCGCCACAGGCGCAGGACGGCGCTGCGCAGTTCGGTTTCGTTCTCTTCGGATTCGTCCGGCGTCAGGGTGTTGCGGTCACGGCGATCCAGCAGTGCTGCGATCTCGTGGTGACTCTGGAGAATGCACTTGCGCGAGATTTCAGTCGGATGTGCTGTCAGAACGGGCGCAACGAGCGCAGAAGCGAAGAAATCGCGCACTTTTTCTGGCGCGATGCCGGCCGCTTCGATGCGGTCGAGGGCATGGCGGACGCTGCCTTCTTGGGGTGCATCGTGGGTGAGCGCGGTGTTCCGCTGCTGACGGATGTGGTGCTGGTCTTCGGCGATGTTGGCCAGGTGGAGAAAGTAGCTGAAGGCCCGGACCACCGAAATCATGGTGTCGCGCGGCAGCGTGTTGAGCAGTTCGTCGAGCGCCTCGCGTTGCGCTTCGTGCTGTGAGCCCGCTTGGGCGGCGGGTTCCTGGTTGAGATGGACGGACGCTTGGCGAATCCGTTCGATGACGGCAAAAGTGGCGTCACCTTCCTGGTCGCGTACCGTTTCGCCCAGCAATCTGCCGAAAAGACGGATGTCGTCGCGCAAAGGCAGGTCGTGGTCGAGGCTAGATGGGGTCATGCGTGCTCCGTGATGCAGGTGGGGATGGTCAGAATTGCACAATCCTATAGGTGGCATCACGAAATACAAAGCAAAAAATACGCGGATACGGAGAATCAAGCGCTTGGCTCAGCCCTCTGCAGTGCAGAGGGTGCCATTGGGCCGGGGGCGGGGCCGACGTCGTGTCCGCCGGCCCCGCGACACTTAGCGCATGTGCCTCGCTTTTTCGTCCATCGCCGAGCAAATCCGGGCATAGACTTCATCCATCGAGCCCATCCCATCGATCTTGATCACGCCGTGCTGTTGCTCGTATTTCTCGATGACGGGAACGGTCTTGACCTCGTGCTCTTTGAGCCGTTTGACGATCTGCGCGGCAGAACGGTCGTACGGTTTGCAGCGGTCGGTCTGGCGGCGTTCGTCGAGGCGGTTGATCAGTTCAAGCATCGGCGTCTCGATGTCAATGACGCAGGATACCGAAGAACCGTGCTTGCGCAGCAGCCCGTCGAGGATGTACGACTGCACCAGTGTGCGCGGATAACCCTTGAAAATAAAGCCCTTGGCGGTTTTTGATTCGCGCAGGCGTTTTTCGATGAGTTGAACGACGATTTCGTCGGGTACGAGTTCGCCTTTTTCCACCTGTGCGGCGATTTTCAAGCCGAGTTCAGTCTTTTGAGTGATTTCGTGTTCGAGCATGGCGCCGGTGTCGACGTTCTCAAGACCGTATTGCCGGGCAAGCGCCTTGCCTTGCGATCCACGCCCCGAACCCGGATACCCGAAGAGGACGACGTTGAACAGTTGTTTGCGCAACTCGGCGTTGATGATTTCCCGGATCGAGTCGGTCACCGCCTCGATGCTGCGCGCGCCGTCGACCTCGTGGTAGATCCCCTTGTCCTTGTAAAACTGCAGCACTGGCAGCGTTTTTTCCTTGTACTCCTTGAGGCGATTGCAGATGACGGTCTCGTTGTCGTCGCTGCGGCCTGAAATTTTGCCACGGTTGAGCAGGCGCTTGACCGACTCTTCTTCGGATAACTCCAGGCTGATCAGACAGTTAAGCGAGGTATTGAGCTTGAGCATCAGTCCTTCGAGGATGTAGGACTGAATGTAGGTGCGCGGAAAACCGTCGAACAGGAAGCCATTGCAGTTCGGGTTGTCGGTGATCGTCTTCTCGATGATCTGAACGATGATTTCGTCGGAAACGAGACCGCCCGCGGCAATGATGCTCTGCGCTTCGAGCCCGAGGCGCGTCTTGTTGGCGATTTCGCGGCGTAGAAGGTCGCCGGTCGAAACGTGGTAAAGGTTGTATTCCTGGATCAGAAACTCGGATTGCGTCCCCTTGCCTGCGCCCGGGGGACCGAACAGGGCGATGTTGAGCATCGATGACCTCGATTGGCTAGCAATTTAGGAATTGTACATGTACAGGATCTTTAGCTACAACCAATTGAAATAGATAGAAAAAAGGCTTCGTTTGTGATCTGATTTAATCGCAAAAAAAAACCGACACGCCCGAAGCCATGACTATTATCAATGCAACCCAGTACCTCAAGCAACTTCTTAGCTCTTCTGAACTCAACCGGATCGGTAAATTTACCGGTTTTTGTCAGCGACTCCGGGATATCCAGCCTGCGAGACTACTCCCGGCTCTGCTCTCAGGGCTTGGTTGCGACAAGGTGGATGGTATTGCTGGTTTGCATCGCCATTTCAATGCGTTGCAGCTCCATGATACTGACCAAATAGCGTATAAACCCTTTCACAACCAGTTACGCAAGCAGGGTTTTCCCTTGTTCATGCGCGCACTGGTTGAACGAGCCATGGCGGTGTCCCGGGAAGTGGTGTAACAGCGTGAGGGAGTGAGGTGTTCGCCGTG